>JBMNJG010000005.1:0-390482 GCA_050951545.1 Limnochordia bacterium | reverse complement strand
AGTCAGTGGGTAATGATGGGATTAACGAAGAGATCTTTGTGGCAGTGCAGATTGAGACCCGCCTGGGCGTGGAGCGCGCGGCTGAGATCCTGGCCGTAGACGGTGTCGATGGTTGCTGGATAGGCCCCTCAGACTTGGCATTGTCGCTGGAGGTTGAAGAAGGGCATCCCGTTCACGAGAAGGCCATTCTGCAGGTGCTAGAGGCCTGTCGGCAGACGGGCAAAATACCCGGCATTTGCGGGCCAGGGCGCCAGAGCCAGTGGCTAGAAGCCGGATTTCTCTTTGTCACTGTTGGGTCCGATGGCGGGTGTGTCAGCCGCGGGGCCGCCTCCATAGTACAGTCGTATGCTCAGGGACCGTGGAACGCCTAAGAGCGACACATAGAATGCGTCATAATTGAGGTGATCAAGGATGTGCGCTCTTAGAGTAGCCATGTTGCGCCGGCGTCCGGGTGATATCGAACGAGAGATCTTTGGCAAGGCTGGAGTCATGATTGACCCTGTTGGCGCAGAGGAGCTCCAGGATGGTATTCCCGAACGTGTCTTCAGTGCCGATGCACTTCTGCTTTCGCAAGCGGCCGATCGCGGTTTTCTTAGCAGGTTCACGCAGTGTCGTGTCATCGGTAGATATGGGCTGGGCTATGACAATATCGATGTCGAGGCCTGCACCGACTTAGGGATTGCCGTGGTTGTGCCCCGTGGGTATGGTGAAGCGGATGTGGCTGACCATGCCTTGGCCTTCATCGTCTCTTGGCACCGGCGCATCGTGCATTATGATCGCTTGAGGCAAGCAAACGATCCCCGGCGTCTGCCAAGTGACTTGCGGCGCCTGAGCACACTTGTGGTGGGGCTGTGCGGTTTTGGTGGTATCGGACGGAATCTGGCGCCCAAGTTGAAGGCGCTAGGTATGCGGGTGCTTGTCTACGATCCCTATGTGACCCCCGAGGTCTTTGCGGCCCACGGCGTGGAACAGGTCGAATTCGGCACCTTGCTCGCACAGTCCGATGTGATATCGATCCACACGGCTCTTACTCGCGAGACCTACCATCTCTTCGACGAGGCTGCCTTTCGGGCCATGGAGAAGAGACCTCTGATCGTCAATACCGCCCGGGGGTCGATTATCTCCACAGAGGCTCTCGTGCAAGCTTTGGATGAGGAACTCATCTGTGGTGCCTGTCTGGATGTGCTGGAGGGCGAGCATACGCCAGTGTTCAAAGCGCGCGTGAAGGAAACCGCAGAGCAGATGGCAGCCAGAGATAGCGCTCTGGCCCGGCTGCGCGCTCACCCGTCCGTGATACTGACCCCGTTGATTGCGTACCAGTCGACTACTGCTATTGCTGAGCTGCCCAAGCGGGTGGCTCAAAACGTGGTGGATGTGCTTCAGGGTCGGATACCAGAAGGGCTGGTCAACCGACAGGTCATAGAAGTCTTGGGGCTAAAGCCGCGTCGGTAGAAAGTGTGCCCTTGGTTGGGGCGAGAGGTGGGAACTGGCGGATGTTATCTGGAAGGAGGAGCGGCCATCGAATGGATGGCTACTCCTCTTTTGTATGTTCGGCATGTCTGTCGCGTCAGGGGGGGGGGACGAAATCCTGGCAACCCAGATGACGGAACTGATGGCGATTTCTTTCGCGTACAGCGCAAGTTTGTACTCGCTCAGCAGGGGAGTCTCCCAGGCCAAGTGTTCGGTGCTGTTGCTCGGTCGCACCCTGCGGCTGCCGTCACCAAGGAACTCCTCCTCTCGACCGCTAGAGTACTCCCATCCAGCAGATGCAGCACAAGTCTTGGAGAACTCAAAGCCTGCAAACCAGCCGGTACCGATAGGCGCTGTGAAATCATCATACAGATCCCAGAAATGACGCGTCACGAAGGCAGCCTTTTCTGTGATCGGTCCTGTAAGCAGCCCTCGCTGCTCATCATGGAGCGCAACCCTGGCTTCAAGCATATGTCTGCCATCCGGCAATCGCCGAGTTTCAATCATCACCTCACCCTCAGCGGGCAGAGCTGATGCAGAATAGACTGGCGAGCCATCAAACACAATCTCCACGCTCTTGACGGCACTGGGTTCGGCATGCGCGAGAGTGATGCGTGCATCTAACAGACCAGTCACCACTGGTTGGTCAGTTGTTCCGAGATCATCGAACTTGACTGTGGGCCAGCTATAGGCCGTCCTTCGGGCATCGGCCTTTGCCTTTTCATGTCGCTGTTGAAGTTCTTCGTACAGCGTAATCGGCGCCACCGTAGGCTTCAACTCAAGTTCGACGTGATCAAGCGGGCCAGCCCATTCAGCCAATGCACCGTCGGGGTTATTCACCTGGATCTCGCCTGTAATGCTGGCGAATGCCTCGAGTGCATGTGGATTCAGCGAGATGCCTGCTACAACGGGCCGTTCTTTGTCATCGGTGACAAAGACGTTCTCAAAGGTCACCCCGCCAACTCGCGCAGCGAGTTTCTTGTCCAGGGGATTAGTGATCTCCGACTGGCACGCTGTCTGGGCTACGACGCGGAGCGAACAAGCCGACGTTGGAGATCGACATCATACCAGAATCCTGCAGCCAAGACAGGTTGGGTGGGGAAAGGTACTGCATAGCGACCTGGCCTAGCGTAAAGTCGTTTCTTCCCGAAGCAGGCATGCTGTTCTGCCCGGCGTCCCAAAGCTCTAAGGATGCCTGTAGGGCTTCGTGTGCTTCTGGATGCAGAAGATTCGACGTGCCTTCGTTAGTGACCTCAGACAGGCCAGCCTGGCGCATAAACCAGTAGAGCTGCTGCGCCACACCACCAGTCGTAGTGTGGCACCAATATCCACGTACGGTTACCCTGCCACCCTCGGTGCGGGTAAGTCGCTTTGTGTATTGAGACAACTCCTCCCAGCTCGAGGGCGGTCTCTCTGGATCGAGACCTGATTCAGCATAGAGCCGCTTGTTATAGCCGATGCCGCGCAGATCCAGGCTCTGCGGAACTGCCACAACTTGGCCTTGCCAGCTCAGAACGTCCCACCGTCCTGTTGGGAAACGGGATGTGTACTTCCAGCGAGCCAAGTAGCGATCTAGTGGCTCCAATAACCCCAGGGAGGCCTCTTGAAAGGGCGAATAAGGACCCGTGACGATTACATCGGGTGGCGTGTCGCCAGCCGTAAGTACTACGGCACACAACGGACTTCTGCTATCTCGCCAGCTCACCGACAAATCTCGCGAAGCCGACAAGGCGCGTAAACGCTACGACGAAGCGATGGCCTCTGTGGAGCGGTCACATCCTCGCCGGTTCCTGCTGTCCATGTTTGCAGGGCTCCATGGTTCAGCGGGGAATACATCGCCAGTAGGTCTGTGAGTGCTGGGGGGTACTGGGACACATGGCCACTTTGACGCTTGAACCGCGGGAGAGAGCCTATCTGCGAGAGCTGGCGAGAAAGCAGCGGGAATACGCTGCTCTACCGATCATGGAGCAGCGTCGCCAAGCCTGGCAGGAACACAATGCCGGTCGTGGCGGCCCGCCTATCGTGGTGGTTGACGTACCAGGAGATGCCCAGCTAGAGATGTTTCCTGCCCTTCGTTGTGTTTCTCCAGCGGCGCGAGCCATCGAGAGTCAACTGCTCTTTTGGATCAGCAACCACGAGATCGTGGATGATGACAAAGTCGTCCCTGATTTCTTCTCTGTAACGCAGCGTGTATGGTGTAGGCTGTGTAACCTGGACATCCCTAACACCCGAGCAAGGGATCTCTCCGGTAGGGAATGGGGCTACCACTGGGATCCTCCCATCAAGGACCTGCGGCAAGACTTCCACTTGTTACAGCCGTCGGCCTGGGGCGTAGACCGCGTAGCAACGGCTGCGTGGAGAGCGTTTGCGGAGGACGTGCTGGGCGACATTCTGTTTGTAGTGGTGAAGAACACGAGCCTGGCGTGGGTTGGGGCGTTAGTTGGCCGGGCACTGCGACTGATGGGCATGGAGAACATGCTCTATTCGATGCTCGACTATCCGGAGGAGTTCCACCGCATGATGGCCTTTCTCAAGGACGATCTGCTGGCCTGGATCCGCTGGCAAGAGTCTGAAGGCCTGTTGACGCTAAATAACGATAACGACTATGCGGGCTCAGGGAGCTATGGTTTCACCGATGCGTTGCCAAGCGAGGAGTGCAAGCGAACTGGTCAGGTTCGCGCTCAGGATCTGTGGTTCAACATGAACGCCCAAGAGATGGTGGGTGTCGCGCCCGCCATGTATGGGGAGTTCGTCGCCCCCTACTTCCACGATCTGGCTCGGGAGTTTGGTCTTATCTACTATGGTTGCTGTGAGCCGGTTCATGAGGTCTGGGAGCCCTGGTTGCGGACGTTGCCCCACCTGCGAAAGGTATCGGTTTCTCCGTGGTGCAATGAAGAGGCGATGGGCGAATACCTCCGTGGCACCCGTGTCATCTACTGTCGTAAGCCAAGTCCCAACTACCTGGCGGTGACAAGCGATCTCGATGAAGAGGCCTATGCTCAGCATATCCGCCGCAGCGTGCAGGCAGCCACAGGCTGCACACTCGAGATCTCTTTGCGTGATCTGTGTACCTTAGGTGGGCGTCCCGATAATCTCACTCGGGCGGTACAGATTATCCGCCGAGAGTTAGACTAGGTTGGGCGCCTGGCATAGCTAAGGAGCTGCAGTTGTGGAGGATCAAGGGCTTCGGTTTTTTCAGACGCCGTGGCAGATGGCACAGCGCTCCGACAGAGTGGCTAGGGCTAGGGATTTCGTTCTCAGTACAGTCCTTTCGATCAGCGACGAGCATCTGCGAGCTACGGTTGGTGCCATGCTGATGGCAGCGGGCTGTCAGGATGCCCGGCTCGAACAGGGTACGCACAGTACGTTGGCGGCCTCACGCGCGCTCCTGCTCAGTGATCCGGTAGCCAGTGTGCCGCATACAGCGGCCCAACAGACGAGTCTGGCCAAGCTTGCCGCTAGCTTACCCTATGACCCCACGTGGGCGGCCCCCGGAGCTGCTCTTTCTAGCCATCACTGCTATCCGGGAGGATGGGCGCTGCATACGGCTCTAAACCTGCAGGCAGCACTTCACTTAAGAGAGCAGGCGCAGCGCATCAAGGGCGCTGAGTGCGACCGGGATGCGCTCGTCGCGGCAATCATCTTGCACGATTGGGCCAAGCTCAAGCTTCTGACCTGGGACGCCGAACACGACCTCGACTCAGACCAGGGCGTTGGCCATCATGTGATAGTCCTTGCCGAGTGCATACTCAGGGATCTAGCGCCGCGAGTGATTCGCTTGCTAGCGGGTGTTCACGGTGGATGGTGGTTGCGCCCAGAAGAGGTGTGGCGGTCCATTGAGCGGGCTGCCCAATGGGTGTCAGTCGATCCGGTGGCCAGGGGCTATCTGGATCCTCAACGGGATGGGCTTTCGATCGAGACCTGGATCGCTCGTCAGGCCGAGGTCAGTTGGTATGAGGCTACGAAACAAGGGGTGCAAGCGCTCGAGGAGTTGCTTGTCCAGTGGCATGCACAGGCAGAGTTGCCCTTCGGATACACGCGCTGGCGCCACGCCCTCTATGCTTCTTTTGACGAGCTTCAGCTGATTCAGGAGCTTGCGCGGGGGGGCGCGGCCCAGCTTGAGCTGCGCCTGAGAGAGTGGACGGCGGGTCGGATGGGAGGCATGTGAGTTGCTGTCCGTGGTGTGTTGCAGGCTACGACTCGGTTTCTTCCCTGTGCTCGGGTTTCTTATGGTCGTGTCATCAACCGTTGGGGCTATAGACGCCACATGAGAGGGTAACTGTTGTGACCACTTTCGAATCCGCAAGCGTTTACATCGACGCCGCGGAAGGGGTCGCCCAGGTCGACATGGCCTACCGTAGGCATGGGACCCACGATTGGAGGAAAGCCTACCCGCCCGTCCACGCACCTAGCCAGAACCAGTTCAGGGGCAGCATTGTTGGCTTGAAGGAGGCTACCACCTACGACTTGCAGGTCACATTGCACGCAGGTGGCGCAACAAGCGAGGTACACGAAACCTCTTTCACCACTTGGAGTGGCCAGCCAGAGGTTTCCCGGGTTGTGCGCATCGACGAGGTTTATTCAGGCGGCAAGCTGGTGCTCGACAGGTGGATTGGCGAAGAGGATGGATGGATCAAGATTGTCGGAAATGGCACCACGGTAATCGACGGAGAGTACCTCCCAGATGAGGCGGTCGTGGTGACGAACTCTCGCTACCTTATCCTTGAGAACCTGATAGTGCGAGGCGGCAGGCGCCACGGGATCAACATCACCAACTCGGAGCATGTCTGGGTGGTTAACTGCGATATCGCTGGCTACGGGCGACTGGGGGATCAGAACCCAGAAACTGGCCAGTACCACGATGAACGCGGCAGTGTGATCAACTATGACGCCGGGATCCGAATATGGGATGCCGGCCGGATCGTTGTCGAGCGCAATTACATCCACGACCCTCGCAATACAGCCAACGCGTGGGCTGGACCAACCTGGGAATCGTCGCATCCCACTGGGCCCGAGGCCATGTATGTACACAGCCGGTTGGGCGGCGGTGACATCGTAGTGCGTTACAACGATTTTATCGGTAGCGACGATCACCGTTGGAACGATGCGATTGAGGGCGGATGTAACGGGTGCGATGACGGAAGTTTCTCCCGCGATAGTGACATCTACGGCAACCTATTCCTGTACGGAAACGACGATGGCATTGAGCTTGACGGCGGACAGATGAATGTTCGCTTCTTCGGTAATAGAATAGAAGGATTCTTGTGCGGCATCAGTACGGCCCCCAACAGACTCGGCCCGTCTTATATCTACCGCAACCTCATTGCCAATCTGGGGGACGAAACGGGCGCGGTAGGGTCAGCCGTCAAGAACGGTGGCGGGAATGAACACTCGCGGGGTAGGCACTTTTTCTTCCATAACACCATGTACGGCAAGGGGCATGGCATCAACGCCGTCGGCTTCGGCAACGAGCCTTCGCCTGATCGAGGCCGCTACCTGGCGACAAGCAGAAACAACGTGCTCGTCAGTTCTGAGGCACGCCGGTACTCCCTGAGTGATGGTTTGGGTCTGAAAGAGAATGACTTTGACTTCGATCTGATAGGTAACACTGCTGCTCCGGATGGCCAAGGCCGTGTTAATGTTGTTTCGGGGTCCGAAGCTCACGGGATCTCTGGCGTGCCAGCTCTCGAAGGCCAAGCGTATGGGGACTTCAGACCAAAGCCAGGTAGCCTAGGTGTAGATGCTGGCCAGGTGTTAGCGAACTTCTCCGACACCTACAGTGGAGTGGCGCCTGACATGGGTGCGTTTGAGTCTGGGCAAAGCGCAATGATGCCTTGGCGACCGTTAGATGCCAAGATCGACAAACAGCGCGTCAAGGTCTGGGACGGATCGCCTGAGGTAGTCACGCTACAGGTTGGAGCGCTGAGCGGCGGCGAGCAGGGCTTCACGATCAAGAAGAACGACACCTTCGATTGGCTGCAGGTTGAGCCAGCGAGCGGGATCCTCACAAGCGACGCGGCGACCACATTCACAGTCAGCGTGGACCCGGCCAAGATGACGAGAGCCCTAGAAAACGGAGCGTTTATCATCAAGCTGGAAGACGGCCACTCGGTGCCCGTTGTGGTGAGGGGCTCATCTGCTCATTGGGACATCGACCAGCGTCCCACTGGCTACGTGCGCTACCGGGTGTCGCCGGGAACACCAGTGGCGCTCTACCTGCAGGCGTTTTCGCCGACCGAAGAGGATCTCCGGGCCTATGTGGCTGTCAGCCCCGCTGTTGCCCTCGACCAGGCACTGCCACGAGCTGGGCAATGCGCGCTGATCGACGATGGCGAGTGGCATCACCTATTCTTTGATGTGCGCGTCATCCGCGAAGTCTACCCAGATGCCAAGGTGCTATATGGACCTCGTCTGCAAGCGGTAACCAGAGTCGATCGCGAGTACTACGACATGGATGAGGCGGCTGCCCTATCAGACGAGATGCTGGCAGAGGCAACCTGGGCCGATAGGCTGCAGTCTAGACAGAAGTGGCACGTCAACATCGGCTGGCCCCAGAAGTGGATCCTGAGCGGCGAAGTGCCTGTAGATGTGCGCATTGAAAGATACGCGGATGTGACCATGCGGGAGTTCTCTGTTGAGATGGACGGGAGGGTCATCTGCAGCGGCACGGACGCACCGCCCGCGAATAGCTGCAGCATCGATACGTACCAATTTGGAGATGGCCAGTACGAGTTGGTCGTGAGAGCTACGGACGAGGATGGCCAATCAATTACCCAGTCTCGCGGCTTCTCCGTCCGTAACAGAGGTAAGCTAACCGACCACTTTGATCCTCCTATGGAGGGCGGCTGGTTCGGCGTCCTCGACAGACGCAAGACGGCCCTAGAGTCAGAAGGCTGGGCGTACACCGATGCACCTGAGAGCCTTTTCGGAGATGCCAGTCGCATGGTGCGAAAGGCAGATACGGCGGAGTACCTGGTCTGGGACACTCCGATACTGCGGGAGTTTGCCATCACCATCTACTCCCGAACCCAGGACGTTGCCAGTTCGGTCGATCTTGCCGTCACGGCCGACGGGGAGCGATGGCTCAGCGTGCCATATGATGTGGAGGTGTCAGACGGCTCACCTGACGGTTGGTACAAGCTGATTCTAAGCGGGCACGGTCCCGAAGACATAGAGATCATGCATTTCCGGCTGGCCTTTCACGACTACGCGCCGGCGGAACACCTGCAGACTGGCCAGGCCGTGTTCGGCATAAGGCTCTAAGATGACGTGAGTAGGCCCGCGGAACATCGGGAGGGCTCACGCGCACGTAGCCAGCCACGGTGCCCGGCAATGACCCCGAGTGGCCAGGAGGGGTGTCACACACCGCTAGTGAGCCAGCGTGAGCAAATCTAGCGGGATCCATGCACCTCCTTTGGGCTATTTGAGCTTGCAGGGGCAGAAGCGCCCGAGGGGAATACATCGCTAGGCGAGCATTATCAAAGGGAGTCAGCGCATGGGCACCCTAGGCCGCTCACCACGAGCAATGACTATAAAGGGCGCTCATGTCGATGGCCTCTAGCGTAGAGGGACTTATGAAGGAGTGGGCTGTTCATGCAGATTTCGGTAATGCCCTATTCATTCGCTCGTGATATGCGCAGCGGTTCCATGTCGCTGCCCGGTTTTTTCGCTGCCTGTGCGGAGCTCGGCGCGGATGGAGTCGAAATCTCCAATAGCGACGTGGCGCGTTTGGGCGAGGAGGCGGTTCGCGAGTTACTGGCGCAGCATCAACTTGATTTTCCCACGTACATCATTAGTAAGGACTTCGTGACCGAAGATGAGGCACGCTTTCGGCGGGCCGTGCAAGAGATGCGAGACGAAATTGACCGCGGCAAGCGGCTCGGCGCCTCGAAGGTCATGCTGAGTACAGGGTCGCCGAAGGCGGATATCGCTGACGATCGGGCGCGGGAGCGCATTGGCGAGGCCCTGCGTGTGGTGGCACAGTATGGGCAGCAGGTGGGCGTGATCGTTACCACCGAGAACCATGGGGGGTTGGCACAGTTTCGGGGCCGTCTGTCACAGATGGTACGTTTTCTGGAGCAGGCACCTTTGCTATCGTTTACTGTCGATGACGGCAACTTCCTCCTAGCAGGAGAGAATCCTCTGGCAGCACTCGAACGGCTCTATCCCCGAGTGGTGCACATGCACCTCAAGGACTTCAAGGCGGTGTCTGCATCCGATCATAAGGGATTTCCCGTGCCTGGCCAGCCTGATCAGGTATATGTCGGCACGCTCTTAGGGGAGGGCGAGGTCGGTACTGAGCAGATTCTGCGCTATCTGTGTCGCCAGGGCTACTGTGGTTATCTGACTATCGAATACTCGGGTGAGGCCCCTGATCGTACAGGCGTAGCTCAGGCAGTGGAGTTTATTCGCCGCATCTGGAGTGACGAGGGGTGTACAGGAGGCATCTGATGGCTTGCAAGCGGCATTGGCTAGTCGTGCATAGCCTGCTCTGTGTGATCTCTATTCTGGGGTGTTCAGCCCCTTCGGTATCCGCGTCTAGCGGTGGCGGTCATGCCCTGGTGGGCGCCGCTCTTGGTCCTACGACGGGCAGTGTGGAAGGTGCTTTCGCAGTGGGATTGGCTAGTCACACTTTGCTCGATGCCATGCCTCATTGGGAGTATAACGAGGTCACTCAGGTTGCGCTTCTGGTCGCTGCGGGAGCCTTCATCAAACAGGAGTTCAGCCGCACCGGCGATTGGCGCCTCATTGCGGGAGCTGCGGGCGGTGTTTTGCCCGATCTACCGCATGTGCTGCGGCGGCTCGGTTGGAAAGGCAAGTCACGCTTCCCCAGTCACGATGGCACTTTGCCGCACGGTCGAGCCAAGAAGATGTGGCAAGGAATATGGCTTGAGGCGGGTCTGGTAGGAGCCATTGTGAGTCTGGCATTTTAGCTGGGGCTTGCGAGCGGTTGTGATGCCCATCTCAGGGCAAAGCGGGTCTCGGTGTTGTCCGGGACCCGCAAGAGGTGTGCCAAGTCTTAGTTACGCTTTCACGACCAGTTCCTGGCCTGCTTCTAGGTCCACCACAAAGGCTGAGGCCTTGAAGCCGTAGACCTCGATCTCACAGCTCTTCTTGGTGCCGGCTACACTGGGTGGTTGTGAACCGAACCACAGGAGCGTGGCTCCGGGCATGGCCTGTGTGGCCTCTACTGTCCAGGCGGGAACACCAGAACCTTCGCTGAGGCGCATGCTAACTTGGCGACGTCGTCGCTCCCAGTCTTGGATCTGGTTATTCGTCCACCAGGGAATGCCCTTGCCTTGCGCATAGGTGACCACAGAGCGCATGGCTTCTGCCACTGGTGGTTTGGCGGCATGTGCAGGATGAAACAGAAAGTGAGCCACGCCATAGTGAGCCAAGGCCCAATCGACGACTGCAGGACCGACCTCTGCGGGGCAGGTGAGGGCCAAGTCCTGTGTGGCCAGATTTACCTCGAGCACGTCGATCATCCGCAGCGTGTGCTCGTGCACGGGAAACCATGGGTGGCAGCCACCGAAGGGAAAGCCCGTATTGCCTGTTTTGCTGGGGCCCTTCGATTCGTCTGAAAGAACACCAGCCCGTTCGAGCCAGACAAAGAACTCGTCTAGGCCCTGCCAGCGCAGATAGTGATTCTTGTTGGAGATAATGGGCGTGCCTGCCATGTCGCGTAGCCAGTCCAACTGCAGGCGGAAATCGTCTTCTCTCCAGTAGGCGCGTCCTCTCTGTGTGAAGGCGTCATAGTGGAGGGCGATCTCATAGCCCTGGCGGTTGAGTTGTCGGTAAAAGGTGGGCGCATAGCCTCCCGGGTATTGCAGGCACCACGTCGAGGGCACTCCCAGCTGACACAAGTTTCCGAGCAAGACCTCCGCCAGGGCAGGGTCATTGCCATCGGTGTCGTGCGACAAGAGCCCGACAGCCTTTGTGAGCTCAGGCCAGTACCAGAGCATGGGTAGCGCTGTCTTCGTGGTCTGTAGCCCCCAAAGCACGGCACGGATAAGCAGTTCACGCCACTGATCGGCGATGCCGTATCCGAAGAAGCGTGTATCTGCCACGGGCACTCGGTCACGCTCGTAGTCAAGGACGAGGCCATCATCGGTCTTGAGAATGCCATCGTTGACAGGTGCTGTGCCATCGGCGGCGGGCTGTCCGTCGAAATGAATAGGCTTGCCTTGCTGAATGCGAACGACACTGTGCACGAGGTCCGCCGCGATAAGCAGTGCGTAGCCAGTTCCAGCCCTGCGGATAGTCGCCGCAGGCCCCAGCGAAGCCTGTGACCATGTGTCCGAATCGGAACAGTAGTGCGCGGCCTCCAGCCACTCAGCGAGGACCGTGACATCGCTGCTCGCCTCCACTAGCCGGCCGCCGAAGGCGTGCAGGGGATGACGTGCATCCATTGATTGTATGACGGCATGTGTGCCGTCACCTACTGGCCGGAACCAGGCCTCTGCCAGCGGCCCCTGGTCCCGACAGCCCAGTAGGCCGTCCAGACCTGAGGTGCCTCCACAGGCGATAAGCACGTTGCCGTGTTGGACAAAGCTGTTGATCGCTGCCTGTTGCTCGGGTTCGAGAGGACGGTGAGCTGGCAAGACCAGCACCGCTATCTCAGGCAACGCTTCCTCCAGTTTGGCTACATCGACAGGGATCCAAGGTAGTCCAGCATGAGCCAGAATCTCAGTGACATAGCCAGCATAGCGAGCACTGGAAGGTTCGTTTCCGGGCTTTGTCATCAGAACACCGATCTGCACCTGTAATCACTCCTAACTCGTGGCACAGTAGTAGGTACTCACATCGGTTCTCAGACTGCATTGACTTGATTAACCAGCCAATCCGTTACTTGGCGAGCATGGCGAACCTTCATTTCCACGATAGCAGGTTCGCGATGGCGCTCACCGGGGATCTCCAGATTGAAAATGCCCCTATATCCGACATTCCGCAAGGCCTTCATAACCGAGGTCCAGTCGATCGTGGCATTGCCGGGAGTCCGGTGTGAGAGGCTGCGTCCGTCGCTATCCGAGATGTGGGTAGCGATAATATGCTTCCCAAACTGCCGTATGACATCAGCCGTGTCCAACCCGGAGGCTTGGGTGTGGTCGGTATCGATGGTGATCCCGAGGGCCGGATGGTCCATCTGGGCGAGCAGATCGAGCAGTTCATCGGGGTGGACGCCAATACGTTTCGTAGCGCCGCGGGCTGCTGGCATGTTTTCGATACCAATGCTGAGGCCCAACTCGCCAGCCTGATCTCCCAGACGCCTGAAGTTCTTGACGTTTAACTCTACGATGCGATTGCGCTCTTCGGGCGTTGTGTAACCGCCGCCCCCGGAACCAGGATGGATGACTACATTCCTTACCCCCAAGGCGGCGCAGATGTGCAAGTGCCGAGCGAGTATCGCCATGTACTCGTGACGACGCTGCGGGTCCGGATGTGCCACATCAGCGGGCAAGAGGGCGTGCGCTTGGGGCATTTCGCAGCCCAGCTCGTCTAAGGCTTGCCTGGTTTCGGCGATACGTGCCAGGGGGTCGTTGTCAGCATCGATCATCTCTACATGTTCGGATGAGCACTCAAAAGCCTTCCATCCCAGTGCGTGAAGCGTACTTATCGCAGTGTCCAGACCTTGTTCCACATACATGGCAGTCCATATTCCAGGGGTAAGCACAGCCAGCCTCCTTCGAAAATCCCTCTTCGCTGTGGCATCGACATGAGCGCCCCTCATTTTCATAGCTCGTGGCGGGCAGGGGCGTTGTGCCCATGCGTAGCTTCGCTATAGCCCTTGTCACAGTGTTGCTGTAGGCGGGACTCTTCTGTGCAGGGTTTCACGTTTGCGGTCGGCTTCCCTGCCGCTCGTATCGAAATGGGGGCGACTTTCGGCGTTGCCGAACGGAGGAGCATATGCTTATTAGTGGAATGATTGAGATATGCACGAAAAGGGGGAGGAATAGAATGAAGTACCCAAGGCCTGGTATGAGACTGGTGATGGGGTTTCTGGCCATGCTTCTCATGGTCCCGTCTGTCGGTCAAGCCAAGGAAAACACCAAACTACAGTTGTGGCACAAGCTCACTGGTATTACCCTGGAGAATGACATGCGGATGGCCAAGAAGTACCAGGACACACATCCGGGGGTGGAGATCGAGTACGTTAGCGTGACAAGTGACTACTATAACAAGCTCTCAGTAGCCATCGCCGGAGGGGCAGCCCCTGATATCGCGTCGCTCATAGCCACTTTTTCGTTGGCTGAGTTCGCCGAGGGGGGGCTCATTCAGCCTCTTGATGACTTCGTCAAGAGGGCGGATATTCAGCAGAAGGACTTTTTTCCCTTGGTGTGGGATTCGTGGCGCTACGACGGAAGTGTGTGGGCCATGACCTACGATGTTGATGCCAACATGCTCTACACAAACAAGGCCCTGTTGAGTGCCGCGGGAGTCACTCCTCCGCGTACCATTGAAGAGCTAGATGAGGCTACTAAGAGGTTAACCCTCGTCGACGCAGATGGCAGTGTCAAGCGCATGGGTTTCGTCCCGTGGCTAGGCGATGCGTGGAGTTGGCTGGCTCCGTGGGACGCACAATTGTGGGATCCCGTGAATCGTCGGGTGACAGCTGACTCGCAGAACGTCGTAAGTATGTTTGCCTGGATGGCCTCCTATTCGGAGCGCTACGACTACGCCCGCATCAACGCTCTGGCATCTCAGACCAGCTCAACCTACCACATGGGCGGTCCTTTGTACAACGATCAGTTGGCTATGCAGCTCATTGGGCCATGGGCGATTGCGCGCTTCGCTCTATACGCGCCTGACTTTGAGTGGGAGATGATTCCCCTGCCGTACCCAACCCTGGGGAAGTCCAATGCCACTACGGGCAATGCGCTAACTCTGGTGATCCCCACGGGAGCGAAGCATCCACAGGAGGCCTTTGAGTACATCCGCTATCGCACCAGCCTGGAATACGTGCTTGAGCGTCAGCAGGTGGACCCTGAACTCCGCTTTCCTGCACGCATTGCGGCCGCAAGAGTCTTTGTGCAACGCTACCCCGTCTACTTACCAGTAGCTAACGTCCTTGCCGGGCCGAACTCTCGGCCTTATCTGCCCACAATGCCCGTGAGCGTCACCTACTCCAGTGAACTGGCCAAGGCCCGCACCAGCGTGATCCAGCTGGAACAAAGTCCCAAGGCGGCTCTGGAAGCGGTCACTCGGGTGATTCAGGCCCGCCTTGACGAGGTATTGGCAGCTTCACGCAGAAAGCACTAGATCACTCAGATGTCGCACCACATCACTAGATCCTGAGAGGAGCGGAAGAGCATGATCTCATCGAAAGTGCGAGTTGCAACGACGGCTTACCTTTCTCTCGTCTTGGTGTTGGTGATCGGATCTGCAAGCGGGGCACCTGTCAAGATCACTGTCTGGGAATCGTTTCCTGAGCGCGACCAGTTTCGTATCAACCAGGAGCTAGCGGCAGAGTTCAACAAGCTCCATCCTGACATTGAGGTAGAAGTGCTGGGCATTTCCTATGGTACCTATCCTGATAGGTTCATACCGTCCGTTATCGCCGGGGCTGGCCCCGACGCCTTTGCTATCACCTATGTGTGGGTCGGCTATGCGGCGCGTGGTCTTCTGGTGGATCTGACTCCCTATGCCAAGCGTGACGGCGTCTTGGAACAGATTCGCACGGACACCTTTCCAGGAGCGCAGACGGGCATTTGGTGGCAAGGTGGCCTGTACGCCGTGCCGACAAGCGTGGGCGGTGGAGTCATGTATTACAACCCCAGCCTCTTGGCCGAATCTGGAGTACCAGAGCCCAAGCTTGGCTGGACCTGGGAAGACTGGCGGAGCCTGGGCAAGCGAGTTCAGCGCACTGAGAGCGATGGACAGGTGAGAGTGCATGGCATCTTGGCCTATCATCCATGGTCAGGAGCCTTGCCTATCTGGGTGCAGGCTGGTGCCCGCTTCTTCGACACTGATTTTCGCAGGGCAGTGGTGGATCAAGACCTCGGTATTCGTGAGGCCCTTACTTTCTTAGGGGAAATGGTCGATGCTGGAGTGTATGGCTACAGCGGCAACTTCGGTTTTGACACAAACGAGGCCTTTAGGCGTACCACCTCCAGCAGAGTAGGGTTCTGGTTGGACATCCCCCGTCCCAAGGATCTTGGCGCACCGATTTGGGAGAACCTGCGCATCGCACCCGCACTCAGCATGCCGGGTGGCGAACCTGCTACCTATGCCCACTGGAGTGGATGGGCTGCGGTTAAGAGCGGTGACCCCAAGCGCGAAGCTGCGGCGTGGGAGTATATCAAATGGCTGACCTCACCGGAGAAGCAGGGCAAGGAGGTCGCCCTCCGCGGTCTTATCTCGGACCTGCCAGCCCGGCGTTCAGTGCTTCGTCAGCGTTCTGTG
This sequence comes from Limnochordia bacterium, assembly GCA_050951545.1. Classification (GTDB taxonomy): domain Bacteria; phylum Bacillota; class Limnochordia; order DTU080; family DTU080; genus DTU080. The sequence continues at coordinate 374,609 of JBMNJG010000005.1, read as the reverse complement.
GTCGATCTTGTTAATCGCGATGAAAACTGGGCTCGGATTGTCCAGCAAGTCATTCCGTATGGTCGAAGTGAGGGCCTATTTGGTGCGCCTATCATGGATCAGTTTCAGGGCCAAGTGCTGAGCCCCGCCTTGACTGAAGCCATTAGGCTAAATCGGCGTCCTGTTCCGGAGCGAGTCGAGAAAATGCAGTTTGATACTCAGAAGTTGCTGGATGAGTTCTGGAAGTGAGGGTTGTCTAGCATGGATGGCGGATGCTAGCAAGAAGGCTGTTTCTGAAAAGCCCCCGTCCCGGGGTCAGCCTGGGTGCGTACACCTACTACACGAGCCGTGAAGGTCTGGCGCTGATCAGCGTGCACGGCCACTCGACGCGCTCTGATACCACCGACGTGCGGTACCAGCGCTTTAGCAGTGACAACGGGGCCACTTGGTCTGCTCCGGAGGAGATGGCAACGCACTGGCAGGTACCTGGGGGTACGCTGCGTCGCTCTATATCGCCGGGATTTGTCGATCCTAAGACGGGCGCACTGCTCTTCCTGAGCAACAGGGGTGTGCTTCCCTCCGATAACCCAATGGAGGGTATGAAGAACTGGACATTGCATTACTGCGTCTCACTGGATGGCGGCCAGAGCATGGCTGTTGACGCGCCAGTGATACAAGAGGGCCCGGAGTATAACGAGTCGCATCCGCTTCGGGGAGTTTGGCGAGGGAAGAATTCGGTGATGCTCGGCGATACTACGATGGTCCCCATCCGCACTCGAGCAGGGAAGATACTGATACCAGTGCAGATCACCCCTGTCGGACCTGATGGCGAGTACTATAATCCCGGTGGGGGGTATACCTACCACTACTCGGCGGTCCTGATCGGCACCTGGTCGTCTGATAGTCGCATGTCATGGGATCTATCAGAGGCTGTGGAAGCTGATCCGGCTCGTTCAACTCGAGGGATGCTAGAGCCTACGATCGCAGAGATGCCTGACGGGCGCATTCTGATGGTGATGCGGGGCAGCAACGATCGCCGACCTGAGTTGCCAGGCTATCGTTGGTGGTCGGTTTCCGAAGACGGTGGTTGGAGTTGGTCTGCGCCAGAGCCTTGGAAATACACCGACGGAGGACGGTTTTTCTCGCCCTCCTCGTGTTCGCAGCTTCTGCCTCATTCCAGTGGTCAGTATTACTGGATTGGGAACATCTCTAAGGAGAATCCTGTTGGTAATAGGCCGAGGTACCCGTTGGTGATTGGTGTCGTCAATCCGCACTCCCTGGCCCTCGAGCGGGAGTCGCTCTGTGTCGTGGATGATCGTGGACCTGAGGACCATGTGAACCTGACTCTCTCCAACTTCTATGCCCGGGAGGATCGAGTCACGGGTGAGATAGTGATCCACTGCACGCGCTTCCTGGAAACCGGCGAGTGGACCAGTGATGCCTACGAGTATCGGTTTCAGCCATGACTGAACAAACGCGATAGGGCCTTGGCTGGTGCAGCGCACCAGCCAAGGCATCTGCGTGCGCGCGAGTTACATGTTTCTGTAGATGTTGGCCAGAACGTTACCCGCGTCCTGCTCGGCTCTGCCGAGAGCTTCCTCCAATGGGATCTTTCCTTGCGAGGCTTCCAGCATGTACATCCCCAGAGGCGTCTTGGTGCCATGGATGGTCTCGCCACCGCCTACGAGTGCGTTCGAGGCCGCAATGCGGGTGTACTGGCCTACGCCTTGCACGAGGAACGATACCATCTCCGGCTGGCTATGGGCCAGTTCTAGGCTTCTCGAGATGGCCGCAGCGTAGTTCCGCCACGTGTTGGGATTGACGCCGCGGCTGAGATTCCAGCTGTGGATCCGCCCCTCAGATTCGAACTCTCCCAGTTCATAGGCATCGGTCAGCATGAACTTGATAAACTTCCAGGCCATGTCTGGATGGGCACTTCTGTCGCAGATGGCAGCGGCGCGTATCCAGGACGGCATGGCCACGCGGTTAGCTACCTCGTCGGGCTTCGGATAGGGAGCCATGCCCCAGACGAAGTCCTTCGAGTAGGTGGCGGGGTCGATCATACCACCCGGTATGAGAGCCATCGCTGCGAACCCCGTATTGATTGAGCGGCTCCCGCTCTGCGGCAAAGCGTGGTTCGTCACGCGGTGGGTGACGGAGAGGTCTACCAGATGCCCCAAGGCCCGGCGGTTGGTGGGCGTGTCGAAGGTGACCTTTTTGATCATACCCGTCTGGTAGGTCTCCGGTGGGAACAGATCGCCCCCCCACGCCATGGAGACACCCTGCATCACAATATCATTGAGGTCGAAACGGAATCCTGGCCGATTAATGGCGCCTTCGGGCGTGGTGCGGACCAGTTTTCTAGCCGCCTGGATCATCTCACTCCAGGTCCAATGGCTATCATCCCAGCGAGCAGCGGGTCTGACGAGCCCTGCTTCATCGAAGTAGGTAGCGTTGTAGATGGTTATCAGGGATGACCAAATGCTGTAGGGGATATAGGCACTGACTCCGTTGACTTTGAGACCATCGAGAATGAAGGCTGGTACGCCTTTTCTCTCTAGTTCCTGGCGGTCGGCTTTGATATAGGGGCCCAGATCGCGGAAGACACCCTGTGCTGCATAACTCACCCAGCCGCGTATGCTCATGCTAATCACGATGTCGAGTGGCAATCCGGCTGCTAGGGCTGTCGTGAGTTTCTCGTCGATTGTCGAAGAGGTTCCCCGGATTAACTCAAACTGGACGTTGGGGTTCAGTTCGCTAAAGCGCTGAAGTACAGGTTCGGGAAGGTCTTCATAAGTGTTGCGTACCACTATGTTGAGGGTTGTCTTGGGCGTAGCGGCCTGACAGGGCACACCTGCACCGATTATCAATAGCATCAACACAGTCAAAGTTATTCTTGATGGTCCATTTCGCATCTAATTCTTCACCCTCCTATGATTATTCTATTCACAATGCCGTGAGGCGGCCATTCATTAACCATACTGACATATTGTTTGTCAGGTATCAAGCACTAACAGAAAACGCAAAGCTCTAGGTTACTATGCTTGCCTTACCTCCAACAGCTTCAAGTGCCTCAAGGAGATCGGGTACGTCGAACTCTCGTAGAACACCAAACACCTCGAGGCGAGGATCGGGGTGCACGAGACGTTCTCTCACTAGGTTGTTCCACGTGGGGGGCAGGGCCTGCAGCGTGAGTTCCAGCGGTTCGCAGCGCAGGGCAGCGGCCGCGAGAAGATAAAGCCCTGGCACGCCACGGCCGACGCCGCGGATGCAGGGGGCAATGCGCCGGGCATACTCTATCGCTCTTTCGACATCGTAGACGCGCATAGCGAAGAGTGAGTCTCTCAGCATCATGGCGTCATAGTTGAGCTTGTGCTCTGTACCAAAGATGCTGTGCGGGTCACGGGCGTTGACGGGTCGTGGGGCGAGGGCTCCTGTGCCGCGGGGGTCCACGACAAGCAATCGCTGGTGCTGTTGCAGTAATGCGTTGATGAAGGGCTTGTCTTTGTCGACCACTTGCGTACCCTCTTCGCAGAGCACTACGGTTAGCGGGTCGTTGACGTCAGCCCCCTGGGCAGTGATCTCGATGGTGGCTACCGCTACGCTTGGCTCACTGAAGAAGTAGGCGTGTTGCCAGTTCACACCATCGAGTGTCCCCGCCCGCAGGCGGCGCACCCACAGGGGTGGTCGGGGTCGTTCAGCCCGGATTATGCGCTTTAACGCGGTATGGATCTCCTCGGCACAGGGAGAGTTGCGCTCGCGTTGCAGAGCCTCCCAGGCCTCTATGTTCAGCTGGAAGACAGAGCGGGTCTTGCTACCAAACTCTGCGACCACCTGTCCGCTTTTCGTGCAATGAAGCACACGTGACGGCTCCACGCTTGGTGGGGCTGTTTCGACAGCGGCAGGAACGTTGGCCGCCAGAGGTGATTCGTCCGGGCCAGCAGCAACAGCTACGCTCGGCCCTAGATCAATGTTCTCGTCCAGGAGGTGGTGACGGAAAAAGGCGACCGCTTCGCGGCGCAGTACAGGGCTATAGGCATGCAGGCCAGCATCGATGACCAGGCGCAGCTTGTCTTGGGCTCCGTACAGCTCGTACACCTTCTGCAGCCACTCGTATGCGGCCAGGGTGCCTTCGATTGGAAAGAAATCGCTCGCCACGGCCCCTAGCTGCAAGGGGCGGGGAGCGAGGGCGGCCAGCATGTCGCTGTAGTTGAGGCCATGGGTGAGGGCTCCGAAGTAGTTTTGCTCAGCATCGTGGGGCTGTCCGCTCTGCATGAACAGCAGGCGGTCGTTGGGATACGTACAGCTTACGGCTGCGGCGATGCGTGGCTCAGCCATAAGCAGGAGGCTTGTTTGCGTGCCTCCGCCGGAGTTGCCAGTGACCCCTATGCGGGACGCATCGACCTCAGGTCGGCTGACCAAGAGGTCGACAGCCCGAATGGCATCCCACAGGAAATAGCGGGCCACATTCGTACCGATCAGGTGGCATTGGAAACCGACGTGCGCGTGCTCTGTAGTGCCCCATGGCACATCTTGTTTCCCTGTTTCTGGGTTGTAGTAGTACATGCGCTCGCCCTGGCCAAGGGGATCGATGATCAGCACGATGAAGCCCGCCCGTACGAGGTCCTGGCAAACCTGCTGGTAGCTGGCCGAGGACTTGGCCTCTTCTGCATGGCCGCAGACGAACAAAACGGCAGGGGCACAGGCCTGGTACCTGGCCGGGAGATAGAGGTTAGCGGTGACGTGAAAGCCCGGCAGGCTTTCATAGATCAGTTTCTCGACGTCATACTCAGCTCTATGCAGCACACCTGTCGTCTGCACGTTCAGGGGTGTCTTTTCCGTAGGCAGGCCACCTAGGGCAAAGAGGAACGCCTCTTCTTGCTCGGTCAGTTGGCGCTCAAAGGTGACTCGGTCAAGGGGGCATCGGCTGTTTCGTGCAGCAGCCGTCTGCTTCGCCGATCGTTCCCAGATGTGTTGCCGCAGTTGGTCAGCAGTGTCTTGGTAGCCATCGAGATAAGGTCCCCATGGTAGCACTGGCCGCCCCTCCTAGCCCTAGTGTGACGCTGCCCGCAGGTCGTCAGCGTGGTTCGTAGGTATCTGATCCAGCCCGCGGCAGATGAACCAGCCAGACATTGCGGTATTGCACTCGGTCACCGTGATCCTGCAGTAGGAGCGGGCCAGGTTCGCCAACGTTGTGATCCACTGCGCCGCCTGTGGGACCCATGAGTACGACGTTGTTCTGGATGACTTGGCCATTGTGAAGCAGCGTCATGCGGGCAGGTTCGGTAACCTCACCTGCATCGTTCACGCGGGCGGCCCGGAAGATGATGTCGTAGGTCTGCCACTCCATCGCGGGCTTGCAGGCGTTCGTCAGAGGAGCGAACTGGTTGTAGATCGCTCCGCAGTCTCCTTTGCCAGGAATGCCTACGCCGTAGGAGTCGAGGACCTGGATCTCATAGCGACCCTGCAGATAGACCCCGCTGTTGCCCTTGGCTTGTCCGGTGGCCCCAGGCATATCTGGCACCCGGAATTCTAGATGCACAAAGGCGTCGCGGAATGTCTCTTGGCTCAGGATGTCGCCTTTCGCTACGGTCATGACCTCGTCGTCAACGGTCCATGTGGCCGGCTGGCCGTTGCGCTGATGCCAGTTACTTACGTCCTTACCGTTGAAAAGGATCACCGCGTTTTCCACTGGTTTGAACACCGAAATTCAGCCTCCTCTTATCTTCTGCGGCCCGTTATTGGCGCCGCATATGTCCCTGATTCACCCTCCATCACCAAGGAGGAGCAAACGCGTCCACACCACGACCTGCTGGCCCGGCCAAGTCGAGCTGCCCTTGACCAGTGACTGGCTCGTGCCGCCCGTCCCGCTGGGGGTCTACATACTGGATGAACCAATCCTGCAACCCAGCCCTCATCGCCACGACAACATCTTGGAGGTCGGACTGTTCCACAAGGTTGACACGTTCGGCGGGGTCCTCGCTTAGGTGGTACAATTCGTGCGGGCCGTAGGGATAGCGATGTACGTACTTCCACTCGTGTGTCCGGATCATGCGTACGGGTCCGTACTCATCGTATACCACAACGTGATCGTTGCCTTGCACCGCCCTTCCCTGCAAAACAGAGGCAAAACTCCGTCCAGGCAAACTAGTATGTTCGGGATTCCCGAGGCCGAGGTAATCTAGTAGCGTGGGCATGAAATCGTACCCGCTCAGCAGGGCATCTGAGACTACGCTCTCTGGAATGTAGCCAGGATGGCTGGCGATCGCTGGCACTTTCACGGAGTTGTCATACATATTGAGAGGAAAGGTCCCATTGCCCTTACCCCAGAGGCCATGGTGGCCGCAGTTGAAGCCATTATCGCTGGTGAAGAAGATCAGGGTGTCAGCAGTCAGCCCCAAGGCCTCGACGCGGTCGAGAAGGCGCCCAATGCCCAGATCCATGGCTGTGACAGCGGCGAAATACCCTTTGAGGTTCTCGCGCACGTTCTTGCTGACGCTGCGCAGCAGCGGATGATCTTTGGCCCATGGGTGGGGTGGCTCCTGGGGGCAAGACTCAAAGGGGCAGTTATCATACAGATCTACAATCTCTTGCGGATGGCTATCGATCCATGGGCTGTGGGGTGCCGTGTAATGCACGCTAAGATAGAACGGACGGTCGTCTTTGCTGCAAGCATCAAGGAAATTCAGTGCATCATCGGTGATCAGATCGCTTAAGTACTCAGGCTCGCGCACGAGCTGCCCGTCGCGGATCATGGGGGCGTTATAGTAGGGGCCGCCCCCCTCGCGGTGGGCGTACCAGTGGGAGAAGCCTTTTTGGGGTCTGAAGCTGTCGCCCAAATGCCACTTGCCGCTTAAGCCACAGATGTACCCGCTAGCAGCGAGAATGTCGGTGTAACCCGTCTGTCCAGCCAGGTAATCGATAGGCCGATCACCCGCGTTACCCTCGCGCAGCCAGTCGTGTACCCCATGTTGAGAGGGGATGCGTCCAGTAAGTAACGACGCTCGTGCTGGCGAACAGACAGGCGAAGTGCAGAAGAAGTTTTCGAAACGCATGCCGCGGGCAGCGAGGCCATCGAGGTTGGGTGTCTGGATCTCCGAGTTGCCCGCGCAACCCAGAGCCCAGGGCCCTTGGTCGTCTGAGAGGATGAATAGCACGTTCGGTCTTTTGGGATCTTTGCTGGCCATGCTGGTCACACCTCCTGTGACGCCTTGGCCTACACTTCGCAAGATGGATCATGAATACCTTCGATCCAGCCGGGTGCAGGATCAACACCTTCTGTGATCAGTGCTGGTGACAGATGTCCAACGTAGTTGAGGAAGCGTAGGCGAGCGACGCCTTCGTCGTGTAGGTCGACGCGGGTGATCGCCGCGTGGGCGTGACTGAAACGGTTGTAATCGCACGGGGTGCCTTGGGTAAGCACGGTTAAGAGCACGGAGGCGAAGGCCCCGTGGCATACAAGGGCCAAACGGGCTTGGCTGCCTTTGTGCTGCTCCCAAAGCGCCGAGATAGCCTGTTCGGCACGCGCGTATGCTGCCTCGCGGGTCTCGCCCTCCAAGACTGTCCACCAGGCATCCGGCCATGGAAAGGGTTGACTGAGACAAATTCCGGGGTAGCGGGCAGGTAGCTGTGTAAGCGGAACGTAACGCCGCATTGCTTCGGCATCTAGCGGGGCCTTTGGCAAGTGGGGGCTGGCATCGTCGGTGTCAGCGGTGGCTAGGGCCCTCAGTTCTGGCCAGCTGCGGCGCCCTGTCTCGCTAAAGGAAGGCCACACATACCAGGGTGCATGTAGCCTTTCGCAGATGGGTTGAGCAGTCTGTAGGGCGCGGGCCATGCTGCTGGAATAGAGGAAGTCAATGCCCCAGTAGGCGATCTGCTGCGCTGCACGCTCTGCTTGTGTTTGCCCATGGCGGCCTAGGGGAGGGTTGGCTCCGCCCGGATAGTCGGGTTCCTGGCTCGCTGGTTGTGCATGTCGGATGATGTAGAGCGTAGTAGGCACCGTTTCATCTCCGTTTGTGAACGAATCGTGCATGGTCTGTCACCTTACCCACATGCTAGCACAAAGTAGTGGATGGCCACAACGTGACTGAGGCCAGCCCCGATGAAGTGGACAAGGCGACCTAGGGTGATTACCCGTCCTGCGTTTTCTCAGATTGACTAGCGGTTCTACAGCCGCGCTCATCTATGCGAACCCGCTGTGATCGCGCACTGGGGAGCTGATCCAATCGACTGAGTGGGAAAAAGGTATCGGCGCCGTTCGGTTATGTACTGCCTAGTAGCTCCAGAAGGGCCACCAAGGCGGGAAAGTGTACTCTTTGGCGGGGAAAAGAGCCCTTCGCGCAGTCCAAATCCGTAAAAAGGGCTCCGCGAAGACCGCATCGCTAGGCTTTTGCCGCCAACGCAACCGACGTAAGCCGATTACCGTGTCTTGGGCGTGGTCCCGACTAGAGGGGGATTAGCTGACGTAGAAAAACCTCATACAGGCACAATCAATGCGGGTAGCGAAATGTCTGTCATGGCACGTGATTAACCCCAGCGAGTAATCAGGAAAGCAGGTGGCTCACATGCAAGTGATTGCCCATAGAGGGGCTTCGGCCTATGCCCCGGAGAACACGTTTGCTGCGTTTGATCTTGCCCTGGAGATGGAGGCGCCAGCATTTGAGACAGACGTACAGGCTACTCGGGATGGGGTACTGGTGTTATTCCACGATGGGCGAGTGGAACGGACGACGAATGGCCAGGGGACTGTAAAAAGCCTCACCTATGCGGAACTGAGTGCGCTCGATGCGGGTAGCTGGTTTGACCCACGCTTCGCGGGAGAGCGGGTGCCCAGGTTAGACGCTTTCTTGGACCGATATGGAAAGCAAGTTCATCTGGCCTTGGAGATGAAAGCCGGGGGCATCGAGGAGGCAATACTCGAAGCGGTGTGTTCACGCGGATTGCTGGAGCAGGTGACCTTCACGTCATTCTCTTTCGAGTCTTGCTGTGTTGTGCTATCGTTGGAGCCGCAGGCTCGGGTTGGTCTGCTGTACGGACGAACCAATGTAGCCCTGGCGCGAGCGCTGGTTGCTGCAGGTTTCCGGCAGGCCTGTCCCAATGCCTCTTCGCTGACAAAGGCTGATGTGGAGATGATCCGAGCCCATGGTTTGGCCGTTCGCACGTGGGGCGTGCCCACGGAGGAGCTCATGCACAAGGTTGTCAACCTCGGGGTCGATGGGACGACCATCAACTTTCCTGATCGGCTCTTAGAGGTGTTGGCTTCTGGAGCATAGGTGTGACACCTGTGCTCCTTGACTTGGCAGAGAAAGCGTGGCTACTGCCCCATTCTGTTGAAGTAGATATCCGACGTTTTGGGATCGGCGCTGGTGCTAGCGGTTTGATGAAAGCCAGTGCTTTTTCGACCTCTCGCTGAACTACCGCTAGATCCTTCAGCGTGCTGAAGGCAAACACCACGCCGTAGCCTGGCAAGTAGGTGTGCAAGACCGCCTCATGTGCCGAACCCCCTATTCTCTAGCTTGCTGAAAGCCTCCTCATATTTCAGTGAGGGATGGCATAGTGCACGAAATACTCATGCAGGAAATATGTGAGCTACCATGAACTGTATTTCGCAAGAAGCAAGTTAAGATAGTACAGATATGGCGTCCGAGCATCTATAGGTAACAGGCCCTGATCGCAACACTGGGTCCTATGGGGGTGAACACACCCCGAAGTTTGTGGAGGGGGAGTTTGTTGACCAGTGCCGCCTCTCCTGGACACGCCCTGGAACACATGGACCAGGCGATAAGAAACTTCATAAGTGAGTGGGAGGGATAGATTCACTAGAGCAGAGTGGTGCGGTAAGGCCACCAAGAGGATCTCGTGTTCGAGATGTCGGATCGTGCGCAGGGCCGAGAAATCCATATATATGGGGTGATTGTGTTATGTGTAGACGGGCATGCATCGCGCTCAGTTTTCTGCTTCTTGTGCAGTGTTTTCTCATTACAGTCGCCGGCGCAGCCGCTGGTATAGAGCTGACGCATTATACTTACGGCTCACATGGAGAAAAGTGGCATGAGTATCTTGACGTTATGGCGAAACGCTTTGAAGCATCGACGGGCATCGCGGTGGATTTCATCATCTCGTCGAACGCGACTGCCGATTACCACTCCAAGTTCCTCACCATGGTGGCGGGAGGCACAGCTCCAGACATCCTAGACGCTTCTCCTGGGCTCGCAGGCCCGCTCATAGGCCGCGATATCTTCGAAGACCTGACACCGTACGTGAAAAGAGACAACTTCCCTCTAGAGCGTATTCCTCCGGTAGCCGTTGAGGGGGTCACCACACCCGACCGTAAGCTGTGGGGCATTCCCTGCAGTGTCTACCCCGTGGTCACGTTTTTCAACACCGATCTTTTCGCAGAGACCGGACTGCTTAACCCCCGGGAGCTTGGGGAGCAGTGGACATGGGAGACTCTGATCTCAAGTGCGAAAAGGCTGACTCGCGACAAGGACGGGGACGGTGTCAATGAGACCTATGGCACCTCACGCATCTCGTATCGTTGGGAAATGCAGGTTCATCAGGCGGGCGGACAGCTCTACGATAGAGTGGCCTATCCTACGAAAAGCCAGTTCAACAGCCCTGCGGTCTTGCGTGCCGTGGAGTTCATAGCAGGGCTCTACACGGACGGCATCGCCACTAACAACCATACGACCTACAATGTCTTTCGAGGTACAGCGGGATTCGCCGTGGTTGATGGCCCGGGAACCGTTAGTTCGTACCAGAATGTTCCATTCCGATGGGACATTGCTTGGCAACCGAAGGGGCCAGCGAGTCGGGCGGCCCGAGTCAATCCGGACGGTTTTCAGATAGTCGCCGTTAGCCATCAAAAGGATGCCGCCTGGCAGTGGGTCCGCTTCTTAACGAGCGCCGACAACCAACTGGAACTGGCACGCATCACCGGACGCATGCCTTCCTTGAGGGAGGCTATGGTCCGTTACCCCAAGATCGGTGGTATCGAATTACCCAGCAACTGGGAGGCCCTAATCGATACCGCATTTGATCCAACTGGCTACGCTGCTTATATCGTGCCCAACGCCACCCAGATTGACGCCGTGGTAAACCCCATTATGAACCGCATATGGAATGGGCAGTTGGCACCAGCTGTAGGGCTACAGCAGATTCACGAGGTACTGCCTGGGCTGTTGCAGTGAGGCCCCGCGTCTCTCAGCCCTATGGACGTTCGTTGTCGAGTGAGTGATCTCTCTAAAGGACCGTGCGCCATGGGCGGCCGCCTAATACACAAATGTGAGGTGGTTGTGTTATGTATAGACGGGCATGTACCGCGCTTGCTTTTCTGCTTCTTGTGCAGTGTTCCCTCGCTGCAATCCCCGGGGTAACCGCTAGTGTACAGCTTACGCATTACACTTACGAGGCGCATGGAGATTTCTGGCGGGAGTTCCTTGATCTCATGGCTCAGCGTTTCCAGGTTTCGACAGGGGTCTCAGTGGAGTTCATCGTGTCACCAAGACCAGCGAGCGAGTACCGCTCCAAGCTACTCATCATGGTAGCGACTGGCACGGCGCCCGATGTTACAGATACCCATCCTATGCTTGGCGCACCTCTCATTGCTCAAGGCATATTCGAGGATCTGACACCCTACGTGAAAAGGGACAATTTCCCTCTTGATCAAATGCCGCCGGTGGCGGTGGAGGGGGTCACTACACCCGATGGGAAACTGTGGGGTATTCCCGGTAGCGTCTATCCAGTAGTCACGTTTTTCAATGCCGATCTTTTTGGCGAAAGCGGACTGCTCAACCCTCGCGAGCTTGGCGAACAGTGGACCTGGGAGACTCTTATCTCAAGTGCCAAAAGGCTGACTCGCGACAAAGACGGAGACGGTGTCTATGAAACATATGGTACCTCACGCATCGTAAACCGTTGGGAGATGCAAGTTCACCAGGCAGGCGGCCAGCTCTACGACAGAGTGATATACCCCACAAAAAGCAGGTTCAACAGCCCTGAAGTGCTGCGTGCCGTAGAATTCATACGCAGTCTCCACGCGGACAATGTCGCCGTCACTAGCGGAACAACCTATGACGTTTTCCGCGGCACAGCCGGATTCACTGTGGTTGATGGTCCTGGCGCGATCAGCTCGTTTCGGAATGTCGGTTTCGACTGGGACATTGCTGGACAACCCAAAGGACCAGCCAATCGAGCAGCCCGAGTCAATCCAGACGGTTTTCAGGTGATCGCCCATAGCCTCGACAAGGATGCTGCTTGGCAGTGGGTCCGCTACCTAACGGGCAACGCTGACAACCAACTGGAGCTGGCACGCATCAGCGGGCGCATGCCCTCGCTGAGGGAGGCTATGGTCCGTTACACGAGGATGAGCGGGATTAATATGCCCAGCAACTGGTCAGCCTTAATTGACACTGCATTCGACCCAGACGGTTACGCAGCCTATGTGGTGCCCAACGCCACCCAGATTGACGCCGTGGTAAACCCCATTATGAACCGGATATGGAATGGGCAGTTGGCACCGGCTGTAGGGCTGCAGCAGATTCACGAGGTACTGCCTGGGCTGTTGCAGTGAGGACACCCTATGTCGGCTAGACGCGCGATGGCCTAATCGTGGTACGGGAACAGAGCCCGTGGGGATGCATACCGCGGGCTCTTTCGGTTCATCTTGATGGCCATTGGATCGGTTGCATGTTTCTATAGATCGCGTCGATACCAATCCCGGGCTGCAACGCGGGCGCGCTTCGTTTCTTGCTCTTACAAAGGATAATCCGCTAACGGCATGGAAACAGACTATCAACATTCTCATAGGAGGAGTGCGAGGTTTTGATGAAAGAGAGAGTATTGTGGAGTGCCGTGATCGTTCTCGTGGTGTTGATGGGAGGGGCGGCCCCTACATACGGGCAAAAGATCCTGCATCAGTCCACCGCGGGGCATGGTGCGAATTGGTTAGCGTGGCTACAGGAAATGGCGGTGGTTTTTGAAGGCAAAACAGGGATCGAAGTCGAGGTTGTGCAAACAGCTGGTTCATATGGAGATGCCCTATTGGCGGCTATTGCTGCGGGAGTGGCACCCGATGTGACGGACTTGATCATCTCCACCGCGGGACCCTTTGTGCAGAAGAGGCTCGTGGAGGACCTGCGGCCCTATTTTGACCGAGACAAACTCGACCCCACAAGATGGCCGCCTGTGGCGCTACAAGGTAATACGACTGCGGACGGCAGGCTCTGGCGTATGCCCGCTGAGTTAAGCACAGCTGTTACATACTTCAATGCGGACATGTTTCGTGAGGCGGGTCTCGCCAACCCCAGCGAGCTGGGGGAAGGCTGGACGTGGGAGAGGCTGCTCGGCTCAGCTCGTCGGCTGACCATCGACCGTGATGGGGACGGTAGGCCCGATCAGTATGGCGTGTCTCAGATCCCCGCCATTCGCTGGCAGACGATGATTCGGCAGGCCGGTGGAAACCTCTTCGATCGGGATCTACTTCCGACCAGAAGTCGCATCAACACACCACCCGTGTTGGAGGCTACGCGTTTTCGCCTGCTCTTTTCGCAAGAGGGGTTGTTGGGTGGGGGTGGGACGTGGAATGGTGCGTCGGCGATGACGTTTGCAGTCCCCGGGAACATTCCAAACTACCAGTCGGCGATGTTTGAGTGGGATGTGGCCGTCAAAGCAGCGGGGCCAAAGAACCGGGCCTCTAGTGTCAACGCAAATGGCTTTCAGATTATGGCGGATAGCAGGCACAAGGAAGCCGCCTGGCAATGGATTCGTTTCCTAACGGCCGACCAGCATAGCCAAACCGCTCTTGTCAAGTACACGGGCAGACCCCCCGCCTATCTACCAGTATTGGTTCGCTATGGCCGTCTTCCCATCAATATCAAGCTACCTGAAAACTGGATGGCCTTCATAGATACGGCTACCTCACCCGATGCGCGCAGCCCGTACATGATCGCTGACCCAGAAGTGGAACGGGTGATCAACCGGATGATGGCGACAGTGTGGGCAGGGACCGCTGCACCCGAATCTGTGCTAGAGACGCTTGACCGTGTTGTTGACAGCATGCTTCAGCAGTGATTTTTGGGAGGGAGGTTACTCAGATAATGACCGACCCACGTACCGAGCGGGCCCGTGAGGAAGCCCTCGCCATTCTTCAACCGGCGGCCAAGGAATTGGAGCATGGTTTGCAGCTTCATGCGGATGCCCTAGTCTGTGAGTCGTATGGATTTGCTCCCCGCTCCGCCGTTGATACAGAGGCGATTAATAGGGCACTGGAGGAAGGGGCTTCGCCCATTGAGGTGCAGGATCTTTCCGAAGATATGTCGATGACTCGCCACGTAATCGACGCTCACGAACGGGCGAGATTCATTGAGGCATGGAAAGTGTCCGGCGTCACTTGCATCTTGCAGAACGCGGGGGAGGAGTACCAGGACCCCGTAAGGATCATGAAACGCTTGGCTCGGTTTACGTATGTGGCGGATTCCATGCGTGACGTGATGCTGCGGGCGACCCATCCCGATGACATAGTGCGGGCCAAAGAAGAGGGCAAGCACTGTTTCTATATGTCGTCGAATGGTGTTCCACTTCCTCAGAGGTGGACATCGCTCGAAGAAGAGTTGGGGTTGCTCAAGATCTTCTATCAACTGGGGATTCGCATGATGCACCTGACATATAATCGCCGCAACATGATCGGTGATGGGTGTGCAGAGGCCTCCAATGCAGGACTAAGCGATTTCGGGCGAGCCGTCATCCAGGAGATGAACCAGTTGGGTATCGTCGTTGATGTGGCCCATAGCGGGCAGAAGACCTCGTTGGAGGCGGCGCAGTTATCTGAACGGCCGATGGTGGCTAGCCACTCGGCGGCTCTGGCTCTAAACGATCACTTCCGCTGCAAGAGTGACGAAGTGATCAAGGCGATAGCCGACACCGGGGGCTATGTCGGAGTCTGTTGCATTCCCAGGTTCCTTGGACGCACTCGCGACATCGTCGCTTTCCTCGATCATATTGATTATCTTGTGAAGCGCTTTGGAGCGGATCATGTGGCTATCGGCACGGATATCGCTTACCGGTCGCCGGGGCCGCCTGTTGGTGAAGGCCAAAAAAAGAGCGCGCCGGTACCAAGGCCCAAACAACGCCCGCGTTGGGAGGCATACTGGCCTGACGGCCCGTCTCGGGTTGTCGACCCCAGCATAAAGGAGCGGGAAGGCAAAGGGCTCGTGTGGACCAACTGGCCTCTCTTCACTGTGGGTATGGTGCAGCGGGGGCATTCGGACGACGATATCCGCAAAATCCTTGGGGGCAATGTACTGCGCGTGGTCAAAGCAGCGTTACCGGGCTCGGAGAACTGCTCGTAAGCAGATCAGCGACGGTTAGTCCATCGATCCAAGCGAAGTCCTGTTCCGCTAGACGACGAAAGCCCAGCAGTTCGATGTGACTAATCATCGAAACTGCTGGGCTATGGGTTCAGATAGACACTAGGTGCGAAGAGTTCCATCACCAGTGTAGCATGCGATCGTAGTGACAGCAGAAGTCGACGTCAGTCCCGCGCGACACTGTTAATCGGCAATAAAGGGCGATATAAGAAGGAAACCGAATGCCTGGTGCTTAAGGCCATCTTGCCTGAGGAGTTGGGACGCGATTGCGCCCTGAAGGATTTTTCCTTTGGCGGAACAGGCGGTGAGTTAGCTGTGAGCGTACTTGAGGATCTGCGGCCGAACATAACGGTGCGTGGCATACTGCCCAACTGCCTGGTCAGCGTAACTGCGGTCCAGTGGTACGGTGAAGGTGCGCTTGAACTCACGTATAAGGACCCGGCCGGGAAAGTGGGCAATGTCCTGCTTTTTCGCAGTGACGAGGAGCGCATTGAGGTAGAAGAGGAAGGTCAGCCGTGGAGCTTTGATGGGGAGGGCGATCTGTTTCGCCTGGTCTCCGAGGCGCATCGCATTCGCCTGGCGTATCTCTTTGATCCTGTGCTCGCCGTGCACACTTCTTTGGTGGAGCCGCTGCCTCATCAGATTACAGCGGTCTATGAGGCGATGCTGCCTCGACAGCCGCTACGTTTCCTGTTGGCCGATGACCCTGGGGCTGGCAAGACCATCATGGCTGGTCTGTTGATCAAAGAGCTCATTGTCCGCGGAGACCTGCAGCGTTGTCTCGTAGTCTGTCCCGGGAGTCTTGCTGAGCAGTGGCAGGACGAGCTCTACAGTCGCTTCCAGCTTCCTTTTGAGATACTGACCAATGATAAGCTCCGTTCGGCACGCACAGGCAATTGGTTTGCGGAGAATGATCTGATCATTGCTCGTCTGGATAAGCTCTCGCGCGACGACGAGGTGCAAGCGCTGCTCTCAGCACCAGATTGCCGATGGGATCTAGTAGTCTGCGATGAGGCCCATAAGCTCTCGGCCTCCTTTTTCGGTGGCGAGATTCGCTATACGAAGCGCTACCGTCTTGGGCAGCTTCTCTCTACTTTGACGCGCCATTTCCTTCTCATGACCGCGACCCCACACAATGGAAAGGAAGAGGATTTCCAGCTATTCATGGCCCTGCTCGATGTCGATCGTTTTGAGGGCCGCTTTCGTGATGGTGTGCATGTGGTGGATGTCTCGGACCTGATGCGTCGCATGGTGAAGGAGCAACTGCTCAAGTTTGATGGTACGCCGCTTTTTCCTGAGCGCATGGCCTACACGGTACCCTACAGGCTCTCAGCTGGGGAAGCTGCTCTCTACAGAGAAGTGACAGACTACGTCCGCGAGGAGTTCAATCGAGCAGAGGCTTTGCAGAACGAGAAGCGAGCGGGTACGATAGGCTTTGCCCTGACGATGCTTCAGCGGCGGCTGGCCTCGTCACCGGAAGCCATCTATCGTTCACTCAGGCGTCGTCGTGAGCGCCTCGAAAAGCGCCTGCGCGAGTTGCAGTTGCTGCAGCAAGAAGCAGCGGTGGCCATCGCCAGCGGACTCCCGATGCTTGATCAAGAGGATGTGGAAGACCTTGAGGATGTGCCGGAGAATGAGCTACAGGTCGTCGAAGAAGAGATCCTTGATCAAGCGACCGCGGCACGAAGCATCGGGGAGCTCAAAGCCGAGATTGGCACACTCCAACACTTGGCTGATCTTGCGCTGTCGGTACGCATGAGTGGAGAAGACCGCAAATGGCGTGAACTGGCGAGCCTGCTGGCTGAGATCTTCACCTCCGCTGGGCTTGCCGAGACAGCCTCCGAATCCTCACCACCCTATGGCTGTGACGACACTCCTCGGCCGAAGGCCTCTCCGCGTCAGAAACTCATTATCTTTACTGAGCACCGGGATACGCTGAACTATCTGCAGGAGCGGATCACTACGCTATTGGGGCGCAGCGAAGCGGTCGTCGTGATTCACGGGGGCCTGGGACGTCAGGAACGCCTGAAGGTGCAGGAGGCCTTCCGGCATGACCCGGAGGTGCAGGTGCTTGTCGCTACCGATGCCGCCGGTGAGGGGATCAATCTGCAGCGAGCGCACCTGATGGTCAACTATGATCTGCCGTGGAACCCCAATCGCTTGGAGCAGCGGTTTGGCCGTATTCACCGCATCGGGCAGACAGAGGTCTGCCACTTGTGGAACTTGGTGGCCGAAGAGACGCGCGAAGGTGACGTGTACCGGACCCTACTTGACAAGCTGGAAGAGGCGCGCAAGGCGCTCGGCGGCCAGGTTTTTGACGTGCTAGGCAAGCTACAATTTGAGGGTCGTCCGTTGCGAGACCTTCTGATTGAAGCGGTGCGCTACGGTGAACGGTCGGAGGTGCGAGCCCGCCTGACGCGCACGGTGGCCGAGGCTGTCGATCACAGCCAGTTACAGGAGTTGCTGGAGGAGCGCGCCCTGGCTCGAGATTCCATGGACTCTAGCCGCGTGCGTCGTGTGCGTGAAGAGATGGAGCGGGCAGAGGCGAGGCGCCTGCAGCCACACTACATAGAGTCGTTTTTCATCGAGGCCTTCAAGCGCTTGGGGGGTACTCTGCGCCAGCGCGAGCCGCGGCGCTATGAGGTTAGTCATGTGCCTGCTCGGGTGCGCAACAGCGATCGACTAGGCGGAGTGGGTGAGCTCGTGCTGCCTCGCTACGAGCGCATTGCCTTCGAGAAAGAGCTCATTGCGCCACCAGGCCAGATTCCGGCCGCCTTTGTGTGTCCGGGCCATCCCCTGCTAGAGGCCACCTTGGACCTTACCCTTGAACGCCATCGTGACCTGTTGCGGCGAGGTAGCGTGCTTGTGGATGAGCGCGATCTCGGCGATGAGCCCCGTGTTCTGTTCTATTTGGAGCACACCGTTCAAGATGCGAGTGAGACACCAAGTGGTGAGCGGCGGGCCATCTCTCGGCGCATGCTATATGTGGAGCACGACACCTCGGGAACCGTGCGCCATGTGCATTATGCACCCTATTTGGATTACCGTCCGCTGCGAGAGGACGAGCCTACACCAGCGGAGATTCTGGCTCGAGCAGAGTGCAGTTGGATCGGCCGAGCGCTGGAGCGTGAGGCGCAGAATTATGCCATCACCCACGTGGTACCCGAGCATTTGCAGGAAGTGCGGGACCAGCGTCTCGACTGGATAGCCAAGACACGGGCGGCGGTGAACGAACGCCTGGTCAAGGAAATCATGCACTGGGATGGTAAGGCTCAGAAGCTCAAGCTCGAGGAGCAGGCAGGCAAGGTAAACGCTCGTCTCAACTCACGTGAGGCGCGGCGGCGTGCCGATCAGTTGCAGGCACGTCTGCGCAAACGTCTGGAGCAGCTGGATCTCGAGAGCCAGATCTCTGCGCTGCCCCCGGTGGTGTTGGGTGGGTCTGGTGGTTGTGCCGCTAGGCCTACTAAGGAAGATGGCGGGTTCAGAGCAGGATGACGCCGACCTACCAGCCCTGTTGATACCCAGGCGGCAGCTGCCCGCGCTCGGGCGATTGTCATGGATGTGGAGCGTAGCCTGGGCTTTGAGCCAGTGGATCGCGAATTTGAGAGGCTGGGCTATGACATTGAGAGTAGGGTACCCGGATCCGGGCGCTTGCGCTTCATTGAGGTCAAAGGTCGCATCAGCGGGGCAACGACGGTCACGGTCACGCGCAATGAGATCCTCTACTCGCTGAATAAGCCCGAGAGTTTCATTCTGGCTATTGTCGAGTTTTTCGACGATGGCACCCATCAGGTGCACTATGTCCGAGATCCGTTTCAGCGCGAACCCGATTTCCATGTGACTAGTGTGAACTATGATCTCGACAAGCTCTTGGCTCGGGCGGAGCCCCCGCGGTGAGGCGAGAACGCCCAGCCGGAAAGCCTTTGCCGGTACGCATGCCTCCTTTGCTGTAAGAGTTGGTACTGTACTGAGGTTCCAGACCGGAGGTCTTGGTAGATGAAGACGGAAGTGCCTGTGATCACAAGAAAGAAGCTTATCGAGGTCGCCGTACCACTTGATGCGATAAACGCCGCCTCCGCTCGAGAAAAGTCTATTCGCCACGGGCACCCAAGCACGCTGCATCTGTGGTGGGCCCGCAGGCCCTTGGCCGCAGCACGAGCGGTGATCTTTGCTCAGATGGTGGATGATCCTTCGGCCTATCCAGAGTTGTTCCCCACAGAAAAGGCGCAAGAGACGGAGCGCCAGCGCCTTTTTGACATCATCAAGGAACTGGTGATGTGGAAGAACACCACCAACGAACAGGTGCTAGAGCGAGCTCGTGAGGAGATCTGGCAGAGCTGGCGCCGGGCTTGTGCAGAAAACGCCGATCACCCACGAGCCAAGGAGCTATTTGATCGCTACAAGCTACCAGCCTTTCACGATCCCTTTGCTGGCGGTGGCTCATTGCCACTTGAGGCCCAACGGCTCGGCTTGGAAAGCTATGCCAGTGACCTCAACCCGGTGGCGGTATTGATCAACAAGGCGATGATTGAGATTCCACCGAAGTTTGCGGGCAGGGCCCCAGTCAATCCCGAGACGAGGGAAGAGCGCGGGGTCGTTGAGCAGCAGTGGCTTGGCGCACAAGGGCTCGCTGAAGACGTGCGCTACTACGGGCAGTGGATGCGTAATGAAGCCGAGAAGCGGATCGGCCATCTCTACCCGAAGGTGGAGATCACAGCGGAGATGGCTCAGCAACGACCTGACCTCGAGCAGTACGTGGGTCAGGAGCTCACCGTGATCGCCTGGCTCTGGGCGCGCACGGTCAAGAGCCCGAACCCGGCCTTTGCGGATGTGGATGTGCCCCTTATCTCGAACTTCATGGTCTCCACCAGGAAGGGCAAGGAGGCCTACGTGGAGCCAGTAATTGAGAACGGCGGCTACCGCTTTGTGGTCAAGGTGGGCAAACCGAAGGATATGGAGGAGAAGAGGCGGGGGACAAAGCTGGGGCGGGGGGCCAACTTCGAGTGCATCATGTCCGAGACCCCGATTGAGCCAGAGCACATCTACGCGGAGGCTAGCGCCGGACGCATGGGCGCCCGACTGATGGCGATCGTGGTGGAGGGGGCACGCGAACGCGTCTACTTGCCACCATTAGCTGGGATGGAAGAAACAGCGCGACAAGCTTGTCCTGAGTGGAAGCCAGAGGTAGAGATGCCCAGCAACCCACGCTGGTTCTCGCCCCCACTCTACGGGCTAACCACCTTTGGTCATCTCTTCACCCCGCGTCAACTCGTGGCGCTGACCACCTTCTCCGACCTGGTACAAGAGGCCATCGAGCAGGTACGACAGGATGCTCAAGTCGCTGGCTGGTCGGACGATGGCCTGGGCCTCGATAGCGGGGGGCAGCGGGGCGACGGCCTATGCTGAGGCCGTGGGGGTGTATCTTGGCGTTCGCTGTGGACAAGGGAGCAGACTACTGGTCGTCGGTATGTGCGTGGCACAACACGCGCGAGACGATGCGGAACACTTTTGGCAGGCAGGCTATACCCATGGTTTGGGACTATGCCGAGGGGAATCCCCTTCTCGAGTTCAACGGGAAACTGGATGGCGATGGTGGACTGGGTTTGGAAAGTGCTTGACACACTTCCTGCAAAGGGGCAGGGCTCATCAACGCAGGCGGATGCACAGAAGCAGGAACAGTCACTGTGTAAGGTTGTCTCCACCGACCCCCCTTACTACGACAACATCGGATACGCGGATCTATCGGATTTCTTCTACGTCTGGTTGCGGCGCTCTCTGCGGCGCATTTACCCTAGCCTCTTCGCGACGGTGGCCGTGCCAAAGACAGAAGAACTGATAGCTTCACCGAGCCGACATGGGGGGAGAGCAGAGGCAGAGGCCTTCTTCCTTGACGGTATGGGCTTGGCCATGCAACGGTTGGCTGAACAGACACACTCCGCCTTCCCAGTGACCATCTACTATGCCTTCAAACAGTCCGAGACTGAAGGTACTTCTGGTACTGCCAGCACGGGGTGGGAGACGTTTCTCGAGGCAGTGATCGAGGCAGGCTTTGGTGTCAGTGGGACATGGCCCTTGCGTACTGAAATGCAAAACAGGCAGGTGGCCATGGGCACCAACGCCCTCGCCTCCAGCATCGTTCTGGTCTGCCGCCCTCGTCCTGCAGACGCCCCTACGGCTAGCCGCCGGGAGTTTCTCACCGCCTTGCGTACGGAGTTGCCCACGGCTCTCGTCCACCTACAGAGAGGCAATATCGCTCCGGTAGACTTGGCCCAGGCTGCTATTGGTCCTGGCATGGCGGTCTACACGCGTTACGCCAAGGTGCTTGATGCGGATGGGGAGCGACTCACCGTGCGTGAGGCATTAACACTGATCAACCAGGCCTTGGATGAGGTGCTGGCGGAGCAAGAGGGACGATGTGGATGCCGATACCCGCTGGGCCCTGGCTTGGTTTGAGCAGCACGGCTTCGAAGCGGGCGAGTACGGCGTAGCAGAGACGCTATCGAAGGCCAAGAACACCAGCGTTTCCGGCATGGTCCAGGCAGGCTTCCTGCGTTCTGCTGGGGGCCAAGTGCGCCTGCTCACCCCCGACGAGCTAGCTGCTGATTGGGATCCAGCCCGTGATACCCGCCTCACAGTCTGGGAGTCCGTGCATCAGTTGGTCCGCACTTTGGAGACAGGCGGCGAGAGGATAGCGGCTCAGCTGGTGCGCAAGCTCAGTTCTGAAGCGGAGATGGCCCGCGATCTGGCCTATCGCCTGTACACCATGTGTGAGCGTAAGAAATGGGCGCGCGAGGCCTTCTGGTACAACAGCCTTGTGCAAAGCTGGCCCGAGATCATTCGTTTGTCGCAAGCGGCACCGGAGTCAGATGCGGGGCAGCCGGGACTGTTCGCGGAGAGTGAGGGATAGACGATGGCACTGACCAACCATGAACGAGTCGGTAAGGCGCTCGAGCTACTGAAAGAGGGTATTGCCCCCTTTGTGGAGCGAGAGCTACAGGCCCAATACGGCAAGTACTGGATTACGCGGGTCACCCGAAGCTGGCCAAACGATCTGGTCTGGAGCGGTGACGAGGACGAGCCTCATCTTGATGTCGCCCTACTGCTGCGGCTTATGTGGGAGCAGTGGAATGACATCTTCCGCAAGACACTTGGTCAGGCAGAACGCAGCTTGGTAAGCGAGCTGCGCGAGGTGCGCAACAGGTGGGCCCACCAAACTCCCTTCTCTAGCGATGATGCACATCGGGCCCTAGACTCAGCGAGTCGTCTCTTGACGGCGATTTCCGCTCCACAAGCAGCCGAGGTGGACAGGCTGAGGATGGAGCTGTTGCGCCTGCGCTTCGAAGAGCAGGCGCGCCATGAGCGACGCAAAAGTGCCACCAACGTTATTGAGGGCGGGGCTAGCGCTCATCTCAAACCCTGGCGTGAAGTGATCACGCCTCATCACGACGTGGCCAGCGGCAACTACCAGCAAGCTGAATTCGCCGCGGATCTATGGCAGGTCCATCTGGGTCAAGGAAGTGATGAGTACAAAGATCCCGTCGAGTTTTTCCGGCGCACCTACCTTACGGAGAGCCTGCGCCGTCTGTTGGTAGGCGGTATTAAGCGCCTGAAAGGTCTGGGCGGCGACCCTGTGGTGCAGCTACAGACCAACTTCGGTGGTGGCAAAACCCACTCAATGCTGGCGCTTTACCACCTGTGCTCTGGCATTCGCGCTGGCGAGTTGCTCGGCGTCGACAGCCTTCTTGATGAGGCTGATTTGGATGAGTTGCCCACTGCTCGCAGAGTCGTACTCGTGGGCAACAGGATATCGCCGGGTAATCCGGTGACCAAGCCTGACGGCACGGTGGTCAGGACTCTGTGGGGTGAGCTAGCTTGGCAGCTGGGGGGTAAAGAGGCCTTCGCGCGCGTCCAAGCTGACGACGAACTAGGGACAAGCCCGGGCGATGCGCTGCGCCTCCTCTTTGATGAATACGGTCCGTGCTTAGTCCTTATTGACGAGTGGGTGGCCTATGCACGCCAGCTGCACGATCACGCGGATCTTCCAGCAGGTAGCTTTGAGACGCAGTTTACCTTCGCTCAGGCGCTCACCGAGTCAGCGAAGCTGGCGCGCCAATGTCTGCTTGTCATTAGCCTACCAGCCTCCGATACTACCGCATCGCCTCATACACAGGCAGATGATGCGGAGGTCGGGGGCTTGCGCGGTAGAGAGGCACTCAACCGCCTGCAGAACGTGGTCGGGCGCATTGAGTCATCGTGGCGACCAGCAAGTGCCGAAGAGAGTTTTGAGATTGTGCGCCGACGTCTGTTCGAACCGCTTGTCGAAAGAGAGCAGTTTGTGGCCCGAGATACGGTGGCCCGGGCCTTCTATGAGCTTTATCGCACGCAGCATCAGGAGTTTCCGGCGACCTGCCACGACAGTGAGTACGAGACGCGCCTCAAGGCAGCCTACCCGATTCATCCCGAGGTCTTTGATCGTCTGTACACCGACTGGTCTACACTGCTGAAGTTTCAGCGCACGCGCGGAGTGTTGCGCCTCATGGCAGCCGTGATTCACAGCCTCTGGGAGAAAGGTGATCGTAACCCACTTATTCTGCCCGCGAGCATCCCTATCGACGACCCTCGGGTTCAGCGAGAGCTGACGCGCTACCTATCCGACAACTGGGTGCCCGTGATCGAAAAGGATGTGGACGGCTCGACATCGCTGCCATTGCGCATCGACGCTGAGGTACCCAACTTGGGTAAGTTCTCTGCGTGTCGACGTGTTGCCAGAACGATCTACATGGGTTCGGCTCCCACACATACGGCGGCTAACCGGGGCTTGGACGATGGGCACATCAAACTCGGTTGCGTCATGCCGGGCGAATCGCCTACAGTCTTCGGCGATGCCCTGCGCCGGCTTGCGGCCTCAGCCACCTACCTATATCAGGATGGCTCGCGGTATTGGTACTCCACGCAGCCTACCGTTACCAAACTGGCGGACGATAGGGCAGAGCAGATGAGGAGGGAGCCCGAGGCCATCGCCAAGGAGGTGCGCGAGAGGTTGCGCCTCGACATGCGTCAGACAGGCGATTTCTGTCGGGTTCATCTGTTTCCGTTGGCCTCTCAAGACGTGCCAGATGACCTCGATACACGCTTGGTGATTCTCGGCCTTGATCATCCCCACAGTAGGGGGGCGGATACGCCGGCCCAGCTCTGTGCCCAGGAGATTCTCGAGAGTCGAGGAAGCGCACCTCGCCTCTACAGGAATACTCTGGTCTTTATGGCCCCAGACAAGTCCCGTCTGCAGGATCTCGATGAGGCAGTACGCCGCTATCTGGCCTGGAGATCCATTGTGGCAGATCAGGCAGCCTTGGATCTTACGCCGCATCAGGTACGACAGGCCGAGACGCAAGAAAAGGCAGCAGATGATGCTGTAACCGCTCGCATTCCAGAGGCCTACCAGTGGCTTCTGGTACCTATACAAGAGACGCCACAGTCCACCATCGTCTGGGAGAGCTTCAGACTAAGCGGACAGGATGCCCTGGCGGTACGGGCCAGCCGAAAGCTGTGTAACGATGAGCTACTGGTAGTCAGTTTGGCGGGTACGCGGCTCCGGATGGACTTGGACCGGGTGCCGTTGTGGCGCGGCAACCACGTGGCGGTACGCCAGCTTATTGAGGACTATGCTCGCTATCCGTATCTGTCGAGACTGAAGAGCCCTGACGTTCTGCTAGGGGCGATCGGCGACGGCATGAGTCTTCTCCATTGGCGCTCAGATGCTTTTGCTTATGCGGACAGCTTCGACGAAAGCAGTGGCCGTTACCTTGGTCTGCGTACACACGAACAGATCACTCTGGCCAGCTCAGACCCCCGGGGACTACTGGTGCATCCCGATATCGCTGCTAGACAGCTCGAGGCCGAGCGAGTCAAGGTTGCTCCTCCTACCTCTGAGCCGCCAGATGTAGATGGGTGCCAACCGGGGGGACACAAATCCGAGGACAAGGATGAGTCTTCCACTGCAACAACTCCCGCTCCTCTGGTGCTCAGCCGTTTCCACGGCGGTGTGGCGCTAGACCCCTTGCGTGTCGGAAGAGATGCTGGACGCATCGCTGACGAGGTCATCTGTCATCTCGCGGCTTTGCCGGGGGCCGAGGTAGAGGTAACGCTGGAGATCTCCGTAAAGGTGCCCGACGGGGTTCCTGATGACGTTGTGCGTATCGTTACCGAGAATAGCCGCACGCTGAAGTTCAGAGTCCAGGGGTTTGAGGAGCGGTAGTACCCGGTGCCCCAATCAGCGCGCTTACTCCTCGTGACATGCCTTTGCGCCCAATGGCGAAAGGTCAGCACACTTGGGTCCTCGAACCTGATACACAAGGGCCTGAAGCAAAACAAGCGCCCCGGGAAGGAGTATGAGTGAGTGTTGAAAGTAGGCGTAATCGGACTCAGACGAGGCATGAATTTCCTGACCATGTTTAGCAAGCATCCCGAGTGTAAGGTAGTGGCAGTTTGCGATCAGATGCCAGAACGGGTGGAACGCGCGGCTCGGGAATGGAACATCCCAGGAGCCTATGGTGATTTTGAGCAGTTCTTGAATCATGATCTGGATGTTGTCGTGATCGCTACTCCGCCGGCCTTTCACGTGGAACAAAGCATAGCTGCGTTGAAGAGCGGTCGACACGTACTCAGTGAGGTACCAGCGGCAACGTCACTCGAGGAGTGCCGGGCCTTAGCTCAGGCTGTGAAGGAAAGCCCTGCCAAGTACATGATGGGCGCCAACCCCAATTTCTGGGCTTTCATCGAGTCGTGGAGGGAGATGGTCCGGCAAGGAAGGCTCGGCCAGATCATCTATGGAGAGGCTGAGTATATTAGCGGTGCCATCCCCGGTGGTCCGACTCTTCGCAGAACAGCTGATGGAAAGCCGACGTGGCGGGCGTTTCACCCGCCGATCCATTACTGCACGCATAGCCTGGGTCCCATTTTGAGCCTGACCGATGATCGATGCGTTACAGCGGTGGGCATGCACACGGGGTCGAACATCGACACCGAGTTTGGCACCATCGACATGGAGGCTGGCTTGTTCAAGACAAAGCACGGTAGCGTGGTGAAGATTCTCACGGGCTTCGGTCTGCGGCGCCAGCCGGGCTTCCATTACTACTCAGTTTACGGCACCAAGGGGTGCCTTGAGAAAAAACGCGATGGTGCCGAAACCATCGGCTACTTCGAGGACATACCGAATCTGCATGGCATGGTGAACATACCGATCAACACAGTGCACAAGGGTCTGCCTGGCTGGGCCTCGTTAGGTGGTCACGGCTCTGCCGAATACGTGATGATTCAGGGCTTCATAGAGGCGATCCTGGAGGATAAAGAGCCACCTGTCGATGTCTACAAGGCTCTTGACTATACTGCACCTGGTCTTTGCGCACACCTGTCTGCCGAACAGGGCGGCAAACCTGTAGAGGTCCCCGATTTCCGATCGTAGTCATGGCCACCAATTATGTGTAGAGAACTGCCCCAGGCGCACTGTGCTTGGGGCAGTTTTTTCGCAGGAATGCCGAGTCGGGCAGTGAACAACTGATGTATTCGGCATGGGGTACTCGCTTGGAGTTGGGCACATATCTGCAAAAGGGGTGATCGTGGCATGATTCGGCGTGAGCTCTCTTTCATGATTCTGAGCGTGCTGTTACTCAGCGTGGCAGTTTTCGGAGCCACACCAGCCTCCAGTTTCTCTCTCTGCTACAATGTGGTAGGCATAAAGCAACCTGCTGAACTGGTTAAGGCCGACCCAGGGCTGACTGGTATCGTGCCTATGGACTTGACGCGTGGGCCGGGCATTAATCTGGCTACACTCACCAATGGCTTTTCGGCGGATGGCTGGGACAAGGCGCAATCGCGCGCAGACTCTTTCGCTGCTGGCGGGTACTTTCAGTTCGGTTTCACTGTGCAGCCCGATTTCAGGGTTTCCCTGTCTACGCTTGATTTATCGCTGCGCCGCTCAGCACTGTCTGCGCCTATGAACGTTGAGCTACAGGTGAGCTTCGACGGCTTCAAGACCGATGGGACAATCATCTCCGAATTCAACTACTACGGTCGCACCTCCGGAACGCGAAAACAGCCAGATCCGCTTTTGGCCGATCCATTTCTCTACATGAAAAGCGACGTAGCGGGGCATCCAAACACGACGACGTCCCCTGGCGACCCCATTCCCACAATCGATCTAACCACCTTTGATATGCTGCAGAATATCCCAGAGGGAGTGGAGGTGACCTTTCGCCTGTATGCCTGGGGCAATACCTCTACGACAGGAACGAACACCTTGGCGTTGGGGCGCATGGTCGGGCCAAGGGTAGAAGGAACTGCGGCGCCTAAGTAACGTTTTTGGGCACCTAGACGAGTACCCCCTTACCTATAGAACTGCGGCTATTGCGACTTACTGGCACTAGACAAGCAAGCCTCCGGTATGGGCTGTCTCCAATGCCCTTGGTACCGGGGGCTCTTTGTGTGCCATGCTAGCGGCCCAGGCCCAAGGCAGCTACGGAGCCCAGTCACGTCGATTCGGGGTTCTATTCCCGTTACCTGTCGGCCTAACCGAACGTAGTCTGCTTCTGGAGAGGGCCAAGAGCGTTCATCGGAGGAGGTGCGTAACCGTGTCGGACCAGTACTACCATGATCGATGTGACTACGACCGGGGTGACCGCGAGGATAGCCGTCGACGTCGCAGACATGACAGCTCCTGGGACTGGTGTCGTTGTCGTTGCTGTTGCTGCTGTTGCTGTTGCTGCTGCCGTCGCCCGTGCTTCCCTAGACACCGCGACAGGTGGTAAGAACTTAAGGCGGTTCTCGAAAAGTCCTGGACGATGGGCGTTTTCATCTGACTCTGGGCGGGAACGGTGGGCCTTCGGGTCATCGCTCCCGCCTTCGTCAATATTCGCCCACATGCTGTCGTAGTCACGCCTGTCAGCAAGGGGGTAGCGGTGGTAACCTATGGTAGCCTAGCCGGGGCAGGTATTTCCGTAGAGGAGGATGAGACCCATGGGTGTAAACGAACGGTGTGCAGTTTGGCTCGCCTGGGTACTTGCTGCAACCACAGTGATTTCACTGGGATTGGTACCTCCAACTGAAGCGAAGGTGGCACTCTCCTCGTGGAGTTTGGCCTACATAGAACCACTGGTTGAGGCGTTTAACGCCAGGAATCTCGGCGTCGAAGCAGAAGCAGTGCAGCTTTCGCCGGATCAAGAACACCTACGAGGTGCCGGCCCTCTACTACGACAAAGACCAGATGGCCAACGCAGGGTTAGTGGAGTCAGCAGACATGCATAAAGGGGGCCGCTGGACCTGGAACGATATTGATGAGGCGCCCGTGTGTGGGGCGCCTCTTGCATTACCTGGTACAAAGGCCGCGCAACAGGCTGTGCGCGGTAGTCACGAGAATGCCCTCTGTACCTGGGCCGACAGGCCTCCAGCCGCCAGCCCAAGTCTCATATCCACCTTCGTGAAGAAAGGCATAGTCCGTGGGGACGTAACCAAGGTTGTCGTTGGCCAGACCGATGACGAAGGTATCCGGGCAGAGTGAGGTTTTCTTGATCGCCAGCCCGATTTCAACAAAGATCTCACCGGGGAGTCCCACCCAAGCAGACTCGCCTATGCGCAGTACCTGCACCTCGCTTACGAGGTGGGCAGGTAGCTCGTTGAGGCGCAGGCATTGCCGGGCATAGTGTGCTCGGCGCACTGCAGGGATCGGCTGGCCCACCACAAAGCTAAAGGGACCGCTTTCGGGATGCGGGTCATGGCCTGCCAAGATGGCTCTGGCGATTTCGAGATCTTCCGAGGTGACGTTCTGCCGGGGTAGTTCTATCGGTTGGCTGCTTGCCGCCACGGAAATGTCATCTCTGGTTTTGAGCGTGCCCAAGACCTTGAGCACTTCTCCGCCGAGGATGCTAGCGACGCGACGGGCCTGGCGATGCCCGGATTCACGATGCGTGGCGAAGACATCCACGTTGTTTATTTGCCCAGAGGTACCGTTGAAGAGCATAGGCAGGCAAGAGGGACCCAGTATGCGTCGCATGAACCGATCGAAATGCCCGTAGTAGTCGGCAGAGATCGCCAGCGAATCGTCGGTGCCCACATAGTGCAGGCTAAACTGGGTCACTACTGCCATAGGTGTTCCCTCGTCATTTTCCACAAGAAGAACACCTACAGCCGGATCGACGGGACTCGTGGGTTCAACAATGTCCGGATTTCCCCTTCCGGGGTTCATGCGTACCGTGCCATCGCGCATACGATAGCGCCGACAGAAACTGATGCCGTGGACCTCACCCTGTCCCCAGGCCAGCCGCGCCGGACGGAGACGCTTGTGGGCCAGCCGTACACAATCTGAGACGCGTCTGGCTAGCCAGGCAAAATACTCCTCATCTCGTTTGGCGTGCCAGGGACGCGTGATCGGGCCAGTGTGGGTGTGTGTGCAGGCCACCAACACGTGCTCAGGCGGCATGCCAATGGATGTGTGCACCAGCTTGCGTATTTCCTGCACGTCCGAGCTGGCCAAACCGATGAGATCGAGCACGACCAAGGCCACCTGCCTACGGCCATCATCTATTACGAGTGCTTTCGCTCGCAGGGGATCGGAGACGTCGTGCGCTTGGCGTTCAGTAAACGATCCGGCCAAATAGGTTCCCAGTGCAGGTGTGATATCTACTTCGGCTGCACCAGCATGAAGAACGGTCATTGTGAGGCCCCTTTCCTTTCCAAAACGTCGTTTCAGCTACTGAACGATCGCCGAAGCCACGGCGTTGGCCACAAGGGGGCGTAAGCGGATGTGTTGTGCTGCCTCTCTTGCGGGGTGTACGCCGTTCGTCAGCAGTACCAGGAATAGGTCGCATACGGGATCGATCCACAGGGATGTACCCGTAAAACCCGTGTGCCCAAAAGAGGACGGGGAGAACAGGTCGCCAGCAGAGGACCAACGGTGATGGCCCTTGATCACCCAACCCAGACCGCGGGAGTCATTCAGATGCCCTGTGTGATTAGCAGTAGCTAAGCCTACCATAGCGGGGGACAGAATACGGGTGGCGCCGTAGCAGCCTTTGTTGAGTAGCATCTGGCAGAAAATCGCTGTGTCTGCAGCTGTGCTAAAAAGACCGGCATTGCCGCTAACCCCGCCGAGCCCAAAGGCATTTTCGTCATGTACTACGCCTTGTTTGAACTGCCCCGTACGAGAGTCCCTCTCTGTGGGTACAGCGCGCTGGCGACGCTGGGCATCAGGCCGATACATGGTATCGAGCATCCCCAGTGGAGCGAAGACCTCGGTCCGAGCCAGTTCATCTAGAGGTGTAGCACTGACGTGCTCAATCACCTGTGCCAGCAGTATATAGCCCAGACAGCTGTAGACGACGCGCTGACCTGTTTCGTACTCCAAAGGCAGCTGCATGAGGGTACTGATCATCTCCTGGGGCGTCGCATTGCTCTGATAAAGAGGGCGCCATGCAGGCAGACCTGAGCTGTGTGTGAGCAGATGACGAATGGCTACGGTTTCGTGCTTGAACTCTGGCAAGAAGAATGACACAGGATCGTCGAGACGCATGGCACCGTGCTCAATGAGCATCAGGGCGCAGGTGGTTGTGGCCACGACTTTGGTGACTGAGGCCAAGTCATAGAGGGCGTCAGGGCGCAAGGGTTTTTCCTCGGGTTCTAGGCTGGCTAGCCCGATGGCTCTTGGTCCAACGAGAATCCCGTGACGCCCAATGGCAAGCACAGCGCCTGGTATCTTGCGTGCCTCGCTCCAGCGCTCTACCGTCTGATAGGCATAGTTCAGTTGATTAGGGTCGAGGCCCGCCTTTTCCGGATCACCTGTAACTAGGGTTCTCATGCCATCTCACCTTCCATGTGAGTCAGCTGCTTTTTCATCACCGTGAATCGTCGAGTGACCGTGAATCCAGCGCGTTTGTACAAGCGACCCGCAGGGCCGTTTTCGCCCGTCCACAGACACCAGGCATCATGCACCCCCATGGTACGCATGGCCTCGAGCCCGAGATAGAGCAGGATTTTGCCCAGGCCCTTTCCGCGCTCTTTCTCCAGCACACCGAAGGGACCGAAACGGTCGGGCGCATGATCGTAAGCGCCCCACATGCAGAAGCCGACTACCTCGTCGTAGGGGCCAATGGCGATCAAGAAACGATCATGGGGGACACCAGCTGCCAAGGCCTCGCGCACGGCAGCGGCCCCAATCTGCGTGGAAGTGGCTGTGAGCCAAGTCGATGGTCTTTAGGACGTAGGGAAGGGAAAGCGGCTCAAAACGATAGCCCTCCTGTTGCCGTTGCCACACAGTGGCCTGCACGTCAGTGGGTATCACAAACAGTGGGAGGCTGATGTCCATCGATACACACGGGTAGAGGTTGCCAAAACCCATGGCTGACAAGAGGGCCGCACCTTCTGGGTAATGCTGCGCGTCAATACCGGGAACAAAGTAATGGGGCGCATACGGAGCGAACGACACGCACTTGCGGCCGCGTGCACGCAAGAACCTATCGGCAGCAGCAAACAGGGCCCGACCGATGCCTTGGCGGCGCCAGGCAGGGCTGACGGCAAAGGCGGTGATCCAGCCATCAGATGGCTCCAGGTCACTGCCGAAGAGCGGGGTGCGGCGCACCAAGGCCAGTACAAACCCCACGATCTCTGTGTGTGGCCCCTCAGCTACGACCAGCCCCTCAGGGTCGAAGTTGCTGTCGCACAACACTTTGCGCACGAAGACCTGCTCGTTGATAGTATCGTAGGGTAGACTGGCGTTCCAACAAGCGATCAGTGATTTTTCGTCTCCTCCTTGGTACCCGCGAATGCGGATGCTGGTCGCCTCCATACGCTGACCTCCCCGTTATCTGTAGACGTTAGCTATGGTACAGCAAGGCTTCGTGGCATCTTGTCTGAAACGCCTGCCGTGCAGGCCCCCAACTGGCAAGGATCTCAGCGGCTTCGGCACCATCATCTACAGCGTGGCGAAATGAATCACAACTGCTAGTCTCCTCGTAGCTGCTCCAATTCGTAGCCTGGCAGAGCTTGGCC
This sequence comes from Limnochordia bacterium, assembly GCA_050951545.1. GTDB lineage: Bacteria > Bacillota > Limnochordia > DTU080 > DTU080 > DTU080. Next base: position 342,231 of record JBMNJG010000005.1, on the reverse strand, counting down.
CTTGCGCACATGGGCTCCCCTGGGTCGCATGAGCGCTGCTGCGCGGCTGTACCCGGCCAAGCAGCCACGCATAGTGGCGAGGGCCTGGTAGTAATCCATATAGCGAAAACTCGAGACTTCACCCCTGCCCAGCGCATACTGGTGGCAAGCCTCAACCCACTGATCAAAGACATCGGTAATATCCACGTAAGTATCAATCTCAAAACCCTCGGGGTCTTCCCAGTTCTCAGCATAGAACAGGCCCCAAGCGCCGTGCGCGGGCAGGGCACGTTGGATAGCGGGGAGAGCGGCATAGAAGCGAGCATCTTCGACAATGAGATGGGTGTTGATGTGGTCTTTATGGATGCTGCCTTTCCAGTGGGTGATGATGATGTTGGGCTTGGTCTCACGGATGATGTCGCATAGCGCGTATTTCACATCGTCATCGGCGGGCAGTTCGGCATCTTTGTAGGGCAGAAATCGCACATCGGCGCCAAGCACCTTGGCAGCCGCCTTCGCCTCTTCTTTCTTCTGGGCGGCGTACTCCTCCGGTGCAAGGATCTTGTGCCCCTTTTCTCCCATGGTGAGGTGGACAATCGTTGCCTTGTGTCCGGCGCGGGTGTATTTGGCGATCAGGTGGCCAGCCATTACCTCGGCATCAAAGGCATGAGCGCCTACAACCATCAGATGCAGTTGCCGTGCGGACATGGAAAGACTCCTTTCCAGGATGTGCGTGTCAAGCCTTCGTCGACGGAGCGAGCATCCCTTTTCCTGGCTGCGCATAGGAATTCACGAGGGGCTGTTGAAGAGGAATCCTCGCCTGAACAGCCTGTGATGCAGGAAGGAGTGGCGTGATGTTCATTACACTGCTCGTGGTCTCGTTTGTCCTGGCGACAGGTGTCTCCTATGGCGTAGCCCGCTACTTTGTCAAGCCTATCGACCGTGTTCTCGCCCGGATCATTGCTGACGAGAGTAGCTCCGCGTGGGCGCAGTACCTGAGGTTTGCCATGGTGGTTGTAGGTATCTCGTCTGGTGTACGCATTACACAGCTTGATAGGTATATCACGCCTCCGAGTTGGGATCAAAGCGCCCGGGTTGTAGAGCTAACGTCCGAACGCTGGTTTGTCGAGATCTACCGCACGGTGATCGAGACCCTACGGGGCATTTCCTCGATGCTTCTTGTTTTCTTCATCTTTGCTCTAGTGGCCCACGTCGTGCTGCGCTTTGCCGAGATGCGACGGCCCAAAGACGCCTAGTAGAGCAGCCAGACCATTTCCCTACCTAGCGATAGAGCAAGTCACAGAGTCCGGATGGCGTCCGGGCTTTGTGTTTTTCCTCGGGCTTCCATGATAGGGCAGGAAGATTTCGGAAAACGTTGCTTTGCCCGCAGGAAGTTCCTGGGTAGGCATGGAATTTACCACCATTCCAGATAGGAAGATGGAGGCCTCGGGTACCATCAATGTATCTACAGAGGTGATAGGTACAGGTACCGCATTCGCGCAACACCGGGGAGGATTACGTGATGAAGAAAAAACTGTTTTTGGTGGCGTTGCTCGGACTGGCTCTGATTGCCACTGGATGTCTCAGTCGGCGGGTTGATGAGACAGAGGCCATCAACACGGTCCTGAATGAGGTAATGCAGGCGATTGTTAAGGGCGATGTCACGTATCTGAACACCGTCATAGTCCAGGATGTGGTTGCGGAGGTCGCACGCGAGGATGGGATGCGACGTATGCAAATAGGGAAGATTTCTTTGAGGGCTTTTACTACTTTGGCGTTTGGGAACACCCGGCCGCGCAGTTGACCGCGCGCGACATCAAGGTGGACGGCGGGACAGCTACGGCCAGCGGTGCCTACAAGGATGTCCAATTGGATTGCTGGGACAAGGAATGCTCAAGGGGGTCGAGAATGGAGCGCAGATCACCCCTCAGGGTCACCCTGCGCAGTATCGATAAGAAGTGGAAGGTCACCAAACTTGAGTTTCTGAACCTGGTGCAGGAGCCTCTGGATTTCTAGGCGCCACAGCTAGGGCTTCGTGTTCGCTTGGCAGCAGGGACCGGACTTCGTGGCTCGGTCCCTGCTGCACTTATGTGCCCCCTCGGTCTACAGCATCTGCGCGTTAACCTCGATATGCACACGATGTAGGGAGGATTGTCCACGGGCTACACTCAAGTACTAGAAGTGAATCGTGTGTTTTTCTGCAATAAGGGCTAGAGGTGGCAGGAAATCAGTAAGCCTTTACCAGAGGGGGTATGCGCACGATGTCTGATATCATGTTTCCAAGAACGACGTGGCCCGCTGAGGGACCGTGGTCGTTCAAGACGAGACTTGCCCAGCCAATGCGCCCGGTCATTACTGCTCCGCGCCCAGCAAAGAAGGGCGCTGTTGTTCTTGATGGCCGTTGGCACTTGGAGATTGAAGGTTCCGGTGCGGCACTCGAGACCGCTGCTGATGAGTTGACTCGATTCCTGGCAGAGCTTGGCGTCATCCTGAGCCGTGATGCCTCCGCTGCTGACAAAGGACAGATTCGTCTGTCTGCGGCCGGGGATGATCTCGATGAGGCATACCAGCTGTCAATCAAAGAGAGTGAGATCACTCTGACCTCGGCGAGTCCTCGTGGTGTTCTGCAGGGTGTCTACGCTCTCGAGACTATGATGGTCGATGCGGGAGGCCCTTGGTTGATGCCAGGAAGCATTGCCCGCAGTCCCTTTCTTAAGACGCGCATTTTGCGATCGTTCTGGAGCACTTACTATACCGATGAGTTGACATTAGATGAGGATTTCTACCCGAACGGCTATCTGGAGACGTTGTCTCGTTTGGGTATCAACGGTGTGTGGATCCATGGCTACTTGCAGGACTTGGTTCCTTCCACTGTCTTTCCCGAATTCGGCCAAGAGGCTGAGGGTCGCCTGCGGAAACTGAACGATCTGATTGGTCGGGCCGCTCGCTATGGCATCGAGGTGTTCATTTACTTCTGTGAACCCAAGGCGTTAGCGGCAGACGACTCCTTCTGGGAGCGGCATCCGGAGCTGCGAGGGCGCTCAGCGAAGGGCAACGGCATGGATGTGGCTGATCAGGTCAACTCGCTTTGCACGAGTGCACCTGAGACTCGCCGTTATATCGACGAGGCCTACTCCAATCTGTTTCGCCTGGCACCGGGACTCGGAGGCGTTATACTGATTACCGCCAGCGAGAATCACAGTCACTGCTACTCGCACGGCGCTAACATCGACTGCCCTCGCTGCAAAGAACGTTCGCCTGTTGATGTCGTAGCCGAGTTGATCGCCACGGTGGAAGGCGCTGTGCATCGTGTTAGCCCGCAAGCCAAAGTGGTGATCTGGACGTGGAGCTGGGCGGCGCTGGCTCCAAGTCCTCAGTTGGAGCTGTTGGCGAAGCTGAGCAACGTGGCCATCATGAGCGACTTTGAGCGGGGCGGATCGTTTGAGCTCGACGGGAAAACATACCCCATCGACGAGTACAGCATGAAGTATGTGGGTCCGTCGCCACGCTACTCAGCACAGGCACAAGCTGCCCGTTCAAGTGGTCTGCCTGCGTTTGCCAAGATGCAGTGGTGCACGACGCACGAGTTGGCCACCGTTCCTCACTACCCGATCCCCTGGCGCATCGCCGACAAGTGGCGTGGTCTGCGTGGCGAGGGTACAGAAGGCGCTATGGGCTGCTGGATCTTCGGCAACTATCCCAATTTCATGCTGGAAGTTGAACGTGAGCTTACCTGGGAGCCGCATCCACCTGTGGAGGAGCTTCTCTCGAAAGTGGCGAGTCGCATTTTCGGGTCGGCTGGGAAGGATGCCGCCCTAGAGGCCTGGCGTCACTTCGGTAATGCCTTCGATCCGTATCCTTTTAGCAACAACGTGCTCTACTACACACCAGCGAACCGAGCCCCTGTCTTGCCGTGGAACTTCCCCAAAAAGGGCATTCCCATGCCCATATGTTGTCGCGTGCGGCCCCTGGGCGATATCGTCGACAATTGGACCCGGCCCTTCGGCGCTGAGCTGGTTCTCAAGTGCTATGAAGAGGTCGCCGTGCGCTGGGACGAGGGTTTGCGCTGGCTACGGCAGGCGCTGGCTGCTTCATCGGTGCCTGATGAAGGTCCGCCCTCACTAGCCGAACGCGAAATGATCATCGCCCAGGCCTTTGCTCACCACATGCACTCGACCGTTCACTTTCTACGCTTTGCCCTGGCTCGTGATGCCTATGAGGAGTCTTCTGACGACGTAGGATCTGATGTCAAGCGTGGCTACCTGCAGACGATGCGTCAGGCCATTAGTGATGAGATCGAGAATCGTCGGGCCTACGTGCCCCTCGTACGAGCCGACGCCCGCTTGGGCTATCATTCGGAGGCGGAAGACTACTTCTTTACGGCGGAGGAGATTGAAGAGAGCATCGGACAGCTCCAAGAACTCGGTGGGAAGGTAGACGACCTGCTAGAGACGTCGGTTGCCTAGACGAGATTACCCGAAGAGGAGTTGATCTGAAGTGAATTTGCAGTTGCCAGCGTCCGAGTTTGCAGAGAGAACTGCCCGAGTACAAAAGCAGGTGCAGCAGAAAGGACTAGACGCTCTACTGGTTCACTCCCACGAAGCCGACTTCGCCAATGTTAGGTACCTAAGCGATTACTGGCCGTTGTTTGAGACCGCTGGCGTGTTGGTCCCCGCGGAAGGAGAGCCCACTCTTCTCATAGGCCCCGAAAGCGAGGCTTTCGCAGCAGACAGAAGCAAGATCAAGCGCATCCGCAAGATGATTGAGTACCGAGAATCTGCAGAACCGGACTACCCGGGTGTGGCTGTTTCCAGCTTCCCTGAGGTCTTCGCAGAAGCCCTTGGGAATCGTCCCTTGCGTCGTCTGGGTATCGCTGGTTATGCTTTGCTGGCCCTTCCCGTCTACGATGCTTTGCGGAGGACGCTGCCTGCAGTGAAACTGGAAAAGGCAGATGACATTCTGTTTAGCCTACGCAGTAAGAAGAGTCCCGCTGAGATAACCTTGCTGCAGAAGGCCTTTACGATTAGTGAGGAAGCCCTGGATGAGGTACTCGAGGTCATTCGTCCAGGCATGAGCGAACTAGAGATTGTCGGTGTTGCCCAGAAGGCCATTTACGCTCGTGGTGCCGAGTACGAGGGCCATCCCCTGTATGTGCTGTCGGGCCCCAACTCCCGTCACGCGATATCTAGGCCTTCGGCACGGCGTATTCAAGCTGGTGAGCTTCTGCAGCTGAACATTGGCGCCCGAGTCGGGGGTTATTCATCAAGCGTAGGTTGCCCGGTCGCCGTGGGGAAGGTATCAGCAGAGGCTCGGCGTCTGATGGAGGCTGGCCTAGAGGGGCATCGCCAGACGATGCAGTGGATGCGGGCTGGCGTGCCAGCGAAAGAGGTAGCCACACGTTTTTATGCGTTCATGGAGCAGCTTGGCGTTTCCGACAACCTCTTGTACGGGCCCTGCCACGGCCTGGGCATGATGGAGGTCGAGCGTCCTTGGATTGAGACCACCTCGGAGTACTTGCTGGAGGAAAACATGACCTTCCAGGTCGATACATTCCTGCAGGGCGATGACTTCGGGTTGCGTTGGGAAAACGGTGTGCGCATCACGGCTTCGGGCGTGGAGCCTTTCTCCAGTCGTCATATGCAGATCCATGAGATTGGAGTATAGGTCTTAGCGCAGAAAGGGGTCATCTTGATGCCAACCGATGAAGAGCTCAGGCCAGCTCAGCGACAGCTGCTCGTGCTCTTAGGCTTTGACATGGAGACGGATGTCGGCAGTTGGACGCCCTTCTACACGGGATTGACGGAGGGCACGCCACGTATTCTAGAGCTGCTGCAGAAAAAGAATGCTACTGGCACGTTCTTTTTCGTAGGGGATGCCGCTCGTGCCCACCCCGAGGTCGTACGCTCTGTGCTTCAGGCAGGTCATGAGGTGGGCTGCCACTCGCTCTACCATGAGACCGTGGGCGATCCGCTTTTTCCTATACCAGGAGTGTACCCGCTCCTGCCCGAAGAGGTGCCTCTGCGCATCCGGCGAGCCACCGAGCTGGTAGAGGATGCATGTGGCAGCAAGGTGCTATCGTTTCGCAGTCCGCGGCTGTGGGGCAGCTCTGCTGTGCTGCGGGCCCTGGCTGAACTAGGGTATATAGCTGATGCTTCCTATCCTTTGTACTACTACCGTGAGCGTCTGGCTCCGTATTACCCGGCTGCCGATGATTGGACCCGCGAGGGTGATCTACCCGTTCTGGAAGTTCCCAACTTCGCGGACATTAGTCAGCCCAAGAAGGATGTCTATGGGCGGGACGCTGACCAGTGGCCAGTGTTTCGGACACAGGGCGCTCATGCACTGATGCAAAGCGTGAAGCGCTTCATTGCCTATGCAGACGCTAGGCTACCAGCGGGAGTACCTCTCGTTCTCTGTTTCTACATGCACCCGTGGGAGTTTGCGCCCATGCCTCAAGGCCCTATTCACTACGGAGAAGGAAGCGTGATCCCCGATCCGTTCATTGTGGAAGGCTGCGGCGAGACCGCCGTCACGCAGCTTGGGGTGCTCCTGGACGCCCTATCAGAAATCGGTTGCGGTTATGTCACAGCGGCAGAACTGGCCAGAGTGTGGCCTGAGCTGGCCCCGAGCTAGATGCGGGTTAGCGAGGCAAGAGTCTGTAACAGGGGGGCGCTGCATCGAGCGGCCCCCCTTTCAGACTAGGCTACCGTCATGGCGCTAACTTCCCTATATCTAGAAGGAATGCTTCGATAACCGGTAGAATATCGCGATCCATAATCGACGCCTACGCTTCCGTGGCTGTGGGGCGACGGTATTCGATTCCTGAGAGGGGATGCAGATTCGTCCAAAGGGTCCGATGCCCAGCAAGTGTATCAGCTTCTACTGCGGGTCATCGCGGCATAGGGGTTGGTCGCGATACCAGAAAGGCACCTCAAAAGGGAGGCGCTGATCATGCGAAGGCTGTTGCTGGTGTTGGCGCTCGGGCTCGTCTTGGTTTCGACGGGCTGCATTGGGCGTCGCGTGGATGGGAAAGAAGAGATCGACAAGGTCCTTAACCAGGTGATGCAGGCCATCGTTAAAGAGGACGTCGTCTACTTGGAGCAGGTGTTGGTGCCTGACCTCGAGAGCTCCCTTACCGAGACTGTCCATGGAGAACCATTTAACTGGGGATATGACACAAACATGGGGTTTTTGCACGGCTTCTATCAGTTCGGGACATGGAACTACACGGCAGCTCAGCTGACGGCGCGAATCATAGAGGTGACGGGTGACAGTGCCACTGCTGAGGGCGTCTATGGCGACACGCGTGAGTGTAAGCCTGAAGATTGGAGACGCGAATCACCACTGCGGGCAGAACTGCGCTACATCGGTGGGAAGTGGAAGGTCACCAAACTTGAGTTCTTTCATCTTGTGGATTTGTAGGCCACATATAGAGCAGTAGGCGACGGGGCTCGATATCCCCGCCATTATCGCTGTGTGGCGACGGAATTTGAGTCATGAAGGGGGATGCGGCATCGTCCAAAGGGTGCGATACCCAGCAAGTGTATCAGCTTCGACTGCGGGTCATCGCGATATACGGAGTTGGTCGCGAGATACCAGTGAGGCACCTCAAAAGGGAGGCGCTGATCATGCGAAGGCTGCTGCTGGTGTTGGTGCTGGGGCTCGTCTTGATTTCGACGGGCTGCATTGGGCGCCGCGTGGATGGAAAAGAAGAGATCGATAAGGTCCTCAACCAGGTGATGCAGGCCATAGTCAAAGAGGACGTCGTCTACCTCGAGCAGGTGTTGGTGCCTGACCTAGGCAGATAAGTCTTGCACTTATGGTTACTATGGATTACCACATCCCCCTCTTCCACGACGTGTATCCCGGCAACAGACCAGACGCAGTTCAGTTCGCCTCCGTCACCGAACAGCTTGTGGAGCGCTACAAGCTACTCGCCAAACACTGCGAGCACATCACCATCGTCTGGGATAAGGGCAACAACTCCAAGAGCAACCAACAGGCCTTTGATGCGCAAGCTTCCTACCACGTTGTCGGCTCTTTGTCGCCCAGTCAGCACCTGGATCTACTGGCACAGGCATCCGTGAGTTTTGGGCCCATGAAAGGCGAATACATTGGCCACAAAGCCTTTCGAACTCGCCGGCTCGTGATGGGCAAAGAGCGCACCGTAGTGGTGGTTTTCAACCCGGCACGTTCGTTGGGGCAGCAGCAAGGATTATTGACAAAACTGAAAAAGGCCGAGAAGGCATTGCGAGAGCTATGCAAGAAGCTCGAGCGACGCCGCGTCGGGGAAGTTAAGAGTGGCCGAGCCCCCACCTACGAAAGCATTGAAAAACAAGTTAGTGACATTCTCAAAGACCCGGAGGTTCGAGCTGTCATTCAAACCAAGCTCACCGGCGGCGATATTGTGCCTGAGCTGGTCTTTGAGATCGACCAGCAGTCCATCAATGCCATGGTTGAGCAGCGCTTTGGCAAACTGATTCTCTTCAGCGACAACCAGGACTGGACCAACGAAGAGATTCTTGCTGCCTATCGCGGACAGTTTCATATCGAAGACGCTTTCAAGCAGATGAAGGATCCGCATTTCGTCGGCTGGAGCCCCATGTTCCACTGGACAGATTCGATGATCCGCGTGCATGCGTTTTACTGCGTAATCGCCCTGACTCTTAGCTCGCTACTATGGCGAGAGGTCTGCCACCAATTCACGGCGGCCAACAAAGCAGAACAGGCACCCAAGAGCATTCCCGCCTTGCTTGAGAGCCTTGAGGGCATCGCCGAGGTGGCGCACATCTACCCGCCACAAATGAACATCCAGGATCACCTCACGCTGTCGCAGATGAACCAGCAGCAAAAGACGCTTTTCGCCACCCTAGGCTTGGAGCGCTTTGCCCCGAGGTGTGGTAATACACCGCCATAGCCGAAAAGGCCCATACCTAAGCAGTTTCCGGGCCCTTGCGACTCATAACTAGGAAACTCACGCTAGAGAGTTCTATTTCCTGGGAGGGCAGTGATGAGACTCCATATTCTGTAGAATATCACGCAAACAGTGAGTTCATTGATGCCTGGTTCAGCTTCGGTACCTGGACCTACTCGGCGGCTCAGCTAACGGCACGAACCATAGAGGTGACTGGTGGGAGCGCCACCGCTAGTGGTGCCTATATGGACAGGTATACGGTAGACGGATATCCGGATTACGATTGGAAACGCGCCTCGCCTCTGAAAGCCGAACTGCGCCATATCGGCGGGAAGTGGCTGATCACCAGGCTGGACTTCCTTGTCTGGTACCAGGAGAAGGTCTCACCACCGTGAGTGTCGGTACCTAGCGACTACCGTCCGTTTACCCGTTCCTGGGAACTTGGCGTATCAGCTGTGTCGGTACCACACTTGGTCATTCTGCTTGTGGAAAAAGGCATGATGCACCCCGACCGAGGGCGACGCATAGTAAGCGACATGCGTTGGGTTACCAGTGCTGCCTTGATCGACCTTGCCACGCGCGCGATTGACCGTATGCATGGAGGAGTTGAGTGACCGTGAGAAAGACCTTTACAAAGTCCATTCGCCTCTCGCAACAGGAGGCCGACGAGATGGCTTACCTCACTACGCTACTCTCAGCCTCCTCCGAAGCATCCCTTCTGAAAGAAGCTCTCCTGCGTGGAGTCATGGAAAAGAAGATCGAAGCTGCGGTGCAACGCTACTTAAGGCGTGACCTATCGGTGGGTGAAGTCGCCGAGCTGTATCGTATTCCTACCCACATTCTTGTACGTGCTCTTCAGGAGAGGCGAATTCCGATGCTTGATGTGACACAAGAGGAGGCAGTAACGACCTTGGAGGCGCTACGCGTTAGCCACGGTCTTTCGGCTGATGGTACTAAGTAAGGGGCCGCTGCCTGCGGCTCCATGGTTTTTCTGTCCACCCGCCTGGCAACGCGGCCACGTACGCTATCAGACGGCCCGATCCTTCACGCAGAGCGGCAAGGGCATGAGGTTGTGAAAGGATGACGCCCGCCTAATCGGCGAGCGTCATCTTTACTCTAGGCAGAAGGTAGATCCGCCCACTCCGGAGCAGGTAACTCTGTGTCGGTGTCAGTAGCCAGTTGCTCGCGCAAGAAGGCCAAGGTCGAGATCAGAAAAGGCCTTACTGTGCTCCACTCACGCATTATCTGCGGGAGCAGGTATTTGGCTTTGGTCTCTTCCAGCTCCACTGCTACGCGCTCCTGTAGTTGCATAGCTCGAATCACTTGGCCGCGGGCATACTGCAGGGCAGTTGTCGCCTCTTGATGTTGGCCCGCAGCACGCGCTTCGCGGGCTTTGCAGTAGCTCGTATGCATGTTGAGCAGATGCTCGAAGATGCGTACCAGACCCTCTGAACGCCAAGCTTCTGCTACAAGCTGAGCAGCCAGGTTATAGTGCGGAATGCCAGCGTGCAGCAGATCCTCGAGTTTGGACCTGGCCTCTGAGGCCGCCTTCACGCCTGCAGCCAGCTTGTCGGGAGCCGCGGGGTCGGCAATCAGGCGACGCAGGGGCTCTTGCGGGTACTGCCGCGGGTAGTCACGCTCAGCAGACACGTAGGTGTAGGGATACGACGAGAGCTGCCAGATGAGGCCCAGATGGCTTCCCGGGGTGCTTATCTGATCAAAGGCCTTCAACGCCTCCAGCCCGGATTCCCAGGCATGTCCAAAGACGTAGCGAGCGTACTTCTCCTGCCAGCTGGCGACATCGCTTACCGCACCCATGTTCCAGCCGCAATCTGCCAGGAGGCGCTGTTGGCCATCGAAGGCTTCGTCGTGCGTGCAGTAGGCTTCCAGACCTTCTGCGCCTTGCGTAGCGCCTACCCTGCTCAGGCTCTCGATGTTGATGAGGTTGCTACGATAAGGCGACCAGAAGTAGTAGCCCGTCATCGGCGTCACGAAGCGTCGCAGCCCCAGCTCTGGGCGAATGGTATCAAACGGCTTCACCCCGTAGGTCCACCAGTTGAGGATCACATTGTTTTTGAGTCCTCGGAGTTCCAGCTGCTGGACGAACTCCTCGCTTAGCACGCCCATCTTGTTTAGCTGATCGTGCCAGAGTGTTATATGGCGCATGCCTGCGGCCTTAAGCGCAGTGAGTAGCCCTAACACATACTCGGTGATCAGCACATGACGCTCTTGCTTGCGGCAATGCTCGCACTCACACCACGGACTCACTCTGCGCTGCGGGTGGTGCGGATAGACTCCGATCATGTCCCAGACTTCATCGAGGCCAAGATGGAAGTAATCCACACCATGTGGAAGCAGGTAGCGATCTGCGATCTCTGTAACGATCTCATTCATGGTCTCCAACGTGGCCGGATTACTAAGGCAGAAGCCATAGCCTGTGGGCCATCCCTGTGCATCGCGCGCGGAGATCTCCGGGTACAGGCGCGGGATCAGGGTATTGTGCCCTAAGCTGTTGAAGTGAGGGCGCACAGTGACGTTACGCTGCTTGCCGTAGGCCACGACCTCTCCGAAGAAGTCTTCTTCATACATGGTGGGTAGGTACGATACCGCTTTCCAGGCGGCTTCACGGGCAGAGTAGTAGGAGATGGTCTTGGGCGTCTTCAGGTCAGGGTACTTCTTGAGCGAAATAAGCATGAACTCAGTGGGTTTCTGGTCGTACTGGATGTTCCAACATCCATAGATACCCACGCCGAGAAGGTTCATCTTTAGCGAGGCCATATGGTCAATTAGGTCTTGCCAATCCGAGAGAGTCATCCGATCGGGGCCCCACTTGGACTCAAGGTAGAGGCCACGGTAGCGAAACTGCGGCCAGTCTCGGATGGTGACCAGCGGCAGTGTCAGCTCGACACCGTCTACAGATAGCAGCTGCGCCAACGTTTGAGCACCGTAGAGGGTGCCTCCGCCTCCGAGACCGCGTATCGCGACACCGTCGGCAGTCACCTGCAGAACATAACCCTCGCCCACAGTACCAGCCGTCGGTGCAGGTAGCGCCTCGAGAGCAGGGCGAGCACTTTCCCCGACCCAGATGGGTACGGTTCCTGGCGCAGGCTGGCCTGAGACAACGGAAGGCCAGAGTCCGCTGCGAGCACCAATGGCCGCGCGGACGACGTCGGCGGCCATGCGTTCCATAGCGGATGCCCCCGCCGCGAGAACGATGCTGCAGTGAATCGTCTTGCCTTGCGTTAGCAGTAGGCGACCCGCACCTACTTCGACTTCCTGGGGTTGAGGAAACAGCACGGGAAGTGACGCTGCCATGTGAATCACTCCTGTGAATGGGGTGCGATGCCCTTTTCTACGCCTCGAAAAGCTGCTCAAGCAGTCTCAGTGCCGTTTCGCGCAATACCCCCTCGGTGCCTGGTCCAAGAGGCGACCAGCGGTTGGCGAACGTTTCGTAACCGCCCTCGTGGAGCAGAGCATGATCCGTTGGGATATAGCCGCGGTTGTCGTTGGCCAGCTCGACTGCGAAAGTGTGTGGCGTGGGAGAGCCCGCCCTGATGGCGATTCCGATCTCTGTGAAGATCTCGCCCGGTAGACCTACCCATGCTGAGTCGCCGATGCGCAACACTTGTACCTCACTGGGGAGCTCGGGGGGCATGGCCGCGAGGATCGGGGCGTCTTCGGCACAGATCTTTAGGATGGGGCCGGATATTGGCCCAGTGACCCAGCTAAAGGGTTTGTCGCTAGGTGCCTTGCCAGTTTCCAGGATTTGCTTGGCAGCCTCTACATCCTCAGCGGTGATCTTCATGCGCGGGAGCTTTATCTTCTCTGATGCCGAACCCAGTACACAAGAGTCGACTAGACGCATGCGACCGATGACCTTGAGTACCTCACCTGCGAGGGCGATGGCGACCTTGCGGGCCTGTTTGGCTCCAGACTGCTGTGGTGCAGGACCTTGCACGTCGACGTTGTTGATCTGCCCCGACGTGCCGTTAAAGAGCAGTGTGGTGCACCCAGCACCGAGAACACGGCCCATGACGTCCGCGAAGTGCGCGTAGTAGTCAGCAGAGATAGCGTTGTTGTTGTCGGTGCCTACGTAGTGCAGACTATAGCGAGCGATAACGGCCAGAGGCTGCCTCTGAGCGTCTTCAATATATAGCACACCAACCACTGGGTCGATCGGACTGGTGGGAGCTATGGCATCAGGGTTCCCACGCCCAGGGTTCATCTTTACGCTGCCGTCACGCATGCGGAAGCGGCGGCAAAAGAGTGGATCGGGCTGTTCACCTTCATCCCAGGCAATGCGGGCGGGTTGTAGGCGACGCACAGCGAGGCTGACCGCATCAGCGGCGCGCCTTATCATCCACTTGATGTAGTCCTCGTCGTGTTTACAGTCGTAGATATCCTGAATGGTTGGACCTGTGTGTGTGTGGGTGCAGGCGACGAGCACGTTTTCCCCGGGAATACCTGTACTTTCCGTTACCAGATCCCGAATGGCCTTGACGTACTCGCCCGATATGCCTAGGAGATCGAGTACGACCATGGCGATCCGGCATTCACCGTTATCTAGGACCACTGCTTTGGCATGTAACGGATCGTCCACATCTTCAGCCTTGCGATCATGAAAATACCCTGCAATCGACGCGCCCAGTGAAGGCGTAATATCTGTGGTGGCTGCACCAGCCATCAAACTAGCCATTGCTGACACCCCTTTGTCAATCGTTCCACACTCTAAGCATCGGGCGCCTCTACAGGAGGCACCTGCTTTGAGGTACTACGTGGAACTTCGGCAACTTCCTTCTATTAAGTGGCTAGATCCGGTGCTGACGGTACACGTTCGCAGTTCATCCCCGATGCAGGAACTCGCATGCCAAACCAGAATGGCGCTTGCGGGAGCTATCCCAGAGCGGGAGGAGTCGGCACTCATGACATCATCACGAGCTCGCTTGCTAGCGGCCATGGCCTGTACAACGGCGGATCGAGTGCCCATATCTACATACGAACTGGTCGGTTGGAACGAGAACTCGTGGGAAAACAAGGAGCCGTCATATCGTCGCCTGATGGACACGATTCGAGCGAAGACAGACTGCATCTACATGACAGGTGTGAACTGGAAAGTAGCGAAGCGAGATGAGCCGGCCCCTCGTGTAGAGGTGCAGACGTGGAGGGAAGGGGCGAGTCAATACCGCCGAGTGGTGAGGCATACGCCCAAGGGGAGCCTGCAATCCCTGCACCGTGTCGATGACGGAGTGCATACGACGTGGACCCTGGAGCATCCCCTGAAGTCGATCGAGGATATCGACAGCTATCTGGCCATCCCTTGGTATCCGCCGGAAGTGGATATGACACGCTTCTACGAAGATCAACAGAAGCTGGGAGATCGTGGTGTCATGATGATCAGCGTAAGTGATCCCATCTGTGAAGCGGCAGCACTCTTTGAGATGGGGCAGTTCTTGGTCCATGCGATCACCGAGACCGAACGCATCCGGTACTTTCTGGATGCGATCCATGAAAGACAGATGCATCAGCTACGCCAGATCCTGGCCTATGACGTGCAAGGAGTGCAGTTTCGTATCTGTGGGCCGGAATACGCCACCCCGCCCTATCTCTCACCCGATTACTTCCGCCTCCTTGTGACTCCCTATGTGACGCGGATGTGCACAGCCATCCGTGAGGCTCGCGGCTTTGCGCGTGTCCATTGCCATGGAAAAGTAGGAGCGGTGCTCGACCAGATTGTGAGCGCTGGTGCGCAGGGCTTGGACCCGATCGAGCCCCCACCCGATGGCGACATCACGCTGGCCGAGGTGAAACGACGCCATGGGCGCGAGCTCTGCCTTTTCGGGAACATCGAACTGAAGGAGCTGGAAAACAGTGATCCCGATTCGATCGATCAGCTCGTGCGCACAGCCATCGATGAGGCGGCAGAGGGCGGTGGCTTTGTGCTGATGCCTACAGCGGCCCCCATCAACGTGCCATTGGCCGCCAAGACAGAGGGCAACTACGTTGCCTACATCGAAGCAGGTCTGAAATACGGGAGGTATTGAAGGCGGCTCACGCGACTCCTGGAAGGGAGTACCTCCCCACGATATTTCCCAAACATTGCAGGCTTCCAGTCACGGCTAAAGTAATCATACTAATGTAGGCTGGACGTAGACAGGCGCCCTATTCTAAGGGGTATTAGCGTTTATAACTAATACCCTTCATGCAGACGGATGATGAGTAAATAGTCGACAAGGAGGGGTCGAGATGCGTTATGCGTGTAGAGGATCGGTCGTGGTCGCTGTGCTCTGTGTCTTGCTCAGCCTGGCGTCAGCTGTTAGTGCAGGGAAGGTCAAGGTGGTCTACCAGTACAACTGGTATGGTTCTACCGGGCGAATAGAAGATGCCTATCTGGAACTCGTTGAGCAGTTCAAGAGGGACAACCCGAACGTCGAGGTCGAGCTGGTGCGAGGGAGCTCTAGCCCAGACAAGCTCATTACGGCCATCGCTGGGGGCACGCCACAGGATGTGGTGCAGTTCGAGCGGTCGATTATCATCGAATGGGCGAACAAGGGTCTGCTCCTTCCCATCGACAAGCTTATGGAGACCTCCGTAAAAGGCGCTTGGTTACCTGGCACATACAGTGAGGTGTGCCACGAGGGCCAGTCTTACGGAGTACCATGGGACACAGATATTCGAGGCCTTTTTTGGAACAAGGATCTGATAGCTGAAGGCGGAATGGACGATTCGCGTGGACCAGCCACCCTTTCTGAGCTGGATGACATGGCTCGGAAGCTGACAAAGCGTGATGCCGAGGGCAAGTTTACGCAACTCGGATTCATCCCGTGGCTGGGAAATTGGTACGCTGTGGGCTGGCTCTACACGTTTGGTGGTGCTCTGTATGACCCCACGACCAAACAACCTGTCGTCAACACGCCCAACCATGTGCGAGGCTTCGAGTGGTTGCAGACCTACGGTGAACGCTATTCGGTGAGTGCCGTGGGGGCCGTTCCGCATGGCGTGGATAAGGGCAGGACCGCCATGGAGGCCCATTACATCGGTCATGGTCGTACGATTGAGGTGAGCATCCCAGGCCTCGATTACGGCGTAGGTGAAGTCCCGCACCCAGACTACGGTCAGAATGGGACCTGGATGGGAGGGACGGCGCATGTTGTGCCACTTGGGGCGCGCAACATGGAGGGGGCAAAAGTGCTTATGAACTGGCTGGCGCGCAAAGAGGTGCAGGCCACCTGGTGGCGGCTGTCGGCTGCGCTGCCTACGCGTACGGATGCTATCCCCCTGATTCGTCACGAACTACCCGCGTCGCAGGCGATTTTGCTTCTCCAGGCAAACGTGGCTTTTGGGCGTCCTCCGCTGTGGTTTCCCGCCATCTACAATCGTACGAGGGAGGCCATGATGAGTGTTGTGCAGCTTAGGCAGGCACCGAAGACAGCCCTTGATGAGGCACAACGTCTCCTGGAGATGGACTTTGCGGCCGTCTTTGGCAAGTAGAGAGGGTCACGTATGGTGTGAAAAGGCGGGGGCTAAGACCCCCGCCTAACCTGTGATAGTCGTCCGTCGGTCATTGGCGTCATTCCACTCCGTGGGCCTGGTTAAGGGCTAACTGGGCCAGCGGATGTACGGTCTCTAAGAAGCCCTCAAAGGGCCTTTTCCCCGTGCGCACTTCAGCAAAGGCGCCATCGAATACTCTCTTGATATCGGCTTCGGCGGCGGTCAGAGTATGGGGGAAGTTGTCAGCGTGAATGGAGACATCGCGGAACTGCAGAAGGAAGTGCCGTATATGCGGCTCATCAGTGGAGGTATACGCTTCTAGGCGACGCAGGACGGGTGGATAGGCTGGTGTGCGCCCCGTGGCGTGCATCATCTTGGCTTGAGATTCCTCGTTGAGGGCCAAAAAGGCTATCCATTTGTACGCCGCTTGCTGTTGCACTGAGGACGACACAACTTGGTATGGGCCAAAGAAAGTATGCCCGCCACGACGTGCGGGCCCCTTGGGCTGCAGGACTGCCACAAACTCATCTCCGACATCTCTCATGTATTGCGCCGCATAGGCTGATACACCGTACAGGGTGATGCAACCTGAACGCTTGCCGAAGAAGTTCGGTGCGCTGAAGGGACTCGCAAACCCCCTCTGATAGAGTTCTGCCCAAAAACCCAAACCCAGACGGGCAGGTTCTGTATTGAGCAGGCTCTTCTGCGGGTTCAAGAAGCTATCAAATAGCGTACCTCCAGCCTGATACACGGGCGGCCCCATGTCTTGAATGCTCGTGCTTAGATATACGGCGTAGCGATCGGTCACACCGTCGGGCGTGGTATGCACCAGCTTGGGGGCCATATTGCGCAATGCATCCCATGTCCATCCATCTCCCAGCGCAGCTGGGTCAACCACACCCAGCTCGTTGAAGAGCGTTTGGTTGAATATCCCTCCAACGTTGTAGACTTGGCTGGGAAGCCCCAATAGGCGCCCATCCTGCTCTAGGAGTTGTCTGGCAAAGGGCAGGATATCCCGGTCTAAGCTGCGTTTGTCGGCACGCATATAGGGAGCTAAGTCGGCCAGCATGTCTTTACCCGCAAACACCATGAAACTATGTGTAGAATCTAGTACTTCCACCTGAGAGCCACTGGCGACGTGGAGCATCACCTTCTCGGTGTAGTTGCCTGCCACAATCTCAATGACCACCTCGATATTGGGGTTGAGCTTCTCGAAGGCCTCTTTGCGTTCCCCTAGGTATTGGTGGAACTCCACTCCGTGGCTTCCACTGAGATGCACCACTTGCACCCTAGGTGCAGCTGCCGCAATCTCTCCACACATCATCATAAGTAGCAGCACGGCACTGATGACGAACGCTACATGTCGCAGGCATCCTTGACTCCCGAGCGTGCCCCTTGTCATTATATAACCCCTCCATGTATTGGTATGCCCTTTGTACTGAACAGTGTATCATTTAGCACATAAGGGTAGCAAGAGGGGGCTGGATGAGTAGGGGAGATTCGTGGACAGACTCTGTTGCTCAGGGGGTGATCCCTTGCCAGCGGAGCCCTTATGTCAGGTTGTAACCTCCCAAGGAGGTGCAGGTCCGCCGAATAGCCGTCTTCGTGTGCCGAGGATCGGCCTTCTTCCGCCCGGTCGATACCTCTGTGGCTGTCCGAGGGGGCGCAGCCAGTAAGCATCGGCCCCCTTTTGCCGAATCAGGTGATGTAACGGGCATGTGCAGACCCACGCCGACCGATCACGTCCGACCACTCTACTCAGTGCCACCCATCACGACTGGAAAGCGCAGACACCAGCCCGCCTCGCTTTGAAGAGTTGGGCGCACGCCGCCTCTGGTTTTGTCTGAATCGACCTTTTCATGGAGGAACTCTACCGGAGTGTGTCGAACATTTATTCGGGAACCGAACAGACATTCTGGCTGGAGGTGGCGCCCTTGGATATCGAAGAGGTTCGCGTGCCGATCTCGTTGCTGCTCACTAGCCAGTTAAGAGCGACGGATAAGGTAGTCTGGCTGGCCCTCACACTCGACGCTGAATTGGGGCAGCGAGCTCGTCTGTCGCCCACTCGCTTGGCTGCTCGTACTGGTTTGTCCCGACCCACCGTCCGCAAGGCTACGGCAAAGCTAACCACTGAGGGCTGGTACAATCTGCCCACAGGCGTCAACCAGGCCCCAGCAAGAGAGCTGTCGGGGCCAAGGGTGGTCATGCCTACTGAGCTGATCATCGCCACCGAAGTCAGTGCTCAGGCCAAGGTGGTCTATGGTGCACTGCAGGCCACGCTCGATTACCGTAATCTGCAGGGCGTGTTCACATATGCATCTGTGTCCCGGATGATGAGTCTAGACGCCAAGACGGTCAAGCGGGCCGCTCGACAACTGGCGAAGCTGGGCTGGCTGGAGATGCAGCAAGAGCACAAGCAGGCTCCCATTTACTTCAGCCTCTGCAACCCGGTCGCCCGCAAGTACATGGATGAACTGCTAGCGGCGCAGCAGCGACTCGACGAGGCTGAGTTCTTCGGACAGGCCTTGATGCAGGAATACCTATCGGCTATTTTCGACTCCGATGACCACAAAGACAACGCGTCTCCCCGTTTTCTCGTCAACCCGGCTACTGGCATGTTACTGGAGCTCGACCGCCACTATGACCTCGAGGCGGTGGCTTTTGAGTTTAACGGGCCACAACACTACACCCCTACCAAACGGTTCTCGGCTGACGTGGTGGCTAAGCAGATGGAACGTGACAAGACCAAGCGTGAATTGTGTGAGAAGAACAACGTCACGTTGGTTGTGATCCATGCCAAGGACCTGTCCTGGCTCACCATGAAGTTCAAGGCTGGCCAACTGCTGCCGTTGCGAAGCGACCTTAACAAGAAACTCCTCAGGTACCTCGATCTGAGGAGTCGATTCTACCGCGAGACGGCTAAGGGTGGCTGGGCGCCCACCAGTGACGCCGCCAACGAATAGCCAACGACGGCCAAGAGCGCGCCATAGCCTCGAATCATCTGTCCCCCTTCACAGTAGGGGTTTCAGCAACCTCTCGCTGCCGCTCGCTAGAGCAGGTGCCCCTATGCCCTCGCCCGGTGCCCTCGGCACAAGTCGTGACAATAGCAGACCCGTGGTGCGCCAACGGGCGCTGCGCTTCCTGCCGTAACCGCCTCGAAATCACAATGTTCCGCCCAATAGCCATCTTGCCCTGCCCAGAACCCGCCTCGTCGCCTGGTCGGCCTCCTGTGATCGAAGATGAAACTGGAGCATCGCCCCCTTCTTGCCGATTTGGGCAATGTAACCGACCCCGGGCCCCGAGTCACCAGCCGGGTCCGGGACTGACGGAAGTGAAACCAGTGGGCATCGCCCCCTTCTTGCCGATTTGGGCAATGTAACCGACCCCGGGCCCCGACTCACCAGCCGGGTCCGGGACTGACGGAGGAGAAACCAGTGAGCATCGCCCTCTTCTTGCCAAATCGGGCGATGTAACCGACCCGGGCCCCGACTCACCAGCTGGGTCCGCGACTGACGGAAGCAAATCGATGGGCATCGCCCCCTTCTTGCCGAGTTGGGCGATGTAACCGGCCTGCGTCCCCTGGGGCCACGCAACGTGGAGGGATTCTCAAAGGAAGATGCCGCCATTCGGATGAACAACAAGCTGAAATGACCGTTTGTCTCAAGGAGGGGTGTCATGGATCTTCACCGGATGCTAACGAGCGATGATGACGCTGTGGCTGAGCAAGGTCGGCCTCTTGCCAGGTGGCACGGGCGACGAGTGCTCTGGTTGGCGGTACTGGTCTTGCCCCTATGTCTGCTCGTCCCTGGGGTGTTCTGTGTGGCTCAGGGGGAGGCCTCAGCGTCTGAGCTGATCTTTGGGAGTGATTTCGGCACGGTGACAGGCCGTCTGCCCGCAGGCTGGGCTGGAAATGGCCAAATCGTACACGACGTGGAGTGTGAAGGCGCGTCTGTTCTTTTCATGGAGGACACTGACACCGCGGGCTATGCAGAGGTCCGCTCAGGCCTGGTAGCAGTCTCCCCCGGAGAGCAGTATGAACTACGGGCTATGGCCCGCGCCGACGATCCTAGTCGAGGGGGCACTGTGGCCATCTTCGTGCGCGAGTACGAAGATAATCAGGCCACGGGGATTTGGCACAAGCTGCTATGGCCCAAGGCTGAAGGTTGGTTGGAGCATACCATTTCGTTCACGACAGGATCGCGTACCAGTGACGTACAGCTTCATTTCTATCCGGCTAGTCATGGGGCTAACAATGTAGGTAGTGCCTGGTTCGGAGGTGTGCAACTGCGGCAGGTACCCAAGACCGTATTGCCCGAGGGGGTGCTGTGGCCAGTCCCCGCCACTCTGAAGCCTGACCTGGAACTTGAGCATCCGCGGGTGTTGTACACACCAGCCGATATAGAGCGGGCCCGGAAAAACCTGGCAGATGATGGTCCTGCTTGGGCTAAGAAGATATACCAGGATAGCCTAAACCGGGCGAATCGCCCCGTGTGGATGGGGCTTCCGGACAGGGCGATCCGCAACTTGATGCCAAAGCCATACTCGTATTACATGTACGAAATAAGTAGCGTCTGCCCGGACGGGACCAAAATGAGTCCTGCAGGTTGGTCAGCCCCGGGCAAGGTGATGTGCGGCAGCGGGCGCATGCTGCCCAATGCGGAGCATCCAGATGACGGTACGGGCTGGAAAGACGCCCAGGGCAATACGCATTACTTCGTGGCCAGGTGGAATGGCTTTGTCATCGATGATTTCACGAAAGGACTCGAGCCTCTCGCCTATGCGTACGTCTTAAGCGGCGATATCAAATATGCGCACACCGCTGCAGTGATTCTTGATGCGATCGCTACGATCTATCCGACGGCTGTTGAGGGTCCTCTCAACTACCCGGGCCTGTCACCTGGTCGGGAAGGCGGGCGCTTGGACAGGCCGTATTACCAGGCGGCGCGCAGGCTCTTGTGGTACGTCAACGCAGTGGACTTGATCTGGAACAGTGGTGAACTGGATCTGCCCTCCCCAACAAATCCTGCTCTCACCATCAAAGAGAATGTCGTGATCAATCTGCTGCTAAATGGCGCCGACTACTGCTTTCGTGAAGCACACAAACCAGGCTATGTAGACGCACTTCACAACGGTACGGCTGACTACAACAAGGGCATCCTGGCCGTGGGTTCGCTACTGGGGATTGACGAGTACGTGGACTGGGCGATTAGCGGCCCCACTTCCATGCGGAACATGGTAAGCAACAACATTGATCGTGACGGCAACTACTACGAGACTTCGGCGTCGTACGGTGAGTACACAACAGGATTGTACCTCGAGATCGCCGAGATATTGTACAACCTGCGCACGGCCGACTACCCTGAGGGGGTTAATCTGTACAAAGACCCGCAGTTTGAGCTCATGTATATCGGAGCAAAGCAGAAAAACACCATTGCTGGTCGTGTACCAGCCTACGGAGATACCTCTGCTGACACGAAAATCGGCACGGTGGCGGGTTTTGACGCCACGGCCTTTGCTCAAGCTGCGCGGTTCTATGCGCGAGCCGAAGATGAGGCCCTACGCAACCGCTATGCACAGGTCTTGGTGGATTTGGCGGGTAGTAGCGTGAACGAGCGCCTCACCAACATCTGGCAGCTGTTTCATCTCGATGACGTAAAGACTGCTGGTCTTGTGCCTACCCTAAGCAGCCCTGTGTCAGATGTGTTGGGCGGTAAGGGGCTAGTTTTTCTGCGTTCGGGAGCAGGGGCAAACCAGCGAGGAGCGGTCATGCGCTATGGCCCCACTTTGAACCACGGGCACCGAGATGAGATGGCGCTTATGATCTACGCAGATGGACGTGAACTGTCATTTGACTCAGGCTACAATGATGCGCATTACCGTGTAGGGTGGCAGTACCGAACCGTTGCACATATTGCTGCTGTGGTCAACGAAAAGTGCCAACTTTCGGCCGAGTCGTCAGGCGGCAGTCTCAACTTCCTTGCTAGCACGGATGGTCTGAGTGTGGTGGATGCCTCTGACGAAACGGCCTATGCCAAAGAAGGAGTCAGCCTGTACCGGCGCCTGCTTGCTCTAGTGGACACCTCGGAGACAGAATCGTATCTGGTTGACATCTTCCGGGTTGCGGGGGGCACACGCCGTGACTACTCTTTCCATGGTTTGGGCCGCAACTTCACAGCGGTAGGTTTGGAGCTTTCGCCACCGGGACGCGGTTCGCTGGCCAGCGAGGAGTATGCGTGGGGCCCGCGCGTTCGGCCCGATGGCAAGATCGAGGGCTATGCTCACGAGGGCTTCTACTGGAACCCACCACCTGGGAATGGCTATGGCTTTCTTTCAGCCCCGCAACGAGCTGACGGCGATGTGCTATGGAGTGCCACATGGTCGCATCGCGACAGAGCTGGTTTGCGCCTGAGGATGCTGCCCCAGGAGGGTCGTCAGGTGATCGTGGCCGATGGTCCCTCGCCAATGGGCGTCAAGCATGTGTTGGCTCGAGATGAGGGGGAAGCGCCCAGCCAGTTTGTCTCTGTCATAGAGCCTTTTGCTGGTGAATCCCAGATTTCGGCCGTGACTCCGTTACCTCTCGATAGTGCGGAAGCGAAGCAGGGGTTACCACCCGTCGCCTTCGCTGTCGATCTTTCACAGGCGAAGGACTACTTCCTGAGCACGCTTGCAGAGCGGAGCTTCAGTGTCACCGATGGAAGTCTAACCTTAACTACGGATGCCCCATTTGCTCATATTCGGCAAGTTGATAATCGCACGGATAGACTTCACATGAGTATGGGAACTGAGCTGCTGGCGCCGGATATAGGCGTGATCAGCCCATACAGAGCGTTTTCAGGTACAGTAGTGGAGGTTGACCCCGAGGAAGGTAGCTTGCTCATCGCCGCACCAGTGCCGCTATCGGACCAGCTGGTTGGGTCACGCCTCCTGGTGGACGCCCCGGAGTACTCACACAATACTCCGTATGCCATCGAGCGTGTGGTGCGCGAGAATGCGCATGATCGGGTGTTTCTCAGCCCGTCCACTCTGGTCCTAGCCCGCGGACAGCTGGCAGGTGTTCCTGATGGCAATGCCTTGCCTAACCTCGTGGATCTACCTTTCGCTCGTAATGTGACGCGAGCGGGCCCGAACAACTACTTCGATGGGAAACTCGTGGTAGGCAGTGGCGGTGGCAGCGCGGTAATCGAGCGGGTGGCCAGCAACTATGCTCGGCTCATCGTGGACGATGCCAGCGGGTTCAGCGATGGAGATGACCTGACCATCTACGATGTGAAAGCAGGCGACACGGTGTCGATTCCCATCACTGTGACTGTAGTTAGGCAGGAAGCCAGCACCTTCTTGCTTACCGCCCCCGCACCAGTGTGGATTAGCCTTTCTGATGCAAAGAACGCGCGGCTTCTCGTGCCAAACGCGTCGGGCGAGCTCACTGAACCAGCGTCGAGGGTGATCGATGGGCGTCGGCTTTTTTGGGTGCAACCAGAGCACGCAGGTAGGGTGACGTTTGTTGTTGAGCAGCCATAGCTGATACTCATCCCTGGTCGATGGCGGCCGTCGCTGCGGCAGCTGACGTGAGATCTCTGGCTACCCAATTCCAGAGATCTCGCGTTGGCCCGGACCGTTGGCGTGTCCTAATATCTGTTCCACGTTTTCCTAAAATACGTGTAGTTCTATATAACCGTCTATGACACAATGAACACATATCCAGGCGATGAGTTTATCACGCACATGATTTTTGGGGGTCGCTAGCAGTGCACCGAGACGTTTTGGTTACTGGCACGCCTGCAGATGCGAGTTTACGACCTGACCATATAGAGGCGGCCTATGCCCTAGTAGAGCGTTGGTGTAGCGAGCAACGCATACCTGGAGCAGTCCTAGCGATTGGCCACAGGGGTTTTCTCGTGGGTCCCAAAGCGTTTGGGTTG
Source organism: Limnochordia bacterium (assembly GCA_050951545.1). Taxonomy (GTDB): domain Bacteria; phylum Bacillota; class Limnochordia; order DTU080; family DTU080; genus DTU080. The sequence goes on along the minus strand of JBMNJG010000005.1, from coordinate 317,931 downwards.
GCTCGCCTCCAACCACAGCAGGAGGTGATGCGCCCTGACACCATCTTCGATCTGGCTTCAGTGACGAAGGTCGTGGCTGCTGCGCCCTGTGTGCTAGCGTTACTCGAGCGGGGGATGCTGTGGCTAAACGACAGCGTGCGGCGGTATATCCCCGAGGCTAAGCTAGATGCGACCATCGGGCAGCTACTCACGCATACATCGGGACTGCCTGCGGCCTCTCTCTACCAATCCGCCGATCCCCTTCAGGCGCTGTGGGACTTGGCACCGAACCGCCCTCCCGGTGAGGAGGTCATCTATAGCTGTCCCGGTTTCATTATGCTGGGAGAGGTCGTCAAACGGGTAAGCGGTCGATCTCTTAATGTGTTGGCCAAAGAGCTGTTCTATGACCCCCTTGGCATGCATGACACCCAGTATACTCCGCCTCCATCGGTGTTGCCACGCGTGGCACCCACAGGGTTCAACGCTGAGCTTGGCACCCACTTGCACGGCGTAGTGCATGATAACAACTGTCGGTCGCTCGGGGGAGTGTGCGGCAACGCGGGGCTGTTTGGCAGTGCGGGTGATATCGCCGTTTTCTGCCAAATGTGGCTCAACAAGGGATGTTACGAAGGCCACCGAGTCTTGTCTGAGGCGGTTGTCGATGTCGCCACTCGCAACTATACCCGGGGCATGAGCCAGCCGCGGGGGCTAGGCTGGCAGATGAAGGGTGATTACGCAGAATCTGCAGCAGGGGATCTTTTCTCGCCGGAATCCTTTGGCCATACCGGATTCACTGGCACATTCATGTGGATAGATCCGACGAGAGAGCTCTTTGTGGTGTTGCTGACCAACAGGGTTCATTTGCGGCATAGCACAGAATCCAAGATTCGGCTACGCCCGTTGGTGGCCAATCTGGTGGCTGCCGCTGTCATTAACTAGCAGTAGGAAAAAGCGAACAGGGAGGAATTCACTGATGTGTCGAAGAGACCGGCCTTGCAGTGTGTTACTGATTGCCGTCATATCATGGATGGTGTGTACGCTGGTCACGGTTTCAGCACCCATCACGATCGTGCATCTCACCGGAATACACGGGCCGCAGTTCTACGATTTCCTTATCGAACGAGCAGCCGCCTTTGAAAAACAGAACCCGGGCGTGCATATCGACATCCAGAACTTTCCCTCAGGGTATGCAGACAAGCTGCTGGTGATGCTCGGCACAGGTAGTCAGGTGGATGCGATCGACTCCACGCCGACGGTTCTACTCAAAGATGACACAGACAACTTTGCTGATCTACACTCTTACCTTAAGGCCGACAAAGTAGACCTGTATCGACTGGTACCTAGCTTCGCCAAACCCGTACTGGAGAGTGAGGGGCAGCTGCTTGCCCTGCCTAACCAGATCTACGCAGTGGTGGCTGGCTACAATCGATCGCTGTTTGACGAAATGGGGATCGCGCCTCTTCGAGATCTAGGCGACGGCTGGAATTGGGACTGGCTAAAGCAGAACGCTGGACGTTTGACCATTGACGTCGACGGGGATGGTCGGCCGGAGACGGCAGGCATTGGTTTTGCCTCCAGCTTTGAGAACCTCACCCCCGCCATCCATCAAGCGGGCGGCTCTTTTTTTGAGAGGTACTTGAACCCTCAGCAGGCCCTGCTCGATACCCCGCAGGTTCGCCAGGGTCTAGGACTCTACGCAGAGCTGGCACAAAGAGGTTGGCTCGTATCGCAGAACAGAGAGCGCTTTGTAACGAGCCGCGCGAATGCCATCAGCTTATACAATACGGCGTCTCATGCGGCATACTTGCATCTGACCGAGGACACGATTGAGTCGATTGTGCAGCCAAAGGGCCCGGTGCGTAGAGGCGGGAATCTCTACTTCGGTCCTATGAGGGTCATGAAAGCGTCTGAGAACCCAGAGTGGGCATGCCGCTGGCTAGTCTTTTTGCTACTCAGCGAGGAGTCGCAGGCCGAGATGCTAAGGGTAACGGGGCGCATTCCCGTTCACTTGCCCACACTGTCGCGCATAGGGACCTACCTGGCTCATGAAACACCAGTTAGGCGCGATTTCATCAAACAGGCTGTGGATGCCTCGCTTGACGGTGACAACTTTGCAGCGATCGTGTCGCCCATCAAAACTGACATCCAAAGGGTTTTCGACCCGCAGTTTCGGCAGGTCATTAACGGCACCCTGGCTTTGGAAAACTTCATCAGTGATATGCAGAGGCAAGTGCAGGCTATGCTTGACGAGCTGTACGCCACACCGTAGGCGGCGGTGCCATGAGGGACGGCTTCGGCTGTCCCTCACCCGACGGGCAGTTGCATCAGGCGTGTTTGAGGTAGAATACGGCCAGTTGCGTGCGGTCTCGCAGCTCTAGCTTTTCGAGGATGACACTGATGTAATTGCGGACTGTGCCTTCACTCAGATACAAGGTCTCGGCGATCTCACGGTTGCTGAGACCTTTTGCTACGAGTTCTATGATGTTCTGTTCTCTTTCCGTGATTCCCAGTTCTGCCAGACTGCCTTGTCCGCTCTTGCTGAGTAGTTTCGGCAGTTTAGTGACGATGGCATCGCCAAACACGCTTTGGCCCATGTGCACCGCCTTGAGGGCGGGGATGATGCTCTCAAAGTCTTGCTTTAGGATGTACCCCTTAGCACCCAGCCGAAGCGCTTGCACGATGTACTCATCATCAAGAAACGTGGTTAGGAAGAGAAGGCGCGCGTCCGGGAACCGGGCGAGAATGCGTTCGCAGGCTTCGAGCCCCGTCATCCTCTCCATGCGGATATCCATGAGGAGGACGTCGGGCTCGAGCTGCGCAAAGAGCGCCACTGCTTCGTGGCCGTCATGGCCCGTGCCGACTACTTCAATGTCACCGTCAGCGTGCAGAATAGTCTTGAGTGATTGACAGACCAGTGGGTCATCATCGACTATGAGCACTCTCATGCAACTGCCTCCCCTTCGGGACTGAGATGAAGAGCCTGAATCCGTCGTCTCGCTCCACCACGAATTGGCCGTCCAGCGCGTCCACTCGATCCGCAATGCTACGCAGACCAAGGCCTTCCCCTGACTCGCTAGTCGATTGTGATCCGTTGTCTCGCAACACCAGTTGGTAGAGGGCTGGATGCTCTAGCAGTGCCAAGGTCACTTGGGTCGCGTCTGAATGGCGGATTATGTTGTTCAGGCCCTCCTTGACGATGGCGATGAAGCAGTAGGCAATGTCTCTCTCGGGCTCGTGCTCCAGCCTGTAGTCGAGCCTAATGGGGCAGAACGTGAATTCCTGTACCAGGGCCTCAGTCCGAATCCTAAAATCGAAGGATTCGTCATGGAGGTCATGCACACTGGTGCGAATGCTGTCCATGGCCTGCGACAGCGTGTCGCGAATAACTGACAGGCTCTGCTTTTCCTCTTCACTGATCCTGGAAAACATAAGTGCGCCTACTTGCAGAATCGATCGGGAGAGTAGGTGGCCCACATGGTCGTGGATCTCCCGGGCGATCCGTCCGCGCTCACTAAGCGTTGCCAGACGGAGTTCGTAGTCTTGCTTTTCAATGAGGTCCTGATTCTGCTTTCTGAGAAGCATGGCCATTTCGTAGCCACTGTCGCGCAGCTGTTTCGCCTTAGTCTGGCTTCGCTCTATCGCGGTAGTACGCATCGCCAATACATAGGCCACCGCTGTCAGAGCAGCGATTATCAGCGCTGTGGGAATCGAAAGGTTCGCGAAACATACTACAAGTGAACCCACCGCCGCGAGAGTCCACAGACCCTGTCCGGTAATGTGGGAGTAGGTCAGTGCATCGTACAGCACTAGTGGGGTAAAGAGACAGAAGGCTGGCCAGGCCATGCTCGCCACAGTGTACGAGACTACGCTTGCGATGAGGAATGAGCGGGATCTGGTGTAGCCATTGAGCGCACTCACCGTCATCGCCGCTAGCATGGCTACGACGGCAGTAGTGTCGTAAGCCTGTCCTGGCAGCAGCGCAGCGCAGCAGATTAGCACTAACAGCCTGTCGGCAATGGCCTGCATGAACGTCTCCTTTGGCAGTAAGTCTACCATGCTTGCCCGTACCCATCAATTCCATCATGCGGATGATGACAATTGTCACTGGCGAAGCTGATGGCCAGCATCTACAGTGCGCCGACCCTTGGTTGTAGAATGAAACCGGAAAGTGAGGAGGGGTGGTCATGCTCATTAACGTGCAGAACTTGGTGAAGCGGTATGGAAGCCTGCTTGCGCTCGATCATTTTGATCTGCAAGTGGGTGAGGGGGAGATCGTCGGCCTGCTTGGGCCTAACGGGTCGGGCAAGACGACGGCGATCAACTGCATCCTGTCGCTTCTGAAATATGACAAGGGCACGATTGAGGTATTTGGCAGGCCCATGACGCCGGATGCCTACGAGATCAAGCGGAATATCGGCATTGTGATGCAAAACGTGGCCGTCTTTGACGAGTTGCGGGTGGATGAAAACGTCGACTATTTCTGCGGCCTGTATGTCCGGGATCCGAAAACCCGTCGCCAGCTGGTTAAGGAAGCTATCGACTTTGTGGAGCTCGGGGAGTTTCGGAAGTTTTCTCCCAGGAAACTGTCGGGGGGGCTACTGCGCCGGCTGAACATCGCCTGCGGCATCGCTCACAAACCGAAGCTTCTCATACTGGACGAACCAACGGTTGCAGTTGATCCGCAGAGCCGTAACAGCATTCTGGAAGGGATCCGGGAGCTCAACCGAGAGGGCGACTACTGTAGTATACACTTCGCACTACATGGAAGAGGTCGAACAGCTCTGCACGCGCATCGTCATCATGGATAAGGGCAAGACACTGGCTACGGGCACCAAGGAAGAGTTGAAGGCGATGATCAACGATGGTGAGACTATCAGTGTGGAGATGTATATGTTGCAGCCTGACGATCTGACTCAGATCCGTCAGTTGCCTTACGTGACCCGGGTGCACTATGCCGACAACCGTCTCTCAGTCCATTACGATGGCGGTGAGCACAACCTGTTGTGTCTGCTGGACTATCTGAAGTCGCGTGATCTCCCTTTCAACAGGGTCTTCTCGGAGCAGCCAACGTTGAATGATGTGTTCCTCGAGATCACTGGCAGGCAACTGCGGGACTGAGGGGAGGTGCGAAGCCATGTTCAAGCATGTGTTCAGCTATCGATTGAAGTGTCTCTTGCGCAATCGGGAACTGGTCTTTTGGACGCTGGCCTTTTCTTTGCTGTTGGCAACGCTGTTCCATTTTACTATTGGCCATCTCACAGAGGAGCTGGAAAGCTTCAACCCTATACGTGTGGCGGTCGTAGATAGTCAGGCGTACCGGAAAGACATCAGGTTCCACGAGATGCTGGAGTCGCTGTCACAGCCAGGAGAAGCTCAGATACTCGAGTTGACTGTAGCGGATGAGCAGGAGGCTGAGAGGCTTCTTGCAGATGGGGCCGTTACGGGCATCATCACCGTCGACCAGGCGATTGGGCTTACAGTGAAAAAGTCAGGTATCGAGCAGAGCGTCCTCAAGGCGATTCTAGATGAGTATGCATACACCTCCAGAACGGTTACGAGCGTCCTGGCGAAGAACCCAGCCGTGGCGCAGCAGTTGATTGCAGAGCTGGGGGACCGTAGGAGCTATACCGAGCAAATCTCTTTCTCGAATGCCAAGCCTGATACCATACTCGGCTTCTTCTACGCTTTGATTGCCATGGCGTGCATGTACAGTAGCTTTTGGGGGCTGCGTAACGCCATCGACGTTCAGGCTGACCTATCTGCCCGCGGGGCGCGGCGCTCCGTAGCGCCTACACACAAGCTGGGTGTAGTGCTATCGGATGCAGCCGCAGCGCTTATTATCAGCTTTGCAGAGGTGCTGATTCTGCTTGCGTACATGGCGTTCGTACTACGCATCAGCTTCGGAAACCAGATAGGCTACGTGCTGCTGACATGTCTTGCAGGCTGCGTCGCGGGAGTCTCATTCGGTGGCTTTATCGGTACAGTTGTCCGGGGAAGCGAGAATGCTAAGACGGGCATCCTTATTGGCGTGAGCATGACCATGAGCTTCTTGGCAGGTCTGATGTGGGTTGAGGTAAAGGATATCGTTGCTCGCAAGGCACCAGTGCTCTCCTACATTAACCCTGCGGCTCTGATATCAGACGCCTTCTACAGCCTGTATGTATTCGATAGCCATCGCAGATTCTTCATCAACATAGGCATGTTGTGCCTGCTCTCGGCCATTATGTGCACGGCAAGCTTTATGCAGCTGAGGAGGGAAAGGTATGCCAGTGTTTAGGGCCTATTTCAAAGTGATGCGCGGTTCGGCGGTGCCAATAGCCATCAGCCTCACCATTTTCCTGGGGCTTGCCGTGTTGTTCTCCTCGATCGCGCCAGAGACAGCGAGTATGGCTTTTGAGCCGACCAAGACTCCTGTGGCCGTGATCAACCGAGATGGTGACGGGCTCATCGCGCAGGGACTCGTCGAATACCTGAGTCAGGCAAGTCGACTGGTTCCGTACCCAGACGATCCAGAGAAGCTTCAGGACGCACTGTTCTTTCGAAACGTGGAGTACATTGCCATCATCCCAGCGGGTTTCTCGGAGCAATTCATGTCGGATGGCAACTACGTCATCCAGAAGGTCATCGTGCCCAAATCCACCAGCAGCTACTATGTTGACATGAGCATCGACAGGTTTCTCAACACTATGAGGTTTCATCATAAGTATGGCAGAGAGACGTCCCAGGCCGAGCTAGTCGCGGCTACGAGGGCTGACTTGGCCGTTGACAGACCGGTGGCAGTGGGCTTTCTAGGCGCTACAAACGGAGGCGAACGTCCCGCGTACTCCTACTATTTTGCCTACTGCGCCTATGCCTTGCTGGCGATGGTGATGCAGGGAGTAAGCTCGATCATGATCGCTTTCAACAGGCCCGATCTGCATCTGCGCAACTTATGTGCGCCATTGCCGAGCAGAAAGATGAGCCTTGAGCTGGCGGCTGGGCACGGAGTCTTCGCTTTGGGTTGCTGGACAGTACTCATGCTAGGTAGCCTAGTATTTCATGGAGAAAGCCTGGCGTCATCGGGGTTGGCAGGCCTTTATTCCCTTAACACCTTGGTCTTTGCAGCGGTATGCGCATGCCTGGGCCTTCTCATAGGCAGCTTTGTGAAGGACGGTGCTTCGCAAGCGGGAGCGATTAACGTCATCACCCTTGGCATGAGCTTCCTGGGCGGGGTGTTCGTGCCCCAGTCAATCATGAGCAAATCAGTGCTATCAGTGGCGAGGTTTCTGCCGTCGTACTGGTTCATCCAGGCAAACGATGCCATCGCGGCTCTTTCGGGACTGACTGCGGATAATCTGCGCCCAATCTACGGCAGCATCCTGATTCAGCTGGGCTTCGCTGTAGCTGTTTTTTCGGTAACGCTCCTTCTAAGTAAGGAACGAAGGCTGTCGCATCTTTGAGGAGCATTGTACGGGGAAGTGTAGTCGCAGCCATCGTGTGACCCTCCATTTGGTTCTTGTTCCAGCTAAGTCACACGATGGCTATCGCTGTCTCATGACCAACGAACCAGCTTTGAGTGAGATGGGGCTGCTACTTACTGGGCATCATGTCTGCGAGGAAGCGGTCGTATATCTCAGCTGCTTGGGTGAAAGAGCTCTGAACTGGTGCCGTCCCCATGAGAGCTGGCCGCATAAGCGGATTCCAGACCTGATGCGTGAGTCTGTGTGACTCTAGGAAGGGGTAGACACCGCCTACGTAGGCTATCTCAGGTACCAGGGGCATCCAATCGTGGCGGGAACGGGCGGCAATCCACTGCCGTGAACGGTAAAAATCAAGACGCGGCGAGGTGACGTAGTCGAGAGCCTCGAAGATGCCAATGTTACCTCGTAGGCTGGCATAGTAGGCGATGAACTCCCAGGCTAGACCAGGGTTTTTGCTGGTTGCGGAAATGGAGTACATGTTACCCCATACCGTGGAGCCTCGTTGCGTACCAGAGGGCCCTTGTGGAAAGCTGGTCACTTGGAAGTTCAGGTCGGGCGCATCTCTGTCGAGGAAGTAGGGCGTGGCATTCAGGCCATAGCGCATGGCTGCAGTACGTGTTTCAAAGCTGCCGCCCAGCAGCCCTCCTAGCTGCAGCTGGGCCAGGAACTCGCCTGCTTCCCAGCCCTCCTTGGTGCCCAGATGATGGACAGCGATGCTACATCAGGTGCAGTTCCGGCGGCGGTTCCGACCAGTAGTTTCTCCCGGTATGTATCGCCGAATGCTGCTGACACGTACTCAACTTCAACTCCCGCGTGTTCTGCTTCAAAAGCCTCCTTGACTTGCTGAAACCAGGCCTGTGTGGCAGGTGTCTCATTTAGTTTCCAGTCCATTACAAGTAACTGAGTCTTGGCCGATGCAGGGAAGCTGCTGCCAGGGAATGTTACGGCAACGGCTAGGGACAGAACGATACTAGAGCGGCACCAGTTTCGCCAGCAGTACCACATGTTCGCAAATACACCTCCAGAATTGGAAATACAAGGAGGGTATTCGTTAGGTAAGGTGCAAGAGCCTTCCACGCGTGCATATGCAAATAGGTCAAAGCGGCAGGATGAACAGTCTAGCCGGTGAAATGATCAGAAATGGTGTGCTGGTTTCTGTGATCGGGCCTTGAACTAGTCTAGGAACTTGGGTCAGAGGTATAAAATGGAGGTTACCATATGTCTCGCACAGCGAAATCCACGGTCTTGTTTGTTCTAGTCATGCTCGTTTTTGCACATGCGCTGGTCACTGAGGCTGAGGTGGGTTCGGTCAGCTTACAGGTACTCGTCCACGGGAATGACGACTATCTCAAGCGCTCTGCTGCGTTCTTTGAGGGTTTTGAGGAACAGAACCCCGGCATAGGGATTGACATCTTGCCGAGTTCCTCTGGTAGTCCACAGGAGCGCCTCGCGGTATTAGTGGCTGGTGGCGTGTCGCCCGATGTGGCTAGACTATGGGGAGTCCCAGAAGTGGCAAGGGCGGGGCTCATACAGGATATTACCAGACGTTTTGAGACCCTTCCTCGCTCGGTACGCAACGACTTCTGGCCGATTCTGCTTGAGGGCACCCTCAGTTGGAATGGCAAGCTGTATGCGCTACCGCTTGGAGCGGCGGTGAGCACCTTTTTCTATAATACCCGCCAGTTTGAGGAGGCAGGTGTTCCGTATCCCTCTGACGCTTGGAAGTGGGAGCGGGAGGGGACGCGCGAACTACAGAGACTGACGCGGGACAAAGACGGGGACGGTGTTCCTGAGACATATGGTCTTCTCGGCATTGGTGGCGGCTCAGGCCGAGAAGTGTATCCTTTTGGCTATGCAGCAGGCGGCGGCCCGCTATTCAGTCCTGATGGTACCAGATTCCTGGGAAACTCCGAGGCAGTCAGGGATGCTTTGCAGTTCGCTCACGATCTTGCCCACGCGCATCGCGTGATGCCTGCCAATAGCGGCGGTTACGCGGACTTCGGGAGGCAGAAGACAGCTTCTATGCTGTGGGGTAGCTTCATGTTCGGATACATGAAGGCCTTCCCTGAGCTTGATTGGGACATCGCCTTGACGCCTACTTTCCGAGGTAGTCGAGCGACTAATATTTGGCCAGAGACACCGTACGCCATCCCCGTTGGGTGCAGGCATCCCGACGAGGCCTGGAAGGTTCTTGAGTACATCGCGAGCGTTGAGGGGCAGACCCTGGCGATGGAGCTCGGCTGGGGCATTCCGCCCGCCCGAAGGAGCGTGGCAGTATCCGCCTTTCTTAACGCTCACAAAGGCGTGAATATCCCAGCCATGATTCAGATGATCGAAGAGCCGCTCTCCCAGGTACTACCTGAGCAAGTTCCGGGGGAAACACGGACACTGTATTACAATCGCGTGATCTCGCCAGTGGTCTATACGGGCACAAAGAGCCCCGCGCTGGCCCTCGAAGAGGCCAGCCCCGTTATTCAAGCCATGCTCGATGACTGGAATCGAAGCAGTAAGTAACCACCCTCACAAGAGTTAGGTGAGCTCAGCCAAAGACAAAGGCCGCCTTTCGGTGGCCTTTCGACTACTACTGACTCAGCTGGCGATCTCTCAGGAATGACTCGTGGTCGGTGATGCCAGGCCGGGAATGAGCGCGAGGGCGTTGTCTGCATAGATCTTGCGTAGGACATCGTCGGGCAGACTCAGACCGGAGATAAAGAAGAAGCCATGGTTTGGGTACATCCAGTCCTCAAAGCATTCGTCAGCGGTTTCTAGGAAACGGAAATGGTTACGGTACATGCTCGGTGCGTCTAACCCGTCTGTGCCAAAGAGAATTCGATCTTGGTAGCGCAAGAAGAACTCCCGTGTCTGTCGCGGTTTGCGGCCGAGCTCAGCCAGGCGCGCTGAGAGGTCGACATAGAAACCCCGTCACCAGTGGTATCACGGGTGAGTTTCTTACCCGCAGAGATGACACTTTCCCAGTTCCAGTTCGACCCTAACTCGTTTGGATCCAGCACGCCTGCTTGCTGAAAGAGGTCTTTGTTATACCAGCACAGGATCTGGAAAGTGCTGGTAGGCAGGCCGAAGACCTCACCCCGCGCCTGGTAGCCCAGCGTGCTGACTGGCACAAAAGCACGGATGTCAAAGCTCTTGTCCTTGGCGATATAAGGAGCCAGGTTCTTGAGCAAGCCACTGGCAAAAAACTGCGGTGCTTCGTTGGTCGACATGTCGATAACATCCAGCTGTGCCCCAGCCACTATCATGGTCATTGCTTTGTTCTGATCACCAGTGATGATCTCGATCTGTACGTCTGGGTTCTGGGCTTCATAAATTATTCTGGATGCTTCAAGGAATTCCCGGTGTGCGTCACCATGATTCACGGAAGCGAACTGCACAATCTGTGTTTTTGCCAGTGCTTGTCCACATAGTATGGCGCCAAGACAAAGAGCTACTATCACTGTTTTGTAGATATGGCGTAGTCTCAATCTGCTTCCTCCGTTTCTCTGTGGCGATACTCTGTGTTTCCTGTATGAGGATACTGCATCGAGATTGTCCCGTTCGCTGTGGAAATTGGCTGTGGTGACGACGGGTATGATGTGGCTATTCTTCACGTTCATTAGTCTCCCCTCCAGGAGGCCGAGCTGTACGTGTCAAGCCCTGTGAGACGCCTTCCAACACCTCATCGGCACAATTCGGGATGGAAGGTGTCTCACCAATCTTGGCACAGAGGGGGGTCTACAACCACCCGCAAAGGTCCGCCAAAAGTCGAGCGTAGTGTACAAAGTTGGACCAGGAGATATCAGGAGGTACTCCGTGGTCACATCCAGGGATGAAGCCGCCCTCTTCGAGCAGTGGGGGCACCACGCGCCTGAGTTCGGCTTCGATTACGCGACCACCTTTGGCAATAGCTCGCTTGTCGATACCGCCCTTGTAGGCCATGTTTGTCCTGAACTGCCGGCGAAAAGCCGTAATATCGTTTCCGGCGGCCACTTCAACAGGGTCACATACGTTGACCCCCGATTCGATCCAGAGGGGGATGAGCTCTGCGATATAACCGTCGGAGTCCATGTCCACGATGGGGCATCCTGCTGATCGCGCTTGGGCCACCCAGCACTTGTAGCTGGGTACAAGGAACTCGCGGGTCATGGCTGGGGAGATCATGCTGCGTTCTTTGAAGGCCATGTCTTCAGAGATGCCGAGGCGGTCAAGGGTCACGTGTTCGAAAATGCGCTCAAGCATCTGTGAGACGAAACCGGTCCAAAACGAGATCATATCCTGCACAAACCCTGGGTCATCAAGAAAAAGCATGCAGAGGTTTTCAAAGCCGCACCACTCGCGCAACTGCCAAAAGGGGCCATTGATCTGCACCGTGACTATGACGTCTCGCTTCTGTAGATCACGGCAGCGGCTGGCGAAATCCTCGGGGGATCGGCCGGGAGTATCCAGGGAGTACCGAGTGCGCATCTGCTCCCAGTCAGCATGGGTTTCGACCGGGAACTTGTGCCACTTGCGGGTGACGAAATCCTTGGCACTGCGAATGTATGTGTAATCGTACTGATCGGAGATCTCGGTAGTAGCCCCCATCCAGTCTTGGACGATGTAATGCCCATCCTTGTGTGCGAGCACTTTCTCTTCAAAGGTGGGGATCATTTGGAAAGAGACCCCCAGATGATGCAGACCTCCTGGCATTGAGGGCAACCTCAGCTCTTGAAGCAAGGCGCCAAAGTAGGGCTGCCCCTCCGGAAGGCCTTGCTGGTGCCAGGCGCGCAGCGTGGATTCGCGTGGCCCGCCTGGCATCAATGGAATACGGTCAGGTTTGCCAAAAAGCAAGGTCTGCAAGTAACGCTCACGAAAGGTCATCTCATGCTACCTCCTGGCTGTTGTGAATGCGGGTACCCATCAGTAGCCTAGTTCTGTTCCCGACGATAGAAAACACCCACCCCATCTGGTACGAAGCGCTCTTGGCCGTCGGAGGGCGTGTTGATCGCCCGGGGCGTCGACGAGCCTTCTGGCATAGTGACCAATGTTGACGATCCGCCCCCGTCTAGGTTGAGGGCTTCAAAGGCCCCCATGTACAGGAAGAGGTCCGCCATCTCCTTGTAGGTCATACCCACACTAGCTTTTGAGCGACCGTCCACCACAAAGAGGTAGAGCGTTTTCCGATCTGAGCTGACAGCAGCCACCGTCCGCGGGTGACGGTTTGCGTCTGTGTGCACTGCCGGGTCGCCATACAGGCCGTTCTTCACAAGGACCACACCGCCGCTGGCGGCGGCCTTGAGCTGGTCGGTGGCAGGCAGCCCTGGCCACTTAGCGTCTCCAGTCAGGGTATAGAGGATCTCGACTTCTTCGCCTACGTCTACGGCAGCCAGCTGCTCAGCGGCGCCATCGCGTCCCGTAACCACTATGGCATCGGCGTCAATGTATACCCCGGGCTGATTGCGGCGCACTTCGGCCACCACCCCATGCAGATGGCCTGGCGATGTCGGCTGCACCTTGCGGAGTACTATCTCGGTCACTTGACCACCGCCACCTGCTGACTGAACCCCAGGACTGAGCAGAAACGGTGCACGATAGAGCCCAGTCTCGTTCGGGTTTAGTTTCGCTGTGTTGACGCGACTCAGTTGGATACGAGTACCATTTGGACGGGACACGAAGCCGCGCCAACGCCATACGCCGATATAGGCTCGCCCGTCATCGCCGATGCCCACTACACCTCGGTTCTCGGGGTCGGGACTTCTGAGCAGATCCCACGAGCGGATCAGCATGCCCAACGGCAGCATGGTACTGCTGATCTCGAAGAACGACGCGTTTACTCCAGCGACTGCCCCGGTGCTTTTCACCATTTGGCTTACCTGCGACCGCGGAAAGCGTACAGCGGCACCCGCCGTAAACTGGCTGCCTACAAGCGAATTCGCTTCAACACCTGGGTGGGTCAGGTTTACCTCCAACATGCACATTTGAAGGGCACCCGCACCGATTTGACCGCTTATCTGGTAGGCATCAACTCCGGGCGCTACGGGTATATGCCTGGCTGTTTCCTCTTCCAGAAAGCCTGTCCATGCCCGAGGGCGTGCGGGCTTACCAATCCAAAGGTCCGCAACTCGGCTCTTCACGGCCACCGTCTCCGGTGTCACGAAGGGGCGCAGCGTGACCTGCCAGACGCATTCATCGGCATCCTCCGGCAATGCTATGCATGCCTCAAAGGGCAATTCGGTCAGGCCAGCGTCGTTGATCTGGAGAATTTGCTTGTTGATCACGATGCTTGCCTCCAGGACCTCCGAGCCAATCGCACCTGACCCAGCCCCTCTGGTCATGCCGAAATCGTGTTTGGTCAGCTCGACCGCAACTCCAGATACCAGACTGCCAATCGGGCCGTCGCTCGCTACTGCTAGACGCCCCGTGATGACAAGTGAGTGGTCTGGGGTCTGCCTGCCCTGTAGATCAGTCAAAAGAAGTGAAATCTCGCCGACAGCCAGATCGCGTTGTACGAGCTGCCAGGAACGGTCGTTTTCAACATAATGGGCTGTCAATTGAAACTTGCCAGTGGGGACATGCCTCAGATCGAGAGGGTAGTAGGTGTCATCGCTCGGTTGCGAGATAGTCTGCAACTGTTGGGACTGCTCACCGTCATCGAGCACGAAGCACAGACTGCCAGCTAGCTCCTTCCAGGGCATACGTAGCAAAAGGGAGGATGTCTCGCGTCGATCGATGGCGTCAACCGGACGGAACTGGCCATCTACATCCTGCTGAGTGAGCCAGATCGTGATACCTGCGGGCAGGTGCACATCCAGGATATCGACAATCCGGAAAGATACGGGATCAGCTACCGTCGCACCACTTCTGTACGTCACACCAGCACTGGGCAGCCACTGCACAGGGGTCACTGGTTCAAACTGGTAGCCGTCACTGATGATGACCCGATTTGCAGTCAGGTCATCGACCGAGACGCTGACCGATCCGTCCTGAGGATTGTAGCCTAACGAGGCCTCATAGACATGACCCCATTCCGGTGCTCTCGAGGCCAACGCTACGTAATCCGTACCAGCCAAGAATCCCTCTTCTCCACGCTTAGGGGGGAAAACGCCACGGAGCAATCGAGCATCGCCTGCCAGCTGCAGCCCCCAGATGGGTCCGAACCAACCACCTTCGATTTGGCTCCAGGTGAGGGCGAGGGCGGTTGGCGCTTCTCCCGGTTCCGCAGCCAGGCCGGCCAGCCATATGCCTTCGACAGCATCTTCGCAGCTTTCAGGAAGGGTCACCTGTGTTCGAATCGTGATGGCTCCTGTCCGAGTCTCAGGTGCATGGACCAAGACAGTTCCCTGGAGCGTGTCTACCTGGGCAAGGGCTATTCCTGTGCACATGCCGAGGAGCACGATGAAGACGGCAACGGACAAGGGGAGCGGAGTTCCTTTGTGCGCGAGCCTCGTGGACACTCTGCTTTTCATTTTTCCGACCCTCCAATGACTTACTGCACGCGCCGTGGGAAGAGACTGCGGGAGCTATTTACTGAGACATTCCACGTGCATACATGGCCCCCTTTTCAACAGTTGCTGGAGCCGTCCGGGCTGTTTGCGGACATGCCCGTGCAGCATCACATCATTGTCTGGGGAGGAGGTGATCGCGGTCGAAAGCGTAAATACACCCTTAGTGCTCGAAATAGAAGCTGGTGAGCAACGGACTGGGAGGCCGGAGGATGAGCTGCAGTCAATTCTTGATCGGAACGGGAAAAGCCATCATCACACCTGCGTTGGGAACCGCTATGGCGGGTTTCGCGGGGCGTGAGCATGGAGCAGACAGTGTACGCGATGACCTCGAGCTGAGGGTGTTTTGGGTAGATGCCGAAGGCAACGAGGCCGGACCAGTTTGTGTCATCTGCGCCGATCTGATTGGCATCGGTGCGAGGTTTGCGGCACAGGTACGCGAAGACCTGGCTGGATCTTTCGGTATCAAGCCCGGTAGTGTGTTGCTTGCTGCCAGTCACACCCACTGC
Organism: Limnochordia bacterium; assembly: GCA_050951545.1. Lineage (GTDB taxonomy): Bacteria > Bacillota > Limnochordia > DTU080 > DTU080 > DTU080. The sequence continues at coordinate 302,508 of JBMNJG010000005.1, read as the reverse complement.
GGGCCGCAGGCCTTGGAGAATCTGATCGATACCGGAGCTATCGACCCCGAGTATCTGACCCGTTTGCGGCGGCAGTGTCTAGAGGCGGCAACTGATGCCAAAGACAGCATCCGCAGGGCTGTATTGAAGGCTGGGCGAGGTGCTCTCGAGGGGGGGTATGCCATTAACCGTCGTCGCCGTATCAACGGTGAGATGGGTATGGCACCAAATCCCGAGGGAATTCGAGACGATGAAGTGACCACGCTGGCCTTTCACGATCCCCAGAGTGGCGAAGTCCTGGCGGTTCTCTTCCATTTCACTTGCCACGCGTCCACAGTCAGTGGCTACGGCATCTCTGGTGACTACCCAGCTGAAGCGAGGCGCTATGTAGAGAGAGCCTTACCCGGGGCCGTGGCTGGCTTCTTGCAGGGCTGTTGTGGTGACGTGCGCTCGAACTGCACTTTCGTAGGAGGTCAGCGGTTCCGAAGCGGCCAAAGCGAAGACCTCAAGGCCTTTGGTGCAGCCTTGGGTGCACATGTGGTTCATCTGGTGCACACCGCTCAGGACAGCTTTGCCCCTGCGCTGCTGGGCCGGCTGGATCAGGCAAGCCTGCCACTGGAGAAAGAAGGGGAGTACGTCGGCCTACCTCTCCAGCGGCTGGACCTGGCTAAGGAGGTCTCTCTGGTAGGCTTAGGCGGAGAGCCAGTGGTTGAGTACGGTCATTTCGTGAAGCAGCTCAGACCGGGAGCCTATGCGCTACCAGTGGGCTACGCTAACGCAGTAGTGGCCTACATCCCCACTGCACATATGTTCGAAGAAGGCGGCTATGAGACGCATAGTTCCTGTAGGTACTTCGGCCTACCTTCGTCGTTTCATCCGTCCATGGAAGGGGTCATACAGGCGAAAATCCGGGAGATGATGGAGGACTGACAGGGGAAAGACGTACCCGGGACCCAGAAAAATGCGCTTGGAGGGGTATTGATGGATGGCGCGTTGTCAGACTTGGCTCGGTTGCGAACCGTAAGATCACGGCGGGTATCGAGTTGGGATACCACTGGCGGTAACACGGACAACTGGGTGATGAAGGCCGGAGAGACGTGTACTCTGGCTGACATGGCGGGCCCGGGCTGTATACGGCACATATGGGTGACAATAGCCAGCGGCGAGGATTTCCATTTGCGCAACCTGGTGTTGCGCATGTATTGGGATGACGAGAAATCCCCCAGTGTGGAGTGCCCAATTGGAGACTTCTTCGGATTGGGGCATGCCACTGTCACATACTTCAGCTCTGCCCCGCTGCAGATGTTTCACAGGGCGTTTAACTGCTGGTTCCCTATGCCTTTTGCTGAGCGCGGGCGGATTACTGTGGAGAACCAGGGCGAGAAAGACGCCATACTCTACTTCTATGTGGATTACCAGGAGGGCACGGATGTTCAGGACCTGGGACGCTTTCACGCCCAATGGCGGCGGCAGCTGGTTGTGAAGGCTGATGCGCCAGTCGGGACATGGACCCGCGGCGCCACTGGCCCTGTGAACCTGACGGGCCAAGATAACTACGTCGTATTAGAGGCTGAGGGGCGGGGGCACTACGTTGGCTGCCACATCGATCTAGACACGAACGAGCCTGGGTGGTGGGGCGAAGGCGATGATATGTTCTTCATCGACGGAGAGGCGTGGCCCCCGTCTTTACACGGGACAGGCATGGAAGACTATTTCTGCGGTGCCTGGAACTATAATCTGCTACGGCAAACGTTCTGTACCCCGTACTTTGGGTACGTGTTCAAAGGCAACGATGACTACACAGGCAAGCACTCGATGTATCGCTACCACATCGAAGACCCGGTATACTTCAGCAAGTCGCTTCTGTTCTCTATGGAGCATGGTCATGGCAATGACCGTTCCGGTGACTGGACGAGTGTAGCGTATTGGTACCAGAGTGAGCCGCATAGGGCATTTCCTGCACTCCTACCTGTGGTGGATCGCATCCCCTACCGCTATGGAGGAAGGGAAAACATCCGACGCGGGAAAGACCGGCGGGAGCTTCCAGTGAATCACTGAGTGTGAGCACCGTGCGTCGCTGTGATGGGTAGCGACGCACGGGTTCGACCGCTCCAGGGTCAGTCTGACTGCAAGGCCTTGTACAAAGGAAGAACCTCGCGCTGCAGATTCGCAAGCACTTCCCGGGGATTGGCTCGCCCGGTGATCACCTGGGCACTTTCAGCAGAGATCAGTTTGCGAATAACGTTTGCCCACAGTGGAGGACGCGGGTTGCGCACCTCCATTTGCGTGAATAAGGGGAGGCGCAAATCATTGCGGTCAAGCGAGCGTACCACGCGGTCGGCTAGCGATCGGCGTGGTGGAAACTCGTTTAGCTGCTGGTAGAGGATCCACTGGCCTTCCGTAGCGATCCAGCGCATGAACTCCTTGGCTTCCTTGGGGTACTTGGTACCCCTGGGGATGATGTGCCCCACTCCGCCGCCCCAGGTTCCGTTGCGCCCGCCTTCGGCGTGGGGGACTTCGCCAGTACGGAAGGTAAGGTCGGGGGCTACGGTGGTATAGGTTCTCACAGAGTTGTCTGCGGCAATGACGGCTGCTAGCGAGCGATCCATGAAATTACCAGCAAAGCCGGATGCACGTTGGGCTGTCAGGCTGTACTGGCCAGGCGGATAGCGCTGTGCCCAATCTTGTACCCAGTCCCATGCGCGTACGTTCAACTCGTTCTCGAGGGTAGGCAGACCCGTAGATGGGTCGTAGATCTCGCCGCCGAAGCTCCAGAACCAACCCGCAGGGTAGAACCCTCCCAACCATGGCGCAAACCCGAGGCGGATGATGCGACCATCCGCATCTGTCTTGAGTGCTTTGCGGGCGAGTTCTTCCAGGCCCGTGATGCCCACCGGGGCTCGTGAGCTGTCCATACCTACTTCGTCGAAGATATCTACGTTCCAGAATAGGCCGCGAGCATTCGCATATCCTGGAATGGCCCAGACGCGTCCATTCCAGACGACCTCGGCGGCTTCGGCGGGATAGTAGTCGCGACGGATGTCTTGCACAGAGAAGACATCGTCGATGGGTTCCACGAGGCCCTGCGCCACCCACTCGATCACTGAGGAAGCCTCAAAGTGTACTACGTCTGCGTGTACGCCACCAGCAATAGCTGTTAGCAGCTTCTGGTCGCCACCTTGGACCACAAAACCGTCGACGAAGATGTTGTCTTGAGAGCGGTTAAAGGTGTCCACCATTAGCTGAAAGGCTTCACTGTACCCTGGGGTCGTGATGGCATACCAGTTGTACTGATACTTGATGGTTGTCTTGGCCTGGATCGTGAGCGAAAACGCTAAGACCATGCTAGCCACAATGAAAAGCATGCCTACCCTACGATGCATGATACTGGCACCTCCCATACCTTTTGTGGTCGCTGGTTTTCGCGTATAACATTCAGCCAGCATTAGTCAGATCCTCTTGGGCTGGGAAAGATCCGAGCGGATTAGCTGTGCAGGGAATCCCCAGAAGCGGCTAGCCAATTTCGGTTGGCTTCTACTGTTTCGACTATGCGTTTCTGGGCAGCCTCGTCCAGATACTGATCTAGCACGACATGCTCATGATCAAACACTTCGAGTAGCTTCAGAGCATACTTCTGGCCAATGATGGCCCGTGACCGGGAGATTACGCGGTCATACACTGAAGCCAAGAACAAGGAGTTTTCCCTATCGAGACGGATGGCTTCCTCCAGGAGGCCGCGCAGAGCAGCCTCCCAGATTCGGCGTACGCGCCTTGCCGTTAACACTGCCCCGCCATGGAGCACCCCGTCGTAGCCCAAGGCCGCAGAGAACGCCGTGCGAAACTCCGATCCGTCGAGCGCAACCACACTCGTACTACGGACTGCTTCCGACGCCATGTGCTGTGCCAGCAAGGGGTTGTTGCTCGAGTCTTTGAACACGGTGATGTTCTCGTGAGTGAGGATCTCAATGATTTGAGCTATGGTCAGGGCGACATTGGTGTTCGTGGGAACCTCGTAGTAACCACACGGCACCGAACAGGCATCGGCCAGCCACTTGACGTCTGCCACCGCTTTGGCAGGGTCGCTCCCCGGTGGAGCCAAGAGGATCACTCGATCCACACCCATGCGGGCATAGCGTACTGCCCTGTCGTGCATACGTTCGCGGGACAGATCGGCCACGCTGGCAAACAGGGCCAACTTGCCTCCTACCTGATCCAAAGCGAGCTCAAGGAAAGCGTCGCGGACACCCTCAGGTAGGTAAGGACCTTCGCCCATGCTGCCTAAGAGAAACACACCGTCGAGGTCAATATCGAGCCAACGCCTGCACAGCCGCAGGGCTGAGGCTCGGTCCAGCGTTCCGTCGGGTTTCAGAGGCGTGGGTGTCGCGGCGTTGATGGGGCCTATTGGTTGGCGTACCATGGCGGTAGCATCTCCCGTCTGTCGTGCTTTGGGTGATGGGACTCTAGCGGAAGCTGAACGAATAGAGCCACGCGTTTGATAGGTGAAAGCGGAGCCGGACGTGGCGGCCTTTCAGCGCACGCAGATCGCCGTGCTGCCAGCACACTGTAGTCGCGGTGGAGTCTATCACGATCGGTTTACACTCTTGTGGAGAGAATCCTGGGATGGCCTGTCCGCTATCGCCATCGCAGACTTCCACACGGAGCTCTCCGTCGCTAGAGTCAACGTTCACCGAGAGACGGTCGCCAACCACGGGAACTGCCTGGGTCAGGGCGGACCCCGGTCGCCCGGATGTGACCAATCGGGGGTTGTGGCCAGCCGCGTTGACCAGTGCCACAAAGCCATCCAGACGCCACTTGGCCAAGCCCACGGCTGCCCCCTTCCAGGGTGATTCAGCGGTAATCGGGTAATGATGCCTCACGTCGAACCCACCGTAGTACAGCCAGATCTCGTCATTGACGATGAGGGGACGAGTAGCGGTCCCCATGATCATCTTGGAGTCGAAGGATCCCTGGTATCCTCGCTCAATGATAGTTGTGCGACGTGGATCGCGACACCATGTGAGACGATCACGACTCCACGCCAGCTGTGTTTCCATGAGGGCATCACTTTGGTATGCCCACACCAAGCCCACGTACATATCCGCGTACGGAAAAGCCGGCATACCGTATATTTGGCCGCCAAACTGCTTCGCACGGTACGGATCCTGATCTTCATCGAGAACGGGCTGGTTGCCGAGCGGAGGGGTCCACCAAAGGCCCGCAGCAGCGGTCAGGCCGAGCCAGTGATCACGCTGTGTGCCCTTGAGGACCAGCTGGTTCGCGGGGTCCCAGTTGATCCCGTCGGTGCTGATACTTACAGCAACGGAGCGTCCAGCCTCTGTAGGTACCTTCCCTGTGGCGAGGAATGAGTCGGTCTTCTCGTCATAGACAACGTGCCATACGTCTCCAAAGGCCGGAAGGACAGGGTTATTCCCATGAGCCTGCCAATGAACACCATCGGGTGAGTGGAATAGGTTCAGGCCCCCCTTGTGGTAGGCAAAGCAGAGGTATCGCTGATCTGGCGGAGCGTCGGGCAGTTTGATGACAGATGGGATGTGCATGCCGACACGGCTCTCTACCGCGAAAATGTTGTTAGCCGGGCATCCCTTATAGTTGACAATTCCTAGCTCAGGTTTGATCCAGTTCATACCGTCTTCTGAGTACGCGTAGAGGTTGTATACCTCGCGGTCAGGATGATGATGTGAGATATACCACATCTTGAACAGCTGTTCCTCATCGTCGAAGATGACAGTACCGTAGACCCGTGCATTGAGACCTTCCCATGGGCGATCAGGCACCAGGACTGGATTCGTCTTGGCCTTGGTAGCCCTCATGACCACCCGTTCCACATTGTCGCATTCCTCGGTCATAGCGACGTCGATGAATGTGTAGGTGGCGAGGTTGCCTCCGAGAGAACCAGTAGACCTCACACGTAGCATCTAGAATCCCCCATTCCCAGCCTTTACCTTGATAGGCTATTTCAGCCAACGGTCCACGTCGGCGGCTAGGTTCACTGTATCTGATTGAGAATTTCGAGCAGTTTGGTGGTAATCGGGTCCATGATTCGCTTAATCTCATGAATGGCTGACCGGGCCGGAATCTGCGCATCGAGCACGCGGTTCAGCTCACTAAGGGATAGCCGCAAGAAGTCGCCTCGTGCAGGTGGGAACACGGTACCCATGCCATATGCGGCCAGTTCGGGATACCAGAAGTCGATCTGCGGACCTCGTCCAGTCTGTCGTAATTCGTTCATGTACTGTCGACTCGCGATGATGGAGCGTCTGGGAGGTGCGTGTCCAGCGGACTCACTGTAGGTGAGTAGGTTGTCCGGTTCGAGGGCGAACTTCATGAACTCCCAAGCTGCAGCAGTACGCTTGGCATCCCCGGTGTTGGCGAGGAAGAGACTCCAGCTCTTGGCCTGCATTTTTCGGGAACCCTGGACCGGGAGATGTGTCCCTCGCAAGTCTCTTTCGAGCCCGATGCCAGCTCTCAGGGTGAAAGGGATGTCCGGTGCCTGGATCGCGAACAAGCCTACTTTGCCTTGCTGCATGATCGCTAGTGGGTTCTGGCGAGGAGCGATCCTGTGATCCCGGATTAGTGAGGCGTGAAACTCTAGGGCTTCGACGGCACGAGTTGGCTCGGGCAGCCATTCGCTCCTATCCCAGTCAAAGAAGGTGCTTCGATTCTGCAGAAGCCACCCGTCCCACCAGACGTTGTTGTCGTGCGACCCCGCACCCCATATTTCGGGAGTGCCATCCCCGTCAGTGTCATGTGTTAGTTTCTTGCCTAAGGCGACAAAGTCATCCCAGTTCCATCCCTCTGGTGGCGTGGGCAGCGCCGCGGAATCCAACAAAGACTGATTGTACAGGATTCCCCAGCTCATGGAGAAGCCGATAGGCACGCCCCACAGCTTGCCACGCAGCCTGAGCGTATCGACAACATCCGGGAAGAAATCATCCAGCCACTTGGGATCCTTGGCCACAAACGGATCAACGGGAACGATCATCCCGTTCATGATCATGTCTAACGTCTCAACGGCGGTGAACACTATGTCTGGGGAGTCGCCGGATAGGCGAAGAACACCCAGCTGCTCTAATACCTGGGAGCCCGCCGATGCTTCAAGGATGTCGACCTGGACTTGGCCCGCATTGGCTTGGTTGAAACGCCCAACGATCTCACGAATGGGTTTCATCAGATTCTGATTGCTTCGCCCCAAGAATGCCACCTTAGTCAGGGCCTCGGCCATAGAAGCGGACAGCAGCATTGCGATCAGCATCCCCAGTACTACGACGGCGATGTTCTTCCTTCTTCTCATGATAGACCCTCCCTGTCTAGCGGGTTGATGACCGACTGGTGTCAGTGCATGGACAAAGCGGTACCGAAACGGATGAATCACCTCCAGCCTTACGCTGCATCTGTCTCCTGGCTCCCATGGCACGTCCTCTAATATCCACCATGCGCGAATGGAATTCGTGATGCGAGAAGTGTGTGCTATGATGGTAGCACCATCTGTCAGAACGGTCAAGATCTTTTTTACATCACGGTGAAGTCTTGACAATCATGGCCGGAAAAGACAGGCTTATGGAGACAAGACCCATGACTGGTACGGTCTAGGGAGGGAGTCTCATGTCCATTAAGAGCGTTCAGAAGGCCTTGGCAGTGCTCAAGCTTGTGGCGCGAGAACGCGACGGGCTTAAGGTTCAGGAGATCAGCGATCGTCTTGATCTTCCCTACGCTACTGCCTACAGGATCATCAAGACCCTGGAAAGAGAGGGATACCTGGATTTCCAGGAGACACATAAGTTATATAGGGTTGGGCCAGAGCTCCTACTGCTCCTGGGCCCCGTCTCCCTCCAGGCACATCTGGGGCGGCTCGTCTATCCTTCCCTGTCTGGACTGAGCAGCCTTACTGGGGAAACCGCGCATCTGGCTGTCCGTTATGGTAGGGACGTGCTCTACATGAACTCCATACCCTCGCGGCATGCACCAATGATGTACACTCCCGTTGGCACGCGAGCCCCGCTCCATTCGTCTGCCCTAGGAAAAGCACTGCTAGCTTTCGCTCCTGATGAGGAGATTCAGGCGATTCTTGCCAACTACAAGTTCGAAGGCTTCACTCCGCATACGATCACGACGAAGGACGCAATGTGGAAGGCCATCCATGACATTCGGGAGCAGGGCTACGCAGTGGACTGGGACGAAAACACGATTGGTGTCCGGTGTACGGCCTCTGTGGTAGTCAACCAAGTGGGGATGGCAGAGGCCGCCATGTCAGTCTCTGCGCCAAGCTCACGCCTTCCCGATCGGGTGATGGCCGAGACATTTGTAGGCGCAGTCTGCGATGCATGCCGCGAGGCCTCAAAGGCTCTGGGTGGTGAGCTCGGTCCCGACCCCGCTCGCTGGTACCGGGAAGCGATGTCTCACAGGCAGATGTCCTAAGGCAGGCAATCGGCGATCCACTGCGAAACATGTCACCTGCAATCCAGTTAGACGAAACAGTAGTCGAACGCTTTATCAGGACAATCAACGTAGCGCGTGAGTCACAAGGAGGCCACATAATGAGTCATGTACGCCTGGGGATCGTCGGGTGTGGAGGTATGTCCAGGGCGCACGCCCGGGGGCTGGGAGATTTGGCAGATCGGGTGACGGTTACAGCGACGGTAGATATTGATGAGCAGCGTGCCCGTCAGGCGGCTGAGCTCTTTCCAGGGGCCAAGGCGGCCACCGATTACCGCTCTGTGCTTGATGACGTAGACGCTGTGCTATTGGTCTTGCCCCATCATCTCCACCATCCGATCGCAAAGGCGTGTCTGGAAGCTGGCAAGCATGTCCAGTTGGAAAAGCCGATGGCGAATAGTGAGGAAGAGTGCCTCGATCTGATCGAGACGGCCAAGAGGGCAGACCGGGTCTTGATGATCGCCTACTGTATGCGCTTTCATCCTCTAGTCGTCAAGATGAAGCAGCTTATTGATGAGCGTGCTTTTGGCGATCTGTTCCAGCTATCCATCTGGACCGAGCAGTTGACCCAGTATTCGCCCGGCCATTGGGCCAGCAAGGCGGCGACCCTGGGTGGGGGACAGCTTTTTAGTCATGGCTGTCACTACATCGATCTGTTGTTATGGATCATAGGTAAGCCTTTGGCCGGGACGCATGTGGGCACCAATTTCTGCACGCCCTGGATGGAGCGCGAAGGCACCAGTAACGTAGCCATTGAGTTTGAGGGCGGCAGGTTGGGCTATCATTTCGGCACCTGGGGGGCTAGAGGTACGCGTTTGCGCAACTCCATGCATGCTCACTGCACGGAAGGTATGCTTGAGATCGACCCCACTCGCAGCAAACTCATCCTTCATAAGGGTGGTAAAGAAACCTTGCTGACGGAGACGCAGCCAGGCAAGCATACGCAGAATGAAATGGCGCATTTCCTCGATTGCATCACGACTGGGCGTCGTCCCCTCACCGATGGCCCTGGAAGCCTACAGGGACTGAGAGTGATCTGGCGCCTGTATGAGGCTGAGCAACAGAACAAAGTGGCTGATCTCCGGGGCTTGGGTCTGGACGAGATCTAGGCGTGGGAAGGAACGCCCGGGGCAGCTGCTTCGGGCGTCCCTTCCTGGGGGCCCGAGCGCTTGACTTCACGCGCTACTCTCAGCCCTCTGTGGGTTCCCACAGTGCTGAGATGTCATAGGCGAGATCAATGCAGGCCTCTATGGCCGTTTGTAATGAGTCATCAAAGCGTTGTCTCTCACTACGAGAGGTATGCCCTGAGAGATAATCCGGAAGGCGAAGATGGTGTTGTCTGGAGCAACGACATTGACGTCAAAGGGATGCTCGCCTACTGGAGCAAGTCGACGGGTAACCTCGCCTGCCATGTGGTCGGCCTCTCGCGAGTTCGGATCAATGTCAGTCACAAAAAGGGCGATGTCTGGGTCGCTGTCAGGGCGGCACAAGCCTGAAGCGGATCCAAAAAGATAGGCAGCAACCACTTGTGGAAGATCCTCGACAGCGACAAGCACTCAGTCTCTGACAGTATTGACGTCCACGCGCACCAGCTCCATCCTACGCACCCCCCACGGGCCGTTCCCATGCATGGGATAGGTTCTCCCGGAGCCAGCAATTCCCTTCGTAAGTGTGAGATGCTGGGCGGAGCTACCACAAACACCCCCTGTTTTCCCCCAAAAATGCGTACCTGTAGTCAACTGCAGTACGGGACTGCAGACAATCGGTGTTGCCTACGTCATGGTAAAATTGGTGTAGTAGCTGTAGTTGGGAGGTAGTGTGCCGTGTAATCATGTTGGCGTTGTAGCCCAACTCAGAAGCAATGGGGTGCGAATATAGGAGGTGGCGCAATGCATCGTTTGACCCGTTTATTTCTGGCGCTGATGACGATTGTCGCTCTATCGGGTGTGGCTAGCGCTGCGGTTTCAACGGAGATTGAGTTCTGGGTGACCTTTGGCGGGGCCAAGGGTGAGGTGTTGCGCGAAGTGCTGGGCGATTTTGCAGCTAAGAACCCAGGTCTTTCGGTCAGACTGGTCACGGGCTCGGGCGGGGAGAAGCTGATGACGGCTATCGCTGCGGGGTCACCACCTGATGTGGCCGATATGCACGGTGGCGAGTATTCGGTCTTGGGTATGAAAGGACTACTGCGTCCACTGGATCCTTTACTGAAGGCGCATGGCGGTTTCCAGGTCAAAGACCTAGCCCGTGGCTATGAAAGACTGGGCATGTATGCAGGGACGCGCTACACCTTGCCATTTTGGGATATCGCGCCGAGCTATTCCCTGGTGTACGACGCAGAAGCTTTCGATGAGGCAGGCGTTATTCGCCCAGCTCGTGACCGAGCGCCATCGTGGGCTGAGATAGGGGCCTTCAGTAAGAAGCTGACCCTGATGGATGCAGATGGCAGATTGACTCGAGTGGGGCTCCACCCCAAGGAGACCTGGCATACGGTGTCCTATACCTGGGAGTCTTTGTTTGACGTGGTGCTATACCAGGATGGCTATAGACCGAATCTAGGCGGCAACCGTACTTTGGCTTCTGCCATAACCACGATGAAGGAGCTCTTTGTGGATCCTTTCCCTGGCATCCTCCAGTTCAGCCCTTCAGTCACCTCAGGCAGAACGACGATGATCATCAACGGATCTCATCTTATAGGCGGAAACCTGCAGAGGCAGCTGGGCAAGGAAGTCGACGCCACCTGGGCGCCACATATCAATGGCAAGCTCACCCAGCGCTGGCGTGCCTGGAGCATAGGTATTCCGACGGGCAGCAAGAAGCCGGCGGAGGCCATACGCCTGATCAGCTATCTCCTCAGTGACAGGGAAGCCATCAACACGATGTGGGACAAGGCCGGGGCATTTACCGCGAATCAGGAGTTTCTTCTTGCCAAGTCGAGGCAGATGCCGTTGCTTGAGCGGTGGTTCATAGAGACGCTATTCCATGCAGAGCGCATTGTGGTTGAGGACATGAGCCCCATGAAGGTAACCATGCAAGACGCTGTCCGGACGGCAGTCGATAACGTGTTTACTGGGAAGGAGACCCCTGAAGCGGCACTGGATAACGCCCAGGCGTTTGCCATGGGCAACTGGCGTACCATCTACGAAACGCAGTAGGAGCGGAGGTCGCAGGGTATGCAGTTAGTGGAACCAGCAAGGACTCTTAACGTTGCTGGTGACTTTGATCTCATTGTGTGTGGGGCCGGACCTGCGGGCGTAGCCGCGGCTGTTACTGCGGGTCGCTCGGGGTTGCGAGTTCTTCTGGTAGAGAGCCAGGGCTGCTTGGGAGGCATCTGGACGTCGGGTCTGCTGTGCCTGGTGCTTGATGGGACAGGCAAATGTGGGCTCGTGGAGGAGATAGGTGAGCGATTGGAGGCGGCGGGGGCCAGGCGCCCCCGCTCGCAGCGCGCCGATTTTCTCTACGATCCGGAGACTATGAAGGTCCTGCTAGAAGATCTGTGTAACGAGGCGGGAGTACACATGCGTTTGCATACCCGCGTGGTGGCAGCTATACGTGAGGATGGCTTACTGAGAGCTATCGTGACAGAGAGCCCCAGCGGCCGTGAGGCCTTCACCGCACCCCTCTTCGTGGATAGCACGGGCAACGGCGATCTAGCGGCCTATGCGCAGTGTGCGTATGATCACGGACATCCAGTGAGTGGGAAGACTCAACCCGCCACGCTATTCGCTATCATCAGCGGGGTGCCGAAGGAGATTTCGGGAACGCGGGCAGAGGGGGACAAGGAGCGCTTTCGCGCCATGCTTAACTCTGTGGGCATCGATCCCAGCTACCAGTCACCTTCACTGTTTCCCTTACCCCATCCGGAGCTCCATTGCTTGATGATCAACCACGAGTACGACGTACGTTGCGACTCAGCCGACGAGATCACTCAGGCCACGGTGCGTGCTCGCAAGGAGTTGTACCTAACGGTCCAGGCGTTGCGCAAACTACCTGCATGGGATGATGCGCGCCTGGTCGCTACTGCCGCTCATATCGGTCTGCGTGAGGGCAGACGCGTGCGGGGACTTTACCACGTGACGGCTGACGATGTCGTGGCTGGCCGGCGCTTTGGTGACGGGGTGTGCCTCGTGCGGTTTGGGGTTGATGTGCACGCTCTAGAGCGCAGTGCTGTCACGGGCTACGCCAACCATGGGCTTCGCAGTAAGCCTTACCATATTCCGTACCGAGCTTTGGTGGCCCGCGATCTTTCCAACCTTGCTCTAGCTGGGCGTTGTATCAGCGGCGACTTTTTCGCTCATGCGTCTTATCGGGTTACGGGTAACGCGGTCCCTATGGGCGAGGCCGTTGGTCTAGCCGCCAGTATGGCGCGGGCGACGACGGTGGGTTTTCATGCAGTTGACGGCGAGACAGTGTCTAAGGAGATGCGTGCCAGGGGTTATGAGCTGTGAAGCTGTGCTCGGTACGAGGAGGGCGTTAAGCCAGTGGCTTGGCCAAAGCGGCGGGAGAAGTGAGCCGCACTCTTGAATCCGCAGCGCCTGGCCACTTCGCGGATGTACAAGCGCGGATTGCTGGCAAGCAAGCGCCTCGCCATGGCCATCCGCCTGTCCCACACATAGTCGCTGAGGTTGACACCGATAGTACGTGAGAAGAGGCTCGATAAATACTTCGGAGAGACAGCGAGCATGTCGGCCAAGCACTCTACGCTAAGGTCGCTATCGAGCTGTCTCTCGACAATCTCCAGGCAGCAACTTATCAGGTCCGTACCGGCGTCACAATGAGTCGCCTGTGATTCGCTTCGCTGTAGTTGGACAAGCAGATTCATCAGGTGGCCAAAGATGGCGTGCTGCCAGTTTGGCAGCCGATGCTCCCATTCCCAGCACATGCGCATGACCAGGCCCTCTGTTTCTTGCCAGACTTCGCAAGGGAGCGTGGCAGCGTTGATGCTGCTAGGAACAAGACCGGATAGAAGCTCGGGTCCGCAGATCGTGGTGATCTGATCGAGCACGGGCTTGTCTAGGCAGATGACTGAGCGTGTATAGCCGGACTGCACATCGGCGAAGACCTGGTGGGCAACCAGCTGGCCGACGATCACCAGTTGGCGGCCCCGTTGCACCATCACCATGTCGTCAACGTGAAAAGAGCCGCGACCGCTATGGGTCAGGTGTAACTCAATACCCGATTGCCTATGCAATGGAGTAACCTGGGGACGCTGGCACCGATGGTAGGTTACGAATACCGGGTGTTGCATGAAGTGGCTGGTCACAAACTCGTTCCACTCAACAGAGGATCTCATTTAGCGTTCACCTCGAAGCGCACCATCGCTGCAAGATCGCGTCTCCAGCTGAACACCCCATGCCATGTGGTCAGACTACTCGTCGTTTTCCTCGTTTTCCTCTGCACCTTCCAGTATTTCCAGCAACTCATCCTCCAGATCGGCCAGGGTTTCCGGATCAGGAAGATCCTCATCCAGTAGCGCCTCAATCTCGGCAACAATGGCCAGTATCTCGGCAGCGATCTCCCCTTGTTGCTCCTCGGCCACGCTCTTGGCCTGGCGCAAAAGGGCCTGGGTAGCCGCGGTACCGGATGCGTCTGGATCCCATAGCTCTGTAACCGCCGCTTCGTCTGCCATTTTCTCATAGGCGCTCATACGGGCTCGCATATCGCGCACTGTGATGTTCGCACTACTGCCTGTGCTACGTTCCTCGGCGGTCACCTGAAGGATGCCGTCTACGTCCATCGAGAACGTCACGATAATCTCCACACCACCTGCCGGACGAGGTGGAACACCCTCGAGGCGAAACTCGCCCAGACGTTCGTTGCTGGAGGCCGTATGGTGTTCGCCTTGGAACACCCTGATATCGACGGCCCTCTGGTTGTCGTAGGTGGTGGTGTAGACCTCCGCCTTCTCTGTGGGAATCACTGAGTTGCGGGGAATGATCACGCTGTAGCGGTCGCTAATCAGACGTGTACCGAGGTCAACAGCTACCGCAATGCCCAATGAGTGGGCGGTGACGTCCACCAAGACCGCATCCACATCTAGACCGTCGACTATTGCTGCCTGCACTGCGGCCCCGAGAGCCACACATTCGTCGGGATGGACATCACCCGAGGGCTCTTGTTGAAGCTCCGCCTCCAGGATGTGGCGGACAGCAGGGATGCGTGTGGAGCCACCCACAAGCAAGACTTTGTCGATATCCTTGGCTCGGCAATCGGCATCGCGTAGGACTTGGTTCACACTGACGATTGTGTCTGTCAAGAGATCGGCGATCAGTTCTTCAAAGCGAGTGCGTGAGAGCTCCTGGTCGAGATGAAGTGGTTTCCCATCCAGCGTAGCTAGGAAGTCTTCCCGCAGGCGAGCGTAGGGATGGTCCGACAGTCGGATCTTCGCTTGTTCTGCACTGGCGGAAAGGCGAGCCAAGGCGCGTGGGTCCTGGCGGATGTTGAAGCCCTCATCTCGAGAGAAGCGGTCGCTGACATAGTCAACGATGCGCTGATCGAAGTCGTTACCTCCCAGGCGGTTGTTGCCCGCCGTAGCCAAGACTTCGACGAAGCCCTCCTCGATCTGAACCAAAGAAACGTCAAAGGTACCTCCACCTAAGTCATACACCAATGCGCGCTGGCCCGTGTTCTGGTCTATGCCGTAGGCGAGGGCGGCCGCGGTGGGTTCATTGATGATGCGCACGACGTCCAGACCCGCTAGCTCACCCGCCTCCTTTGTGGCGATGCGCTGCTGGTCTGTAAAGTAAGCAGGTACGGTGATCACCGCTTGCTTAACTGGCTCGCCCAGGGCAGATTCCGCCAAGTCTCGCAGTGTGCGCATGATCAGGGCGGCAATCTGCTGCGGCGAGTACTCCTTGCCGCGCAAGGTGAA
This sequence comes from Limnochordia bacterium, assembly GCA_050951545.1. Taxonomy (GTDB): domain Bacteria; phylum Bacillota; class Limnochordia; order DTU080; family DTU080; genus DTU080. The sequence continues at coordinate 287,207 of JBMNJG010000005.1, read as the reverse complement.
ACGTTGGTCTGTGCCTATGAAGCGCTTCACGGAGTGAACGGCGTTGTCTGGGTCGAGCGGCAGGTAGTTTCTAGCCTGACGGCCCACTAACAGTCTTCCCTGCTCATCGATAGCCACCACCGAGGGGATAATCCGTTCGCCCTCGTGCTCCAACACTCGCGGTCGGCCATCCGCACCCACTACAGCAATCACCGAGTTGGTTGTGCCGAAATCGATACCGACTGTTCTGCTCATACACTGGCCTCCAATGTGCCCGTCGTCGAGTTCGCTGGTTTGGCCACCACCACTGTGGCCTGCCTAATTAGCTCTCCGTTCTGACGGTACCCACGTTGAACCTCAGCCACGACGATGGGTTGTGTGACCTCGCTCGAAAACACCACATCGACCGGGTGATGCACGCTGGGGTCAAAAGGTTGCCCTGTAGCGGGTATGGGTGTCACGTTCCACAGACTGAGGAGCTCCTCACCACGGTTGTGGAGGCGGCGCACTCCACCAGCCCATTCGGCAAGTGCTGGCTGTTGGTTGACCTGTTGCTCCATGGCTGCAGCCCCTTGCATCAGATCATCAAGGAACGCAAGCAGTTGCGGAAAGAGGCGCTGTGCCCACTGCGTCCGCCCCCGCTCTTCGGCCTGGGCGAGTAGCGCTCGGTAGTTCGTCTCTTGTTGCGTCAGTGTCTTCTCAAGACCAGCCACGAGCTCAGCCTGCTGCTTCGATGATTGCTCCCATAGAAGGTTGGCCTTGGCTTGTTCACGTGCTAGGCGCGCCAGAGCTCGGTCGACCTCGGCCAGTTGCTCAGGCAGGCGTGGCCGCCGCTTCTTGGCGGGAGCCGAGGCTTTCTCGCTTCGGCTACTCCATAGTCGTTTCCACCACATCGTGACATGCTTCCCCCCAGAGTTTGAGTGTATTGATCGGAATTGCTTTCACCCACTACTTCCCTAGGGGATCGCGGCAGTCAGACTCAAATTCGTCCAGCAACAATTCCGACCAGGGATCGCCCATATGCCACCAAGCAGGCGAGATCCCCAAAGGGCCTCGTGGCTCGCCGGGTGACCCCGGAAAGAGCGCAGGGGGTTCCGCCATTTGCTGCAAGGCATACCGCGCTCGATCGGCTGGTCTGCGCAAGGCCTCATAGGCACTGCGGATGCGGCGGAACTCCTCGCGGTTACGCTCGGGCGGGTACTGCCGGACAAGCGTAACATAGCGCTGGCGCAACTCTTCATCAGAAAGACGGGGGTCTACGCCCAAGATGGCCAGGGGGTTCTCGTTTCCTGCATCATTACCAGATCTCGTCATCTGAAAAGTCCTCCCCGAAGAGCTCGCCCAACCTCGCCGGTAGAGGCCGTGTGATGATGTTTCTCATCGCTGCGACTTCCTCCTGCAACAGCGTATCACCCGTTTTTCGGGTTAGTCTGTCGGCTTCCTTAAGATAGCGCTCAGCTTTCGGCAGGTCATTCTGAACATGAGATAACGCGGCCAGCATAAGGTAGAGCTCGGCGGAGTTGGGGCGGTGCCACAGCAGGTTCACGGCCAGTTTCTCTGCCGCGTTAGGCCCACAGGTGCTAGAAAGGTCGCTAACGAGGGCGAGACAAAGCTCCAGGTCGTAATGAGCCTCTTTGCATGCCTGTTCAAGGCGTGCAAACCCTTCGTCCTCGCGGTCATGCGCTACGTAGATGATGCCTAACTGGCCCAGGAGCTGTGCTGATGGTCTTTGCTGTAGCATCCGCTCAAGCAGGGCCGCTGCTTGCTCGAACAGCCCGAAATCCAGTAGGGCATCGGCAATCCCCATCAGTTGTCCGGGGTCCTCGCACAGAGCGAGGGCCTCCGTCAGGTACTGCTCGTATACGGAGGAGTCCCCGTGCATGCTATGCCAAGCAGCCACGGCCACTAAGGCAGGCACGTGCCCAGGGTCGCAGCTCAGGGCCTCTTCGAAGGCCTGTAGCGCCCGGTCCTTGCGTGTCCTACCCTTCCCACTCATGGCTGCCAGGCCCTTGGCGTAGTACGCGTCGGCCAGGGCCGCAGCCGCCTCTGTGTCATCTGGAAAAGACTGACGCAGGCTTTCCCAGATCCGGTTCGCCTCTCCGGGCATCTCCGCAACTGCGTAGAGGCGGGCTACACGGCGGGCGAGCTCTGGATCGTCGTCGAGCTGTCTGCGTAGAGGCTGCAACGCCTGCCGGACGATGTGCTCAGCGCCGACAGTGGCAGCTATTTCGGCTAGCTCCAGGCGCTCTGGGCTATCAAGAACACCGCCGCGTAGGGCGCCTGAGAACCATGCCTCAAAGGGCGGTATATGCCACTGCATGGCCAGTCGGCAGAGATGAAGGTGGATCTGAGTAGCCATTTGGGCGTTCCAGGCCCTTTCCTCAGGATTGGTGCTTCGGGTGTTCGAGATAGCGTTGGCGAAGGCCTCCCAAGCCTCCAGGGCGGCTTCCTCGTGGCAGCGTTCGTAGGTCAAGGCCAGGGCATGATGTATCGCGTAGTTGTCCGGGGCAACCCGCCTGGCTGCTTCCCAGGCCTGTGCGGCGAACCGGATCTGTTCACCCTGCCACAAGAGCCAACCACTACGCCAGAGGGCCCAGGCCAGAAATGAGAGAGTCTGAGTCTCAATAGGGCTGTCCGGTGTTCGGCCAGTGGGGGCAGGCGAGGAAGACGCCTGTTGGACTGTGCGCGAGACACTTCGCCCTTTCCCCCGCACGGTTGCCGCCAGGAGTGCCGCCGCGGTGACCATTCGCTGCTGATGGTCGTCTATGGCTTGCTCAGCAGGATCCGCAGCGTATAGCTCTTCGGCCTTCTTGAATGCGGCAGCGGCCCCGTCCGCATCGCCCACTGCTAAGCTGAAGAAGCCAGCTTCGGCGCGTAATGCGGCGGGAATGGCCCTGCCGTGCCACCAGGGCGTTAACTGAACGCCTTGGGCTTGTTCCTCGGAGAACTGTTTCCACATCTCAAATCGAGCAATAGCCGTCTGAGCCGCAGCGCTGGGGGGTGCTGCAGCTACTAGCCGCCTATGTGCTGCGGCCCACAGATCGCGCGAGATACGTTCGCCAGCCTGAAGGACAACCAGCGCATAGTGGTAGGCGACTCGCCAGGAAGGTTCCGCTTGCCAGGCCCGCTCGTACGCCTCCAAGGCTTCAGACCAGTGGCCGAGGCGATGATGGGCTAGGCCTAAGTGGTAGAGGTAGATGCCGTCTTCTGGGAGCCAGTTGAGCGCCTTCTCGAGCTCTGCCACGACAGCCCTGAAGCGTCCGCGCTTGAGGAAGTCTAGGGCGAGGCGGAAATGGGCTTCTGCTACCAGCTTCGCCCAGGCCGCTTTTTCTGGCTCGGCCAGTGCTGACAATCGCGGTTGCGCGCGGTGAGAGCATGTCACAACGCTCGACCATTTCTGCTGGGAGAAGGCAGTGCGTGCCTCGAGAAGGATCGCTGTCGGATCCGAGCCGGAGGCGCCGACGGTCGCCGCATCGCGCCGAGACGCGGAGCGGGGTGCCTTAGGTGCTGCCTGAGGTCTTGGGTTGCGTTTACGTTTCCTCGACATGGATACGTATTTTTGACACGGTGGCGACGAAATCCTCCCGACGGGCAGGATCCGAGGGAGTGTCGTTTGGGTTAGGGGAAGAGCTCTATGTGCAAGCTAAGCAAAAAGCGGTGGGGGATGTCGGATGGTTTTCTCTTGGTTGAGTCGTCGAGTGGCGGATGCGATGGTTGACTCTTTCTTGCGGACTCTGGTCAACGAGCGCTATACAGAGAATCTTTACGAGCTTGTCTCGACCACGCAAAAAGAGGGGCTGACTAATGTCGTCGAGACGGCGTTGCGGGCCGAGCAAGGAAAGCCTCTCCAGCGGCCTTTCGGTAGCATCATCCCTTTGTCTGCGTGGGACAAGCTTCTGTTTAACCCTGTGCATCTATGGCGGTTCCCCACACAGGAGACCAGTTCCATCGACACTGCGGTAGTCATCGGACCAGCCGCGCAGAAACCGCTAAGGCTGGGCATTCCCATCCTAATCGCGGGAATGTCTTTTGGCGGGGCGCTCAGCGAAGCCGCCAAGGTGGCCTTGGCAAAGGCTGCCACGCTGATGGACACGGCAACCAACTCTGGAGAAGCCGGGTTGCTGCCATCGGAGCGTGAGGCTGCCGCGCACTTCATTGGTCAGTACAATCGAGGTGGCTGGATGAACTCTCCGGAGAAGCTGCGCCAACTGGATGCCGTCGAGATACAGTTGGGTCAGGGAGCGCAGGCGGCGACTCCTCAGAGCACACTCGCCGGGGATATCGGCCAGGATTTTCGAGAGGTCTTTGGGCTCAAGGCTGGAGAAGATGCGGTCATCCATACGCGCCTGTCAGGCGTCAATTGCGTTGAGGATTTCATGGCCCTGGTACCCCGTCTGCGGGAAGAGGCAGGAGGCGTGCCAGTTGGTCTGAAACTATGCGCTACACATCATCTCGAGCGAGAGCTGGAGGTCGCCATCAGAGCTGGCGTGGATTTCGTCACTATCGACGGTCACGAGGGAGGTACTCACGGTGGCTCGACGACGCTTCAGGACGATGTCGGGCTACCGACTCTCGTTGCTCTCGCACGCGGCGTACGCTACTGTGAGCAGGCTGGTGTTCGGAGACCAGATGAGCATCATCGCTGCAGGAGGGCTGCGCACACCAGGACAGATGCTGAAAGCCCTAGCCTTGGGGGCCGATGCTGATCTACGTCGGGACAGTGGCCGTGCTGGCGCTGGTATCAGAGCAGATGAGTAAGGCGGTCCCTTGGGAGCCCCCCACAGAGCTGGTGCTCTACTCAGGACAGCTGAAGGAGCGTTTCGACGTAGAGGCAGGGGTCCGAAATCTGACCAACTATCTGAAATCAGCCGTGGCTGACATGAAACACGTCGTGATGGCCTTAGGCAAAAACGCCACCTCTCAGCTCGATCGGAGCGATCTGGTGGCATTAGAAAAGGATCTAGCCTACGTAACAGGTGTCGACTACGCCTATCTCTCCCCTGATGCCCAGGTGCGAACTCAGGCCGACGGAGAGACGAGAAGGCCCTCACAGGACGGATCGCACCTCATCGATGCGCGTCAGTTCGTGTTGCGTGAGTAATGGAGTGTCGGGGGTCGCAGCATTCTCTAGCATGTGTTGCAGGTTCATCGAACCGACGATCACCGTGGAGACACCCTTGAGCGCAAGCAGGTAGCGCAGATAGCTCTGGGTCAGGCTGCGACCAGGGATCTCCAGAAACTGAAAGGCACGAGCAACAGTCGCTGACCTTATCTTGCTCTGTTCAGACTGCCAGCTGCGCCGGTCGTTTTCCGAAAACGCGGTAGTGGCATCGATGCTTCCTGTAAAGAACCCCGAGCCAAAGGCGCCTCGAGCGACGATGCCTATGCCGGCGTCTCCAGCCAGAGCCAGGTTCTCAGCCGTGCTCGCTGGGCTCAGAATGTTGACATGGACCTGAAGTACGTCCATGATCCCAGTTTGCACACAAAACGGCACCTGGCTGCCGGAGACCGAGGCACCGACGAAACGCGCTTTGCCAGATTGCTTGATCTCCGCAAGAGCCTCGAGGCACTCCCCTTGGCAGAATATGGCATCACTGGGCGAATGCAAAAGATAAACGTCGACGTAATCGGTGCCTAGTCTGCTCAGGCTTCCGTCGATTTCGCTAAGCAGTTTGGCCCGGGAGAAGTCCCGCCAGTTGACACCGTCTTGGTGAAAGCCCTCGCCGCCCTTCGTCTCGATAATCCATTGCTGACGCTTGCCTTTCACTGCTTGACCCACAACCTCTTCGCTGTGGCCAGCGCCATAGACGGCAGCAGTATCAACGAAATTGACGCCGACATCAGCCAACGTGTGCATCATCCTGATGGAGGCAGCATCATCGACGGAGCCCCAGCCGTGGGCGATCCAGCCTAGCTTCTCGAAGTAGCCGCGTACAGGTCCCCCTATTTGCCAAGCTCCCAGCCCGATCTCAGACACCTGCATGCCAGTGTTGCCCAAAGCGCGGAATTTCACTTTTCGACCCCCATTTCTCAGGTGGGGTATTCTGCAGCGATGACGCTTTCCCTCTGGCCCCAAGGCAGGTACCACAGGGTACCAGTCGAATCTATGTCGAACACAGATGCTGTCAAAAGGAGCTATGACATGCGAACGCTCATTGCCTATTCCACGCGGCATGGGACTACGCTGCGCCATGCCGAGGCCCTGGCTCGGGTGCTCCCTGGAGAGGTGGCTCTCGCAGATCTGCGGCAAGAGCCAGCCATCGATATCTCTCCTTTCGGCACAGTGATTGTAGGCGGCGCCATATACTTCGGTCATGTAAGCGCGGCACTGCGGGAGTTCTGCCTGGCGAATATCGAGGAGCTCAAGCAGAAGCGCCTGGGTCTTTTCATCTGCTGCTGGCACGAAGGTGAGGAGGCACAAAAGCAGCTGCAAGCTGCGTATCCGCTGGAGTTGCTTGACGCGGCGAAGGCAAAGGCCGCTTTTGGCGGGGAGATGGACTTGACCACGATGAGCTTCATCGAGAGGCTGATTACCAGGCTGGTGGGCAAAGTAAGCAAAAGCGCTTCTCGATATAGCGAGAAGGCGGCCGCTGAGTTTGTTCAGGCTTTGCAGGACCCTGGGCGCTGATGGTCGCCTGTCACTTTCTCCCTGGCTGCGCGTATGCGGGCGACAAAGAACCCGACCCACGGACCTGATGTGACAGCGGCCACGAGGGTGCCCAGGCCGACAGGGCCGCCCAATAGGAAGCCCGTGGCCACCACCAGCAGATCTTGAATCACACATGCAGATGACAACGAGAGGCCACTCAGACGGACAATCGCTAGCAGCAGCGAGTCTCTGGGTCCGGCCCCGTACTCGGGAGCCAGGTAAAGGCCCATACCCACTCCGGAGATGATCACACCGAGTTCCAAGAAGAGCAGGCCAGGAATTCCGGTAACGTAGGGCATGAATGGCAAGAAGACATCTACCAGGAAGCCTACCACTACGGCATTGACCAGCGTAACCCAGGTGATGGTCTTCCCACGCAGCAAGAGAGCAAGGGCTACGGCAACTACGCTCACCAGCTGCGAAATGCGCCCCATGGAGAGCCCGGTTAGCGCGACCAGACCTAGGTGAAAGACATCCCATGGTTTGGCACCCCACGGTGTGCTCACGGTGACAGCTGTACCCAGCGCAAGGCAGGCCAGGCCCAGTCCGACTAGCAGGAGATCAAGTGACACACGGAAAGCCCGACCTAGCGATCGGTCTGCGGACAGAGTGCTTATCTGCGGTTGCACAGCAGGCCTCGCTCTCTACGGATTAGCTACGGGCATATAGATCATTCATCATCTTCGTCCGGCTCGGCATGGGCTCCTGTGTCGCAATGTGGACACACACCGTCTTTCATGGCATGAATCTCTAGTTCGTCGGCAGCCAGATCAGCTTGCGGATGGTAGATGGAACCCTCCACCCGAATGGCCTTCCCCTGGGTCAAGGCAATTGCCACTTTGCGGCGAGCGCCCTGCAAAATGCGCTGAAAGGTAGGACGGGAGACTCGCATGTGTTGAGCGCATGTCTCTTGGTCGAAGCCTTTCCCGTCTTTTAGGCGCAAGGCCTCTAGCTCTTCGAGGCCGAGCAGGACTACCTCGATGTCGCGCAGGCGAACTCCCGCTGGCTTGAAAAAGACCACCCCGGGAACGAAGCCTATATGACGCGGTATAGAAGGACGTGCCAAAACTCTTCACTCCCTAGAACATCGTGCTATGCTGTGCGGGCATGTCGGCGGCCCGCGATTTTCATCCACCGATGGTATACGTTGCGGCGAACACCTGCCGCAGCCGCCTCGACAACTCTCCATCGTCTCGCTAGTAGCTTAACAGATCTTGCAGTGTTTCGTCAGCACCTAGGGCCACATGATAAGCAACTGAGCACAGCACCGCAAGCTGGCAGTGCTGTGCTACTGGAAAGAGGGGGCAGCCTCGACCCGTGTTCTGTTAGAGGTCGGGCCCGTTTGCCTGCCCGACCGCTTGAAGTCGAACTAGGCGATGCCCTGATTCAGCTGGCTACGGCGCGTGAACTGGGTGTTGTGGAGCTCGTAGTAGAAACCGCGTGCTGCCAGTAGTTCATCATGCGTACCGCGTTCGATGATTCGGCCACCGTTGATCACCAGTATCTCGTCTGCTTCTCGGATAGTTGAGAGGCGATGGGCGATGACGAAGGTTGTACGGCCTTCCATCAAAGAGAGCATAGCTCTTTGGATGTGTGCCTCGGTGCGTGTATCAACACTGCTTGTAGCTTCATCCAGGATAAGAATCGCCGGGTCAGCCAGAATGGCGCGAGCAATGGTCAGTAGCTGTCGTTGCCCCTGACTCAGATTTCCACCGTCAGACGTAAGCGCCGTGTCATAGCCGTCGGGTAGCCGCTGGATAAAAGGATCCGCATTAGCCATCTTGGCGGCGGCCTCGATTTCCTCATCTGTAGCATCCAGTCGCCCGTAACGGATGTTTTCCCTGACAGTGCCAGAGAAAAGGTAGGTATCTTGCAGGACCATACCTAGCGATTGGCGCAACCCGTCTTTTTTGAGGTTACGAATGTCATGTTCATCTATTGCCACAGAGCCCGAGTCGACATCGTAAAAGCGCATGAGCAAGTTGACGACAGTGGTCTTGCCCGCACCAGTTGGGCCTACCAGAGCAATCGTCTGTCCTGGCTGGGCGTGCAAGGTGATCTCTTTGAGCACAGGCACGTCGGGTACATAGCCAAACGAAACGTCGTCAAAGCGCACATCACCTTGCACCTCAGGCGTTACTGCCTCAGGAACGTCGGGCATCTCGTCAGGCTCATCCATGATCTCAAAGACTCTCTCTGCTCCAGCCAGCGCCGCTTGTAGCATGTTGATCTGGTTGGCGATGCCGTTGATTGGTCTGGCGAACTGCCTGGAGTAGTTGAGGAAGCTAGCAATCACCCCGATAGTGATTCTCTGTTGCACTGCCAGCCAACCTCCCGCCCCGGCGACCAGGGCGAAGGAGAGGTTATTCATGACGTTCATCAGAGGTGGGATGATCCCAGAGAAGACTTGGGCTTTGATGCTGGAGTTCTTCAGCCGTGTGTTGATCTCTTGAAAACAAGAGCTCGTCTCCGGTTCTCGGACAAACGCCTTCACCACCTTGTGGCCAGTCACCATTTCCTCGATGTAGCCGTTGAGATTGCCAAGCTCTCGCTGTTGGCCAAGAAAGAACTCTCGCGTTCTTTTGATGATCAGACGTGTCAAGAAGATCCCCAGAGGTATTGTGACCATACTGAGCATCGTGAGCAGCGGGCTGAGAAGGATCATGGCTGTGAGCGAACCAGTGACCGAAATGATGCTCGAGAACACCTGCGTAGTGCTCGAAGTGAGGGTATTGCTGACGTTCTCTACGTCGTTGGCCAGTCGGCTCATTACTTCACCGTGCGTATGGCGATCGAAGAAGCGAAGTGGTAGTCTCTGCAGCTTGTCAAAGAGGTCGTGGCGTAGATCATGCACGGTGCGCTGTGAGATGCCGACCATCACGTAGTTCTGCAGCCACGAGGAGCTAGCACTGATCGCATAGATGACGAGCATCGTGGAGATGATGGACCTCAGGCGGCCAAAGTCTACAGCTCCTGGCCCGAGAACAAGTGCGTCAATGGCTCGTCCAATGAACAGGGGGCTGATCAAACTGACAAGCGAGCTGCCCAGGACTAAGAAGAAAGAGAGCAGTAGGGCCCATTTCTGCCTGCCGAGGTAGTGCCACAAGCGACGCAACGTTCCCCGAGCGTCTTTGGGTTTCTCTTTGGGTCCCATCATTCCCATGGGGCCTCTGCCATGTCGACCGGGCCGACCTGGGCCACCAGGACGGACGGGCGCATACTTGTCTGAACCGTATGAAGGTCGGCGGTCATCACTGCGGTTTGCCATATCAGACGGCCTCCTCTCGGCCCAACTGGGAATGATAGATATCCTGATAGACATGGCATGAGCGAATCAGTTCCTCGTGTGAGCCCATGCCCACAATCTGACCATCTTCGAGAACGATGATTCGGTCGGCATCGAGGACGGTGCTGATGCGTTGAGCGATGACAAAGCACGTGGAGTCGGCCATCCGTTCTCTCAATGCAGCCTGCAAACGAGCTTCGGTTCCCATGTCGACGGAACTGGTGCTGTCATCGAGTATCAGGATCTTCGGTTTCTTGAGCAGCGCTCTAGCGATGGCCAGCCTCTGTTTTTGCCCACCAGAGAGATTGACGCCGCCCTGTCTAACCTGGGCTTCGTAACCGTCTGGGAAGGAACTGATAAAGGAATGGGCCTGAGCTGCTGACGCGCTGGCGATTACTTCTTCGTCAGAGGCCTGCTCATCACCCCAGCCGATGTTTTCCCGAATCGTACCAGAAAACAGGATCGACTCCTGCAGTACCATGCCAATACTGCCTCTCAGCGTGGCTAACGAAATATCGCGAATATCAGTGCCGTCGATGGTGATTCGCCCTTGACTCACCTCGTAGAACCTCGGGATCAGATTCACGAGGGTGGATTTTCCGGAGCCTGTGGAACCCAGAATGGCTATGGTCTCTCCGGGTTCGGCGGAAAAGGAGATGCCCTTCAACACTGGAGGACCGCTAGCTCCTTCGTAACGGAAGGAGACGTCTTCGAAAACCACGCGTCCCTGCTCAATAGGTGCTGTCGAGGCTCCGGGGTTGTCACGGATGTCTATCTCGGTATTGAGTACCTCGCGAAGGCGGTCAGCGGAGGCTTTGGCGCGCGAGATATTCATCAAAAAGAAGGCCGCCATTGTCAGGGCGTGGAGAATCCGGCTCATATAAGTGACAAATGCCATCACTTGCCCGACTTGCATGTTACCCGTGTTCACTTGCCTACCGCCAAACCACAAGACGGCGACAATGCTGCAATTCATGACGAGGATCATAATGGGGTTCATGATGCCCATAAGCCGCCCGGCCTTCACGCTGTGTCGCATCAGACCCTCGTTCGCTTCGGCAAACCGGTCCTTTTCATAGTCGGCGCGGACAAAAGCCTTGATGACGCGCACACCGGCGAGATTCTCTTGCATCACCTCATTGACGCGATCGAGTCTAGTCTGGACTGCGGCGAAGAGAGGAAAGCCCTTGGTTAACACCACGAAAAGGGCTACGCTCAGGATCGGCAGGGCGAGGAGAATAATCATGGCCAGTCTGGCGTTAATGCTTATGGCCATCAAGGTGCCTCCGAGAAAGAGCAAAGGTGAGCGGACAAGCATGCGCATCATGGCTAGCACCACGTGCTGCACCTGCGTAACGTCGTTTGTCAGTCGGGTAATCAGCGATGCAGGCGCGAAGTTGTCCAGATTGCTAAACGAGAATGACTGTACCTTGTCGAAGAGATCCTGACGCAGGTCGGTGGCAAAGCCAATGCTGGCGTGGCTCGAGAAGTAGGTACAGCCAATACCTCCCAGAGCACCTATCAGAGCTACGCCGATCATCATGCCGCCCATACGGGCAATCAAAGCGACATCTCCGGCAAAGACACCTTCGTCCACGATGGTGGCCATCAAGGTGGGTTGCATGAGGTCCATGATCACTTCCACCATCATCAGCAATGGTGCAGCTACAGCTGCTTTCCAGTATGGTTTGAGGTAGGAGGAGAGCTTCACCATAGTTTTCTATTCACTCCCAGCATCATCAACGTTGATATCCGGCCGTGGCATCTAGCGATGCGAGGCTCGCTTCAGATTGTCGCTTACTCGCGACAGATACTCTTTCAGTTCAGCCGTCTCTTCTGGTGTGAAGCCTGCTAGAGACTCTGCATCGGTAGCGCGCAAACAAGCCACGACAGTATCGTGCAGGTCGCGGCCGCGCTCGGTCAGATAGACTCTAGAGATGCGCTGATCTTCTGGGTCTTTGCTGCGCTCCAAGATCCCTGCCTTTTCCAGTCTGTTCACTGTCACGGTGACCGTGGCGGGGGAAAGGTTGAGCCTATGAGCGAGGTCTTTTTGTGCTTGCCCATCTCGGCGCCAGAGGGCAAACATGATCGGCATCTGCCCTGGATGAAGGTCCGTGTCAGCCATCAGCTCATGACTACGCTGATGGTGAAGGCGCAATGCCCTTCCTATCAGAAACCCTAGTGCGTCATCGCGGGCCATAAGAGTCCCCCACCAAATTGATTAGCCAGCTAACGATTATTCTAGATGCTGGTGGGGTACCTGTCAATAGCTGCGGAGGAAATGTTTGCGCAGCCAGATAACCCCTAACTGACGAGTGCCCCACACAGAGTAGGGCACTCGGGAATTGGCGTAGGCGCAATTCTAGGGGTTCGGCTGACGAGAGGAAGTGTCCGTGAGCCTAGCCTAATCGTTGAGGATGGCATTGATCCGCGGGTCCACGCGGGCTACGGCTGTGCTCAGGGACTCTTGTCCGCGCAGGGCTGGCACCACCACTTGGTTGATGGCCCTAAGGATCTCTGCCACTTTCGTGGACTTGATGGTCTGCGGATGGGCTGAAAGAGCTCCCTCCACAAAGGCTGCTCGGTTGTAGTCATTAGGTACAGGCACAAAGGGCCAGCGATTGCTGCGGGCCATAGGCAGATAGGCTGGCACAGTGTTGTAGCTAAAGGCCCCTTTCTGGCAGAAGAACTTCATGAACTCCCAAGATTCCTGTGGATGCTTGGTCTTGCCCATGACTAGACCGCCGGGTACTACTGCATTGATGGCCCCGGCTGGTCCGGCCGGCAGTCGAGCCACGTTGTAGTCAAACGTGGCGTAGCTAGCCATCCGCTGGGCCACCGCATAGTAGGAGTACATCGCCACGCGGCCCTCGAAAAACGGCGTGGCATTGCCGTAGCCCGGTTCCACTACTGCATCTCGGGTGACTAGCTCCTGTATGAACTGCAAACCCTTCATGGTCGCAAGGTCGCTGACTGCAGATCGGGTAGGATTAGCAGCGTTATCGACCCAGTTGCCTCCTGCAGAGAATATCCAGGGCGATAGGGATTCGGCACCTAAGGGTATCACTACGCCCCATTGGTCCGTGCGTCCGTCGTTGTTGCGGTCTTGCGTAAGCTTCTTGGCGTCATCTCGGAAGCGGGCCCATGTTGAATTGTCAGCAGGGTGTGAGAGACCAGCGTGGTCAAACAGCTCTTTGTTGTACCAGGTGCTTGTCACCTGAAAATGACTGGACAGGCCGTACTGCACGCCACCACGAGCGTAGGCCGTTAAGGCGGCTGGGAAGAAACGGTCGGCGTTGAACGTCCTGTCTTTCTCTATGAAGGGCTTCAGATCGTTGGTCATACCAGCCGTATAGTAGGTCAGGGCGGTATCGGCATTGCTCATCCATACATCAACGATCTGACCGCCCAGGGCCATACTGATCATCTTTTCTTGCATGCTGCTTGGGACGTGCATGAGATCGATTTGGATGTCTGAGTGGGCAGCCTCGAAATCACTCTTGATGGGCACCCAGATGTCATTATACTCCGACTGTGCTCCCCAAAACGCACTACGTGTCGATTACGCGAAGAAGGAGTCTCTGAGTCAGTAGCGAAGGACCATACTAGGTTAAGCGCTTAAGCAGAGGGAGGTGATGGATTGGGCGGTGTTACCATGCGCGATGTTGCACGCAAAGCGGGAGTATCGGCGGCAACCGTATCATATGTGCTTAGCGGCAAGGACTCTCGCATCTCTGAGGCCACGCGTAAGCGTGTCATGGCCGCTGCTCAAGCACTGGACTACACTCCAAACAGTATAGCTCGTAGTCTGGCAGCTCAGGCCACCTGGACGATTGGCTTGGTGGTAGCCGACGTGGTAAGAGCACCCTTCTCGTCTGCCATCAAGGGTGTCGAAGGGGCGGCCATGAGGTTTGGCTACAACGTGATTCTCTGCAATACCGACAGCGACCCTGAACGCCTTCTGCGCAGCACAGAGGTGCTGGCAGCCAAACGGGTAGACGGGGTTGTCTACGTCCTCTCTTCGCGATGTAACGAACAGCTACCCGTAGACCGGCTGTTTAGGTACGACATACCAGTGGTTCTGGTGAACCGTTTATCCTCAGATGTGCGGGTTCCCTCAGTGCTTATTGACAACGTGAGCGGTACCTATGACATCACTCAGCAACTGCTGGAGATGGGGCATAGGCGCATAGCCTGTATCCACTTGCCTATAGAGGGACCAGGAGTGATTCGAGCATCCCGCGACAGACTAACGGGCTTTCAGAAGGCTCATCAGTGCCTTGGGGTGGCCATGGATGCACAATTGCTTCGCACCGGAGCTTTTGGCGAAGAGATCGGTGAGGAGGTGGGCTATCGCCGCTGCCTGGAGCTGCTAGACCTGGATGAGCACCCGACGGCGATTGTCTGCTGCAATGACTACCTGGCGATTGGGGCTTTGCGGGCCTGTCGCGCGAGAGGTTTGGTGGTACCTGATGACGTGGCCGTCGTGGGGCATGACAACATCTCGGCCAGTCGCTATGTGAGCCCTGCGTTGACTAGCATAGATCAGCCTATGGCAGAGGCTGGCTCTCAGGCTGCGCAGCTTCTGGTTCAGCTTATGTGGGAGCGCGGAAAAGAGCGAAGGAGAGGAGGACCCCCTCCAACAGTGGAGGTCACGGCGGACATGCCCAGCACTGTGATCAGACTGCCGTGTTCAGTCGTGCTCAGGGCGTCATCAGGACACACGCCTCGCTGATGCCGCCGGATAGGGCAGTGCCGTAAGGGTCGCTTGTGTCACTATGTAGCACAGAGGGATTTTTCAGCGAGGAGGACGGCAATGCAAATGAGACGATGCCTACCAGTGTTAGTAACGATCTGGGTCTTGTGTTTGGCATGTATGGCCGGCGCACATGCTGCTGAGCAGAAGGCGATCACATTGCATCACTACAAGTTTAATGCTCGTGCGAACCAACTAGAGATCCTACAGAAGCTGGCGGAGGAGTTTCACACTGAGAATCCACATATCAGCGTAGATATTACGACTGGACCAGAGGGCCCCGAATACGAGGAGAAGGTCAAAGTCATGCTAGCTGGTGGGGCACCGCCCGACGTTACCGAGTTCTACCCTGCCATCGCTTCCACCATGGCTGAGGGCAAGCAGTTTCTTGACCTGCGCCCCTACATGGCCAAAGATTCCCGCTACCAGGAGATGGACATTGCTCCGGTGGCTCTGGCATCCAGCACGTGGAGTGACGGGACGGTTTTTGCCCTACCCGCCCTGATGGGAGCCAATATTCTGGCCTTCAATGGCGACCTTCTCTTCCAGGCCGGTGCCGCTGATCCCTCCGATATGGGGGTGCTCTGGAACTGGGATGAGATGATGAGCATGGTGCGTAAGATAGCCCGGGACACCAATGCGGATGGCAGCATCGACATCTGGGGGAACATGGGCCGCAACGACATCAACCGTACGTTCACCTTCATGCAACAGGCTGGAGGCCTCCCTTATGACACGCACTATGCACCTACAACTGCTAACTTTATGCGAAAATCGGTGATCGCCGGGGCGCAGTTCGCTGCGGATCTCCTTGATACGAACCTCGGAACTACGAAGTACAACAATTTCATCAACGGGAAGGCTGGTTTCTGCTGGATTGGCATCTTTCCTTTCTCCGTGGAGTTAGCCAGAATCCGTCTAGGAGGCTCGCCGATAGACTTCCGTGTATCTCCTTGGCCTACTGGTCCTGCAGGCAATCGCTATACAGTGGCCGAGGTGCGCGGCTGGCAGATCATGAAAGACTCACAGCATATTGATGCGGCGTGGGAGTGGCTGGCGTTTGTCCATCTTAACCGACAACGCGCCTTGGAGTATGCGAATGTGCATGGGTGGATTCCTGCTTCGCGCAAACTCCAGGGGGTCTGGCTGGAGAGACTGGGATTCACTGGCGTGGAGCGTCAGATGGTCCACATAGCTCTGCAGTCGACTCTGGAGTCGGGCAACGTCCCGAACCCAGCTGGCCCAGGCGTTCTGGAGACAGCCAGCGCGTGGAAAGCCGGGTTCGCCAACGTCATTAGCAAGAAAACACCCTTGGAGACCTTCCTTGAGCAGATGAACACGAAGGCTGCTCAGCTCTTGGCAAGGTAAGCGGTATACGAGGCAGGTACAGACTCTGTCTGTACCTGCCTGCGAAAGAGGTGTGATCGATGCGGGTGGTGATGGGGCGTTGCTTGGGACAAGTCAGCGCCATCATGCTGGCTTTGCTGATCGCTTGTACTCATGTGGCCTTGGCTCAGAGTGCGTCATCCGGCGAGATGGGGCGGATGTACCCGGGGCGGGCGGTTTGGATATGGAAAGCGACTAGGAGCATTGTTCTTGATGCACAGGCGAGAGAGGCGTTCTTTGCGTTTGCGGCCAGAAACCCACCTCTGACAAGGGTTTTCTTGGCTGCGACATGGGCCATACGCGTCGAGACACCAGCTAGTGAGCGGGCAGCGCTGCGATCGTTTCTTGTGCAGGCCCACGAACGGGGCCTCGTGGTTGACCTTTTGGCTGGCGACAAGAAATGGGCTACTCCAGAGGGTTATCGTTCAGTTGACCAGCTTCTCGATGACCTCGCCAGATGGCAGACGAGCGCTGTCGTCGAGGGGCTGCCATCTGGGATCTTTGACGGTTTGCAGCTGGATGTGGAGCCATATCTGTTGGCTGAGTGGCCCTCGCCTGAATTGTTTGAGGGCTGGATCGGGATGACCCAGAGGGTGCGCCATTTCCTTGATGATCGTGCTCATCTCCAGCTGGTGTTTGGTCTGGCGATACCGATCTGGTTGGATAAGGAGAAGTACCAGTTCATCAACGAACCGTTGCAGGCGGCCTCAGACTATGTAGCTTTGATGGATTATCGAGACAGCGCTGCACGTGTCATCCGCGACGCGCTAGGCGAGATCGAAGTGGCCGACCGCCTGGGCAAGATCGTCTACGTTGGGGTGAACACCCAGGACGTCAAGGGCGATCCGCCTTCCACCACCTTTTTCCAGGAAGGCCGCGCCTTAATGGAAGAGGAGTTGGCCAAAGCGGCCGAAGAGCTGGTTCAGTATCCCTCGTTCGCTGGCTTTGCCATTCATCATTTCGAATCCTACACTCAGCTGAAACCCTGAAGTGCAATGCTGAACGACATTGTGCGCGCAGTGGAGGCAAGCAGGTGCGAAATGACCGCCCGTAGAACAGGGTGAGGCAGATCTGTGAACGGGAAGCGGGGCGTACTTGTTGAGTTATGTGTGGATTAGTTCTGACCTACAACTCGAGGACCCTGAGGTGGCACGTTCGGTACTGATGCAGGCGATCGACGATGTGCAGCAACTGAACCTGCCGCTCGTAGGTGCCTGGTGTTTGGGCGATGTGCTAGTGGGGTCGAAGCTGCCAGCCCTGGAAGAGACAGCCAAGGCCGTTGTCGGACTGTATGAGCAACTGGGTGTGCCGATGCGTTACGTAATGGGCAATCACGAGAAAGACTATTGCCGCATCCGTGGCGAAGGCAGGTTCCCGTTTCATGAGCAAGTTAGGGACAGGGCAGGTTGGGTGACGACAAGCAGTCCGCGCGATTTCTATTTCAGTGAACCGTGGTGTGGCCATCAGGTCTTCTTCTTTAGTGACCAGGCCGATCCCTCAGGTGAATGGATCGCCACGCATCACAAGCGACCCGAACAGTGGCCCGAAGGGTACCCTAACAGGCAGGAACTCTGGCAGGCTGTGCGCCGTGAGATGGCCGCCTCGAGCCTACCTGTGATTTCTGTCTGTCATTATGCTTTTCCGGGGGGTCAACGTCCAAGCTCAGTGCTCGAACAGCTACTGCCCCTTCCTGATACCGTGCGCTGCCACCTTTATGGGCACGCGCACATAGGTGACCTAGTATGGAACAAGGCCTGTCCGTGGGAACGCCAGCACTGTGTGGCTGGCCATGACATCATGCAGTACAACATTTCAGCACTAGAGTCGCTACGTAGCCCGGGTAGTCACTCGGCCTTTTTGGAGTTTCGGCCCACGGGTGCCCTGCAGCTGCGCATACGCTGTCATTTGGAGCGGCGTTGGGTGGCCTGCTATGATATTCAAGCGTAGAGGGTGTCTGTAAGGGGGCCTACTCCCTTTGCAGGGTGATAATCGTTATCTCTGGGCGGGCAAAGAGACGGAAAGGGATCTGAGAGGTGCCAACACCACGGGTTGTATAGACTAGGTGACCTGCCTCGGTTGTATAAAGCCCCGAGGGGTACTTTCGGCCCAGTGGGGGCAGCGAACGTGGTCTGCTGAAGGGGAGGACAATCTGACCGCCGTGGCTGTGCCCGGAGAGCTGCAAGGCGAGAGGGCGCCCTACCAGGTCATCGGCGGCATCGGGTTCGTGCACAGCGGCGATCACGCAAGCCTCTTTCGGTATGCTATGCCAGGCCCGGTCAGCGTCGAGGCGACCGTTCAAAGCATCAGCTAGCCCTACTAGATACAGAGTGTCGCCAGCCTTTTGCAGTCGCACATGCTCGTTCTCGAGAACTCGTATGCCCCCCTCCTGCAGTAGCGGACGCCATAGTTTAGCGCGGCGTGTATCGTGGTTGCCGAGGATGTGGTACACACCGTGTGGTGCTTCCAGGGCGTGCAAGGCCCGTAGCGCTGGTGCTGCCTCGGCTGACTGGGTCACCTTGGCATCCACGGTGTCCCCAGCGATCATGACTAGATCAGGTTTCTGGGCATTAAGGCGCCGAACAACCTGCTTTACTCGGGCAGCACTCATGTGGGCACCGATGTGAAGATCCGATATCAGCCCAATGCGGGTGCCGTGCCAAGCGGATGGTAGTGCGTCGACTGGCACGTGTACCCGCACAACCTGCAGAGTCTGTTGATGCCATAGGAAGCCCACGACGAGTGTCGCCGATAGCACCATAACCAACAATGCAGTGGAGCAACCGATCAGAAACTCTTTTCTCACGGGCTCATCTCACCTGCGACAAAAACAGATGCAGGCGCACTGGCCCTATCAAGCCTGAGGGAAGCAGAGCGCCTTCATAGAAATTGGCTGCCGAGTTGGTCACTGCCACTTGGAGTTCATTGACACCCGTTCGCCATAGGGAGCCTGGTGTGTCGATCCGATGGGCGGCCCACAGGCTCTGTCCGGCCATGGTACCGTTGACAGTAACCGTGGCTGTCTCCCCCACTTTACCGAGGTCGATTTGTACACGGTCAGGGTGCTGTGGCAGGTTGACTGTCGTACGGTAGACCAGCGTACCACTGAAACGCTCTAGTTCCCTGACCGACGTCCAATCACCCAGCGTTGGTGCCTCTACGTCTCTTCCCTCGGCATCGCTGACCGCCCACGATGATGCGGGCAAGTCTTGCACCTTCGTCTGAGATAACGAGACTGGTTTGGACTCCGGTTCAGGTGATGATGAGGGATCTACGACTAGCAGGCGGCTTTCCCGGCGTTCGAGAGCGATAGGCAGCTGCATGTGCCCCTCACTGTGGTTGACACGGATGTGGGCCGGGCAGCGGTGCTGCCGCAGAGGATCCCACCATTCAGCGGAGCCTACTACTGACACTTCGAGAGTGCCCTCAATGGGAGCCTCGCCTTCGTTGAACAATGCGTATAGATGGTATGCGTCCTTGCGTACGTGCATTACTCGCAGATTGGCTGCCGTTGGCTGTATGAGGATATCGGGAGGCAAGACTGAGCGGATCTGAAGCAGCAGATCAGTCTCCGCGTCTGCGTACACAACATGGCCTCCTAGCTGCACAAACTCCCGCAGCTTCTCCTGGGCCGCGGGCGCGATCTCACCCTCGATGATCACCAACTTGTAGGTCTGAGTGCCAGCATGCAGACCCTCAGCGGTAATCGAGGCCGAAATAAGCGCCTCATCATTCAAATAGAGAAAATCAATCTGGTTCTCATACAGTACCCGAGCCGCTTGCCACGGAAGATCATAACCGGGGCCAGCGATGGCAACCTGGCACAGGTGTTCACAATCGCTCATCACCCATGACATACGTCGGGTGTAGGCGGTGAGCGTCTGAAAGTGTGGCCACCAGACGTTGTGTATTCCGAGGTCGGGTTCGCTTTCGTAGGCGCGTCCCTCACGCACAGAGTAGAAGAAGGCGTGTGGGATAAACAGGTTATTTCCGCGCGCGAGATGCCAATCGATCAGCCACTTCGCTTCATCAATGGAAAGCTGCCAACCAAAGGCTCCCAGCAGTTCCGTGGCCACTCGCTTGGCGCCCTTGGCTCGAGCAGCACTGGTAGCGGCCTTGGCAGTGACACTGTGTGCGCCGACCAGGTTGCTGTCATCGTGAGGCGCTACCCAGCGCCAGACGACGTCTTGACCAGGCCAATGGAAGCTGCGCAAGGAGGTCATGTCATTGCTGGCACTCGGATGCCCGGTAAGAGCCAGTCCATGCTCTTGGCACCAGGTCGCTTGCGCCTCATAGAAGACCTCATGAAGACGCTGACCGACGCCGCGTGCGTAGTGTCTGCGGAAGGCAGCGGTATCTGCGCCGTAGTCGACCCACAAAGCGGGCAGCCAGGGACGAATATCTGTCGTGCCCATGGAAGCGGCCAGCCATTCCTCGAATCCGGGCGTGTAGGGATGGAGGCCTCTACGGCTCCCTCGGCCTAGGGGGTTCGGCTCGTCGGTGAACATTCCAATCACTGTAGAGCCCAAGTGCTCAGCCAGATGTCGGGCGTATTGGTCATGGGTCAAACGAATAAAAGTGGCCACCGCCTCTGGATTCAGGATGTCGCCAGCGGCAGGTGCCGTAGCACTGCCGTCCTCGTGTTCAGGCAGCACCCCTCGAATGGTCCCTCCGCTCGGGACATCAAAAACGGCCATGGCCAACCAACTACCTTCGTCAACGTCAAGGCGCACTAGGCCCTTGGTCTCGATGTCGAGCAGGCGAAGAGTGTGAGGATCGACCCCTTCCTCTGTGCGGCGAGCCAGAACTACGCACAGTAGACGGCCCAATAATGAGCGCCCTACTGAGGGACGCCAGTAGATGCGCGAAGGCCCTTCGATTTCCCGTTTGGTCAGAGCAAGGCCCCGGGCTGCATACGCCGGATTCGTTTTCACTACAGCTCCGCAAGCTGATCCGGAAGGGTAGCTGCCTTCATCGTAGAGGATGACCTTCATCCCTAGCTGAGCACAGGCATCGACCACTACACGTACGAAATGGAAATATGTGTCGCTCAGGTATCCTACATCTGGCGACAGACCGACACGCGCATGGATGATCACACCTGCCAGTCCACCAGCGTGAAAGGCATGCAGCTGACGCAAGAGTTCCTGCTCATCCAGAGCATCGTTCCAGAACCAGAAGGGAATCATGCCGTAGGCACGCGGCGCATCGACCATTGCTGCAAAGAAGTTCTTCATAGCCAATCCTCTCTGGATAGCGATCTGCAGGGTCGGAAGTGGATGTGTAAGGAGCGTGGGCAGGGAAGCTAGAGTCTTCCTTGCCCACGCTGATACGATCTAGAGGCAGATGAGCCGACGCGTAGCCGCTGACTCTAACACGGCTGTAGCGATAGCGAGGCTGCGTTTGGTGTCTTCGGGACCCAAGGGGCTCGGACGTCCTTCTCGTACGGCGTCGACAAAAGCCTGGATCTCCGCTGCGTACATGTCGTTCTTCTCGTAGTAGATGTACTCGAAGCTGCCACCCGGGCGCTGTACCACGAGATAACCCGTGTTTGGCGGGATCTCTTCGGTTGGCTTGGGCGCATGGGCGGGCTGGCTTAGGTAGAGCACACCTTCTGGTCCGATTACGTCCTGGAAGGAGCTACGCACTTGTTGCGGCATTCCCCAAGACCAGGAGAGGAGCAGTACGTCCTCACTGGCAAAGCGGATGGTGGTGCTGCCAGTGTCGAGGGCGGTATTCTTTAGGTTGAACTGCTGCCCGGCCGAGTACACAGAGCGCGCTTCTCCGAAAATGGCTCGGGCGAAGTCGTAGTTGTGGATAGCACCATCAATCAAGGGGCCACCACCCTCATCGCGCTCGAAGTACCAGGGCTGGTGTGGACCAGGACCGGCCGAGATTGAGCGCCACAGCACGGGCCTACCGATGACACCGTCTTGTACGGCTTGGCGAAAGGCACCCCAGTAGTTGTCATAGCGGCGGCACTGGGCAATCATGAGCACGATGCCCTTCTGACGCGCAGCCGCAGTCATGGAGTCTGCTTGCTCGAGGGTAAGGGCCATCGGCTTTTCGGATAGGACGTGGTAACCTCGGTTGGCGGCCGCAACGGTCACTGGGGCATGCAGATAGGTCGGTAGGCAGATGTCGATGGCGTCGAAGCCGCCTGCGTCAAGGGCCGTATCGATGTCTTCGTAGA
The DNA here is from genome assembly GCA_050951545.1 of Limnochordia bacterium. Taxonomy (GTDB): domain Bacteria; phylum Bacillota; class Limnochordia; order DTU080; family DTU080; genus DTU080. Next base: position 264,961 of record JBMNJG010000005.1, on the reverse strand, counting down.
CGTGGTCCGCATTCAGCTTCTCAGCGAGAGATTCCGCACGATCGCGGATCATGTCAACTACAGTGGTTACCCGTGCTCCCTTGACTTGCTTCAAGCCGCGGGCATGGGTCTGGGCGATACCGCCAGCTCCTACTATGGCCAAACGTACTTCATTCAAGGCTGTGATCCTCGCTTTCCCAGGCATCTAGCGTCGTTGCGCTGTGCTCTGTTACTCTGTGTTGTTCGACGTTCATGTCGATTTCCTTTTCCTATCCTAGGGTTGAATGCGTACATGGAAACGAGCGAGCCAGTCGGCACTGGGGGTCTCAGTGCCCAGGAAGTAGATTACTCCCGCCTCTGCCTGCCAGCTGACACCATCGGCATGGCGAGCCAAGGTCACCTCGCGCGGGGCAGAGTCGTCACTGGTCCATTGGAATAGCCGCAGGGTTGCATTAGCAGCTCCCTGTACCGTCAAAGCTCGGGCGCCGTCACTGTTTTGCGCCACAGCAAGCATTCCATTTGGCGCTTTTTCAACGGCCAGATCAGCAGGTAGCGTCGAGGTGACGCGTAAATCGGCCGCCTCCACTAGTGTACCAGCGAGCAGTAGAAGTGATTCGACCTCGCCGTTCGTGCCAGCTCGGAAGAACGCTAACCGACCTCGGGCGCGTTTTCCATCGCCCACTTCCATCAGTTCATCCTCTGTGCTCCAAACGAGCTCGTCTGCCACTACAAGGTCCTCTGCTACATTGCGCAGTAACCGGATGCCATCGTCGGCTCCCTTAGTCAGTCTCAGAGGCTCTACAAGGCGGACACTCGGCTGCTCTTCGAAGGACTCCATGACGGTCAGGAACTCCGTGTTTTCGGCTTGACGTCTGGCTATCACCAGCGGTCGAGGCGAGAGGCCAGCTCCGTAACCGCTGGCGCGTATCACCTGTGTCGGCTCGTTACCCAGCATTAAGAGCTGCAGTCTGTTGCCGCCTCTTTCCCATACGGCGTGCCAGGTGTCAGCGGTCTCACCGCGTTCGACTGCCGTGATATGCTGGTATCCGGCCTGGGTACCGAGGGGCTTGTCTTGTAGTTGCTGGTCTATACTGATTGAGCTCGGACGCGCCTCGACATGGGCTACCCAGTCATAGGTGTGCGGCTGATCGGATGTCACTCGGTAGCGATCTATGACGTAGGGTGAACTAAGCAGAATGGTTCGTTCCATATGCACTCCGCCATAGACGCTGTCCGTAGCAGCCGCGGCGACGCTGACAGATGGCAACGCCACAAAGTGAAGGAGAGATCCAGCTGAGGAGCGACCACTGTCTGAGGCGAAAATCGCTGTGCCAGTGCCTTGCGGATACTGCGAGGTCTCGTCGACGACAACGCCGTTGCGGGCCACAGTCTGCTTGTACCAGGTGCCTTGCTCATCACGGCCGTAATCGAGACTGCCCGTGCCCGGGAGCCAGCGGCCCCCATGGCCCTCCAGCATGAGGGTGAGGTTGTCTGCGGCTTGATGACCGATCGTGGTCCCATGCGGCTTGTAGAGCAGAGCAGCCTCCAGGCCTCCGCCACGCAGTACAGCCATGCCAGTATCGGCGAAAAGGCTACTGCCAGCCATCTCCATGCCTGCTGGGGCAAAATGGCCTGTACCATGGCTCAGTGTTCCGACGTCAAGCCCCTGAAGCGCCTGTAGGAAAAACACCGAGGGAATACTGCCCGACCCACCCATCGTGGCTTTCCACAGAGCTGCGTACTTCGGGTCTTGATAGTGCAGGGCGGCGAGACCATAGGTCCAGTCAAAGCGGAGTCTTGAGCCAAAGCTGGTGTTCCCCACGACAGGATGCAGCCCATCGGTGAAGGCATGGTGGATGGGCCCATCAAACATGAGTTTCAGGGATTTGCCATGGCTATGGAAACTGTACAAGTCGTAGCCATGACGATAGGCCATCTCTGCCAGGAAAGTGAGGGCACTGCGCGTGTAGTCGTGGTAGCCTATGGCCTGTTCCCACCAGATGCCATCGGCTCGAATGCCATCGCGGATATGAACCGCGAAGCTCTGCTTGCCTGTGAGGATCTCGTCGATCCAGGCTTGGTCGTTCAGCAGGAAAGCCACGGCACCGATACCAGCATTATGCCAAGCTTGCCAGTTTGATAGCCCTTTGTCATAGCGGTCGATCACCCGGACGCCTTCCCAGAGTAGATCATCTTCAATGGCCCGCCGATCGTCGGCGGACAGCAAGCCGCTATTCCAGATGAGATCGTAGGCCCAAGCAATGTCGATCAGCCATGGCGATTCGTTCAGAGTCTGGTAGGTCACGTGTCCATCATAAGTGCTGAGAAGCGGGTACTGCTTGTAGCTGGCGGCATAGGCCAAGAGAATCTCTTTGGCAGCTGCGGCCATCGACAAGTCGCCGGAGAAAGCGTAGCCGAGCGCTGCATTGCGTGCCCGACGAGCCAGCGAGGAGTGTCCGGAGTTATCGTCTTTTACGGGTAATATCACACCACTGGCGGTGACCGAGGCAGTCACAGAGCGGGCTGGAGTGATGATCTCGCTTTCGAGGAGCATCTTGAGGCCCATGTTGGTCTTGGCTGCTTCTTTGAGGTTGTCAATGTCTTGCTCTGTGACGAACAGACGCGGGTGTTCATCTGCGGATGCCGCGAGAGGTAGTGTGGGGACAAAGCCACTTAACGGGCTTACCATGGGTGCTGTCTCCTCCCAATCGGGTCCCAGGACTGTGATGCGGTAGCTCACAAGCTCCAATGCCTCAGCAGGCAGGTGACTATCGATGTACTCAGATGCCCAAGCGGAGGCAACTCCTAGGGGCTCCCAGTCGCCTTGGCCATCGGCGTCCAGCACTCGGCGCTCCAGGCGTATCTGCCGAGCTCGGCTGGTATCCAGATCCCAGGTGAGCCTGGCTTGACCCGCGTCCCAGTCAGCGAAGAAAGCGAGCGGAGGTGCAACGGCAGTGACGGAGCCGACGTTTGCCTTCAATGCGTAGGATACATCACCGATCTGCTCCTTGTCTTGCTGCATATAGAAAGGTTGGATCCGGTAGTAATAGGTCTGGCCTTGCTTTGTGTCTCGGTCGATGAACTGAAGATCGTCAGTGACGGCAACTGGGGGGCGGTTAGTGATAGAAAAATCCGGAAGAGGCGAACGGTAGACGCGAAAGCGTACGCTGGCTTCTTGGTAGGCGGTGGGGACCCCCCAGTTCAAAGCCACCGCGCCCGAAGTCAGTACACGTACCGAGGGATCCATGAGCGCAAGAGGCTCGCTCTTTGCGGCTACCAATTCCAGATCATCCCACCAGGCTGTGCCTTGCGCCGAATCCAGAAACGGTTCAATTGTGAGGGTCCCGGTGCCTTCAGGTACGATGAAGCTCTCTTCCAGATATGTCCAGTCTTGGGTGCCGCTCAAGCGCCCGATGTAGAGGTGCGATCGTGTCTTGTCGCTCGCGTTCTTCTCAGCGTTAAACTGAATGCGAATCTGAGCGACTGGGCGCGACACGTCTTGTGTCTTCATCCAGACGCGAAGGACATAGGTGGTTCCACCTTCCACCACGACGCGTTGCCCCACAGAACCCCGGTCGGTTGGGGTAAGACCAGTGATGCGCAGGGAACCAGGACCACTGTGCCATACTTCGTCATCTATTACGATCTCGGGTTGTCCTTTTGGTTTCCAGGCTGACCAGCCGTTGTAGTTGGTGTCGAAACTCGAGTTGACCAACAGATTACTCGCACAGGCTGCCTTTGCAGCCATGGCTAGCAGCCCCAAAAGGATGAGGGTTACAATCCAGTGCCTTTTCATCGCCTATCACTCTCCAGTCAGTGAAGTGGCGCTGTGCCGACAGGGGCTTTGGGTCGAGGCTCCGCTATAGCGGAGCCTCGGCTCAGAGCTCGATGTCAGTTAGTGCGCACTGTGATCGATCAAGGCTTGCACCACAGGCGCGGCTTCTTCCATCGCCTGGGTGGGCGACTTGGTGTTATTGATCACGGAGTTGACGGCAGGAGTCATGACGGCATTGATATCGTTGAACGTAGTCGTCTTTCGGATGCTGACCACACCACCGTGTTCGGCCACTTGCTGAACGAAGGCGATCGGGTTGAGGTCAGCTTTCTGCGCCTGCAAAGACTCTTGCCAACGTCGATAGGCTTGAGGCGTCCCAGGCAAGGCACCAGCTGCGTTGGCCAGCATGTAGTTTCCTGTCGGGTCGACGGTACTGAACTTCACGAACTCCCAAGCTGCCTCTTTATTTTGGCTCGAAGCCAAGATAGCAAGGCCCATGGGGTTAATGGGTCCTTTGGGAGGATGGGTACCCACGGTAAACCACGGAGCCATGCGCAAGGGAAGCGGGCTGTTGATCATGCTTTTCAGGTTCCAGGTTCCCCATCCGACCATGGCTGAGCGTCCCTCGAGGAGTCCGCCGCCAGTGCCCATCACCTGAAAGTTCCACCGCAAATCCTGCATGGCTTGCAGGGAGGCGAGCGTTTCGGGCGAGGTACCGGTAAACCGCTTCATCTCTGGATCAATCCAGTCTCCGCCCCAGGTATAGGGAAGTGTGATCCAGCTGTCCCAAGGTGGGCCCCCGAGTCCGTACTGCGTGATATTGCCACTGCTATCTTTCTTGGTCAGCTTTCTCAGAGTGGAGACGAAGGTTTCCCAGTTCCATTCGCGTTTACCCCATACCTCGGGAGGATATGCTGCGCCCGCCTCGTCAAAAAGCTGGGCGTTGTAAACGAGGGGCAGGCCGGATGCGCCGTAGGGCATCATGTACTGCTGCCCGCGCCACTGCAAAGCATCTACCAAGATGGGAATGATGGCTCTGGTGTTGACCTTGTCTTTCTTTATCCACTCGTCCACAGGTAGAATGAGGCCGTTGGCTGCGTACTGTACGAATTCCACGCTGACGGCTCCTATAACGTCCGGCGATAGACCCCCGGCGATGCGGGTGATGACCTGCTCCCATTTCTGCACTTGTGAGCCGGGAACTTGCTGGTGCTCGACGCCGATACCAGTCTTCGCTTTGAAGGCGTCGAAATTCTCCTGATAGAGCGGCACGCGCTCTTCACTGGAGTAGACAACGAACTGAACGTCCTTCGGGGCGGCCAGGGAAGCCGCCGAGAGGGCCATTCCGAGTAGTAGAGTACACGTCGCTACGTACCAGAGTGCGCTTCTTCTTGCCTTCATGGGTTACACGACCTCTCTGTTTACCTACGCTAGCCTCGGATGAGCCAGCGCGGATGCCAGCATCAGGTGTCAGCTCAGTGAGCGCTTTGATCGATCAAGGCTTGGACCACAGGCGCTGCTTCTTCCATCGCCTGGGTCGGTGACTTCACGTTGTTGATCACGTCGTTGACTGCGGGGATCATGACCGCATTGATGTCGTTAAACGTGGTCACCTTTCGGATGTTAACGATGGCTCCATATTGGCCCACTTGCTGGACGAATGCGCTCGGGTTCAGGTTGGGTTTCTGGGATTGTACCGCCTCTTGCCAGCGGCGGTAGGCTTGCCCCGTGCCAGGTACCGAACCTGCAGCAGTGGCAAAAAGATGGTTGCCGACTGGATCGAGAGTGGCGAATTTCACAAACTCCCACGAGGCGTCTTTGTTGCTGCTGGAAGCTAACACCGCTAGCCCATTTGGGTTAACGGGACCTTTGGGATCATGAGTGCCCACGCGAAACCAGGGCGCCATACGCAAGGGAAGCGGACTATCCATCATGGCCTTGAGATTCCAGGTGCCCCAGCCGAGGATGGCCGAGCGCCCTTCGATCAGCCCACCTCCGGTGCCCATGACCTGGTAGGTCCAGCGCATATCTTGCATGGCCTGCAGTGAGGCAAGAGCCTCGGGCTGGTTACCCGTAAAACGCTTCAGTTCAGCGTCGATCCAGTCGCCACCCCAGGTGTAGGGAAGTGTGATCCAACTGTCCCAGGGTGGACCTCCGAGCCCGTACTGCGTGATGTTGCCACTGGCGTCGCGTTTGGTCAATTTCTTCAGGGCAGCCAAGAAACTCTCCCAGGTCCATTGGGGTGTGCCCCACTCAGTCGGTGGGTGCGGCACACCAGCTTCATCCAAAAGCTGCATGTTATAGACAATGCAGACCCCAGACGCACCGTAGGGCATCATGAACTGTTGCCCTCGCCACTGCAGGGCGTTGATCAAGATAGGCATGACCACCCCTGTGTTGGCTTTGTCTCGTTTCAGCCACGCATCAACTGGCTCGATCAGGCCTTGGGCAGCGTATTGCGGGAATTCAACGCTCACACCGCCCACTACGTCTGGGGATAGGCCTCCGGCGATGCGGGTGATGACTTGTTCCCATTTTTGCACTTGGGAGCCAGGAACTTGCTGATGCTCCACCGGAATGCCTGTTCTGGACTCAAACGCCTGGAAAAACTGCTGGTAGAGCGGTACACGGTCTTCTGAGGCGTAGATGACGAACTGGACAGCATTTCCCCCAGCCACAGCAGCGACTGACAAGTGCAGGAAGATTAGCATCAGGATCCACAATACGCAGTGCCTTGGGCTTAACTTCATTTGGAACACGCTCCTTTGCCTACTCCTTCCATTCGTGCAAGCCCATCTAGCAACTCCATGCAGTTCTGATTGTCTGTAGCAGACTCTTCCACATGGTAGGCGTTTTTCCTGGCGATGGAGTGGGCGTATGCGAGTACGTTGTATGCCTAACGTGTCAGTCACACCTTTTTCTGGATGAACGGGATATGAAAGGAAGGGGCGTTCGTGTCGGCGAAAGAGACAACAGAGCGCCGAGAGGAGGGCGGTAAACGATGGGGCAAGCAGTTAGGCGAAAAGGTTGGCTGCGCTATGTGGCTGTTGCGGCCATAGTCGTCTTGTTCATGCTTGATCTACACTCGACGGTAGCCCATAACGCGACGAAAGGCTACCAGCTTTTCCACAAGGTGTCCGAAGTGCAGCGGCCAGTGCCTTGGGAGAGAAGTACGGTGGCTGTCGTGCGGACGAATACTGCAGGCATGCCCAATCCTGTGGACCCGGATGCCTTGGGCAATCGGATCACCACGATGCAGATTGAGCAGATGGTTCGTTTGGCTGTCGAGAAGACAGGTGGCATGAAAAAGGTAGTAGATCCGGACGATAGGTTAGTGCTCATCAAGCCCAACTGGGTGACAGATGCTGCTTCCGGCAGCGGTTCTATCACAGACAATCGTGTGGTGCGGGCGGTCATCAAGCTGGTCTATGAGGCAAATCCAGACGCTGAGATCGTCGTGGCCGATGGCTCAGGTGAGTGGATAGATCCACAGCTTGCGGCCAAATACTCGGTTACTAAAGCCCAGGTGCGTGATGGCCTAGGTAGGAACGGATACCGCGAGATGGTGGAGGAGCTGAAAAAGGATCCTTCCCTTCCGGGGCTGAAGGTCAGCCTGGGCGACCTCAACGTGCCGCTATCGGATACGGTCTTGGTGCACCTGCCGGACGGTGGATGGTATCAAGATACTTACTGGACTCACAGATTGGTAGAAGAAGCCGACAAAGTGATCTCGGTGCCCGTGATGAAGATTCACGGAACACGGATCACAGTAAGCCTCAAGAACAACATTGGCGTCGCTCCTGGAGCACGGTATGGGTGGGCGAAAAACGGACTTGATCACAACCCCGCCGTGATGGATAAGACGATCGTGGACATGGCGTCCGTGGCGGATATCGACTATGTGGTGGTCGATGCGATCACTGCCCTAGAGAGAGCATATACGAGGGCTAACGGTTCTCCTTTGTACCGCAACATGATCGTCGCCGGGCGTGATAGCGTGGCCGTTGATACGGTATGTGCTCGACTGATGGGCTTCAACCCCGACGATATCTCGCACGTGACTATGGCAGCGCTAATCGGCATGGGCATCAATGACCTCGAGCGTATCGACGTCGTAGGCGAGAGTCTGGAATCTGCCAGTTACCTGTTCCAGAAGAACATCATGCACCAAGCTTGGTTGGGGCGCTCGAAAGAGGGCCAAAGCGTACGCTTCTGGACTTTGAACATGGCGGCAGAGCCGATAGATCCAAAGACGGTGCCTACACCGGGTCAAGAGGGATGGACCGAGGAGCTTTATGCATCCGACGATTTTATCGATATTAGTCAGGCTTTCGCGAATCGCTCAAGTCGCTACTACTACGCTTTCACGCACTTTTATGCCCCGAGAAACCAGAAGGCAGAACTGCGGGTAGGCTCGAGCACACCTATGCGGGTGTGGATCGATGGTAGGCTTGTCTACGATTTCCAGGGTGTGACAAGGCGTCACGTGATGCCAAATGACATATTGCTGTTTGACTTAACTGAGGGTAATCATCAGCTGCTCGTTGAGACTCGTAAAGGCACCTTCAATCTGACGATTGCAGAGCCTGTACCCGCAGGGATTCCTGATGCGCGCTATCCGGATCGCTATGCGGGCACGCGCGTGCGCGGCCTGAAGTTCTTTCTCTAGTACGCTGCGCAGGCAGTAGTGACAGTCGTTCCTCTGAAAGTCGCATAATGCGGTATGGGCATGCCGGCGGCCTTCGATTCTCGTCCGGTGATGTGGTTGGCCGCCGACACGCGTACCTCGCTCAGACTGCAGCGGAGGGACTGTTTTCTCGTGCCTGAGCTACCTGTCTGTTCAGAACTGCTACAGCTGTCTGCGCTTCTTTGAGATATCCAGAATCAGGGGCATTGCTGTTGGGTGGAGGGTTCACTTCCAGTTGGAGTGGCTTCGTGTACGGACTGCCAGCGATGCACTCCACCACGAGATCCCAATTGACGCTGCCGCGTGGATCTTGCGGCAACCAATGCCAGTCGCGGTGACCATCATTGTCATTGAGGTGTAGCACCGTCAAGCGTTCGCGGCAGTTGTGGCACAGCCACCCAAGATTGCCGGCCATGTTGGCGTGCCCTGGGTCGAGCGTAAAACCGACATAATCAGGGTCGAAGCGCTCGAAACAGATCTCCAGGCTGCGATTGGTCAGTTCCGCATCGTAGTGGTTCTCCAAAGCGATGCGCAGCCCCAGATGGCGGGCCCTCTCTTCGGCGCGGGCCAGCCCGTCGACAAGACGCTCATATACCGCTTCTGAAGGGGCAATGCCATTGGGGGCATGGTAGACCATGGCATCGCCACCCAGCCTATAAGTGACTTCCAGTCGATGGAAAAGCAGCTTCAGGGCTAAGGCGCGTATCTCGGGATCTTCTGCCCACAAGTTCACTTTGGGAGTCAGGGTGCCGTGCACATCGAGGACTCTAGTACCAGTTTGGGCAAGAGCCTGCTCCCACGTCTCTAGCTCCGCTGCCTCCATCGGCTCAGCCTGAAACCAGCGGGTGCTGAAATGTATGTAGTCGAAACCAGCTATGCGCAGCGCCGTCAGGTCTGCTACCACGTCTCCGCTATGGCATATTTTGTCGGAGATGGAGAAGGCCTGGCTAGGACTATCCAACATGCTAGGTTGGCCTCACTTTCACTTGTTATTGTCAGGTTTCATCATACATTACGCCAGCAAAAGGCTGCCTACCTGCTCTGTTGGCGAAGGCAATCTACCAGCTGTTTCCTCAAGATCACTGGCGTATACTCGGAGGAACCGCCTGGACTCAGGGCGAACAGGGGCGGTGTGATCAGGCGCAGTTAAAGGAGAAAAAGGCCGTCATGAGATGGGTGACTGATGCATTAGTGTCGTTGATGTACTGGGCCAGAATCGTGGAGCAAACGCGTTCGTGGCAGATTGTGTACGGGGCCTGGACGCTCGGGGCTCGACTCTGGGTCTGGTTTGTAATGGGGCTGGCCATCACATCGGCCATTGCCACGTTTTTATCCCCAGCCTCGCTGGCCAAGAGCCTTCAGCGCATGCAGGGCCTCGGCGTACTCTTTGCAGCCATTCTTGGCGTGATCTCACCGTTGGCCACCTATAGCGTAATCCCGTTGGCGGTGATCATGTTGCGTCAAGGAGCGCCTCTGGCGCCCGTAGCTGCTTTTATGATCAGCTCACCTTTGATTAATCCGGGCATCTTCGCGATGACTGCAGGTGGCATGGGCTTGGGGATGGCCGTGGCGCGGATGGTGGCCAGTTTCACTCTGGCCATCGTGGGTGGCTGGCTAGCGGGTCGCTGCGAGAAGCGGTGGGGTCAACCTGCGGCCTATTTGCGGCAGCAGGAGGCATTGCCTGTGGATGTGCCTCTGCGTCACTACCGTAAGTCACTTGACGGCCTACGAAGCGGCAGATTCCAGGGATTACTTCAGGGAAAAGAGAGCGCGCGCTCTTGGTTGTACAACTTCGGCATGCAGATCAAGTTTGCTGGTCGGTACTTTCTGCTGGCGTTGGTGGTCTCGGCGGCTGTGCGGGAGCTTATGTCGCCCTCGCTGATCATGCGGGTTTTCGGCGCTTCGTCGCGTTTTTCCATTCTGCTGGCTGCTGCAGCTGGGATCCCCCTGTACGCATGTGGGGGAGCAGCCATCCCCTTGATGCAGGTGTTGGCTGAGATGGGTATGAGTCCCGGGGCAGTTTTGGCCTTTTTCCTTACGGGTCCGGCGACGAACATCTCCACAGTGCTTATTTTGGGGACGCTGTTTCAGGCCAATTTCCTGACTCTCTACTACAGCGTAGCTCTGGGCGGGGCGATCATTGCCGGGTATGTGTACCAGTGGCTGGCGATCACTTAGCAGCCTCAGTTTTGGGGAGGGAGGCTACACAGTGGGCGAGTTGTCGACGTATGAGCGGATGAGTCGCATGTATGCTCATCAGGAGGCTGACCGGGTGCCTATCACCGACGTTCCCTGGGACGCTACGCTCGAGCGCTGGCGCAGGGAAGGCATGCCAGAGCGCGTGGCTTTTGCAGACTACTTTGGTCTTGATAAGTTCGCAAGCATTGGAGTGGACAATAGCCCTCGCTACGAGGTTAGAACGCTTGAGCAGACTGATGCCTACCGGGTGCACACAACAGCGTGGGGCGCCACCATGCGTAACTGGGTTCATGCTGGGGGAGTTCCCGAGTTTCTTGACTTCACTATAATGGATCGCCCGTCGTGGGAGCAGGCCAAGGCACGCATGACACCCACCCGGGATCGTGTGAACTGGGAACGGCTTCGTCGGTATTACAGCCAGTGGCGCAAAGAAGGCCACTGGATTACAGCGAATCTGTGGTTTGGTTTTGATGTTACGCACTCCTGGGTGGTGGGTACAGAGCGGGTCCTTCTCTCCATGGTATCTGATCCGGAGTGGCTTACGGATATCTTCAACCATCAGCTGGACCTGGATCTGGCCCTCTACGAAATGGTATGGGAGGCCGGGTATCACTTCGACGAGATTCGCTGGCCCGATGATATGGGTTATAAAGGTACGCAGTTTTTCTCCCTGGCCATGTATCGTGACCTACTCAAACCGGTGCACCGCAAGGCAGCTGATTGGGCGCACGCCCGTGGCGTGAAAGTCCAGCTGCACTCTTGTGGCAACATCAACCCGCTGGTGCCTGAATTGATTGAGATTGGCATCGACATGCTAAATCCGATAGAGGTAAAGGCTGGTATGGACCCGTTGCTTCTCAAGAGGCAGTATGGTGACCGCCTAGCCTTTCACGGAGGGTTGAACGCGGCCTTGTTTGACCAACCAGAAGTGCTTTGGAAGCAGATGGAGCAGGTGATCCCGGCTATGAAAGTGGGAGGCGGTTACGTGTTAGGCTCTGATCACTCCGTGCCGCAGAGTGTGAGTCTGGAGCAGTTCCGGCACTTTGTGGAGCTGGGCAAGAGGCTGGGATCCTACGTGTGAGCGCAGCAGGCCTCCTGCTATACAGTGTGACTGAGGGTGGGAGATCACCTGAGAAATCCCGGTCTCAAGGGAGGATATCACTTATCCTCCTCGAAGTGGCAGAGGAATTACCGTGCGGAGGTACTACTGGATGGCTCTGGAGACTCTACAAATCATTCGCGCAGCCGAGGCTGAGATGCTCGAAAAGGTGGCGGAGGCCAAGCGCCAGGCAGCTGAGGCGCTGGCAAAGGCCGAAGAAGAGGCTGCTGCCCACGTGGCTGCCGCTCGCGGTGAGGCTCAGGCCGAAGGTAAGCGACGGCTGGCGGCTGCACAGGCAGAGGCACAGACACGCCTGGCTGAGGCGCAAGCCCAAGCCCAAGAGCAGGCACACACCATGAAACAGCAGGCAGAAGCGCGAGTACTACAGGCGGCTAGACTGGTTGTAGAGAGGGTTGTTGGCGACAATGGCAGTAGCTGAGATGCGCCGGGTGACCATTGTCGGTCACCAATCGCTGCTGGATTCGGTCATGTCTACGCTGCAGCGCCTCGAGGTGCTGCAGGTTGATGACGTTGCGGAGACCCTTTCGCCCGAGGGCACTACACTGTTCACGGATTCCCCACCAAGCGGCAACTCCTTTGTGCAATTGGAGGAGCAAGCGGCGCGGGTGCGCTCAGCACTCGACTTGCTGGATCAGCATTTCCGAGCGCCTAGGGGAGTCATTGAGACTTTTGCAGGCGTCCGCTATGCGGTTGAGGAAAACGAGTACCGGCGCTGGGCGGGGTCAGGCGAGCATACCGCGACCTCTGTGTCCCAGGCGCAAGAGCTCAAAGAGAGACTCCGAAGGCTCCAGGTGAAATACAGCACCATACTTGAGGATCTCGAGGCGTTAAGCCCTTGGCAGGCTTTGGATGTTGCTGTTGCTGAGGTCTCGGATACCCAACTGTTTCGCGTGCAGCTGGGTGAGATAGCAGTAAACAATGCACAGGAGTTTGCTCAGGAACTAGAGGCGGTTACTCCTGCGGCAGGCTATGAGGTGATCGCCGAATCGCGCGATGGCATCTCCATACTCTTGTACTATCCACGAAAGTATGAAGAACAGCTGCAGGCGTCACTGCGAGACGTGAATTGGACACCTGCGGTGCTGCCGTCCACCACTTCAACAGTAGCGGAGACGATCGTTTCGCTCGAGAAGCGGTTACAGACGATCGCCGCAGAGCAGGAAGAGGCTATTAGCGCTGTCAGCACGCTGGTGGAAGAGCGGTTGGCTCTTTATGCCAGAGAAGATGAACTGCGCAACCATATTGAGCGCGAGGAGACGAAAAGCCTTTTGGGCTACACTTCACGCCTATTCGTGATGCGTGGCTGGGCGCGCCTTCGTGATATCGAGAGCCTGCGCTTGGCTATGTCTGAGGTGTCTCCGGCAATTGTGGTGGAAGATGAGCCGCCTGGCCCTGATGAGCCGCATCCCGTGGATATTGAGAACCCACGCGTTATTCGGCCCTTTGAGGTGGTAACGCGCGTGGCTGGTCTGCCCCAGCCAGGCGCTCTGGATCCGACACCCTTTTTGGCGCCGTTTTTCTTCATCTTTTTTGGCTTGGCTCTCGGGGACGCAGGCTATGGCATCGTGCTTAGCATACTGAGCCTCTGGTTGGCCAGAGCGGGCCAATGCGGTGGGTCTAGGGTTGCAGCTGATGCACATGCTCGCTATCTGCGGTATCTCCACTGTGGTCGCCGGAGCGCTTACGGGGTCTTGGTTTGGTGACCTGCTGGGTATACCGCCTCTTTGGTTTAGCCCCATGGAGAATCCTCTTCCCCTGCTGGTCCTCTCCATTGGCTTGGGTGTGATTCAGATCTTCGCGGGCTTGGCCATTAAGGGCTATGACTCAATTCGAAAGGGTCATCTGTTCGACGCTATCTGCGATCAGGGTTTGTGGCTCGTCTTTCTTACAGGACTGGTGCTACTCCTGGTGGCTGGCTACCTGCCCCAGTGGCCGCATGCTGGCCTTGTCGCTCGTTATCTGGCGATTGGAGGGGCGGCAGGTTTGGTCCTGACGCAAGGGCGACGTGAGAGGAACCCGATCAAGCGTCTGTTGTCTGGCTTGCTCTCTCTGTACGGGGTGAGTGGCTATATGTCCGATGCCTTGTCGTACTCCCGCCTGTTGGCACTGGGAATGGCAGGTGGAGTTATTGGCATGGTCATCAACGACATGGGTCGCCGGTTGTTCGCCATACCGTTTCTCGGCTGGATCCTCACCATTGCCCTGTTGGTAGTGGGACATCTCCTGAATCTGCTCATTAACCTGATCAGTGCTTATGTGCACTCCAGCAGGTTGCAGTATGTGGAGTTTTTCACCAAATTCTTGGAGGCAGGGGGAAAGCCATTCAAGCCGCTGTCGGAGCGACATCGTTTCTTGGTCGTACAACCAGATGTAGCAACACCTTCGAAAAAGTAGGTCATCGGGGAGCACACGCATGGGCGCCCGACCATAAGGAGGCCATTGGGACATGGAAATCAGCGTAGGTACGGTCTTTGCAATTCTAGGAGCAGCGGTGGCAGTCATGTTTCCGGGAATCGGCTCCGGTACCGCTGTGGGCTGGGTGGGGCAATCTGCCGCTGGCGTGGTCACTGAAGACCCCGACAAGTTTGGCCAGGTGCTCTTACTACAGGCTCTGCCAGGAACACAAGGTATCTACGGCTTTCTAGCCGCTTTCATGATCATGCTGCGCATTGGGGTCTTTGGTGAGCTGGTAGCCCTCAGCATCCAACAGGGTGTTATGTTCCTGTTTGCCGCACTCCCCATCGCCATAGTGGGTTGGCGGACTGCCTACCAACAGGCGAAGGCGGCGATGGCAGCAGTAAACATCGTGGCCAGGCGCCCCGAGGAGATCGGTAAAGCGCTCACTTTTGCTGCTATGGTAGAGACTTACGCGGTGTTAGCGTTCTTGGCTAGCTTGCTGATGATCACCCGAATCCCACTCTAAAGCTGTGAGAGGATAGGTTTATGTTCAGCCTGAAGAGACTGAGAGAGACGCTGCAGGAGGAAGCCACTGCCGAGATCGAGGTCATCCGGACCGACACGGAGGGCAAGGTGGCTGCCATCGAGGCTGCTGCCCGGAACAAGGCTGAGGAAGTCAAGGCAGAGATTCTCGCTGGTGTAGATCAGGAGATTGAGGAGCTTCACCGCCGCACGGAAGCTGAGGCGAGACTGATGCGGCGACGCATCAGTGTGAGCGCTAAGGCCGAACTTGCTGATGAGGCGATGCGTAGAGCTGGTGTCATGCTAGAGGAGTTGCCCGAAGAGCGCTATCGGGACTTCTTGGTTAAACTCTTGCAGGAAGCTGTACCTCATCAAGGCGAGGCCCATGTGGTACTCAACGAGAGAGATCGCTCCCGTTTTGGAGACGACCTCTTGCGCAAGGTAGAAACGGCGTTGATAGCCAAAGGCTATCACATTCGGCTTCGTATAGCACCTGATGCGGGCTTCATGTCGGGGGGCTTCAGGCTTATTGGAGCCGACTTCGAGGTAGATGCCTCGCTGGAGCGCTTGCTGGCTAACGCAGGTGAACTGCTCGAGCCGGAGATAGCGCGGGTTCTCTTTGAGAACGACCGTTAGGGTAGGCTTTTCCAGTACGTGCTAGGGGGCAGGTTTGTGCTTGCTGGCTCTCAAGCTATACAGATGAGCAATACGGCGGATGTGCCTTTTGCCTATGCAAGCGCTAGGGTGCGCATGCTCGAGCAACGCATGCTCAGTAGAGGCGATGTTGAGCGCTTGCTCACTGCGCCAAGCGTACATGCGGGTTTGCGTGTCCTTGCCGATACAGAGTATGCCTCGGCTATGGCTACCATGGAGGAAACTGACGACTATGAGCTGATGCTCTCCGCTGAGTTGCAGCGGGTTTACGCCTCGGTTACGTCCTTTGCTCCGCAGTCAGAACTTCTGAGGATGTGGGTGGCGCGGTATGCCTTTCTGGCGCTCAAGATGCTGCTGAAGGCAGGTTTTCAGCAGGAGACTGTTGACGACAGGCTTCTGCCACTATGGACATCCGTGGAACGCGCATGGCTGCAAGAGACTGCACGTCGGGCCATAGAAGAAGAGCTCGAGACGGATGCTGACGATGTCACTGACTCCAAGGAGCTCAAGGCGCACCTGCTTCGAGCAGCACGGGCGGCGGTAAGTGCCTATCGGCTCTACGAGGCTCCAGAGGAGATAGACCATGCAGTGGATGCGCTTTACCAGCAGTACCTCATGAGCCTAACTGACCATCCCCAATCAGTGTTTCTTCGGGGTTGGGTCGTGCGCTTTGCGGATGTAACAAATCTCAGCACTTACGTCCGTTTCGCGGTGGCGGGGCGCTCAGAGGATAGCCTTGCTCGCGCCCTGCTTCCAGGGGGCATTATTGCTTCGCAGCACATTCTTAAGGCCTACGTCGAAGCTGAGGAACCGCAGGAGCGCTATGAGTCGCTTTCTCAGGTGCTGGTAGGTACGGCATATGCTCCACTATTGGCGGAAGGCTGGCAAGCCTATCAGAAAGAGGGGCTCCTCTACGGCATGGAGCGTTTGATGGATCGGTTTCTCCAGAGGCACCTCGACTTGGCGCGGTTCCAGCCGTTTGGTCTGGGAGCTGTCTGGGCCTATCTCATGGCCAAAGAGCGCGAGGTACGCCTCATCCGGCTCATCCTCGTAGGAAAATCTGCAGGATTGAGCGAGGAGCAGCTGAGGGAGCGCATTGATTATGTCTAGACAGAAGATCGCCGTCCTTGGCGATAAGGCCTCCGTGATGGGTTTTAAGGTGCTAGGCTGTGAGGCAGTAGCTGTTTCGGACTCGGAGGCGGCGCGCGCTGCTTTGCGGCGGCTCGTGCAGAAGGATTACGCTATTGTGTATGTGGCTGAAGCGACTGCTGTCAACATCCTCGACACCATCAATGAGTATGCTGATCAGCCCTCGCCAGCCATTGTGCTGATCCCGGGAAGCCAGGGCAGTCTGGGTATTGGTATGGAAAAGATGCGCCGGGCGGCAGAGAAGGCTGTGGGCGTCGACATTTTGCCTGGGAGTGGGGAATGAACATGGGTGGCAGGATTGTTAAAGTCTCCGGACCTCTGGTAGTTGCCGAAGGCCTTCCCGAGGCAAGGATGTACGACGTGTGCCGTGTCAGCGAGGCGGGCCTGATCGGAGAGGTTATTGAGATTCGCGGCGAGCGCGTGAGTATTCAGGTGTATGAAGAGACGGCGGGTTTGGGGCCCGGTGAGCTAGTGATCACCACTGGAGAGCCTCTTTCGGCAGAGCTGGGTCCGGGACTTATGGAGTCTATCTTTGACGGTATCCAACGCCCGTTGTCAGCTCTGCGTGATCACTTCGGCGATCGTATCCACAGGGGCATTTCTGTTGTACAACTCGATCGCGAACGCCGCTGGGGGTTTACTCCTTGCGTGAAACCGGGCGATGAGGTGGCCTCAGGCGACATCCTGGGCACTGTGCAAGAGACCAGTATTGTGGAGCATCGGGTCATGGTCCCACAAGGCATGCAGGGCAAGATTGCCGCAATCAAGGAAGGCGATTTCACCATTACCGAGCCCATCGCTGAGTTGGAGCGCCCCAACGGCGAAAGGGAGCCGATCGTGATGTTGCAGCGCTGGCCTGTGCGCCGAAGCCGGCCAGTGGCTGAGAAGCTGGCCCCGTCGGAGCCACTGGTCACTGGTCAACGCATCATCGACACTTTCTTTCCTGTGGCCAAGGGGGGGGCTGCGTGCGTGCCGGGTCCTTTCGGCTCTGGCAAGACCGTCGTGCAGCATCAGCTGGCCAAGTGGGCGGACGCCGACATCGTCGTGTATGTAGGCTGTGGCGAACGCGGCAACGAGATGACGGATGTCTTGGTGGAGTTTCCGCAGCTGGAAGACCCGAAGTCTGGCGAACCACTGATGAGGCGCACTGTACTTATCGCCAACACCTCGGACATGCCAGTGGCAGCCCGCGAGGCGTCTGTGTACACTGGCATTACCATTGCCGAGTACTATCGGGATATGGGCTACTCTGTGGCCCTTATGGCCGACTCCACATCACGGTGGGCAGAAGCCTTACGTGAGATGTCAGGTCGCCTCGAGGAGATGCCGGGAGAAGAGGGTTACCCGGCCTACCTGGGCTCACGTCTCGCCGACTTCTACGAACGAGCGGGCAGAGCTCGCATCGTAGGAGACCGCACTGGCACCCTGACAGTGGTTGGTGCTGTGTCTCCGCCCGGCGGTGACCTTTCTGAGCCAGTTACTCAGAACACGCTACGAGTGGTCAAGGTGTTCTGGGGTCTCGATGACAAACTTGCTGCGAGGCGCCACTTTCCGGCCATCAACTGGTTGAACAGCTATTCACTGTATCTGGATCGTATCGATACGTACCTAAGGGAGCACTACGGGGAAGAGCCAGTGACCATGCGTCAGCAGGGCATGGCCCTTCTGCAAGAGGAATCTTCGCTTGATGAGATTGTGCGATTGATCGGCATTGATGCCCTTTCTGCCGAGGATCGACTCGTGCTAGAGGCAGCCAAGTCCATTCGCGAGGACTTCCTGCACCAGAACGCCTTTCATGAGGTTGATACCTACACGTCCTTAGAGAAACAGATACGGATGCTCAAAGTGATCTTGGCCTGGTATCACGAGGCGCGGGAAGCGCTGGCTCAAGGGGTGCGCCTGGAGAAGCTGTTGCATCTACCAGTGCGAGAGGCCATTGCCAGGGCGAAGTACCTAGAGGAAAACGATGAGGCTGCCTTTGCCACCCTTCATACCGACATCACAAAGCAGGTGGCAGCCGTGAAGGGAGAAGGCGGAGAGGTTGCTTAGAGAGTATCGAAATGTGCGTGAAGTCGCTGGGCCCCTGATGCTGGTGGAGGGGGTTGACGGTGTCACATTTGAAGAGCTGGTGGAGATTGACACCAATGGGGAAGTGCGGCGTGGCCGTGTGCTCGAGGTGGAAGACACGACAGCCTTAGTCCAGCTTTTCGAGGGGTCGTCTGGGATCAACCCCAAGGCTACCCGCGTGCGCTTTCTGGGCAGGGGAATCGAGTTGGCGGTATCGCCAGAGATGCTGGGCGGCGTCTATACTGGGCTGGGACAACCACGCGGGGACACCCCACGTCCCGTAGCAGTTAAGCGGCTTGATATCAATGGTCTGCCACTCAATCCCTATGCACGAGATTACCCCGATGAGTTTATCCAGACCGGGATCTCGACGATTGACGGGTTAAACACGCTGGTACGGGGGCAGAAGCTGCCAATCTTCTCGGCCTCGGGCCTGCCACATGCTCAGCTGGCGGCTCAGATTGCCAGGCAGGCGCGGGTGTTAGGTACTGATGAGCGCTTTGCTGTGGTCTTTGGGGCGATGGGCATCACGTTTGAAGAGGCGAGCTTCTTTGTTGAGGATTTCCGGGCTGCAGGCTCGCTGGAACGCTCTGTGGTCTTTCTGAACCTGGCGGACGACCCGGCGATCGAACGTATCGCCACGCCACGGGTAGCTTTGACCTGTGCGGAGTACTTGGCTTTTGAGCTCGACATGCATGTCTTGGTGATCCTGACGGACATGACCAACTACTGCGAGGCCCTGCGTGAGGTATCCGCTGCTCGGCGCGAGGTTCCTGGTCGGCGGGGCTATCCGGGCTATCTGTATACAGACCTAGCGACTCTGTACGAGCGGGCTGGCCGAGTGAAAGGTCGCCAAGGCTCGATCACACAGATACCCATCCTCACAATGCCTGAGGACGACAAGACACATCCGATACCCGACCTTACTGGGTACATTACGGAGGGTCAGATAATCCTCAGCCGTGAGCTGCACCGGAAAGGGATCTATCCACCCGTGGATGTGCTGCCGTCTCTGTCGCGTCTGAAAGACAAGGGGATTGGCGCAGGCAAGACGCGCGAGGACCATGCGGATACGATGAACCAACTCTATGCCGCCTATGCTACAGGCAAGGAGGCAAAGGAGTTGGCGGTGATTTTAGGCGAAGCGGCTTTGACGGACACAGACAAGCTGCTAGCTAAGTTTGCCGATGCCTTTGAGGCGCGCTACGTCAGCCAGGGACTAGGCGAGAATCGGTCCATTGAGGCGACATTGGATTTGGGTTGGGAGCTGCTAAGCATGTTGCCGCGACAAGAACTGAAGAGAATCCGAGATGCATTCTTAGATAAGTATCTGCCCACACAGGCTGAGTCAAAGGAAGAGTAGACCGATGCAGACGCGGGTCAACCCTAACCGGATGCAGCTACTGCGCCTCAGATCTCGTCTGAAGACAGCCGAGCGGGGGCACAAGCTGCTAAAGGATAAGCATGATGAGTTGATGCGGCGCTTTCTCGAGCTGGTGTGGGAGAGCCGAGATCTGCGTGTGAAGGTTGAAGCGCAGCTGGAGAAGGTCAGTACCTCGATGGTGATGGCCACTGCGACGGCTTCTCCTGCAGTCATTGAGGAGGCGCTTCTTTTCCCGAAGCAGAAGCTTGACGTGCACGTGCGAGAGGACGCGCTGGTTGGTGTGCCGATTGCTCGCTTTGATCACTCGTGGGAGAGCGTTGGGGGAGAAGCAGATCACTATCCCTACGGCCCAGCACACACACCAGCAGACTTGGATGCGGCAATCAAGGCGCTGAGTGTTGCCATGCCGGATTTGTTGCGTTTGGCAGAGCTGGAGAAGGCCGCAGAGCTGCTGGCGGTAGAGCTGCAGAGAACCCGTAGGCGAGTGAATGCCTTGGAGTATGTGCTGATCCCGCAGCTGCAGGAATCGATAAGGTACATCACCATGAAGCTCGATGAAGCTGAACGAGCGAACATCACGCGGCTGATGAAAGTGAAACAGATGGGTCAGTAGGCCTAGGTCGCTAACAAAGGGCGCCCCGCAGGGGGCGCTCAGGCTTTGTCAGGGCTATTATGCGACCTCTTAGCGGGGATGCGTGAGGCTTTGGGGATCTGAGTGACGATGCGAGATGCTCAACCGCTGGTTGATCGTGTATGCGCGTATCGAATGACCTTCGCCGCAATCAATGCCCGCTCTGTTGCTATCGACTGCGCTCCGATAGTATGCTGGCATCACGGCTGCGGGGCCCAGCCTCAGAATCACGGAGGTGATCAGCATATGAGCGATGTAGGCATCGGTGAGGAGATTGCTGGCCTGAGAAAGAAGAAGGGAGTCACCCGACCGGGCCTGGCGGCGACATCATTGGGGCCTTCATGGATCGATGTTGGGACATGCAGCTAGACTCCTTTGACCTCTTGTCGGAGACGAGCGAGGCTGAACGGAACAGGGCCAAGCAGGAAGAGCAGCACTCATCACGGATCATCGTGACTGGGGGCTTTACCAACATCCGCACTGGTTTCGGTTTTGTCGTGATGTCAGATCCCCCTGACGGGTGGAGATCGGTCCTAGATGCGACCAGTGCTGTTACAGGTCTCTTTGGCGACATCTCTACACCTGGTTTCCTAAGGGTGCTGGCGTTCCTCGCTGAGAAACAGCATTTCAGTTTCGCACCTTCAGCGATAGAGAGAACATGCGCCCTTGATGAGGAGCAGTGCATGCGGGTCGTGGATGCCCTCGCCAGATACGGTCTCGAAAAGAAGAAGGTCGTGTCAGCTGACTGCGATCAGACCACTATCTATGACTTCGATGCGCATAGGTTGCCACTGCTACTCGTGGTTCTTGCGTACGCTAGGGAGTTCATAGATGAAAGGCGCTCCTTCTACGGATATAACTGGTCAAGAGCCGGGGCTCTCTACTAGACGAGTCGCTAGCGAAAGCTCGCAGCATGGTTCTGTAAGAGGGATGACGCCCGCTGATGGGCGGGCGTCATCCTACCCGATCCCCGTCAAACAGAGTCTACTCGGCCTCTTCTTTCGGCGAGAGTTCCCTGATGCGGGCGTTGATCTCAGACAGCAGACCCTTTAGACGCGAAACCTCACCTTTTAGGAGACCTAACTCCGCCTCACTGGAGGTCGCTGCAGGCGCATACCCTGGGTCGTATGCGGCAGGGTACGGCATAGGCATTCGGTAACACCAACGTCTTCGCCCTCCGCCGCCGCCCCATCCACCGCTACGACCAGCGCCCCATCCGGGCGTGTTCTGGTAACCTGGTACGGGGAATCCTGCACAGAAACCAGCGCCGCGTCCTGTCATGGGACCGAAGCCCTGTGGGCCAGTTCCATCACCGCGTGGCATCCCATTCGCCTCCTTCCCTTAGCACACGCTAAAGAGCATATGCTCATTAAAAGCGTAACATCGTGGCGAGCATATGTCAATAACAATTCGACCGAGATCGCGATCGGCGGTTCAACGGGTGTCGAGACGAAGGGGACGTGGATTCCTCGATGAATCCTGCATGAGTAGAGCATGTGTTTTTTCCCAGAGCTTACGTAATGCAGTGGAGGCCGGGGTATCGCCCAAGACAGGAGCAGTACCCCTAACTGCAGCTTGAGCCAATTGCTTGTCGAAGGGAATTCTGCCTATCACGTCGACGCCCCGGTCGTAACAGTGCCACTCGATCTGTTTGCTCATGGGCTCATGCAGATCAGCCTTGTTGATGCAGACGACGGTTCGGACCTCGAAATGCTCTGTAAGCTCTAGCGCTCGGGCCAAGTCATGCCAGCCCGACACACTCGGTTCGGTCACTAACAAGGCGAGGTCGGTGCCAGTCAGAGCGGAGATCACTGGGCAACCGATGCCCGGTGGTCCATCCACAATGATCAGGTCGAGTTGCCGCTCTTCAGCAAGTTCTCGTGCTTCTCTGCGAACCTCAGCCACAAGCTTGCCTGAGTTATCTTCCGCCGTATTGAGGCGAGCGTGTACGAGGGGGCCGTGGGGAGTCGTGGAGACGAACCAGTGTCCGGCTACGCGTTCTTGGGCGGTAATCGCATCTACCGGGCAGACACGAAGACAGATGCCACAGCCTTCACAGGCCATGGGATCGACAACGTAGTCGCTACTGATAGCGTCAAAGCGGCAGACTTCCCGACATAGGCCACAGGAGGCGCAGGTGGCTTGATCGATCTGAGCTCGCGGTAGTCCGTGGAAAACATGCTCATGTTGGATCTCCGGATCGAGCAGTAAGTGCAGGTTTGCCGCGTCAACATCACAGTCAGCCAGGACTGCGTTGCGGGCCAATGTGGCGAAGGCCCCCACCACCGAGGTCTTGCCTGTACCACCCTTACCGCTAATTACCAATAGCTCTTTCATGTGCGTACTCCTCTATTCGCTTCCACAGGCCTGTGAATGCGGCTCGCCATTCAGGGTACTCCCTAACCCATAGCTGTCCGCGTGCATAGCACGCTGCAAGCTTGCGGGAGAAAGGAATCTCCAGCAGGATCGGTAGCGAGTTGTCCTGGCAGTAGGCGCGAACCCTTTCATCACCGAGATCAGAACGGTTGATGATGACTGCAGAAGGCAGATTGAGCTCGCGAGCCATCTCTGTGGCGAGCATCAGGTCGTGCAGGCCAAAGGCAGTAGGTTCCGTTACGAGAAGGCACAGGTCGCAATCTGTGATCGCCGCCACTGCTGCACAGGAGGTGCCAGGGGGCGCATCAATGATCACTGTTGCTTCAGGTCTGGCCATCTTTTTCACTTCTGCGATGACCGCTGGTACCAGTGGTAAGCCAATGTGCGCCTTGCCCCAGACAAGTTCAAGTTCGGAGACTTGGGCGTTGAGGACAGCGCCAATAGGGCGCGTGACCTCTTCAATGGCCTGTTTAGGGCAAAAGCGAGCACACCCGCCGCAACCATGGCACATCTCAGGAAAGAGCAGCACTTGGCCGCCAGCTGTAGCAAGAGCGCTGTAGGCGCAGACCTCAACGCACTTTGCACACAGGTTACATTTTTCAGCATCAATCTGAGGGACCAGTGATTCTACGGTACGGCTGGCGGTCCCTACAGGATTCAGGAAGAGGTGCGCGTTCGGTTCCTCTGCATCGCAATCTAGCAGCTGCACTTGTCCATTGGTCTCAGCCAAAGTGACAGCTAAGTTGGTGGCAATGGTGGTTTTTCCGGTGCCACCCTTGCCACTGGCGATCGCCAGTTTCATACATCCTCACCATCCACGGGTGTTAGGTCTAGTGCGTACAAGAGCTCTCGCCGTCTAGCAGGCATCCGTCTCTATAGCCATTGATGGCCTCAGAGACAAGTCCCGAGACACCCACGATGATGTCGATTTCCTTGGACTTAAACAGCTCTATCGCTCTTGGACCCATGCCCCCGGCAATGATCGCTGTCACCCCGCGTTCCGCCAAGAAGCCCGGTAGGAAATCAGGTTCATGGCCCGGATTGGTGACCACGCGGCGGCTGACTACCGCTCCGCCCTTGATGGTTGCTAACGTATACTCTTCGCATCTGCCGAAGTGCTGTGCCACACTGTCTCCATCAGTGGCTACGGCCACAACGGCTTCGGAGACAGGCTGGCGCTTCTGCTGTACAGGTGTGTCTTGCGTCGTGGCACTTCTTGAGCCAGCAGGCGAGAGAGTCAACGGAGTTGCTGGTTTGGTGAATGCCTGCTGGAACTCGGCCAGGGCTTCCGGTACGGTATTTGCTGTCGTGCGATGTACCTTGATTCCCGCAGCTTGTAGTACTTGCGCGGCCTTTGGACCGACCTCCCCTGTGATGAGAACTTCAACGCCTTGATCGACCAGCGACTGAGCCGCTGCAATGCCAGCGCCACTCTGGTGCAGACGGGCTTCATTTTCATAGGGATGGAGCACACCACTTTCGCTATCTCCAACGAAAACGAAGGGTGCTCGACCAAAGCGGCGATCCAGAGTGGCGTCAGGTGATTTTCCCTGCGCTGTGATGGCTATCTTCACTGTCAAACCCCTCTCTTTTGCGTAACGTTGCCTGGCAATTAGCAAATCTAGTATGTGCAGTCTCAGCACAAACAGGGCATATGCTCAATGCCAGGATACGGAGTATGTGAGCATATGTCAATAAGCATGCAGCTAGTATATGCCCCTTTTTGACGAGGAGAGCCGTTCTCAAAGGTGTGTAACAGTGCATGGCGAACTAACTACTGCGGTGTTCTCGCACAGCACAATGTGAGAAAGAGGGGGATTCAATTGAAGAGATGCGTCGCGATAGTCTGTCTGGTACTGTCTGTCGTCATGTTGATGGCTGGCGCGGCTATGGCCGGCCCAACCGGGAGCTTCACGGCCCTTCCTATCGCCAAGCCTCTGAGCATTGACGGTAGTTTTGATGACTGGAATCTCACCGACTACTCCACGCCCACATTTATCCTTGATCCATCCGTCTCTTTTGTGCGTGGCCCCCAGATTCAGGCCAAGGACCATTCTGCGAAGGTCTATCTGGGTTACGACGATGTGTACCTTTACGTGGCTGCTGACGTAGCAGATATCAACATCCAAGGCAGCGGCATTGGGTCTGGTATCTGGAATAACACAGGCATTGAGCTGTGGCTGAATGGCGGAAACATCAACATTCCGAGCGCCGTCGCAGGCGCAGAAAGCTATGAGACGACCGACTTCCAGATTGACTTGGCTGTAATGAGTGGTGGAAAAGAGACGCCGACTGCTTGGTGCTTTAGTCATGGCATCGGCGACAGCGGTGATGTGAAGCTGGCTACGGTGCGCACCGCCACTGGTTACCGCTTGGAGGCAGCCATTCCCAAGGCGAAGTTTGCTGGACTCAGCGCCTTCAAGAAGGACGGCGAGTATGCTGTTGCCATC
This sequence comes from Limnochordia bacterium, assembly GCA_050951545.1. GTDB lineage: Bacteria > Bacillota > Limnochordia > DTU080 > DTU080 > DTU080. The sequence continues at coordinate 239,571 of JBMNJG010000005.1, read as the reverse complement.
TCTTCGGTCTCATATGCTGGCGGTGTCTGGGGCGGACTGTTTAGCCCAGGCCCCAAGTGGGAGTACGCGAAGCTGACGATTAAGTAAGGTAACCATGCGTTAGGTTAGTGGCTCCGCTGGCTATTGAGCGGGCGGGGCCACTGTGGTAGTATAAGAAAGCGGGTTGATCTTGAGCGCGCGTAGCTCAGTGGATAGAGCATCTGACTTCGGATCAGAGGGCCAGGGGTTCAAATCCTCTCGCGCGCACCAAAGGAGAACACGATGAGGCCGGGTTTCCGGCCTCATCGTCACACAGCTCATTCATACGTCCACTTGTGTAGCCAAGGGTCCCCGGTTTTCTCCTGGAAAGCCTGCAGCTTGCCTGCAAACGTTTGTATCATCTGCTGGTACTCTTCTCGCTCGGCGAGGTTGTTGGTTTCATAGGGATCGATGTCGAGATCATAGAGCTCAAAGCGTGGTCGGTGGATGTAGGCCTCTATGCTTCGGGCACCAAAAGCGTTCAGTCCTCGTTGAAGAGCGCCTTGCCAAGAGGCTGAGCTCCACAGGTCACTGGCGAAAGAGTAGTCTAGGTTGCAGGCTATGTTCCAGATGAACTTGTGTCTCTTTGTGCGCACTACGCGCATCGGGTAGTAGTTGGTGATCTCGTGGAAGGTGTGTGCTGCGTAGATCTCCTCTCGCCATTGTGAGGGGGTCTCTTGATCGATGATCCCCTTGAAAGAACGGCCGTGAAATTGCTCAGGATCCTGGTAGGCCCCAGCAAAATCGAGGATCGTGGGGGTAATGTCGGCCCACGTGATTAGCCCGTCACAGGTGGTGTGGCGGTTTTTGTGCAAGGGGCTACGTACAATGCAAGGAAGACGCATGCCGGGATCATACAGAGTGGTCTTTGCTTCCGGAAAGGCTGCCCCGTTATCGGAGATGTAGATAACAACCGTGTTGTCGTACTTTCCCTCGTCCTTGAGAATCTGGAGGAGGCGTCCGATGCCTCGGTCCAGGCGAGAGATGGACTGGTAGTACTGGGCCAACTCTGCTCGCACTTCGGGAATGTCGGGCAGGAACGGGGGCACCATCACGTCCTCTGGCGCATATAGGAGCTCCTCATCTCCTGCAAAGGCCTGTTGTGGATTGCCGAAGCTGTTGGCACGAAGCGGGTGCTCTCTGATTAGCCCTGCTCGGTGGGGATTATGGGAGCACCAGTACAAAAAGAAGGGCTGTTCTCCCTTCACAAACTCACGGCAATGCTCTGCCATGCGCACATCGTCGCGCCCAAATCTGCCTGCGGGCACACCCCAGTCAAAGGGAAAGAGGTGTTCAGGGGCATAGTGCATCTTGCCGACGCGTCCAGTGCGATACCCAGCCGCCTTGATAAGGCTGGGCAAAGTGCGCACATGCTCAAAACAGGCGAAATGATGGGCACCGTGCGTGTGCCCATAGGTACCATTGGCGTGGTTGTATAGGCCAGTCAAGATAACGGAGCGACTGGCTGCGCACGATGCGGTCGTGCAGAAGGCATGCGTGAAGCGTACGCCGTCAGTCGCTAGTTCATCAAGATAGGGCGTACTCACAGCTGGATTGCCGTAGCAGCCCAGTGCCTCTCGGCCGTGATCGTCGGAGACGACAAGCACGACATTGGGACCGTCCGCGTGTTGACTATCAAGTGTCATCATCTGGCTACACCCTCATCCCTTGTTCTATGACTGAGTTCGTGCTCCAGTGGGTATCGTCCTTCGGGTACGCGTGGTTGGCGGCCGACATGCTCGCACAGTATCGCATCATTTACTGGGGAGGGGTATCATATGGTGGGTGTTGACGAATACTCTCTTGGGGTATATAGTGGAAACCAGTGACTGACCGGCCAGTCAGTGAAGTGGATTAGCAGAGGGACGGCGCACAAGTTCTCGACACGATGGGCGCAGAAGGAATGGTAAAGGGGCGTGGCAGCGAGTGCGAGATCTCGTTCAGAAGCTAATACGGCGTTACCCAGGATGGGTGGTCAGCTTTTTTGTGCTGGCGACGCTGGTGTTTGGCTATGGTGCCTTGCGGGTCACCATGGCTACCGATGTGACCAACTTTTTCTCTGAAGATGACCCCCGTGTGGTGCTGTTCAATGAGACACAAGACACCTTCGGCAGTTCGGAATACATCATGCTGGCGGTAGAGGCCCAGGAGGTTTTCTCTCTCAGCGGCATCGCTGACCTGGATCGGCTGACCGAGGCTCTCAGTGCTGTCGAAGGCGTGGACACAGTACGTAGTCTGACCAGCATCGAGAACATCAGGGGTTCGGAATGGGGTATCGAAGTGAGCCCCATGCTGTCTGAGCTGCCGACGACTCAGGATGAGGTTGAAGCCTTCCGGCGCCAAGTGATGGAGGACAACCAGCTGGCTGGAAAGCTGGTATCTGAAGACGGAGCCTTCACTCTTATCCTGCTTACGCTAGACGAATGGGCGGATAATGATGCAACCGTAAACGCTATTCGGGCGGCGATTGGTGAGGCGTGCGGTGACATGACGGTGCATCTTACGGGTGGTCCGGTTCTAAACCAGGTGATGAACGAGGCCTTGCGTAGCGACCTCCTGCGTTTGTCACCGCTTGTAGTGATTCTCATTCTGTCCATGCTCTTCCTCAGTTTTCGCAACTGGCAGGGCGTGCTTCTGCCGCTACTGACCATGTTAATCAGCATGACCTGGACCCTCGGTCTGATGGGCTTCACTGGCGTGCCGCTCACTCAACTGAGTGCCATCCTGCCAGCTGTCTTCACTAGTGTCGGCAGTGCCTACGGCATTCACGTGTTACATCGCTACCGGGGAGAGGTAACTCAGGTAACAGATAACCGTGAGCGAGTAGAGCGCGTGGTGCGACAGGTAGGCCCCGCAGTCTTCATGGCTGGCGCTACTACGGCCGCTGGATTTCTGTCAAATGCTTTTAGCAGCATTATCCGCATTCGCGAGTTTGGGCTATTGACAGCCTTTGGCGTGTTGGTGGCCTTGGTTGTCTCCACTGTCATGATCCCCAGCATTCTTCTGTTGGTCGGCAAGCGCAGTGAGCGGGGTTGGTCGCGCAGTGTCGAGCAGGGTGAAGCGGCCTTTCTGGCCAGATTCGGCGGATGGGTGGCCCGCCATCGGGGTGTTGTGGCCGTAATAGCGTTTGGTATAGTAGTCGTTGCGGCCTTAGGCTTGCCTCGCCTGAGTGTCGAGACCGACTTCATCAACTTCTTCGAGAAGGGGAGCCCCACGCGTAACGCGTTTGACCTGGTTCAGGAGCATTTTGGGGGCACGGGTACTATCCAGATCGTTGTGGATGGCAGTATCACCGAGCCGGAAGTGCTGCGGGCGATGGAAACGGCTCAAGAACAGCTGAAGGCGATTCCGCATCTGTCTACTCCGCTGTCTGTAGTAGACTTGGTGAAGCGGGTCTCTCGAGTTTTGCATGCAGATGACCCTGCCTACGAGCGCATTCCCGATACACGCGAGGCTATAGCTCAGTATTTGCTACTGCTGTCGATGTCAGGTGATGCCGGATTGTCTGAGCTGCTGACGATCGATCACGAGCAAGCCAAGATCGAGATCATTATGGCTGCGACGTCGTCTAAGGAGCAACGGCTTGTGTTGGACCGGGTGCAGCGGATCTGCGACGAGTTGGGCGCCGTCCCTGAGGTGAGCGAGGTTCAGGTTACGGGGACACCTCTGCTGGGGCGGTCCATGGCTGACTTGATCACTGAGGGCCAAGTACAAAGCCTCGTACTGTCGCTTATCACAGTCTTTCTCCTGGTTTGGCCGATGGTTGGGTCTGCGGCAGCTAGCCTGCTGTGTCTGGTCCCCATCGTCATCACGATCATTGTCAATTTTGGGGTGATGGGCTGGTTTGGGCTGTCGTTTAATGTGGTTACAGCCTTGGTGACCAGCGTGGCCGTGGGGATGGGTATCGACTACAGCATTCACATGTATACGCGACACAAAGAGGAGAGGACGAATGGTGCCCACTCGGCAGAGGCCATTGCCAAGGCTACTGCAACCACGGGGTATGCCGTGCTACTCAATGCGGGAGCCGTAACCGCTGGATTCTTGGTGCTTGTGCTGTCAGCCTTTCAGCCGATGCGTGAGTTTGGAGCCTTGATCGCAGCTACTATGGTTGTGTCAGCGACTAGTGCCATTACCGTGCTACCCGCACTGCTCGTGACAAGAGCGGCGCGTAGCGAGAAACGGGCTGCAGCGACAGCTCACAGCACGAGATGAGGGGGTCTGGCCCGTGGGTACTTCGTCAGCCTATGAACGCGGTGATCGGCGCGCCGCCATACTGGCGGCCGCGCAGGAGGTTTTTGCAGAACATGGTTTCTACAGGGCTAAGGTTGAGACCATTGCTGAGAGAGCTTCTATAGCAAAGGGTACCATTTACCTGTACTTCCCGAGCAAGAAAGAGCTGCTCAGAGCGTTGGTCGAGGAGCGAATGGGTCGACTAATTCACTTGGTTGAGGGCCAGATATCCGAGGGACGCGATATCGCGGCCATGATCAGAGGGATCATCAGTGCTCATTTCGTCTTCTACTTCGAAGAGAGAGAGTTTATCGCCATTCTCTATGGTCAGCTTGGCCAGATAGCAGAGGGGATGGAGGGGCCAGCAAAGCGTGGATCAGAGCATATGAGTCAGCTGATAGCTGATGTTCTGAAGCGTGGCATACGAGAAGGTGTGCTGCGAACGGTCTATGAGCACACTCTGGCTCAGGCTCTTCAGGGCATGATCCACGCCGTAGCCTTCGATTGGATTGTCACAAATGGCGACGAATCCCCGGAGGCGCTGGCCCAAGAGGTGTATCAGCTATTCCGCGTGGGGGCACTAGCACCCGCAGCAGAAACTCAGTAGTGGGGGGCGTTCGTATTGCGTGAAAGGCTCGGTGTACTCGTGGTAGTATCGCTGCTGTGCGGCATGGTCTTCTCGGGGGCGGTAGAGGCTGCTGAACCGACGGCTCAGCAGATTCTTGACAGCGTCTCGGATTCGACTGCGTTTGCGGGCAGCGGTGAGGCAAGAGTCGACATGACAGTGACAAGTAGGCGGGGACAGGTAAAGACGCAGCAAGTTGACCTGTATCGCTCGGATGACGGGCGAGGCACAACCAAGCAGCTTGTTGTGTTCGTGGCTCCGGCTGATGTTAAGGGCACGAAGTTCCTGAGTATCAGCTCGCCCAGACAAAGCACCCAGATGTGGCTCTATCTACCAGCGGTGGGGCGCGAGCGAGTTATTGCCGGAAGCGCGGTCCAAGGGAAGTTTATGGGTACAGACTTCACCTTTGAGGAGATTAGCGGGGCTTCCTCGTTCTCGGAGGAATACAAGCCTGTACGTCAGCGTGACAAGAGCATAGACGGCCGAGACTGCTATGTGCTGGAGTTGGCGCCGAAATCCACAAAGGCCAGCTACGGCCGGCTAACAATGGCGGTAGACAAACAGTCCCGGATACCGCTGTCTGTGGAGTTCTTCGACAAGCGAAAGCGCCCCATCAAACGACTGGATAGCAAGGATCTGCGCCGCAACAGCAAGGGTGAGTGGCAGCCCCATGAGGTCACTCTGGCTGATCTGAACACCGGGAGCACGACGGTTCTACGCATACTCAGTTCAAGCGAGAAGCCGGTCTCTGAGGATGTGTTCACACTGCGCTACCTAAGGCGGTAAGAGGACCTCACCACTGACAGAAAGGACGTGTTGTTGTTGGCGGTTCGTACATTGGCAGATCGATGGTTTCTGTTCGTGCTTGTGGGGCTCATCATGTTCACCATACCCGGATGGGCTGCCACGGCGGAGGTTAGTGGTGAGCTTGGCTATGATCTGCACTACCTGACTGAAGCGCAGTCCTTTGGAAACAGCCAGCTGCGCTACAGCCTGAGCCTAGATGGAGAGGTAGGTTTGGCCACCGTTTACCGCTTGTCGTTTAAGGGCGGTGCGGGATATCGGCCTGTATCCAGAACTTGGTGGGAGCTTGACGAAGCATATGCTGATGCCTACCTGTCGCAGGTGGATATTCGAGTGGGCCGCCAGGTGATCAACTGGGGAACGGCAGACGGTCTTAACCCCACGAGTGATATCAACCCCAGGGACTATGGCTCCCTGAGCGCACTGCAGCTCAAAGGGAAGCCAGTGCCTGCGGTTATGGCGGCCTACTATCTGCCTGGCGGCGCAGGGATTACTGGTGTGTGCGTGCTGGATTTTGTCCCTGGAGATCTGCCCAGCGAGCTGAAGCTGCCTCCTGCGTCGGGGGGGCCTGCTGGCAATGGCGATCAGTTGGAATTTGCCGTACGAGGAGAGCTGCCCGTCGGCGGGTGGCCAGTTTATGTGACTTATTTCAACGGTTGGGATGACCTGCCAGCGGCGTGGCTGACCTTTGCCGACCCACTCGCCCCGCCTCCGGTCCCTCGCACTCAGTATCGTCGCGTGCAGAGTGCTGGCGTAGCGACAGCCTTTGACTTCCGAGGTGCGTCTCTTTGGTTTGAGGGAGCCTACAAGGTACCTGACCACCTGGATGAGCTTGACGCCCCGATGAGCCTGGCTATGTCATCAAACGACCCCTATATGCAGTGTGTGGTGGGCGCAGACTACTCCTTCGACAACGGGCTCTATGCATCAGCACAGGTCGTGTATCATCAGGGAGGCTCCCTACTTGTCCCCTATTTTGATCCGATGGTGGGCGGTGAGGCGCAGACCTACGTAGTCGCTAGAGGGCAGTACTCGCCCAGAGACAAGCACGATCTCGAGCTGGTTGCTCTCTTCAATGCGACGGACAGCGGGGCTTTGCTGTTACCACAGTATACCTACGAGCTGGCGGAGGCTACCAAGCTCACGCTTGGGGCAGTATGGGTGACTGGTAGTGAAAAAAGCGAGTTAGCGGATCTGAAAGAAGCTGCTCAAGGCGTTCTTGCGGGACTGACGGTGAGCTTTTAGATACAGCTTCCATATAGTAGTTGAAACAGAGGGGCGGTAAGAGTCTTCTGGGCTCACGACCGCCCCTTTTCGTTCCCTTGCCGCAGGAGTGGCGGTAGTTCGCTGCCAATAGATACTGGAGCAACCCAATTCATGTAAAGGACCGATGTCATGCGCGCCTCAAGCAAAGGCCTTGTTCGTTTCTGTCAGGTTGGTTACTTCATTGTCGGTACCATCGTGATCATCTTCCCGCCATTGATGCCCAATATCATCGCCCATTTCGGTCTTTCGCTGGCTTCGGCGGGCTTAGCCTTCCCGGCCAAGGCGCTCGGTTCATTTATTGGGAGCATGTTTTCGGGGGTCTCCTCAGATTTGCTGGGCCGCAAACCGTTGCTGGTGACCAGCGCTCTGTTACAGGCGGCGGGATTGGGCCTAGCTGCCCTCGCTGGCAGCTGGCCTGTTTTTCTGTTGGGGTTTGCGATCATGGGTGCCTCGCAGGGAGCGGTCTCGACGACCATCAACGCTTTGATGTCAGACCTTCACCAGGAAAACCGGGCAAAGGCACTGAACCTACTGCACGGCATCTACAGCACTGGTGCAGCACTGTCGCCATTGCTGATAGCTCTGGTGCTGGGATTGGGCCGAGACTGGCGGGTGATATTCGCTGGCTCGGCGCTTGTTTGGCTTGCCTTTGGGCTGGCTGCGCTCCTTTTCAACTACCCCAAGAAGGGCGCAACCGTTGCCAAGAGGCAGCTTCTAAGCGTGGAATTCCTCAAGAATAGCGTGGCTCTCTCCCTATTCGCTGTAGCTTTCATCTATAACGGCGTCGCCTGGGTGCTATTGGGGTGGGTGAACATGTATCTGCAGGAGAGTGGGGGAGTCCCTGCGTTCTTGGCGACCAGCATGATCTCTTTGTTTTATGTCGGACTGACTCTAGGGCGCTTTGTGTGTGCGTCGGTGGCGGATCGGGTAGGGTACGCAAAAACCATACTGATCCTGTCGATAGGTGCAGTGGTGAGCTTCCCTCTTGTCATCCTTGGCAGGCACCCACTGGTGATCACCTTCAGCGTAGCTTTGAGCGGGCTCTTTTTTTCGGGCCTTTATCCCACTGCACTGGCCTATGCGAACAATCTGTTTCCTGCATTGGCTGGTACGGTCGCGGCCACGATGTCATTGGCTATGACACTGGGTACCATGATTCCACCATGGTGGACTGGTATCATAGCGGACAGATGGAGCTTCAAAGTGGCTGTCGGAATGAACTATCTGTTGATTCTGCCCCTGCTGTGGATAGCCTGGCGTCTGCTACGAGTTGAGAAGGGCCGCCAGTAGGCAGCCCTTCGACTGGGGCTCTTTCTCATCTACAGCCATCGGCCCAGGCCGCTTTGCACTTCGGCAAGTCCAATCAGGCGGAAGTTGCCAGGGTGACCAGTTTGGGCATAGCAGCTGCGGGTTGACGCGAAGATCTCCTCTCGCTGCGACAGCGACAACTGTTCGTTGCGCGGCCCCAATGGCGCGGCGACAGTGAGTCTGCCAGGAGCGCGTAAGCCAGCAAGCTGGGGGATGTCTCCCAGGCGCGCAAGGTTAGATATGAAGATCTCCATGGGTTGGTGTTCGAAGGTGTCGCCTATGCAATACGACGCCAAAGGCGCTCTTACCAAGAGGCGGTCGACACCGTCTAGGAGGCCTGCGCCGAGAAGAACCACGGTTCCTGGTCCACCTTGCGCCGCTAGTGCCACGGATCCGGCACCGTTTTCGCGGGCCGTAGTAACCACCCTGCGTAGCAGGTGAAGCCACAGGCCAGCGAGGTCAAAGCCCAGCATATGGCAAGCCCGGGTGGCATTATGGCGAATACGCTGGTCGCCTCCGCTCAGGTCGCTGTTCAGCGTGGCTTCCCCAAGGCCAGGTAGGTCAACAGCCCACACAAGCTGGCCCTTCTCCAAAGCGGTGCGCACCATGGGGCACTTTGCTGCCTCGCCTTTGTCATTGCCTATCCAGATCAAGACATCCGCGTGAGGACGCTCATAGCCCTGCCACAGGGCTATGGTAGGCAGCACCAGGCCATCGTCTGTGTGCAGGGCGATTCCCAGTCCCATGGGAGAACCAGCTCGAGTCACGCGTTCGACGCGCAGGCTCAGAGCCGAGGATGGTACCTGCAGTAACTCTTGCAGGGCAGGCAGAGTCGGCTGTTCCTTTGGGGTCTCAGACTGTGACAGCCTGCCGTAGAGGTCGCGCACAGTCATCACCTGGGGAGCTTCCGCTTCGGGGTAGCAAGACAGTCTCTGGAAGTCTTCGATCTCTACAGCAGGTTCCGGGCGCGGTGTTGCCTCGGATTCGTCCTTGAGCCAACGAGCGAGCCAGCCGAGCAACGCTTCACGGTAGGGAGGCCAGTACCCATGTGTGGTGGGCAGGGCCCTAAAGGCTACCTTTTCTCGACAGCCCAACAGCTCCCAAGCGCGACTTGCTGTGGCGATCTGCTGGCGGGCATCTTCATGCCAGAAGCTGATAGAATCGTTCAGGGCATTCATGACCAGCAAGGCGCGGGGAGCGATCAAAGAGAAGAGAGCTCCCTGTTCCATAGCTGCTGGCAAGGCGCGAGGCGTTTCGCAGACACAGTTGCTGTTGCCCACCATGTGCCGATACGCTCCGGTTGAGCAGACGGGAATCACTGCGCTAAAACGCGTATCCCAGGCGCCCGTGTAAAAGGACTGGTTACCACCGCCGGACGCCCCCGTGATGGCTAGCCTTGCAGAATCGACTTCGGGTCGTGACACGAGATAATCGCATGCACGGACGTTCTCGTGGATCTGAATACCAAACAGGGAGTAACCGTGGAGCCAGAGAGCGGCACCATCTACGCCCCCGTGGTAAGCACCGGGCAACGTGACCGCTCGCTCACCAGCACCGATGCAGTCGACGGCGAGGACGAAGTATCCTGATTTCACAAGGGCTAAGCAGCGGAACTGCACCTGCGGGTCGCGCCGACCGTGGGGCCAATGGCCATGCACTATCAGCACGCCTGGTACGCGGCCGGAGCTCTGCGGTACGTAGGCATTGGCGGTCATGCGTAGCCCAGCGAATGTAGCGAACGAGACAGCCTCGATGCGGTAACCCTCACGCTCTATCACTTGGTGTACCACGGGATCAAGCTTATCATACTCAGGTACCTCTCCGGCCGCGGTGGCAAGGATGTTGCGGACAGCGGCCTGGTAGGCTGGTACCTCTTCAGCCCTTTGGGGATCAGGGGGCAGTGCATCCGGCTGTGCCACCTGTGCCCGTAACCACTTTGTGAAATCTCGTGCAGCTGACGAGCCAAGCATCTGCAATGCGCGAATCCTCCCTAAGGAAATGATGTGATGCTGTGCGGGCATGTCGGAGGCTTCGGACATGCCTACTCCAAAAAGAACCGTTCGACGATGCTGTTCGGATGACACCAGCGGGCTTCGTCCTTGGGGCGCCATATTCCTGGCGGGAATGCCCAAGGCACTGGGCGAGCCAGCGGCCATGGACTGATGCGGGCACGTCTTTCGGTACTAATAGGGCCAAAAGGTGCTTGATTCGTCACTTGGTAGGTGATATAATGCGGTTCAAACACCTTGTTGCGGCGTTGCAGTCATAATTACGTAATACGTAACTGTCGATGTGGATATCGCTCGAGGGAGGCGACAGATTGCATGCGTTCGTTCCCACAACCCGGTTTGGATGACCTCGACCGCAAGATTTTGCGTTATCTGCAGCAAGATGGGCGAATGCCTTTCACTGCCATCGCTACTGCTTTGAATCTCGCAGAGGGAACGGTGCGCAAGCGCGTCAACCGACTCATTGACGAGGGCGTTCTCAAGATCACCGGGGTGCTAGATCCCAGCAAGGTTGGCGTCCAGACGCTGGCCATCGTGGGAGTGAAGCTAACGGGTGCTGAGGTGGAGGAGGTGGTGGCTCAGCTAGAGATGCTGCCAGAGGTGAGATACATGGCTATATGTACTGGAGCCTACGACGTGATCATGGAGGTGGTGGTCAGCAACATGGAGGATTTGTATGCTTTTTTGACCAAGACGTTGCGCGCCATTCCTGGAGTAAGTAGCAGCGACACGTCCTTGGTTATGAAAGTGGGCAAACACAGCCATGAATGGGAAGGGCCTTAGGCCAGAGGAGTGTGTCTTCATGAGATCACGCGTCTCCCTTTTCGTCGTGTGTCTGATTATTCTTGCTGCAGCAGCAACTGGAGCGGCAAAGACCGTCACTATCGGCATCGCGCAGATCGCTGAACACCCGGCTCTGGATTCTGCTCGACAGGGGTTTGTCGATCGAATGAAGCAGCTAGGCTATCAGGAGGGTAAGCAGGTTATCTATGACATGCGCAACGCGCAAGGTGACATGGCCACGGCGCAGACCATCGCGCGCAAGTTCGTGGGTGATGGTGTGGATTTGATCCTAGCTATCGCGACACCCACGGCTCAGGCAGCGGCGAATGTGACGAGCAAGATTCCGATCCTGATCACCGCCGTGACCGATCCGCAGGCTGCAGGGCTCGTACGATCAAACCAAACCCCTGGGACCAATGTGACTGGTACGTCGGATCTCAACCCCGTGGCTCAGCAGATAGCCCTGGTCAAGAGCCTCCGGCCGCAGGCCCGCCGTTTGGGTGTGGTCTACAACGCGGGCGAGACAAACTCAGTAGTACAGGTGGAGCTGGCCAAACAGGTCGCCAAGGAAGAAGGCCTGGCACTTGTCGAGGCAACGGCGGGAAACACCAGTGAGGTCTTGCAGGCTGCGCAGTCTTTGGTCGGTCGCGTGGATGCTATCTACGTGCCTACTGACAACACTGTGGTCTCTGCCCTGGAGTCAGTGATCATGGTGGCCGAGCGAGCGAAAATCCCCTTGATCGCGGGCGAGGGTGACAGTGTGCGGCGTGGTGCCCTCGCTACCTTGGGCTTAGATTACTACCGTCTGGGGCAGCAGACGGCAGACATGGCGGTCAAGGTGCTCAACGGGACCGATCCTGCCAAGATGCCGATCCAGTATCAGCAGGAATTGCGGGTGGTTGTCAATTTGCGGGCTGCAGAGCGAATGGGCGTTACGGTGCCTCAAGCACTCATCGCCAAGGCAGACGAGGTTATTCGCTAGTGGAACGAAGGAAGGTTACCAAGGGGGGCCGCCATGTTGAGCTTTGAGCTGATCAGTAGCTCGATCGAGCAAGGGCTGGCCTACGCCATCATGGCCCTGGGAGTCTTTATCACCTATAGGGTTTTGCAGGTTGCTGACCTTACGGTGGATGGCACATTTCCACTCGGCGCAGCAGTAGCCGCCTCATTGATAACGGCAGGTGTCTCTCCATTTCTGGCGTGTCTTGCGGCGTTGTTCGCTGGAATGTTGGGTGGGGCGTTGACTGGTGTGCTGCACACGAAACTGAAGATAGCAGGGCTGTTGGCCGGTATTCTGACAATGACAGGGCTGTACTCTGTCAATCTGCGCATCATGGGCAGAGCCAATATCCCCTTGTTGCGCCAGGCGACTGTGTTCACTTTGCTCGAGGAGTTGCTGCCAGGTGTTCCTTATCTGGCCTTGTTGTTGCTGTTGTTCCTGGCTGTCGGTATCAAGCTGCTTCTGGATGGCTTCTTAAGCACAGATATCGGCTTGGCCATGCGGGCTACAGGTGATAGCCCGGAGATGATCCGAAGCTTGGGCGTTGATACCCAGGCGATGACCATCGTCGGGCTCAGTCTGGCCAATGGTTTGGTCGCTTTGTCTGGGGCATTAGTGGCCCAGTATCAAGGTTTTGCTGACGTAGGCATGGGTATTGGTACCGTGGTGGTGGGATTGGCGTCCGTGATCATTGGCACGGGGGTAATCCGTTCGCACTCCATTTTTCGCGCCACCTTTGGCGTGTTGATGGGAGCGATCATCTATCGCCTTGCCATCTTCTTCGCATTGCGCATGGGGTTGGAGCCTACTGATCTGCGTATCATGACAGCCGTCCTCGTTATCGCAGCTTTGGCATTGCCCACCTTGAGAACTAGCTGGCAAGAGCGCAGCCTTTCCAGGCAGGTGGCCATCGAGAATGCTCGCTTGCTGACAGAGGGATATGTCGGGCAAGGAGGAGGCACCAGCAGTGTTAGAGATAGCCAATCTGCATAAGATCTTCATGGTGGGAGGTGTCGCTCCGAAAGGGGCCTTGTCCGGCGTTGATCTCAAGGTGTGTCCTGGGCAGTTTGTCACCATCATAGGGAGCAACGGGGCCGGGAAATCGACGCTGTTGAATGCTATCGCAGGTGTTTTCCCCGTGGACCGAGGAATCATTCTGTTGGACAAAGAGGATATCACTCTGCAGCCCGAGCACGAACGGGCTGCACGCATTGGGCGAGTGTTTCAGAATCCCCTACAGGGGACCGCGGCTTCTATGAGCGTTGAGGAAAACCTGGCCATGGCCAGGCGCAGAGGTCAGAGACGGGGTCTCAACAGAGGGCTTACTCGACAGGGAAGGGAACGGATCAAGCAGAGCCTATGTGTGCTGGGACTAGGTCTGGAAGATCGACTGCATAGTGCCGTAGGTCTCTTGTCTGGCGGCCAGCGCCAAGCATTGGCATTGGTGATGGCGACCTTGGCCCGCCCCAGTCTGCTGCTGCTTGATGAGCATACGGCTGCTCTTGATCCCACTACCGCCGAGCAGATTATCCTGCTTACTGAGCGTTTAGTCGCTCAAGAGGGGCTGACCACCCTAATGATAACCCACAACTTGGAGCAGGCGCTTCGTCTGGGCGATCGGACCATCATGATGCACGAGGGCCAGATCGTGCTTAGCATCTCAGGTCCTGAGCGGGCGAGGATGGGAGTGGACGATTTGCTTCAGGAGTTTCGGCGGGTACGCGGTGCACAAGTTGTGGATGATAGCCTGTTGCTGACAACAACGGCGCACTGACGCCGGGGTTCTTGCAGGAGCTGCGGTGCCGGTCCCGAAGATTCTTAGCTGATAAGAAAGAGGTTAACCTGGAGGTGGCCAGCAGTGGCATGTGGGCGCGGCGGTCGCTTAGCGATAGATGGTGGTGACAAGGTTCGCACTAGGCCTTTGCCATCCAGTCTGCATGGCATTCAAGAGGTGGGTGACGAAGAGATAGCGGCGGTAACAGAGGTTCTCCGCCGCAAGAAGATGTTTCGTTTCCTGCTGACAGACGAGGACTCGTATGCTTTCCGTCTTGAGGCAGCGTTTAGAGAGTTCACGAATAGCCAGTATGCGCTGTCTGTCACCGGAGGCACAACGGCCTTGATCACTGCCCTAGTGGGACTAGGGATCAGTACTGGGGACGAAGTGATTGTGCCCGCCTACACCTATATCGCCACGGCTGCAGCAGTGCTCAGCGTCGGAGCCATTCCCGTCATCGCGGATGTTGACGATACGCTGACGCTTGACCCGCATGATGTCGAGCGCAAGATCACGCCGTTGACTCGCTGCGTGATCCCGGTGCACATGCGGGGTTGGCCAGCGCAGATGGATGAGATAATGGATGTTGCCCAACGGCACAACATATTGGTGTTGGAGGATGTGGCCCAAGCGGTGGGTGGCGAGTATCATGGGCGCAAACTCGGCTCCCTAGGGCACGCCGGGATATTCAGCTTCCAACACTATAAGGTAATCACTAGTGGTGAAGGCGGTATGGTGATTACGGATGATGAACGGGTGTTCAGACGAGCTGCCTGCAAACACGACTCCGCGATGTCTTTCTGGAAAAAGGAAGATGCGTGGGAGCCGTTCGCAGGCGAGAATGCCCGGATGTGTGAGCTGAGGGCCGCCGTAGGTTACGTGCAGTTCCAGCGTCTGGCTGGGATACTGGCGCGCACTCGGGCGACAAAGAAGCGGATTCTATCTCAGATCATTGATGTACCGGGAATCCGGCCAGTACGTTCGGCAGATGCCGAAGGCGATTGTGGCATTGTGCTGGGTCTGTATCTGTCCTCCGCACAGGAGGCACAACGTTTTTCTCGTGCCCTGGCTGCTGAAGGCGTGGGCAACGGCACGATCTACAATAAGGAGATCCCGGATCGCCACATTTACAGCTACTGGGATTACGTGATGAACAAATGGAGTGCTGATCGCACGGGTTATCCGTGGGCTCCTGAGTTTTACAAGGGGAATGTCGAGTACAGCCCCGACATGTGTCCGCGTAGCCTGGATTACCTAGGTCGGGTGCTGACCATCAGCCTCAGTCAAAGATGGACTGAAGAAGATGCGGACGATGTGGCCGCTGCGATACGCAAGGTGGCCCAGGCGTACTATGGTGACTTGGCGTAGGAGGTAGGCGTGTGAAGACCTGGGGTGCCACCGCAGGCCCCTATGAACGATACGCGGAGATCTATGATAGGATGGGCAGCGATGAGTTTGGACTGAAGCTCTTGCGTCTGCTGACGAACACACTCGAGAAGCATGGTTGCCAGCCTCGTGCTGCTCTTGATCTTGCTTGTGGCACAGGTTCGGTAGCCCTGGCCCTGGCCAAAAAGGGGATCAAGGTGACGGGCTTGGACCTTTCGGAGCAGATGCTCGCCCAAGCCCGAGCCAAGCTGGCCCTAGAGGCGGGTCTGCCTGTTTCGTTTGTCCACGGCGACATGCGTTCTTTTCAGCTGGCTGAACCCGTGCAGATGGTCACCTGTTGGTTTGATGCCATGAATTACAACCTGCGTGAAGAGGATCTCTTGGCCACCTTTCGCTGTACAGCGGCCTGTCTTGAGAGCGGTGGCCTTTTTGTCTTCGACATGAATAGCGTTTATGCTCTGGGCCATCTGTGGGGCAACAATGCATTTGTTGAGGATCACGGCGACGTGGTATATATCTGGCAAAATGCGTACGAGCCAGTGACGCATACAGGGACCCTCACTGCAACGTTTTTTGTCCAATGTGGAGATCTATACGAACGTTTCACTGAAGTCCATGTTGAGTGCGGCTACTACATGCCCGAGGTCATCCATCTGTTAGAGCAGGCAGAATTCAAGGTGTTGGAGGTGGTTCGAACCGATGGATCTCCGGCGCAGGAGACGGACACGCGGCATGTGTATGTGGCCAGGCGAATCTAGCACTGGCTTATCCGCTGCGGAACCCAAGCACGAATCCCGCGACGAACCCGCCTGACACGGGGATAAGGCGGCCAAGGCGTTGGGCAAACTGGGTTAGTGCGCCTGTCACAGCGCGTGGCTTCACTGTGCGAGCATAGGTGGCCTCAAGTACGTCCCATTTGACAGCGATGATCCCCTTTTGCTCGAAAAGCACTGCCAAAAGCAGGAGCACGCCCGCAACGACAAGAACCACCTTCATAGCTTTTTTTGCGGCATAGCCTACGGCAAAACCGAAGATGGCACCTAGACCCACTTCCTTGCCCAAGTCGGACCAATCGATCTGCGGACGCGCGAAAACTGCGAGTCCGGGGGGCGGTGTTGCCAATGCGCTCACTCCTTAGCGTATCTCTTTACGCGGCATTTCTGACGTGGTACCCTTCAGACAGGGGGCGCGTCTATACAGAACGTTTAGCCTCTATGGGCACAGTTCCTGCCATGGATGGCGGGTATTGCCCCATAAAGTCTGCGGTACCGGCAAAAGAGGCGTTGACTGATCCGAAGCCGATGTGCTACACTGTGGCTGTATCATGCGGAAGGGTGGCCGAGCTGGTCGAAGGCGGCAGTTTGCTAAACTGTAGTAGGGGCATAAACTCCTACCGAGGGTTCGAATCCCTCCCCTTCCGCCATAGAAAATGAGCCCCGCGGTTGTGTGTACACGCCTCGGGGCTTATTACTTATGTAGACATGCGTGATCCGATGGGGATCTTCACAATTTCGGGTCTGACCAGAACTGAGATGACTAGCTATGGGAGGCCAGCACTGATGAATATCGCTACGGTACAGATGAGAAGCCGCTCGTTGGGGCGTCATGTGACCTACAGTGCCATATTGCCCGATGCTCAAGAGGTTGGGCCCGGCCCGTATCCTGTCTTGTATCAGCTCCACGGAGCCTCCGACGATCACGCCGCCTGGCTCAACCGGAGCAACCTCGCCCGGCACGTGGCGAAGCTGCCGTTCCTGGTAGTCATGCCGGATGGGGCCCTGAGTTTCTGGATGAACGTAGGCGCTCGGGATCGCTATGAGGACTTCATTATGCAGGATCTAGCTCAGCATCTGAGTAGTACATACAACGTCCGAGCAGGCAAGGCTGCCATCGGAGGTCTGTCGATGGGTGGTTTTGGCAGCCTACGCCTGGCCCTCAAATACCCCGAACGATTTGCTTCTGTATGGGCGCACTCCTCAGCGGTATGGACTGAGGACGAGATGGCGGCCAGAGGGCATGTCTTCCCTGCGAGCGCGGAAGGCGATATCTATGCTCTGGCCGTGGCGGCTGTGGACAAGGAACTGCCAGTGATCGGTTTTGATTGCGGCACTGAAGATTTCCTTATAGAACAGAATCGCAGATTCCGTGATCATCTCAAGCAGGTAGGCATTGCTCACACCTATCGGGAGCATACAGGCGTCCACAGCTGGGACTACTGGGATACCTATGTAAAGGATGCCTTGGACCAGCACGCTCGGGTCTTGCTGGGCCCGTAGACGAGCCCAGCTGAGGGCGAGAGCGTCGCGGGAGGGGAGAAACTTGTTCTCCGAGGCCGTAAATATCTGGCTACAGCGATTCTCCATCCCTAGCCTTGATTGGTTTTTCCGCTCGGCATCAGCCTTGGGCAATGAGTTTGCCTATCTGTTGCTGGTTACGTTTGTCTTGTGGTGTGTGAACCGACACGTTGGAAGGAGTTTGTTGCTTGCCCTCCTTACGTCTGTGTGGGTAAGCAGTGTACTCAAAGACGCTCTCGGAATTCCCAGGCCGTCGGACGAACTGCTACGTGTGATGGTTTACGAGTGGAGCTCGGGCTTCCCGTCAGGCCACGCTCAGCTGGCTGCCACCGTGTGGGGCTTTCTAGCCCTCTACGCTCGGAGCACGATCATGACGACAGGTGCCCTGTTGGTTGTTTTCATGATCTCTTTGTCTCGTTTGTACCTGGGCGTGCACTATCTGTATCAGGTCTGCGCGGGGATCATTATCGGCGTAGCTATTGCTGTCTTCTTTGTGCGGCGAGTCCATCGGGCTACAGTGCCATCTCAGCCGAGGTTGCGTGACTGGCTGTACAGCGTCTTGCTGCCGTATGTGGCGGCTTTTCTGGTGCAATCTGACGATGCCTTTCGTATAGCTGGTGTGGCTATGGGGGTGTTGCTCACTGGGGTTACACGGCATGTGCCTGATGACAGTGAAGCACGCCCATCGCCAGGAGTAGTCCTCGGTCGGCTAGCACTCGGCTGGCCTAGCCTGATGCTGGGCCATTGGCTTGTCAGCAGGAGGTTTGTCGCACCCGGCATTGCCTCTATGCTCGCCTACTGTGCGCTGACGATGTGGGTCACGGTTGGTGCACCAGCGCTCTTTCGCTATGTGGGTCTGGGCCCAGCCCAGCCCCCGTCAACCGATGAGGAGGATCCCGGCAAGGGGTACCCCATTCCCGCTGACGTGCCACTCCCCAGTAAGTGGCCTCAGCCGACAATCTCCTCTGCTATGGCAGCGGCCCTCTGTGGCCTGCTAGCCATCGGAATCTCACTTATGACGCTCGAGACCGCAGAACACCTCCCGGATAGGATGTCCACCGTAACGGAGCTGCCCCGCTCGACTCAATTTCTTCCAGGACTCGAATTTGAGCAGGATCCGGTAGTGATTGGACATCAGGGTGCTGCGGGTTTGGCGCCAGGCAATACTATCGCTGCATTTGGACAAGGGCTGCAGGCCGGAGCAAACCTATTGGGGCTTGATGTTCGCCGCAGTATGGACGGTGTTCTCGTGGTTTTTGCCGAGGAGCGTCTCGATGGTGTTACTGAGGTCAGCGGTGCCGTGGGCGACATGCCAGTAGCCGAGTTACGAGAGCTCGATGCAGGGTACCGCTTTACTCTGGATGGTAATAGCTATCCCTACCGCGGTCGCAATGTACGAATACCCACGTTGGAGGCGGTGCTTCTGGCTTATCCCTCAGCTCGCTTCAGTGTGGATATCAGGGATAGTGGTGAGGATATCGCTCGCAACCTGCTCGGCGTACTCGACGCTGCAAGCGCCCGTCACCGCGTCATCGTGACCTCAGAAGATGGTCCCACCATACAGTATTTCCGAACCCTGGCTCCTGAGATTCCGACTGCACTGTCCCGAGAAGAAGTGAAGCGTTTCGTCGTCATGGCTCGTCTAGGGGTAGGCGTGTTTTACAGGCCACCAGCTCGTTACTTGCGGATACCGCAACGCCTGGGTGTTCTGCAACTGGCAAGCCCGGCGCTCATTCGACTTGCACATCGTGTGGGCATGCAGGTTCATGTCGGGATTGCCGATAACAAGCAGGCGATGAAGCAACTGATTCAGGCAGATGCAGATGGGATCATCACCAGTTGGCCTAACCACCTCGCAGACATACTTGTGGACCAAGAGAAGCAGGCGACTCCAGAGACAGCTAATCCCTAAGATGGCAACTCTTTTTACCTTATCGGGTCATGTGGTCTACCAGGGTACTCCTGTAACAGGTAGAATGTAGTTGAAGAGGAACGTGGACAGGTTTTCTGAGCGTCGCTCGAGTTGCGGGGAGGGCAGAATTCAATGCGACGGGCCGACGAGCTGCGAAGAACCTTTGAAGCCCAACTGCGTGAGAGTGATGACCCTCGTTTGGCTGAGGCTGCACGGGTGCAAAGGGTGATCTTTCTTACGGCAGCAGTATGCGCGGGGCTTGCCATTCAGCCGCTCCCTTTTGTTGACGTGCTGGTACACACCCCTGTACAGGTATTCATGGCCGCCAAAATAGGCGAAATAAAGGGATTCCCTATCAGCAAGAAGCAAGCGGAAGATATCCTGAAGGAACTCGGTGGCATGGTCGGTTTGGGGTTACTTGCCCAACATGGGATGGCTAGTCTCTATAAGCTGGGTCTTCCAACCGCGGGAGGGCTCATGGCGGCCCCCCTGGTGTTTGCGTCTAGCTATGCTATAGGACGTATTGCGGAGTACTACTTTGACCAGAAACGGGCTGGGCGACCTATTCTAGTCGAAGAGGTCAAGAAAATATGGTCACTGGCGCTCAGTGAAGGGCGGCGGTTGGCTGAGACGGTGTTGGGCAAGGAGAGCCAGGAAGAACCAGTGGCCGAGGTAGGACTGGTCCGGGCCTCTTTTGTGGCACCGCGGTCGACCGTCGTGTTGTATCCTGGGCGCAAGTACTCGCCTGGCTTGTCACCCAAAAAGAGCGTCTGTCCTCATTGTCAGCAGGAGTATGATGTGCCGGAGGATCTACTAGGGCAGCAGGTGCGCTGTTCTCGTTGTCGGAGTACGTTCTGCCCGAGAGAAAGTAGTTAGTGTTTGGGGAAGCCTGTAGCGGTTCTTGTAGGTCTCGAAGTCCCAAGTCTTGAGGAAGGTTCGTGCTGCCGAGACGCCGGAATCATACAGTCGCAGACGGGTGGCTGTCGGAATGCCGAAATCGACGGTTCGCACACCGAGGGTATTTATCGCAACAGTGCGCACGAAGTTGGCCTCTTTGACGTGGCGGGCGTCATGCGCTTCTAGCATGGTTGAGAACAGGGCCGTAAGCAAGGATAACGGCCCTCTGATTTTGTTGGGGTGTGCTGCTCGCGGGTCGACGAGTCGCAGTCCGATGGTAGGCCAGCGAGGCGCCCGGTACTGGGGGCAGTCGAAGAGCCAGACAGGGTAGTTGCTGAGTACGCCGCCGTCAACGACGTAGCTGCTCTTGTTGTGTAGTCTGCCGTAACGCAGCACAACGGGCTCGTAGAAGAAAGGGATACTTGTGCTCATGCGTATGGCTTGGGCCACCTCCATTTGGTCGGGATTAAGCCCGTAGGCCCTCATGTCGTCGGGCAGTACCAGCATGCGGCCGCGTGTGAGATCTGAGGCGATGACTTGCAGGCGATAGCGGTAGCGCGGATTGTGCTCATCATACACCTTTAGATCCCCGAACGTACGCACGCCCTTGTTGAGTAGTATGTCACGGATCCACGTCTCGAGCGCTTGCCCGCGACACAGGCCCATGTAGAGACCCACAGCAGCCGCCGGACCTACGACAGGCAGACGTTGGATAAGGCGCTTGTCGCACAGGGCGGTGAAATCCATATTGAGCACCATGTCTTTCAGGGCGTTACCTGAGTACCCAGCTACTAGGAGTGCACCGACGAGAGCCCCGGCTGAGGTACCGGCTATGTTGTTCCAGTGGTACCCCTGTGATTCGGCGTAGTTGAGGGCTCCTACTAAGGCGATGGCTTTGACCCCGCCTCCTTCTAGAACGAGGTCAGCTTTCTCTTTCATGATCAAGGACCTCCCTGATATTCAAGGCGTGGCATCATCGACATGGATACCTCTTGTTGCTTAGCGCGACCAAGCGCACATCTCCGCGGGTAACTGGGACATCCGAGTAGGCGGCTTCAATGTCCGGATAGTATTACCACACCCTAGAAGGATTTTCCTGTTTCTTTTTATGGATATTCACCAAAGCGTCCCTTATTACGCAAGCTACAGATAGATTAGTGTGCGGCTGCATCTAGGTTCGGGTTCGACGCGTCGACCCGACTGCTCGACAACCGCCTTGGTACATACCCTAGCCTTCGTGGCAGAACCTGTTGGCTACACATTGGCTACAAAACCGCCCTTCCCCAACCCCCAACAAACAAGAAACACCTCCCGAAAACCGCTTCGTGGAGGTGTTTCTTGCTGGTGCGCCCGAGAGGACTCGAACCTCTGGCCTCTTGATTCGTAGTCAAGCACTCTATCCAGCTGAGCTACGAGCGCCTACCGCTTTCACATTATAGCACTATCCCTCGAGCCACGCAACCGCGAATACTCGTCGGCGTGAACACGGGGGAATACGGGCGAATACGGTGACGAGAATTCGCGTATCGCTGTTGCGCCGCCTTTGGAAAGGCCCCACCAGTTCATTTCAAGTATGACTAGGATTCTGACTGTGGTCTTCCTCCATGCTAGGGTTTGCACCGACTGTGATCAGTTGGGTCGGGGTAGGGCCGCGCTAGCCCGTCGTGTGTCGATGCCCAGGCTCGTCGTGGGCGATACACAGGTCGGTTACATCGCCTGATTTGGCAAGAAGGGGGCGATGCCCACTCGGTTTCACTTCCGTCAGTCGCGGACCCGGCTGGTGAGTCGGGGCCCGGGTCGGGGCCCGGGGTCGGTTACATTGCCCAAATCGGCAAGAAGAGGGCGATGCTCCAGTTTCACTTCCGTCAGTCCCGGACCCGGCTGGTGAGTCGGGGCCCGGGTCGGGGCCCGGGGTCGGTTACATTGCCCAAATCGGCAAGAAGAGGGCGATGCTCCAGTTTCATCTTCGATCACAGGAAGTGGACCAGGCGACGAGGCGGGTTCTGGGCAAGGCAAGATGGCTATTGGGCGCAACATTGTGATTTCGAGGCGGTTACAGCAGGAAGCGCAGCGCCCGTTGGCGCACCACGGGTCTGCTATTGTCACGACTCGTCGCGAGGGCACCTGGGCGAGGGCATAGGGGCACCCGCTTCAGCGAGCGGCAGCGAGAGGTTGCTGAGACCCCTTTTGGTGAAGGGGGAGAGATGATTCGAGGCTATAGCGCACTCTTGGCCGTCGTTGGCTATTCGTTGGCGGCGTCACTGGTGGGCGCCCAGCCACCCTTAGCCGTCTCGCGGTAGAAGCGACTCCTCAGATCGAGGTACCTGAGGAGTTTCTTGTTAAGGTCGCTTCGCAACGGCAGCAGTTGGCCAGCCTTGAACTTCATGGTGAGCCAGGACAGGTCCTTGGCATGGATCACAACCAACGTGACTTTGTTCTCCTCACACAATTCACGCTTGGTCTTGTCACGTTCCATCTGCTTGGCGACCACGTCAGCCGAGAACCGTTTGGTAGGGGTGTAGTGTTGTGGCCCGTTAAACTCAAAGGCCACGGCCTCGAGGTCATAGTGGCGGTCGAGCTCCAGTAACATGCCAGTAGCCGGGTTGACTAGAAAACGGGGAGACGCGTTGTCCTTATGGTCATCGGAGTCGAAAATAGCCGATAGGTATTCCTGCATCAAGGTCTGTCCGAAGAACTCAGCCTCGTCGAGTCGCTGCTGCGCCGCTAGCAGTTCATCCATGTACCTGCGGGCGACCGGGTTGCAGAGGCTGAAGCAAATGGGAGCTTGCTTGTGCTCCTGCTGCGTCTCCAGCCAGCCCAGCTTGGCCAGCTGTCGAGCGGCCCGCTTGACCGTCTTGGCGTCTAGACTCATCATCCGGGCCACAGATGCATATGTGAACACGCCCTGCAAATTACGGTAATCCGGCGTGGCCTGCAGTGCACCATAGACCACCTTGGCCTGAGCACTGACCTCCGTGGCGATGATCAGCTCAGTAGGCATGACCACCCTTGGCCCCGACAGCCCTTTTGCTGGGGCCCGGTTGACGCCTGTGGGCAGATTGTACCAGCCCTCAGTGGTTAGCTTTGCCGTAGCCTTGCGGATGGTGGGTCGGGACAAACCGGTACGAGCAGCGAGGCGAGTGGGCGACAGACGGGCTCGCTGCCCCAATTCAGCGTCGAGTGTGAGAGCCAGCCAAACTACCTTATCCGTCGCTCTTAACTGGCTAGTGAGCAGCAACGAGATCGGCACGCGAACCTCTTCGATATCCAAGGGTGCCACCTCCAGCCAGAATGTCTGTTCGGGTCCCGAATACATGTTCGACACTCTCCGGTAGGGTTCCTTCACCAAAAGGTCGATTCAGACAAAACCAGAGGCGGCGTGCACCGAGCTCTTCCAAGCGAGGCGCGATGGCACGTTTTCCGGTCGTGATGGGCGCATCTGGGTAGGACAGCGCTAGCCCGCAGCGGTGACCAGTGCCGTCCTGCCAAAGCAGACCCGTGCACACACCGGTTACATCACCCAATTCGGTAAGAAGCGGTCGATGCTCACTGGTTCTGTCTGCCCGGATCTTCAGACCTGCGTTTCGCTGGCAGCCGACTGCTCGGCCAGCTTCCCGAAGCAGTCAACCCACTCATTGCGGGTGTCGGTCACCCCCTGCGCCTCTTGTGGGGCACCATGGAATGGTCACGTTCGTTCTTGGTGATGCTACTGTGCTCTGGAAAAGGTGATCGCCGCTGTGGTGTTGAAGTTGGCTGATCATTATCATTATCCGCAGGCTGATTCCATTGTGAACGAAGCCGTAAGACTAGAAGGGATTTGGCGAGATGGCTCCACTTACTGGCAGAGCGGATGTCCCTTCCGCTGTGCGCGCATTCCTCTCACGTCTGCAGGGGGAGGTCTTGTTGGCTGATGGCGGCATGGGTTCCTTGCTTCACGAGCGAGGTGACCGGGCGGCGAGATCCTTTGAGTGTCTGAATCTATCAGATCGGGAGATAGTCCAGAAGGCGCATCTGGACTATCTGCAGGCCGGAGCATCCTTGATTGAGACCAACACCTATGGTGCTAACCGGATCAGACTGCAGAAATGCGGTCAGGAGGAGCGGGTGTGGGATATCAATGTGTGGGGTGCTAAGATTGCTCGAGCAGCGCGCGAGATAGCTGGTGAGGCCGCCCTGGTGGCGGGATCAGTGGGCTCTCTAGGTTTACCAATTGGCGTAGCGGGCACAATGGGACGGCGAGAGATGCGCGCTCTTTTCCGAGAACAGATGGAGGCTTTGCTTGCCGGTGGTGTCGATCTTTTCGTTATCGAGACTATGGCAGATCCCGTGGAGGCGAGTGAGGCCATTCGAGCTGCTCGTGAGATCTCCAAACTGCCCATCGTTGTGCAATTCGCCTTCTGGCCAGATGGTGCTCCCCGTAATCTGCCGGGTCTGGGTAATGGTGTGAGGCAGGCCACCGCCGCTGGGTATACGCCGCAGGGCGTGGCGGCCGCCCTAAACGACTTGGATCCTGCGGCCTACCCTGATGTGATCGGTGTCAACTGCAGCAGCGGTCCTGTCCACGTGGTGGAGGCATTGGAGACGCTGCAGGAAAGCATCACGTTCCCTGTCATGTGGTCTGCCATGCCCAACGCTGGTCTGCCAGCATACGTAGACGGCCGCGTGCTCTACTCAGCCACACCGGAGTACTTCGCAGCGATGATGGAGGGGTTCATCAGTCGGGGTGTACGCTTGATTGGCGGCTGCTGCGGCACGACACCGGAGCACATCGCAGCCATGAGAGAGTATCTCGACGCGCGGCAAACCAACAGCACCAACGGCGACGCAGTCGGGGCGTCGAAGGCCGTATCGCCAAGCGTCAAGTTGGAGAGGAAGATGGCAGCCCCCGCTGGTCAGGGTACGAGCCCTCTTCGCCCGCGGGTTCGTCCTGTGGAGGAGGTTACGGAAGCTACTCCCCGGGCAGCTGATCGAGGGTTGCGGGCCAACCTAGGCCGTGAGTTTGTCATCAGTGTCGAGTTGGATCCTCCCAAGGGTTCGGTGACCAAGAAGTTCCTCGAAGCTGCCACAGCGCTCAAGGCTGCTAGTGTTGACTGCATCAATGTGGCAGATAGTCCGATGGCCCGGGTGCGGATGGGCGCCATGGCCAGTGCGCATCTCATTGAGCATGGAGTTGGCGTGGAAACCATTGTGCATCTGACAACGCGGGACCGCAATCTGATGGGGCTGCAATCCGATTTGCTGGGCGCCCATGCTTTGGGGTTGCGCAATATACTGGCGTTGACTGGCGATCCGCCATCGTTGGGCAATGTCACGCAGGCAACGCCGGTATATGATGTGGACGCCATCGGTCTTATCCGTGTGCTTACCGAACTCAACGCTGGACGTGACCTGCTTAGCAACCCGACTGGGCAGGCCACGGACTTCGCAGTAGGCTGTGCTCTGAACCCGAACGCTGACGATCTGGCGCGTGAGACAGATCGTTTTCGCCGGAAGTTGGCAGCCGGGGCTCAGTTTGTGATGACGCAACCCGTCTATGATCTGGCCCCGTTGCATCGGGTCTTGGATGAGATTGGGGGCTGCGATGTGCCTATCTTGCTGGGAGTGATGCCTCTCCACAGCTACAGGCATGCGGTCTACCTTCACAATGAGGTCCCCGGGATCACTGTGCCGGAGGCCATCCGCCGCGAGCTTGAACTCGCCGGGGACGATGGACTCAGGGTCGGCCTCACGCAAGCCGCTGAACTCGTGACGCAGGCCAGCTCGCTTATTGCCGGGATCTACGTGGTGCTCTCTTTTGGCAAGCATGAGCCTATCTGCACGTTCGTGGAGCAGGTTCGTCAGCACGTACGGTCATCAGGCGATGAGGTGGGCAAATGAGCATGGCGAGTCAGGATCACCGGGTCGAGCGTTTTCGTCGGGCGCTGCAGGAACGGATCTTGGTTCTCGACGGGGCCATGGGCACTGCGATTCAGCAACGAGGCCTGTCTGCCGCTGATTTTGGAGACCCTCGCTACGAGGGGTGCCACGAGCACTTGGTCAGAACTCGCTCCGATGTGATCCTGGCCATCCATGAGGGCTATCTGCGGGCAGGCGCTGATATCATCGAGACCAACAGCTTCGGATCCAGCTCCCTCGTCTTGGCGGAGTACGAGCTCGCAGATCAAGCCTACGCCCTTACCTATGAAGCAGCCAGGCTCGCTCGAAAAGCGGCTGATCGCTACAGCACATCGGGCAAGCTTCGCTTTGTAGCAGGGTCTATGGGGCCAACCACCAAGGCTATCTCCGTAACAGGGGGGGTTCGTTTCGATCAGCTTGTTCGTGCTTTCCGGGAACAGGCACGAGCTCTGGTTGATGGGGGCGTTGACTATCTTCTATTAGAGACATGCCAAGACACGCGGAATATAAAGGCGGGGTTGGTGGGCATCGAGCAGCTCTCCCAGGAGTGGGGCAGGCCTATTCCGGTAGCCGTCTCGGTCACCATCGAGCCTGGGGGGACCATGCTGGCTGGCCAAGATATGGAGGCCTTGATCACAAGTCTCGAGCATGTAGATCTGCTGTATCTCGGGCTCAACTGCGCCACCGGGCCGGAGCAGATGGCAGATCACTTGCGAGTGATGGCTGAGCGGGCCGCGGTGGCGGTGGCGTGTGTGCCCAATGCGGGAATGCCTGATGAGGACGGACACTATGGCGAGACGCCTCATCATATGGCGAGAGCGGTTGAACGCTTTGCTCAGCAAGGCTGGCTCAACGTCGTGGGCGGGTGCTGCGGCACGACTTCGGAGCACATTCGGGCTCTGGTCGAGACAGTGAGTGGTTACTCGCCACGCACCCCAAAGGCTATCACTGCAACTTTCGTCTCCGGGATCGACAATCTGGAGATCGGCGAGAGTAACCGGCCCGTGCTGGTTGGTGAGCGGGCCAATGTAATCGGTTCGCGTCAGTTCCGCCGTCTGATTCACGAGGCCCAGTACGAGGAAGCAGCTGAAGTGGCGCGGCGGCAGGAGCGCAGCGGAGCCCAGATCCTCGATATCTGCGTGAGTGATCCTGACCGCGATGAGCGTCAGGATATGGAGGCTCTTCTCTCCAATGTCATTCGCCAGGTGAGGGCGCCCCTCATGATCGACTCCACGGACCCTCGGGTGATTGAGCCTGCATTGACGTTCTGTCAGGGGAAAGCAATTATCAACTCGGTGAATCTGGAGGCCGGCGAGCGTCGCATTGACGAGGTGGTTCCGCTTGTCCGGCGCTACGGGGCTGCCCTGGTCGTGGGGCTGATTGACGAAGGCGGCATGGCCGTATCTCGGCAGCGCAAGTTGGAGATCGCTCTGCGCGCCTACGAGATCTTAGTGGTGAAGTACGGCATGCGGCCCACGGACATCATTATGGACCCCTTGGTGTTCCCGTGTGCCACCGGTGATAAGGAGTACGTCGGCTCGGTACGGGAAACAATTGAGGGGCTACGCCTGATCAAGAAGGCTCTGCCGACATGCAAGACGCTGCTCGGGATAAGTAACGTGTCGTTTGGTCTACCCCCTGGAGCGCGTGAAGTGCTGAACTCTGTGTTCCTCTACGAGTGTACGGAAGCGGGTCTTGACCTGGCCATTGTGAACACCGAACGACTGAGGCGCTATGCAAGTCTTTCCGCCCGTGAGAGAGACCTGGCACTCAAGGTGCTCTTTTGTCCGGATGACGAGACAATCGGCACGTTTGCTGCGCACTATCGGGACGTCAGGAGCACGGCGCCTCCGACCCCACAACTCAGCCTTGATGAGCGACTGACCAGGCATGTCGTTGAGGGTAGCAAGAATGGGCTGGTTGATGATCTGGCTCTGAAGCTTGAGGAGGCATCGCCCCTTGAGATCGTCAACGGACCTTTGATGGAGGGCATGAATGAAGTCGGGCGGTTGTTTAACCGCAATGAGCTGATCGTTACCGAGGTGTTGCAGAGCGCGGAGGTCATGAAGGCCGCCGTCGCCTATCTGGAGTCTCGCATCGATCAGACGGCTCTGATGACCAAGGGAACCGTGATCCTGGCTACCGTACAGGGAGACGTGCATGATATCGGCAAGAATCTGGTGGAAATGGTTCTCGGAAACAGTGGCTACCGCATCATCGATCTCGGGACGAAGGTGGCACCAGCGGAGCTCGTCAAAGCGGTTCGGGAGCACCAACCGGACCTTATAGGCCTGTCGGGGCTCTTAGTGCGATCGGCGCAACAGATGGTAGTGACCGCAGAGGAGCTCACACGAGCAGGCCTGTGTCCGCCGATGCTGGTTGGCGGAGCGGCGCTCACTCAGAGCTTTACCCACAAGAGGATCGCTCCTGCCTATGGGGGTCTGGTTGCCTACGCCAGCGATGTGATGCATGGTTTGGCGCTGGCCAACCAGATTATGGATTCTGACCAGCGCCAGGTGTTGGTGGATCAGTTGGTGCAAGAGGCGGCTCAGCTGTCGCCATTAGGGAGTAGGGAGTTCACAGCCGCGGCACCACAGCAGCTTTCTGCAGTATCCATGCCGAGCGCGGTGCCCGAGCCGGCCGATTTCGACAGACATGTGTTGACCGCCATCGACCTGGATAGTGTCTGGGGTTACATGAATCCAATTAGTCTCTACAATCATCACTTAGGGCTGAAGACACCAGTGCACCGGGCTTGGGCTGCCCAAGATGAGCGGGCCCACATGCTGCGGGCGTTGGTTGAGGAGGTGCAGGCCGAGTGCCGCCAGGGGTTGATGCGGGCCAGTGCGGTCTGGCAGTATTTCCCCGCTGCTAGCAGAGGCGATTGCCTGATTCTGTATCATCCTGAAAACGGGGATGTACTCGCAGAGTGGGTGTTTCCCCGTCAGCACGCCAAGCGGGGCTTGTGTTTGGCTGATTACACCCTACCAGTTACGAGTGACAGCCGCGACAGTGTGTGCCTTTTCGTGGTTACCGCCGGCCATGGGATCGCCCGTGAGGCGGAGAGGCTCAAAGAGCAGGGGGACTACCTTCGCAGTCATGTACTTCAGGCGCTGGCCATCGAGACCGCAGAGGCAGCGGCGGAGTGGCTACACGCCCGAATGCGCGGCTGGTGGGGATTTCCAGATGACCCGGCACTACCCACACAGCGGATCTTGCAGGGGCATTACCGGGGACGTAGGTACTCCTTTGGCCATGCCGCCTGTCCAGATCTCGCTTTGCAGAAGGACCTCTTTCGTCTACTTCAGCCAGAAGAGATCGGGGTTGAGCTCACGGAGACCCTAATGATGGATCCCGCAGCTTCGATCAGCGCGATCGTTTTCCATCATCCACAGTGCGTCTACTTCACTGTGCGGTAGGCTGGCTGGGGGCTTATCCGCACGCGATGGCAACCCACATGGGGAGGATAGCCCGCCGCACATGCTGAAGGATCAGACTATATCTGTGCCTCATCCGAGGTGCGAACAGGAGGTCGCAAGCATGGGCAGCGCTCACGTATTGGCAAGACGATGGATCGTTTGTGTAGGGGTGTTGCTGGTCACGATAGGTGGGCTAGCGATGGCTGTCGCTGCGAGCGTAGAGATCACGCACTTTACCTACAGTGGGCATGGCCGGGAGTGGCTTGAGTACCTGGAGACGATGGCTCCCAGATTCGAGGCAGAGACAGGAGTCAAGGTCAGCTTTCTGGTCACTGGTAGCAATGCGGAATGGAAACCTAAGTTGACATCGATGCTAGCAGGGGGGGTGGCGCCAGACGTGACAGACGGCCATCCCGCTATCGCCGGGCCGTTTGCCTCGCAGGGCGTATTTGTGGATCTGCGGCCCTACATTGAGCGCGACAACATTCCGGTCAATCAGATGCCCCCTGCCGCAGTGGAGGGAGTGAAGGCTCCCAACGGGATGATGTGGGGTTTTCCCATCAGCATCTACCCCATGGTCACCTTCTTTAATGCAGACATGTTCTCTCAGATGGGGTTGCTTACGCCTTCCCAGTTAGGCGAGAAATGGGATTGGGATGCGTTTT
Organism: Limnochordia bacterium; assembly: GCA_050951545.1. Taxonomy (GTDB): domain Bacteria; phylum Bacillota; class Limnochordia; order DTU080; family DTU080; genus DTU080. Next base: position 209,283 of record JBMNJG010000005.1, on the reverse strand, counting down.
CCAGGAGCGCAAAGCGATTGACTACGGACACGAACGGGGATGGAGTGACTGATATCTACGGCACCTATCGCCAGAACTGGCGCTGGGAGATGCACGTACATCAGGCAGGCGGCAAGATCTGGGATCGCTTGGTCTTCCCAACGAAGAGCTTCTTTAACACACCCGAGGTTCTCAAGGCAATGACTTGGTTGCACGACCTCATGGCCGTGAATAAGGTGGACTCGCTGGGTGGCTCCTACACGGTGTGGAATGAGAAAGCCGCCATGACACTCGCCTATGGTCCCGGGGTTATCAACACCTACCTTCGCAACGTCAGCTTCAACTGGGACATCGCCTCTCAACCGAAGGGTGAGGCCAGCAGAGCTGCGCGCGTGAATCCCGATGGCTTCCAGGTCTTGGCTAGCAGTAAGCATCGCGAAGCGGCTTGGGGGTGGGTTAAGTTCATCGCGGGAAACGTGAATAGCCAGCTAGAGTTCACGAAGGTCACGGGTCGGATGCCCTCCCTTCGCCAAGCCATGCTGCAGTACCCGAAGGTCATGGACTTACTGCCCGAAAACTGGATGGCCTTTGTTGACACGGGGTTTGATCCAGCAAGCTATGCTCCGTATGTGTACCAGGATGCGCGTCTAGAGTCTCTGGTGAGTAGCGTCACTGGTCAGGTGTGGAAAGGGCAGTTATCTCCCGAAGCAGCAGTTCAGCGGATTCACGAACAGGCGCAGGCGTTGCTCGCTGAGGGTGTGTAGGGCGGGGGGGCAACCCGCCCCCTTCCCCCGTCTCTGGCGCGGTGAGAAGGCTTGCCTTTCCAGCAAAGGCAATTTATGATAGCTATAGTGACCCTCGGCAAGACCATTTGTGACTTGCGCTATAGTCAGGAGTGGATGCAATGGATACGTTGCGCGCCGATGTTGTTGTCGTAGGCGGAGGGCCCAGTGGTTTTGGTGCCGCAATTTCAGCGGCGCGCGAGGGTGCTCGCGTCCTCTTGCTCGAAGAGGATGCCGTGTTGGGCGGTGCGGCTGTCGACTATGGGGTGCAGGGCTTCAGCCCAGGGATCGTCTGCGGCGTCAACCAAGAGATACGTAACATCCTTACACGGAAAGACTACACGTTTAGGCACAAGCGTTCGGAGTTTTCAAGCCACTGGTATGCCCATGCTTGCAGCATGATAGCTGCCCATGAGGCTAATCTGACTGTCTTGCCCCACACGACGGGTATCGATGTGATCCAAGCGGGCGATAGGGTGACAGGGGTGGTCGCTCAGACCCGCGCGGGGCGAGATCATGGCTACGTCCAACGCAAGATCAAGGCTCATGTCGTTATCGACTGTTCGGGCGATGCTGACATCGCAGTTGCATCAGGCGCAGAGTGTCGCTATGGACGCGAAGCGCGGTCGGAGTTCAATGAACCGCACGCTCCCGAGGTGGCAGATTCCAGGGTGCAGCAATGTACCTGGATGTATAGGAGCCGTCGGCTCGATCCCTGTTCGACTTACGTTCCCGATTTTGACTACAATCGAGATATTGGCTTCGGCGAATACCTGCATTGGGGATGCAAGGTAGAGTGTGAAGACACGACCGATGCCGAAGCTCTAGCCCGAGCAGAAAAAGCAGCTTGGGAAGCAATGCTGCCCAACTGGGCCACTTTGGAGGAGAATGGCTTCGCCGTGACCTGGGTGGCGCCCAGGCTAGGTATTAGGGAATCTCGCCGCATTGTCGGTGAGGTAATCGTCACCGAGAACGACTGCAATGAAGGGCGGCGCTTTGCAGATGCCATCAGTTCGTCGTCCCGCGGTCTTGATAGCTGGGAGCCGGATCGCAAGAAGATCTTCTACGGCCGTTCACCGATGTACGATATTCCCTACCGGGCCTTGGTACCGATCAGTATAGATGGGCTCTTGGTCGCTGGCCGCTGTCTGTCCGCAACGCATATTGCCATGTCGGGTTTTCGTGTCATGGTTACGGTGAGCTCGATAGGCCAGGCAGCAGGTATAGCTGCTGCCCAGGCGGCCGCAACCAACCGCATGCCCCGGGAGACTGATGTGGCGGCGGTGCAGGCCCGCCTGGAGGTTGAGCCACATAACGTGCAGTGGTCCAAGCACAAAGAGCAGTGAACACGCTGCAGGGCAGGGATCAAAGGCGTTTCAGCGTTGCTATGCGGCCGGGGTGGCCCTGCCGTGGTGGCAACGGGTTGCTGACAAGGGGTGTTTGACATGGGAAGACCCACCATACACGCAGCTGCTTCAGGGATTGCACTAGGGATGACGAGGCCCCTTTCGCTTAGGACTATTGTCCAGGAGGTGGCCAGTCGAACCGGCAGGCCGATTACCAAGAATACACCTCGGTTTGTGAGCGAGGTCTTGGCGCAAGAGCCGGGGATCATACGGTGTGGCGAAGAAGTCTATGGTCCTGCCCGCGTTGTCCTAGATGGTAAGGCTTTTCGTGTGACCATCAGCGATGGCGTCATCTATCATATGGACATCGACCGGGCTGCCTTGAAGAAGACCCGTCTGGAGCCGTTCTACCAAGCTCTTAACTACCCTCCCCTGCAGACCGAAGAGGGGGATCCGCTTAGGACGCTCTTCTGGTCAGACGTGAGCACTCCCGAAGACGATCGCTCTCTTGCAGGCAGCCTAAGGGCTACCTTGCATGAGCAGAGCCGGCTAAGCCAACGGTTGGTCGCACGCCTCTCGGATGAGGACATTTTGTCGATGCATGACCTCGACAGGTTTGACATGGGAGTGATTGACCTTACTCCTCTAGACCTTGACAAGCTTCCTGTGAGTGAATCGGGCTACATCGGTGACCTTATCGTCCGGTGGGATCAACAGGGCGGTGCACTGGTGGTTTCTCTCCGCCTTCCGGGGAGCGATGATCCGGCAAGCATGGAGGCCGAGGACAGGATCCTGGCCGATTTCTTCGTCTCCCGTCTACCTATGGCATACGCTGTACCGCTGTCGTCATTGTATCTGGAGGCATACGCTCAGTGTCCCGAGTTGGGTCAGACTCCTGGCTCGGAACTCTCTAGAGTCGTATGGTCAGACACTCGCATGAGACTCATCAGAGATGAGGAATCACTCTTTGAAGGGTGGGCGATTGCCCACCCTGATGGACCTGCGTACACCAAGCGCACGCGACGGCACGACGAGGTAGTCGCTAGGTCTGGCGCATGGGAGCGCCAGCAGTACGAGGCGATCATGGAGCATCCCGAGAGATTGCGGCAGGCGCGGGCTAAAGAGGCAGGACGACTGGGCTTGCGAGAGGACGGGACAGTGCTTCCGAGCGAGAGACGCGGTGTGGTTCGACTGCTTTTCAAGCCAACGCATGAGGAGCTCATTGCGGAATGGGACGCCGAGCTGGAAAAGCAAGGCATCAGCGATACCCTTCACCGTAGGAAGATCAACCACCTTTTGCTCTTCGCTAGTTACCTGCAGAGTCAAAGCCATGAGCCTGAGGTGCCCGGGCATCTTCTGGACGTGGATGAGGGGGCGTTGGAGTCCTTTTTCTTCTGGACCTACATTCGACGTTTCCCCAACTCGAAGTCAGACGCCAAGTCATTCCCCCTAGACCTGCGGGACTTCTATCGCTATCAGGAAGCACAAGGACGTATTACGGACGCTCGCTTTGCAGAACTCGTCTACCGACTGCGCCGTTTCATCGTGGAGCGTCTTGAGCTCTACGAGAACCTCGGTGAGCTCGGGGGCGAGTACGATGATCTGTGTGAGCAGCTTTTTCTTGACTGAGGCATCCTGGGGCTGGTGCCGTTCCGCATTTATCTGTGCCAATTCATCTATGCCATGCGGAGGTGGAGAGTCGATTGGGTGTTAAGGGTCTGAAGAAGCTGGTCTGGAGGTCCTGCCTCATTCTTGGTTCGGTAGCTACACTGTCGCCCGGTCTGGTAGCTGCCGAGGAAATGGCGCCTGCGTATACGGTCTCGGTGGTTACCGACCGTACCGATGCGCTGTATCATGTGGGTGAAACCGCAACGTTTGTTATCCGGGTGCTTCACCATGGGCAACCTCTAGGCGAAGCCGACGTGCAATGGCGGATCAGCAAGAATGGTGAGACAACCATCGAACAGGGAAGTATCCGCTTAGAGAACGGTGAGGCCCGCGTATCGGCTAGCCTGAGCGAACCCGGGTTCTTGCAGTGCCGAGTTGCCTTTCAAGCTGGTGGCGCCGAAACTGTCGCATTGGCGGGCGCGGGAGTCGATCCGCAAGACATCGCTCCCAGCCTGCCTGTTCCTGACGATTTCGATGCCTTCTGGGCTTCTAAGAAGGCACTGCTGGCTGAGATACCGATGAATCCGCGGATGGTACCCGTCAGCCCAAGCGCTAAGGGCTTTGAGATCTTCGACGTTCAAGCGGATAGTATCGGTGGAGTGCCGGTATCTGGCTACTTTGTGCGGCCTGCCGATGCGGAGCCGGGGAGCCTGCCAGCCATCCTGACCTTGCATGGGGCGGGAGTACGCAGTGCTGGCATCCCTACGGGTTGGGCAAAAGAGGGCATGCTGGCGATGGATATCAACGCCCACGGGGTGCCCAACGGCAAACCCGCAGCCTACTATGATGGGCTGGTTACGGGTTCTCTCAGCAGATATAGTATGCGTGGACGCGACTCACGCGACACATATTACTTCTTGGGCATGTTTCTGCGGGTGGTCCGAGCCATCGATTTTCTTGCGTCACAGCCAGAATGGGATGGCAAGACTCTCATTCTCTACGGCACCAGCCAGGGCGCAGCTCAGTCGCTGGCTGGCTCCGCACTCGACCCTCGCGTCACCTTTTTCGTGGCAGGTGTACCTGCCATGGCTGACCTGACCGGAATAGCAGCACACCGACCCATGGGGTGGCCTGGCATGGGTGTCTATAGCAATGTGAGCAAGGTGAAAGACGTCTTGGAGACCGTGCGCTACTTTGATGGGATGAACTTCGCTACGCGTATCAAGGCGGACGGTTTTTTCACCGTCGGGTTTGTCGACACCGCCTGCCCACCAGCAACTGTCTACGCTGCCTACAACAACGTGAACACGGGGACAGCGATCTACCACGACATCGCAGCAGGTCATGTCAACACGCCTGAGGCCACACGGCGTATGCGGGCTGCGGTTCTGGCACACGTGGCCTCGCAGAGAGAGTAAGGTCTGAACCTGATGATAACCCTTCGACACACAAAAACCCCCACGCCTTGACGTTGGGGTTTTTGTGTGGGTCCGTCTATCTCAGTTCGATCTGTCAACAGGACTTACTTGTGCAGACCTGTAAGTTCGGCTTGTGCAATCTGCAGCTCGTCTGGGGCAAAGTGCCCTGGGAGCACGCGCAGTCTGCACCAGTGGGCAGGGGTTCCTGCAGGTAGTTCGGCGACTAGCGCTAGCTCATGAAGTCCCTCTGGTGACAACTCCAGCTCTTGCACCGTGTAGGCAAGACTGTCCCATTTCTGGCCATTCTGGGAGACCAACAGCTCCAGTGCAGACTCAACGGCAGTCCGGGGAGCCTGTACCATGATCTTGACGCTCCGCAGGTTCGGTGTTTCCCAAGTTAGGTGCTCTTCTGTGTCATGCTCGCGAATACGGCGATCTGCACCGCCCAGTTGAGTTCGTGAGATGCCAGTGGTATATCTCCAACCGTCACTCTCTGAGCTAGTCTGTGAGCGTACCAGCGTGCCAAACCAGCCTGTCTCGAGGGGCGGTTCCATGCGATCGGTGGTATTCCACCAGTTCTCCACTCTAAATGAGAAGGCACGTGTCGCTAGGGTGCCATTCACTGTGGCTTCGATTAGGAGGCGATGTATACCATCGGTCAGAGTGTAGGTGTTGAGCAGAAGCTCTTCCGGTAGCATCGGACCGCTGAAGAGCGGCTCACCATCGACCAGGACAGACACTTTCTCCAGTGTGCCAGAGGTAGGCACGCCCAACTCAATGTCAACAGGAATCACACCTCGCACCGTCTGTCCCCGCTCCGGCGGTGAACTTACGTCGACCGTGATCCGTCCCAAGGCTGGCCACAGGCGCTCACTCGCCTGGACTGTCTCTTGCCAGACATGCAGTGGTTTGATCACGGGCGCTACGGATGCCGCTTCATTCTCTGTCAGTGGCACCAATTGCACTGCGATACAGGTGCTGGTGACGTCGTGCAGTTGGATGGCCAGTTTACGCACGTCATGGTTCACAGCCTGCACCGAAGGATTGGGAGAGGTGGGTAAGGGCGCGGCAGGCATGACAGTGAAAGCCGCACCTTCTGGGGAAAGAACACGCACAGCCAAGCGCTTCCCCCCTTGCTCAAGGATCGCTGTCGACCCGTCGCCATCCAAAGAGACGTTGGCCCGCGTATGCATAAACCACCAGATCTCCGAGGGATGTGGTGCCTCGATTTCATCTTGCACCAGGACTTGACTGCGTCCATCGATCAGGGCGATACCGCGCTTTACAGAGCTGGCATGACGACGATAGCCTGGTGTGAGGTCCGCGATGGAGACCGCCTCGCCATCACTGGCTCCCTGGAAGACGATACGGGCTACGGCAGCTGGATCTTGATCAGCTGCGGCAGAGGGGTCTAGCACCAGTGTGTTATGTCCTTCCGCCCGCTTGCGGTAGTATGACCAGCGCTGTGACCCGAAGTAGCCGGGCATGTTGTAGTCATCAGAGCCCAGATCAGCTGCCCAGCGTACTCCGAGGGCATCGAGCACGAAAGAGCCCATATCGAGATCGCCGTGGTTGGCTTTCAGATCGCCAGCTTTCCAGCCGACAAAGAGGGCGTCTTTCTCTTCCCACGAGCTACGCATGCTGGCCACTTCTATATGACCAAAGTGCTTGTCCAGTGGCAGATCGGACGGTGCGAAACCTTCTAGAAGATCTTGGGCATACCACACAAGGGCCAGAACGCTTGCTTTGCCTCCAGATACCTGGCTGTGCCACCAGGCATAGCTGGGCTGCTCAAAACGTCTGGCCATCCAGAATAGTTCAGGCGCGTTGACCACACCAGTGCCGCCGTCGGCAAAGTTGAAGGTCACCCCCGCGGGAGAAGTGAGGTACATCGGAAACGTCCCCGCTAGCCCTAGGCCCAGCACTTCGGCCAGACCAAAGCTGCTGCCGAGTGCGCTCTCAAGGGCGGCGATGTAGGGGATCAAATAGCGAATTGAGTAGTGCCAGTAGCCGACACCCTCGTCCCAACCACCATCCGGTGCGAATTGGGCAATGGCTGCCGGTGCGCTCTTGATACCAGCACGCAAGATGAGCTCAGCCAGTCTTGGTTCTTCGTCAGCGATAGCTAGTGCCCCCATGGCCAGGCCACCGTTGCACACCAGGTTCCAGTTGTGTGTTACATTTACCCACCAACCGTAGGGTGCGGTGCCTCTGTACGCATGGAGACCAGGCTCGAGACCCATGTGGGCGATGGCGTTGCGTAGCACATCTCGCTGCTCTGGCGTCCACACATGGTAGAGCCAGTCATAGCCTATGGCAAAGGCATGGGTCATCTCAGCGGTATCAAGGAAGTGGCTCGGATTCCAGTCTGGGAAGTGGGCTGCGGCCTCCAGTTCCTTCCAAGCCCGCTCAGCGAAGCGCACATCCTCCTCCATGTGATAGACAAAGGCCAGGAGAAGCACACGGTCCAGTACTCGACGGCTCGTGGCCAACAGACGCTTGCCATCAGGTATCTCGTACTGCGATACTGGCTGAAGCAGTACGTTGGTCGCACTGATCTTAAGGGCAGTGTACCATTCTCGGGCCTGGGGTTCGTTCTCAATGAGCTGCCTCAGGTGCGCGAGATCGGATGACGAAACAAGAAGTCGCGGATGCTGGTCTTGCAGGGTGGTCAGCATAGATGGACCCTCCAATTCGCGTGCTTCCAGCTCCCGCATGGCGGTCTCTTGGTACGCGATCCAGTCAAAGGTGGTGGCCTCTAAGTGCACATCATCAAACCAGACAGTACCGTTGCCTAACCAGTTAAAGATGTTGGCTTGTAGCCGCTGCACTTCGTCTGGTAGGGAAAAGGTGATGCTCAGAGGGTACCACTCACCAGCTACAAGCGACTGATCAGCAATGACATGCAGATTGTTCCCATTTAGCTGCACGCGCGTACCGGGGGCGGGAGCGACCTCAGACATGCTCCACTGAACTTTGTCATTTTCGCTGGATCCATGGCTGTGGAAAGCCATAAGCCGCAGTACCACGCCGTCTTTGGGCATGCTTGCACTGACTCGGTACCACAGACTCATCTTGTAGGTACCGCCCTCAAAGGGCAGTGTACAGTTGATACTGCCTCGGGCTGCACCATCGCCTGAAATGCGAAAGGAGTTTTGGCCACTGTGTGCTTCGCCAATCTCGACACCAAACCCAGGACTGCCCTGACCCACCCAAGTGCTAAACCCAACGGGCCTGTCACTGACATCGAGCTCCTCGAAACTCCCGTTGGACACCAAGGAGGCTGCTTTCGCGGTAGTGAGACTGATTGCTAACAGCAGGAGAACCACCAACGTGACCCGACTGGAATGCATTGACACGTTGCTCCTTTCCAATTATGCTTGCCTTTTGCATCTTCCTGCTGCTGTCCGAGCACTTCCTCCACGCTGCATCATCGACCGACATGAGCGCCTGGGCAGGGTGCGCTCACTCCAGGTCTGACTGTAGCTCAAGAAAACGCTGGCGTGCGTCATCTGGCGTAATAACGTAGAATGTAGTCTGTGTGCGCAGAAGCAGCGCTGGTCCTGTGGAGTCGGTGGCGAACACTTTGCCTCTGCCGATGCCAGCCACGGTAAAGGTGCCAGCCTTGTACACGCCGATACTGGTACCCACTCGATTGCTGAGTGAGGGAATACGCTCCAGGTACTGCACTTCAGTGATCTCGTCGTAGGCGATTCGGACCGAACCGAAGCGGATGTCCTCTGGTCCAAAGGTGTAATCGAGGGTAGTCATCGTGAGCAACTCCCGCCCAAGAAACAGGACGCCGACAAGGACCAAGGCAATCGTGATCACAGAACGAGCGGTGAGACGACGGCCAGATCTCGGCTCGTATCTGCGATACTGAGTGTATACGGCGGGGCCCACATACAGCAGCAGGCGAATGCTCAATACGCTCAATACAGCCAGCACTGCGGTCGTTGCCCACACAACAGCTTGATCGGACCACCCTTGTCCAACCCAGCGGATGACAAGACGGGCCAGGCCGTAACCGACTGCACCTACGATAACCAGCGTTACCACGACGTTGAAATTGCCCTTCATGGCCTGCTGTGGGTTGTCCCAGTCAAGTCGAGGCCACAAAGTGTCAATGGCGAGGCTGATGGCAGAGGTACCCAGCAACCCCAAGACGCCTAACATGCAGCCCGTGAAGAGAAAGTCTAGCGGCAGTCTCAATAGGGCCACAAGAACCAGCACCAGCAGAAGCGAGCTCGCAGAAAGCAATGCTACAGAGAACGCCAGCTTGGCTAGCAGTTGCCTACGAGGCGCGACTGGCATGGAGCGAGAGATCCAGAAGAGTCGGCCTTCCCGTGAGATGGCAGTAGCGGGAATTGCGGACATAGGTGCAGACACGGCGAAAAAAGCGGCCACCACAAGGCTGCCCCAGAGCGCTAAGCGGGGGTTGGCCAGAGCCGCCCGCAGATCAAGAAACTGCTCACCACCGCCCAAAATCGGCAGTGCGACAAGGATGGGGGGCAGGAGCACATTGGCCCCGGCGTTCATCGCGAAAATGGGATTGCGGACCAGAATATGCCATTCCCTGTGGATCAAGGCAGCCAGAGGCGAGCGCACGCCCAGGTCAGTGGCAAGGCTGGCTGAAGGGTGGCGGTGATGACGTTTCACGGGTGAACCGTGTAGCAGGCTGTCGAAGAAGAACTTGCGGGCCAGTCCCCAAAGGAGAGCTAGACTCGCCAACGTGCTACCAAGGTAGAATAGCAGGTAGCGCCAGGCTACCGAGCCTTGGCTGCTGAGTGCCAGGGATCCCCATAGGGCGGGAGGAAAGCGTCTGCCCAGCAGGTTTAGGAGGCTGTTTGGCGTGCTCATCAGTTGGATGAGCATTTCGGTGGGATCTAGCTGGTCACTGCCAAGCCGCCCCAGTTGCCATTGCACTACTAACACCAGGGTCAGTGTGACTAGGCCCAGGATTACCGTAAAGCGCTCCCGGTTGCGAGCAAGGCCTGTGAAGCGCATGATCCCTACCACCAGTATGGACGCCAAGGCTAGGGGCAACAGGGGTAGGAGGATGACGACGAACGCAGCCCTCAGCCAATAGAGAAGCCCGACACCTTGACCGAGACCGTAGATAACAATTGGAGGCACGGCCATGGGCAGTGCGGTGATGTATTCACTGATGAGTACTATGCTGAACTTGGCTGCTAAGATGGTTTCAGGCTTGATAGGCAAGGGCACCAGGTGCTCCAGGTCTGCGCTGAAGTAAAAGACTGACATCAGATAGGACAGACCAAAAAACAGGATGACCAATTGGGCACTAACGAGGCCGAGGACGATCACTAAGCCAGGCTGTTGCAGTTGGCCAGCTGCCGCGTATGCCGTTTGTAGAAAACGCACATAGGCATAGAGCGTCGGTAGCACACCAGCGACGATCGCCAACAGCACCAGGGCGGGCTTCCACAGTTCTTGTTTTCGTTTTATGTATACCTCTCGCATTACAGAGAGGCTGAAGTAGTGTCTGAGCATGGTTCGCAGTAGCACGAGAAAGCCAGTCATCTCACTCAGCCCTCCTAGCAAATCGTGGTACGCTGTGCGGGCATGTCTGCGGCTGAAGCCGCAGACACGCGTGATTCGTCAGGTGATCTCGGTGAGGTTCGCCTCAGTGAGCTGAAAGAAAAGAGCTTCAAGGGTAGCGTTGGCGTCCTGACCCTTCTTCAGATCAGCCATGCTGCCTTGGGCTATCAGAGACCCCTTGTTGATGATGCCCACTCTGTCGCATACTCGCTCGGCTACTTCCAAGACGTGTGTAGAAAAAAGCACTGTTCCGCCTTCGTCGCAGTGCTCCCGCATCGTCCGTCTGAACAGAGCAGCCGAACGGGGGTCCAGGCCCACCATCGGTTCATCGAGGATCAGAAGCGGCGGCTGGTGCACCAAGGCAGCGGTCAAAGCGATCTTCTGTCGCATGCCGTGGCTGTAGCTCTTGATAAGGTCTGGCGCTGCCTCGGTCATCTCGAACATCCGCAGCAGGCGCTCGGTGCGCTGAATGCGTTCCTGCTCGGGCACTTCGTAGATATCAGCGATGAAGCGGATATACTCCAAGCCGCTGAGTCGATCGTAGACATCGGGGTTGTCTGGCAGAAAACCGATGCGGCGCTTCGCCTGCAATGGATCTCGGGATACGTCGAAGCCGTCAACCTGGATCTCTCCCTGATCGATAGGAAGAAGGCCGACGACCATCCGCAACGTGGTGGTCTTGCCTGCGCCATTGGGTCCGAGAAACCCAAAGATCTCACCGCTTGGTACATGAAGTGTCAGGTCTTTCACTGCCCATGTGGCACCTCGGTCGTAGCTTTTGCTGACGCCGTTGATCTTTAGCATGTGGGGCCACCTCCCATCAGAGGAATGATGCCCAACCATAGGGCTGAACACATATTACTACGCCGGGCGTAGTATGATCCCTCCACACGCGTCCTTCAGAAAATCGTGTCGCGCTGTGCGGGCATGTCGGCGGCTGCTCTCCGTGTTCGCCTTTTGTGACGAAAGCCCCCTACCGATGGTGTACGCTGCGGCGAACACCTGCCGCAGCTGCCTCGACCTCCGCGCGTGGTTGGCCGCCGACACACGCTCCCCCCAAAAGAAGTTGCTGGAGGATGAGGCGAAGAGGCTGGCCTCGCCCCGGGGGACGTGATATGATCAACTCGCAGCAATGGGGCTTGCTGGCTGGGGCTATTCCCAGCAGACCGCCTAGGCTAATGGCTCCTACTTCTGTATCAGAGGTAGGGGCTTTTCTGTTTCGAAATCGCTAAGCAAGGGGGCTCGTCCACACATGGAATTGATATGGGACGTGGTGGTGGTTGCAGGTAGTGGCCTAGTCGCAGGAGCGCTAGCCAGGCGGGCGGGTCTGCCTCGTTTGGTGGGGATGCTGCTCGCTGGCGTGCTGGTTGGGCCTCATGGACTCGGCCTGCTGTCTCCCCATGTTCTTGATCTCAGCGACACGATTCGTGTGGGTGCGCTTATCGTCATTCTGCTAAAGGCGGGTCTGGGTCTGGATCGTCAGCAGCTTAAGTCCCAAGGCTCGGTTGCTTTGCGGCTCGGAGTGCTACCAGCTACACTGGAGGCCACTGCGGTAGCAGTGGCGGCTCGCATGGTTCTCCGGTGGGATTGGTACAGCGCCTGGCTTCTCGGATGGATTGTGTGTGCAGAGTCTCCTGCGGTCATCGTGCCCGGCATGCTACGCCTCAAGCAGGAGGGGTGGGGTGCCGACCATGGTGTGCCTGACCTCATGCTAGCTGGTGGGGCACTGAGTGATGTGGTGGCCATCACTCTTTTTGGCATTGTGCTGGATTTGGGACGTACAGGCGCGTCAGTGATGGGGGGCACTTTGGGGGTCCAGGCATTGAGGCTACCTGTGCAGGTCCTCGGCGGCGCCGTCGCTGGCTACGTAGCGAGTAGAGTGTGCCTGTTAGCAACACAGAGGACACGATGTGAGGAGCCTACTCGGATGGCTCTTGTGGTGGGAGGAGCAGCCGCCTGCCTGGTGGTTGGAGGTGACCGTTTTGGGTTCTCTGGATATCTAGCGACGATGGTGTTGGGCTTTCTGCTTCTTGAGGGCAACCGAGTGATGGCCCGCCGCGTGCGAGCGGAACTGGATAGGGCGTGGGTTATCGCAGAGCTCTTGCTCTTTGTGTTGGTAGGAGCCGCAGTGAACGTCACGGACGTGTCACGGGCTGGTTCGGTGGGGATTCTCATCCTTTTGTGGGGGCTGTTCATGGGCCGGTGGGCAGGGATCTGGTTGTCCACCGTTGGCGCTGCGCTTAGCAGGAACGAGCGTCTGTTTATGGCCATCGCCTACACACCGAAGGCTACGGTTCAGGCGGCAATCGGTGCTGTCCCGATGGCCTTAGGATTGCCAAACGGGGAAGCGACATTGGCCGTCGCTGTACTGTCGATCTTGGTGACGGCGCCGTTGGGTGCGGCGGCCACTTCCTATGCAGCCCCCCGGATGCTGACCCGCGGGCATGTTGACCCCACTACTGTCAGTGTGCGTAGGCAGTATTGCCTTCTGGTTGCCCTGAGCAACTCCCCTAGCGCGTCCCGTGTGCTGGACGAAAGTATCGCGATCGCTCGTCAGCTAGATGCCACGCTGCACGTGGTCCACATCAGTGATCATCCTCAGCTTGTCCACGAGGCGATGAGCAGACATGCTAGCATGCAGGACTTAGAGCATACTGTGAGCGTCAAGGATGGTGACCCTGCAGAGAAAATAGTGCAGATGGCTGGGGTGGTGGGCGCTGACCTGATTGTCATGGGCAGAGGCAAAAAGGAGAACGATTTAAGTGGTGTGACGCGTCAGGTGCTGACCGCGGCGCAGGTACCAGTGATACTGGTCGATACGTAAGGCGAAGGCCACACACTGATGTTCGGATGGAGGGAACGATGCCGAAAGTGTTGCCTGTTGATGACTCCCTTCACCGCAACTGAGGTTTCGACGCTCCCCTAGGGGTGACATTGTCGCTGTCCGGCGGCCCCATCTGAGGTAGCTCTTGCCCTACGGTCTGCAAGTAGCTACACTAGAAGCGTTCAGGTCTGCTCTAGTAGGACACCTGTGAGCTCTTCTAGATGTGCAGCGTGTCTCTCGAACTGGAGAAAGCCTGGGACGATTCGCGGGGAGGAGCTATCTTGCTTAAGCTAGCGTTACCTTCTGGGAGCCTGCAAAAAGGTACTATTGAGATGTTTGAGGCTGCCGACCTGAGTATCTCGACGCCCGATGCGCGCTGCTATGAAGCGACGATTGACGACTACAGGATCTCCCGCGTGAGGTGGATGAGGCCTCAGGAGATACCGGTGTATGTGGGCGAGGGGCTTTTTGATATCGGCATCGGTGGATATGACTGGGTGTTAGAGCGTGGTTGTGAGAACGACGTTGAGGTTATCATGAATCTGAACTACAGCAAGCAAAGCCATCGTCCGGTCAGACTGGTCGTGGCGGTGTCCGAGACATCCGGCATTGAGAAACCTTCGGATATCAAGCCCGGCAGCAAAGTCACCACAGAGTATGTAGCCATCGCCACCAGATATTTTGAGAAGATCGGTATACCTGTGAAGATCGATTTCTCGTTTGGGACGACCGAGGCCAAAGTGCCCGAGATCGCGGATGTCGCTGTGGAACTGACTGAGAGTGGCTCCAGTCTGAGGGCCAATCACTTGAAGATCATCGACACGGTGATGGAGTCTAGCACGGTCTTGATGGCCAACAAGGAGAGTTGGGGTAATCCCGAGAAGCGGCGTCACATCAACGACCTTGTTACTCTGGTTCAGGGCGTACTCGAGGCTAGAGGTAAGGTCTTGATGAAGATGAACGTATCACAGGCGGCGCTTGAGGCAGTTTTGGCCATTCTGCCGTCAATGAAGCAGCCAACCATATCCCAACTCTCAGGTGGCAAACAGATCTACTATGCAGTGGAATCGGTTGTCGAGAAGGCTGGCATTAACACGCTTATCCCGAACCTAAAGGCTGCTGGGGCTGAGGATATCATCGAGATACCCATCGCTAAGGTGATTCGATAGGCGTAGTGTCACACCGAGCGATGACCAGGGCGTTGGCTCATAGGTGATAGAGGAGAGGTTCGATGCAGAAGAGCCGAGTCAGGGAGAAGATGCGCCGCCAGGAACCGATTCTGTGCACAGCCATTCACTTCCCCAACGCCAGTCTTGCTGAACTGATCGGTCAGTTTGGCTTTGACTGCCTATGGGTCTGTACGGAGCATGTGGCTACCGACATGAGCCTATTAGAGCACATCGTGCGGGCCGGTCGGCTGACAGGCATGGATGTCATGGTCAGAGTGGTTAGGGGCAATCACGACGATCTTATTCGGCCCTTGGAGTTCGGGGCAAAAGGCTTGATGATACCGCGTCTGCGTACTCCGGAAGAGGTAGCCCAGATTGTCTATGACACTCGTTTCTACCCGCTGGGCAAGCGGGGCATTGACGGAGCAAACCCTGACGCAGATATGGGCTTCGTCTCTATACCCGATTACATCCGATTCGCGAATGACCATACTTTCATTGTGGTGCAAGTCGAAGATGCAGAGGCTGTTGACTGTGTCGAGGAAATCGCTGCAGTTGAGGGTATCGATGTGATCTTTATCGGTCCCGCAGATCTGTCGCAGAGCTACGGCGTGCCCGGTCAACTAAAGCATCCGAAGATCATTGAGGCTATCGAACGCAGCGTAGCCGCCTGTGAAAAACACGGCATCTACTGCGGTACGCCGGGGCTCGATGTGGACTACACCAAGATGCTCATGCAAATGGGTGTCAAGTTTCTCACCGCGCCAGGAGATTTCGGCCTGCTCTATCGCGGTTTTCGTGAGGTTGTCGATGTCTATAGTCAACTGGGCTTCACCTTTGCCGCAAGACAATCTTAGCGAGCATTCGTTTGGGAGCAGGTGCATGAAGATAACGCCTTCCATGGTCTTCTACTTTCTCGTTTTCTGGGCAATGCAGGTGGTGGCGGTTCTGCTTTTTACCTACGGCGGACGCTACCCCGAGCACGGTCTGAAGGCGTTGCTGGTGGGCAACGCCATCGCAGTCCCTAGCATTTTCTTTCTCATGAAGCTTTACGGACTGATGAATGTGAATGTGGCCTATGGTGTGGCCATAGGCGGGGCGTTTCTTATCGCTCAGGTGATGATCTCGTGGGTCTTCCGCTCGCCCTTGAGTGGTCTGCAGTGGGCAGGCGTAGCAGGGATGTGCGGAAGCATGCTTCTGCTTGCACTCAAGTAGAAGACACACCTCACCCTAATGGATAAGGCCCCCCATGTCCTTAGATGACAGCCCTGGGGGGCCAGTAGGCATGACCTACTCCTGTTTGGCACCGCATTCCGGGCAAAACTTCGTCCCGGGCGCTAGGCTGTGGCCACACTTACACTTGCCTTTTGCTTTCAGTTGTGCACCGCATTCTGGACAAAACTTGGCATTTGTCGCCAGGGGGGCCTCACAGTTGGGGCATGAGGCGCGGATGGTCTCTCGCCAGTTTTCCTTGGCGAGTTTTTTGTCTTCTTCGGCCATGGCCGCGTGCGCCCATACTTCCTCTACAGACCGGCTAGCTTGTGCGGCTGACATCTCCACACCCAAGTCAGGGGCGCAGCTTTTGCACAGTCCGCGCTTTTCATTCCAGCAGCTTTTGCGACATACCCATGTGGAGCAACGCGGGCACTGTACGAACTTCGGCTTCAGTTCCTGCACAGCATTCTTGAAGGCGGTGTCATGAGCCTTTTCCCAAGCCGCGTCGCGGACGCGACCACCGATGTGGGCGATGGATCCAAGTCCGCCGAAGATACCACTTGCTGCATCCAGGACACTGGCGATCTTGCCAGCCGCGTATGGCTTAAACTCGGTACGGAGACCTGAACTGCACCGATCGCAGAAGAACTCAAACTGGAACCCCTCATTGGTGCTTCTGTCCTGGTAATTGCGCACATACTCGATGTGGTCACCCATGGATCTGTCCCCATTCGCAGTGAAGTGATGCACTAATACGGTATGCCGGGTGTCTTATCCTGCAACACGAAGGCGACGTTTCGGGATAGGAAGCGGAAAAAGGTGATCGGCATTGCTCCAATCTGGCGAGCCAGCCAATGGGTCGAAAAGTCTGTAATGATGTTGACATCATCTCCGGATGTCAGGTATATTGGAACTAGTCATTTGTAGGACAATAAGGGGTTTTGTCGCATGCCAACCACAGACGCAACTGGTTCAGGTGCAGGTCATGTTCCGGACGACGACAGGCAGCGTGGCCTGTATCGCCTTGACCCGATGTCCAGGCGCCCACTGTACCAGCAGATCGCCGATAGATTGAAGATCCTGATTGTGGAACAGGAGTTGCAGCCCGGCGACAAGCTCCCGACCGAACACGAATTGGCGGAGTTGTTTCGGGCGAGTCGTTCATCGGTGCGTGAGGCGCTTCGCTTTCTGCAGTCGCTGGGGGTTGTCCAAATTCGGCAGCGACACGGCGTGGTGATACAGGCGCCAGCGATCAGCGATCTGATGGAGCACTTGGCCTATGGCTTGCGCTTTGTCTGCGAACCTCAGACGGATCTGTGGGAGGCGCGACTGGTACTTGAGGCAGGTGCTCTACCTCTGGTCTGTGCTCGCCTTACGCCACAAGGCTTGACACAGCTCGACGAGATCTTGGCGGAGATGGAGAAGGCGATCTTCGCCCCTCCGCTGTTCATGAAGCTAGACATGGAGTATCACCGGACGCTCCTCGTACTGGCGGGGAACACCATCATTCTGGAGCTGGCCAAGGTCATTGAGGATTTCTTCTCGCATCCGCGTAACCGGATAGTCACGACACCTGCGCAAAGACGACTGTTCGCTCAGGAACACCTTCAGATGCGAGACGCTCTGGCTGCCAGCGATCTGGCTGATGCGCAGGGAATTCTGTTGCGGCATCTGTGGCGCTACCACGGAGCGTGGGGGAAGCAGCCTCAGGTGAATATGGATGGGGGGGTGGACATCGGCTGACAGACGATTGAACGAGGCTAGATCAGGGCCAGACCAGGAGCCACTACAAAAGAGAGGGTGGAAATGTGATGCAGCCCTACGAGGTAGGAGAAAAGAAAGCCAGCTTGGCGTTGGTTGTAGCGGTCTGTACGATGCTAGGTCTTGTAGTTACCGCATGCTCTTCGCCTGTCCCTCTGACCTTCTGGTTCTATGTGGCAGGGCCAAACTTCGAGAACGTCAAGGGCCTGGCAGAAGAGTTTAACCAAGAGCATGCTGACATACAGGTGGAGACTGTGCTAGAGAGTGGTTGGTCGCAGAAGCTTCCCGTAACGATAGCGGCGGGTGTCCCGCCTGACGTGGTCTGGATGAACTGGATATCTGTCGCCGCCTATGCCCACCAGGGAGTCCTCGTTAATCTCCAGGAGATCATGAAAAGGGAGGGCAAACTGGAAGCCTATAGCCGAGATTTCTTCCCCGCACTGTGGGAGACCAGCAAGCATGAAGGCTCCGCGTATTGCCTGCCCTTTGACACGAATAACATGCTCATGTTCTATAACAGGGATATTCTGAATCAGTACGGGGTTGCTGATCCACCAGAGAACTGGACATGGGATGACTTCATTCGTCAGTGCAAGAAAATCGCTAGCCCTCCTGATCGCTACGCCTTTAGCACTGTCAACGACTGGCGGCACTTCATTGATTTCCTCGGCGCCGCTGGCGGACGGGTGCTCTCTGCAGATGGCAAGCAAGTCACCATCAACAAGCCTGAAGCGGTAGAAGCACTGCAGTTTATGGTAGATATTCTCCACACCTATCAGATAGCACCGATGCCCACAGGGGGATGGCAGACGGGGTTTGCCAATGGTCTGTTGGGCTTTGAGGTACAGGGAAGCTATCGTCTGCCGCAGTATGCGACTCTCGGTACGACCAACCTCGGGGCAGTGGCCCAACCGCAGAGAAAAGCGCGCTATTCGTCTGCCGGTGGGGAGTCTGTGGTCATAGTCAAGACGAATCCCCAGCGCGAGGCGGCCGCTTGGCGTTTCGTCGACTGGATGACCAACACAGAAGCCAACGCCAAGTGGTCTGCAATCTCCGGTTATTTACCCGTACGCCGCTCATCAATGGCCCACAAGACCTATCAGCAGATATTGCGCGGCGAACCGCTACGACGTCTGTTTGCCGAGGAACTCACCTACGGGGATAGGCTGCCAACCGTGCCCACTGATCGGGTGTTCGGTATCCTAGGTTCGATGGTGGGTAAGGCCGTGAACCAGTCAGTGACGGTCAACCAGGCGATAGCGGATGCCGAAACAGACCTGAAGGCAGCCTTGGGAATCCCCTGAAAGGAAGATCCGAAGATGACCCAGTCGGCCAATCCCCTATCTACAGCCCATCTGATCAAACTAGCTGAGGCGGCTTCCGTCAAAGGTAGGGCCCTTCCCTGGCCAGTGAGCTTCGTGCACAGTACAGGTTGGGAGTCGCTGCCTACTCCCTGTTCTGAGGAGAACAGGGAGAAGACCCCCGTGGTGGTAAGTTCTCGGCACGTGGCCTTCCCAGGAATATGTCGGACAAATCAGGGCCGACTTCTGGTGGTCTATCGCGACGGCCTGACACATGCCGGAGGCCAGCAGTTAACGGATGGCCGCGTCATGATGGCGGAGAGCCTCGATGGGGGACACAGTTGGTCACAGCCGTGGCTGATCTATGATGATCCCAGTCTTGATGACCGCAATTCAGCGCTGATGTGCGCTGCCGATGGGCGAATCGTGCACGTCTGGAACAAGTACTGGCAGGCCCAAGACTTCGGTGTCTTTCTGGCTACGAGCAGCGACGAGGGGCGGGCGTGGACATCACCTGTGAGAATCGGTGAGAACGCTCTCTTGCGTACGCGCAGCAGCCCTCTGGAAGCGCATACATCGGATGGGCGGGTGGAGTGGCTCGTGCCCATGTATGACTGTATCAGTACGGCGAAAGCAGCCTACCTCGGGATCTTCCATCCTGAGGATGGCACCAGCGAGGTCTTGCCAGTCACTCCAGTGGGTCAAAGAAACGTGAGCGACGAATGGGCTTTGACTCAGGCCGCTGACGGACGATTAGTGGCCCTCATCCGCTCTAACACAGACCCGTTTCTGTGGCAAACTGAATCGTATGATGGTGGGCGAAGCTGGCAGCCGCCGCGGCCCTCCAGCATCCCCTCGCAATCTACCCCGCCTGACATCATCAGGTTGCATGACGGGCGTCTTCTCGTGACCTTCTCGTTTCGCGAGCGACGCAACGAAAGGCAGGTAGTGTCGGAGGATCATGGCGCAAGCTGGCAAGTGGTATCAAGCATCGATGTGTTCGATGCCAGTTTGAGCGGAGATCGCTCCTATCCGGCAGCCACTCAGATCGATAGTGAGACCGTGGGCACGGTGCTGTATGAGACAATGCCTGCTCCACAGGGAGGCATTATCTGGTTTGCCCGGACCAGGCTTAGTGATCTGAAGCGCCCACCCGTCAGTGCTTGGAGGTCAAAGTATAGCCCCACGAATGCCACGGCCTTTCTCGACCTGCCCCATGGGGGACAGGGGGTCACGACACTGACGGCCGAGTACCGTTTCACAGGAGAGTTTGGTACAGAGCCCGGTGGTTTTGAGCTCGTCCTGCAAGATAGACAAGGACGGCATCTGCGCTGTGGTTACTGGATGGGCGGAGGGCTCAAGGACACCAATCACGTGCAGATTTCGTTCTCAGACAGCCAAGACGAGCAGGTGCTGTTGTGCCAAGGCGCCATCGGTGATCTGTATAACGACGGGAACGACCATCGGCTTGCCGTA
Organism: Limnochordia bacterium; assembly: GCA_050951545.1. Lineage (GTDB taxonomy): Bacteria > Bacillota > Limnochordia > DTU080 > DTU080 > DTU080. The sequence continues at coordinate 188,842 of JBMNJG010000005.1, read as the reverse complement.
GTCTACGAGGCGGGCCGGGTGGCTTTGGCGATAGATGGTCTCATCGAGGCGGTAGTTGACCTGCCTGCACAGGTGGGGGAATTCCAGCCCCATCTTGGTGGGATCAGTGCGCGTTGGGCCGCTGTGGCGGTCTATGGATTCGAGGTCCGAGGCGAGTAGTGTAGAAATGAGCGACGGGGATCACAGGCCTCCGTCGCTCAAGCACATGCAGAAAGTTCGCTCGGCGACCTATGATGCCAGTGGGCTGCCAGCTATTCCCTGCTACGTATGCATATGCAGCGAGCTGTTCCGCGTGGTTGTTGGAGTCGCGATCAGCGTGCAGCGTGCAGCCGTACCTCCTGGAAACAGATCACATCGGGCTCCGCTAGTGGCAGAAGACCGTAGAGAGGTTTCCGCGGATATGCTGGAAGGCGCGTATGGTTACGGGGTCGAACTAGAGTATACTACAGCACGAGAGGGATGGCAGAATGCAGCTGAAGAGTGGCCAAACGCTTCTGTTCATAGGCAACAGCATCACTGACTGCGGTCGCAGGGGTGCCGAGGCTCCTTTGGGCAACGGTTACGTCAAGCTTTTCTCCATGCTGATGACAGTTCGACATCCCGAGCTACAGCTTAACTACCTTAACCAGGGCATCGGGGGCAATCGGGTCACAGACCTGCAGAAGCGTTGGCAAGAGGACGTGCTCCAGCAAGACCCAGATTTCCTTTCGATCAAGATCGGGATCAACGATGTACACAGCTACCTACGGAAGTCACCGGGAGCCGTGGATCCACAGCTTTTCGCCGAAGTGTACCACGACCTACTGGAACGCACAAAGCGAGCTTTCTCATGTCCCATTCTGCTTATCGATCCCTTTTATAACAGCACTGACCGATCAGGCAACAGCTTCCCCAGCCAGGTTCTGGAGCATCTGCCGCACTATATTGATACCGTTCACAGGCTGAGTCAGAAGTACGGCACGATGTTGGTGCGGATGCACGACATCTTCCAGCACCATCTGCGTTTCAACGATCCCGACGTCTATTGCCCAGAGCCGGTACACCCCAACATGCTTGGGCATTTGCTCATCGCTGAGGCCGTGTACGCGACGGTCATAGAGGGCCGGGAGATGATGAGATAAGCGATGGAATAGCTAAGGGGGGCTACAATGCAGAAGTTGGCAATTCACGGCGGCCCGAAGGCCAAAACTGTTCCGTATGGCACAGGTAAGAGGTTTGGCCAGGAAGAGCTGGCGCAGCTCGAGGAGGCGCTAGCGCAGAACACGCTTTTCTACTGGTCGGGCAAGAAGGTCAAACAGCTATGTGGCGCTTTCGCTAAGATGCATGGGGTAGAGCACTGCATTGCTACCAGTTCCGGTACGGCGTCGATTCACGTGGCGATTGCCACGATAGGTGTCGGGGCTGGTGATGAGGTGATCACCTCACCCATCACGGATATGGGGACGCTGGTGGGTATTCTATTTCAAGGCGCGATCCCAGTTTTCGCGGACGTGGACGCACATACCTACAATATGGATGCGGCTTCTATCGAAGCCAAGATCACCTCTCGAACCAAAGCTATTCTGGTTGTGCATCTGGCGGGAAACCCCTGCGACATGGACGCTATCATGTCTTTGGCCGAGCGCCATGGCATTCCGGTGATCGAGGACTGCGCTCAGAGTTACTTGGCTACCTACAAGGGACGTTTGGTTGGCACCATGGGTGCCATGGGCTGTTTCAGCTTGAACGACTACAAGCATATTTCCGCTGGTGATGGTGGTCTGGTCATTACTGCTGATCCGGAGCTCGCTCGGCATGCTGCCTACTATGCCGACAAGCATTATCATCGGGATGGTTCTGGCCGAGACCCCGAGTGGCTGGCCGCCAACTACCGCATGACTGAGCTCCAAGGGGCTGTCGGCCTCGCTCAGCTGCAGAAGCTTCGTTGGATATGTGAGCGCCGCAACGCTCTAGGTGACAGGCTTACTGCAGGTATTGCCAGCCTGCGGGGTATCTACCCCCACCAGATCACGCCAGGGGGTTGGGGCACCTACTGGTTTTACATGTTGCGGGTCGATGAGAAAACCTTGGGCATCTCAAGAGATGAGTTCGCCGCAGCGGTGCGGGCAGAAGGCGTCTCTTGCAGCGCAGGGTATATCCCTCGTCCCGTGTACTGCTACGATATCCTCACGAAGCACCAGGTGCTAAAGAACACACGCTGGCCATTTGTGGGCGTACACGCCGACGTTGAATACGCCATGGGAGCCTGCCCCGTGGCGGAAGAAGTCCTAGCCACTTCGTGCAGACTTCCTATTAACGAGTTCCACAGTGACCAGGATATCGACGAGACTATCGAAGCTATCACGAAGGTAGCGACCCACTTCGCCAAGGCCTGACAGATAACTGCCTCGGGGCAGCATAGGGGCTCGCTTGCCCGCCGTCTATGCTGCCTTTTTCATCCCTCTTAGTTCCCACCCATAGCCCGATAAAAGTCAGAATGTTTTGCCTTGCATCCAAGGGCTCTCGCTCTATTGCCCAGCATGGCATGCTGTGGTAGAGTGATAGTGAAAAATATCACGAAGTGCGGCCCGTTCGTCGCTGCCAAAGCACCAGCTAAGGACGAATGGTGACCAGTGCATCGATCAGCACACTGTTGATTGCGTTATTTGCTTAACTCAAACAGCGTTCGAGGGTGTGGTGAGAGAGGTAGTATGATCGAGATCATTGTCTGTGTGGGCAGCTCATGCCATCTCAAGGGTTCATATGAAGTGATTCAGCGTCTGCAAGAGCTGGTGGCCGCGCATGGAGCCGAGGATCATGTCGATCTGAGTGGCAGTTTCTGCCTCGGTGCATGCGGGAAAGGGGTCACTGTACGTGTGGGCGAGACAGTGTTTCCTGCCGTGCTGCCGCAGGATGTAGATCAGTTTTTCGCCGAGCATATCAAGCCGCATCTGGGGGTGTAGACGCTGCCAGTTTTGTGGACCAACGTGGCCAACTGTCATGACTGTTACGCTTGCGTACGCGCCTGTCCGGTCAAGGCGATTCGTGTCAACGTAGGCCATGCCGAGGTGGTGGAGGAGCTCTGCATTCTAGACGGAGCCTGTGTAGCAGCTTGTCCGCAGGGCGCCAAGCAGGTGGAGCAGCATGGCGAACGTGTGGAGGCCTATCTGGCGCAAGGGCGAGTGGCCTTTAGCTTGGCTCCTAGTCTGGCAGCCGCTTTCACCTCTGAACCAGGGGTCGTAGCTGCAGCGTTGCGTCGCTTGGGGGCGCATGCGGTGGCGGAGACCTCCGAGGTCACCCGCTGGGTGAGTCAGCGCCATTGGGAACGGGCTGAAGCGTTGGGCAGTGTGATCTCGAGCTGTTGCCCTGCCGTCGTGAATCTGATCACCCACTATTACCCTGGCGTGTTACCACATCTGGCTGATGTGGTGTCACCGATGATTGCACATGGTCGGACCGCAAAAAGGGTCTTAGGCGCCGATACGAGGGTGGTATTCGTCGGCCCCTGTATCGCCAAGAAAAAGGAGATGCGCGAAAGGGGTCTTTCCGGGGCCGTTGATGCTGTGCTCACTTTCGCGGAGCTGAAAGAATTTCTAACGCGTCTCTTACCACAGTGGGAGGAGCTAGAGCCTGAGCCGTTCGACACCTTTGTCGCCTCAGTTTCCGCCAACGAGGTAGCGGACCAGCGTCGTTTCCCGCTGCCCGGCGGGATGGTGCCCCTGTTGGCGAATGGGGCAGATCCTGAGGACAACGACGTCCTTGTGGTCACAGGGATTACGCAGTGTGCGGAGCTTCTGACAGACATCCCCTGTCATGGGATGCCCGCCAAGATGGTGGAGCTGATGGCCTGCGATGAGGGCTGTGTGGGTGGACCTGGAGTAGAGTCGGATATACCCGTGTACCGTCGCGCCCGCAAAGTGCGAGCCTATGCCAGGCATTCGCTTCCACGGCGTCCCATGGGTTCCGTGAAGTACGGTGAAGTGGATCTGACTCGCGGCTACGAAGACCAGCGTCTGCATCTGCCTCAGCCATCGGAAGAAGAGGTTCGGGCGATTCTGGCGAGCATCGGGAAGCGTGAGCCGGAGGATGAGCTAAACTGCGGCGCCTGCGGATACGACTCCTGTCGAGAGAAAGCTGTGGCGGTGTATCAGGGTATGGCAGAGCGCGAGATGTGCATTCCCTATATGCGTCGCAAGGCGGAGTCAATGGCTGACGTAACCATTGCGGCCACCCCCACGGGCATCGTGGTGGTCAACCGCGAACTGCACGTGCTGGCTTTCAACCCAGCGGCAGAGCGCATTTGGGGATGTCAAGCGGCCGAGCATGTGGGTCGCCCGCTGTGGCGGCTTGGCGATCCGAGTCGTGTCGAGAGCGTCTTTGCTCGCCAAGCATCAGCTTCGGCAGTCGTACGCCTTGAGAAGCAGGACCGGGTAATTCGGGAACACCTCGTTTACGACAGCAAGAACGACCTAGTGATCATAATGCTCTCGGATATTACGGAGGAGACCAAGCGGCAAGAGCATTTCGCCGATCTCAAGGAAGCCTCGCTGGAACGGGCTCAGGAAGTGATCGACAAGCAGATGCGAGTAGCCCAAGAGATCGCCGGATTGCTTGGAGAGACGACAGCCGAGACAAAGGCAATTCTCACACAGCTCATGGAGCTTTTTCAGGGAAGTGGGGGTCGCTCATGAGCCAGATGGCCGTGCTTCCCTCAGATCAGCAACGTGAGACTGTGATCGAGCACGCTGTGGTGAGCATGCCCAAGGCTGGTGAGGAGTTGTGTGGCGACAGCACGCAGATTGTCTCTCGGGGTGACGCCACGATTGCAGTGCTCGCTGATGGCTTAGGGAGTGGAGTGAAAGCCAGCATCCTGTCGACCATGACGACTCGTATTGCGGCGACGCTGTTCGACAAGGGCTTGCCGCTTGATGCGGTGGTAGATACGCTCAGCAGTACGTTACCAGTGTGCAAAGTGCGCAATCTAGCCTACTCGACGTTTACGATAGTCGTTGTCGAGGCGGGACGGGCTGCGTATCTGGCTGAGTTTGATAATCCTCCTGCGATTCTGGTGCGTGATGGCGAGTTTGTGGAACTGGAGCGGTGTGCGCGCCGGATCGGGGATCATGCAGTAACCGAAGCATCGGTGCAGCTTGAGGAGGATGATTTTCTGGTGATAGTGAGCGACGGTGTAGTGCATGCCGGCATCGGCGGGCTAATCCCTTTGGGGTGGCGCTGGGATAACGTGGCCGAGTACGTGCGCCGAAATTCGGTGCATCAAGAGACGGCGCTGAATCTAGCTCGCCGGGTGGAGAAGACGTGCAGGCATTTGTACGAGGACAAGCCCGGCGATGACGCGACTGTGCTCGTCATGAGGCCGCGGCGGCCTAGTTCGTTGACGATGGTCGTGGGCCCTCCCGAGAACCCCAAGGATGATGTCACTGTGGCAGAGCTGTTGCGTGAAGCCGGGGGAGTCAGAGTGGTCTGCGGGGGTACGACGGCCAGTCTGATCGCCAGGGAATGGCAGGTTCCTCTGCGTGTGGATCTCGACACTATAGGGCCTGAGGAACCGCCGTTGGCCCATATGCCAGGCGTCAACCTCACAACTGAAGGCATTATCACCATAAGTCGCGCCTTGGACCTTCTCAAGAGTGGCAAGCCACTGAGCGAGCGGAAAGAAGCTCCCTACCGCTTGGCGCGGCTGCTCGCAAAGGCGGATGATGTTCATTTTGTCATAGGCCGGGCGATCAACCCTGCACATCAGAACCCGAGCTTGGGGGGACGGCTGGCGTTGAAGTTTCAGGTGATCGAAGAGCTACGGCGAGAGTTGGTTGCGCAAGGCAAGCATGTGACGACAACCTGCTTCTAATCGAAGAAAGGGCGGAGGGCGATGGCACTGGCAGTCGATAGGCAAAACGGAACGGCCAACGGTGATCGGCTCCAACTGGAGCAAGTCAACAGAGCCATTGAGACGTATGGGTGTAAGAAAGCCTCGCTGATACCTATACTGCAACGAATTCAGGAGATCTACCACTACTTGCCCGAAGACATCTTGACCTATGTGGGTACGGTGCTTGAGATTCCTCCGGCGACAGTTTTCGGGGTGGCCACATTCTACGCTCAGTTCGCGCTAGAGCCTAAGGGGAAGTACGTGATCCGTGTCTGTGACGGTACGGCCTGTCACGTGCGGCGCTCGATGCCTGTTCTCAAGGCCATCCGTGAAAAACTCGGTCTCGCAGAGGGCATGAAAACCACGAGGGACGGTCTGTTCACTGTGGAGACGGTCTCATGCCTGGGGGCTTGTGGTCTTGCTCCCGTGCTGATGATCAACGACCAGATCCATGGTCAGATGACGCCAGAGGCGGTCGACATTATTCTGGATGAGATCATGAAGCGGGAAGGTGGCGAGGTGGCTTGATCGATTCGATGGCTGTCTTGAAAGAGCATGCTGCAGCTGCTAAGGCGGCTGTGCACAACTGTCGCTTGCGGATTCTGGTATGTGCGGGGACAGGTTGCGTGGCCAATGGTGCACTTGACGTATACGAGCGCTTGAGTGAGAAGCTGCGCGATGTCAATGATGTGGCCGATGTGGTGCTACATGAAGGCGATTTGTGTGGCGGCGAGGCGTGGATCGGTCAGGGTGTTGCTTTGAAGCACAGCGGTTGCCATGGCTTCTGTGAAATGGGGCCGTTGGTCCGTTTTGAACCGTCAGGGCTGTTGTACTGCAAGGTGAAGCCCGAGGATGTCGATGAAATCATTGCCTGCACTGTCCAGCGTGGTGAGGTAGTCGAGCGCTTGCTCTACAAGCATCCCGTAACGGAAAAGCGCTTTGCCCGTCAAGATGAGATACCTTTCTATGCTCGTCAGACGCGGTTGACACTGGCAAACTGCGGTCACTTGGATCCTGATGATATCAATGAGTATTTCGCCTATGACGGATACGCGGCCCTGGCCAAGGCTGTGCTCGAGATGACCCCGCAGCAGGTGATCGATGAGATCGCCGCTTCGAAGCTGCGTGGTCGAGGCGGGGCTGGCTTTCCCACAGCGCGCAAGTGGGCAGCTGCTAGACAGGAGCCCGCGGATGTGAAGTACGTCATCTGCAATGGTGACGAGGGCGACCCGGGCGCGTTTATGGACCGCTCGGTCATGGAGGGTGACCCACACCGCATTGTGGAGGGCCTGCTCATCGCTGGCTATGCAGTCGGGGCGGCCGAAGGTTATATCTACGTCAGAGCAGAGTACCCTCTGGCGGTGAAGCGCCTGTACCGCGCTTTGGACCAGGCGCGGGCTCACGGGCTGTTGGGCAAGAACATCCTAGGAACCGACTTCTCCTTTGAGCTTCACATCAAGGAAGGGGCCGGAGCCTTTGTCTGTGGAGAAGAGAGTGCCCTCATTGCCTCCGTCGAAGGCGAGCGGGGTATGCCTAGGCCCAAACCACCGTTCCCGGCTCAGAAGGGATTGTGGGGAAAACCCACAGTGATCAACAACGTCGAGACTCTGGCCGCTGTGCCTTATATCGTCCTGCATGGAGCGGAGAGCTTCAAGCAGTACGGTTCCGAGCAGAGCCCCGGTACCAAGACGTTTGCTCTCACTGGCGATGTGGCCAACACGGGACTCATTGAGGTACCCATGGGGTTGACCCTGCGCGAGGTTGTGTTCGACATTGGAGGCGGTGTTCGTCAGGGTAAGGAGTTTAAGGCGGTCCAGATCGGAGGACCCTCAGGAGGGTGCCTCACCAAAGAACACTTAGACCTGCCCTTGGACTACGACTCGTTGCAGAAGGCTGGGGCTATGATCGGTTCGGGCGGTTTGGTAGTGATGGACGACGACACCTGTATGGTGGATGTAGCCCGTTTCTTCATGGGTTTCACACAGAATGAGTCCTGTGGCAAGTGTGTTCTGTGTCGTGAGGGCACTCGTCGGATGCTCGACATTCTTGAGAGGATCGTCATCGGAGAGGGCCGGCCCAGTGATCTCAACCTTCTGGACGAGCTGGGGTGCGCGGTAAAAGAGGGCTCTCTCTGCGGTCTGGGTAAGACAGCGCCCAATCCGGTACTCACCACGATGAAGCACTTTCGTTCGGAGTATTTGGCACACGTCGAGAACCATCGCTGTCCCGCGCATGTGTGCGAGGCGCTCAAGATCTACAGAATCATGGCAGAGTTGTGCAAGGGTTGTGGTCGCTGTGCTCGTGTGTGCCCGGCGGGGGCTATCTCGGGCAAGATCAAGGAGCCCTTCACCATTGATCCGGAAAAGTGTATACGCTGCGGCGCCTGTGTAGAGGCTTGCCGATTTGATGCCATTGAGGAGGTCGTCTAATGGGCAGATCAGACAACCAGAAGGCCACAATCACCGTCGACGGCCGACAAGTAGCGATAGAGGGCGAGCCCAACCTCCTAGAAGTGATACGCAAGGCGGGTATTGAGTTGCCTACCTTCTGCTACCACTCGGAGCTATCGGCTTATGGAGCTTGTCGGCAGTGCCTCGTTGAGACTGAGGACGGCAAGATACTGGCCAGCTGCAGCACGCCACCTGCGCCGAACATGGTGATCAAGACTCATACGCCTAGGGTACAGAAGATACGGCGCATCGCTTTGGAGTTGCTACTGGCAAACCACGATCGCGAGTGCACGACATGCAGCAAAAGTGGGTCGTGCAAGCTTCAGGATCTCTCGCAACGCTACCACATCGATACTGTGCGTTTTGGTAAGCGCGATGAGAAAATGCCACTGGACTTGTCAAGTCCGGCGATCGTGCGCAACCCCAACCGATGCATTCTCTGCGGTGACTGTGTAAGAGTGTGTCAGGAGGTTCAGGGCATAGGGGCTTTGGATTTCGCCCATCGAGGCTCCAAGACGGTGGTCACGCCAGCATTCGGCAAGAATCTGGCCGATGTGGAGTGCGTGAACTGCGGGCAGTGTGTGGCGGTCTGTCCGACGGGTGCACTTATCGTGAAGTCGGAGACGGATAAGGCTTGGGGAGCCATCCATGACAAGACGAAGATCGTGTTGGCTCAGATTGCCCCTGCGGTGCGGGTTAGCGTGGGCGAGCTCTTCGGCATGAAGCCCGGAGAACTCAGCTTAGGCAAGCTGGTAACGGCGTTGCGGATGCTGGGGTTCGACAAGGTCTTCGACACCAGCTTTGCTGCGGATCTCACCGCGATGGAAGAGACCACTGAGTTCATCGGTCGGCTGCAGAAAAAGGAGCGGTTGCCGCAGTTTACCTCCTGCTGTCCCGCTTGGGTGAAGTATGCAGAGCAGTACCATCCGGAGCTGTTGCCGAACCTGTCGAGCTGTCGCTCCCCGCAGCAGATGTTTGGCTCGTTGGCCAAACGTTACTACGCGCGTGAGCTGGGCATAGAGCCGCAGGATCTCTATGTGATCTCTATCATGCCTTGTACCGCAAAGAAGTTCGAGGCGGAGAGACCGGAGTTTAGTCATGACGGAGTTCGTGATGTAGATCTTGTGCTGACCACGCAAGAGATCGGGCACATGATCAAGGAGGCAGGTATCAGCTTCGCTGAACTCGAAGATGATTCGCTGGACATGCCTTTTGGCTTCACCACGGGTGCGGGTGTGATCTTCGGCGTAACGGGCGGTGTAGCTGAGGCGGTATTGCGCTCGGCGAACTACGTTCTCACTGGTGAAGAATTGTCACAGGTCAACTTCCAGGAAGTGCGTGGACAGGCTGGCGTGCGGGAGGCTGCCGTAACGGTGGCTGGTCAAGAGGTCCGAGTCTGTGTAACGCATACGTTGTCTCGTGCCAAGGAGATCATCCGCCAACTACAAGATGGCGAAGTGCACTACGATATCGTAGAGGTCATGGCTTGCCCCGGTGGCTGTATTGGCGGTGGAGGTCAGCCTGGCACGTCGTCACCTGATCTGCGGAAGAAGCGGGCAGGCGGTATCTACAGGGTTGATACTGCTCTACAGCTCCGCAAGGCGCAGGAGAATCCCTTGGTGGCCTCTATGTACGGGAAATGGCTCGGAGACGTAGGCGGTATTGCTGCGCATGAGGCCCTACACACTGGATACGTCCAGAGGCGGCGCATCCAGTCAGATGGGATACCGGTACTGTGCGGTCAGTCAACTGAGCAGAAGGTGGATGTAGAGGTCTGTGTAGGGACGTGCTGTTTTGTCAAGGGGTCGGGCCAGATCCTGGCAGATCTCACCAAGCGCTTGGAGAACTCAGGCTATGCGGACCGGGTCGATCTGCGGGCTGCGTTTTGCCTCGAAAACTGTGCTGGTGCACCTTCAGTGCGTGTGGGAGGAAAGATGCTAGGAGGACTTTCTCCCAGCAAGACTGACGATGTGATGAGGGAGATCATGGACGCTCTGAAAGCGACAAGGAGTGAGACAAGCGAGTGAGTCCACAGCAGGCAGCGGATGAAAGCAAGAGTGTAGAGCGCTTGAGCCAAGAGTCAGTCGCCTTACCTCGCCCTACACTGGAGCGGCTGCCCGCGTATTACCGAGTTGTGGCAGCAGTGGTGAAGTCCGGCGAAGCTTATGTTGCCAGTTCGGAGCTGGGACGACGGTTGCAGATCGACGATGCCCAAGTGCGTCGCGACCTGAGTTGCGTATGGGGGAAGGGACGCCCAGGACTGGGGTATAAGGCGGCGGATTTACTACAGCGCTTGGAGGATGTACTGGGGTTCAACAATATCACCGATGCGGTGCTGGTAGGTGCTGGCAAGCTAGGCTTGGCGCTGTGTGGGTACTCAGGATTCCGCGCCTATGGAATAGAGATTGTGGCTGTGTTTGATGCGGATGAGGCCAAGGTTGGGCAGCCGCTTCCGGGAGCGCGGAGTGGAGGGCAGGCCATCTTGCCCGTAGATAAGCTCGGAGATCTGGTACAACGGCTTCGCATTCAGTTGGGGATTATCACGGTGCCAGATGCGGAGGCGCAAGCGGTGGCCGATACGATGGTCGAGGCTGGCATCATGGCCATCTGGAATTTCGCCCCGGTTAGCCTTGTCGTACCGTCTGAAATTGTGGTACGCAACGAAGACCTGGCTGCAGGTTTGGCGACTCTGCAGCACTACCTGACAAGGTAACATGCATGGCATACAGTAGCGAGACGAGCGGCCATTTCTATAGCGGCGGCTCGTCTTGCTGGTCTATCTTGGCCTCTGTGACAAAATCCAACAACAGGAGCTTCCGGCGAAGCTCGCTGGGGTCTTCGAACCAGCCTTTTACCACCACGTGGCCGTCGCAATAGCTTAGATCGTCAAGATGGAACTGATGCAATGCTTCCTCTTGCATGATCCAGCGACGCAGGGTCAGCTTGCCGATGTGGTCAGGGTTGCTTCGCCCAAGGCGGATCAAACTAAAGTTGTGGAATGCCTCCCATAGGTAATCGAAGACCGCACCAGTCCAGAATGTCATGAGTAGGAGTATCCCGCCGCCAGTAAACGTGTCGAGGCTAGAGCTCACGTCTTCAGAGATGTCGGGTAGAATGAACATGTATAGCATCGGCAGAAAAGGGATAAAGGCATAGGTAAACAGCGTGTGGGGAAGAAAGTCACGGTTGAACAGCCGGTAACGCTTCTCCTTCAGCAGGGCCTGGCGTCGCCACAGAGCCAGCAGTGCCCCAAGCACCGAGAAAAAGGCCACGGAGAAGAGGAACGTGCTATGGCGGACAGGACTGAGGGGGAAGAAGCGCAGAATAACGGTCACGATTGCCCCAGCCAGTGCGCCAGCTTTGGCCACAAAGACGGGCTCACCGTAGGCGACGAGGCCCTCAAAACGCGCGGTTCGTACATCGGTTAGCGAGCCGTCCCATTGGTGGGGTCGTGTTGGGCGGAACTCGTTCCAGAAACCCATATGGCATCTCTCCTACGGAGCATAGCTAAATGTTATAATACGGCGGTGGACACGTGGCTCCTGTTTATTCCTCAACACGAAGGGACAGCGAGTTGCGGGGCGAATAATCGTAACTAACGAAGGAGGATCACGAAATGGCATATGTCATCTGCGAGCCGTGCATTGGTGTCAAAGACACAGCGTGTTCAGAGGTGTGCCCGGTAGAGGCCATCCATCCCATGAAGGACGAGGATGGCTTCGAGGAGGCGGAGCAGCTCTTTATTGATCCTGATGAGTGCATCGAGTGTGGAGCTTGTGCCGCCGAGTGCCCAGTGCAGGCTATTTTCCCTGAGGATGAAGTGCCCGAAGAGTGGCAGTCCTTCATCGAGAAGAACGCCAAGCACTTTAAGAACTAGAGAGGAAGAACAAGTGGGCGCCCTACGCTGGGCGCCCGTCATCGCGTTACTGGCCCTTAAGCTCTGTCCAGATTCTATCATATAGCACTGTAGCCTCGCCTACGTCCGTAAGCCATTCTGCTTTCCTGAGAGCTGAGGCCGAAGGATAGGCAGCTGGATTGCTCAAGATACCAGGATCAGTAAGTGCGTGCGAGGCCTTATTTGGGTTCCCATAGGGAAAGGCTTCAGATAGCCGTGCACTGATCTCGGGCCGTAGCATGAAGTTGATGAACTCGTGGGCCAGTTTCTTGTTCTTCGCGGACTTGGGGATGGCCAGGGTGTCCATCCATATCCCCCCGCCCTCAGCGGGCAGTACGTAGATGATCTTCGGGTTTTCTACAGCTGCCAACACAGCTTCCCCGTTCCATACCATGCCTAGATGCACTTCCCCTGAGAGCAGAAGCGACTTGGGGCTGTCGCTGTCGAAGGCCTTAACAGAAGGCATCAGATCCCGCAGCTTCTGCTTGGCCGCCTCCAGATCTTTTGGCTCAGTGCTGTTGCGTGACTTGCCTGTAACCTGTAGACCCATCCCGATGATCTCCCGTGGATCATCCGGTAACACGATGCGGCCCTTGTATTTCGGGTCCCACAGGTCTCCCCATTTGGTGATCGTCTCTTTGACGAAGGTGGTATTAACCGCGAGACCAACCGTACCCCACATGTAGGGGACGCTGTAGCGGTTGCTCGGGTCAAACTCCAGATTGAGGAAGTCCGGATCAAGGTTGCCCCAGTTGGTGAGAGCCTGCTTATCAAGGGGTTCGAGCAGACCCTGCTTCAAGAGCACAGAGACCATGTAATCTGAGGGGACGATAATATCGTAACCTGCGGCACCAGCGGTCAGTTTGGCCAGCATCTCTTCGTTGCTCGAATAGGTGTCATAGTTGATCCTGACTCGAAACTCCTTGGCAAAAGCATCCAGTATCTCCTGTGGCATGTACTCGGTCCAGTTGAAGAGGTTCAGTTCTGGCAAGCGGCGGCTACGCATAGCCCGGGGCACCACGATCGCCGCAGCAACCACCAACACCACCAAAGGCACAGTCCACCGTCCGAACAGTCTTTTCATAGGAATAAGCCTCCTAAAATCAACCCTCTGCGCAGGCGGCGCAGGCTACTAGTCACGTATGCGAACCAGCTTGTCGTAGGCCACGATCGCGACGGCCGTGACAACAAGAAGCACGGTACATAGGGCGTTTATCTCGGGAGAGATCCCAAATTTGACCATAGAGAAGATATAGAGCGGCAGAGTGGTAGAACCCGGACCAGCCGTGAAAAACGTAACGATGAAATCATCCAAGGACATGGTGAAGGCCAGCAGGGCTCCAGCAAGAATCCCCGGGGCGGCTATCGGCAGGATGACCCTGTAGAGTGCCTGCCATTCGGTGGCGCCTAGATCGAGGGCGGCCTCGACCAGCGAATCGTCAAAGCCGTCGAGTCTCGCTTGCACAATCAGCGCAACGAAGGGGGCGCAGAAGGCCACATGGGAGATAACCACCGAGACCAGACCCAGCCGAATGCCTGTGAGGACGAAGAAGGCCAGAAGCGAAATGCCCATGACAGTCTCGGGAACGATAACTGGCACGTAAACCAAGAACTCCGTGATGGGACGAAGCCAGGTGGTGTTCCGGTGCATGCCCAGAGCCAGATTCGTGCCGAGTACAGTGGAAAGGACGGTACTTACACAGGCGATGACAAGGCTGTTGCTGGCCGCTGCCAGGATATTGGCATTGGTGCCAAGCTTGGCGTACCATGCCAAGGTGAAGCCCTCCCAGTTGACATTAAAGCGGGAGGCATTGAAGGAGAAGACCACGAGCACAGCAATGGGCAGGTATAAGAAGAGGTAGCCCAGTGTGACATAGACCCACAAGCAGCGTCGCGACACAGATCACACCTCCCCTTACCCTTGCGTTCTTTGCAGGACGTGCCTGTAGATGAAGAGAGCGATTAACATGATTACCATGAGAAAGACCGATGCCGCGGAGCCAAATGGCCAGTTGCGTGCCGAAAGAAACTGGTTCTTGATGAGGTTGCCTACGAGCATCGTGCGCGCGCCACCGAGAAGATCCGGAATGGCGAACATAGCCAAGGCGGGAATAAAGACCAAGATGCAACCAGCAGCGATACCTGGTAGCGACAGTGGCAGAATAACTCGGGCGAGAATCGCTTTGCCGCGGGCACCGAGATCCATAGCTGCTTCAATATAAGAGCGGTCAATCTTCTCCAATGAAGCATACAGAGGCAACACCATGAAAGGCAGCCAGTTGTAGACGAAGCCGAGCAATACTGCTCCTGGCGTATACAGCATCTTAAGCGGTTCATTTATCAACCCCAAGTGCATCAGAAGCCCGTTGATCAAACCCTGACCACGCAGGATGATAATCCAGGCGTAGGTACGTATTAGGAAGTTCGTCCAAAAGGGCACGATCATGAGGAGTAGCAGCCGGTTCTTGACAGGCTCCGGCGATGAGGCAATAGCATAAGCCAATGGGTAGCCCAAAAGGAGGCAAAGGACGGTGGTGGCCAGGGCAAACACGAACGAACGCCACAGAATAGCCAGATACAGACGATCTGCCAGACGGGCGTAGTTTTCAAGCGTCCAGGTGATCTCTATGCCACCATAGGTCCCGCGGTGGGCAAAGCTATATAAGACCACCAGGGCCAGCGGTAGAATACCAAAGATAACGAGCCAGACCACTCCTGGCAATAGGAGCATGACGCGGTGGCGCGCCCCGCCAGCGATTTCGCCAGTGGGTTCGTCGGGGCGTCTTCGCTGCCGGCGAAGCTGCGGCAGAACAGCCATTGAGCATCCACTCCTACTGGGTTAGGATGTGGCCAGCAGAAGAAGGCCAGTGAAGTTGCACGGTGGAGCCAGGGGCGATAGTGGCCACACTCGAACTGCTTAACCTAGCAGCCGTGATGCTCAAACCCTTGCCAATCTCTACGATGGCTTTGAGCGTAGCTCCCAGATAGACAATCTCGCGAAGCACTCCGCTGACAACAGCGGCACTCTCTGTGGCAACTGCTTGGCGGGCGTGCTGAGCTGATCGAACTCGAATATACTCCGGTCTAAGCATAAGCCACACTTCCTGGTTCGGGCGTACACCTTCGCAAGGCGCACATGGCAAGCGTTGGCCGTGCACCTCGAGCCACGCGGTTTGTGGGGTGATCTCTGCTACACGGGCCTGAAGAAGGTTGGCCTCGCCAATGAAATCGGCCACAAAACGGGTGCGTGGGTACTCATAGATGACGGCTGCGGTGTCTAGTTGATGCACGATGCCAGCGTCCATGACTGCTATCCGGTCGGACATGGCCAAGGCTTCTTCTTGGTCATGGGTGACATAGATAAACGTCACACCCAGTTGGCGTTGCAGAGCTTTCAGTTCGATCTGCATGGTCTTGCGCATCTTCAGATCGAGTGCTCCCAAGGGTTCATCGAGCAGTAGCACTTTGGGATGGCACACCAGTGCCCGCGCCAGAGCTACTCGCTGCTGCTGGCCACCAGAGAGTTGGCGCGGTCTACGCGCACCTAGGCTTCCCAGTTTGACCAGGTCTAGGGCCCAGCGCACACGCTCTTCAATGGTAGCTCGACTGGCTTTTTTCAGACGCAAGCCAAAGGCGACATTTTCGTATACCGTGAGGTGTGGGAAGAGAGCATAGTTCTGAAAGACGGTGTTCACATCGCGGCGAAAAGGAGGAACATCGTTGACGAGGGTATTACCAATATGGACGCGTCCGGATGTCGGTTGCTCAAAGCCAGCGATCAGTCTCAGTGTTGTGGTTTTTCCGCAGCCGCTTGGACCCAACAAAGTGAGAAACTCGCCCTCTGCGACGTCCAAAGATAAGTTGTTTACGGCGAGAAAATCGCCAAACATCTTGCTGACCGATTCCAGCTTTACCATTCTACGATCGATCCCACTCCTTTAACGCCATCCTTATTCTCGCTCCTTACGGTTGTACCTTCCTGATTGGGGTTGTGGAGAGAAATTTACTGTGATTCAGGGGCAGGTACAGCTCGCAAGGAGGAGGAAGATGTAGTCTGACCGAGTGCTATGAAATAAGCAAGGGATGTGATACATGTGAAGGAACTCGTTATCGCCCAGGGAGCGCCTCGCGGTGCCGGCCCATACTCGCAGGGGCTCAAGGTGGGTGATCTTCTATTCGTGTCGGGTCAAGGTCCTCTCGATCCGGCCACTGGTAAGCAGATTGAGGGATCGATACAAGACCAGGTACGCCAGACGCTGAGAAACGTGAAGGCCATTCTGGAAGCCGCTGGTTCTGATCTTACGCTGGTGGTGAAGGTCAACGCCTATCTCAGCGATATGCGACACTTTCAGTCGTTTAATGAGGTCTACCGGGAGTTTTTTCATGAACCCTATCCATGCCGCACCACTGTCGGCGCACAGTTGCCGGGCTTTGACGTTGAGATAGACTGCATCGCGACGCTGCGCTAGTTGCCTGGCATAATGCTGCCCTCCAACGCTCATTCTAGAATGGAGATCAGAGCAGAGGGGGTAGTCTGGTTGCCGCAGCATATCCACTGCACAGTAGAGAACTGCTACTATTGGGAGACGGGGAATCTCTGTCTGGCCAAAGAGATTCTGGTAACAAGTGATGCCGGGGCCAGCAAAGCACCTGAGCATGTCGATGCTACCACCATGATGGAGGTAGCATCCGAGATAGGGAGCACTTCAGCTCACACTTGCATGGCGACGTGCTGTAAGACCTTCCACGACAAGGGGCGGGGCTCAACCCCGTCAGTTCCCAAGATCAGCCGTGCAGAAACAACACAGAGTGCCAAGAAAAGCTAGAGTCTAGGTGGAACACAGGATCCGTCGCCTTGGGGACGGATCCTGTGCTCGCGGACATGCGAAAGACATCAGGCGGCTGTCCCATCCCGCAGAGTACGGGCGGCCTCCTGGCGTAGGGCCTCAGCCTGAGCCAGAAAAGCTGTAAGCTCCTCTGTAGGTATGTCAGCACGTTCGAGCTCCCGGAGCACGTCTACAAGCTGACGAGTCGTAGACCAGAGTGTGGGCTGGACCGCGCGAGCGGCTCTGCCACAGTCAATCTGGGTAGATGTCTCGGCAAGAGTATACTCTGAAAGATGGGCTGGTACCTCGATTGGCACACCCAGCTTGCGGCGAAGTAGCTCCTGCAGCGTCGAGAGAGCGCTTTCCTCACCGTGAACTAGGAAGACGGCTCGTGGACAGCGTTCCAGGTGGGTTACCCACTCCACGAGTTCCCGTTGATCAGCGTGTGCAGAGAAGCCCTCGAGCTGGTGAATTTGTGCTCGAACCTTCACGTACTCTCCATGGATGCGCACCAGCGGTTCTCCATCGACGATCTGCCTACCGAGGCTTCCTTGGGCTTGGTATCCCACAAATACCACAGAGGACTCCGGGCGCCAAAGGTTGTGCTTAAGGTGATGCTTGATGCGTCCTGCGGTGCACATGCCGCTGGCAGAGATGATCACGGCGCCGCTCTTGATACGGTTGAGCTGCATGGACTCCTGAGGCGTATGCACGAAGTGCAGATTGGGAAAATGAATGGGCACATCGCCGGTTATGTGGCGGAAGCGTTGAGCCTCTTCGTCAAACAGATCGACATGGCGGGCAAAGACCCGGGTTGCCTCGACGGCAAGCGGGCTGTCGACGTAGACATGCTGTGGTGCCAACGCTCCTCTATGGATGAGTCGATTGAGCCCGTAGAGCAGATCCTGGGTGCGTTCCACGGCAAAGGCTGGAATGATGACGTTCCCGCCACGACGGAACGTGTCTTTGATAATGCGGGCCAGTTGCGCGTAACTGTCTTCGGGTTCCTGGCGTTCTCTGTCACCATAGGTGGCCTCCATAATGACAAAGTCAGGACCTCCCGGTTTCTCAGGATCGGGCACGATCGGGCGGTCTGTGGCCCCGAGATCGCCGGTGAACAGTAGCGTGGTTCGCTCGTCACCCTCCAACACATGCAGCTCTATCAGTGCAGCGCCGAGCATATGCCCCGATGGGCGCAGCACAGCCACTACATTGGGGAAAAGGGCGACCCTGCGGTAGTACTCTACAGCCTCAAATTGCTCCATGGTCGCTTGCGCATCCGCTACGGTGTAGATTGGGGTAAGTAGGGGTTTGTCCTGCCGGGCCAGCTTGCGGTTTTTGCGCTCCACCTCCGTCTCTTGGATGTGAGCGCTGTCGGCTAACATAATCGAACAGAGATCCTTGGTCGGTTCGGTGGCGTAGATGGGCCCCCTAAAGCCCTGCTTGACTAGCTTGGGGAGCAGACCGCTGTGATCGATATGGGCATGCGTGAGCACTACGGCATCGATCTCGTTAGGACTGAATGGGAACGGCCCATAGTTGCGTTCTTGCAGAGCCTTGCTACCTTGGTAGAGGCCGCAGTCGATGAGAATATGGCGATCTGCTACTGAGACTAGGAACGATGATCCGGTAACTGTCTGTGCGGCACCACAGAACTTGAGGCGCACGGCCAACACTCCTTCTGGCAATCCTTCCACGCTGCATCATCGGCAGGCGCTGATCAGGGAATCTTCACACATACGGGGCTGGGAACCCGCGTTGGCTCACCGTGTAGCTGCAGCGCTCCAGTCTGCTCATCGATGCGAAAGGCCACAATGTTGTCACTGTCTTGATTGGCGGCGACCAGGAAAGCTCCGCTTGGATCAATGGCAAAGCCACGCGGTGTGCGCCCATGTGTGGAATAGTGAGCCGTTGCGCCGAGAAGACCTGTGGCAGGATCCACACGATAGCTAACGATGCTGTCATGTCCGCGGTTAGAGCCATAGAGATAGCGACCCGATGGATGGATGTGGATATCAGCGCAGTAGTTCGTTTCGGAGAACCCTGTGGGGAGAGTGGAGACTGTCTGGAGCGAAGTGAGCTCCCCTTCTTCTGCGCGGTAAGCGAACACCGTGATTGTGGAATCCAGTTCGTTGATCACATAGAGAAATCGGCCGTTAGAATGGAAGACGGAGTGTCGCGGTCCGGCTCCCGGTCGGAGGGCAGCCCACGGCGGAGTGTGCGCCATGAGCTTACCTCCGATGAGGTCGAGCTCATAGATCATTATCTTGTCTAACCCCAAGTCTGCCGCCAGGGCGAAGCGCCCCTGTGGATCGCACAGGATGCTGTGCGCATGAGGGGCCGTTTGGCGTTTGGGGTCTGAGCCCCGTCCTTCATGCTGGATGAAGCATGTAGCCTCTTTCAGAGAGCCGTCTTCATTGATTGGTAGCAGAGCAACACTACCACCGCCGTAGTTGGCTACCAGCACGCAGCGTCCGGTGGGATCGACACTCAGGTGACATGGCCCCGGGCCCATGCTTGCTTGTTGGTTGAGTCGGTGTAAGTTACCAGTGGCATCTTCGATGGCATACGCTGAGACAGCCCCGCTTGTGCGGCCTGCGAAGTCACGGACCTCGTTGACGGCGTACAAGAAGCGCCTGTTGGGATGAATGGCCAGGAAAGCAGGACTCTGTTGATCCGGTGTAACGCTCTGCAACTGCCAGCTGCCAGTGGAACCATCAAAACGATAGACGTAGATGCCTTTGCTTTCGCCTTGGGTGTACGTACCGATATAAACCCGGAAGGTAAGCTGATCTGTAACAGCCATGGCTCTCTCCTTCCTGAATACCCTGATGCAGCTTAGGCTGGGAGTTGTGGATGTAAAGACCGCTTCGCTGTTCGCACCATCGTTCCTGCTTCCCACTCGTTAAGCAGGAGTATTGAAGCTTGCGGCGTAGCTGATACAGCAGTAGCACATACAAAGCTCTTGCGGGAGTGACTGGGTAGATATGAACCCGATCCAGATCATCACGGACTCTTGTTGCGACTTGCCAGTAGCCATTCGTGAACAATATGGGATACTGGTTGCCCCTATGAGCTACACGATCGCAGGTGCATCGTACCCCGACGACTCATGGGTGACGCGAGAGGCCTCGGCCTTCTACGACGACTTGCGCGCTGGGGGCCTGGCTACGACTTCGCAAGTGATCGCTAATCAGTTCACTACCCTGTTTCTAGAAAGCCTCGACAGTGGCCATGATGTCCTGTATATCGGTTTTTCCTCTGCGCTCTCTGGTACGCTCAACGCAGCGGTTCTGGCTCGCAAGACGGTCTTGCGAGACCGGCCTGATGCGGAGATACGCATTGTCGACTCACTGAGCGCGTCAATGGGTTTTGGCCTTGTAGTCTTAGAGGCGGCCCGGTTGGTCAAGCAGGGAGCATCTTTGCACGCGGTGGTCCAATGGGTAGAGGCGAACAAGCTGCGCATGAACCACTGGTTCACAGTAGACGATCTTGAGTATCTTCGCCGCGGAGGGCGGGTCTCGCATCTCGCCAGCGCAGTTGGTTCGCTGTTACAGGTGAAACCAGTCTTACGTGTGGATGAAGAAGGGTGCCTAGTACCCTGGTGTAAGGTACGTGGACGTCGCAAATCTGTAGAAGAGCTCTGCCAGCGCCTTGTAGAGAGGATTGTCGATCCTGCCGAGCAGACTATTGCGATCAGTCACGGCGATTGCGAAGCTGATGCTCGTCATCTGGAGGCTCGGATTCGTGAGAAGGTGCAGGTGCGAGAGTGCATTGTGGCAGCCATTGGTCCAGCGGTGGGTGCCCACTCCGGCCCCGATACCCTGGCACTCTTTTTCTGGGGGCAGGGACGTTCGTGAGCATGAGAGGGGCAAACCCGTTTCGAGGTCGCAAGCAGCGCGACATCAGGGAGCATAACAGCGTCACTATATTGAAGCTTATTAGGGATCACGGGCCTCTTTCGCGTTCAGATGTCGTAACTCGGACACGGCTAAGCAAGGCGACCGTCTCCATCCTCATTCGCGAGTTCGAGGCGATGGGCGTAGTGGTCGCGGCAGGCGCTGGTGAGGCTCAGACAGGGCCAAAGCCGCGCCTGCTGAAATTCAAGCGCGATTTTCGCTATGTCGTGGGCATCGACCTTAGTGACGTGCGCTTTGAGGCTGGGCTCGTTGACCTGAAGGGCGAGCTGTATGGCGAGCCAATCTATGGTTCTACCGTAGGCACAACGGATCTGTTAGGGACCGTCTGTCCGGAGATAGACCAGTTGTTAGCCCTAGCCAAGCGCAGGGGGTTGCAGGTCGGGGGCATTGGCGTAGCGATTTCGGGGCTTGTGGACAGCGAACGCGGCATCGTGCACAAATCTACGGTATTTGATGTAGTCAACCTACCTCTGCAGGCCGAGCTGGAGCTGCGCTATCGGCTCCCCGTGCGCATAGACGGCGATGTGAATGTGCGACTCGTGGCTGAGCAAGATCGGGACCAGGCCGATTGGAGCGGGCGCAACGTGGTCTATTGCTACATCGGTACGGGTGTGGGGGCTGGGCTTTTCCTCAATGGCGATATCTACCGCGGTACGTCAGGCTTGGTAGGAGAGATAGGTCACATTCCTGTGATGGCCGATGGACGACTATGTGCCTGCGGACGCCGTGGCTGTCTGGAGACTGTGGCCTCTTGGCCAGCTTTGCTCCGCCGGGCTCAAGAGCTGGGGTTTAGGGGCACTTCGCCTGAGGATGTCGCTAAGGGTGCCCAAGAGGGCGATGTCTGCGCACGACAGGCGTGTCAAGAGATGGCCGATCACCTAAGCATGGGCTTGGCCGCTTTGGTCAACCTGCTGAATCCCGATCTGATTCTTGTAGGCGGAGAGATAGCGGCCTACCCCGGGGTCTTCTACCCTCTATTGCGCAAAAGCCTTCACCAGAGGTCGCTCGAGCCAGCTGCAAGCCAAGCGGAACTACGCTTGGCGGGCATGCACGCACATACGGGTGTTTCTGGTACCGCGGGTCTGCTGTTGCCAGTCATTCTAGAAGGGCTCACGCCCTACTCCAACTCCCTTGGCTGAGGCTGAAAAAAAGATCAGCAAAAGACTGACAAGGTCATTTTTCGCGAAGGAGAATGGTGAGGAGGTGTCGAACCGAACCACTGTTAGTATACTATATTAACAGTCCTAAGGGAGGCGACACTGAGATGCTGGCACTTACAGGAGGAACTCCCGTACGGCAGAAGCGGTTCCCAAGTTGGCCTATTCATGACGAAAGCGATGCGCAGGCAGTTGCTGACGTTATTCGCAGCGGTATCTGGGGACTTGGGGGCAGGAATATCTCCGAGTTCGAGAAACGGTTTGCAGCCTATCAAGATGCGCCTTACGGTGTGGTTACATGCAATGGCACTGTAAGCTTGTTACTCGCTTTGATTGCGCTGGGTGTGGGTCCGGGTGATGAGGTGCTCATCCCTGCCTATACGTTTATCGCCACTGCCTCCTCGGTTCTGCAGGCTGGTGCTGTGCCTGTTATGGTAGATATCGATCCCGATACCTACTGCATGGATCCGGAGGCAGCGGAGGCTGCAATCACACCTCGTACAGCGTGCATCGTACCTGTTCACGTGGCGGGACATCCAGCGGATCTCGATCGCTTGGGTGAGATCGCCAAGCGGCACAAACTGGCACTGCTCGAAGACGCGGCTCAAGCACACGGAGCACAGTGGAAAGGGCGCGGCGTCGGATCCTATGGCGATCTGGGGACGTTTTCTTTCCAGGCGTCCAAGAACCTAGCCTCCGGAGAAGGAGGCATGATCGTCTCCTGCAACGAGCTGTTGGCGAATATGTGCCTGGCCTATCGCAACTGCGGTCGTTGGGAAGGCGGGTCGGGTGCCCGTAGGGTTCTTGGCTACAATCTGCGGATGACTGAGATGCAGGCAGCACTTCTGCTATCTCAGATGAAGCGACTCGATGAGCAGACTCGCCTGCGTAACGAAAACGGGATCTACTTGGCCGAGAAGTTAAGCGAGATCGAAGGCATTCGTCCGCTGAAGCGAGACGAGCGTACTACACGTCACGCATATCACTTGTTTGTCTTCCGCTTTGACGCATCGGTATGGGGTATCCCGCTGAATGTCTTCCTCGAGGCATTGTCCGCCGAAGGGATTCCGTGTTCGCGTGGCTACCTGCCGCTATACCGTGATCCAGCGTTTATCCCCTTTGGGCAGTCGTGTCCGGCTGCATGGGAGGGGATTGGCGATCAGTTGGCACGCGTTGACTACCAGCAGCTGTTCTTGTCCGTAACAGAGAAGGCGAGTTCGGAGGCTGTGTGGCTGACCCAATCGATACTTCTGGGAACTAAGGAAGATATGGATGACATCGTGACCGCGGTGGCCAAACTGTGGGAAGGACGCGAGCAACTCGTGGGTCGGCGTTCGCGGCGAGGCATGGGCTACGCCGGGCTATCTGACTGAGTCTAGCAATGCCAACTGATTGGCGAAGGGATAATCCAGCATGACACGAGAATCAGAACAAGTCTATCTGGGAATTGACGCGGGCGGTACGCATACCCTAGCCATAGCTATCTCTGGGGCCGGTGACGTGCTCGGCATAGGTAGAGGTGGAGCAGCCAACCATGTCTCTCTCGGCGAAGTCGTCGCCCGCGCCTCGATTGCTGAAGCAGTAGAAGAGGCGCTGCAGGAACAGCGTCTACAGCCAAGCGCTGTCGCCTTTGGTAGCAGCGGCCTGGAGGAGCCTGGCGATCTGGGGACCGCACGGCGGCTTCTGCCGGAGTCCGTATGGTCACTACCGATCGTCTTCGATAGTGATGCTGTCATGGCGCTGGAGGGAGCTCTGGGAGGGCAGGCGGGCATTGTGGTCACGGCTGGTACAGGGGCCATCGCCTATGGACGTGACGCAGCCGGACGTCGTGCCGGGGCTAGTGGTTGGGGTTGGCGAATAGGGGATGAAGGCAGCGCGTATTGGCTCGGAAAGGAAGCCTTGCGTGCCGTATGCAAGGCGGAGGACGGACGCGGACCTCTCACCGCGCTGACAACCGCTGTGTTGAGTAAGCTCGAGCTGCCTGATTGCTATGCAGTGCGTGACTGGGTCTATATGGAGGAGCGTGCGCCCAGCGACATTGCTCAGCTTGCGCCAGCGATCGAAGTGGCGGCAGCGCTGGGTGACCCTACAGCCAAGGGACTGCTCGAGAAAGCCGCCGAGGAGCTCGCAGGGGCGGTGGAAGCGGTCGCTCGCCGTCTGGGCTGTCTGGACTGGCCCAAGGTCCGCATCTCATTCTCTGGCGGTGTTTTCCGTTCGGATACTCTCCGGCGTTGCTTCACGGACGACATTGCTCGGCGCAGGATCCGAGCCGAGGTGCATGAGCCTGTCTTAGCTCCTGTGGCTGGGGCTGCCCTGCATGCGTGGAGACTCGGACAGGCGGCAAAGGCATCGTCAGCAACACTCTGGGGGCTTGAGGTGCCCGAGTCAGTCGTGGCCAAGCTCCGATCGCGTATGCCTGGTCTCGGGCCAGGAGAGAAGGGGGCTCGATAAGCGGCATGACCTACACAAATCCTCTATCGCGAAACACCCAAGCGTACCTCCAGAAGGTAAACGAACGGCTGGAGTGGTTGGCGAGGACGCAACAGGAAGCTATTGCCGAGGCGGGGGTAGCAGTGGCCCAGGCCATGGCAGACGGGGGACTCTGGTATCTTTTTGGTACTGGTCACTCGCATATGCTTGCTGAAGAGGCTTTCTATCGGGCCGGAGGGTTGGTATCGGTAGTCCCCATCTTGGAGAGCGGTCTGATGTTGCACGAGTCGGCACTGCAAAGCTCTTATCTTGAGCGTCTGCCAGGTTATGCGAGGACTCTCATGGACCATCGGGGGATCACATCCCAGGATGTCTTGATGATTGCCTCCAACTCGGGACGTAACGCTCTGCCAGTAGAGATGGCTCGTGTGGCCCAGGAACGCAAGATCACTACGATCGGGATTACTTCACTCGCGCACTCTACGCAGGTTGTCTCGCGTGACCCGTCCGGGAAACGTCTGTTTGAAGTGGTCGACATTCTGATCGATAACGGTGCGCCCTACGGTGATGCTCTTGTGGACGTGGATGATGCGGGTTGCCGTATGGGACCTTTGAGTACTATCACGGGAGCCGCTATTGTGAACGCCATCGCCATCGAGGCCGCGGCTCGGTTGCGCTCGCAGCAAAAGAAAGTGGCCACCTGGATTAGTGCCAACGTAGAGACAGGGCATGGCAAAGAGGCTGATCAAGACAGAGGCATTCCGGAACCTCGCACAAGAGGTCGCTATCGTCATCTGTAGCCTTCAGCTAGGTGGTCCAGGCTCCCCGGATGGGTGCCTGGACCTTTCCACTTACTGGCGGCTTACCTTAGCCCAGGTGTCTCGCAGTGAGACAATGCGGTTAAACAGCAGCTGCCCTTCTCGGGCACTGGTATCAATGCAGAAGTAGCCTTGTCTCAAGAACTGAAAGCGATCGCCCGGACCTGCTGTGGCCAGGCTCGGCTCCACGAGGCAACCTGTGATGACCTCGAGAGAGTGAGGATTGAGGTTGGCCAGGAAATCGCCGCCTTCCTCAGGATCGCGTGTCAGAAAGAGGGGGCTATACATGTGCACCTCGGCCTTAAGCGCGTGAGCTGCTGAGACCCAATGTACAGTGCTGCGCACTCTGCGTCCGCCAGAGACGCTACCGCTGCGGCTTTCGGGATCGTAAGTGCAGCGCAGCTCGATGATCTCGCCAGTCTCTGGGTCCTTGATGACTTCCTCACACTTGATAATGTAGGCGCTCTTCAATCGGACCTCACGCCCTGGGGCTAGGCGGTAGAATTTGCGGGGCGGATCCTCCATGAAATCCTCGTGCTCAATATAGATCACACGCGAGAACGGGATAGTGCGGGTCCCGGCATCCGGGTCCTCGGGATTGTTCTCAGTGTCCAGTTCCTCAGTTTGGCCCTCGGGATAGTTGGTAATGACTACCCTTAGGGGCCTGAGGACAGCCATGACTCTTTGAGCTCGCTTATTGAGATCCTCACGAATACACTGTTCAAGAATAGCGAGATCGATGACGCTGTTGTTCTTGGCCACGCCAACCCGGTTGCACAGGTCGTGAATGGCTTCGGGTGTATAACCACGCCTGCGTACGCCGGAGAGCGTGGGCATGCGAGGATCGTCCCAACCCTCGACATAGCCTGACTCAATAAGCTGTCGTAACTTGCGTTTACTCGTGAGGGTATGGCTTAGAAACAGACGAGCGAACTCGATCTGCTGAGGCGGTGAAGGGAACTCCAGCATCTCAAGAAACCAGTCGTAGAGAGGACGGTGGTCTTCAAACTCAAGTGTGCACAGTGAGTGTGTGATGCCCTCTAGGGCGTCCGATATCGGGTGAGCGTAATCGTACATAGGATAGATGCACCAGTCGTCACCGGTACGGTGGTGAGTGGCTCGCAAGATACGATATATCACCGGATCTCGCATGTTAATGTTGGGTGAGGCCATGTCAATCTTGGCTCTCAGGACGCGGCTGCCGTCAGGGAACTCGCCGGCTCGCATGCGCTGGAACAGATCAAGGTTCTCCTCGACAGACCGCTCACGATACGGGCTATTGCGTCCCGGTTCGGTAAGCGTGCCCCGATACTCACGTATCTCATCCGGGCACAGGTCGCACACATAGGCTAATCCTTTTCTGATCAGCACTAACGCGTACTCATACATCTGCTCGAAGTAATCCGAGGCATAGTAGAGACGGTCACCCCAATCGAAGCCGAGCCAGCGCACATCCTCAATAATCGACTGCACATACTCCTCCTCTTCCTTGATGGGGTTTGTATCGTCGAAGCGTAGGTTGCACAGGCCGTCGTTGGCAGCGGCCACACCGAAATCCAGGCAGATGGCCTTGGCATGACCAATGTGTAAGTAGCCATTAGGCTCCGGCGGAAAACGTGTATGTACCCGTCCGCCATAGCGATTCGTTCTCATATCCTCATCGACAATGTCCTGGATGAAATGGGATGGTTTGGCGGTTGGCTCACTCATAAGCGGCAACTCCCTTTGAAAATCCTCTGCGAACCACACTCAGGCCATACGGCCGAAGCTACATAGATTATGCTCTTGCCACCTTATTAGTATAGCAGATAGGCTTCCGTCAGCGAATCCCTGGACCTACATAGAAGTAGCTTACAGGAGCTTGAGCGGCCGCGACGAACGCTATGGACTATGCGATTACTAAAGGAGCTTGCGTTTGAAGATCATTGTCATTGGAGCCGGAGATGTTGGTTTCGAGAT
This sequence comes from Limnochordia bacterium, assembly GCA_050951545.1. Lineage (GTDB taxonomy): Bacteria > Bacillota > Limnochordia > DTU080 > DTU080 > DTU080. The sequence continues at coordinate 161,521 of JBMNJG010000005.1, read as the reverse complement.
AGCCTTTAGGCTCTCGCGGGAAGGGCACGATATCATTGTCATAGACAAAGACGCAGAGGCCCTACGTGAAATAGGCGAACGTCTCGATATCATGACGCTCTACGGCAATGGGGCGAGCACTGCGGTGTTGGATGAAGCTGGTGCAGATCGGGCTGGCATTCTAGTCGCAGTAACGGATGTTGACGAAGTGAACATGATCGCCTGCATGACAGGGAAGCAGTACGGGGTACCCGTCTGCGTAGCTCGGATTCGCAACCCCGAATACACCGTTGATACTTCCCACAGCCTTTCGCTACAGCGTCTGGGTATCGATCTCATTATCAACCCGGAGCGCTTGGCTGCCCAGGAGATTCTGCGCCTCCTTGCAGTTCCTGCGGCCAGCGATATCGAGTACTTTGCAGATGGCCGCGTTTTCATGTTGGGGCTAAAGGTCGACGAACAGTCACCAATAGTTGGGCGTGCGCTAGCAGAGTGCTCGCTGCCTGACTGTCTCTTGGTTGCTGTTGATAGGGGCGATGAGCTCGAGATCCCCAGAGGCGATAGCGTTGTGCGAGCCGAAGATCGGGTTTTCATCGTGGGTCGTACCAAGGATTTTCGTGAGATTCGGGCATTCATCGGACCCCCTGTTCAGCAGATCAAGACTGTAGGTATCGTAGGTGGCAGTCGGATTGGACAGTACCTGGTTGATATGTTGGTTTCTAAGAGACGGCCCAGTCTATCTGTTGCGCTCTTCGAGAAGGATGCGCCAGTTGCGGAGAGGCTCGCAAAACACCTGCCGCAGCTGCTGGTGATTCACGGTGACGCCACAAAGATCGATGTGTTGCGCGATGAAGGCGCATCCACCCTCGACGCTTTCGTGACAGTGGCTGGCGAAGACCACACCAATCTTCTCGCAACCATGCTGTTGAAAGAGCTGGGGGTGTCGGAGGTGATCACGAAGATATCGCGTGAGGATTATGCGCCGTTGGCGACGAAAGCCGGGGCTGATGCCGTGGTGGTTCCTCGCTTGCTGATGGTCAGTTCGGTATTACGTCTGGTTAGGGAATGCGAGATCATCTCCATGACTCTTCTCCAGGGTGGTGCAGAGACGCTGGAGTTTTGTGTTACCGAGGGCTGTCGCATTGCGAATCGCAGGCTGCGTGAGGTTGATTTCCCCAAGAAGGCGCTAGTCGGTGCCATTGTCCGGTCGGGCGATGTGATCATTCCCAATGGCGAGTCTCGCGTCCTTTCAGGGGATCGGGTGATTGTCTTCTCGGCTGCGGATGCAGTTGACGATGTGGCCGTGTTCTTCCAGGGACGCAAGAATGTCGACAGTCGAAAGCAAGGTTTTGAGGGGTCTTTCTGTACATGAACATCCATGCCATCAGTCAAGTTTTGGGTTCGTTGTTACGCTTTCTAGGGGCGACGATGTTGGTGCCCCTTCTTGTTGCGTTGGTCTGTCGGGAACCCGATGCAATCCCGTTTGCCGTAAGTGCGGCGGTAGCTGTTGTTGCTGGTGTGGTTCTGGGCCACTATGGCAGAGATGATGACGTCCTGCACAAGGAAGCCTTTGCCATTGTCACGCTCGGCTGGATGCTGGTAGCACTGCTGGGGGGGATGCCTTTCTGGCTTTCGGGGAGTCTGCCCACTTACGTTGATGGGGTTTTCGAGGCTATGTCTGGGATAACCACTGCCGGGGCAACCGTCTTTGCCGGTGTAGAAGGGGTACCCAGGGCCACAATCCTGTGGCGAAGTCTTCTGCATTGGTTGGGCGGTATGGGCTTTGTTGTTCTGTCTGTTGCCGTATTGCCCAAACTTGGGGTGAGTGGCCGCCAGCTGTTTGAGGCAGAGGTGCCCGGATTGGTTTCGGAACGCCTCAGACCGCGTATTCGCCAGACTGCCAGGGTGCTGTGGGGGATGTACGCCGGGCTGACCTTGATTCTGACCCTGCTGCTTGTCATCGGCAACATGAGCCTGTTCGAAGCCACAGTCCATGCTTTCAGTACCATGGGTACGGGAGGCTTCTCAAGTCGCAACCTCAGCGTCGAGAGCTTTCAGAACCCCTATATAGAGATGGTGATCCTCGTTTTCATGGTGCTTGCTGGCACCAATTTCGCGATTCACTATCGGTTCTTGAGGACTGGGTCGCGGCGTAGTTTCTTGCGCAGTGAGGAGTTCTTGGTCTATCTGGGGATCTTGCTGATAGGCAGTCTCTTGGTAACGTTGAATCTCTGGAGTCAGCTGGGTGTTGGCCTGGTAAAGGCGGCTCGACTCGGCAGTTTTCAGGTGGCGTCTATCATGACTACTACAGGTTTTTCGTCAGCGAACTTTGCCACCTGGCCCTCATTGTCACGCTTGCTGTTGCTGCTACTCATGTTTGTGGGGGGCAGTGCTGGCTCAACGGGAGGAGCGATCAAGGTTGTCCGGGTAATTGTTGTGGTGAAGTACGTGTACAGGGAATTGCTGCGGCTAGTTCACCCTCGGGCGGTGCGCTACGTTACCCTTGATGGAGAGGTGGTTGACGAGCGGGTGGTTAGTTCTGCGTTGGGGTTTGTCGCGGCCTATCTGATTGTCTTCCTGCTGGGGATGCTGGCCATGGCTGGATATGGTCTTGAGCCGTTGAGTGCAGCATCGTCCGTAGCAGCAACCCTTGGGAACGTGGGGCCTGGCTTCGGTATCGTGGGTCCGCATGGTAACTACGCCGCCTTGCCAGCGTCGGCGAAAGTGCTACTCAGTGTGCTCATGTTGGTAGGCCGTCTGGAGATCTTCGCTGTGATGGTTCTCTTTCTGCCGTTGACTTGGCGAAGACGATCGTCGGTGCGTTGACGGCGGGTTGTGAAAATAGAATTCGGAGGGGCTTGATGCTGTGGAGAAGGTAAGGAAGTTCGTCTACTACTACCGGTATGCGTGGAAGTTGTTTCTGCTAGACATGGTATGCGCTACTGGTATTGCTGGCTTGAGTCTACTGTTTCCCATCATGACCCGTCGGTTCATGAAGGAATTCATCCCCAACGGACAGATAGAGCTGATGATTCGATGGTCATTTGCTCTTATGGGGCTATATCTAGTTCGGTTAGTTCTCCAATACGTGGTCAACTACTGGGGCCATGTCGTGGGGGTGCGCATGGAGTTCGCTATGCGCCGGGATTTGTTCAAACATCTACAGACGCTTGACTGCAGTTTCTTTGATAGTACCCGGGTTGGCTACCTCATGTCGCGCATTGTCAACGATCTGCGTGATGTCTCTGAGCTGGCACACCATGGACCTGAGGATATCTTCCTCGCCACACTGATGCTGGTGGGCTCTTTTTCGTACTTGATGCACATCAACGCCCAGTTGACCTTGATCGTCTTTGCCTTTGTGCCTGTTTTCGCGTGGTTTGCGCTGACCCGGCGCAAGAGAATGAATGAAGCCTTTCGGCGCGAACGCGAAGAGGTAGCATTGATCAACGCCGATCTGGAGAACAGCCTGGCGGGCGTACGGGAGGCCAAGAGCTTTACGAACGAGGAATTCGAGATCAGTAGGTTCCAGACGGCGAACAACTCGTTCCGCGTCGCTCGGGAACAAGCTTTTCGGCGGATGGCTGAGTACTCTTCAGGGCTCGATTTCCTCTCCAATATGTTCAACATCATGGTGCTTGGAGCTGGTGGTCTCTACGTCCACCATGGCACTATCGACTATGCTGATCTCACCGCCTACCTCATGTTCGTCAGCTACTTCTTGCAGCCTATCCGGCAGCTGACCAACTTCGTACAGCAGTACGAGTTGGGGATGACTGGTTTTGAGCGTTTTGTGGAGCTGATGGCCGAAAAGCCCCTAGTCGTGGACCGCTCGTACGCTCAGGTACCCTCCCATGTGGAGGGGCACATCGAGATTGTTGACGTCTCGTTTGAGTATGAGACAAGTGAGCAAGTGCTTCATAACGTGAGCCTTTCCATTCACCCCGGGGAAACGGTCGCCTTGGTCGGTTCGTCGGGTGGCGGGAAGACTACCTTGGCGCGCCTGATTCCGCGTTTTTACGATGTGACCTCGGGTCAGATCCTACTCGACGGTACGGATGTGAGGGATATTCGGCTGAAGGCCCTGCGTGAGAGCATTGGGCTAGTGCAGCAGGATGTTTTCCTTTTTAGTGGCACTATCCGCGAAAACATCATGTATGGTAGGCCCGACGCTACGGAAGAACAGATGATGGAAGCCGCAAGAAACGCCAGCATTGATGAGTTCATTAATACCCTACCCGATGGCTACGACTCGAATGTCGGGGAACACGGAGTCAAGCTGTCGGGTGGCCAAAAACAACGCATTTCTATTGCCCGCGTCTTTCTCAAGAACCCGCCTATTCTGATACTCGACGAGGCTACTTCAGCGTTGGATAACGTGACAGAACGCCAGATACAGCAGTCGCTGGAGAAGCTTTCGGAGGGAAGAACGACCGTGGTCATTGCGCATCGGCTCTCTACCATTCGTGATGCCGATCGAATCGTAGTCATGGAGGATGGCAGAGTGCAGGAGATGGGAACGCATGACCAGCTGCTCGAAAAAGGGGGCATTTATGCCGGGCTGCATCGCTCACATCCGGCGACCGCCTAGGGGTCACTCTCGGCCAGGGTGATCCTTGGGCAAGCGCATCCCCCACAACCGGTAGGGTATCACTTGCACGTCGGTATAGTAGTAGGTGAGAATCCTCTTGTAGGACCAGCCAGCATCCGCCATCGCTTTGGCGCCGTACTGCGACAGGCCCACGCCATGACCATATCCTTTTCCCGCGACAGCCGCGAGTTTCTCCCCCGGTGGTGTGGGTCCGTCGATGGGCTGGCCGTTAATGGTCTTCAGCTCGAAGGCTGGGCTGGGCAGGTTAAACCACTTGCGTAGCTGTTCTTTCGTGAAGGTTTTCACCGTTCCATCACCACTAGCGGTGTAACGGTGAGCATCGTCTCCACTGAACACTGGGGTCAACAGCGTAATCTGGCTCATGCCGAGACACGAAGCTAAGGCTGAGATGGAGATGACAAACTCCCGACCCCAAGAGAAGCGGGGGGAGACCTGAGAGAAGAGCGCATCGTCGCGAGCGCGTAGGTAGGGGCGGTACGAAGACCATACATCCTCGGCATTGAACGTGCGCCCGGGGCTGGTGGAGTGAAAGACAGCGTCGATCAGTTTGCCCTGGTAGTTGGGATCAGGCCCGTTGTAGACGAGCACCTCCCGGTCAGTGAGTCGTACCGCCTCGTATGCCCTGGGGCTCTCTTTACTGGTGCCGCAGTAGACCTGGGAGTCTTGGGTATCGCCGACGTCCCAGGGCGTGGGATCATTGGGGCCGCGGTAGAAGGTATGGTAGAGCGCGTAGGTGCGAGACGCTACAGCCTGTGCCTTGAGAGCTTCCGTAGGCCAACTCAAGGGCATCTCGGCGCCTAGAACTCCGTAAAGGTAGTCATTCATCGGGACTACGTTAATAAGCAGCGGTTGGCCGTTGTACGTGAGGGCTTCCATGGCCCCGCGATAGAGATGACCGCCGTTGATCCTTACGCCATGAGCCAGTGCTGGCTGGTTAGCAGGAGGCATTGATTGGGGCTTGAGGGTCATCCATCTGACTGGGATGACCTTGCCCTGGAAAAAAACCTCTAGCCCTGACGAGGTGCAGGTAACGACAATCTCTTCTCCTGGTGCGGTCTCGATTTCGCTATTATCGAGTAACAAAGTAGACGGCACATTCGGTTTCAGCTGCACTGGAAAGGTACTTGTGAGACGTACACGGACATAAACAGGAGGGGCTGAAGTGGAGAAAACCCGTGACGCCGGGAGCACCACCAGAGCGGCTAGCAGCAGGAGGCCCGTGCAGATGAGCTTCATGTGGGGTTTTGCGGTTGCTCTACACATCACGTCTTCCCTCTCATCAGAGTGCTCACTGCGTTCCTTCACGCAATATTACTCTCGGGAGGTGGATTTTCCTGCTGTGGTAAGGCAAGGCGCCTCGGGCATGATGCCCGGGGCGCCCCGAGAGCAGGCTCTTACTCTACGTCTCTTAGTTACCGAAGGTGACGACACCGAACTTGCTTGGATTGTTGAATGCACCATAGGTGGTGTTCCAGGCTACCCATGACGTACCCGCCGCGATCTGGTGACCAGTGAGGTTCAGGCCCCACTTGTCGCCGACTGCGGGAGCCTTGGCGTTGACAGCGCCCCAGGGAATGGCTACCTCCACCGTCCAACGGATGCCGGACTTATCGATGGCCGCTTTGATCGCATCGCTGTTGGTCTGACCGCCAGCGGTAACGCCAAACTGCGTAGCCAAGCCCTTCTGATTGGGATCGAGGAAGATCTCGATCTCATCATTGTTCCACCAGCTGGGATCGGTGGTCAGCAGCTTGGTGACATCGGGGGCAAAGATCCTAAAAGCGACATACAGGGCGTCGGCATCGTAGGTCAGGTAGCCTACGCGGGGATAGTCTACGATCCATGAACCCGTGTTATCAACGTCGATGACTACCTTACCGCCGTTGATGCTGGCATTGAGCCAAGCAGCGTCGTTCAACTTGCCGTCAATCTTTGGAGCCGCCTTCGCCTTTGGGATGACCAGTTCGAGATTGGGTGTGGCAGCGGAAGCAATGGCACTGAAGGCCAGAGCTAACGTCAAGACGAGAAGCACTACTGTTGATCTCTTCACAACGAAACGCCCCTCTCCTATTTTGAACTGCGATGGCAAGTTCTTCACGTGCTAGAGTTTTCCTGCCTGTAAATCCAGGTAACGTGGTGCCTCGACCTTCTTTCGTCGAGGCACCACGGGGTTTCCGGGAACTACCGAAAAAGTGCGTTCATCTGCCTATGTGCTGGAGGATCAGTCGCCGAAAACGATTGTGCCAAACCCACCGGGATTGTGGAAGCCACCAAAGGTGCAGTTCCAACAAACCCAAACTGCGCCAGCAGCAATCTGGTGTCCGCAGAAGTTGAGCCCCCACTTGTCGCCGACCTTAGGCGTGACGCCAACGGTCTTCCAGGGGATGGCCGTCTCCACGTTCCAGATGATACCAGATTTGGAAATGGCATGCTCAATCTTCTTCGAGGCGTCGCTGCTATCGAGCACGCCGCCCGCGTCGATTCCCCACTGTGTGTAGGCGCCCTTCTTGTTTGGCTCTAGGAAGATCTCGACCTCATCGTTGGACCAGACGCTGCCCGCCGTGGTCATGAGCTTGTTCACGTCCGGCGCGAAAATCCTGAAAGCGATGTAGAGAGCCGTGTCGTCGTAGCAGATGTAGGCAATGCGAGGATACTCTGTCAGCATGATCCCATTGTTGTCAAGGTCTACTACCGTCTTACCGCCCTTGATGCTGGCCTCGAGCCAGGCTGCATCGCTAAGCTTGCCGTCGATCGCCGGAGCCTTCTTTACCTTTGGAACCGTCATCTCGAGATTCGCCGCTGCAGCAAAGGCACCCAAAGCTAAAACCAGACACAGTGCGAGGCTCAATGCTGCAACTACCCTGGTCAACCGTTTCATCACCCAACGCCCCTTTCAGTATTTTGCTTCACAACGTAGTATTAGTCGCCTATCCGGGGATTCCTTCCATTGCGACGGGATTTCGCCAAACCATCGCCCGCGTTATCCGTACAAAGGACCCAAGCTGGCACAGGCACGATAGTCTGCGCCTTCGAGATCTCGCGTGCCAAACGCAGCCCAGGCGGAGGGCCGAAAGATCCGTTGGTCATCCACATTGTGCATGGAGACCGGTATGCGTAGCAGTGAGGCGAGGGTAATGAGCTCTGGGCCGATGTGCCCATAGGAGAGAGCGCAATGATTGGCGCCCCAGTTGCTCATCATGCTATAGACATCACGGAAAGCGTGTTTCCCGTCTACCCTGGGGGCAAACCAAGTGGTCGGCCAGCTGGGATCAGTTCGTTGATAGAGGGTGTCGTGGACGCGGTCCGGTAGATTCACGCTGTATCCTTCAGCAATCTGCAACACAGGTCCGAGACCTCTGACGATGTTTACTCGGGACATCGTCATGGGCATGCCGCCGCGGGTCGTGAACGTGGAGCTGAAGCCACCTCCCCGGAAGTACTCGGTCACGGCGGGGCCCCATGTCGTCGCCTGCAAACAGGCCTCCATTTCCTGCTCAGTGATCTGCCAGAATGGCTTAATAACGGGTTGCCCATCTAGTTGCTGTTCACCAGTGCCATCGAGAGCGGCGGCCCCAGAGTTGGTGAGATGGATGATACCGCCTGCGGCGAGGCCAGTCAGACGCTCGCCAGTGACTCTTTCTACAGCCTGCGGACTCCAGTAGGTGCGCACGTCGCAGAAAATCTGAGCCGTGTTGGTGAGCAAGTAGCCAAATAGCATGGCTGCACCGTTTAGGGAGTCATTCTCCGTGGCTAGAATGAAAGGCCTTCGTATGCCATTCCAGTCGAACGACGAGTTCAAGATGGCTTCCATGAAATCACCGTTCGGCAGGTGATCCGTCCACTGCCGTTGCCCTTGGAACCCTGCAGCGATAGCGTTGTGCCCCATGCTCTCTTCAACGAAACCGAGTTCAGCTAGCCGTGGACTGCCTACCATAAGGTCTCGAGCAATCAAGGCCATCTTGACAGACGTCTGCCAGTCTTCGTCCTTTTGCTCGCGCGTGCGCATGGAAGCAGCGGAGTTGCGGTCAGGCCCCTCTTTGCAGTGGCGTTTCACCCAGCTCAGGGCCTTCTCAAACTCCTGCTTGTCGTAGATCTGACGGTCTAGGCGTCTCTTCAGCTCCGTCATGTCGACATACTCGTTACGCATGCCCAGGTACTCGTAGAAGAAGCTGTCATCTACCATCGAGCCCGCTATCCCCATGGAGACGCTGCCAATGGAAAGATACGACTTGCCTCGCATGATCGCTGTGGCTAGTCCAGCCTTGGTGAAGAGCAGAAGCTTATCAACGACATCGCCAGGGATCTGCGGGTCGTCAGCATCTTGGACATCACGGCCGTAGATCGAAAAGGCGGGTAGGCCTTTCTGGTTGTGACCAGCCAGCGCGGCGGCCAAGTAGACTGCACCTGGTCGTTCGGTGCCATTAAAGCCCCAGATGGCTTTGGGCCGTAGTGGGTCCATATCAATGGTCTCTGTACCGTAGCACCAACAGGGGGTAACGGTGATCGAAAGGCCTACGCCTGTGCGCTGGAATTTGTTCTCACATAGTGCGGCTTCGGCTACGCCACCAATGCACGTATCGGCTATGACACATTGTACCGGCGTACCGTCCGGATAGTGAAGGCTGCTGGAGATAAGCTGAGCAACTGATTGAGCCATACCCATGGTTTGCTGTTCGAGCGATTCGCGTACACCTTGCCTTCGCCCGTCAATGGTCGGGCGGATGCCCACCTTAGGCAGGCTTCCGATGAGTCCAAACGTATTCGTCACCAGCATCGACCTCCCCAGAAAAGTTACGCTGTGCGGGCATGTTGGTGGCCTTGGACGGCCACTCTCAGTGTTCGCCGTATGTGACCAGAGCTTGCTACTGCTACTTTATACATGCGCCACTTCATACCGAAAACCTTTGCGGTCAGGCAAGATCCGCCATGCACGAAAGGGAAATGTCAAGGATCCAGCACTGTTCAGTCGAATGACAACGTAGACTGGCCCACACGAGTGGATGTGATGAAGGCATCAGGCTGTTGAGCTATCTCAAAGCGGAGGGGGAACAAAACCCATGACAGATGAGGTCCGTATTGGCGTGGTAGGTACGGGGATGATCGGTAAGTCTCACATCAGGAATTACGCTGGGATACCAGGGGTTAACGTAGTGGCGGTAGCCGATATCGATGCTCCTGAGGCGCAGCGAGTGGCGGCGGCAAACGGTATTCCTAATGTATTCACAGACTTTCGGCGCATTTTGGCCATGGATGATGTACAGGCAGTCGACGTATGTGTCCACAACAACAAGCACGCTCCCATCACTATCGCCGCGTTAGAGGCAGGCAAGCACGTCTACTGCGAGAAACCTATGGCTGGCTCCTACTATGATGCTAGGGCCATGATGGAAGCGGCCAAACGCACTGATAGGATGCTGCACATTCAGCTGAGCACCCTATACAGCAAGGAGCACAAGGCAGCCAAGCGGATGATCCAGGAGGGTCTGCTGGGCAAGATATACTATGCGCGTTCGCATGGTTTCCGTCGCCGTGGTCGGGTGTATGTGGATGGCTATGGTACGCCTCCATTTGTGCAGAGGGCGGAATCTGGAGGCGGGGCACTTTTTGACATGGGAGTCTACCACCTCGCTCAGGTACTGGATCTGCTTGGCAATCCGGATGTGGAGACCGTAACCGGGGCTACACACCAGGAGATTGATATGTACGAGGAGCCCGCTCGCCGCGCTGGCTACAGTGTGGAGGAGCTAGGGGTCGGTTTTGCTCGTCTGGCAGGGGGTATCAGCCTGGCTATTGAGGAGAGCTGGGCCATCCATTACGAGGATTCTGAGTCTAGCAAGATTCTGGGTGCCAAAGGCGGTCTGAAACTCAATCCTTTGACCTACTTCACCACACAAGCAGACATCGAGGTCTCTGCACAGGTTGACGTAAACGGCGCAGACTACCGCTGGCATCGCTGGACCGCTGATTACGACTCATACGATAGTTCTCAGCACCATTGGGTAGCCGCCTTGCGAGGCCGTGTGCCGCTTCTGCCCACCGCTGCACTGGCACTGAAAGTAGCCCAAATCAGTGAAGGAATCTACATGTCTCAAGCTCTGGGCCGCGAGGTCAGTGCGGCCGAGGTAGTTGAGAAGTCAAGATCCACCGTTCTTCCAGTCTAGCATAACCACTAGATACACCCTAGGCGGAACAGGCACCAGGGAAATGGGGGATCCAGTTGACCAAAGTTGTGATCATCGGTGCGGGAAGCGGTTTTGGCGGTAGGCTGTCGATTGATATCATGTCTCGGGAGGTCCTTCAAGACGCTACTATCTGTCTATGCGACGTCCATGCGGGCAGACTGGAGAAAGTTCGAAGTTATGTGCAGCGAACGGCAGAGCGCTACAACCTACCGACCAAAGTCGTTGCCAGCACGGATCGCCGGGAGCTATTGCCCGGTGCCGATTTCGTGATCACGTCCATCTCTGTCGGCGGGGGGGCCTACTACGGCCATCCCTACAAGGCCGAGATCGAGATTCCGCGTAAGTACGGCATCGAACAGTCTGTTGCTGATACAACAAGCGTGGGAGCGGTGTTTCGCTTCCTGCGGACCGGACCTGTGCAACACCAATTCTACCGTGACATCGAGGAACTCTGCCCTGAAGCACTCGTGTTGAATCATACGAATCCCATGGCGATGCTTACGTGGCTGCATTCGGTTGATTCGGGTGTGCGCAATGTAGGCTTGTGCCATGGCGTGCAGGGCACCGCCATGATGCTCTCTCGCGCTATCGGAGTGCCCTACGAAGAGGTCTCCTACTGGTGTGCTGGGATCAACCATCTCGCTTGGTTCCTGGAGTTTAGACGAGGCAACGACGATCTTTACCCGCTGATCTGGAAGGCCATGGAGCAGCCCGAGCTGCTGGCAAAAGAGAAAGTGCGATTTGAGATCATGAAGCATTTCGGGTATTTCCCTACGGAGAGCAGTCCACACGACTCCGAGTATATGCCCTACTTTCGCAAAACAGCAGAGGAGATGGCGGAGTTTGGTCTGACGCTGAGGGAGGTGCCCGATGGGCCTCCCTCTGTGCGCGCTTGGATGAGGGACACTGGCGTGACAGGCGACGAGAATCTGCCCGTGGGCGAGTTGAGGCGCTCACGCGAGTATACCAGTGCCATCATGGAGGCAGTGTTGACTAACGTGCCCTTCTCCTTTAACGGCAACGTGATGAACACTGGCCTGATTACGAACCTGCCGCAGGGCTGTTGTGTGGAAGTGCCCTGTATGACTGATAGCAGAGGGGTACATCCGTGTTACGTCGGCGACCTGCCTCCGCAACTGGCTGCGCTAAACCGTTCAAACGTGGCGGTGCAAGAGCTGGCAGTCAAGGCCGTGCTCGAACGCGACCGGGAGGCGGCGTTCCATGCCTGCGCTCTCGATCCGCTCACTGCGGCCATACTGCCGTTAGGCAAGATACGCGAGATGTTTGAGGAGCTGTGGGAAGCTGAGAAGGACCTGTTGCTGTGGTTTGATCCATCGCACAAGGGCGCCCTTCCAGAACCGTATGCACTCCTGTAGTGTTGGTTTGTGTTGGTGCGGCTGGCTCGAAAGCTAGCCGCACCAATCTATAGAGAGCTCTCGAAAGCGAAATGTGGAGGTTCGTGTGTAATGTGGCAAGCCGTGCTGTTCGACTTGGATGACACGCTGATTATAGCAGACAACGCGAGGCTCATGAGAACGTACTTCAGGGACGTGGCAGAGTGCTTTCCCACTGCGTTGTCACCAGAACACGTTCGGCGGCAGATCGTGGATTCGACGCTGCATCTTATGGGTGCTGATGATGGTGAACAGCTGGTTATTGATCGCTTTGCTGATCACTTTTTCACAGCCCTGGATCTACCTGCAGACATGTCCATCTTCGCGGATTACTACGCTGGGGAGTACGCTCGCTTGGGTCGGTTCGCTCGACCTGCTCGAGGGGCTCGCGAGGTTGTACAAGAGGCTGCTGATCTGGGTTTGCGCGTAGTTTTGGCCACCAATTCGGTGTTTCCCAAGAGCGCCATTCAGCAGCGCTTGGCCTGGGGCGGGCTTGAGGACATAGCGTGGGATCTTGTGACGAGTCTTGAAAACATGCACTACAGCAAACCCCAGCCGGGGTATTTCGCCGAGATCGCACAGCATCTGGGATTGAAGGCCAGTGCCTGCTTAATGGTAGGCAATGACCCTGCAAACGATTTATCCGCGCAGCTCGTGGGTATGAAGACGTTCTTGGTGACGGGTGAGCGTCCGGCTATGACGGAGGAGGAAATAGAGGCGGAGCGAGTCACTGCTCATGCTATCGAGGAACCGTTACTGCAGCTCGAACCTTCCTCTGCTCCTTCTCAGACCGAGTTGGTTCCTGATCTCACGGGGACACTCGAGGATCTGCGCCAGCTGCTGCGCAGGGCCTGTGGGCTTCGAACGTAGCAGAGCGTGGTGTCATCAATCAAGGAGGTAGGCACATGGGCGGGGGCGATACGAAGCGAGACGAAATGCCTGAGATCAGAAAGAATACCACGGTACCCACCCGCGTTGCTCAGCGGTTGCCAATGTACTACCGATTTTTGCATGGACTGATTATGAGCGGTGTAGAACGGATCTCATCAGCAGACCTTAGTGCACATATGGGTGTTACAGCGTCGCAGCTGCGACAAGACCTGAGCCATTTTGGTAGTTTCGGTCATCACGGCTACGGTTACCGAGTAGACGAGCTCTTCCAGATCATTACCGTCATTCTGGGACTTACGCAGAAGCACAAGTTGGTGTTGGTAGGAGCGGGGCATCTGGGTCAAGCGCTTGCGGCCTATGAGGGTTTTCGGCGGCGCGGGTTTCATATCGTGGCCATTTTCGATGTCGATCGAAGTGTCGTGGGAAGCAGAGTGGCAGGCATTGAGGTGATGCCCATTGCTGACCTGGCAGGCTACTTGCAGTGCCACAGGATCGATATAGGGGTGCTAACCGTGCCTGCAGGTGCTGCACAGGAAGTGGCTGACGTCTTGGTGAGCAATGGTGTCCGCGCCCTGTGGAACTTCGCTCCTCGCCGCCTACAGGTACCGCCTGCAGTGCTTCTAGAGCATGTCCACCTCAGTGATAGTCTCATGTCCTTGGCGTATCAGTTGCACAAGAGCTTGGAGGCTGACTCGGTGGAGGCCAAGTAGCCCCAGACCCACGTCTATCTATTCCAGTATCTCAACTGCAGCCCCGAGAATTCGCCACCGAAGCAGATGAAGGTGTTCGGGTCCGCGAATCCATACGCCCCTTTGGCTTACGGCCATCACAGCGCCTCTCAAAAGTCTGCCGCGTCGGGAGATGAAGTAGTGCCAGAGACTGCTCTTTGGGTCTATCCACTGTACGAGTTGCTGTCGCAGGGTAATGGACACGCTTGGATTGGGATTGACCCGAAGAGTCCCGCGCGCCAAAAGAAGCGCTCTGTAGGGAATCACGTAAAGCCGGTCTTCACGCCGAATAGAGACAAAATCCCGCCCTAGCGCTTGGATCCCTTCATCCGGCTCAAGGCCTATGTGAAGTAGCTTGCCGCCTTTGAAGCGGAACGATTGCAGATGCAGCCTTCTGAGTCTGCGTTGCCAGCGCATCGCGTGCTACTCAGTCTGACGAGGCGGCAACCAGGGGCGGTTGGTGCCGAATCGGGTATCGAGCACTGCGCCAAGGGTGACTAAGGTTACAAAGAAGCTAGCAACGGGTCCTAGAAGAGGCACGTAGCGTACAAGGGCCAGGACAGCCACGCCGATAGCGAGTTGGGCCAGTCGATGAAGGTTTCTTTCGCTCCCAGCTATTCTGCTTCCCAGATAAGAGACAAAGGCCGCGTAGCCCAGTATCTTGGCCAGAATGAAGCCGAGCCAGATAAGAAGGGCCAGTGGGATGCCGATGATGGTGATAGCTACGACGATCGTAACTGGGCCGATCAGCAGCAGTGCCATCAGGCCCAAAAACAGGGCGCGACGCCACTCGATCTCGATGGCCCTGCTCACACTCGCTACATGGGAAGGTACGAGCGCTATGACGAGTAATGCCAAGGCGTAGAGGCCCAACACATACAGAAGGTAGCTGACAGCGGCATACGGTGACCACCAACGCCAGCGGCCCAGGTTTAGGCGTAGGCGGGGGTGTCGAAAGACCTCACCGATGCCGATGCTGTTTATGGTACCAGAGACGCGGGCGGCCCGGTTGCGGTCAACTCCGCCACCTATGGCCGTCACCTCTCCGTCCACAACGGCGTCAGCACCCAGACGCACCATGCCACCTACGCTGACGACATCACCTTTTACGGGGCCATTGACGCTAATGCTTCCCCCGACGGCGACGGCGTTGCCATGCACCTCGCCGAGGATGTCAATGCTGCCCAAGACGGCAACGACATCGCCTGCCGCAACCGTGTCTGCTGGGATAACGATGTCACGACCGACCTGCACTTGCGTGGTTGTTTCGGTAACAGCCACTTCTGCAGCCAATGCTGCACACGATCCGATCAGAAGAAGCAGGGTTAATAAACAGATGGATGGTACCAACAGTGCGTTTCGGTTCGTTCTCACAGCACGTGGCCTCCTTCTGTACGTACACTCATGTTTCTAGCACAGTGGTTCGCCCTCCTTCACCAACCTATGCACGAGGCAGGGGAGGTTACTCCACTAATGGTGTAGTAGTAGGATTAATGAGAATGTGTTACGGAAAGCAGAGGTGGTTGCTGTGTTCTTGGTCCAAAACGTCACCGTCTATCCCATCACGTCTACCCCTATCGTCAAAGGCGCGGTCGCTTGGGAAGACGGCAAGATCATCGCTGTAGGAGCTCTAAGTGCGCAAGGTGCCAGTGCTCTTGGTCCGCAGGTTGAAGCAGCCCTATCGGCTGGCCGAGTTGAGGTTGTAGATGGCCAAGGTGGCGTGCTTATGCCCGGAATCATTGACGCTCATTCGCATCTCGGAATTCACGAGCAGGGGCTCGGCTGGGAGGGTGCAGACTACAACGAGACCACAAGCTCCGTCACACCAGATATGAGAGCGATTGATGGTATAAATCCTCACGAAACTGGAGTGCAAGATGCTCTGCACGGCGGAGTAACGGCCGTCTGTGTGGTACCAGGAAGCGCTAATGTCATTGGTGGGGCAGCTGCTGTGGTCCATACGCGGGGCAATATCGTTGACGAGATGCTTGTTGCAGACAGAGTGGGTATGAAGATTGCCTTTGGCGAGAATCCCAAAAGAGTATACCGTGCAAAGGACAAGGCACCTTCTACGCGCATGGCTACTGCGGCTTTACTGCGCGAATGGTTGACCAAAGCTAGAGACTATGGCGAGAAGAGGGCTCGAGCAGCTGAGAAGGGCGACCAGTGCGAAACGGATCTCAAGCTTGAGGCGTTGCTGCCAGTCATTCGGGGTGAAGTGCCTTTGCGGGCCCATGCGCATCGGGCAGATGATATCGTTACTGCCATACGTATTGCTGAGGAGTACGGCGTACGCATCGTCATCGAGCACTGCACCGAAGGGCATAAGATTGCAGCTTTCTTAGCTGAGAGAGGGGTACCCGCGATCGTGGGGCCCACCCTGAGTTCACGATCCAAGATCGAGGTAAGGGACAAGAGCTTCTCCACTCCCAGGAACCCTGGCAGACGCCGGAGTGCTCGTGGCTCTGACGACGGACCATCCTGTGGTACCTATTGAACACCTGCCGATGGTGGGTGCTCTGGTCATGAAGGCTGGCATGGCGGAGGAGAAGGTCCTTGCCGCCTTGACGATTAACCCAGCGCGCATTCTGGGACTGGAATCGCGGCTAGGCAGCATCGAACCAGGGAAAGACGCCGATTTGGTGCTGTGGTCGGGACATCCCTTTGACGTGCAATCGCGTGTGTGCAGTGTGTGGATTGGCGGAGAGAAGGCGGTCTGAAAGCGAAAAGGCCATGGAAATGGGCGCTCACTCTGCAACGAGAGTGCCCATGCCACGGCCTTTTTTTCATTTGACCAGTACGACGATCTCACCTATGAGGGGATCACCCACAGCAATCGTCTGACGAATGGCGAGCTCGCTACCCTGAAGACGCTCAGCTAGGCGAGTGCTATCCGCCGTAAGGAAGGCTGCCCGGCCGCCAGCTCGGAGCACACGGGATATTTCCGCGATATGGCGAGGGAGAAGCACATCATTCATCTCGGGGCTCAAAATCGCGGCCATGGCATCCACAGTGGTGGAGTCAAGAGGGAGTCTCGTCTGCTGCCAGGTGGTGAACTGCGTCGATCCAACCGGGTTGTCTCCTAGGGAAGCCAAGACTCTCCAGGCATGTTGTGCTGTCTGCAAGTGTGTAGCATCCAGATCATACGCATAGGCTTTGCTCCAGGGGCCCAGCAGACTGCGTTCGACAACTACCGACCCATCTCCACAGAAGGGATCACAGAAGACGTCTGTCGGACCAGAGACCGTAAGCGCGGCCAGACAGGCCGCCAAGGCTCTTGATATGGGCGTCATGTTTCGGAGGGCTGGGTAGTCGTCGGGGGCCAAAAACTCTACGAATACCTCGGGTGATGTGATGTGTAGGCGCAGCGTATCGGCGTAGCCAGGAGGTCTGGCGCTACGCAGACCCAACAGCTGTCCCAGTACCCGCGCATCGACTGAGGAGATATCGCCAGTGATGACCAGTGACTGCAGCCCCTTGGCATGGGCAAAGGCGTAGAGGGGATTGATAAGGTTTCGGTCCTCTACAAGATCTACGCCAGGTGCGCGCTCCAGGTTCAGTGACACCGACTTAAGCAACCGCGCTTGCACGAGTCGCGACATGTCGCCCTTATCAACGGAAAAGCGGACCAGTCCATCTTTGGCGTCGATGACATGAGCACTGGGTATGCGCCAAGTCAGAACGGTGGCGACGGTGTCCTCGAGACCGGGAACTACCCGACCCACGCACCGCCCTCCTGGCAGCAGGCGCAACCAAGGAGCAGACGCTAAGGGCGGCTGTTTTGCTTTGGCCTTGCGCTCCACCTTCGAGTCAGAATGGCGCTTCTGCTGGCCTCGGCTTCTCACTTGGCTACGCGCCAGAATCTGTTCGATCTCAGTGCGGACGCGAGGCGCGAGTCTCTGACGTTCCATGGCCTGCAGTGCATCCGCCATCTCGGGCGTCATCATCTTCTCCATAGAGCGTAGAAGCGCTACGGATATGCTTGGTGATCTGTCGGGGAAGGCAGTAAAGAGGGCATGGCGTGCTTGGCGCGTCTTGTGGTTACCCAAACCTGCGGCGGCTTGGAGGCGAACGGCGTTGTCATCATCCTGTAGGGCATGGACTAGCCCGGGGACTGCCCTGGGGTGTCCGACGTGGCTGAGGACAAGGGTTCCGGCCAGGCGCAAGTGCTTGTTACGCGAGTTGAGAAGACGGTCGACCGCTGAGATCGCATCGCTACCGTGGCGGGCCATCTGCTGGGCCACACCAAGGAGCTCGGCCCCCCGAGCGGTGACCAATTGATCTATGTAGTCTTGCATCAGCTGGGACGGCTCGACAGGAGCAGAGTGTGGGGATCTGCGTGGAAGGGCTCGCTGCGCGTCCTCGCTACGCGGTCTGCGAGCAGGTGGGCGTTGAGATCCTCTGGATGTTGGCATAGTAAACCCGTCCCTTCATATCGTCCTCATTATGCCCGAAAGAGACCACTACATCAACAGGCACCCGTCATGAAACCCGGCGTGATCTCCTGCAAAGAAAAGGGGACGACCAGCGTCCCCTTCCCATCTGGGTTGCACTTCGTGATAGCCTAGGCCCTTTTTTGCCTCCTGTGTGTGTTGTCATGCCAGACAGCAACCAGGGGACCGACGACAAAGACTGACGAGTAGGTACCCACGACAACACCAGTGAAGAGGGCCAAGGCGAAGCTAAACAGGGTGTCTCCACCCAAGAACAGCAGTGCAGCCAAGACGATCAGCGTCGACAGACCTGTGTTGAGCGAGCGGGACATCGTCTGGGTGATGGAACTATTCACCAGATCGGGCCACTGCGCATCTCGCATAAGCTTTCGGTTCTCCCTGATACGATCAAAGATAACCACGGTATCGTTGATGGAGTAACCGACGATCGTTAGTAGAGCTGCAACGAAGGTCCCATCGATCTCTAGCTGTAGAATCGAGAAGAGCCCTACCAGTAGCAGTACATCGTGGAACAGGGCCGCCACAGCCGAGATGGCAAAACGCCACTCAAAGCGGATGCTGACGTAGATGATCTGTCCGATCAAAGCGAGTAGCAGCGCCAACACAGCTTTCTGCCGCACCTCGCTGCCGATAGAGGGACCTACATACTCTTGTCGAATCAGGTGCGGCTCCAGGCCGTCCTCCTCGAGCTCGCTGACCAACTTCTGGACATCCTCTTTGGAGAGATCCTTGCCTTTGAGTGAGAACGATTGTGTGCTAGGCTGGATCAAGACATTAGTGATGCCCACGTCTGCTGTATGGCTCTCGATCTCCGACAAGTTCAGGCTGCGGTTGGTCTGCACTTCCACCAGCGTACCGCCCGCGAAATCCAGACCGTAGTCAAGACCTTTCGTTACTAAAGAGAACAAGCTGATGAGAATCAGCAGGCCGGAAATGCCGAACCACAGGCCACGGCGTCGCACCACGTTCCAGTTAGTGGACCTAAATTTCGTGGTGAGGCCCATGGCCGCAGGGCGTTCTTGCATTCCGATGCCAGCTAGGATGTAGGTCAGAATGCGCGAGGCTGTAACGGCAGTGATGAAGCTAGCGAGTACACCGATGCCCAGAGTGATAGCAAAGCCTCGGACAGCGCCTGCGGACAAGAAGAACAAGATCAGTGCAGCCAGTAATGTGGTCACGTTAGAGTCAACGATGGCTGAAAACGCTCGCTCATAGCCCTTGCGTATGGCTGCGTAGACGCTGTTGGTATTCTTATACTCCTCCTTGGCCCGCTCAAAGACCAACACGTTGCCGTCTACGGCCATGCCGATTGAGAGCATCAGGCCCGCGATACCAGGCAGGGTAAGCACGGCGCCCATGCCCATGAGTCCACCAGCCACCAACACGGCGTAGATGCAGAGGGCAACGAGCCGCCACGAGACCTAGACCGCGGTACGCGAGAATCATGAAGACGACGGTACCGATCAACCCGATAATGGCGGCTTGGAGGCTTTGCTGCACAGATGCCTCACCCAAGCTGGGGCCGACTGTATGCGCCTCAACCACCCTGACCGGAACGGGTAGGGCACCAGCTCGAAGCAACGCTGTCAGCTCCTTGGCCTCGTCGATAGAGAAGCGGCCGCTAATCTGGCCCCGACCATCTGTGATAGGCTCCTGGATGACAGCTGTGGAAAGGATATCGTCATCCAAGCGGATGACAAGTGCCCTGCCCACATTCGCCCGAGTAAAGGTGGCAAACTTCGTAGCGCCATCAGGGCGGAAGGTTACAGCGACCGCGGGACGCCCATAGTTGTCTCTTGAGAGGGTAGCTTCTTTGAGCTCAGCACCAGTGATGATTACGTTGCCATGCTCATCGCTCATGGTCAGTAGGGCGGTCTTACCTAAGGCTGCTATCGCAGCGTCCTGATCATCATAGCCAGGCAGCTCCACCGCGATGCGATCAGTGCCTCGGCGTTGGACGACACTCTCGGTCAATCCTAGCTGGTTGACGCGCCGTTCGACTACCCCAATCAGTTGCTCCATCGTGCCGCTCTCTAGAGCACGGCCCTCGCTATCGGCTTCGAGTAAGATACTGGTGCCGCCTCGCAGATCCAGTCCAAGATGAAGTGGGCGCTGCCAAATGGCTATGGCACCAACGACGACGAGCACCAGAATAGCAATAGCCTTCCAACGTTCATTCTTTGGAATCATGCTAATCCCCCTTAGTGGTGTGTACATGTAAGACAAGAAGGCGTGAAGTGGTGACGGCTACAAGGGATCAATCTTTGAATTTGCTGTTAAAGACGGGCAGCAAAAAAAAGAGCCGGTAATCCGTCGGCAATGAGGTAGGTGCGGGGAAGTAACCGATACAATGACCATGGGTAGCTAGAATCGCACAGACAGCCATCCCAGCCATGACCAGTACCGGACGCAAGGGAAGCGGTTCATTCTTGAAGCTGTTTTCGAGGATGAACAGTGTGCCTGCTTGAGGGAGAAACCCCAACTCGGCCTCTTCACGGCCAGCTACAGGATTAGTCAGGGCGAGGGTTTCTATGGATGTCACGGCAAGCGTTAACGCACATAGAACTATGAAAAGAAAGCTGAGGTCTTTTTTGCTCAGCCGCCTCATCGCCCCGAGCCTCCCCAGATCAAAAATACGACGTCATCATATTGTAACATGACGGCCTCTTAGGGGCCGAAGGTGATATGTACCGACGATGGCGTTTTGAGCCATTGTCGAGACATACTTGAGTTTGGCTGTTCGGGGCGTGGTTCCTGCCAACTGTGACACCTTTTTTGTCTACGCTCATGTCGTGTGCTGGCTGAACGACCGCTGACCAGCCTCATTGCATCGCACTCGTGATAGGGCTATAATGAACGTAATTCGAGAGGTAGTGGTGCAGTATCCTAGTCACTGCTTCCATATCTGAAGGCGGGCCTAAGAATCCGTCAGGGGCACATCGATGAAGTCCTTGGTGCTGGCTTTCGACGCCCAGTCGGGGGTGGTGCTGAGGGTTAAGGAGTTAGGGCGATCTACAACGGCATGTAGGCGTTGACCCTGCTCCGTGGAGATCCATGTGCGTGGAGCTTGCGCCTTCTACGGCATGGAAGAGGAACCTGCACGCGATGTAGTGAGTAATGCGCAAGTATCTTGAGCTGCGTGGGGTGCAGAGTAGCCTGCCTTGAGTGGGGCGATTGGGATAGCGGAGATTTCTGGATCATCCTCGAAGCTTTCCGCTTGAAACCCGCCCTGCAAGAGAGGCTAGGATATGGCCTGTGGTGTTGAGGAAATCTCCTAGGCTGTTGCTCGATGGGCAAGTCATTCGGGGATTGCAGTGTGGACTAAGTGGTAATCCAGTCCTGGCGCAAGCCAGAGCAGGGCTGAAAGGGGAACCGCTGGAGGCGGCAACGCACCAGTGTTCTGTTGGGAAAACCTACTGGACCTAAGCCACAATATTTACTCGTCTGGCTGCCACTACCTTTCGTCTTTTTGTGGAGTCAGTGCAAAAGCCTCCAGGTTGCCCCGCCACGAGCACATGAATGAGAGGCGCTCATGTCGATGAGGCAACGTCGAAGGATTTCCGGGCATATAAATCAAGGGTACCACAGGATCTGGCTCATTGCGGTCTCAACCTTTGTGGTAACGTTTTTTGTCAGTGGGGCAACCAGGGGATTCTTGGAGGCAGTCTCACCCTTCATCTCCGTCGTGCTTCTCCTTATCGTCATCCTTATCGGCATTCTTTTTGATATCATCGGCACCGCAGTAGTCTCAGCCCACGAATCACCATTTCATGCCATGGCAGCCAAGAGGGTCTTTGGCGCCAGCCACGCGGTCAGGTTAGTCAGAAGGGCGGGAGAAGTCTCGAACTTCTGCAACGACCTCGTCGGAGATGTCGCTGGTACGCTCAGTGGTGCTATGGGAGCGATGCTGGTGGCATCTTTGCAGAAGCCTCTTTTGATTGTCATTATGGCGCCGATTGTGTCCACGCTGACAGTCGCCGGAAAGGCGCTGGGAAAAGGCCCGGCGATAAAACACGCAAACATGATCGTCTATCGGGTAGCGCGGATCTTGGCTTGGTGGGAAAGCGGCTTGTCACGGGGCAGAAAGCGTCTCGGAAGAAGCTAGAGGCCTATGTGGCGTGTGACACCGTCACCCAAGCTCCTGTCTGTGAGGACTTCTCGATGGCGGCCATGATTTCCTGTACGCGAAGGGCATCGACAAAGGTGGCCCCGTGTGCCTCTTGGCCCGCTACGCGGCAAAGCAGGTCATATTGACTGGCTATGTGGAAGCGTAGCCAGCCTACTGGTGCCCGAGCCGATGGAAAGCAGGAGGGCTCCGGATAGCGGCCAGCGGTCTCGATACGCGTAAAGCCGCGCTCACCGCCCAACGGCTCACGTGGCTTGGTGGCATCATAGAACTCGAGCCAGTTTGGATCCATAAGGTTGAAGCGTAGGGCGCCCAACGATCCGTGAATCTCAAAGCGCAGGTCATCGTTGGATCCGGTGGCCATGCGTGAAGCCTCAATGGTGCCCACTGCCCCGCCTGCCAGCTGCACCTGACATAGGAAGATGTCGTCTACATCGACCGCACCCGAGAGATGAGGGGCGGTAGGTAGCGGGCGCGTCTTGATATAGGTGTGCAAAGTGGCAGAGACTGCCGCGTACTCGCCAAGAAGGTAGCGACTCATGTCGATCACATGCGAACCCAGATCACCCAGGGCTCCCGAACCTCCGGATGCCTTCTGCAGACGCCATGAGAGCGGTCGAGCTTTGTCTGTGTACCCGGAGTGCAGATACAGGAAGCGGAAACCATAGATCTCGCCCAATCGACCTGCTGCAATGAGCTGCTTTGCTCGCCATACCGCTGGGACGAAGCGGTAGTTGAAGGCGACTTGATGAACCACGCCCGCTTCTTCGGCAGCCCGAAGCATCGTGCGGGCCTCATTCACGTCCATGGCAAGGGGTTTCTCACAGTAGACGTGCTTCCCAGCCGCAAGTGCAGCCAAGATAACCGGGGCATGCAGGTGATTGGGAGTGCAGCAGTCCACGATGTCGACATCGGCGGCCGATACTGCTTCCGTGTAGTCTGTGCTGAGGTTTGAGAAGCCGATCTCCTTTTGCGCCGAAATCCCGCTCTCCATTCGGCGCACTGCGACCCAGGCTAGGCTGGGATGCAGCGGCAACTGGCGGTAAAACAACGCCAGCGCTTTGTATGCGAAAGCGTGAACTTTGCCGATCCCTCCATAGCCGACAAGGGCGATCCCAGTGGTTCGCGGACTGGACATTGGTCAGACCTCTCTTCGCCTCATTTCACGCGGTCGAGCACGCGTGCTCCTGCCCTATACGTAGCGAATGCATTGGAGAACATAGCGGCTAGCAACACCAACCGAAACACCCCAACCAGTACCGGTTCTAGTGACTGAAGCTGACCTACGTTGAGCTCAAAGGGTTCTTCTACGCCAAGCAAGGCACCAGTGAGTGCGAAGGCGGAGAGGCGATAGATCAGTTCCGCACATGCTGCAGCGAGCGTAGGTCCACTGATGATCTTGTAGGTGTGTATCCCCAAGGCAAGCAGCAGCACCAGGTTTACTGGCCACAGGTAGGTTTGGATGAACGCCGGACTCAAAATGGGCAGCTCATACCAGGTCTCGGCATTTGCAGTCTGCAGAACAAAGAGCTCGTTGCGCCATATGTTGAACACGCCGAGTAGAATCAGAGGAAGGATGAGTCCTGACCAATGCGGTTTGGCCTCTGCTGTCCGAGCGCGGACCGCCATCCCTGCGAGCTTTCGGGGCAGCGTCAGATCGGCAGACCAGAAAAACAAAGTGACGATACCTATATCAGCCAACACCTGTATGGTTAGCACCCAGAGCACCTCATGTGCTGACCATCCTCGTAGATTGGGTAAGCGCACAAAAAGCAGCAGTACGTCCACATCCATCAGGGTGGTGACACATGTGGCCAGCAGATGCAGGCCGACCAGCACTGAAGCAGAAGCCTTGAAGATGTGGTAGCGGGTGGCGGGGATGATCACCCGGCCGCCCCCATACTCAGCGGCCAGTTCGTTAGGGTCACCTAGCTCAGCCACTACCTTGACCGTGGCCGCCGTTGACTCGTAGCCTTCGCTTTCGAGCTGGCCGATGCGATCATTAATGTTGCGGCGCAGTTCCGCCAGGACATTCAGTCGCTTATGGCGCGGAAGGCGTGGGGTAATCTCCTTCAGATACTGCTCAATCGGATCCATGACAGCGTGTCCCCTTTCCCATCCGCCTACGGTTTCAGAGCCTCTGAGATGTCTATCTACCTTTTGCACCACGTAGGTGATTTCCTTCTTGGTACGTTCTTCCGCTGTCCCATAAACGTGAAGCATCTCTCGTTGTTGCTGTGCATTCTGGCTAGGGGATACGCTAGCGGGATAAAATGGCGGAAGAGGGCTTGTGCCTGGCGAACTTAGGGGGTGCACACAATGGCCATGGGGTCGGGGTGGTGGTGGGTGAGCACGCTGCTTCTGACCTGGGGGAGTCTTTTTTTGGCTTCAGGGTGGCGAGCTTTTGGACTGTTCTACAGCGGTGGTCTATGGAGTGTTGCCATAGCTATAGCCATTGAGCTGGTCATTCGACGTCATCTCAACTTCTGGAATGCGGATGTGATCGTAGCCAAACTCGTGGGCGTCGGTCTCGTCACGTTCGCCGGGCCCCGCTTTGTGGAAGGCACACTGTTTCTTCAGTACTTGCCTAAGCAGTCTTCTCTGCAGCTGCCAATCGCTGTGGTATGGGCTCTGGCGGCACTGGTCTCCGATGTGCTGGCTGCGGTGTGGGGCTATGCTCATCTCAGCCTTCAGACAGCGACCGCCTCGTTACTGTCGCATACGTTGCGATTCTGCGCCCTGATCGCCATCTACCATGGTCTAGCCTACGAACGGCGCGCTGAACGATTAAGTTTGATTGCCCGTCAACAGAAGAGGCAACGCCGGGGGAAGGCCTGGTGGAAGCTATCATGGATCCCCTTCTATTTCGGTGTGCGCGCCTATGTTCGTCGTATGGAGTCTGCGCAGGGGCGCCCGAGAAGGTTCAAATGAGGGACGTCTGCGTCGATAGGCCCCGGGAGAGGATTGGCGAAATGGTGGAGAAGCGGACGAAAGGGGTGAGTTCCTTGCTAAGACGCTTGGCGAGAGTCCTACAGGATGTGTTCTTCATTGTGTTTGGGGCGTTGCTTGTAGCCTTAGCCCTTGACTGGTTCTTGGTGCCCAATCGAATTGCTGCGGGAGGCGTAAGCGGGCTGGCAACGATCGTCTTTCACTGGGTGGGATTGCCAGTTGGTGCTGTGAGCATGGCGCTTAACGTGCCTCTGCTCGTGTTGGCGGTGATCATGCTTGGTTGGCGCATGGCTATCAAGACCGTGCTCGGGGCGTCGCTTGTCAGTCTGTTCATCGATACCTTAGCCCCTTTGGTACATCCTCTGACGCGTGATCCGCTCTTAGCGGCTATCTCCGGCGGTCTGCTGTCAGGGGTGGGGATGGGTCTTTGCTTTCGCAGCGGGGGTTCTACTGGGGGTACGGACGTTGCTGCCTCGCTACTGCAGCATCGCTCAGGACGCCAGGGGTTCGGTACCTACCTGCTCATGGCTGATGGTGTTGTGCTGCTGCTTGCCGCCTTGGCTTTCAGTCCCGAGCTAGCCCTCTATGGTCTGATGTCGCTTATTGCCGCTAGCTTCGTGATTGACGTGGTTCTAGAGGGGATTCCCTATGCACGTCAAGCGCTCGTAGTCACCGAGTCAGCCAAGGCCTCCGCCGTGAGCGAAGCCGTATTCGTGCGGTTAGGTCGAGGCGTTACGGCACTGGCAGGCAAGGGAATGTATACACAAGAGGGGCGTTGTCTTCTGCTAGTGGTGGTTAGTCGGGGCGAGCTGAGGCAACTGACGGATCTGGTGGCAGAGGTGGATCCTCACTCGTTCGTTATCATCTCGGATGTTCGCAGTGTCTTGGGCGAAGGCTTTGAGGTTCTCGCGCGTCCCACCTCTCGCCAGTCTCGGGCTTCAGAGCCTGAGTAACCCAGACAAGCCCCGAAGTATCCATTTTCTGAGCCCGTTGAATCATGATCCCCGACCTTCCATTTGCTCTGGTGTGAGCGCCCGGCGGCCTTGGTGCTCCCCTTACCAGCGCTTCTACCTTTCTCAGGGAAAGCTTGTGAATGTGATGCAGAGCACCTTAACCAGGCAGCCCAGGCATTTGCTTCCTCAGCCGGGGTTGTTTGCATGTAGGGGATGATGGTGGTTTCCGCAAACGGTTGTGTTACTCGGAAGCATCGCTGCAGTTGATCTGCGGAAAGGACCAGTAGCTTGGGCATCATACAACCGGGCAACATAACCAAAGTCTTGGCCCTCCTTCTCATCTGGTACGCGCTATTGCAGGCAGGCGTGCCTGTTGACGAACTGTCTGTTCCGGTACCCGCTGACCAGGCGCAGTCGGATGTATCAGACATGGAAGCATCACCCTCTACTCGCGCACCAGCAGCCACTATTGCGGCTCAGGCACGTGTGCTATCGGGGAAGGTCGTGGCCATTGATCCGGGCCACGGAGGGACCGAAACCGGGGCTATTGGAGTTGCCGGCAGTCGTGAGAAGGACAATGCATTGGCCGCTGCCCTGGCCATCAAGCGAGTATTGGAGGAGGTGGGTGTGAGAGTGGTGCTCACACGGGAGGGCGATCATGAGCCCAATCTGGAGTTGCTGGATCAGGGCGCGGCCCTGTCTGATCGATTGCAGCAGCGGGTTCGGATTGCGGCCCAGGCCAAGGCCGATGTATTCATCAGCATCCACAATGATTGGAACCCCAATCCCGCTCTCACAGGTACAACTACCTACTACTGGGGCTCTCCCAGGTTGGCGCAATGCGTGCAAGATGCTTTGGTTAACCGTCTGGGTGGCCGCAGTGTAGGTGCGATTAGAAAGGGCTTTTACGTTGTCGTTGAGGCGCCCATGCCAGCGGTCCTGGTGGAGCTTGGTTTCTTGTCTAATGCAGACGAGGAGAAGCTCCTGTGTAGCGAGTGGTACCATACCCTGGCGGGCGAAGGGATTCGTGATGGGCTGGCTTCTTACTTTGGCAGATAGCTGGCTGGGTTAGAACATGGAAGACCGCCCGTAGGGGCGGTCTGCGTGAAGTCAGTCGTGGCGGCTACCAGTAGGCCAGCGCCAAGGCTCCTACTCCAGCATAGGTAGCGATGGTACTGCCCATTGGAGCGATAATGATCCGGGCCGGGCTAAAGCGGTGCCTAATCGCATCGGCTAGAACTTGGGCATCGGCGACGTTATCAACATGCGTGATACCTACGAAACGATCACGGTAATCTTCAGCCTTGGTCTGCATCGCTTCGAGGAAACCGGCAAGCATGTTCTTGCGTCCACGTGCCTTTCCGCAGACTACTACCTCACCGTCTTTGGTGCGCACAAAGATCTTCATGCGCAGTAGCTGAGCCACAGCGGCCTCGACTCGTCGCACACGGCCGCCCTTGACCGCGTTTTCCAGCGTGTCCAGGCTCACGAAGACGGAGATCTGCTCTCGCATGGCTTCGATCTTCTCTGTGATCTCACTAAGGGAGAGTCCCAGGGTGGCTAGGCGTTTAGCTTCCAATGCCATGAGACCCAGACCGAGCGTTCCCGAGCGCGAATCAATCACATTCACGGTGCCTCGAAAGAACTTGCGGGCCATGCACGCCGACTGGAAGGTGCCAGACAGCTTCGATGAAAGCGTGATACACAGCACCTCGGCAGCTTTATTCGCGGTAGTGGCCACACGCTCAAAGGCAGATGCAAAAGCATGCGGGCTCGGCTGTGATGTTTTGGGCAGTTCCGTGCTGTTGCGCATCACGTGCGCAAAACGCGAGGCATCCATGGTCACACCCTCAACGTACTCCTGGCCATCGATGATCACGGTTAGAGGCACAACCTCAATGTCTAGCTCCTGGGCGAGTTCAGCAGGGAGGTCACAGGAACTGTCGGTCACAATGCGAATGCTCAAGTGTTACCTTCTTTCTACAGCGTTAGTGGCGTAGCCCGGTCTCGGATGATGCCAGACAGTGCATTGGAATCGTCACATACGCGTACTATGAGGGTATTTCCGCATGGAAACTCTTACACCTGTAGGCACAGTGTTTTTTTCGGGATCGGGGCTACACTAATAGGTGGTGGTAGTCGACGGACCTTCCCTGGGGCCACGCAAAAACTGCGGTAATCTCCCTGCGTTCGCTTGGGTTGGTGGTAACAACCTAGCGATGCGGCCTTCGCGAAGCCCTTCTGGCTGGTTTGGACAGCCTGAAGGGTGCTTTTCGCCGCCTAAGGGCACGCTTTCTCGCCTTGGTGGCCCTTCTGGGGCTACTGGGCGGTACATAACCGGATGGTGACGGTACCTTTTTCCCACTCAGTCGATGGGGTCAGCTCCCCAGTGCGCGATCACAGCGGGCTCGCTCGGGTCCCTCTGCGAACCGACCCTTCAGTGTTAACCCGGTCGGTGCATTTGGAAGAGAATGGACGGATGCATGGACGCGCTCGCGAGACTGGCTCGGTAGTCGGACGGGATTTACCCGCATTGGCATGCGAGTAGGGACCAAGATCCGACGGCGATGGCAAGAGAGCCGCCTCATTAACCCCCGGGCCCAATGTACGTGGTAAAAGTGCAGCGATGCGGCCTTCGCGGAGCCCTTTTTGCCGATTTTGACCGCCCGAAGGGCTCTTTTCCCCCCAAAAGAGAGCGCTTTCCCGCCTTGGTGGCCCTTCTGGGGCTACTGGGCGGTACATAACCGGATGGTGACGGTACCTTTTTCCCACTCAGTCGATGGGGTCAGCTCCCCAGTGCGCGATCACAGCGGGCTCGCTCGGGTCCCTCTGCGAACCGACCCTTCACTGTTATCCCGGTCGGTGCATTTGGAAGAGAATGGACGGATGCATGGACGCGCTCGCGAGACTGGCTCGGTAGTCGGACAGATGCACCCGGATTGGTACGTGAGTAGGGGCCAAGATCCGACGGCGATGGCAAAAGAGCCGCCTCATTAACCCCCGGGGCCAATGTACGTGGTAAAAGTGCAGCGATGCGGCCTTCGCGGAGCCCTTTTTGCTCATTTTGACCGCCCGAAGGGCTCATTTCCCCGCCTAAGAGCGCACCTTTCTCGCCTTGGTGGCCCTTCTGGGGCTACTGGGCGGCACATAACCGAACGGTAGTGACTGCCTTTTCCCACTCAGTCGATGGGGTCAGCTCCCCAGTGCGCGATCACGGCGGGCTCACTCGGGTCCCTCTGCGGACCGACCCTTCGGTGTTGCCCCGGTCGGTGTATTTCGAAAAAGGTGGACGGATGCAATGGACGCGCTCGCGAGACTCGCTCGGTAGTCGGACGGGATTCACCCGCATTGGCATGCGAGTCGGGGCCAAGAATCCGACCGCGATGGCAAAAGAGCCGCCTCATTAGCCCCCGGGGCCAATGTACGTGGTAAAAGTGCAGCGATGCGGCCTTCGCGAAGCCCTTTTTGCTCATTTTGACCGCCCGAAGGGCTCATTTCCCCGCCTAAGGGCACGCTTTCCCGCCTTGGTGGCCCTTCTGGGGCTACTGGGCGGTACATAACCGGACGGTGGCGGTAGCCTTTTTCCCACTCAGTCGATGGGGTCAGCTCCCCAGTGCGCGATCACGGCGGGCTCACTCGGGTCCCTCTGCGGACCGACCCTTCGGTGTTGCCCCGGTCGGTGCATTTGGAAGAGAATGGACGGATCAATGGACACGCTCGCGAGACTCGCTCGGTAGTCGAACAGATGTACCCGGATTGGTACGTGAGTCGGGGCCAAGAATCCGACCGCGATGGCAAAAGAGCCGCCCCATTAACCCCCGGGGCCAATGTACGTGGTAAAAGTGCAGCGATGCGGCCTTCGCGGAGCCCTTTTTGCTCATTTTGACCGCCCGAAGGGCTCATTTCCCCGCCTAAGAGCGCGCTTTCCCGCCTTGGTTCCGCTTCTGGGGCTGCCGGGCAGTACATAACCGAACGGTGAGCGATAGCCTTTTTCCCACTCAGCCGATGGGGTCAGCTCCCCAGTGCGCGATCACGGCGGGCTCACTCGGGTCCCTCTGCGGACCGACCCTTCGGTGTTATCCCGGTCGGTGCATTTGGAAGAGAATGGACGGATCAATGGACACGCTCGCGAGACTCGCTCGGTAGTCGGACAGATGCACCCGGATTGGTATGTGAGTCGGGGCCAAGAATCCGACCGCGATGGCAAAAGAGCCGCCTCATTAACCCCCGGGCCCAATGTACGTGGTAAAAGTGCAGCGATGCGGCCTTCGCGGAGCCCTTTTTGCTCATTTTGACCGCCCGAAGGGCTCATTTCCCCCCAAAAGAGGCACGCTTTCCCGCCTTGGTGGCCCTTCTGGAGCTACCGGGCGGTACATAACCGAACAGTGTCGATAGCCTTTTCCCACTCAGCCGATGATCCGAGCGGGAAATGCTGTCGACTCCCGGTGGCCACCGGGTCTTAGCCGGCAATGCGCGCGTTTTCAGCGAAAGCTGTGGAAGGATTCTGGCCTCACGTACCGAACATCCCATCGAGACAATCGAACACATGATCGTTGTGTGAGGTGAGGCCCTTGTACTCTCTCTATGTAGATGAGGTGAACGTGCCGCTCTCACTGCTACTGACTCGCGAGCTAAAAGCCAGCGAGAAGATCGTTTGGATGGCCTTAACGATGGATGATCAGCTGGAGGAAAGCTTCCTTTTCTCGCCCAGCCGCCTGGGGCGGCGCACGGGTATGTCCCGGCCTACCGTTCGCAGGGCGACAGCCAAGTTAACCACCGAGGGCTGGTTTGCTCCACCGGCTAGGCGGGGCCTAGCCAGACCGCGGCACAGAAGCCATCCCCGGACAGGGTCTCCGTGCCTGTCGAGCTAGTCATGGCTACTGAAATCCATGCACAGGCCAAATTGGTTTATGCCCTACTGCTGTCCAAACCTACGGACCCACCTCGCAAAAGGCAGTTCACATACGCTGAGTTAGCCGGCCGGATGAGTCTGAGCCCCCAAACCATCAAACACGCGGCTCGTCAGTTGGCCAAGCATGGTTGGCTGGAGATGGAGCAGGCGCACAAGCGGGCACCGATTCGCTTCACTCTCCACAACCCGGTTGATAAGCGAAATGTAAAAGAAATACTAGACGTGCAGGATGAGCTCCACCGCGCTACGCACCTCGGAGAGGCTCTCATGCAGGCTATCTTCTTGGCGCTTGTCGATTGCCTTGACTTCGACGACGGAATGCGCCCAGGTTTCATGAGGAACCCAGCAACTGGCAAGCGTCTGGAGGTCGATCTCTTCTATTACCTGCACAATACGGCCATGGAGTTCAATGGGGCGCAACACTACCGCGTCACTGAGGGGAATTCGGCTGAGCAGGTCCATAAGCAGCAATGCCGTGACCAGACCAAACAGCAGATCTGCGCTAAGAAGAAGATCAAGCTGATCGTGATTCAGGCTCACGAGCTGTCCTGCAAGATCATCGAGCGCAAGATTCACAGGCGGCTGCCATTCCGGCGCGGTCAGGACTTCAACCGGAGGCTCATCAACTATCTCGAGTGTAGATGCGGTGAGTACCAGCAAAGAATAGATGAGCGTGGCTGGGGAACCGCCAGCCAATCTGAGAGAAAGCAAGACGAGTAATCACCCTGGGTCGCCTTGTCCGTTTCGTCAGGGCTCACATCAGCCGTGCAGCCAATGTTAGTGCGCGTCCACCCGCCGCCGGCGATCGTGCAGAAGCGGCAACGTGAGCTAAACCCACTGGCTATGCACCACAGGATTGAACAACTGATCGGCCAAGGCCCACCAACTGCATCGGTGGCCGAGGCCACCGATGCATCCCAGAGAGTCCGTAGCAGTAGTCGTGAGCCTATGCCTGCTCTAACTTAGACAAGCGTTGGGTTAGATCTTTGGTGAGCGAGCCATACGGTCTTCGGTAAGATTTACTCGTGGGTTGACACGCACTCAAGAGGCACCTTCGCAGGAGGAGATGAACCCTTTATCCGAGGCTGGAGGCCGCTGGCTACCCCATTGGCAGCGGATGCGTAGAAAGCGCCTGTAAGCAGGTTGTTGTTAGGCGCCACAGGCAATCTGGAATGCGTTGGAGCCAACTTGGGGCACAGCAGATGCCAAACGTTGCAGCATACTCCCACGGTGAACAGTGGGACGATTTCTGGGAGAGGCGGGAGGCAGCATGATTAGGAACGGGTGTTCGCCGCGATTTCACGTGTGCACCCACCTTCCCTCCAGAGCTTGAAGGCCATTGGCTAATGTGGTACTCTGAACGAAAGGCTATGATGGAAACAAAGTAGCTGGTGTCGGTTACAGCCTCAGAGAGTCGGCCGCTCGGGTGCGAGGTCGGCAGCACGGCACACGGCGAATTACCTTCTGGAGCTGCCTGTTGAACTCGAGTAGACAAGGCCGGGTCGCCCGTTATAGCGGACTGGAAGCATGTTTCCGGCTGAGGCGCCATACGGCGTGAAGTCAAGGTGGTACCACGAGCCCCTCGTCCTTGCGATGGGGTTTTCTTTTTTGGGGTTTTCGTGCGGGCTCGGATACTCGCATCCAAGCGGGTACATGAGGGGCGCTAATGTAGACAACAATGCACGGGGGAGGCCATATAGCTATGAGCAACGTTTTCGATGTGCTTTTTGAGCGGGGTTACGTAGCCCAGGTGACACATGATGAGCCGCTGCGGGAGTTGCTTGGAAACTCGCCAGTCACCTTCTATGTTGGTTTCGACTGCACCGCTGACAGCTTGCACGTCGGTCATTTTCTGACCATCATGGCTATGATGCACATGCAAAGGCATGGTCACAGGCCCATTGCTCTGGTGGGTGGTGGTACTACCATGGTGGGCGATCCAAGCGGCAAGACCGACATGCGACCGATGCTTTCGCGGGAGGAAATCCGAGCCAATGGGGAGCGTTTCCGACAGCAGCTCTCGCGTTTTTTGGATTTCGGTCCGGGCAAGGCTCTTATGGTGGACAACGCAGACTGGCTCTTGGACTTGAAATACGTGGATGTGCTCCGTGAGATCGGCGTGCACTTCTCTGTGAATCGCATGCTGAGCTTCGAGTGCTTCAAGGCCCGATTGGAGCGTGGGCTCTCGTTTTTGGAGTTTAACTACATGCTCATGCAAGCCTACGACTACCTCGCGCTGTTCCGCAAGTACGGTTGCCGCTTGGAGATGGGGGGAGACGACCAATGGTCCAACATTCTGGCCGGGGTCGATCTCGTTCGTCGCAAGGAAGGCGCCGATGTTTACGGTCTGACACTCTCTTTGCTGACGACAAGCACTGGAAAGAAGATGGGCAAGACGGAGAGCGGAGCTGTTTGGCTGGATCCAAAGAAGACGAGTCCTTACGATTTCTACCAGTACTGGCGAAATACAGCCGATGAAGACGTCAGGAGACTCTTGTCTTTGTTGACCTTCTTGCCTATGGAGGAGGTAGAACGTCTGGGTTCGTTGAAAGGAGGAGCGGTCAACGAGGCCAAACGAGTTCTTGCTTTCGAAGTGACTCGCATCGTGCATGGCACTGAGGCGGCCCAAGGAGCCCAGGAAGCTGCTGAGGCCGCATTTGCTGGCGGCGAGATATCATCCAGCCAAATGCCAAGCACCCGACTGAGCGAGAAGGAAGTTTCCGCTGGAATCTCGGTCGTCGACCTGCTGCTTAAAACGGGTCTTGTCACAAGCAAGAGTGAGGGGCGGCGCCTCGTAGATCAGGGTGGCGTCTACGTCAACGATGTGACTGTCATCCAGGCAGAACAGGTGATCGGGCCAGCCGATTTTCGGTCGGGAAGGCTAGTCCTTCGCAAGGGGAAGAAGGTACACCATCAGGTGCTCGCTGAGTAGAGGGAGGCCCATACTGATGAACCCGATCACAATCTTTACGAAGCCGTGGAAATGTAGTATCGCTGAGATTGGTGAGAAGCTGGCCGCGTTCGGTGTAGATGGATTGGAGCTTCCGGTGAGGCCGGGCTACCCAGTCTCACCGGAGAACATGATGGATGAGCTGCCTCGTGCTGCTAGGGAGCTCGAGCGCTATGGCCAGCGGATATACAGCGTTGCGGCCTCCGCCGATGAGGAGACGATCGCTGCTTGCGGGGCGGCCGGGGTGCCTATCATCCGCGTCTGCGAGCGTGTAGACCTGGGACTCGGCTACATGGCGTCTGTGCGTAGCATACAGGAGCGTTACATGGAGTTGTTGCCCGTTCTGAAACGGCACAATGTGACGATTGGTGTGCAGAACCATTGCAACAAGTTTGTCGGCAGCGCGATCGGAGTCATGCACCTCATAGAGGCGTTTGATCCGGCACAGATAGCGGCTGTACTGGATGTGGCCCATTGCGGGCTGTCAGGTGAGCCAGAGGACATGGCAATGGATATCGTCTGGTCCCATCTGTGCATGGTCAATCTTAAGAGCGCTTTTCGCATGCGTATCAATGGGCCTGAAGCTGAGGAAGCTGAATGGCGTATCTACTGGACAAGCGGTCGTCATGGCTACGTATCATGGCGTAAGACAGCCCGCCTGCTACGAGAGCGCGGCTTTACGGGCCCCGTCTGCTTGACAGCAGAGTATAGTGACCCGAGCACAGGAGGCGACTTAACGGGCGATGCTGTAGATCGGCTCGTCAGTGAGGACGTGGCCTATGCTAAGTCTTTGTTTGCGTCTGCGGAAAAGAGCTGAAACGAGCTTTGGTCCTAGCATGGGGTGATGACGAAGTATAGCGATGATAAGCATCAGACGGCGATAGCGGAGACCTCCAGAAGCAGAGCGTGGGCGGCGAGCCAATTGGTGACATGCTAGGAACATGCGAGCGTAACATATCTGGCGTTCGCTATCCCAGCAGCGCTGGCACAGGTGACGGCGTGAGGTCATCTCAGCGCACCACTGGCACTGGTCATTTCGTGCAGGGAGTTTTCTCATGGTGAGACCCCCAGTCCTTGCCTAGCTGTGATATTGCATGCACTACGGGGCCTTTTTGTGACTTATGGATAAGGGCTCGTGACCCGCATATGGGTGCAGTAGCAGGCGACTTGGGAAATGCAAAGGGGAAGAGGCTGCCGGGGTGGGTAATCTACTCTCGTTTTTGTTGCTAGCTAGACTTCTGGGCCATCCGCTTGCGGCCCTTGTCATCGTGGTGATCATCTACCTCGTGGTGAACCGACGCTTTTCAGGGTTGCTGCCTGATGTCACGCGGTCATGGCGTCGAGCGGCACATATCAGGCAGCTGCGAAGCTCCGTCACCCTGAATCCAGCGGATGCGAAGTCGCTGATGGAACTGGGGGCGATGCTGCTTTCTGCGGGAAGGCCCAAAGAGGCACTCCCCTGTCTGGAGCAGGCTGCGAGCAAGATGGACGATCATGCACATGCCCTCTATTACCTAGGTGCGGCGTATGCAGAAACAGGGCAGTTCGCCGAGGCTGTCCCGATCCTGCGAAAGGCTATCGGATTGCGACCGGAGGTAGCCCATGGGATGCCTTATGTGTACTTGGCTCAGGTGACATTAGACATGCTGGAGTTGGGGCAGACCGCAACGGATGAGCAGGTAGAGGCGTGGGTGACGGGTGTCATCCGCTACGGCGATGCTGAAGTCTGCTACCGAATGGGTTCTGTGCTATTACAGGCCGGGAAGAGCGCTGAAGCTCGGCAAGTGTTTTTAGAGGCCCTCGATCACTACCAACGAAGCCCCGGCTTTGTGCGTCGTGCCGCCCGCATTTGGGCCTTGCGCTCCCGACTTAGCTTGAGAAAGATGGGGCCCGCCCTTAGCGACGTTCGCCATAGTGACGAAGAAGATGCACAAAAAAAGGTGCCCCGCACAAAGCGGTGATAGCACCTACAGGCAACTCCTGTGGAGCCAATACCGTCCGCGCCAGTGTGTCAGCTATGACGAGGAACGTGGCGCCTACCACCATGACCAGCGGCACCAGCCCGCGATGATCAGGCCCTTTAACGAGGCGAACGATGTGTGGCGTGATCAGCCCGACAAAGCCAATGACTCCGCTGCTGGCTACTGCAGAGGCTGTGATCAGTGAGGCTGCCAAGACCAGCGTCACCTTGACGCGTTCCACATCGACTCCCAGATGACCAGCGCTCTCTTCGCCAAAAGCCAGAGCATTGAGTGAACGGGCGTGCCATCCTAGAGTCGCGCTAGCGACAACTAGGTAGGGTAGCATGGCTGCGACGGTCCTCCAATCGGCACTGCCTAACCCCCCCATAAGCCAGAATAAAAAAGATCCCAGATGCTTCTCACTGAACAGAATGACCAAAGAAACTAATGATGAGAGAAAAGAACTCACCGCTACGCCGGCCAGCAGCAAAGTGGGGACCGGCATTCTTTGGCCTTTCCGACCTAGCAGCAGGACCAACGTCATGGCCGTCAGGGCCCCGACGAAAGCCGCTAGAGCTACGCCGTTGAACCCTAGGAGGCTTCCGCCGACGCCGAGCGAGATGGCCAGCACCGCTCCCAAAGAAGCCCCAGAGGAGACACCAAGGATGTAGGGGTCGGCAAGGGGGTTTCGCAACAGGCCCTGAAAGGTGACACCGGCTAAGGCCAGCGCCGCGCCTACCAAGCTGCTTAGGATGACGCGAGGCAACCGCAGATACAGCACCACGGTTTCATACTCCGCCGGCCAAGTGACTGGTAAGCTCAGGCCCAGTTGGTTGGCGATGATAGCAGCGATCGCCGTGGGCGGAATGCGTACGGCACCCAATGTGGTTGACATTAGGACCACTACCAGCCAGGCTCCCAAAGCGGCGATGAGCGTAAGAGGTTTTCTCCTTCGTGTGCTGTGCGTGAGCATATGCACCTGGCCTTCCCGTTGCAGCTTCGTCATTTGCTCTACAGCAACCCAGGGTGCAGAAGCTTCGCGATGGTCACCAATCCGTCTGCGAGTCGCGGCCCAGGTCTGCTCATGATGTCTTGGTCAATCTGGTAGACACGGTTCTGACGCACAGCCTTGATGTTCGCCCATGAAGCTTTGTTTTTTCCTGAGACCACCGATTCTGCCCTAGCAAAAGGTGTCAGAATCACGTCAGGGTTTTTCACGATGACCGTCTCCATACTCAAGACAGGCCACGCAGTCTTAGTGTCTGCGGCAATGTTTGTGCCGCCTGCTAAGTTGATCAGCTCATCGATAAAGCTGCCCGGACCAGCAGTGAAAAGAGGGTCAGGCCAGACTTCGTAAAAGACCAACGGCTTGCCCGGATTCTTGGCTACCGCGGCGGTAACAGTGGCTACCTTCTGACGCATCCCGGCGACCACTGTCTGGGCGGTCTCTTCGGTCCCTGTAATGCGTCCTATTCGCTCGATGCAGCCATAGATCTCTGTCAGTCTCTGCGGGGCGAAGGCGACCGCCTTGATGTTCAGCTGCAGCAACTTTTGTTGCAGTTCTTTGGCGGAGTTGTCCCAGAGTAGAACAAGATCCGGCCTTAGGGCCACGATACTCTCCAGCGATGGAGAGAGGCCAGAGCCCACCCGGGTTTTTCCCTGGACGGCTGGCGGGTAGTTGCTGTCAGTGTCGACGGCCACGATCCTATTGTCGAGCCCGAGAGCAAAAAGGATTTCGGTGTTGCTGGGAGCCAAGGAGATGATGCGCTGCGGTGCAGTACTGATGGTAAGCGTCTGCCCCAGGTCATCGAGGATGGTCAGAGGAAAAGCTGCGTTGGCGTAGCAGGTGCTAAGAAGAAGCAGGAGTAGCAGCGAAAAGGTGGTGTAGCGTTTATTTACGGACATATGAAGACCTCCCATAGGTTACAAAAAGGCATCGTGACTTGGTAAGACAACAGGCAGTCCGGTCACCGGGTGCTTGATCACTACGGTGGCGAGTTCGTACACCTCTTCGAGCAGCGGCGGCGTAAGAATCTGCGCAGGAGTTCCCGCGGCTCGGATGCGTCCCTCATGAAGCAGAAGCAGCCGATCACAGTATTGCGCAGCCAAAGTGAGATCGTGCATCGTGATGATGATGCTTCGCCCCTCTTTGGCTAGCTGTTGTAGCAGCCCTAATGTCTGGACCTGGTACTTCAGGTCTAGACTGCCAGTCGGTTCATCAAGCAAAATGACGGGTGTGTCCTGGGCGAGTGTTCTGGCCAGAATAACGCGCTGGAACTCACCTCCACTGAGTTCGGAGACTCGTCGGGCAGCCAGATGCTCCACTTCAGCGATTCGCATCGCGGCATTGACGACCTCGAGGTCGCTTGGGCTCTCTCTTCCCAGGCGTCCCACGTAGGGAGAGCGCCCCATGGTTACGACTTCCCGTACCGTGAAATCAAAGGCTACATTTTCTTGCTGGCGCACGACAGACATCAGGCGAGCCAGGTCTCGGCGAGGTAGGCGTTGTATGGGCGTACCGAAAACCCAGACACTGCCGCTCGCTGGTAGCAGAGCGCGGCTGATCACCCCCAGCAAGGTCGACTTTCCTGAGCCGTTTGGACCCACAATGCCGACTATTTCCCCCGCATGCAGGGCAAAGTTGACGTCCGTGAGCACCGGATGTGAGTTGTAGCCAAAGGTAATCTCCCCAACTTGGATGATCACACCTAATCACCACCTGTCCCTTTCGCCAGCATCGGCACCAAAACCCTCCACTGCACAAAAAAACCCTCCTCGATTTTGCGGAGGAGGAGGTGATGCGCATGGATGGGCGGCCTATGAAGTGGGCCGTGGCCAGGCTGTTCTGCTTGGTCAGCATTACCCAACCTGGCCCATCCCCATCGCGCTTGTGCGATTGTCAGGCATCGGCTTCTGCATCAGCGTTGGTCTGTGCCATCTCTCTCCAGCGCGCAAACTGTGCCTCGAAATTGGCCCGCGTCTTGAAGGCGTATGTAAACTGCGTTGGTTTTACGCCAGCCGCATGGGCCAGGGCTGTAGATGTCATCTCTGTGATGTCTTGCCCGTCGTCAGTTAGTCTTTGTGCAGTACTGAACACGCGATCGATAACGACTTCTCGGGAAGCACGGCCGCCTGCTGGAGCGCGTGTAGCTGACACACGGGGAACCGTGCCTTCGGGTCCGACATCAGCCTCGCCCTCATCAAAACGGTATAGCCTTTGCATGGTAAACCTGTCAATGCGGTTGATGCCAGCCCGCACTTCTTCTAGCATACCACGTAGATCGTGAAGCTCTACCCGTAGATTCTGCAGTTCCATGCTAATCACTTGTCGGATTGCTTCTGACACAATCGAGACGTCGAGTTGGGAACAGTCACGGTGGCCAAGGTTGGCTAACAGATCAAAAACCCCCAGTATTCCGGCGGTCAGCCGTTCCCCTATTTCGCGGTGCAGATCATCATTAGCATGCGTCGTCTCTTCACTCAGATGTTGCTCAAGGGCCCTTCGTCCTTGCGTCTCCTTCTCGATAGCAGCTCTGCGAGCCATGGTCATCGTTGCACTCACCCTCTCTTTATCTCAGCGAACCTGTCACGACGATCAGAGGTTATGGGGGGAAAGGTAGAACGAACTTGCTCGAAAACCAACGATGTGCTGTATGCATTGGTCCGTTCACCGACATTTACCCTGCATAAGCAACATAGAACGTAAATCCATTGATCGGGGCGCTTTCAAGATGCGGGCAAATGGGTTCTCCTATAGACGATACTGATAGGCCAACAGCTGCCTGGCATCTACCTGTCTATTCGTTGTTATCATATCACATTTTTAATCTGGTTCCAGTGTGTAACAGACAAATAGGAGTCGATTTTTGCGTCTCAACGTCGCATTGTGCAGACGGAGGCGGGGAAGGAGAAACAAGACCTTTCCCGTAGTGAGAAAGCACAGCAGCACCAAGATGCGTATGAGGCCGTGTGAACTCTCTGTGCAGAGACTCCCACAGCAGAAGGGGCGAGTGGATGTGGCCATTCCTTTTGTGCACCTAGCGGACGTCCATCTGGGTCGACTGCAGGCTGGTGGCCTTTCGAGCGAGCAAGTGGCCCAACGACGATTGGATGCCCTCATGACCCTACGTCGATGTCTGG
Source organism: Limnochordia bacterium (assembly GCA_050951545.1). Lineage (GTDB taxonomy): Bacteria > Bacillota > Limnochordia > DTU080 > DTU080 > DTU080. The sequence continues at coordinate 121,290 of JBMNJG010000005.1, read as the reverse complement.
AGCGCGTGCAGGAAGCCCAGATCCCGTTGCTCTTAGTCGCAGGTGACTTGTTTGAGCACGACACTGTCCCTAAGTCAACAGTTCTGGAGGTGCGCGATTTCCTGGGCGATCTGACGAGGACCAAGGTCTTCATAGCAGCTGGAAACCACGATTTCGCAGCCTCCGATTCGTTCTATCGAACCCTGCAATGGCCTGACAATGTTCATCTTTTCCTGGGCGATTGGGAAAGCGTGCGGGTGGATGAACTCGATCTGACGATGCATGGGTGTGGCTTTAGCGAGCCGGAGTCGGCCATCCCGGTGCTGCGGGAGTACGTAGCAGGTGACGGTGCAGCAGTCGGCTTGCACGTGGTGTTGCTACACGCCGATTATGTGGCTGGTGGCGCCTCTACATCCGCATACTGCCCTGTGTGCCAAGCAGATCTTGAATCTGTCGGTGCCGACTATGTGGCCCTGGGACATTTGCACACGCCTCAGCTCCTCTGGCAGGTCGACGGGAGGGTTCGGGCCGCCTACAGCGGTGCTCTGGAGCCAGTTACTTTCTCTGAAGAGGGGACACACGGGTATTTTGTCGGTGAGCTCGGGCAGGGGGGAGCCCGGCTTGATCTAGTTCCTGCGGCGGCTCGGCAGTACCGTCGCCTCTACGTGGATATAAGTGCAATGGACACCATGGAGAGGGTGTCAGAAGCTGCACAACGCATGTTAGCTGATGTTCCCCAAACTGACCTCGTGCGACTCGTCATATGCGGGGAACGGCAGCCGGATCTTGAGCTTGATCACAGCAGACTGCAGGAACTCGGCGGCGACCAGTTTGCCTTTTTTGTGCGGGATGAGACAGTTGTTGCCTACGATCTTGAGTCGCTAGCTCAGGGTTACTCCGCTAGGGCCGTCTTTGTGCAGCGCTTGCGATCCCGTCTCGAAGAAGCGACGCCCGAGGAAGAGCCGCTGCTACGGCAAGCCCTGAAGATGGGGCTGGACGCTCTGGCTGGAAGAGAGGTGCGACTACCTTGATCATCCGCAGGCTTCATCTCGTTGGGTTTGGGAAATTCGTCGGTCATGAGATAGATCTAGAGAGTGGACTTAATGTCTTCTACGGTCCCAACGAAAGCGGCAAGACCACCATTCAGAGATTTCTGAGAGGAATGCTCTATGGGTTTAAAGAGCCTGATGCGCGGCGGCGCAGATGGACTGCCGATCTTGAGCGCTATGCCCCCTGGAGCGGCAAACCCTACATAGGCGCACTTGAGTTTAGCACTTCAGAGGGCCGCACGTATTATGTGGAGCGTGCCTTTGCCAAGGACCAAGACCGCGTGCAGATCTTTGATGCCGTGACAGGTCGTGATGTCTCTACGCTCTTTGAGTTGGATGTCCGCCGGGAGCGGCTATATGCCGAGGCTTTCACTGGTATGAACGAACTCGTCTTCTCCAGTACAGTCTGCATTAGCAACATGCCAGACATAAGCTCCGAAAAAGGGCGCCAAGAACTGGCCGCACGTCTTGCGAACCTGCAGGAGTCGGCTGATGAGGCCACCTCAGTTCGGCGCGCCGTTGATAGCCTAGAGAGCGCTCGTCGTACTCTAGTAACCCGTCAGAATCAGCTGCAACTGCGAGAAGAGCAGGCGCATCAGGCACTGGAGACGATTCTCACTCACCGCTCGGCTGTGCGTCAACTCGAGTTGCAGATGCAGGATGTGGGGCATAGGCAGAAGCGAGCAGCAGAGAACCAGCGGGAGGCGCTCGTTGCACTTTTGGCTTCTGATATTGCGAACCTGCAACACAGACAGTCCACGATTTGCGCCATGGAGGATCAAATAGCGGTCTTGGAGGAAAGGCTCGAGCTTCTTGCTCCCTATGCGCAAGTACCAATAGAGCTGCGTGCCCAGCTTGGACAGCTCCATACACGTGTAGAAGAGGGCGAGGGGGCCGTGAAGGCACTTGGAGCAGCGGTCTGCCAACTGGAGGAGCAGTTGGGGCGTACCGATCAACAACTGCAGGCACTTCCAGGCGCGCAGGGATTGGTGCCAGCTCTGGCGGCCGACACGGGCTATGGGGAACGGGCTCGCTCGGTCAACATCCGCCTCGCCGAGGCCGTGCAGCATCTCCATGAAGCGGAGCAGGCCAAGCGGAGAGCGGATGAAGAGGTCCAGAGGGCCTCTGAGGATCTGCTACCCTTCGCGCCCATGGCTGAGCTTCCCGATAGCACGCTGCACGCAATGGCTGAACTGGACGCGTCTGCTCGGCAGGCTGTGGCTCTCGTGGAGAGACTGCAGGCCCAGTCGCGCCGGCGGAGGATCTTGGCGGAGCATTTGCACAGCTACGAGGATAGAGCGCGCACAGCCATGCGGCAGCTGGTGGATCTGGAGATCATGGATGCACTTCCGGATCATGCTGGGCGCCGCATGGAGGAGTTGATAGCCGAGATTCAGGCTGTCACTCGAGGTATGGAGGATACCCGCACGGCACAGGTGACACTTCTGCGAAAGGCGGCTGAACTGGAAGAGGAATTGGCGAGCTACGATGCGCTGAGTTCACTGCCCGAGGGGATAGAATCTCACGTGCATGAGCTGGAATTGCGCACGCGCAGCGGCGAGCAGCGCCTCGTTGCTGTGCGCACGTTGGTGGACCAGCTTGAAGCAGTGCTGGATCGTCAGAACCAGCGCCGAGCGACGCTGCAAAAACTTGAGGAGGAACTCGAAGGCACCCAGCACTTGGCGCTGTTAACTCTGAGCGAAGTGCATGCCGCGGAAGGGTGGCTCGGGCGTTGGCAAGCTGCGGAAGAAGAGTTGGCTACAGCTATTGAGGCGGTGAACGCTGCAACAGCTGCCGACGCAAAGAGCAAGACGGCCATGCTCCCCTTGCAGGCTGTTGCGGCAGCAGGAATAGAGAGTCTCACGCGGGCAGAGGGGTTGGTGAAGCAGGAGGCCGACTTGCGGGAGCGGGCACGCCAGTCAGCTGCTGTAGCCGAGACGCTTGAGCTGCCGCCTGTGGGCCGGATGCGATCAGCGTTGGCTCTGATGACACCCGGCTTTGCTTGTATGCTGTTGAGCTTCATTGCTTTCCGCTCTGTGGCCATGGCTGGTCTAGGGCTAGCCATGATTCTCTGTGGCGTACCCTTGCTTGTGAAGGGGGCACTCGCGCGTAGGCAGGTAATCCAGGAGCGCGATCGCCACTATGGCCAAAGGAGCGAGGCTAACGCGGCTGCAGAGAAAGTGAGTGCGGAGATTCGGGCGCTTTTGGCCGAAGTGCGCCAACCATCTGTGCCAGCTTGGCGGAACAGCTGGGCGCGACTGGAGGAGTTACAGAAGCAGCGGGCGACCATTCAAAACCAGCTGACTCTGGCTACGCAACGACGTGCATCGGCCAATGGCGTGATCATCCAGGCTCGCCAAGCACTCTCCGCCATATCTTTGCCCGCAGCGGTTGGAGCCAGCGACCGCCTGGGCCTGAGTAAGGTGATTCGGGGCCTGGGAGATGCCATTGTCACGCGGCAGGAGCAACTGAGGGACAGGCTAGCGGTGCAAAGGGACCTAGCTGACGAGCATGCTCGGCTGAGTACGCTCTACGACGATACGGTCGACGCGATACGTCTGCTTTTCCCGGATGCAGAACCTCCCGCTGAACCTAATATAGCCTGGGTGCAGGAGATGCTAACGACGGCCAGCAGTTTGGTGAAGGGCGCAGGACGCGAGCTGTCCAGCATCCTGGAAGCAGCCCATGTGGAAAGCCCTGCTGAGCTGCTACATTGGTGGCGGCGATACCAGGCACTCATGTTGCAGAAAGAGGCAGTTGCGAGTCAGATTCGAGAGCACGAGAATCGTCTGCAAGCGATGCTATCACGGCGTCGCGCCCATGAAGATCAGGTTCTTCGTTGGTTAGAGATGGCCGGTATCCATCCGGGTCAGAGAGAGACAGAAGATGAGCTTATGGATCTTCCATGGACTAGTGAGAATATCGAGCATTTCATGGAGCGACACAGACGCTACAAGGAGCTGCGGCGTGATGTAGAGATGATGCCTCAAGAGCTACCTGCGCTTGTCCGTGATGCGCAGCAACTGCTTGACGAGGTGCGCTCGAGCCGCGAGGCCACTCAGGAGTTTGAGACGCGGCTGCAGGCCGTGCCCTCGCTCGCCGAACCCGTGCGTCAGGCTGCCGCAGCATTAGAGAAGGTAGCAAGTGATAGTGGTTTGGTATACCAGGTCGAAGGTACAGGCCTCCCGGGTCTGTTGTGGTCCGCAGACCTCGACGAATTGCTTGCCGATCTTCCCACCGCTGGTTTCATGGACCGCTGGGGTCGCGCGATCTCCGCTGCACGCCAACAGGCCCTATCGCTTGTGGAGGCCATCATGGAACAGGCGGGTACCAGTGACGTAGCGGCCTTTCACTGGCGTTGGCAAGAGCGTGAGCATCTACGGCAGCAGCTTGGGGAAAAGGAAAGAGTGCGCGCCATGTGCCAAGAGGCGTGCGAGCGCCATTTGGCTCGTGCACTCTCGTTGCTTGTCGGTGAGGTTGAACCTGTCCTCAAGGCAGCTGGTCTGTCGCTACTCGGGGAAGGGGCTCAACCAGCGGATATACGTGTGTGGCAAGAGACATTTGACAGCGCTCTCAGTCGGATTGATGGGGTGCAAGAGATATACCGACACTGGATCGCCCAGGCAGCGGAACTACAAGGCCAGCGCGAAGCGATTTCCGAGCGACAAGACGCCTTGGAGGAACTGGTCAACCAGCGAGATAGCCTGTTGATGCAGGCCGGGGTCGACAGTGTATCTGCTTTTGAGACCCTGTGCGAAAACCATTTGCACTGGAAACAGACCGTGACAGATCTAGACGGCAAGAAGCGGCAGCTAGCTGCCTTCCTAGGAGAGGCAACTCTCGATGAGATTAGTGCGGAGCTCCAGGCGCGGCAGGAGGATTGGTCCTCACTTACTGGGTTACCCTGCGAACAGGTTACTCCCAGTGAGCACGGGCGGATCTTTTGGGAGGACAAGTTGGCTCGGGCGGAGGGCGAACTAACTCGCCTGCGGGAGCTACGGGCGGAGATGGCAGGCGATATGAAGAGCCATGCTAACGCCTGTGAGGGTGAAGAACGGGTGGCAGCCGAATGGGGTATCATAAGACAGGATCGGGAGCAAGTGCAAGAGGCGATTCGGGCCGTGATGCTCGCTCGTCAGGAGCTTGATGAGGCTTCGGAGGAGGTACACAGGCAGTTTGCGCCAGTGCTTAACGCTAAGGCTTCGGAGATTCTCCATACACTGACTCACGGTCGCTATGAGCGGTTGGCGGTCTCAGAGACCTTGGACATCATGCTGCAGGACCCGGAATACGCGAGACCAGTGAGTCTCGATGCAGTAAGCCACGGCACAGGCGATCAGGTCTACTTGGCGTTTCGCCTGGCCGCTGCAGAGGCGATCTGTGGCGATAGGTGGGCACCTCCGCTGATCCTTGATGATGCCTTTGCTCACTACGATGATCACCGCGTGCGCGAGGCACTAAAGACGCTGTTGCAGGTATCGCAGAGAGTACAAGTGCTCTTTTTCACGTGTCGGCAACGTGAGCTCGAAATCCTGCCGAAATTGAGTAAAGAGACAGGGATTAGCTGGCGCGTAGTAGAATTAGAATAGTCCACACCGGCAAGCCTAACGGGAGGGTTCCTATGCACTGGTTGATATTGCTACTCGCTTATGCCGTTGGCTCGATCCCCACAGGCTATATAGTGGTATGGATTACCCGACGTATCAATATTCAGACCGTGGGCAGTGGCAATATCGGCTCCACCAATGTGGGTAGAGTGGCTGGCCGCAGAGCTGCATTGTTTACCCAGGCGGTCGATGTGCTTAAGGGCGTCATCCCGACGGTCATCGCCATCATGTGGAACCGTTCGCACCCCACACCGTATCTGGTTGAAGGGGCGGCACTCTTGACCATCTTGGGGCATGACTTTACTCCCTACCTACGCTTCCGAGGCGGCAAGGGTGTGAATACCACGCTGGGCGCGTTCATTCCCATGTTTCCTTTTGCCGCGGTGCTGGCCTTTGTTACGCACTTTGTCGTGCGCAAGACGCTGCGCGTCGTCTCTGTCGCTTCTTTTGTGGCTGGAGTGGCTTTTGTTCTGGCCGCATGGCTGATTTATGGGTGGAACTCTCGCACATGGACTCTGGTATTGGCCTGGGCGGTCATGATGTGGCAGCACCGATCGAACATCGCCCGGCTGCTACAGGGTGTTGAGCCCCGGGAACAGTGAACGCAGTGCGGCACCGGATACCAGATGGTGCCGCACAGGGTTTCTAACGGGTGGATGGAACCAGTTGATCAATGAGGGTCTGTAACTTACTATCCCACTGTGTGGGCGGCTGATTGGCGGCGATTGCTTGGCTAGTGTCGCGGATCTGTCGAATCAAGTCGGGGTCAGTGGTTACTCCCACGTGCAAGATCTCTGGCAGCTCCCGCACCTGTTCGGCAACTGCGCTCTTTGTGTCAGCCGTAGCGTCTTTGTTGAGCGACGGATCTACTGTAAGGCCCACCACAGCGGTGGTGCCTTTTACTGCTGCCCAGGCTTGCTCTACTCCTTCGACACTACGTGCCGCATCTGTAACGCGGTTGCTCAGCCGGGCAGACATGGTCACAGACTGTGGGGTCTGCGGAGGATTCGTGTCGGGTGTCCGTAGCTGACTCGTGTCGAGATCCGTGCGTGTGGGGGTTCCGGGGATCAGGCGCTGATCTACCCTGCCGTTCTGTGACTGTTGGGGTATGGCGAACACCACTGCGAGCAGGAGTGCCATCAGACCAAGTCCCCAGATCCAGTACCTTTTCATTGCATAACCCTCCCGATTGTGATCTGCCTATAGTGTCGGTGAGAAGCAGAGACATTAACCTGATCCGCGTTAGTTCTGGCGCGTCAGAAAAAGAAGCAACAGGAAACGGGAAACTGAGGAAACGAGGTTTGGTGATGTCGATCAGGCGAGAAAGCGATCTGTACGGTCCGGTCAAGCAGTTTCTGACCAGTCGTGGCTTCCGTGTCCGTGGTGAGGTGAAAGAGTGCGACGTTGTCGCGATTCGCGATGATGTGACCGTCGTGGTCGAACTGAAGCCTGTCTTCAACCTCGCTCTAGTTTTCCAGGGCATTGACCGGCAGACCATCACCCCCTATGTGTATCTGGGAGTGGAGGCGCCCTCGAGTCCGTACAGGTGTTCTCAGTGGAGGGATATTCAGAGGCTATGTACTCGCCTGGGCTTAGGGCTGTTGGCGGTCCACTTTTCTGAGATTGATGGCGATGCGCTGGACGTCGAGGTGGTTCGTGAACCCGGCGCAAGCTCACCAAGGCTAAACAAGCGTCGTCGCAAGCTACTGTCCGAGGAATTTTGGCAGCGTACTGGTGATTACAACGAGGGGGGCTCGCCCGGGAGCCAGCCCGTGGTAACGGCCTATCGGGAATTGGCTCTTCATGTCGCTTCCTTCCTACGTACACACGGACCGACAAGACTCCGTGATCTGAGGGAGGCGATTCCGAGTTCGAAGGTACCTTCCATCGTGGCGAGGAATCACTATGGGTGGTTCGACCGTGTAGAGCGTGGCGTCTACCAGATAACCTCAGACGGGGCAGAGGCCTTGGATGTCTATCGAGGTGTGCTCAACAGAGGAAAGGCCACAGCGGAGTAGAAAAAGACTGTGCACATTGACGAAAGGGGAGTATGCAGGTGGCGAAGATAGCGTTTATTGGAGCTGGAAGTCTGGGGTTTACGCGCAACTTGGTGCGTGACATTCTGACATTCCCCAGGCTTGCTGATGCTGAGATCGCACTGATGGACATAAACGAAGAGCGTCTAGATTTCGCCCGTCGGGCCTCAGAGCGTATCGTGGCTGAGGGCAAGTATCCGGCCAAGGTCAAGGCAACCATGGACAGAGCAGAAGCGCTAGACGGTGCTGACGCTGTGGTTATCACCATTCTCTCGGGCGGCGTGAACATCTGGCGATACGACATCGAGATCCCCAAAGAGTATGGAGTAGATACCAACGTTGGCGATACCAGAAGCGTGTCGGGGATATTTCGGGCACTGCGTACCATTCCGGAGATGCTAGCCATCGCTCATGACGTAGAGCGTCTTTGCCCGAAGGCCATCGTGCTGAACTACACGAACCCCATGGCCATGCTGTGTAGGGCGATGCATAGGGAATCGAAGGCCATGGTCACTGGACTATGCCATAGTGTCCAAGGAACAGCTGCCATGCTGGCCAGATGGATCGGCGCCCCGGCCGACGAGATCGACTACGTATGCGCTGGCATCAACCACCAGGCTTGGTATCTCGAGTATCTCTGGAAGGGCGAGGACGCTTATCCATTGATCCGCCAAGCTGTCGCCAAGCCTGAGATCTATCAGCAAGAGATTGTGCGCAACGAGCTTTTCCTGGCATTGGATTATTACGTGACTGAATCGAGCGGCCACAACTCCGAGTACAACTGGTGGTTCCGCAAGCGTCCAGACCTCATTGAGAAGTATTGCACCCATGGTACGGGCTGGAATCCGGGCGTCTACGCCTACATCCTCGACCACTATCTCCGCCGAGAGGCAGAGTGGAAGAAGGACGTCGAGGCCTGGTTTGCCAGAAAAGAACCTCTCAACCTGAAGCGTGGCAATGAGTATGCTGCCCATATCATCAATGCCTATATGGGTGGAGAACCCTATGAGTTCAACGGTAACGTGCCTAACACGCAGCTGATCACAAACCTGCCCGAAAACGCATGTGTAGAGGTGCCCGTGGTGGTCAATCGCCGCGGCCTCAATGCCATTCATGTGGGCGAGCTGCCGCCGCAGTTAGCAGCCCTCAATAACATCAGTGTGGCGGTCGAGGAGATGGCCGTGGAAGCAGCACTGACTGGCGATCCACGGTTGGTCTATCAGGCTTGCTGCTACGATCCGCTCACCGCTGCGGTTCTGTCCCTGGCAGAGATCAAAGATCTGGTTCAGAAGATGCTCAACAAGAACGCTGACTATCTGCCGCAGTTCAAGAGCCTTACTATCTAGGAATCTGTAACGGGTGAGTCTGTCGAAGGGGAGTCCGAGAGCATTCTCGGACTCCTTGTTTCGGACTCCTGGCAGTCGGCGAGGAGGAGAGGCATGCCAAGAGATTGGGAGAACGCACAGGTGGTCGGCCGCAACAGGGTGTCAGCTCATGCTGGTCTCTTGCCCTACCCAGATGAGGCTAGCGCTCTGAGCGGCGAACGAGGCCGCTCGCCATGGTTTCGGCTGTTAAACGGTGTGTGGAGGTTTCACTTTGCAGCTAGCCCCGAGCTGGCACCTGAAGGCTTCTTCTATGAGGACTCTGATGTAAGCGCGTGGGATGAGATCGAGGTACCCTCTTGTTGGCAGCGTCAGGGATATGGCCATCCACACTACACGAATATCCAGTATCCGTTCCCAGTGGATCCGCCAAGGGTACCCATGGAGAACCCAACGGGGTCTTATCGGCGGGATTTTCACATTCCGGAGGAATGGGGGAGCCAGCGGATCTATCTGCGATTCGAGGGCGTAGATTCTGCCTTCTATGTGTGGGTGAACGGGACGCTGACTGGGTTCAGCCAGGGCAGTCGGCTCCCCGCTGAGTTTGACATTACCCAGCAGGTGCGAGTGGGCATCAATACTCTGGCTGTGCAGGTCTATCAATGGTCTGCTGGTAGCTATCTCGAAGACCAAGACATGTGGTGGCTCAGTGGCATCTTCCGCGATGTGTATGTGTATGCGAGGCCGCAAGTGCATGTGCGTGACGTGCGTGTCCGTACCTCGCTAGATTCTGATTACCGGGACGCGGTGCTCGAGGTACGAGCGATCGTCAGCAATCTGGGAGATAACCTGTTTCGTGGGGGGCGTCTGAAGATCCAGTTACTGGATGCCGAAGGGGATCTTGTGGTCGAGAGCCAGTCGGAGGCTGTGGAGCTGCATTCTGGCAGTGAGGCAGGGTTCAATCTGGAGACAGAGGTCGGTGCTCCAGCGAAGTGGTCGGCGGAAGATCCCCAGCTGTATACCCTGATGCTCAATCTCCTGGACGATCAAGGACGCACCATCGAAGTTCAGGCCCTCAAAGTGGGCTTTCGCTCCGTAGAACTCAAGAACGGGAATCTCCTCGTCAACGGAGTGGCAGTGATGCTCAAAGGTGTCAATCGTCACGAGATGCACCCCGATCTAGGTAGAGCAGTCTCCGTTGCTTCGATGGTCGAGGATATTCTCATCATGAAGCGGCACAACCTGAATGCCGTACGTACTTCGCACTATGCAAACGACCCCCGCTTCTACGATCTCTGTGACCACTATGGGCTTTATGTGCTCGACGAAACAGATCTGGAGTGTCATGGTTTTGGCCTCGTGGGAGACATCAACCGCCTAAGCAACGACCCCGAATGGGAAGCGGCCTATCTCGATCGCATGGTGCGGATGGTGGAGCGGGACAAGAATCATCCATCAGTGATCATTTGGTCGCTGGGCAACGAATCAGGTTTTGGGTCCAATCACGAGACCATGGCAGCGTGGCTGCGCCAGGCAGATCCGACGCGGCTTCTGCACTACGAAGGAGATCGGCAGCAGAAAGTGGTCGACATCGTGGGGCCAATGTACACATCGCTGGACAAGCTGATTGAGCTTGCTGAAGTGAGCGAGTGGGACAAGCCCGTTATCTTGTGCGAGTATGCGCATGCCATGGGTAACGGGCCTGGCGGACTCCGGGAGTACTGGGAGACTTTCTACAAGTATCCTCGACTGCAGGGGGGGTTCGTCTGGGATTTTGTGGATCAGGGTCTGCGTGAGATCGCTGATAATGGGCAGGAGTATTTCGCCTACGGTGGTGACTATGGCGACGACCCCCACGATGCGAATTTCCTAATCAACGGTCTCGTGTTTCCCGATCGCCAGCCATCGCCAGGGATGATTGAGTACAAGAAGGTGCTCGAGCCCGTGTACGTCGAGGCCGTGGACTTGGAGACGGGGCAGGTGGCGATTACCAATCGCTATGATTTCCTATCCCTCGCTCATCTACATGCTTCATGGAGCGTGTTGGAGAACGGTGATGTGATCGAGAGTGGGGTGTTGCCACTTCCTGATATAGCCCCCGGAGAACAGGCGCGGGTAGTGGTGCCCTATCACGTGCCAGCCGTCAAAGCTCCCGGAGCCGATTACTGGCTGAATATCAGCTTTACCTTGGGGGCGGATGCCCTATGGGCTGATCGTGGTCATGAGGTAGCCTGGTGGCAACAGAAGTTGCCATGGACAGCACCTGCACCTGTGGTGAGGATCTGCCAGCTGCCACCCCTTTGCTTGGAGCAGTCAGGGTGCGCTATTCATGTTGTAGGGAGTCATTTCGAATTGGTCTTTGATAGGGTGCGCGGTGTTATCTCCTCGTGGCGTCACGAAGGCCAAGACCTGCTAACCCAGGGACCGCAACTGAACTTTTGGCGCGTGCCGACGGACAACGACGCTCGTCAGATAGCCCGTGAGTGGCGCAAGGCCGGATTGCACCGCATGCAGCACCGCATCGCTAATGTCACTTGTGAGTCTCTCCACAGGCAGGCAGTGCGCGTACAGGTCGTGAGCCGTGTTGCTCCGCCAGTGCTTAGTACAGGCATTGACTGTGACTACACCTACACTGTGTACGGCAACGGCGAAGTACACATCGAGGTGCATGGGATGCCCCAGGGCGTCTTTCCTGTGCTGCCACGCATAGGTCTGCTGCTGACACTGCCCGGGGCACTCAATCAGGTCTCTTGGTATGGACGAGGTCCCGGTGAATCCTACGTCGACAGCAAGCTGGCTAACCGGGTAGGAGTCTACGCTTGTCATGTGGACGAGCTCTACGTACCCTATGTCTTTCCTCAGGAGAATGGAAATCGAACGGATGTGTACTGGGCGGCCTTCACAAACCTAAGGGGGCAGGGACTGCTCGCCTGTGGCTGTCCGACGCTTAACTTCAGCGCCCATCGCTTTAGTCCACAGGATCTGGAGAAGGCTAGGCACACCAGTGATCTACAGCCGAAAGACGAGATCACACTTAATCTCGACTATCGGCATCATGGCCTGGGCTCCAACAGCTGTGGCCCTGCACCGTGGCCAGAATACCATCTGCGGCCCGAGGCATTCTGCTTTTCGCTGCGTCTAAAGCCGTTCTCTGTCGATGCCACAAGTCCGATGAGTGCCAGCAAAGAGGTGCTCTGCTAGTTCTGGCGAGGAAGGACCTGCGCAGGAAGCCGTAATGCTAGAGCAAAGGGGTGGAATGCCGCTATGAAGACAGTTTATCTGGCTTGGGTGTTTCACGGCAACATGAGCTATGACCGCTACACCAAACACACCATTCGGAGGCAATTTCCTCTGGCTTATCAGGTGATGATCGACGAGTTCATGCAGTACCCAGAATTGAAGGGGCATGTGGAACTATCCGGACTCTCTGTGGAGACATTGCGTCTTTGGGCCCCCGATACTATCGCTCAACTACGACGGCTGGCTGACAGAGGGCAGATTACCTTTTGTGCCAGCTACTTTGCTGCATCCGTCAACGCTTGTATGGACGGTAATTCCCATATGGATGCTCTGCGGCTCGGTACCCAGATCGTCGCAGAGACGTGTGGCCCCATTGACGGCCTCTTCGCGCAGGAACAGTCATATACGCCACAATTGCCCTGGGCGATGAAGCAACTTGGCGTCAGATGGGTGTCGGTTCCGTCACCACCTGAGACTACGCAACCCTTTGTGTTGCGCGGTTTCGACGGCAGTCGGGTGTATGGGATTCCCATCGCTCGCATACCATGGCGGACGCTTGCTCAGTCGATCGGCGAGGTCCCCGACAACAGCCTGTTTCTGTATGTGGGTGATTTCGAGATGTATCAGCGGCTGGCACCTGCCTTGGAGATGGCCCACGCCTTAGCCCAGGAAGATGTGCGCTTGGAGATCACCCTTGTATCGGACTACTTGCGAAGATTCCCCCCAACCAAGGAAGTGTTCATGGAGACCTGCCGTTTCCCCGAACCCGTGGAAGCGCCGCATTTTAGTCGTTGGTGCAGTGACCCTCAAGACATCCGTGTCCATGCTGCCAGCATGCAAGCGATGAACGACTTGCGTGACGCTAGGATTCTGGCGGGCTTGGTGCGCCACCATTGGGGATACGATGCCAATACGGCTGCTTCCTTGCACGAACTGGTGCCCGATATTGGCACTTCGGATATTGAGCAACCCTCCGAATTCGCCAGCGTCATTGAGCAGCACTTAGCTGACGACAGGGGAGCGGTGAGCCAGCTCGACATGGCTAGCTTCCTTTTGTCATGGGGGACCAACAGCGATGCCCGCGGTTGGTATCCATTGCATGAGCGTCGCCTAGAACATACACATGCGCTTCGTCAAAGCAGTCAGTGGAGCAGGCGCTGCTTACAGAATGCTCTTAGCTACATCGGTCAGAGGATCCCGCTCCAACCGTCAGGGATTCCTGTTCTTCTGTTCAACGGTGCCCCGGCTCGAGATGCTTGGTGCGTGTTTGAGGTGGAAAGCCCCCGTAGTGTGCTAGATAGTACTGGTCAGCCGCTGCTAGCGGAAACTGTATGGGAAAGCCAGGGGTGCTTAGTGCGGGCTCGGGTGTCGCTACCATCCTATGGCTATACTGTTGTCTATCTGACTGATGAACGTGCGCCGGAGAGCAGAGCGTGGCATGTGGGGACCAAAGTGAGTGGAGCTCACTGCTCATTGGAGTATGCGGATGGACAGGTGCAGCTCCAGCTGGTTGGCCAAAGCTGTTCCATTAGCTACCGCTTGCCCAAGATCGTCCGAGAGTTGTCTCAGGCTGAGGGTCAGGTGGCAAGGGAGCTTGGTGATCCGGGAGAGCCACAGGTGTTTGTTCGCGATGGGATGTGTCCGGAACTGATGCTCCACTATGAGCTGACGTTCGGTATGCATTTGGTGCAACGCTATACTCTCGAAGACGATATGGTGCGGTGTAAATGGACGTTTGACTGCAGCCGACCATTCCTGCTAGGTACCAAAGACTACTTTCGCCCGGACGGGCTCGCAGTCAGCCTGAGAACACAGCCTGGCCAGGTGTTCTATGACGCCGGATACGCGGTAGTGGAGCATGCCAATCGTGAGGCCGGATATCTGGTGGCTCTGCAGTTTGCCGGTATACAGGTCAGCGAGGGGGGCATGGTTGCCGTCTCTTCCACGGGGGCGCAGTCCTTCTGGTTTGATCCGGCCAAGGGGGAACTCAGGCTTGGTCTGGGCGCTTCTACCGTGGGCGGTCCCGCCAAGGATCCCGACACCATGACCGTCAACGCAGGCGAGGGTAGAATCACCCACTTCAATACGTGGGACGAGGAACTGTTTTTCGGCACCTATCAGCATGAATTTTGTATTTTCCCCTTTCGTGGCGCATGGAAGCAGCAGCCAGTGGCGCGCAGAGCTCTCGCAGTGAACACGCCTGTGAGAAGACGTCAGTTGGCGACGGATAAATCAGCGTTCGGCGCGAGCAGCGCAGACGGCTTGCCCGCAGAGGCATCCTTTCTTCAGGTGAATGCCCAATCGGTGTACGTGCAGTCAGCGGAGTGGGACAACGCTAGGGTGAGGCTTCTGTTGAACGAAATGCATAGCCACGCAGCCGAAGGTACGCTCCAGATAGGTGAGCGCCACGTCGCCATCGATCTTCAGGCTGGTGAGCTGAAGTACATCGCCACGTGAGGCATAGGCCAATGGCCAGTGTATCCTTGCCAGCCCTTGTAGGATTTGGCTACACTTGACGAAGAAGATAAACTGCGAATTGATAACCAGAGCATCAGTTGATTATAGACAAGACACTAGAGAGGTGATGTGGATGTATCGGTTGGGACGTGTTTCCGTGGTCATGGTGATGTTGCTACTGGCCCTTTCTGGCATGGCTTCGGCAGCCAAGACTGTCCTTACGGTCGCTGACTGGTGGAACCCACAGAGTGCAGATCCTACCACGAGTGACATGGCTCACTGGTGGGCGTTCATCAAAGAGGACTTCGAGAAGCGCAACCCTGATGTCGAGATTGAGTATATGTGGTATTCGGGTACAGCGGATGCTCGGCAGAAGCTCGTGGTCTCCTATGCCGGAGGGATTGCCCCTGATGTGACGCAGGTATCGGTAGCCTTTGTGCGTGAGCTGCATGACTTGGGTATCCTGATGCCACTTAACAAGTATGTGGAGAGGGACGGCCAGGCGATTTGGCGAGATCTGTTTCCAGTATCACAGATGTATGCTACCAAAGACAATGTGATCTATGCCATGCCACACGATATCCAGAGCGCGGGTCTCGTGTATGATATTGACGCTTTCCTGTACGCAGGCCTTGACCCGGAGCCCTTCGCTATCCGTAATTGGGACGCTCTGCGAGAGGCTGTGAAGAAGCTCACACTGCGTGATGGCGATCGAGTAACCCGCTACGGCTTCTCTGGGAGCATGAACGGCGGGCAAGCCATTTCGTACTGGGTATCGGCCAATGGGGGGTCATTATATAGCTCCGACCTGCGCGAGATCACGCTCAACACGCCGCAGGCGCGAGGAGCAGTCGAGTTTCTTCTAGAACTGCGTGACGGCCTAGGTGTGGTAGGAGGGGCAATCCCTGAAGGTACCTCGGCCATGGCCTCTAACTACGGGAATTTCGCGGGCCCTTCACTCAAACGCTCTCGACCCGAAATGAACTTCCGCTTTACCTCCATGCCACCCGGTCCTATGGGAAAAGACAGATCGACAGTGACCTGGAGCAACATGGTGGCCGTACTTAACTCCACGAAGAACCCAGAGTTGGCGTGGAAGTACGTGAAGTACTACACGTGTGCTGAGACGCGGGCGCAGATGGTGAATATCCTTACCCGCCTCGTACCTCTGCGCTCGGTCTACAGCTCCGAGGCCTGGCGACGTGTGGTCCGAGAGAGACCCTACATGGATGTGTTTGGACACATGGCAGAGGTCGGAGCACTTTGGCCCTTTGTCGGGAATGCGTCGGCAGTTCCCATCGCCGCGCAGCACATCAACTCCATTTTCAGCGGTGCTGTGAGCCCGTCTGCTGGGCTTGAGCAAGCGGCCCTGCAAGCTACAGCCGAGCTGTTGAGACAGTAGACTAACGTGTGATCTGGCGGGTCCGATGGGCTTGCTCAGGTCGGCTGTTGATCATGTTATGGCACATGGGGTGGGGCGACAGTCCCGCCCCATGCTTTCTCCGCGGGTTACTCTCTAGACAAACTCCTTGCCAGCTGCAGGAGCTGCGTTTTGCGATGCTCTTCCATCTCGCGATACATCTCCAGCAGCTCCTTTTCCGCATCGTTAAGGGAACGGCGGTATCTGTGGGGCCGTGGCACCTTTGGGGGTGGAGGTGAGGCTGGCTCGATCTCTAACGGCAGTAGGCCTTCGAGAAACCAGGCGACAGATTTGTCGAGACGTTCTGCAAAGACGGCGAGGACCTCCAACGAAGGGTCTGATTCCTCCAACTCAATCTGACTTACATAGCCTCGCGTGTAGCCGGGATGGGCCAGGCTGTGCTGACTCAGGCCACATTGGAGTCGTGCCTGTTTGAGCCTTGCTCCTGCAGAAACGGGGAGTGGCTGTTCTTGCGATGCTTCTGATCCAACAAACCACGCTGGTCGGAGCTGCAATCTCGCGGCGATAATGCGCAGCGACTGAAGGGAAGGGAGGGCAGTGCCGCTTTCGATCTGGCTGATGAAACTGCGGCTCAATTCGCTGCCAGCCAGCTGGCTCTGTGTGAGGCCCGCGGCTATCCGAGCTTGGCGCAGACGATCGCCAAGCGTCTTGGCGAGGGAGGCATGCTTGCCAGATGGACGGGTCATGAAACAGGGTCCTTTCCCATGGCTAACCTCAGTTTGGCACGCGGAGTGCCAAAGGTCAAGCTATATTGGCACATTTCGCCTCGGGGCGTAGGACGCGGCCCGGCTATGTGCAATACGTGCGTGGCAGGATGATGGAGGTGGGCCACGCTTGTCCTTGGGAGAGAGGCTGCGGCAGGTCAGGGAACTACGAAGACTGACGCAAGCACAGGCTGCTAGAGAAGTGGGGGTATCACGCAGCGCGCTGAACATGTATGAACGCGATCAGCGCGATCCGGATAGTGCCACTCTGTCTGCACTTGCCCGCTGCTACAAGGTAAGCGCGGATTGGCTGCTCGGGGAAACGGACGACCCGTCACCGTCGCTGCCTGGTCGTAGCCAGTCGCCCGAAGAACAGCTTGAGAAGCTTGGTGTGTGGCTTCGGGGTGTCGGTGCTACTGACGAGGATGTGGTCTTTGTGAAGGAGTATCTGGCGTACAAACGGCGGATAAGAGAGGAAAGACGCTGAAGAACAAACATTCGTATGGCTGGCAGGAATCTCCGTGTCACCCGAAGAAGTCGCTTGCGTGAGGGTTACGGAGGCGATTTGATGCACTGTGGCTATGTATCTCGCCCGAATCCTGTTGTGACCGCTCATTGGATGCGTCGTCGGTATGGAGGCTCTACCCCGTTGGATCCCGTAGAGCTAGCCCGTCGGGCGGGCCTCAAAGTGGAATGCGGGCCTCTACCAGCGCATCGGCCCGGGTACCTGGTTCGCTGCGGTCCCTACACGCATGCGATCCTTCTCAACATGCGCGACAGCATCTGTCGCCGCAACTGGACTTGCGCTCACGAACTGGGGCATTACGCGATGCACCGTTACATGAGACGGGTGCATGCCTTTTCTCCCTCAGACAGAGACCCATTCGAGCGAGAGGCCAATCGTTTTGCCGCTGAGTTGCTTATGCCGGCTCGCGAGGTGCAGCATCTAGCTTCTACCATGAGCTTTCTGCGGCTGGCAGCCTATTTTGGTGTTTCTCGGCAAGCGATGCATCTGCGATTGCTCGAGATGAACATGTGATTGCTTTGCAGTTGCCGGTATGAAAACCCCTCTGCGCCGATATGGTGGCGTAGGAGGGGTGTTCTTGTTCAAGCTTAAGGCTCTAACAGACCGACCCATGGTCAAGTCGATGCTGGCTTTGTTCACCAGCTCGCTTTTTGGTCGCATCATGGGTACGGTATACCGGGTGGCTCTAGTGCGAGCGGCCGGCCAGGATGCTGTAGGGCTGATCCAGCTCGCTTTACCTGTCTACCGCATTGCTCGCAGCGTGGCCACGATGGGGTTACCAGTGGCTGTAGCGAAGCTCACAGCGGAGCGCAGTGAGCTGCAGAGGAAGCCAGATCTCACTGTCTATCACATGGCCGCCGCACTTATGCTCAGAGCTTCTCTTCTTGCCTTTGCAGTCCAAGCTCTCTTTTCCCGTTTCTTTGCTGCTGTGGTGCTGGCAGACGTGCGTACAGAGATGGCAATCGTCATTCTGGCTATTCTGCTGATTCCGATTGCTGCTACTTCTGCTCTGCGAGGCGTGGTACAGGGCCTGCAACGCCAGGACTTCATGGCTGGCAGTGACATTGCCGAGGTGGCAGTGCGCATTCCTGTCACGTTGTGCCTTGTGGTATTGGCACTGCCTTACGGGCCTGCCTATTTGGCAGGAGCTGTTGCTGCGGGCTTTTTGGTTGGTGAACTTGGCTGCTTCTTCGTCTTGCGGACTGGTCTGCGAAAAGCTGTAGAAGGTTACGGCAGAGGGAGAAGACATCGGCCAGCGATGGCTTGTCCGCCACTGCGTGTGCGGACCCTACTCGGTCTCGGCGTGCCAGTGATGCTCACTGGCTTGCTTAACAATGCTATGAGTCTCATTACCGTTGCTCTTATCCCGCGGTTGCTGCAGAAGACTGGTTTGACCATTGAGGAGGCGACCCGCGCCTACGGGCGTCTGTCGGGTATGGCGGTACCCACGTTGTACATGCCGATGGTACTCATACTCCCCGTCACACAGACGATGTTGCCTGAGATTACGCGGTTGGCTGCTCAGAATGAAGCCGGTTCGATCGCCAAGCTCAAGAGGCTCTTGCGCAAGGTCTACCTGGGCACGTTGGGGGTGAGCGCGGTGGTGGCCCCGTTGCTCTGGTGGCGGGCAGCCTGGCTCGGTTCTTTGCTCTATGGCGATGCCAGTGTGGGCAGTCTCATTAAGCCACTGGGCATAGTTGCTCCATTCACTTTTTTGGGGGCAGTCAGCGCCGACGTCCTCTACGGACTTGGCCGCACCACCTGGGTGATGTCCAGTAGTATGGTAGGCAATGCAGCGCGCGTGCTCATGGTTTGCTTGCTGGCTGGTCAGCCAGCGTGGGGCATCACTGGGGTGCTCTGGGCGGTGATCACAGACAGCATGTTGACGGCCGTCTTGCAGCTGGTAGGGGTGTGGTGGGTGCTGCGTCGAGAAGGGTATTGATGACACCTCGGGGCGAGGAGTTGCCGACTCCTTTTGCCGCGACATTGGACAACCAACTAGCTCGTCCTGGCAGGAAGATGGGGAGCGGTGGGCAAATACGCACAGGTAGTAACACGATACGAGGGGTTCGTAGCAACAACGCGAGGTGGCCATCGTGCGCAACTTTGATGATCGGCGAGCAGCCTATTTTGATCAGTTGTCGGTGACATGGGATGCTACTATGGTCGCTCCGGCAGAGAGGCATGTGGGACGGTTGTTGTCTGTTTTGGCCATCGGTCCGGAGGATGTCGTACTCGACGTGGGCAGCGGAACAGGTTTTTTGCTTCGCTACCTATTGGAGCAGCAGCCCGCACAAGTGATCGCTTGCGACCTTTCCACGAAGATGCTCGAGGTGGCTGCAGCGAAGTATAAGGGCCAGGAAACACTTCGTTTCCTGCGCGCGGATGCCATTGATCTGCCCTTTGATGATGCTTCTGTCGACGTGATTGTCTGCAACGGAGTCTACCCTCATTTCGCTGACAGACAGGGGACTCTGCTCGAGCTTTCGCGCGTGGCTAGACCGGGAGCGAGAATTGCCGTATCGCATTTTCGTAGTCGGGGTTTTATCAATGCCATACATGGTTCATCTCGTGATGCGCTAATCCGGCAGGATCTATTGGAGCCAGCAGAGCAGGTGGCACAGCACCTGCTCGAGGTTGGGTTTGTGGTGTCCGAGGTCTGCGATACCGACGATTTCTACCTGGTTGGAGGCAAAAGAGCCGATGGTTGAGGTTTGCATCCAACTGAATGAGATCGTCGCTGGCTACCCGGGGCATGTGGTGCTGGACCAGGCACACATGACAGTAAGCCAGGGTGAATGTGTTGGGTTAGTCGGTCCCAATGGGATAGGTAAGACCACACTCTTTAAGGTAATTCTCGGGCTTTTGCGGCCAGTAAGCGGCACTGTGGAGGTTTTGGGGCTACCCTTGACGAGCGCCAAGCGAATCACCACAGCCCGACGTAGGCTCGGCTATGTGCCGCAGCAGAGCAGTGCTGGACTTCTGCCCATTTCCGTCTACGATTCGGTGCTTATCGGACGCTGGGGGAGCTCCTTCAAGGGGCGACGACGCCCAAGCAGAGAGGACCGGCAAGCGGTAGAAAAGGCCCTAGACACTGTGGCACTCTCTGCCTACAAGGATCTCGATTGGCGAGAGTTGTCGGGGGGACTGCAGCAGCGAACGGCTCTGGCGCGGGCAGTAGTGCGAGAGCCGGACCTCATTCTGATGGACGAGCCCACGACTTTCCTGGATCCAGAGGCGCAGCGAGGTATTCTGGATCTGGTCACTCAACTGAACAGGCGAAAGGGCATCTCGTTTCTGATAATCACTCACGATCACGAGCTTGTCTCCGCACATTGTGCGAGGATGCTTACTATTCGTGACATGAGGATTGAGGAGGTCGCACATGGCTGAGCTTGCTGAACGGCTGGCCCTGTTTTCGCTGCCTTTCATGCAACGAGCTGTGGTTAGCCTGCTGGTAGCTTCAGTGACCCTTTCTTTGCTAGGTATTGTGGTGGTCGTCTTTAACCTTTCTGCCTTGCGCTTTGCACTGATGCACCTAGGTCTCCTTGGGGCTACGGCTGCCTTGATCAGTGGACTCGATCCCCTGATTCTCGCTATGGTGTCTATTACGGGAGGTTCGTTGCTTTTTGGCCCCGTCTCTGATCGGGCAAAGCTGAATGTGGGCATGACCAGTGCGCTTTTCATGACGGGAAGCTTAGCGGTGAGTTTCTTGCTGTTGTACAAGGCCAACATTCCAGCCATGGATGCATTCTCCATCTTTACAGGCAGCATTCTTATGCTGTCGGGGAGGGATGTCTGGATCACGCTGGCCCTGGGGGTTTGCGTGGTCTTCATCATGTCTATATGGTATTGGGAGGTGAACTTGGTTCTCTACAACAAGGAGTTGGCAGCCGCGCTTGGCGTGAGGACAGGGCTTGTGCACTACTCGCTTCTCGTGCTCCTGGGCCTGGCCATTGGTGTGGCCATGCGTCTGGTAGGAGCCCTGATGGTGGATGCCATCGTACTGATCCCTGCGACAGCTGCCCTTCCACGCGCGCGTAGCCTCAAACAGGCCATGATCTTCACCGCTATCTTTGGGTTGGTGCAGAGTGGGCTGGGGCTGTTGGTAGCAGTGGTATGGGATCTGCCTATCAGCGCAACCGTGGCCTTGGTGGGAGTGCTTGTGTTGGCGGGTTGTCAGCTTATCAGATTGCCGGCGGCGCAGCGATCGCCAGTACTATAGTCAGCGGAGGTGTTCTGATGCAGTATCGGAGCAGAATTGCGGTGTGGGCAGTGATCATTGGTCTCGCGATAGCTGGCACTGCTACTGCGCGAGAGGTGAGGGTGGTAGCCTCTACCTCTTGGGTGGGAGCGCTAGCGGAAGCAGCAGGGGCGACGCGTGTGGACGTCTTGGCTCCCCTTGACCTAAGACATCCACCAGAGTATGACTTCAAGCCTGGGGATATCAAGCGCGTGATGGATGCTGATTACGTGGTGTGGGCTGGCTATGAAGTGTTCATGCGTAAGATTCAGGCAGCAGGTGCGGTTCCCGTTGACAAGATGGTGGCAGTCTTTACCGATAACGTTCCTGCGACGTTGAAAGAGCAGACGCAAGCCTTGGCCAAGGTCTTCGGCACCCAGACTGCGCAGGCCAAGTGGGAGGCAGAGCTAGATCGCGTCACGGCAGATATCTTGACAGAGGCGAAGCAGAAAGGCCTTATGGGCAAAAGAGCTGTTGTACACGGATTTCTACAGAAGTATGCGCGCTGGATGGGCTTGGAGGTGGTAGGTGTCTTCGGCGGCGGCGAGGAGCTGACAGCGGTGCAGATGGCAGAGCTCATCAAGGCTAAGCCCGAGATCGTCGTTGACAACTGGCACAATGCTCAAGGAGCGGGGATCGCCGCAGAGGCCAAGGCCCCGCGAGCGATCTTGATCAACTTTCCTGGTCACGGGGGAACCAGGACTCTGATCGATGTGTTGCGCTATAACGCTCAACAGCTTTCCCTGCCAAGCGGGTCAGCTCTCTGACCCTGAGCAAGGTGATAGCAGCTCCTACGATCGCCAGGATTAGAGAGATAAACGGTAGCGCAGCCAGGCCCAAACGGTCGGTTCCTAGGCCCGCAAAGAGACTGCCGCCAGCTAGGGCTAAGGCTGCACTTCCCTCAAAAGTCGCCATCGCTTCGGCTCGTTGCCCAGGCGCCACGTGCTGGTTTAGCAGTCCAGTAGCGCCGATGGCGATCAGTGGGTAGACAGGAACGGCAAACAGGATCAGGACGGCGAGCGGGCTATGGAAGAGGCAGAGTAGCCCGTAGACCCCAATATAGCTGATGGTGCCGAAGATGAAGGCGTTGCGAGGCCCGCGCCAGTCGACCAAACGGCCCACCGGGCCCGACGCCAGCAATCCAACAATGCCAGCGACCCCAAGGGCTAGTCCCAGATCTGCTGCTGACCCCGCCAGATACTCGGTGTAGTAGGGGCCCACGAGAGAGAAGAACGTTTCGTTGCTACCAAAGCTGAAAAAGACCGCCACCGCCATGGCTGTGACCAAGGGGTCGCGCCAGAGGGAAGCCGCCCCCACGGCATGTGGGGGAACAGGCCTGCCGAGACTGCGCGTGGTGCGGGGATCGGTGTAGCCAGGCCCAGTCAGGCGGAGGGCAAGCACCGCCATCAGGAAGAAAGCGGCTGTTGTCCGCAAGGCGAGCACGAAACCCTCAATGCCCGTCAATCTCACCAGCAGGCTACCGCCAAAGCTGCCCAGGGTGCTGCCGATCGCTCGTGTGCGGTAGAACCGACTAACCTGCCTTCCTGGTTGCTCTGGGTTCTGCGCAGTGGCCCAAGCTAGCGTTAGGGGGGCGACCCCCGCCAGACAGGCACATATGGACATGCATAGCATGACATACAGGAGCGAGTGCTTCACCCATGGAAACAGGAGTGCTATAGCCGTCGCTCCCGTCAGGCCGCCCCGGATAAGTCCAAACGTAGAGATTCCTCTATCGGCCCACCGTCCCCAGACATTGGCCATGACGCATGTAGTGAGTGACATTAGGCCTGTGCACAGGGCTACCATACTTAAGCGAGTTTCGCCCAAAGCTTGGCGCAGATACAGAGGACCATAGCCATGCAACACGGCCCAGGCAATGCCTTCGGTCATGCAGGCCACCAGCATAGGCCAGGGGAGGCGGCAGTTACGTGATCTGGCGTCGATGGTGATGCACCTAGCTTTCCTGAGCCATCTGGATGGCGGTTCGCACACGACCGTCTGCTGCACTAAGCAACTCTCGGGCTGTCTGGAACGGGCAGTTGGCCAAAATCATCACGATGGCTGCCTTGACGTCGTAGCCGCTGGCCTGCAAAGCTTCACTAGTCGTGGACGCGTCTGCGCCTGTAGCCAGCTCTACTATACGCCGGGCTCTACAGATTAGCTTGCTGTTGGTTGGGGTCAGATCGACCATGAGATTGCCATAGACCTTACCCAGCCTGATCATTGACGCGGTGCTCAGCATGTTGAGCACCAGCTTCTGCGCAGTACCCGCCTTCATGCGTGTTGAGCCCATGATGACCTCTGGCCCCACAACGGGTGCAATGGTGACTTCGGCTTCTGCTGACATCAGGGAGTCGGTGTTGCACACCAAGGCAATACGGGCGGCTCCTACGGAGGCGGCGTAGCGCAAAGCCCCTAGACAATAGGGGGTGCGTCCGCTAGCGGCAATAGCTACGACGGCGTCTGTTTGGCTGCAGCCCCGCGCAGCAAGGTCACTAGCCCCTACCTCTTGGCTGTCTTCGACGGCCTCAATGGACGAGACGAGGGCGGCCTGGCCTCCCGCGATCACTCCTTGGACCATATCCGTTGGCACACCGAACGTCGGCGGACACTCTGCAGCATCCAACATGCCGAGGCGTCCGCTCGTGCCAGCTCCGACGTAGAAAAGACGCCCGCCTTTTGCAAGGCGACTCACAATAAGCTCGACAGCTCGAGCGATCTGGGGCAACTCCTGGGCCACAGCAGCCGGAACCCGTGCATCCTCTTGACTGATGATGCTCAGAATCTCAGGTATGCTTCGTGTATCCAGATCGGTATAAGGCGAGCGTGATTCCGTGGTTAGGTCGGCGAGTCTCTCCACTAAAGAACCTCCTTGGCGGTCAGGCAGCCTTCAGTACCGCTTATGTGCCACCGCCTCAAGGGTTTTGGCAAGACACTGCATCGTATGATCGTGACGCCCTAGTGCCACGCCGATGAAAAGAATGTCGATGACGCTTAGCTGGGCTATACGAGAAGCCATAGCCCCTCCGCGAAAGTCGCTCTCTGCCACGGCTGTGAGAAGAACAGTGTCGGCTGCTTGCGCAATAGGCGAACCCATGGCGTTGGTGATACAGACGGTCGTCGCACCTGCTCGATGGGCAATCGTTAGAGAGTCTACCGTATCGCGGGTCGCTCCACTATGGCTAATGCCCACAGCTACAGCGCCCTTGTCAAGTAAGGCCGCGGCTGTGGCACCAAGATGCGGATCGTTAAAGGCCTGACAGTTCATCCCAATCCGCAGAAACTTCTGCTCAGCGTCTAAGGCCACAATACCCGATGCCCCTGAGCCATAGAAGTGAATGCGAGGCGCGGCACTAAGAGCAGAGACCGCGCTTTCGAGTTCAACACTGTTGAGAATACGAGCCGTGTCATGCAGAGCGCGTTCGTTGTGGCTGAACGCTTTTTCCTTGATCTCCTCCATGGTGTCGCCAGGTTTCACTTTCCCATACACGCGCTTATACGGCATAGAAAGCTCCCGCGCGAGGTTGATCTTCAGTTCTTGAAACCCGGAATAGCCCACGCGTTGGCAGAGTTTCACGACTGTGGCGTCGCTCACACCACTCAACCTAGCCAGTTCTGTAATCGGCAGTTCCACTACAGACTCAGGGTTGCTGAGAATGTACTGCGCCACCTTTCTCTCAGATGGCCTAACGCTGGGTAGGAAGGTGCGCAGGCGCAGTGTGCACTCCTGAATGATTGTTGGAGCCTTGCTCGTCTGTGACGTCAAGACAGAGCCCCCCACATCTATCGATTCTCTCAGATGTTCTCCCGAGGAAGAAAGTTTTCCTGCTGATCGACGACTGCTGCGCTGCGCAAGGAAAGAAATCTCGCTTCAGCCCACCAAATTAGAAGGATTAATCGCCAAGACGCCCAATACCTGCATTTGAAGGAGGTAATCAGCATGCGGAGACACTGGAGCAATGGTGGGCGAGTGGTATTATCGGGGATTCTGTTACTTCTGGTATTGGCGCTTCCGTCAGCGGCTAAGGTGAGCATCGTCTACATGGGGCGCGGCAACGTTGTTGAGAAAGAGGTGTATGACGAGCTTCTTCTCAGCTTTATGAAAGCCCATCCGGATATCAAGGTGGATATGCAGTGGGTGGCAGGGAACGCGCCTGTCATCTACGAGAGGCTGCTGGTGACGACTGCGGCGGGTACGGCGCCTGATGCCTTCTGGATGCATACCTGGAGCATGGGTGACCTGCTATCGACACATATGCTCTACCCACTTGATTCGTTTCTTGCGAAGGAAGGGGGTCTCACCAGGGATTACTACGCAGCTTCTATGGACGAGTTTTCGCGCAACGGTCAGGTTTTGGGACTGCCTAGGGAGTCGTCTACGCTGGTACTCTATCACAATGTTGACAGCTTCTTAGAAGGTGGAGTGGATCTACCGCACGACGACTGGACATGGGATGATCTGTTGGCGGCCGCGCGCAAGCTCACGAGGCCGTCAGAAACCAAGCCTGTTTACGGAGTATCGGCGCCGACGACTCATGATCGAAACATCAGCATCATCTGGCAGAATGGCGGGCGGTTCCTAAACGAGGAACGCACCGAGGCCACTTTGAGCAAGCCCGAAAGCGTTGAGGCCGTTCGCTGGATATGGCAGCTGATGCATGAGTGGAGGGTTGCAGCACCTCCAACCGTACCTCAGCCATCCATGGCCAAAGGTCAGTTGGCAATGGGGTATGGAATTCGAAGTCAGGTGCGGGCCTATAACGATGCTCAGGTCAACTGGGGTGCCACCTTAGTGCCTTCCGGGCGGGCTCGGTACAATCGCATTGCTTCTTCGGCGCATGGCGTTCACGCTCAGAGTCAGCATCCGGAGGCGGCGTTTCAGTTAGTGAAGTACCTGTCAGGCCCGACGGGCATACGAGCTCTCGCAGCTGGAGGTCTCACAGTGCCACCACTGCGCTCCGTGGCTCGCGAGGTCTTCACGGAGTCTCGCGATCATGTGTTCTTCAAGGCCATGGAGTACGCTCGTGCTGAACCTGTTACACCGAGGTACTTTGATATCATTGACATCAAGAACAAGGCGTTTAATGGAGTATGGCGCAACACATCGCCCATTGAATCGACCCTGCAGGAGCTTGATAGGCATATTACGGCAGTCCTTAGGTGGGAATAGGCGAGGCAGATCAACATACCAGTCTAGAGATGGAGGTCTAGCTTTCGATGTGTGATGGCTCTGGAATGCTCGTGGGCTCGAATAACGACGTGGTGCAAGCTGAATGGCAAGAAGACGAGCTCCATTTTCGAAACAGTGCCGTGGAGTTCTCTTTTGACACGAAGGGCGCTCTGATTGGCATGCAGAATCGGCAGACTGGGCATGAGTACATCCAACGCGGCTCTGGTGGCGCCCGTTCTATGCCGTTTCAGCTTAGTCTTCAGATGTCCGGTGGGCAAGAGCTGAGAGTTGGTCCTGATCAAATGAGGGCTGACACGCCCTTTCTTGCGGATGTGCCAGGTGGAGGCGTACGGCTCACGTATGCCTTCTCTGGCGTAGAGATTGGAAAGATCAAGTACGAGGTGCAGCTAGAATACTCGGTGACGTTACTACCAAACGACGCTGAGAGTTATTGGGAGATCAGTTTGGCGAGTGTGGACCCTCGGATGGCCGTTGAGGCAGTTTTCTTCCCCTACATCCACGGCATACAGCTCAGCGAGGCTGGCAGTGAGGATACTCTTCTTTTTCCTCGCTATGCGGGTCTGCGAGTACCTGCATTCCTGGCTACGGCTGCTCGTAATCTTCGGCAGGCACCTGCAGGGGCGGCGTTTCGTCCCGCCCGAACGCCTCTCGATGGTCTCGTCTACAGGCATCACTACTGCGGTGGGGCGTCAATGCCTTGGCTGGATTTGCATAGTACCACGAATGGCCTCTACTTAGCCTCATACGACCCGGGTCTCGCCTATGCCACCTTGATGGCGATGGCAGATCCTGAAGCTGAGTGCAGCGGGCTGGCCATCAGCAAACACGTGGGACTGGCTTCCTGGCGGTCACCACGCTACGGAGTCGGTCTTCACAACGGTGACTGGCATTGGGGAGCTGATCGCTATCGCGCCTGGGCTGAACGCCATATGCAATCCCCTAGGGTTCCGGCCTGGTTCCGGCGCCGCCACGCTCTCATGGCTCATTACGACTTCAAGTGGCAGGATGGCACGATCTGTCACGACTTTGCCGACATTCCGATGCTCTACGATCGCGCAGCGGCTGATGGCGTCGACCACTTGTTCTTGGCAGGGTGGAGCTCAGGTGGCTTCGACAAGCTTTACCCGGAGTACTACCCAGACCTGGAGCTGGGTACGATGCTGGACTTTGCTAGGGGCATTGAGTACATTCGGAACAAGGCAGGTTTCGTGACCCTCTATATCAACGCAGCGCTATTCGGCAAGAGCTCACAGTATGCGGACACTATGGGTCAGCGCTGGGCAGTGCGCAAGCGTGATGGTAGCCTGCTTCAGTTGCATTTCTTCGACGAGGATTTCTACGTGAGCTGCCGCGGGGTGGCGGCTTATCAAAGACTGATGCGTGACACTGTGCTCTGGTTGGCGAAGAGCTTCGGAGTCACTGGCATCTATCTAGACTGCTTTGGCTGTGTCAGTCCTCACCTATGCTACGATACGGGGCACGGGCATCCGACGGCTGGTAGCTGGAACCAGGATGCTGTGCGCACGCTGTTGGGGATTGAAGAGGGACTGCGCACCGATGCTCCCGACACCTTCACGATGATCGAGGGCTGCGGTGATGCTTTCGGTCAGTATGTCTCGGCGCAGCTAATCCGGGCCTGTTTCTACATAGAGTCCTTTCCCGAGATGTATCGCTATGTTTACCCTGATCACTGTCTCGTCGATATGGTCTATCCGTCCAAAGGGCAGAAGTTCAGGCCACCGCGCATGTCGGCTCAGGCCTATGAGCAGCTTTACCGCTCG
Organism: Limnochordia bacterium; assembly: GCA_050951545.1. Taxonomy (GTDB): domain Bacteria; phylum Bacillota; class Limnochordia; order DTU080; family DTU080; genus DTU080. The sequence goes on along the minus strand of JBMNJG010000005.1, from coordinate 92,714 downwards.
GTGGTGGTGGGCGTGTTCTTCTGGTTCTACGATCAGGAAGATGCTCGCTACTGCAACTTCCGTACGGATCCGGAAATGTGGGAAGAGATCAGACGCTGCCTAGCCCTACGCGAGTCGGCTTGGCCCTTCTTCGCCTATGGCCGTTTCATGGACGACGTGGGAGTGACATCGCCTCCGGATGTCGTGGCTAAGCTGTACACACTGGAGGCGCGGCGTCGGCGCCAGGTGCTCAAGCAAAAGGCTCCTGCGAGGGATACCGCACTCGTAGCTGTCTGGAACAAGACTGGGCAGGCACAGCAGATCACTGTGGATCCAGAGCATCTGCCCGGGCGAGACAGGGCGACTGATTGCTGGCGCGTCTCAGTACGCGGCCTACATGAGATGACGTACGCTTCTCTGGGGTGTCTACCTGAGTTAGGTTCCGACTGCAAGCTTCTTCGGATCCCGGTCTCAGAGGCCAAGATTACCTTTGTGCTGCTGGAAAGAGCTGAGAACGAAAGCGACACGTAGGCACGAACCTGGGTACTGGTTGCTATGAACGGCGCGTGCTGCCTCTGGGCGGCACGCGTTCGCCATGCGGCCTAAGGAACTAGAGCCCCCCCGGCTACTCCTGCCAAAATGGTACAAGATACTGAAGATACAGCGAGTTTTGGTAGGACATGCATGTTATGCAGAGAAGTACATCCAACATGTAGCCTGAAGCAACACTACGCTCGCAGGGAGGCGAGAAGATGCACAGGTCTGGGTGTGTACCGTTAGTCGTGGGGTTGTGGGTGTCTTTGGTACTGCTAGTGATGCTTGCACTTCCGTTATCAGCCAAGACGCACATTGTCTACATGGGGCGCGGCGACAGTTTCGAGAAGGAGGTCTACGACAAGCTGCTGGCCGATTTCATGACGCCTAACTCCGACATCGAGGTGGAGATGCAATGGGTGGCAGGGAATGCGCCTGAGATCTACGAGAGGCTGCTCATAACTACCGCTGCGGGTACGCCTCCGGATGCTTTTTGGGCTCACACTTGGAGCATGGGCGATCTTGTTTCCACGCATATGCTCATGCCGCTCGACACCTTCCTAGCCAAAGAACAGAGCGACTTGCGCAAGGAGTACTACGCGGCGTCCATGGATGAGTTCTCCCGGGATGGCAAGACGCTCGGCTTACCTAGGGAGTCGTCTACGCTGGTGCTTTTTTACAATGTGGACAGTTTTCTGCAGGGCGGAGTCGCCTTCCCCAACGATAGCTGGACGTGGGATAGCCTCCTCACAGCGGCACGTAAGCTGACCCAACCCTCGGAGACCAACCCCAAGTACGGGCTATTAGCTCCGACTGGTCATGACCGCAACATCAGTGTAATCTGGCAGAATGGCGGTAGATTGCTCAACGAGGAGCGCACGGAGAGCGTTCTGAGCAGACCTGAGAGTGTAGAGGCGACCCGTTGGGTATGGCAGCTGATGTATGAGTGGAAGGTTGCGGCTGCCCCCACAGTAGCCCAGCCGTCTCTGACCAAAGGTGATGTGGCGATGTGGTACGATATCAGAGGGATTGCCCGCTCTTTGAACGACGCCCACGTCAACTGGGCAGCTTCGCTAGTGCCCTCGGGGCGGTACCGCTACAACCGCATTGCCTCTGCTGGCCATGGGGTCCATTCTCAATCCAAGCACGCGGAAGAGGCGTTTCGGCTAGTCAAATACCTCTCCGGTCCAACGGGGATTGGGGCTCTTGCGGCGAGAGGTATTACGGTGCCGCCGTTGCGCTCAGTTGCCCGTGAGGTCTTTACGCAACCCCGTGACCAAGTGTTCTACCAGGCCATGGAGTATGCTCGTGCTGAGCCAGTCACGCCCAAGTACTTCGACCTCATTGCCACGAAGAACAAGGCCTTTGATCAGATCTGGCGTAACGTTGCTCCCATTGAATCCACCCTACAGGAACTCGATAGACAGATCACTGCGCTACTTAGAACCGCCTATGCTAAGTAGCTTAACCAGGATGGGATGGGGGTCGAGGTTGGCGATGGAATCAGGCAAAGAGATTGTTCAGGCCATATGGCATGACGAGCTATTTCAGCTCAGCAATAGCAGAGTGGTCCTCTCGTTCTCTTCAGACGGGTGCTTGGTGGGCCTTGAGAATCGTCACACAGGGCAGCAGTACATACAGCAGCTCGAGGGTGGACCCAGAGCTATGCCCTTTCAGCTTCTGCTGTTCACACCGGACGACGAAGAGATCAGGGCGGGGCCAGAGCAGATGCGCCTCCTCGATAAGCCCTCTTTGACAGAAGCACAGGGCGGTGGCATCTGCGCCAGCTTTTCTTTTGCGGATGTTCAGGCCGAAACAGCGACGTATGATCTCCGGCTGGAGTACACGGTCACTGTGCTGCCCAACGACAGTGAAACCTACTGGGAGATCGGCCTGACTAATGCTGATAGGCGAGTGAACGTAGAGTCAGTCTCTTTTCCCTATGTGCATGGTGTTCAGCTTAGCTGTGACGGGGCTGAGGAGACGCTTCTTTTCCCTTACTACGCTGGTATTCGCGTGCCAGCATTTCTCGCTACGGCGGCTCGTAACATGACGCAAGCGCCTGAAGGGGCGGTTTTTCGGCCGAATCGACGCCCTGCGGACGGCCTTGTCTATGAACGCTTCTACTGTGGGCAAGCCTCCATGCCCTGGCTGGATCTTCACAGTTCCACCAACGGTCTTTACCTAGCCTCCTACGACCCGGGCCTCCTCTACACGTCGTTGACGGCCATGGCTGATCCTGAGGCTGAGTGCAGTGGGCTGGCCATTAGCAAGTACGTAGGTCTGGCCGCCTCCGGTGCGCGATGGAAATCGGGACTCTACGGGGTCGGCCTCCACGATGGTGACTGGCATTGGGGTGCCGATCGCTATCGCAACTGGGCTGAGCGCCACATGCAACCGCCCAGGGTCCCCGCTTGGTTCCGGCGTCGACACGCCCTCATGGCCCATTACGATTTCAAGTGGCAAGATGGCACGATCTGTCATGATTTTGCCGATATCCCCATGCTCTACGATCGCGCTACGGCAGAGGGTATCGACCATCTTTTCCTGGCCGGGTGGAGTTCGGGTGGCTTCGACAAACTCTACCCGGAGTTTTACCCGGATCTGGAGCTGGGTACGATGCTGGACTTCGCTCGGGGGATTAACTACGCTCGAAGGGCAGGTGGGTTCGTCACTCTCTACATCAATACCGCTCTATTTGGCCAGAGCTCACAGTACGCTGACCGCTTAGGACGGCGTTGGGCTGTGCGTAACCGTGACGGTAGCCTGCTGCAACGCCACTTCTTTGATGAAGACTTCTATGTGCATTGCCGGGGCGTACCAGCCTATCAAAGACTGATGCGCGATACGGTCTCTTGGCTGGCAACATGCTTTGGAGTAAGTGGTGTGTATCTTGACTGCTTCGCTGCCATCAGTCCCCACCTGTGCTTTGATACCAGCCATGGGCACCCGCATGCCGGAAGCTGGAACCAGGATGCCGTACGCACGCTGATGGGTATTGAGGAGAGCTTACGGGGTAACACGCCAGATGTCTTCACCATGATAGAAGGTTGCGGTGATGCCTTTGCCCAGTACGTCTCTGCCCAGCTGATCCACGCCTGGATCGTTCCCGAATCCCTTCCCGAGATGTACCGCTACGTCTACCCTGAGCACTGCTTGGTGGACATGGTCTATCCTTCCAAAGGACAGAAATTCCGAGCACCGCGCATCTCGTCGCAGGCCTATGAGCAGCTCTACCGTTCTCTAGTAGTGGGTGTTTTCCTCTGGTTCTATGACCAAGAGGATGCTCGCTACTGCAACTTCCGTACCGATCCGCAGATGTGGGAAGAGATCAAGCGCTGCCTAGCTCTACGCGAGTCTGCCTGGCCCTTCTTTGCCTACGGTCGTTTCATGGACGACGTGGGGGTCAACGTCACTCCGGGGCTCGTGGCCAAGTTGTATACGATGGATGCGCGGCGCGGGCGCCAAGTGCCCGATGCAGAGACTGCTCCACACGATGCCGCGCTCGTGGCTGTCTGGAACAAGACGGGACAGACCCAGAAGATCACTGTGGATCCAGAACATCTGCCCGGGCGAGATGGAGCGACTGATTGCTGGCGCGTCTCAGTACGCGGTCTACATGAGACGACGTACACTTCCATGGGGTGTCTACCTGAGTTAGGCACAGACTGCCCCAAGCTTCTTCGGATCCCTGTCTCAGAGGCCAAGATTACCTTTGTGCTGTTGGAAAGAGCCGAGAACGAAGGCGACACGTAGTCGCATCGGCGGTGCATGGGTGGCACTAGTTGTGGAAAGGCGCGTGCCGCCCCTGGGCTGCGCGTCCTCTTCGTCAGGTCTGGGGATCGCACCAGCCGCCTTCGGCGTCCCGCAACCAGGCCAGGAACTTCGGGGTGAACCACTCCTCGGGATGGGCGCGCAGCTCGTGGAGAACCCACTCGACCATTGCGGCCACTCGAATAACGCGTAGGGTGGCTGTGCCAATGCGCCTTCGGGCTACCAGTCCAGCTTCCTCGAGTTTACAGCCCATGGAGCGAAAACTGAAGCTGGACCATACCCCTTCGGTCATGAACCAACTTCTCAGGCGGGCGATGAAGCGTGGGCGCGTGTCGGGTGGCAGGGTGTGCAGAACCTGGTCGACATATTCGTACTCAATATAGTGGCCCATGGTATTGACGGTGAAGTCGACACCCAGAAATGCGTAGGCCGCGTTCCACAGCAGTAGTTTCGCCCAAGGACTGTCGGTGGCAAAGGCCTTCTCGCCAAAGGGACCAGGGCGCAGTCCCTGTTGGCCATGCGTGCGAGTCAGCGCTTCCGCTTGGTGGCCAATGGCTGCGACGGCATGTGAGTGGTGGTCGCTACGACATGCATCAGGTCGCTTGCGCACTGCTTCTGCAATCGTCCCCGTGAAGGCTGGCGATGTGGTCACATCCCAATCCTCAAGCTTCAGAGGCGGTGAAAGAGGCCGCCACCACAGGCTAGGAACCGCCACTGTGCCTGCGGGTGATGTAGCTGCAATGAGTCCATCCACTACAGCCTCCGCACCGCCGCACACGGTGCCCATAGAACTGAGCGATGCGTGCAGCATCAGGATGTCGCCTGGACCAACACCGCACGATTGGAATGCTTCAGTGATCTGCGCTTGCGTCACGATCACCTGCGGGTCGCCGATTTCGTGTTCGGCTTCGCCAGGAAGCTGGGCTTTGGCCATCGTCATCACCTGCTCGTTAGCGGTTTCGTCGGGTTTACAGGCGGGCGTGCCATCACATTCCCTGTGGACGAGGTAGATACCTTTCAGGATCGGCAGGAAACGCCTTTCATACAAGGAAAAAGTTAAAAAAGTAACAGCATCTAGATACTATGGGATTGGGGGAACACAATGGGAGTATTGTCTCGTGCTACTGCCATCGCGATCGGTACCGGCTTGATCGTCGCGGGTATAGCGAGCGCTGCTAGTCCAGTCACAGTGACCATGATTGCTGAAACCAGAGAGTCCAGTTATAAGTGGCAGACTGAGATGAAGGAGAGGTTTGAGGCCACGCATCCGGGTATCACTGTGGATCTGGTGAGCGTGGCTGGCACTGGGCTGATTCCTAAGATGCAGACCATGTTAGCGGGTGGCGTGCCACTGGACATCGGGTATATGGACCCCTATCTCGTGGTTGACTGGGGCAAAGAGGGTATTCTTGAGGATCTGACGCCGTTTCTAGCCAAAGAGCAGAGGCAGTACCGAGATTGGTACCCCGCATCGCTGGATCTTTACCGGGTACGAGGCGGCATCTTTGGGCTACCGCAAGACCTCCAGATATCGGGTATCTTCTACAACAAAGACCAGTTTTCCGAGGCTGGTCTGGCTTTTCCCAAGACAAGCTGGACCTACGACGATCTGCGCCGAAATGCTATCAGCCTCACTCGCCGCGAGGCCGATGGCACGTTCAGTAGACATGGCTTCAAAATCCCTACAAGTCGTAACTATGTGCCTTTGGTGTGGTCTTACGGGGGCGATTTTCTCGATGATTGGGCGGATCCCACAAGGTTTACTGGCAAGGCTTCCGAAACGATCACTGCTCTAGAGTATCTGGCTGATCTCGTGACTGTAGGGGCGGTTCAGGACAGGGTCACTCACGGCAGGTATGGCGTGGCCACGGCGTTTACGCAACGGCGGATCGCTATGGGGCTCACGAATACAGTGGTCATGGCTACAGGATTCCAGAACATCACTGCCTTTGACTGGGATGTGGTGCCGCTGCCCGAGGGGCCAGCGGGGCGCGTACCCTACATAAATGGCATCGGTTGGTTCATGTTTAGCTCCTCGAAGTGCAAGGCAGAGGCTTATGAGCTCTTACGTTTCCTCACGTCGACTGAGGCCCTTGAGCGCAGGGTGCAAGTGACTGGCCTCGTGCCAGCAAGTGCAAGAGTGTTTCAGACCACTTGGCTGTCGGGGCAGACCATGCCCGCCAACCGGCACTTGCTCTTGGAGGACTTCGATAGGGCACGCTCACCGTGGCCCTTGCACGGCGATATCTTCAAGATCATCGATCGCGAGGTGTTGTCTGTCGTCTGGGGCGAGAAGGCTGCAGGCAGTGCAGTGCAGCTAATGGAAGATGGTGTCAGCGCCTTGCTCAAGGCCACCCAATAGCTCTTCCTCGGCAGGAATTACCAGTCTATGAGAGAAACCTGCGTGGGAGAGGATCACACTGAGCGAATTTACGGAGGCGAAAGCAATGCGAAAGCTTGTCTATAGCACGCTTATGGCGTTATGCCTGGCTTTGCTGGTTGCGGGTCTAGCCAGTGCTGCCAGCCCAGTTACGGTGACGGTGATTGCCGAGACTCGGGAACAGAGTATCAAATGGCAGACCGAGATGAAAGAGAAGTTTGAGGCTGCGCATCCTGGCGTCACCATTGATCTCGTGAGTGTTGCTGGCACAGGATTGGTGCCAAAGATGCAGGCCATGTTGGCTGGTGGGGTACCACTGGACATAGGGTTCATGGATCCCTATCTGGTGGTTGATTGGGGTCTACAGGGCATCCTTGAGGATCTGACGCCGTTTGTGGCCAAAGAGCAAAGGCAGTTTCGAGAGTGGTACCCTGCAGCTCTTGATCTGTACAGGGTGCGAGGTGCTCTTTACGGTCTTCCCCAAGACCTCCAGATCGGAGCGATTTTCTATAACAAGGACCTTCTCAACGAGGCTGGGGTGGGCTTCCCCAGAGTTGGATGGACGTATGACGATCTGCGGGCTACCGCCCTGCGTCTGACACGTCGCGAGGCAGATGGCACTTCTAGCGTGTATGGGTTCAAGATTCCCACTGGCCGCAATTACATGCCTGTCATCTGGTCGTATGGTGGCGACATCGTAGACAACTGGGCCGATCCCACGAAGTTTGTAGGCAGGACACCAGAGGTGGCCAATGCCTTGCAGTACCTAGCGGATCTGGTCACTTCGGGAGCCGTTCAGGATAGGGTCACCCACGGTAGGCTCAGCGTATCGGCTGGGTTCATGCAGCAAAAGATTGCTATGGGCCAAACGAACACAGTGGTGATGGCTGAGGGATTCAGTACCATCAAGGATTTTGACTGGGATGTCGTACCTTTGCCGAAGGGACCGGGTGGACACGTCCCCTACATTAATGCGATCGGCTGGTTTGTATTTAGCTCCTCCAGATGCAAGGCGGAAGCCCTTGAGTTATTGCGCTTCATGACGTCGAACGAAGCTCTTGAGCGTCGAGTGCAAGTGACGGGGCTCGTTCCACCGAGCATGCGCGTCTTCCAGACTACTTGGTTGCCGGGGCGCACGCACCCCGCCAATCGCCATCTTCTGCAAGAGGGTTTCGATAAGGCCCGGTCACCGTTCCAGATGCTAGCGGATTTCTTCAACATCATCAACCGAGAGACTCTGGCTACGATCTGGGGCGACCAGGCAGTGGCCAGCGCCGTGCAACAGATGGAAACTCAGATTAACGCTCTGCTAAAGGCCCGTCAGTAAAGAGGTCTCTGGGCTTCAGAGAGTGATCGCTTAGGCGTTGGGCAGGGCATGGCGGCTACCGTTCCATGCCCTGCCGCTTTTTCGGCACCTGGCAGCGACAATACGCAACTCATGGGGGAATACGGGCTATGTCTGCACACGACGAGGGGAGTTCAGCACTGGTTTGGCACGATGTACGAGACTGGGGTGTTGAGGGCAGGGGCTGGGACGATGTGGAGCGTTACTACGATCGGCTGCCCGCCCGGGCGAAGGGTGTGGTGCGAGACGCTGTATGGAATCTGAGCAGGCATTCCGCTGGGATGTGTACGCGATTTGTAACGGATGCCCGGGCAATTCACGCTCGGTGGAAGCTCTGGTCTAGCCGACTGGCTATGTCTCATATGCCAGCTACTGGAGTTAGTGGACTTGACTTGTACACCTGGGAGAAGAACAGCAGTTCTTGGTGTTGGCTAGGTGTAGGCAGACCTGAAGCGTCAGCCGAGGTGCAAGCCACACTGGTCGATGGACTTGATGGTAGCAAGCGCTTGTTCATGCTATATCTTCCATTGTACAACGGAGTCGATTCACTGGAGATTGGTCTACCCAGTGGGGCCCACTTTGAGGGGGTTGCGCCTCGCACAAGCAAGCCAGTGGTCTTCTATGGCACCTCGATTGTGCAGGGAGGCTGCGCCTCGCGCCCCGGCATGCATCATGTAGGGATCTTGGGCCGCCGTCTGGGATGCCCGGTGATCAACCTGGGTTTCTCAGGAAATGGCATGATGGAGCCCGAAGTGGGGCGGTTTCTCTCCGAGCTAGATCCTGCGGCGTTTGTGATCGACTGCCTGCCTAACATGCAGGCCGAACTCGTCACCGAGCGCACGGAGCCTCTGGTGCGGACCTTGCGTGACGCACGACCGACGACGCCCATCGTGTTGGTGGAGGATCGCAACTATGGCAACGCGCCTTTCTTGGCTAGTCGCCGTCAACAGCACGCGGCGAAGCGGAAGGCGCTGCGTCAGACCATGGAGCGGCTTGTGAATGTTGGTGTGGGCGGCATCCATTATGTACCGGGTGACGGGCTGCTTGGCGAAGACGGCGAGGGCACGGTCGATGGCTCGCATCCCACCGACCTGGGTTTCTGGCGTATGGCCGACGTGCTTGAGCCTGTGCTGGCCCAGCTGATCTAGGGCCAGTTTCGTGCACGCTCCAAAGCATACGAGATAATGGCTTCAACGAGTTGGGGGTAGGCCAGTCCCACATGGGCTGCTGTGACAGGAAGCCCTTGCCTGTCTGTGATGTCCGGGTTGGCATTGACGTCTAGCACGTAGATCTCATCGGTGGCCGTCTCCCATCGCAGATCGACACGGCCGTAGCCAGAGAGGCCTACCCTCTTGTAGGCTGCCTCAGAGGCGGCCACAATCCGCGCATGAGCCTCGGAGGCCAATGGAGCTGGACAAAGTCGGCGGAAGCTGCGCCGCTCGGGAGAGTCGGGGTCCCACTTGGCGTCGTAGGACATGATGGGCATGAGCCCCGAAGGCAGGTCTTCGAAAGTTATCTCTGATACAGGTAGGGCCTGGAGTTCGGTATTGCCCAGAAAGCCAACAAAGAACTCTCGGCCTTCTATGAAGCGCTCAACTAGCACATTGTCAGGTCCGAAGCGGGCCACTGCTTGCTGCAGGGCTAGGCGCAACTCGTCCCAGGTGGTGGCGACGGAATCTTGATTGATGCCAATGCTGCCGTCTTCACGCGCGGGTTTCACGATCACAGGAAGGGACACAGTGGCAGACAGGGTCTGTTCTCGCGTGGGTTCCAGGAGAGGCATAAGGGTGCTAGCTAACCATGCGGGCGGAGTACCGATACCAGTGCTACGCAGTATGGCTTTGGTCTGACGCTTGTCGATGGCAATTGTGATGCCAGCCGAGCTGGAGCCAGTAAACGGGATGCCTAGCAGTTCCAGATACCCAGCGAAGCAGGGCTGAAGCGCGCTCAGGCCTTTGATGCTCTCGCAGAGGTTAAAGACCAGGTCGGCCTCCCAGGAGGCCAGGTCGGCGAGTTCACGCTTGAGATCATTGCCTATGCCTAGCACTTCGTAGGAGTGTCCTAGTTCCTTCAGGGCATTAGTGACATCGCGTACCTGATCCATGACACCTTCATGACAAACGTACTCTTCGGGGATGACGGAACTTGGAATGTTGTAGGTGACAATCACTTTCATTGCGAAGGGCCTCCTGCCTTGGGCATGTGGGCTATCAGTCTTGGTTGTACCAACGGTTTCCCCTGCACAGGTCGTATTCCTGCATCGTTCTAACCGCAGGTGAGGTACTGAGGCCGTAACGAGTGACGATTGTCTTTGTCCCGTGGTAGGGTTACAATGACAAGGTGCCCGAATCCTTTTGACAGACAACCGGCTAGCTGGTTGAGTTGCCTTTATGAAGAAGTAGGGAGGCGTTTAATGCGACTCTATAGAGTGCGGGGCGGCATGGCTATGGCCCATCACAAAGATGGGGCCAGCTCCCCATTGGAGGTACTGGCGCCGCCACCCGTGGTCACCGTCCCTCTATTACAGCATCGGGGAGCGCCAGCGAAGGCTTTGGTCAAGCGCGGCGATCTAGTAGAACGCGGTCAGTGTATTGGCGAGCCAGTTGGTTTGGGAGCCCCAATACACAGTCCCGTATCCGGGAAAGTGACGGCAGTAGCTTCGAGGCTACACCCGTCAGGTTTCTACGGCGAAGCGATTGTTATCGAAAACGATGGGGAGTACACAGATGCAGACAGAGCGGAAGGGGTCGCTGACCCTCGTTCGTTGACGCCGGAGGCCATTCGCAGACGCGTGCAAGAGGCGGGGATTGTGGGCATGGGCGGGGCCATGTTTCCTACCTCAATCAAGCTGGCACCCAGGGAGCCGGTAGACACACTGATCATCAACGGCTGCGAGTGTGAGCCGTATCTCACGTGCGATCACAGGGTGATGCTCGAATGCACGGATGAGTTGGTCTACGGCTGGGAGGCCCTTCGCCATGTCGTGGGCGCTAAGCGAGTTCTGGTCGCTGTGGAAGCGAACAAGCCCGACGCAGTAGCCAAGCTGCGACAGGCTGCTGCTGGTCTGCCTGATGTAGAGGTAGTAGTGGTGCCAGCGGCATTCCCTCAAGGCGCCGAGGGCGTTCTAATCAGGCGCGTGACGGGTAGACGGCTCCGGGCTCGAGGTTTGCCCCCAGAGGTCGGTTGCCTCGTGCAAAACGTGGCGACAGTGGTCGCTGTCACCCGGGCCTTGCGCGATGGTGAGCCTCTTATTACTCGGGCATTGACGGTGGCTGGAAGCGGCGTCAAGAGGGCAGCTAATCTCTGGGTGAGCATAGGGACGCCAGCCAGTTATGTGCTTGATCATGTGGGCAGACACGACAATCTGCGCCAACTGGTGCTCGGTGGTCCGATGATGGGGCAGAGCGCGTCGTCTGACGAAGTACCAGTAATCAAGGGATCAAGTGCTCTGCTGGGCTTTGCGGAGGAGGACGTGCTCAAGTTCACCGAAGGGGTTTGCCTGCGCTGTGGTGGGTGCGTCGATGTGTGCCCGGAGGGCTTGGAGCCGTATCATCTGGCGCGGCTGGCGGAAGCCAAAGAGTGGCATGAGGCTGAGGACGCAGGAACCATGCTGTGTTGCGAGTGCGGTACCTGCACCTATCGCTGTCCCGGTAGACGTCCACTGCTGCCGCTGATCAAGTTGGCGAAAGGCGAAATCCTGCGAGAACAGGCGGCTGCTCGTGCGAAATCACAGACTTCAGGAGGGGCGGCATAAATCGTGACATCAGCTATTCCACTAAAAAACAGCGAGGGCGAAAAGCGCTTTCTGCTGCGCCCAGCGCCCCACATCCACTGTGGGCAGAGCGTGTCCGGAGTTATGTTGACGGTACTTGTCTCTCTGTTGCCAGCGAGTGTGGCCTCCGTACTCCTGTTTGGATGGGGGGCCGCTCAGGTCATCGTCGCCTGTGTGGTAGGGGCGGTGGCTGGCGAGGCAGTGTGTCTGCGTTTACGGGGTAAGCCCGTGCAGGTCAGTGATCTCAGTGCGGTCGTGACGGGTCTCTTACTGGCCCTTACCCTACCACCCGCAAGCCCAATCTGGGTGAGTCTCTTGGGCGGGTTTATCGCTATCGCTTTGGGGAAACAGGTCTTTGGCGGTCTCGGTGCCAACCCGTTTAACCCGGCGTTGGTGGCGCGTGTCTTTCTTGTCATCAGTTTCCCTGATCTGATGACCCGCTGGATTGCTCCCTTTGACGCGGCCAGCTCTGCGACGCCTTTGGCAACCGCTACTTCACTGGGGCAGGATGGCTTGCGTTATCTGCTAGGCACGCACGCAGGGTGTCTCGGTGAGACCTCTGCTGTCGCGTTGCTCTTGGGCGGACTCTATCTGTTGATCAGGGGTATCATCGATTGGCGAGTGCCAGCTTCGATACTAGGAACAGTAGCGGTGGTCTCGTTATTTGTCGGAGCAGACCCTCTGTTCCAGCTGCTCAGCGGTGGCCTCCTCTTGGGAGCGTTTTTCATGGCTACAGACTGGGTAACATCGCCTTACACTCGCCGGGGGCGCCTTTTTTTTGGCGTCGGTATCGGACTCTTGACTATGATCATCCGTCTATGGGGGAGCTACCCGGAAGGCGTCTCCTTTGCTATCCTGTTTATGAATGCCGTGACCCCACTGATCAACCTCGTCAGTCGCCCCAAGCCGCAGACGCAGAGCATTGGTGAGGCGGCCGAGAAAGAAAAGGGCGACAAGATTCTTCTGCGCATCCTCGTGACCATGGGGGCAGTCTCGGCAGTATCCGGCATCATTCTCGCCGTCTTTTTCGCGGCTATGAACCCTCGCATAGAGCTGCGACGTCAGCAGGAGATCGGTGAGGGATTCCGGGTCATGTTTCCAGCGGCTGAGGTGTTTGAGCCCGTTGATTTGTCAGAGCACTTGCCCAAACGTGTGAATAGCCCCGTCTTCCTGGTGAAAGATGAATCAGGGGAGCGAATGGGGATTGTGTTTGTGACCAAACCTGCAGGGTTCCAGGGTGACATCACCTTGGCCGTGGGTCTCGATGGCGAGGGAGCGCACGTGGTCGGAGTGCAGGTGTTGGCGCACACAGAGACGGCAGGATTGGGCAGCAGAGTCGCAGATCCTGACTACCTAGGCCAGTTCTCAGGCAAGAGGATCAGTGATGATTTTGCACTGACTAACGATGTGGATGGCATCGCTGGTGCTACGGTTTCGTCAGCGGCAGTGGCCAACGGGGTGCGTGACAGCGCTCGGGCCGTGCTGACTGCCTTGGGTATGGACGGTGTTTCCGCAGCGTCCCCTAGCAATCAGTAGTAGGCCAGCATCATACACAGCTGTTTATGGGAGGTTCAAGCCCATGCGTGAGTTGTGGGACGATTTCCGTGAGGGTTTCAGTGAACAGACGCCGCCGTTTTTCGTGGCTATGGGTTTATGTCCGTCATTGGCGGTAACCACCGCCGTGGTGTACGGTTTCACCATGGGTATGGCCGTGCTTGCGGTGCTTTTGGGGTCCAACATCGTCATATCGGTTATTCGGCGCTGGGTGCCCTCGGAAGTGCGCATTCCCATCTACACGGTGGTCATTGCCACTCTGGTGACGGTGGTCGATCTGGTGCTGGCTGGCACGGTGCCTGCGATACACCAGACTCTGGGCCTTTTCATCCCTTTGATCGTGGTGAACTGCATCATTTTGGGGCGGGCCGAAGCCTTTGCCTCCAAGCACGGGGTAGTGCGCTCGATTGCCGATGCATTGGGTTACGGTCTGGGGTATACCTGGGCGCTATTGCTGATTAGTGCCTTGCGTGAACTCCTGGGGTCCGGCTCGATTCTGGGTTTCCAGGTGATGCCGGCTGGCTTCGTGCCCTGGCAGATTATGCTCACCCCCCCGGGGGCGTTTCTGACCATGGGGGCCATCACTGCAGCTATTAACGTGATTCGTAATCGCCGCAAAACAGCAGCCAAGACCGTCGGTCGGGGTGTGCCCGTCGCAGAGGTCGCCTAAGTTATTGGGCACGGATTGCCCGCAAATGATGATGCAGCGTGGAACGATGTTCAAAGGAGCGGATTTGTGTGTCGGAATTAGTGCTGCTGTTCGTCGGTTCTGCTCTGGTCAACAACTTCATCCTCACCCGCTTCTTGGGGATCTGCCCCTTTTTGGGCGTGACTAGGGAACTCAAATCAGCCGCCGGAATGGGTGTGGCGGTGACCTTCGTGCTCTCACTGACCTCCATTCTCGTGTGGGTGGTGCAGTATCTCATCCTTGTCCCCTTGGGCTTGGTTTATCTGCAGTACGCTGCGTATATCCTTATAATCGCGGTTCTGGTGCAGTTGCTCGAGCTTTTTCTCCGAAAGAGTAGCCCGACGCTCTATGAAGCGTTCGGCATCTATCTGCCTTTGATCACCACCAACTGCGCCATCATGGGTTTGGCTCTGCTGATAGTGGCTCAGGAGTACACTCTGGGCGCTTCCCTTACCTTTGCGTTGGGCGGCGGTGTTGGGTTCGCCTTGGCAATGTGCATGATGGCCGGGATTCGCCAGGAGCTGCGGTTTTCAGACGTGCCAGTTAGCGTACAAGGGCCTGCTTTGTCGTTAATGATAGCAGGCATCATGGCGATGACTTTTATGGGTTTCAGTGGTTTGGTAGCGATGTAATCGTTGAAACTAAGGAGAGAGGTGACTGGGCGTGGCGGGATCCATTGCTGCCGCTGCTATCTCAATGGGAGCTTTGGGGGTAGCTTTTGCTGGTGGCTTGTATTACGCGGCCAAGAAGCTTCAGGTTGATACAGATGAGCGCATAGAGCTGCTCACGAACATTCTACCCGGGTACAACTGCGGGGCTTGTGGGTTCTCCGGCTGCTCAGGACTTGCGCAGGCCCTGCTGGAAGGTAAGGCCTCGGCCAATGCGTGTAGCCCTGGTGGGGCGGAGGTTGCAGCGCGCGTGGCCGATGCGCTAGAGATGACAGTGACGCCTGTAGAGCGTCAGGTGGCACACGTCGCTTGCCGTGGCAATCTGAGCTTCGATCCCCGAGCGGATTACGAGGGGCTGCAGGATTGCCGAGCAGCGCACATGGTGGTGGGCGGACACCGCACGTGCGTGTACGGTTGCTTGGGGTTTGGTACCTGTGTGCAGGCCTGTCAGTTTGGCGCTCTTACGCAAGATGAGCGCGGGGTGCCCATTGTCGATACCGCTGCTTGTGTGGGATGCGGCGAGTGTGCCGAGGTGTGTCCGCGGGGCGTCATTCGCCTGGTGGAGGATGGCAAGCATAGTTTCGTTCGGTGCAATTCCCCGCTAGAGGGCAGAACTGCACGCACGGTATGCCAGGAAGGATGCATCGGGTGCCGCGCCTGCGAGCGCGTTTGCCATTACGAGGCGGTGCACGTCATCGATGGTCTGGCCGTTATCGATGCAAGCAAGTGTACGGGCTGTGGGGAGTGTGCTGTGAAGTGCCCGACGAAATGCATAAAGCCGGCTGGAGCCGCCTTCGTCGTCGAGGGCACAGCTTGACTCAGCGCTGGCGTGTAGCGCTGTCGGTCTTACTGCTGGGAGTGCTATGTGGCGCATGGTTTCTCCCCGGTAACCCGTGGCGAACGTCAAAGGCGAGCCCACGGCACGACCGCGTAGGCGCAGACTCCGTAGAGCGGCAGGGCTTTGCGATGGGTACCTACGTGCGGCTCCTCATCCATGGGAGAAAAGGTAACGAGGTAGCCGAGATGTGCCTGGAAGAGCTTGCCAGACTCGAAACGGTGTTTGACCGCTTCAAAGAGGGATCTGAGATCAGTCAGCTGAACGCCCAGGCGGGGACAGGATGGGTCAGGGTTTCTGAGGATCTCTTCGCAGCACTGGAGGTCGCACTCGATGTCGCTGAACGCAGCGAAGGAGCGTTAGACCCCAGTGTGGCCCCTCTCGTGGACCTGTGGGGGCTGCGTGAGCGTGACGGTCGGATCCCAGACCATAGTCCGCCCAGCGCTGAGGCCATTGCTCAGCAGCTGGGGTACGTCAAT
Organism: Limnochordia bacterium; assembly: GCA_050951545.1. Lineage (GTDB taxonomy): Bacteria > Bacillota > Limnochordia > DTU080 > DTU080 > DTU080. The sequence continues at coordinate 76,706 of JBMNJG010000005.1, read as the reverse complement.
TACCAGAAGATCGGTATCAATCGGTTGAAGCAGCAGGTGAGGCTTCCGCAGGGTATGCAGCTTGATATGGGGGCCATCGCCAAGGGCTATGCGCTGGATCGTCTTGTCACCTTGGCATCGGCGCAGGGTGTGCAAAGCGCGCTCTTCGATCTGGGGGGCAACATCCGGGTTATCGGTACGAAACCCAACAGGTCACCCTGGCACATTGCGTTGCGCCATCCGCGGCGGCTCGACGACGTTTTCGCGGTCTTGCCGATTTCCGGCAGAGCTGTGGCGACGTCGGGTGATTACCAGCGTTTCTTTTTCTGGGAGGGACAGCGTTACAGCCATATCCTAGACCCCCGTACTGGGTACTCATCCTCGGCGATGTGTAGCGCAACCGTCGTCGCTCCCACAGGGGTGTTGTCCGATGCGCTTTCTACGGCAGCCTTCGTCTTGGGGCCAGAAAAGGGAAGGGCGTTAGTGAAAAGCATGCCAGGCGTAGAGGCCGTGTTCATCGATCAGCAGCTACGGATGAGCGTCACTCCGGGATTGGAGGGGCTCGTTGCACACCTCTGACGATGGTATCCCTCAGGTGCTAGCTAACTGTCAGCGTACGGCAAGGCTTGGTCTGCTTCTCTCTGTAGCCGCTGTGCTTCACGTGATTGAGGCACAGCTGCCTTCCTTACCCTTGCCGGGAGCCCGGCTGGGGCTGGCCAACTTGGCCTCAATCCTGGCCATCTACGCATGGGGTTGGCGCGAGGGGCTGTTGGTAGCGGTGTTGCGTCAAGTGTTGGGCGGGTTGTTTCACGGGGGCTCTACTGGGGCCTCCGTTCTGGTTTGGATTGGTGGGGGCAGTGCTCAGCGTCTTTGTCATGGGGAGCGCCGTGGTAGCTAGTCAGGGTCGTTTGCCAACCATACCAGTGAGCATATTGGGAGCAGTGGCGCATAACATGGGGCAGCTGGCAGTGGCCTACATGCTTGTGCGCCAGCCAGCGGTGATCGCCTATTGGCCGTTCTTGCTTTTTCTGGCTTTACCGTCTGGGGCGGTGGTGGGCTATCTGGCAGGGGTCTTGCTGCCTCTGCTGCGCGAGGACCACTGGGATGAAGGCATGGCGGTGTCCATTGGTTTGTGGGGAAATCGTTTGGTCGCCAGCATCTTTCTAGTCCTGTTTGTGGTAGGCGCTATGCTGCCGCTCAGACAGAATCTACTCCGTCAGAATGAAGGTGCTGTCCACAGGACGCACGTTGAGATCAGTGTGGACGGGCGCCAGGTGGCCAGGTTGCCGTTGGATACCGATGTGACCTACCAGGTGCCTTTGGCGACTGGCCGCATGAGGGTGTCCGTTCGTGATGGTGGTGTGGCGGTGGTAGAATCAGATTGCCCAGATCAGATCTGCGTGCACACGGGTCGCATTCGGCGGCCAAGCCAAGCAGTGATCTGTGTACCCAATCGGGTGGTGGTACGCATCACCGGAGAAGCGGAACCTGACGTTGATGCCGTGAGCGGGTAGGAGGCCCTCTAGCTGGCAAAAAACGCCAGCACGCAGAACCCCAGTGTTCCGCCCCAGGCCCAACGATCGGCAGCGCTAAGTCTGTAGGGGGGCAGTGTGGGCTGGCCTCTTGGGGTGTAGTGGCGAAGAGCCAAGGCCTCGCCAAGGGTAGTAGCTCGTCGCCAGGAGAGTCGAAACAAGGGAACTAGCAGCTCGTGCCCTATACTGGTTAGGGTGAGCTTGCGCGATGCGCGCTGATCTCCAGTATGGCGCAGCCGCCACAAGGTCACGAGTCGGCGAGCATCCAAATGCAGCTCGGGCACAAACCGGGCGCCGATGGCCATCAACATGGGCAGATCAGGTAGGGAGAGGCCTATGTACTCCAGGGGGCGGAGGAGCCAGCGCAGCGCACTGGCCAGCCCCAAGGGTGAGGTGGTCTCGGCGAGCAGCTTGGCGGCTGCAGCTGTCAGCAGAAGGCGTGCAGCCAAGAGAGCGCCGCGGGCTGTTCCGGATGCGCTTACGCGGATCACGCCCCACTCCACGAGATAGGGAGCGGGTGACCAGAGCGCATGGGTGATCAGACTGAAGAAGGCGAGTAGGGCCACGCTACGCGGGAGGAAGTCGCTGAGTTGCAGCGAGCGCTGGCGTGTCACCAGGCGGGCGCATATTAGCCAAACCCACATCCAGACGGTTCCGGCAGGTCGCGTGGCGTAGATGATGCTGCTAGCGATGATGAACAAAAGTAGCCCTGTTCGGGGATCCATGCCTACCGTAACTGGGGAGTGGCGGCGGTGTTGGGCGTTCATGGCGGTGACACCTCGAGCCCTGCTGTGATCAGCAACGTCGATTCCTCCAGACACGTCGATGCTGGGCCACAGAAGATCGCTTGCGCGTTCTGCATGACGACGCAGTAGTTGGCCAGCGTACGAAGATGCTTTCGCACTCGGGTCACTAAGATGAGACAGCCCCCGGTGGCCAGCCAGCGGTTCAGCAAGAGGATCACTTGGTGATGTGCTGGGGCGTCCAGCCCAGCAGTGGGTTCGTCTGCTACGAGGATATGGGGTTTGTGGGCCAACGCTGCGCCAAGCGCAGTGCGCCGCTGCTCGCCCGCACTCAGGTCAGTGGGGCGGCGCTCCATGTACTGCTGGGGCAGGCGCAAATGAGCCAGAAGCTGCCTCCTCTCGTGCGTGCTCATTCTGCCGATGCCGATCTCTTCTCCGACGGTACCGGCCCAGAAGTATTTCTCAGGCTCCTGGAAGAGCACCGCCAGGCGCTTGTCTGCAGATGCAGTAGGTGCTCTACGCGTCAGCGACACTCCACTGGGGTCAAGACCGAGTAGAGAGAGGGCCAAGGTAGTCTTGCCACTGCCACTGCGGCCCACGATCGCCAGACATTCGCCGGGTCTTAATGCCAATGCGTCAGGCACTAACGGCGGTTGCAGCCGTAGCACGGGGGGGTGTGAGGCATCTGGCCTGGGACCGGCTGGGATCGTCTCTTGATCCTGACGGCACTGCACCCCCGCTTGCACGAGGGCAGAGTGGTCTGACAAGATCGCGACGGGGCTACCCGTGCTCCGAAGGCGACCTCCCTCGAGAAGAAGCACCCGATCGGCGTGACGAGCGGCGGTCAACGAATGAGTAGCCTCGATGACTGCCACGCCCTGACCTTGGGCCTCAGCGATCACGTCTCGCAACCATGTGGTATCCCCCACGTCCAGGAATGCACTGGCTTCATCAAGCAAGAGGATGCCTGGCGTCATGGCAATCACCCCAGCCACAGCGATGCGTTGCAGTTCACCGCGTGACAGGGTCTGCGGACGTCGCTCACGTAGATGCTCAGCCTCAACTACGCTCAACGCCCAATTCACGCGCTGAGTAATGTCCTTAGCTGGCAGGCCTAGGCTATGGGGACCGAAGGCAACGTCTTCTTCTACAGTAGCCCCGATTATCTGGGAGGCAGCATCTTGGAGGACCAGCCCTACTCTGGCACGGACCTCGATGGATCCCGAATGAGGCTGTAGGAGACCTGCTATCAAGCGCAGGAGCGTAGATTTGCCACTGCCGGAGGCGCCCAGCACCACCACATGCTCGCCCGCTGCCACACAGAGGTCAATGTCAGAGAGTGCGTGTCGGGTCTGCCGCGGGTAACAGAAGCAGACGTGACGGATCTGGATAACAGCGTGATCTGACGATGGCAATGGCATGCGTAGGGTTGTCCTTTCGGAGGCGATTCGTATACTCTGCTATTCTCTGCTGGCAGTATGCCCGCCTTCTTAGGCGAAGTGTCGACTGATGAGGTTCTAGGTGTGCATTCGTGGTGCCTTGTTGGCGGGGGCTGGGCATGCTAGGATGAATACGCTAGCGTATGCGGCTTGGAGATGGGGCGAAGCGAAGATGGATGCTGCGAGACTTGAGGCGTACAGAAAAGGCTGGCGCATGCGACGAGCAGAGGAAGATCAAGCCGAGCATGAGCGCTGGCAGCTGGCAATGGTTTCTGCACGACAAGTCGCTGAGCGCCTGCGCTGTCGCTGGGGGGCCAGCGAGGTCTACCTGTTTGGCTCCGTCGCCAGGCGGGCGCGAGGACAAGGTTGGGTAGGCGTGGATGCCGATATTGATATCGCTGTCAGCGGCGTTGATCCCGTCAGGTACTTTGCAGTGCTTACTGATGTCGACGCCGTGGCGTCCGTACCAGTAGATCTGATTCTGGTGGAGGACTGTTCACCCGGCTTGCGTGCTTCGATTCAGCGGGACGGGCTCTCGGTATGAGCGAGTTGGTGAGGTGAAAACGGATGGTTCGCAATCGGCATGGCATGGCAAGACTATCAGCAGAGATCCAGTCGCATGTGGCCGAATTGGGGCAAGCCCTTTCAGAGTTGTCCTCATACTCGCTCCAAGACGAGGAACAGGACCGAATGGCATCGACGGCTTCTGCCTGCGATGTCGGTCGATGTGCCTGGGATCCGTCCCCGAGTGATCAGTAGGGAGCTTCAAGCGATGCTTGATCCGTACCGGGGGTTTCGTCATGTCTTCCGCAATGCCTATGGACGTCGTTTGGATTGGCAGCGCATGAAGCCTCTCATTGATGATCTGCCCGCAGTGCTGACTGGGTTGACTGAAGAGCTGACGCGTTTCTTGGAGACGATGCAGACAACTGTGTGAGTAGAGTGGAAACCGCAGCACGCACAAAGGACCGTGGCCCATGGCACACGGTCCTTTGGGGAGATCGCCTTTTCTGATCTCACTGCAACAGCCCAGGCAGTACCTCGTGGATCTGCTGCAGCCCTACAGCAGGTGCCACCTGGCCATTCCATATCTGGTTGATAATGGGGTTGACCACGGCGTCGACCTGGGTGGCGTTGGGCACGACATAGGCTGCGTAGCCATCTGGGTCGAATGCTGTGTCGATCAAGGCTTGCCAGTTACTGGGCAGGTCGATACCACCTATCTTGGGGTAGCGAACCATAGCTTCCCTCAAAGAGGGCATGCGCCCGCTGATGCGTGCCAGCTCCAACTGGTTGTCGGCATTGCCAGTCAAGTAACGGACCCATTGCCATGCGGCATCCTTATGTTGGCTGTAGGCGACCACCTGAAAACCGTCCGGATTGACCCGCGCTGCTCGATTGGCTGGCCCTTTGGGTTGCCCAGCAATGTCCCAGTTGAAGGCGACATGCTGGAAGGAACTGATCGAACCCGGGCCGTCAACCACAGCGAATCCGCATGTGCCTCGAAACACGTTATAGGTGGTATGGTTGTTGGTGGCGATATTGTCCGCGTAGAGGCCGCGTATGAACTCTATGGCCCGCAACACCTCGGGGCTGTTGAACTGACTCTTCGTGGGATAAACGACCCTATCGTAGAGCTGTCCGCCCGCCTGATGAACCTGCATTTCCCAACGGTACGAGATGCGTGAGGTGCCATAGGTCTCATAGACGCCGTCTCCGTCCTTGTCGCGAGTCAGCCTTTTCGCGCTCGAGGTCAGGGTCTCCCACGTCCACCGCTCACCGAGTTCCCGGGGGTTAGGCAGCCCGCTTTCCGCGAAGAGATCGGCATTGAAAAACGTGACCACGGGATAGACGCTACCAGGAATACCCCACAGTTTGCGGTCAGGTGTAGTGACCCCCTCAACGGCGACTGGGGGCATGCGATCCAAAGGGAAGTTGTCTCTTTTCACGTAGGGTGTCAGATCTTCGAATATGCCTTGAGCAATGAGGGGCGCGCCAAGCATAGGGTGGGCGTCTGTCACATCCGGAGCGACGCCTCCCGCCACCATGGTGAGCAGTTTGGAGCGATACTCGCTTCCTGATGCGATGATGAACTCCACTGAGATCCCTGTCGAAGCCTTGAAACGTTCAGCCATGAGGTCGAGGTACTCTCGCCAGAAATCACCGTGCGCTTCGTAAGTGTAATGTGTCAGCTGTACACTAGCGGTTGCGCTTGGTACCGCAGCGAGGGAGAGCTGTACAAGAAGCAGAAGAACCAGTACAATGCGTGGCCATCTAGACACGTCTGAATCACCTCATATCTGGCGTCTACGTGCTTGCACTTACAATAATCGCGAATAAAGTAATCGACGTCAAGCCCCAACAGCGAACGGTCAATGTATCAGTCATGGAGGTACCAACACTCTGAGCCCAGAATGATAGGTTCAGACTTCGCATGTGAGGTGGGAGCGAGTGTCCATATCAAGGGAAGTTCGTTGGGAGAGAATGTTTCCGGATCAGTTGGAACAGGCGTTCGAGAAGTGTCCGATAGTCTATTTTGCTTACGGGCTTTGTGAACCTCACGGGCCCCATAATGCAGTGGGACTTGACGGGCTGAAAGCCTACGGGATCGCTTGCGAAGCAGCCCGCACCCATGGAGGCATGGTGGCACCACCGGATTTTTGGCACATCCATGAACTGAGCGGCTACGCGGTATGGTCCCGCAAGAACGTGGGAGAAGTGGAGCGCACTTGGCTAACATGCCTACCGCCTTGGCAGCACTTCAAGAATGTCTGCTATCATATTCGAATGGCAGATGCCATTGGCTTCCATGCCGCTATCTTGCTTACTGGGCACTATGGGCCGAACTGGAAGGACCTCAAGCGCCTCGTTGAGCTGATACAGCCCTATGTTGGCACGCGTCTGTACAGCCTGCCTGATTGGGAAGCCAACCAACCGGGTTTCGATGGCAACGGTCGTAGCGGTGGCGACCATGCTGGCAAGGTTGAGACGTCTCTTCTGTGGGCACTAAACCCGGAGTGTGTGGATCTGTCACGCTTGCCCGAGCCCTCGGAGCCGGGAACCCATTTTGCCATGGGCAAGAATGCTTCCCTTTCTGACCGCCTGGTCGGTGAGCGTATGGTAGCTGATGAAGTGCGCTTTCTTGGCGAGAAAGCACAGGAGTTACTGGCGGCCTACGATAAAGATCAGCCCACGCAGCGCCTACGGACATTCGAGCAGGTAGAGCGGGTCTGGGACGATGTCATCCGCCCGGTTTTCGGTGAGTTCAGCACGATGCAGGATCTGTGGCAGGGGCAAGAGCCAGTTCCGGAAGACTCGGTATGGTATGCCAACTGGCAAGTGCCCGACCGCTCCTAGCCTAGCCCGCACATCGGTGATAGGCCCGTTGATTGACCAGTTTGTCATCTTTATCTGGGAGGCCTGGTTGTGAAACTGGAGGATGTGCTTTCGCAGCTGCGGGAGGACGCAGCGCTAGAGGTGTTTCGCCCCTATTGGGAGGATTCGGTGGCATCCTTAGGAGACTCCGTCCCGCCGTTTCTGACGGTTGACGAGATTCGGCGCAACCTCTCATGGAGCCGTCTGGCTCCTGAGACAGAGGCTGTGCTCTTGGACGCAGCGGCGCGTATCCGGCAAGAGCCGGCGCTGGTCTTGTTGGCGTGGCACTGCTACCGCCTTCTGTTTGAACACCTAGACTACGACAAAACACGGGAATGGCCCACGCTGGAATCGGCGCTTCGGGAGCTGTGCGGTGCTTTCTATTTGCTGATCGCCTTGGCTTTGGTGCCGAGGGTGTTGGCTCTTCATCATCGGATGGGAGTCCCCGAGGAAATCACGCGCGACACGTGTCAGCAGATAGCATGCTTCTCTATGAACTACCGCCGGATGACGGATGGCTGGGTAGGCATTCCCATCAAGCAGCTATACTGGTTGCGTCATTACGATGCGGGTAGGTTGTTTCGTGTTGGCAGATTCGAGTACATGCTGAGGCCCTTTGCTGCAGGGATTAGCGTCTACCGCCACCGTGAGAGTGGTCGTGTGATGACTTTGGCGCCAGATGGGGCGCGCTACAACAAAGAAGGGTACGTGGATGGCAGTGCTGGCATCGTGGATACCGAGCACGGTTGGACAGCCACTCTGACCGTTGACAATGACGCGGTGGTCGGGTATCCAATATCTCCTCTGGGCTATGCGGTCAAGAGGAGAACGCGCTTGGAGAAGACGGCTTGGGAGTGTGTGCTCCAGAAAGGGGACACCACACTGGACATGCATATCCCTGAGGGTGGCGGGATGACCCTCGAAAGATGCGCTAACTCCTTCCGGCGGGCCACCTCGTTTTTCCAGCAGCAGTTTCCAGACCGACCCTTCAGGAGCATATCGAGCACTTCGTGGATCTTCAACACCCAGCTTCAACAGATCAAGCTGACATCTGAGAATCTGGCGCGTTTCCAACGGGAGTTGTATCTATACCCAGTCCGTTCGTCGGGACAAGACGGCCTCTGGTTTATCTACTTGCGCGAGCCATTCGATCTGGCCACGGTGCCGCGAGAGACTAGCCTGCAGCGGGCAGTGGCCGATCTCATGCAGGCCGGGAACACCTGGCGTAGTGGAGCCATGTTCTTTCTGACAGAGCATCTATCGCATTTTGGTACGCAGTACTACTGGTCACATTGGTCCTGAGAGTTGCCGGGGGTGTTTCCTTTGAGAGATAAAACTCATCGCGTCGATTTGTGTGTTGTTGGCGGAGGCTTAGCGGGGATGTGTGCCGCCATTGCTGCGGCCCGACGTGGCATCAGAGTTGCTCTCATGCAGGATCGGCCAGTGTTGGGAGGAAATGCGTCATCGGAGATCCGCATGTGGGTATGCGGGGCCCATGGCCCCAATAACCGGGAGACAGGGATCCTCGAGGAGATCGAACTAGAGAACCGCTATCGGAACCCCAGTCAGGTTCTCTCGATCTGGGACAGCATCTTGTACGAGAAGGTGCGCTTTGAGGAGAACATAACACTGCTTCTCAACTGTTCCTGCAACGAGCTTCTGATGGCAGGCAACCGGATCAGGAGTGTCAAGGGGTGGCAGTTGACCACTCAGACGTGGCATACGGTCGAGGCCGAGTTGTTTGCAGATTGCTCAGGTGACAGCGTCTTGGCGCCTCGGTGCGGTGCACACTTTCGGATGGGGCGCGAGGCGGCTTCGGAGTTTGGTGAGTCGATACAGCCTGACGAGGCCGACCGCAAGACCATGGGGATGAGCTGCCTCATCCAGGCTCGGGAGACCGACAGGCCGCAGCGTTTCGTACCTCCAACATGGGCCTATGTCTATGGTAGCGACGAGGACCTGCCCTACCGGGGTCACGCATTGCCACACGCAAATTACTGGTGGATTGAGCTGGGCGGCGAACAGAACTCCATATACGACACCGAGGAGATTCGCGATGAGTTGCTGAAAGTGGCTTTTGGTGTATGGGACCACATCAAAAACCGTGGTGAGCACGGTGCTGATAACTGGGAGCTCGACTGGGTAGGTTTTCTACCGGGGAAGCGAGAGAGTCGGCGCTATGAAGGCGATCACATCCTGACGCAACACGACGTCAGGGCCGAAGGGCGTTTCCCCGATTTGGTGGCCTACGGTGGATGGACAATGGATGATCATCACCCCGGAGGTATGAACTGGCCTGGGAAGCCTACCATATTCCACCCTGCGCCTTCGCCTTTCGGCATACCCTACCGCTGTCTGTACTCGCGCAACATCGAGAACCTGTATTTTGCTGGGCGAAACATCAGTACCACGCATGCTGCGTTGAGTGCCACACGCGTGATGGCGACCTGTGCTCTACTAGGTCAGGCGGTAGGCACTGCGGCGGCGATTGCTGTCAAGGAAGCGTTGACGCCGCGCCAGATCTACGAGAAGTGCGTCCCTCAGTTACAGCAAGCGCTCATGGATGATGACGTCTATTTGCCCTGGCATGTCCGGCAGGTGCCAGCTCTGAGCAGAGAGGCTCGGTTGACAGCTTCTGAAAATGATCCGGAACCGCTGCGCAACGGTGCCGACCGACCAGTGGGCGACAGCGACAATGGCTGGCGCGGCGCGGTGGGTTCATGGGTGGAGTACCGTTTTGACAAACCATCTTCCGTGCGTCAGATACGCTTTGTGTTTGATAGCGATCTCAATCGCCAGGGGAAGAACATCCGCTCGAACTACCCGCTCGATGCGGAGCCGTTGACGGTACCCGACACCATGACTCGGGCTTTTCGCGTAGAGGCGTTGGATGACGTGGGCCGCTGGCTTGTGTTGGCTCGCCTGGATAACAACTACCAGCGTTTGGTGCGCCTGGCTGTGGATGTTGAGACCCAGGCCATTCGTTTCATCCCCGAGGCCACATGGGGAGCTCGCGAGTCGCACATGTTTGCTTTTGATGTGCGATGACAGGTTTTCTATAGGTGAGGGCCTATGCGTTGGTTGGCCGCCGACATGCCCGCACAACGCCACTTGATTTTCTGGGAGGAAGACAGTTGAGTAGTATACCGCGCCCCGAATACCCTCGGCCGCAATTGGTGCGTAACGACTGGCTGAACCTGAACGGAGAGTGGGAGTTCGGTGAGGATCCTGGCCTCAGTGGTGAGGCCAGGGGATTGCCCACTGGTGGAGATCTTGAGCGGAAAATCGTGGTTCCTTTTGCGCCTGAAAGCAAGCTATCGGGTGTTGGCAAAACGGATTTCATGCCATGTGTGTGGTATCGTCGCCGCTTCCGTGTGCCTGATCACTGGGGTCACAGTAGGCTGTTGCTTCACTTCGGCGCTGTCGACTATGAGGCCACTGTCTGGGTGAATGGTCGCTTGGCTGGTATGCACCGAGGTGGATACACACCTTTTCGCCTTGACATCACGGCACTGGTCGATCGTGAGGGTGACAACACACTGGTCGTGCGGGCCATCGACGATACGCGTTCGGGCCTGCAACCGACAGGAAAACAGAGTGTGGCCTATGCATCTGCCCGCTGTCACTATACGCGGACAACTGGCATATGGCAGACGGTCTGGCTAGAGCCAGTTCCGGCGTTTAGCATTGACCACCTACGGCTGACGCCCTCCCTAACGGAAGAGAGCATTCGGGTGGAGGCCGTCTTGTACAGCCCGGTTCCTGGCGTAGGTCCGTCGCAAGGCAGACTGAGGGCGGCAGTGAGAGCTGATGGCGAGGTGATCTCGGAGCACTCTGTGGAGGCAGTCGCCCCTCTAACCACAATGACTCTTGATGTGGCGAAGCCCAGGCTCTGGTCGCCGGCTAATCCGTTTCTTTATGATCTGGAGTTGGTCTTGGAAACGGAGGCAGGGATGGATCGAGTCGTCTCCTATTTCGGTATGCGTTCGATTAAGCTGGCAGACGGTTGCGTGTACCTCAACGGCGAGCCGCTCTTCCAACGGCTGGTACTTGACCAGGGGTTCTACCCGGATGGGATCTATACAGCGCCTTCAGATGCTCACTTGAGACGGGATATCGAGCTGGCGCAGGCCGCAGGATTCAACGGTGCTCGGCTGCATGAAAAGGTCTTTGAGCCTCGCTTTCTTACCTGGGCGGATCGCCTGGGATACCTGGTGTGGGGCGAGTTTCCAAACTGGGGTCTTGATCACAGTGATTCTGCGGTCTTGGAGAGCGTCCTCACGGAATGGCTGGATGTGCTACAGCGCGATGCCAATCATCCGAGTATCATCACTTGGTGTCCGTTTAATGAGACACCCAATGATCAGAATCCGGAACTGCTGCGTACCATCTATCGCGTGACCAAGGCGGTGGACCCTACGAGGCCAGTAGTCGATACCAGTGGGTATGTGCATGTGAGTACGGATCTTTACACGGTGCACAACTACTCGCAGGATGTGGCTCAGTTCGCTGCAGCCTACGGGCCGCTGGCTCAGGGCGAGGCGGGTTGGCGCAACTCCCAGTCAAACAATGCTCCTCATGTGGCGGGCCAGCCCTATCTCGTCGATGAATACGGAGGTATCTGGTGGAACCCCGCCCAGATCGATGAGAAGGCATGGGGCTACGGGGCGCGTCCGCTAGACGAAGAGGAGTTCTTTCAGCGATTGGGCGGTCTGACCTCGGCTCTTGTGGGCAATCCACGCATATGTGGATTTTGCTATACCCAGCTCACGGACGTGGAGCAAGAGGTTAACGGGTTGTACACTGACGAGCGCCTGGCGAAGTTTGATCCGGCGTGTTATAAAGCCATATTTGCTGCTCCAGCAGCTATTGAGACACAGTTGCGAACTGGTTAGAGGATCTGAGAGGGAGAGGCGTGGTTGGCGGCCGACATGCCCGCAACAGCATAGCACCATTCCATAGGGAGGTCTACTGCATGGTGAAACGTCTAGGTGTGGGGATCATTGGCAGTGGGTTTATGACGCGCTTTCACATTCAGGCCTGGAGAGCGGTCCGGCACAGTGATATCACCGCCATTTGCAGCCGCAACCAGGAAACAGCCAACGAAGCGGCTGCACTATGTCGCTCCTTGCGGGTGGGTGATCCGCAAGTGTATCAGGATGTACGCGAGATGGTGCGTGATCCTCGGGTTGATGCAGTCTGGGTAGTAGCCCCCAACTACACTCGAATCGGCATAGTGGAGCAGATCTGCGAGGAAGTGCTAAGCAAGAGGGCCTCATTAAGGGGCATCTGCATAGAAAAACCCTTGGCGCGCAATGTGGCCGAAGCCAAGCAGATTGTGGCGATGGTCGAGGAGACTGGTCTGCTACACGGCTACTTGGAGAACCAAGCTTTTTCACCCATTGTCACTCGCGGCCGCGACATTCTCTGGCGTAGGGGAGCGGCGACCACTGGTGTCCCCTATCTGGCCCGTTGCTCCGAAGAGCATAGCGGTCCTCACAGGGCCTGGTTCTGGTCAGGAAAGCATCAGGGCGGTGGTGCCCTCAGCGACATGATGTGCCACAGTGTAGAGTCAAGCCGACTATTTCTGACGAAGCCAGACGCTGGTAGGGAATGGCTCAAGCCGCAGGCCGTCACAGGACGAATCGCCTCTCTCAAATGGACGAGGCCTGAGTATATCCGTCAGTTACAGAAGGCGATGGGTGAAGAGATCGACTACTCTCGGGCCCCCGTAGAGGATTACGCCTATGGTGAGGTTGTCTACGAGACTGCAGAAGGTCAGACGGCCATTGCTCAAACCAGTACCTCTTGGAGCTACGTGGGCCCTGGGCTGCGCCTGACGTTTGAGGTCCTGGGGCCGGAGTACTCATTGATGAGCAACAGCCTCGATCCGGAGTCTCAGGTTTTCTTCAGTCGCCACGTGCGAGGTCCGGAGGGCGAGGATTTGGTAGAGAAGCAAGGCGCAGAGCAGGGCTTGTTGCCGTATCTGTGGGACGAAGCCGGTATCTATGGCTACACCGATGAGAATCGTCACATGGTGGAGTCGTTTATCGATGGAGTGCAACCTATTGAGGATCTGCATGATGGTCTACAGGTGATTGAGCTAGTGATGGCCTGCTACATGTCTGCTGAACTCAACAAGACCCTGGCTTTCCCCATAGAGGGGCTTGATGAGTTCGTTCCGCAGGTGGCGCAGGGTACGTGGAACCCGCGCAGTCTGATTCCGTAGAGATCATCTCAGCAGGAGCTTGGGGCTGGGGTGACGCTGTTACTCACGACCTGTATAGTAGACTGGGAAGTCTAGGCCTGGACTTCCCAGTCTTGTCATCTTTTCGTCACAAATAGCTGGTAAGATAGCTCCAGTACCCGCCTTCAGCGGAGATTGCCTTACAGGAGGTTAGCCACATGGCATCTAGGCGTATCCTCATCGTCATCTTGGCTATCACCATGGCTCTATGCGTGAACGCAGTGGCTGCGTCAACAATCACTCTAGACGATGCGATTGCCCTTGCGCTGGAGCGCAACGCAGACGTGGTCCCCGCCTTACTCGACCTGGAACTGGCACGCATGGATCTTCAGCGTGCGGAGGCCGATCAGGTGCTTAGCCCCAACCCAAGCCAGCTCAGGCAGCGACGCTTGGCGTATGACAAGGCTGAGGACAATCTGAAGGCTCAAAGAAGCAGAGTGAGTCGTGAGGTCAGCAATCAGGCACTGGCTATTCTCAAGGCACACGATCTCGTTGCACTCAACGAGCGCCGACTGGCGCAGGCCAAGGAGGAGCTGGCCACGGTCGAACTCAAGATCCGCCTCAATCTGGAGAGTAACGTAGCTCTGCTCAATGCCCAGAAGGACGTCATCTCGGCAGAAAAGAGCTTGGCCGATTCAAAGGCCTCTCTGCAGACTGCGCGGATGAGCTTCTTGCAGTACCTTGGGTCTGACGACATCAATGCGCCCTTTGATCTTGAGGTGCGAGATTTCGAACTGACATTGGAGACTTGGGATGCCGAAGAAGCATTGGAGCTAGCGCTGGCCCGCACAGCTCGCATAGTGAGTGCGCGCGAGCAGTTAGAAGGGGCGCAGCTTGATCTCAAGCTTAACGATGCGGGCTTCACGCCTCTGACCGATCGGCGGAAGTATGAGATCGCTGTGGAGAAGGCCGAGAGAGTGTTGGAGGAAGAGCAGAAACGAGCGTACATCCAGGTGCATCAGTACAGGATGGAGATCGCGTCACTCCATTGGGAGCTGAGTGCCGCGGAACTGACCGTAAGGGTGGCCGAGGAACAGCTGGCGGCGGCACAGATCAAGCTAGCTCAGGGGATGATCACGGAGATGCAGCTGGCTTCGCAGGAGAATTCCCTAACCCAGAGCCGTCAGGCTCTACTCGACACGAAGATCCGCATTCGTGACAAGCAGCAGGAGTTCCGTGATTACCTGGGGTCGTAGGGTTATGAGATGCCAGGTGATGAGGATGCGTGTCGCAATGAGATTACAGCGGACGATGATAAAGGGTACTCTGGTGACGGTGTCTGTCTTGTTGGCCTGGGTGTTTGGTGCCAGTGCGGCGTATGCCCAACTAGGTCAACTGATCCGCCTTGCAGCGAGCGAGTCTCCCGCAGTGGCCAAGGCGCAGCGTGAGCTAGATCTCGCGCGTTCACATGTGGCTGAAGCTCAGGCGGACCTAGGATGGAGATTGGCCGTGGCGACACTAAGATCAGCTAGTGTGCAGCGGGGACCAGCCGGTGAGTCCGCGGCAGATGTGCGTATAACGGCCGATGTCACGCGCAGCGTGACTCCCAACCAGAGCCTCGCCCTCTCTCTTGATGAGGTGACAGTGGGTCTGGATAATGGCGCAAAGACTGTGAAGGCTGGTCCCCTGACCCTGGGCTGGGCAGTGCGCGTTCCCGATGGTGCTATGCGCCAGGAGGCACAGCTCGTACGGGAGCGAGCTAGGGCGGTCGAACAGAAAGAGCTCGCCTTGGAGCTCGCCCGCGAAGCTGCTGTGGTGGCGGTGGCGAAGGCGTTTTTGGACTACTGGAAAGTGGATCTCGATCAGCAGGTGGCTCACAAGCAGCTAGACATCTATTCACTTCAGCTGCAGAAAAGCAAGGCTCTAGCTGAAGTGGGCAGAGCCACGGCCACGGAGATCCGCGTGGCTGAGCAGCGCGTGCGAGTAGCTGAGCTCGATATCGTGGCCAGCAGTGCACAGCGTGAGGCCGCTGGGGGCGAGCTCAGTCGGCAACTGGGTGTGGATAAGGAGATGCTCCTCGCGGTTGCCCAAACATGGCTAGAGCCGACGTGGCAGCCCGAAGGCATTGGTTCCTGTGAGGAACTGCTAGGTAGGGCAGAGCAACGCCCAGAGGTTCGCCAGGCTCTACTGAGTAAGCGGATCAGCGAGGAGAACCTAGCTGCAGGACGTCTTGGTCAACCCTATGAGCTCAAGCCGCTAGTCAGTTACGACATGAGCAATGGGGCGTTTGGGCTTGGCCTGGACATGACCAAAGTGAAGGACGGCACTACGGGTAGTCTGTCCGCTTCACTGCGAGTGGAGCAGAGCGGTCAGTGGAGTATGCATGCCTCCTTTGCGACCAGCCTCGGAGGGGCTGATTCCGCAATCAGTCGTGCAGTCGCCATTCGCAATGCAGAGGCAGAGTTGCGGGTGGCTCAGAGCAATCTGCTGCAGGCGAGAGATGATGCCCACGACAAGATACGTACATCATGGGCTGACGTGGCAGCGAAGGCGGCGCGCTATGACCTACAATTGGCCCTTTTGGAGCGAGAACTGCTTAACTACACTACAGTGCAGGCTCGCGCAGAACTGGGAGGCGCAACTCACGCCGATGTAGCCGAGGCGCAGTTCGCCTATGTCCAGGCAGAAGCGGCAGCCCACAGGGCCCTCTATGACTGGCAGCTGGCTTACGTGAGGTTGCTAGCCGCCGTAGGTGACTACGAAGTCTTGGGCCAGCTGGAGGGGTAGTCATATGACAAGACGCAGGTGGATCGTCATCGCGGTGGCTATCGTTTTGGTGCTGTTGGCGGCCATGGGTTTTGTCCGCTGGCGGGCACACAGGAAGGCCTCTGCACTAGGGCCTGCAGATCTCGTGAGAACCGTACAGGTTCAGCGGCGTACTCTGTCTTCGGTTGTGGACGCCACTGGCGAGTTGAGGCCTACGCGCGAGGAGAGTCTCTACAACGCAGTGTCGGCCAAGGTAGTGGAGGTGTTAGTCAGTCCGGGACAGATTGTGAAGCCAGGTCAGGTCTTAGTGCGCTTCGCTACAGATGAGGCGGAGCGGGCGCTGGCGGAGGCTCAACAGGATCTGGCTCTAGCTAACGCTCGGCTGGCGACCGCACGCGACAACTACGCGAATGCTCCTAAGACCGCAGAGATTCAGGTGCAGAAGGCGCGCCAGGAGTTGCTTAACGCGAAACTGAAGCTGGAGAGCCTCTTGGCCGGGCCGACAGAGCAAGACCTAGAGCAGGCCCGGGCCAGCTTACGCCAAGCGCAAATTAGTCTGCGCACTGCCGAGGATGAACTGGCGGCCCAACGTCTTCTCTATGAGGCTGGTTTGGTGGCCAAGATGGAGTACCAGCAGTACGTCGAGAAGTTGGAGATAGCCAAAGACAATCTGACGAACGCCCAGCTACGGCAGAATTCGCTGCTAAAAGGAGCAGATCCGAAGGAGAAAGAGGCCGCACTAGCTGCAGTGCAACAGGCGGAGGTCAACCTGGCCATTGCCGAGGAGGCCCGGGCGAAGGCGGCCTCTTCAGAGTCCGTGATTCAGGCAGAAGCCGAGGTCCGTAAGGCAGAGACCGCCGTGGAGACTGCTCGGAGGAATCTGGCGTCTCTGACTCTAAAGGCTCCTTTTGAGGGCATGGTGCTACAGCTCAATGCTGTGGTCGGTGCCGAGTTGTCAGCAGGAGGTTCCGCTGATCGCCTCGCTGTGGTGAGCTTGGCCGCTGTGAGAAAGTGGCAGGTCGTGGCTTATGTAGATGAATCCGACCTCTCTGCGCTACAGCCTGGACAGCGGGTGGAGATCACTCTAGCGGCCATGGAGAGGCAACCCTTTAGCGGACGTCTGGTGGCTATCGGTGGCGAGGCACGGGTGAGTCAGAGTGTGGTTACCTATCCGATCTACGTTGAGCTGACTGCTCATGATGCCCTCTTTCGCCCTGGTATGACGGCAGATATCGTGGTTCAGGTGCTACACAAACCCAACGTTCTTGTGTTGCCGGATGCTGCAGTTATCGATCAGCGGGGCAGAGCAACGGTGCGGTTGGCGACAGCTGAGCCCGAAGATGAACCCCAGTTTGCCCAGATAGAGATAGGTCTGAAAGGGAATGGGTACACCGAAATTGTCTCCGGCCTTGAGGAGGGGCAGACCGTGATTATTCCGGGACGGCAGTCAGACGCAGGCAACAATACGCGACGTCCTGGTGCGGTAGCACCAGGAGCGAGAATGATCTTTGGCGTACGATGATCAGAAGCATACAAGAGGGGGTGATGACTTGATTCGTCTGGAGAACGTGACAAAGGTCTTCTCCAATGGCCGGGTCTCTGTACAGGCCTTGCGTGGTGTCACATTCCATATCAGTCCGGGCGAGTTTGTGGCTCTGATGGGACCATCCGGATCAGGCAAGTCGACCCTCATGAGTATCATCGGATGCCTAGATGTACCGACCTCGGGTACCTACACGCTTAACGGCGTGGAGGTAGCCGGGATTTCTGATGCCCAACTGGCAGCAACTCGGAACAAGCATATTGGTTTTGTCTTCCAGGCCTTTAACCTTCTCCCCCGCTTGAGTGCTCTAGATAACGTGGCCCTCCCCTTGATGTATGCCGGGGTGCCTCTGAGGGAGCGCCGGCGTCGAGCTCGGGAGGCTCTCGAAAGGGTCGGCTTGAGCGACCGAATAGGGCATCTACCAGCTGAGCTGTCGGGTGGGCAGCAGCAGCGCGTGGCCGTCGCTCGAGCCCTGGTCACCAGAGCACCACTCATTTTGGCCGATGAGCCCACAGGGAATCTGGATTCGCGTTCGGGTGAGGAGATCATGGGCGTTTTCGCTGAGCTGCATGCTCAGGGACATACTGTGCTCGTCGTCACGCATGACCGTGAGATTGCTGGCTGGACCGGGCGGATCCTGGAGGTGCGGGATGGCCTCATCGTTGGGGACACCTCGGATGCTGCTGCGCGCTTGACGGCCGCGGACAGGGGGCTGGTCTGATGCGCATCACCGAAACTCTGCGGGCCGCCTTCGGGGGTTTGCGTGCCAACCCACTTCGCTCGTTCCTGACGGTGCTGGGTGTGGTGATCGGGGTGACTGCCGTCATTGTCATGGTGGCTCTTGGGGAGGGAGCCAAGGCTGACATCACGCGCAGCATTCGAGGTATGGGTTCGAACCTGCTTGTGGTAACCCCAGGCCGCGGCGGCAGCAGGACGTCTGGGAGGGGCAGTCTGGGCAGCGGTACTGCGGTCAACAATGCCGTTGTTGATTATCTGCGGGAAAACTGCGTTCTCTGCAAGGCTGTGGCACCAGAGGCGTCGTCGAACTTGGCAGTCAAGGGACCTTCGGGGTCGCTGCAGACCAGCGTTGTCGGCGTTACTCCCGACTATCTGTCGGTGCGCAACCACGAGCTTGAGCAGGGCTTTCCCATCACGGAGATGCACATGGAATCTCGCGAGCGAGTAGCGGTGCTCGGCTCTAGCGTACACGAAGAACTGTTTGCGGGAAGACCCGGTCTGGGTAGCGAGGTCAAGATCGGGAACGTGCGGTTCACGGTGATCGGTGTGCTGAAGAGCAAAGGGCAGAGTGGCTTCATGAATATCGATGACCAGATACTCGTTCCGCTAACCACTGCGCAGAGAAGGCTCTGGCGAAATGAACGACTGCGGGCGATCTATGTGGAGGTCGCCGATGCCCAGTTTATGACCGCTGCCCAGTCGGAAGTCGACGATTTGCTCTTTGAACGACTGAAGAGTGAGGAGGCCTACTTCGTCAGCAACCAGGCAGAGGTGTTGTCAGTCGCTGAGGAGACGGCGGGTACGATGACCCTGCTCTTAGCCAGTATTGCCGGGGTATCGCTGCTGGTAGGCGGTATCGGGATCATGAATATCATGTTGGTGTCGGTGACCGAACGCATTCGGGAGATTGGTATTCGAAAGGCCTTGGGTGCCAAACGCAGCGAGATCCTTGCTCAGTTTCTCGTTGAGGCGATTGCCCTCTCCATGTTCGGGGGCCTGGTGGGCATCTCACTTGGGATTGGCGGTTCGGTTCTTATCTCTCGCTATGCAGGCTGGAGCACTGCAGTGACGCTGGAGTCTGTAGCCATCGCTTTCCTTTTCTCTTTTTCCGTAGGCTTGTTTTTCGGCGTTTACCCAGCGAGTAAAGCCTCACAGCTGCAGCCCGTTGAGGCTCTGCGCTACGACTAGGATGGTACAGGGCTGCGGCACCCCGTAGGTAGTGTCACTTCCGTGCGTTTGCCCCATCGCTAAGGATCTCCATTTGGTTCGCTGCTTCGTCTATGTGAATGCCCATTACCATTTTCTGCATTTTCGAGCAGGAAGTGTGCTGAAGGTGCATAAGCAATAATACTGCCGAGGGATTGCGACAAATGGCTCGCTGTGTTGTCAGAATAGAGGTGGGGACATCGTGACAGATCCGGTGCTAGTCGAATGGACCCGTTTTGCTGGCGGTGAATCGCTTGAGGGTAATGTGAGGGTGGTCATAAGTGACTCTTGGGGGCGTTCGAAAGCAGCTGGGGTCTCTCATGACAGCTGGTCATGTCGGCGTCTCTCCGATGATGAGTTACGGCGTCGGATCAATGCACATGCAGACATGATTGCTTTGGCTACGTCCTACCTGGATTGGCTGGAGACGCTTCTTTCTACGACCACCTCTTCGGCTTGCATGGCGGGGATGGTCGATCGGGATGGCATCCTGCTGTGTGGAGCAGGTGCCCTCAAGGGCCTTCTAGGCAGCATGTTCCAGCCTGGCAATGATCTTTCGGAACCGTCCGTGGGAACGTCTGCTGCAGGCTTGGCCTTGGTCGCCAAGGAGCCAGTTGCTGTTTGTGGCACCGAGCACTACTGCCTCAATGCTCACGGCTTCTTCAGCTATGGCGCACCCATTGACGATGAGATGGGACGTGCTATCGGGGCGTTGTTTGCGGTTACTATGGAGCGGCTCGGGCCGGAAAGTCTGGGCGTGATTGGCCATCTCGCACATGATATCACGGGAGAACTCATCCAGCGTCGGAATGCTGAGTCGGTGAGGCTGCTCGCTCGTATGTCTAGTTTCATTGCGCACGAGCTAGGCAATCCGCTCACTGTTCTCAAAGGCAATCTGAGCATGCTGTCGCGGAGAGTGTCCGACGAACGAACGCTGGAGCTTGTGGGACGCTGTGAGAAGATCACCGATCAGATGACCGATTTAGTGAAGGAACTCAGGGCATTGGGTGGAGCGCGCATGGATCTCAAGCAGATGAGTGTCAAGGAACTAATAGAAGGCATTGTGGCGGCAACACCAGTGACTCCGGGCGTGTGCTTAGAGGCTAAGAGCGATCCATCTCTGAACGTCTATGCTAACCCCAGCCTGTTGACCTTGGCTATCGACAACCTTGTGCGCAATGCGCTAGACGCCATGCCTGAAGGGGGCAAAGTGAGCATTAGTGCCAAAAGGACCCCTAACGGTGTGCGCGTTTCCGTGCGCGACAACGGTCCGGGCATTCCAGTGGGCATGCGGGCCGGGCTCTTCCATTCGGCTGTGACCACCAAAGAGCGAGGCAGCGGCATGGGGCTGCTTCTGGTGCGGTCGATCGTGGAGAATGCGCACGGGGGTAGGGTATCTTACGCGCCCAACCGGCCGCATGGGTCCGTTTTTCACATTGATCTGGCAGAGACAGTCAGCGAACAGGGAGCTTAACGAGAGCACTCCATAACGTATTTCGTGGAAAAACCACGAAGAAAAGCGACCCAGAAGGGATGCGTGCCGGGCACAGAAAACTAACTTATGTTATGCGGATTAGGACTGGGCGGGGGAATACATTGGCGTGTATCCTTGTGGTGGAAGACGACTTGGGCATTGCACTCTTACTGCAGGAGGTGCTGTCAGAGGCTGGTCACGAGGTTCGTTTAGCTACAGATGGTAGACAGGCCATGAGCACGCTCGGGAAGGAAAGGCCTCCGGACCTCGTGCTTACCGATCTCAACTTACCTTATGTGAGGGGAGCGGAGCTCATCGGAATGATGCGCCGCGATCCAAAGATGAGGGCGATACCCGTGGTCGTCGCTACGGGCGCTTCTGTGGAAGAGCTGCCCCCTCAGGAGACTTACCAGATGCTGATCCAAAAGCCATATGAAATGACGGAGGTAGTGAAGGCGGTGCGCGCGCTGTTGTGCTGTCCCGCAGGAGCTGTTAGCCGACCTGTTAGGGGTGTTGTGCGGGGTGGGGCAGCCAGTAGCTGACCTGGTCAAGATAAGCGGGCTCTCCGGGCAGTACGCCAAAATGCAGAGGGCGTTGGTCTGTAGCCAGACGCATGGCCAAGCGCACGCTATCTGCGGTGGGGAGATTGGTCTGAACCCCCTGAGGCAGATCGTGGCGCAAGGCCAGTAGACGCTCGGGGTTGGCGACGATGCTTCGCGCCCATTCTCGCATGAAATCGTGCTGTCGCTGGATACGGCCAATGTCACCGCGGCCGTCTGCGCGGTAGCGCACAAACTCTAAGGCCTTGGCACCAGTCAGCGTCTGATGGCCGGGTTGGATGTCGATACATAGACCGCCTGCATGGTCAACATAGTGTAGGCGCTGCTTGACCAGGAGGGAGACCCCTCCGAGGGCATCCACCAGCTGCTCAAAACCGCGGAAACTGAGGGTCAGGTAGTAGGGGAAATCGGTACCTAGTAGCCGGGAGACGCCCTCTTGGGTTGCTTGTGTACCTCCGAGGGCGTACAACTCGTTGATCTTGCGGTGCGGACCACTCGGCATTGGCACGCGAGTGTCCCGAGGGATGGAAAGCACCGAGATCTGACCTTGCTGGGGCACCGAGATGGCGAGAAGTACGTCGCTGCGCTTTAGGCTGGCATCAAGGCCGATCACCAAAAGATGGAGAGGCAGAGGCATGACCTCCGCATTGGCCGGGTCAGTAGGGGCTGGTGGCTGCTCGGAGCCAGACGGCTGGGAGGTGGAGGGACGCTGACTAAGAAGACTCGGGACGGTCGTGAGTAACAAAGCTAGTGCCGCGGCCAGGAACAAGCGGAAGAGGCGGCTGCGGGGCATGCCAGTATCCTCCTTGGGCAGGGACTGCCCATAGCATGCCCATCGTGCGGATTTTCACGTACCGCTGCAGACTATTGCTCAGGTTGATAGCGGGTGGCTACATACTCCTCCAGCATGCGTTTGAAGTCAGCTACGATGTTCTCGCTGCGCAAGGTGGTCACTAGTTGGCCGTCTGCGTACACTGGGGCGGCAGAAGCTTCGGATGTACCCGGCAGCGATATACCGATGTCAGCGTGTCTGCTCTCCCCGGGTCCGTTGACCACACAACCCATTACCG
Source organism: Limnochordia bacterium (assembly GCA_050951545.1). Classification (GTDB taxonomy): domain Bacteria; phylum Bacillota; class Limnochordia; order DTU080; family DTU080; genus DTU080. The sequence goes on along the minus strand of JBMNJG010000005.1, from coordinate 54,094 downwards.
CGATACGCATGCTCTCTACGCCAGGGTTAGAGGCGCGCCAGTACGGCAATCGCTCTTCCACGAAATCTTGGATTTCCTGAGCCATCTGCTGGAAGAACGTGCTGCTGGTGCGTCCGCAACCCGGACACGATGAGACCTGAGGAGCAAAGGCTCGTAGCTCCAGAGATTGCAGGATCTGTTGAGCTGTGCGCACCTCATCTGAGCGATCGCCATTGGGTGTAGGGGTTGTGGAGACACGGATGGTATCACCGATACCTGCGGCGAGAAGTATGGCGATGCCAGCTGTGGAGGCCACAACGCCCTTGGTGCCTATGCCGGCCTCGGTAAGCCCGATGTGCAGGGGGTAATCGCAGCGAGCCGCCAGTCTTGTGTAGACCGCGATAAGCTCCGGAACGCTAGAAACCTTGGTGCTTAGCACAACGCGTGCATGATCCAAGCCGCACTTCTCAGCAAATGTCGCTGAAAGTAAGGCGCTCTCAACCATCGCCTCTAGGATGACTTCCTTTCCCGGCAGGGGTTGTGGGCGTTGGGCGTTTTCGTTCATCATCTTCGTCAGAAGTTGCTGGTCGAGTGACCCTCCGTTGACGCCAACACGTACAGGTTTTCCGTAGCGCACGGCCTGTTCGATGATGGCCCGAAAGTTGTCGTCACGGCGCTTGGTGCCCACGTTGCCGGGGTTAATGCGGTACTTCGCCAAGGCTTGGGCGCAATCAGGATACTTGCCGAGCAGAAGATGCCCGTTGAAATGGAAATCCCCGATAATGGGGGTGCGGATGCCGCGATTGTCCAGCTCAGAGACGATCTTGGGGACTGCCTGGGCAGCTTCGTCGGTGTTGACGGTAATGCGCACGAGTTCACTGCCAGCTTCGGCAAGCGTGGTGATTTGCTCCAGCGTGGCCATGATGTCTGCCGTGGGCGTATTGGTCATAGATTGCACGGCAATGGGGTGTCCGCTACCGAGCCAGACCCCTCCGACGTCGACAGAGGTGGTAGTTCTGCGGGGGGACAGGCTCCCAAGTATGTGGCTGTGCATCGGGTCTCATCTCCAATTCCTTGTCGTAGCGATGAATTCACCTTCTGGCATAGGATATCCTTGCTTATCGATCGCGTGCAATGCGCCTAGTAGGTCGACAGAAAGCAACACAAGCTTCCGCACGCCGTGTTGCTGTTTCGGGCTGCTTACAGAGGAAAAGAAGAGCAGCCTCGTGAAACAGTGCACTGACGGGAGGGGGAACGGGTTGATGGAGATTCAGACCAATGCACCTGAGGAGTGGCGGCATCACACACTCGATCACCCATCGCTTTTGACGACACAGCGGGGCACCCGGATCGGTTCAGTGGGCGAATGGGAAGCGCGCCGAGCCGCTCTTATGGAGGCTTGGCACCACTATCTGGGTGAGTCTCCCATAGCCCAGCTGCCACTCGATCCTGAGGTGCAGCGAGAGGACGATCTTGGGACGTGTATGGGCAGCCTCGTCTATCTTCAGATGGAACCAGGGTACCGAGAACAGTGTTATCTTCTGGTGCCCAAGGAGCGAGGCCAGAAGCGGCTACCAGCGGTAGTGGTCTTTTACTATGACGTTGACGTGCCTGCGGGGCATGACTTGGGTAGCTCACGTTGGAAACCAGGTCTAGAGACGCGGCATTTCGCACGTCATTTGGCAGAAAGAGGCTATGTGACTCTGGTGCAGCGTTGGGTTCACGAAGGATACGTTGAGCTCCTCGGCACGGGCGGATCCGGACTGCAGCGGCGTTACTCGCCGAGCGTGGAACTCTTCCGGCGCAGATTTCCTGCCTGGAAGGGTTTGGGGCGCGTGATCTGGGACGCTTCGCGCTGCGTCGATTACCTGATCAGCACGGATCTGGTGGATCCTGCGCGCATCGGTTGCATGGGTCACTCCTTGGGCGGTAAGATGGCCCTCTATGCCGGGGCCTTCGACACTCGTTACCAGGTGGTGGTGTCTTCGGAGCCGGGAATTGGGCTCTCCTTCTCCAACTGGGATGCTCCCTGGTATCTGGGGCCGGAGATCCGCGAACCGGGGTTTCATCTGGATCATCACCAACTGCTCGCTTTTGTGGCACCTAGAGCCTTTCTGTTGGTCGCTGGCGAGAGCGCTGACGGCGATCGTAGCTGGCCTTATCTTAACGGTGCTCAGGGGGTTTACAGTCTCTACGGTGCGGCAGATCGCATTGGTATGGTGAATCATCGCTCTGGGCACTCACCGACCGCCGAGGCAAATGAGGCGGCCTATGGGTGGTTTGACAGTTGGCTATGACGTGAATCGAAGGCCGTCGACATGCCCGCACAGCGTCACATCATTTTTTTGGGGGGCCAGGTGACGAAATGAAGACTCGGACTGGTGGATATCCGATAGGTTTCATTCGTGGTGGGTTGCGCGAGACTCAGGGGATTGACGTCGTGATCGCTTGGGCAAAGGAACACGATCTAGAGGTGATCGACGGTATTGCCGCCGAAGAGGTGTCGGTGGTACGGGCCGCGGGCTTACGGGTGGGCACCATTGATCTACCCGCTTGGCGGGATCTGATTTCTGCCGACGCTGGTAAGCGGACTGCGGCGGTGGCCGCTAAGGTGGAGTACATTCGTCACAACGCGGCCTATGGCCCACTGAACTATCTGGTGGTCATGGCTCCGGAGAATCCTGGACTCCCCAGAGCTGAGAACTTCAGTTACATGGTAGAGAGTTACAGTGCCCTCGTATCTGCGCTTGAGGAGAGCGCAGCGCGCATCTCTATCGAAGGTTATCCTGCTCCGGGAGCCCTATGTTGCACTCCAGAGACGCTTCGTGCCTTCTTCAAGGAGGTTTCATCGCCTGTGATGGGGATAAACTTCGATCCGTCGCATCTTGTACGCATGAGGATCGACTATCTGCAGTTTCTGCGGGAGTTTGCGTCGCGGGTCGTCCATGTTCATGGTAAGGATACTGCCCTAATCACAGGGAATTTCTACGAATTTGGTATCGAGCAACCGCCGACGTTTGCCAAGGCCATCCCCTATGGCAGCATGACCTGGCGCTATGCCATCCCAGGTCACGGTGTGGTGCGCTGGACCGAGGCCTTCCGCATTTTGCAGGAAGCGGGGTACACAGGATGCGTGAGCATTGAGTTGGAAGATGCCAACTTCACGGGCTCATCCGCCGACAGGCGACTGGGGATTCTACAGGGGGCACGCTTCTTGACAGGATGCTAAGCACTGCCTGCTTGTCGCCCCACGCAATGATGTGATAGACGTGTGGTTTTTTCATGTTCCGGCGCAGGCAAGTGGGGCAACAAGCATCATGCACGAAGGAGCTGCAAGCTCATGGAACGCATTGGACTGATGGAGGCCTTTTCGGCGCTCTGCGAGGCCATCGTGTCGCAGGCTGTCGCCTACTACGGACCCCGGCTGGTTTCCGTGGCGGTCTATGGTTCCGTAGGGCGTGGTACACCGCGGCGTGATTCTGACATCGACTTGCTGCTTGTCGTTGAGCAGCTTCCAAGGGGCCGTATGCCCCGTATGGCCGAGTTCGATCGCGTGGAGCACCAGCTGGCATCTGCTTTAAAGCAGTCGAGACATCACGGACTCAATACACACATATCCCCAGTGATTCGCTCCCCCGAAGAGATTGCAGGAGGGAGCTTGCTTTTGCTTGATATGACCGAAGATGCGCGCATTCTCTTCGATAGGGAAGGCTTCCTGAAAAAGCAGCTGGCTCGTTTGAAGGCTCGACTTGCGGAGTTGGGGGCGCGGCGAATTCCCTATCGCGGTGCCTGGTACTGGCTTCTGAAGAACGAAATCAAACCCGGTGAGGTGTTCCGCCTATGGTGACTGGTCGCTCACTGGCACTCGCTTATCTGGAAAAGGCCCAAAAGAGGTTGCGTGTGCTTGAGGTGCTGCTTGAGGAGCAGGCCTACTCCGATGTCGTGCGGGAAGCCCAGGAGGTTGTTGAGCTGGCTCTCAAGGCCATGTTGAGGTTGGTTGGCGTTGAGCCGCCGAAGCAACACGATGTGGGGGGCTTGCTTGTCGATCACAGCTCTCGCTTTGTCGAGGATGTGCGGCAGGAGTTGCCAGTTCTTGCTGCCACCTCGAAGTGGCTGCGAAAAGAACGCGAATTCGCCTTCTACGGAGACGTCGATTTTATCCCGACGGAGGAGTACTCACTGGCCGATGCCCAAAGGGCAGATAGGGAAGCGCGGCATGTTGTGCATGTCGCGCTTCGCTGCATCTGAGGTCAGTCAGCCTCGGACTCTTGCGCGATCCAGCGCTCGATCTCGGCCTGGTTGGGCAGCCGGCCCGACGCTTTCACTTTGTCATTAATCACCAACGCAGGTGTCAGCAAGACATCGTAGGAGACGATTTCGTTCAGGTCTGTCACCTTCGTGAACTCTGCTTCAACGTGGAGTGCCTCCGCAGCTGCTCGGGCCCGGCGCCCAAGCTCCTCACATTTGGCACAACCTGTGCCCAAGATGCGAATAACCATTTCCCGCCTCTTTTCCAGTTGGTATCTACGCCACCAATGCTCCGTACAGCATGCCGGCAGTGGTAGCTGTGGCGATAACAAGCCCCACAAAGACCATCGTCTTCTTAGTTCCCAGAACACTTCGTAGTACGAGCATACTCGGGAGGCTAAGGGCAGGCCCCGCCAGAAGTAGTGCCAGCGCCGGTCCCTGGCCCATCCCGGAGCCTAGCAGTCCCTGCAGAATCGGAACCTCCGTCAGTGTGGCAAAATACATGAACGCCCCTGCTACGGAAGCCAAGAGGTTAGCAGCTAGCGAATTTCCGCCCACGGCCATCGCGACATAGCGTGAAGGGATCAGGCCTGCATCTGTACCGGGTCGGCCCATCAGCAGCCCCGCGACGAGCACACCACCGAAAAGCAGAGGGAGAATCTGCTGGCCAAACCCCCAGCTAGCACGGACCCAGGCTGAACGCTCTTCGCCAGTAAACCAGCGACTCAGAATCAGGCACAGTAGCAAGAGCAAGGCCCCGGTGATAGGCCACTTGGTGCCATAGATGGCGCTCCAGAATCCCATCGACTCTGCAGGTTTGCCCCAGGCAGCGAAGACAAGGATAGCGACCAACGTGACGAAAAAGAGCGCGTTCTGGACCGGAGAGCGAGTGTCTAACTCAGTAGTCGGGTCGCCAAGCGTGGTCGTGGTCTGCTCTGTGTGGTCGTCATTGTTGAACATGGCAGCCATAAGCAGTCCGATCACGATTGCGAAGACGACAGCCCCTATGGCTCTCGCTAGAGCGAGCTGCCAGCCCAGGATGCGACCAGTCAAGATGATGGCGAGGATGTTGATAGCGGGACCCGCATACAAGAACGTGGTAGCTGGCCCGATGCCAGCACCTCGGCGGTAGATACCTGCGAACAAAGGGAGCACAGTGCACGAGCAGACCGCGAGAATGGTGCCCGAAACAGAGGCCACTGAGTAGGCAACGATCTTGCTGGCACCGGCGCCGAAGTAGCGCACAACGGCTCCTTGCGAAAGGAAATTGGCGATAGCCCCTGCGATGAAGAGAGCTGGTACGAGGCAAAGCAACACATGGTCGCGTGCGTATTCCTGGAGCATCAGAAACGACTCTACGAGGGCCTGAGAGACGCGGGGATGCTCGAATGGGACGAAATAGGCTGCCAGGAAGACGGTGGCGATCACGTAGAATCCTCGCCACTCAGGGCTGGTCAGTCGCTGGATCCAGGTGTTTCGCGCGCTTCCCGCTCGTCTGGTGGTCATAGCAGTTCGCCTTCCTTTTCGGTGAGTTTTACTCTTCCGCGTTCAACACAGAGCTCGTCCAGGGGCATTTGGGTGATCTGCTGCAGTCGGGCGTTGTCTGCCTCGATCTGGGAGTCGTTCTCCAACCAGCTCCGTAGTAGAGTCAGAAGGGGTATCGCGTAGGGATTGCGGTGCTGTGTTTCCCACGAGTAGTAGACCCAGCGTCCTTCTCTAGCATCGCGTACGAGCCCCGCCTGGCGTAGGGTCGCCAGATGCGTAGAGACCGTAGAGGAGCTCATATCAAGAACAGCCATGATCTGGCAGACGCACAATTCGCGCCCTTGCAGCAGCTTGAGGATGCGTAGACGTGTGCCATCGCTGGCTGCTTTCATGACGGAAAGACATTCCGGGAGCATCTGTTCATCATCCTCATCTCGTTAGATTACGAGATGAGTATACACCCGGTCCGCTTCTGAGTCAACAGACCTATCCCTTGATGCAGGCGACTGGCAGACACTCGGCGACTACGTTGGCTAGACCAGCCCCGACGACGGAATCAATGATCTCCTTCGACGCCTTGTAGGCGCTTGGTGCCTCATCGATGACCTCTCGGAGGTCGCGCTTGTTGAGCATCACTTGGCTTACGGGAAGCGAAAACGGAAGCTCTGACAGCTCCTCCTTTGTGTAGGTGAGGCTGGCCTCAAACTCTTCCACGCCAATGCGTTGTCTGGCTTGACGACGCGACATGGTACGGCCAGCACCATGGTTGACAGTGTAGTAATTGACAGCTCCGCTGGGTTGCCCCACTAGAATGTAGCTGCGTGACCGAGCCCCCATGCTGCCAGGGATGATCACGGGATGCCCGGTTGTCCTGAAGATCGGTGAGTTGCCGGGGTGGTCAGCAGGAAGAGCCTTTGTGGCTCCTTTGCGGTGTACGAGATACTGCTGACCGTGGTGTTCCTCGCAGGCGCAGAAGTTATGGGCAATGTCATAGAGCAGTTCGATCTCTGACTCGTTGATTCCGTAGACAGTGTTGAATGCTTGACGGATAGCCTTGCGCATCAGCATGCGGTTGAGGCGGCTAACGTTGAGGGCGAAGGCCTGAGCGAGCATGTAAGCAGCGCCAAGAGGTGTATGCAAGGGCACGTAAGCGATCTCTGGGTTGGGTCGGGGTAGAGAACGGGCTTTCATCTCGGCCAGCATCATCTTCTCGTATTCCTGCGCGATCTGATGACCGCCGCCCCTTGATCCACTGTGCAGCATCACCACCACCTGGCCGTCGCGCAGGCCCCAGGTGCTGGCCAGATCATGCATGCCCGGCATCACTCTGATGACCTGCAACTCGAGGAAATGGTTGCCCCCACCAAGAGTGCCGACAGTGGTATGGGTTCGTTGCCAGGCGCGCTTACTGATGTGCTCTTTCGCGTCTTTGAGGGTGATTCCACTGGCTGAAGCTGCTGCCACAACGTGCAGATGGCTGTCTTCGATGTGCATGCCTTCTTCCGGGGCTGCTAACAGCCGGGCTAAGCTGCCACGAACACTCGCTGGCCCAGCGACTGCTGCGGCCCAAAGTTCGTCTCCATTCAGTTTGTAGGGGCTCTTGCGACCTTCTCCAGGTCTGACGGCCTTCTCTACCAGTTTCATCCAGGAACGGATGGTGGATTGATCTTGTAGATCATAGGTAGACAGCGGGGTAAGCTGGACACTAAGCCCGCACCCGATATCGACACCGACAGTAGAGGCAGAGATCATGGGCTCTTCGTCTAGGTTCGCTACCATGGTAGTGCCAATGGCAGTCCCGCGACCGAGGTGAGCGTCTGCCGTATAGCCCAGGTGGCTGAGATGAGGGATCTGCGCCGTTTGGAGTACTTGGAGAAGCAGCTCATCCTCCAATGACTTCACGATAGCCTGGTTTGCGAAAAACTGCGGCGTAACAGGTGTGGGCGTGTCGCCAATCAGGTTCCATCGGTTAGCATCTCGGTCGACAGCGACAAGCTTGCCAACGCCAGCGGGCATGCTATGCACGGGTTCTCACTTCCTTAGAAAATCATGTTACGCTGTGCGGGCATGCCGGCGGCCTCAACTTTCGCGCTGGTTGGCCGTCGACACGCATGCTCCTTGTTTGAGGGTTATTCGGCTTAGCACCCTTACTTTACCGAACATAGGGCACCGCGCCAAGTTGGAAGGGACTTAGGAGCTTGATGACGAAGGAATTTGGGCAAGATCATCCAGAAAAGGGGAGTAGACAGATGGCTAAGAATGGTGTAAAGCCCGTGGCCACGCGCGCCGCCGATCAGTTGCAGGTCAAGATCTACGAGACCCGGCAAGATATGGGTGCGGCAGCTGGCCAGGCAGTAGCCAACAAGATGCGCTCGTTACTGGCGTCTCAAGATCGCGTCAGCATGGTGTTTGCGGCCGCACCTTCACAGAACGAGTTTCTGGACGCGCTGACCGCAGCGGAGGGGATCGATTGGTCTCGGGTAACGGCTTTCCATCTTGATGAGTATATCGGTCTTCCGGCTGGTGCACCTCAACGTTTCGCCAAGTATCTCGAGGACCACCTGTTTGGGCGGGTCACCTTTGGCAAGATTCACTTGATCGACGTCACGGCCGAGTCTGAGGCGGAGTGTGAACGCTACACTGCCCTACTGAAGGCGAATCCTCTGGATATCGCTTGTGTGGGCATTGGGGAGAACGGGCACTTGGCGTTTAACGATCCCCCTGTGGCAGATTTCAGCGATCCGAAGACCGTCAAGGTGGTTGAGTTAGATCAGGTCTGCAGACAACAGCAGGTCAACGACGGTTGCTTCCCCCATATCGACGCTGTACCCACTCATGCATTGACAATGACGGTACCGGCCATTATGGAGGCGAAAGAGATCCACTGCATCGTGCCAGGTCCTACTAAGGCAGAAGCAGTAGAAAGGACGATCAACGGGCCAATAGCGACCTCATGCCCGGCCTCCATCATGCGCAAGCACGCCAGCGCGACTCTGTACATTGATCGGGCCGCTGGGGCAAAGATCCTCTAGGGAGTGCAGCTCGGACGCGTGCCTAGCTTCCGCTGCAGCGCCACAGTTCTGGCCGACTGGCAGACACGGCCACCACGGGCGTTTTCAGAACGGCCTCTACCTCGGCGCGCGTTTCGAGCAACCCTCCTGCGATCACCGGAGGTAGCTCGGCAAAGGGAAACCGGTGCGAAATGGACGGTAGCACCAGAGCGGGGAGGATCTCTACAGCATCCGGGCGGGAGGTCTTGATGACATCAAGACCAGTTTTGAGTGCCTCAGAGTCCAGGGCAAACAGGCGCTGGACAGTGAGTAGTCCTTCGTTCGCGGCTGCCTTAATAAGGAAACTGCGGGTGCTCAAGATGCCACTGACCCCGATCTCATGGGCCAGATAGCGCATGCCCTCTGGGTCTTTGCCGATGCCTTGCAGAAGATCCACATGGGCAAACAGGAGCACTCCTTGCTCGTTGCAGTGACGGACGGCTTCACGAAGAGTAAAGATAGTTCCCGTTAGGAAGAAAAGGATTGGAGCCTGAACAGCAAAGGCTTGCTTGAGCATGTGAAGCGTTTTCAGGCCGGGGATAACCCGACAACCCTGCAGCAATGAATGAAATCCTCGGGGCGACACCTTCGTGGGGCGCATGATCCACATTCTCCCTTCGGCCTTGTCTAGGTAGGAGCCTTCGCTGAGTGTACATCGGGTTCCTGCGGCAACCTACCTGTGGGGGCGGTTCTTGACAAACGCTGATGCTCAAGCTACTCTTAAGCTGATGAAGTGAATAGCATGTGATAAGCAGGAGCACGGCGATATAGAGAGGGCTCCTCCCCCAGGGAGGAGTGCCTCTTTTTTTATGAGGTGGTAGAATTGCTCTACGACGTGGCTATTGTGGGCGGTGGTATCGTAGGTTGCGCCATCGCGCGCGAGCTGGCACGTTACCGCTTGCGGATCATCGTATTGGAGAAAGGCTCTGATGTAGCTTCGGGCACCAGCAAGGCCAACAGCGGTATCATTCATGCTGGACACCATTCCTCCCGTGAGACGCTCAAAGGGGATTTGGAGTGGTCTGGCAATCAGATGTGGGACCAACTCCAGGCGGATCTGGGTTTTGGCTTCAGGCGTGTGGGTGAACTCACTGTCGCCCGGACCAATGAGGAAGCAGCGGTCTTAAAGAGACTGAAGAGGCAAGGCGAGGCCAAGGGCGTACCGGGTCTCGAGCTATGGGATCAGCAGCGTATACGGCAAGAGGAGCCAAACCTTGCTCCTCAGGTGCAGGCTGCTTTGTATGCTCCCACTTCAGGGGTGGTCAACCCCTATGAGGCCTGCATGCAGATGGCACATCACGCTCGGTGCAACGGGGTGGAGATCTCCTTGGAGAACCAGGTGACTGGTATTCGCCGCGAAGAGGGCGTACTCTTGGTGGAGGCCTCTAGGGGTGATCTTCGGGCTCGCTTCGTGATCAATGCCGCAGGGATTCATGCCGACGAGGTGGCAGCCATGGCTGGTGTCGGCGATTTCACGCTGCGCATCCGCAAAGGAGAGGAGTACCTTCTCGACAAGCGCTTGGCGGGTTTAGTCAAGCGTACCATCTTCCCGTGTCCCAGTGAGACATCCAAGGGCATTCTCGTGATCCCCACCGTGGAGGGAACCATCATGGTGGGGCCGACCTCGCATTTCGTCCCAAGCAAAGAGGATTGGACCACGTCGGAGGCTGGTTTCCGAGAGGTCTTCCGAGCCGTGAAAGCATTGGTGCCAGCGATCTCTGAGCGTGACTGCATTGCGCAGTTTGCAGGTCTACGGGCGGTAGCTCCTTCAGAGGATTTCATTATTGGTGCCACGACATTGCCAGGATTCGTCAACGTGGCTGGCATTCAGTCACCTGGGCTTACTGCGGCTCCAGCTATCGCTCAACGTGTTGTGGCCATTCTCGCAGACGAGGGGTTACAGCTGGTGCATCGAGATGACTACGTGCCTGCGCTGCCCAAGTGGATTCGCTTCGCTGAGTTGAGTCGGGATGAGCAGCGTCGTCTCATCGAGAAGGATCCCAGCTATGGGCGTATCGTCTGTCGCTGTGAGCACGTGACTGAGGGAGAGATCTTGGCAGCCATTCGGGCGGGGGCGCGTACCCTGGACGGATTGAAGTTTCGTACGCGGGCTGGCATGGGGCGCTGTCAAGGCGGTTTCTGTACGGCGCGCTGTATGGAGCTGTTGGCCAGAGAGCTCAGGGTGGATCTTTCGGACATCACCAAAGGCGATGGGGCGTCGTGGATCGCTGTTGAACCAGTGGAGGGGGCGAAGCCGCTGTGAATGCGTGCAGCAGGCAACTGTGGCCTGAATATGACGTGGTGGTGATCGGGGGAGGGCCCGCAGGTATGGCCGCGGCGTTGGGTGCTCGCGAGGCTGGAGCTCAGCGGATCTTGATCATCGACCGGGAAAAGGAAGCCGGCGGCATTCTGTGGCAGTGCATTCACGCGGGATTCGGGCTGCACTACTTCAAGGAGGAGCTGACGGGGCCGGAGTACGCTCAGAACTTCCTTGAGCAGATCAGAGCTGAAGGGATTCACGTCGTAACGGATGCTTTTGTGCTAGATATCAACCCTGCGCTGCATGTCACCTTCATCTCGACTGCTCACGGGATGAAGACCATATCGGCCAGCGCCGTGGTGCTCGCTATGGGGGCCAGGGAACGTACCCGGGGTGCTATTCACATTCCTGGTTCTCGACCAGCGGGTGTGTTGACGGCGGGGCTTGCTCAGAAGCTGGTCAATATCATGGGGTATTTGCCTGGCCGCAGGGCGGTTATTCTCGGATCAGGCGATATCGGGCTAATCATGGCCAGACGCCTTACGCTTGAGGGTGTTGAGGTGTGTGGAGTCTACGAGATCATGCCCTACGCCAACGGACTTAATCGCAATATCGTGCAGTGCCTCCATGACTATGACATTCCGCTCTCGCTTTCGCATACCGTGGCTGAGATCCACGGTCGCCATCGTCTGGAGAAGGTCACAGTGGCCCCCGTAGATGAGCAGCTGCGACCCATTCCGGGCAGAGGGCGCGAGATCGCGTGCGATACGTTGCTTCTGGCCATTGGCCTCATTCCCGAGAACGAGCTCTCTCGTCACCTCGGACTGCAGATGGACGCCGTGACCAACGGCCCGATCGTCACCAGTACGATGGAGACCTCACTGCCAGGCGTCTTCGCCTGTGGTAACGTTGTTCACATCCATGATCTCGTGGACTTCGTCACTGAGGAGGCTTTCTTGGCAGGCCGAAGTGCCGGAGCCCATGCTACGGGTCAACAACCGTTAGCAGACACGATCAAGCTGGTACCTGGCTCCGGCATAGCCTACTGCGTACCACATACCATCTCCACGGATCGGGAGCACACCGTCTATCTGCGTGTTCGTCGCCCCCAGGAAAGATGCAGTATTGCCTTGGGTGATCTCTACGAGAAGAGGTTGCGCTATGCTTTCCCGGCCGAGATGATCACTCTGCGCGTGAAGCCAGAGCATTTCCGTGGTTTTCAGGGGGCAACGGTGCCTGTGGAGTTGCGTTTGCCCTAGGTGGCAGATGTGTGGTTCTGCGGAGGAGGCAGTGTTATGTCCACTACACTGACGAAGTATCTGTGCATCGGCTGCCCACTGGGCTGCAGCCTGGAAGTAGAGCATTCTGGTCACGAGATTCATGACATACGCGGCTACCAATGCAAGCGGGGCAAGGAATTCGCTGCGCTAGAACACACTGATCCCCGTAGGACGCTAACCACCACCGTACGCGTAATCGGCGGTACGGAGCGTCTGTTACCAGTGAAGACGGAGAAGCCTGTTCCTCGGAATGAAGTGCGCCGTCTTCGCGACGAGTTGCGAAGTGTGATGGTTACGGCCCCTGTGCGACGCGGCGATGTGGTGTCGCCTGACCTCTTTGGCTTGGGTAGCGCCGTAGTAGCCACTCGTGATGTTGACGCCTGGGAGATCGCGGATAGTGATCTGCTCGATGGTGATACTACGTCACGGAGGTGACGCTCATGTGGTTAGATAATGGCGTTCATGTCAGCAAGGAGTCCGTGAAAACCAAGGACAGCGTTGATGTCACCTATGCAGGCTTGCTTCGCAACTCTGGGGCAAGTGGCGTCTTGCTTCACTGCGGCTTTGACGGTTGGAGAGAGCCCAGCGATATCTGGATGACTAGGGACGTGGATGGATCCTTCAGGACGAGTGTCAAGGCAGACGCGAAGAGTGAGATCAACATGTGTTTCAAAGATACGGCAAACAACTGGGACAACAACAACGGCTGGAACTGGTGCGTTCGTGTAAAGTAGCGGATAGTACACAACAGCGGCTCGGATGAGAGCCGCTGTTGTGTACTGAGCGCTTATGCACTGGGATGCTTGAACAGCTGCGCTGGCGAGATGAGGTGCACGCCGCGCTCACACAACGCCTTGATGGCCTTATCCATGTCATCGAAGCGGAAGATGAGCACCGCGTGCTCCTGGGCCTTGACTGTGAAGGCGTACATATACTCCACTCCGACACCGACGTCATGCACGGTGCTCAAAATCGCAGCTAATCCACCGGGCTCGTCTTTGACCTCCAACGCCAGCACGTCGGTCACCCTGACTACTGCGCCAGCCTCTTCCAGTACCGCTTTGGCCTCTTGCCAGTTCTCAATGATCAGTCGCAAGATTCCGAACTGCTGCGTGTCCGCCAAGGTGAGGGTGGTAATGTTGATGCCTGCGGTGGCAAGCGTGTGGATCACCGAATTGAGGCGTCCTGTCTTGTTCTCAAGGAAAACCGACACCTGTTGCAGTCTCATATCTGGTCCTCCTTGCGCGTGTCGAGTACCCGCTTTGCTTTGCCTTCGCTGCGGGCGATGCTCTGGGGCTCCACTAAGGTGACAGTAGCTCGAATACCTACCACGTCTTCAATGGCCTTGGCAAATCTCCTTTGCAGGCTTTCCATTTGACTGATGGTGTCGCCGAGCAACTCTTTTGTTACCTCGACTTGGACCTCCATCTGGTCTAGGCCTGCCTTGCGCGACAGGATGATCTGGTAGTGAGGAAGATCGCGTTCTGCCCGTAGCAACGCTGCTTCAATCTGAGCTGGGAAGACATTGACGCCACGCACAATGAACATGTCATCTGTACGTCGGCCAACGCGAGACATGCGGCGAATTGTTCTGCCACATGGGCAGGGCTCCGGGATGAGGTGGGTGATGTCATGGGTGCGGTAGCGCACGATAGGCATCGCTTCCTTGCTGAGGGTGGTGAGTACCAACTCACCTTCTTTGCCTTCAGGCATGACGTCTCCAGTGACAGGGTCTACGATTTCCGCTAGAAAGTGATCTTCGTGGATGTGCAGGCCGTCTTGCTCTTCACACTCGCTGCCCACCCCGGGGCCAATGATCTCTGAGAGTCCGTAGATGTCGTAAGCTTTGATACCTGCCTTCTCCTCGATATAGCGGCGCATCGGGTCTGTCCAAGGCTCGGCGCCAAAGATGCCCGTGCGTAGCGGAAGCGATCGCAACTCTATGCCCATGCGCTCTGCTACCTCAATAAGATGAACGAAGTAGCTCGGTGTAGCGCAGATGGCTGTGACTCCGAAGTCTCGCATCACCATGATCTGTCGATCACTGTGGCCGCCGGATATGGGAACCACAGTAGCTCCCAACGCTTCGGCCCCGTAGTGTACTCCCAACCCACCAGTGAAGAGGCCATAGCCAAAGGCATTTTGGATGATGTCTCGGCGATGCAAACCCACAGCGGCAAACGTCCGTTTCATCACATTCTTCCAGACTTCCATGTCTTGCTGCGTGTAGCCGACCACAATTGGCTTTCCTGTGGTGCCGCTGGAGGCATGAAGACGGACGATATCACTCATGGGGCTGGCGAACAGACCGTAGGGGTAGGTGTCCCGAAGGTCGCTTTTTTCCGTAAAAGGCAGAAGGCGGATGTCCTCCAACTCACGGATGTCGTCAGGCTTCACACCAGCGGCATTCAGACGCTGACGAAAATGGTCTACACGCTCATAGGCTCGGTGGACAATCGCTTGGAGTCGCTGTAGCTGGAGTCGACGCAATTGGGGCTCCGGGAGGTAGTCCGGAGCACTCTCCGGGTTGAAGCTACCCGCCACATCGTTCCACTGGACGGTCATGTCATCTGCCCCCTCTTCCGAGAAGGAAAGCTTCTTGGTTTGCCTCATAGAGCCTTTCGGGGAATCGCTTGCGCAACACTTGCAGCCAGTCTGCAGTCTGGAAGTCCAGATATGTGCTCAGTACCCCCAACAGTGCTACATTGAGTGCCTTCTTGTTTTTCAGCTGAGAGAGATCGATGGCCTGTGGGCTGATCAGTGTACCACCATCTCGCAGCTGCGAGGCATGCACCTCCACTTGGTCTTCGCACATGACCACTAGCATGTCACAGCGGCCTGAGGGGATCATGGGGCTGTGGACCGCTGATCCGAAACGGACGTCGCTGGAGACAGAGCCGCCTCTTTGGCTCATGCCATGTACATCTGCCTTCTTGACATCGTAACCAGCGCAAAAGGCCACGTCGGCGAAGATATCGGAAGCAGTCACCACGCCCATGCCGCCCAGTCCGGCGAAGCGCACGTTGATTACGGAAGCCTGCGGGGCGCAAACCAGAGGCGCACAGCTGGCTTCGAGTTCGCGCGCTTCCTCTGGCTGCTTTGCGCGGGCCCGTTTCTTGCTGGCTAAAATGCACGGCTGGCGGGCGACGATAAGCGTCAAGGCTTCCGAGGCGAGGGCCTCGGTTACTGCCGCTTCGAATGCTTCTGCCTCCCGCACGGGACTCAAAACATGCACGTTCGTAACACCCATGGCCACGGCCAGCTTCTCAAATGAGAGGCGAGTCGAGGAGGAGCCATCCAGACGATGCCCTGTACCCGGATGCTCCTGCAGGCCAGTCATGGCTGTAGTCTCATTGTCCAGGATAATGACTACGTGGCCCGTGGGTGGCGGATTGTATAGCATCTCTGCTAATCCCGTGATGCCGCTGTGCACAAACGTGCTGTCGCCGATCACGCTGACCACACGCTTGGCCTCCTCCGGGGGGAGTACGTGCCGCAGACCAAGCCCGACCCCTATGGCTGCCCCCATGTCGATCATCGTATCCATTGCTTGCAGCGGGGGCAGAGCGGCCAGGGTGTAGCAACCTATGTCGCCAGCTACGATGCAGTTCAGCCGCTTGAGGATACTGAAAGTGGCTCGGTGTGGGCAACCGGGACAGAGCTCGGGAGCTCTTCCTTTGGCGGCTGTGGCCTCGGGAGAGATGTCGTTATCCACAATCCGCTGCACCCGGTCTACGTCTAGTTCGCCAAAGCGAAAGATGGCGTCGTTCTTTCCTCTGACATGTCCACCAGCCGCCCGAATGGCATTGACCAACCAGGGGTCGTTTTCCTCTACCACCAAGCAGTCGTCTACCGAGGCGATGAAATCCAGGATAGTCTGTACGGGCAGAGGATGGGGCATGCCGAGTTTGAGAAGACGCGCTGCGGGGGCAGCTTCTCTGCTGTGGTGGAATGAGACGCCCGAGGTGATGATACCTAATGTCTTGTTACCCTCTATCACTTGGTTGGGCCCTTCCGCTTCGTTCCAGGCTTGGAGCTCGTCGAGCTTCTGGCGAAGACGTCGGTGCGCGGGGCGCGCATGCCCGGGGATCATGACGCGTTCCTGAATCTGGCGGACGAAACGCGTTTCATTGGGCAAGCGAGTTTGCCCACGAGGCGTGACCGGGCTCTTGGTATGACACACGCGCGTGGTCATGCGGTAGATGACGGGTAACTGCCAGCGTTCGGAAATATCATACGCCAACCATAGAAGGTCATAGGCCTCTTGCGCGTCAGATGGTTCAAGCAACGGTACCCCCGCTGCTTCAGCATAGCGGCGGGTGTCTTGTTCGTTTTGGCTGGAGGCCATGCCAGGGTCGTCAGCGCTAACTAGCACGTAGCCTCCTGATACACCAGTGTAGGCCATCGTGAACAAGCAATCGGCGGCAACGTTGAGGCCCACATGCTTCATGGTGACCAACACGCGAGCGTTGGCAAAGGCTGCACCCAACCCGACCTCAGCAGCTACTTTCTCGTTCGGTGCCCATTGGGCATGACCGCCCAGTGCCGAAAAGGTCTCCAGAATCTCTGTGGAGGGCGTACCTGGGTATCCCGCACCGAGTGCTACCCCACAGTGCGAAGCAGCGAGGGCTACAGCTTCGTTTCCACTAAGAAGAAGTCTTTGTGCATCGTCCATTGGTAGTGATCTCTCCAGTACTCAATTCGGGCGCTCTGTAGGGCGCCCGCCGCGTGACGTAATCGCATCTACGTGGGCACCAATTGGCTAACGGATGCGTCAAATCCTGCCTCAAGTGCTTCCAGGCCAGATACTGCCACGGATGGCTCACAGTGCCCTATGCCGCAAGAGCCGCCCCATTTACCCCCGGCGCCAGTGTAGGTGGCAAAAGTGCAGCGATGCGGCCTTGGCGGAGCCCTTTTGGCCGATCTGGACGGCCCGAAGGGCTCTTTTTCCCGCGAAGAGCACCCTTTCCGGCCCTGGTGGCCCTTCTGGGGCTGCCGGGCAGTACATAACCGAACAGTGTCGATCGCCTTTTTCCACTCAGCCGATTGGGGTCAGCTACCCAGTGCGCGATCACGGCGGGCTCACTCGGGTCCCTCTGCCGACCGACCCTTCGGTGTTGCCCCGGTCGGTGCATTCGGACAGAATGGACGGACACCATGCATACGCTCGCGAGACTGGCTCGGTAGTCGGACAGATGCACCCGGATTGGTACGTGAGTCGGGGCCAAGAATCCGACCGCCATGGCAAAAGGGCCGCCTCACTAGCCCCCGGGGCCAATGTACGTGGTAAAAGCGCAGCGATGCGGCCTTCGCGAAGCCCTTTTGGCTAGTTTGGACGGCCTGAAGGGCTCTTTTCCCCCCAGAAGAGCGCGCTTTCCTGCCCTGGTGGCCCTTCTGGGGCTACCGGGCAGTACATAACCGAACAGTGGTGATACCTTTTTCCCACTCAGTCGATGGGGTCAACTCCCCAGTGCGCGATCACAGCGGGCTCGCTCGGATCCCTCTGCGCACCGACCCTTCGGTGTAGCCCCGGTCGGTGCATTCGAACAGAATGGACGGATCAATGGACACGCTCGCGAAACAGGCCCTGCAGTCAGACAGATGCACCCGGATTGGTACGTGAGTCGGGGCCAAAAATCCGACCGTGATGGCAAGAGAGCCGCGCCATTAACCCCCGGGGCCAATGTACGTGGTAAAAGTGCAGCGATGCGGCCTTCGCGAAGCCCTTTTTGCTCATTTTGACCGCCTGAAGGGCTCATTTCCCCGCCGAAGAGCACGCTTTCCCGCCTTGGTGGCCCTTCTGGAGCTACTGGGCAGTACATAACCGAACAGTGGTGATACCTTTTTCCCACTCAGTCGATGGGGTCAGCTCCCCAGTGCGCGATCACAGCGGGCTCGCTCGGGTCCCTCTGCGAACCGACCCTTCAGTGTTAACCCGGTCGGTGTATTTCGAAAAAGGTGGGCGAACACCATGCACCATGCACGCCCTCGCGAGACTCGCTCGGTAGTCGGACAGATGCACCCGGATTGGTACGTGAGTCGGAGCCAGGAATCCGACCGCCATGGCAAAAGAGCCGCCTCATTAGCCCCCGGGCCCAATGTATGTGGTAAAAGTGCAGCGATGCGGCCTTCGCGAAGCCCTTTTTGCTCATTTTGACCGCCCGAAGGGCTCATTTCCCCGCCCAAAAGCACGCTTTCCCGCCCTGGCGGCCCCTTGGGGGCTGCCGCGCAGCACATAACCCGACGGTGGCGATAGCCTTTTCCCACTCAGCCGATTGGGGTCAGCTCCCCAGTGCGCGATCACAGCGGACTCGCTCGGATCCCTCTGCGGACCGACCCTCTGGTGTTGCCCCGGTCGGTGCATTTCGAAAAAGGTGGACGGACACCATGCACACGCTCGCGAGACTGGCTCGGTAGTCGAACAGATGCACCCGGATTGGTACGTGAGTCGGGGCCAAGGATCCGGCCGCGATGGCAAGAGGGCCGCCCCATTAGCCCCCGGGGCCAGTGTGCGTGGTAAGAGTGCAGCGATGCGGCCTTCGCGAAGCCCGTTTTGGCTCATTTTGACCGCCTGAAGGGCTCATTTCCCCGCCCAAGAGCACGCTTTCCCGCCTTGGTGGCCCTTCTGGAGCTACTGGGCAGTACATAACCGAACAGTGGTGATACCTTTTTCCCACTGAGCCGATGATCCGAGGGCGAAATGCAATCGACTCCCGGTGGCCACCGGGTCTTAGCTCGGCAATGCACGCGTTTTCAGCGAAAGCTGTGGAAGGATTCTGGCCTCACGTACCGAACATCGCATCGAGACAATCGAACACATGATCGTTGTGTGAGGTGAGGCCCTTGTACTCTCTCTATGTAGATGAGGTGAACGTGCCGCTCTCACTGCTACTGACTCGCGAGCTAAAAGCCAGCGAGAAGATCGTTTGGATGGCCTTAACGATGGATGATCAGCTGGAGGAAAGCTTCCTTTTCTCGCCCAGCCGCCTGGGGCGGCGCACGGGTATGTCCCGGCCTACCGTTCGCAGGGCGACAGCCAAGCTAACCACCGAGGGCTGGTTTGCTCCACCGGCTAGGCGGGGTTCTGGACCAGACCGCGGCACAGAAGCCATCCCCGGACAGGGTCTCCGTGCCTGTCGAGTTAGTCATGGCTACTGAAATCCATGCACAGGCCAAATTGGTTTATGCCGTACTGCTGTCCAAACCTACGGATCCACCTCGCAAAAGGCAGTTCACATACGCTGAGTTAGCCGGCCGGATGAGTCTGAGCCCCCAAACCATCAAACACGCGGCTCGTCAGTTGGCCAAGCATGGTTGGCTGGAGATGGAGCAGGCGCACAAGCGGGCACCGATTCGCTTCACTCTCCACAACCCGGTTGATAAGCGAAATGTAAAAGAAATACTAGACGTGCAGGATGAGCTCCACCGCGCTACGCACCTCGGAGAGGCTCTCATGCAGGCTATCTTCTTGGCGCTTGTCGATTGCCTTGACTTCGACGACGGAATGCGCCCAGGTTTCATGAGGAACCCAGCAACTGGCAAGCGTCTGGAGGTCGATCTCTTCTATTACTTGCACAATACGGCCATGGAGTTCAATGGGGCGCAACACTACCGCGTCACTGAGCGGAATTCGGCTGAGCAGGTCCATAAGCAGCAATGCCGTGACCAGACCAAACAGCAGATCTGCGCTAAGAAGAAGATCAAGCTGATCGTGATTCAGGCTCACGAGCTGTCCTGCAAGATCATCAAGCGCAAGATTCACAGGCGGCTGCCATTCCGGCGCGGTCAGGACTTCAACCGGAAGCTCATCAACTATCTCGAGTGTAGATGCGGTGAGTACCAGCAAAGAATAGATGAACGTGGCTGGGGAACCGCCAGCCAATCTGAGAGAAAGCAAGACGAGTAGTCACCCTTGGTCACCTTGTTCGTTTCGTCAGGGCTCACATCAGCCGTGCAGCCAATGTTAGTGCGGTCCATCTGCTGCCGCTGGAGGGCCAGACAAACACGCCTACACTGATGTCTGGGTGTTTCAGAATAAACCGTGACATAACCAGCAGTTTACCGCCATTTTGCCGTTTTTCGCGTGCACTGGCGTTCGCAGTGCTGCACGCCATTGGCAGGAGGCTCTTGTCACAGACGGCGAACACTGGGAGCAGCCGCCGACACCATCGCTGGATGAAGATCGGGGGCCGCCGAGCCCGCAAAGCATTGCACGATTCTCAAGGAGGTCACATGCACATGACGATGGCGGAATCCTGCGCTGCTGCCGTGCCTATCTTTCGCAGTCTGCCCGCGGAGAGCTTGCAGGAGTTAGATGATACTATGCATCATAGGCGTCTGAGGCGCGGTGAGATTGTGTTGGCCCACGGTACCCTTATTGAGCACTTGGTTATCGTGGCCGAGGGCGAACTCAAGCTAACTCGCACCACCGCCAGCGGACGAGAGCAAGTGATCAGAGTCTTGGGGCCGGGTGAGTTCTTCGGAGAGATGGCTCTTTTTGCTCAGATCACGCTCGAGGGAGATCTTGTCGCTGCCTCAGACACGAGCGTGTGTATGGTGCCTCGCACCGGAGTGCAAGGCCTGTTGCGAGCCCATTCAGAGCTGAGCTTGGCCTTGGTTGAAGCGTTGGCTCAGAGGCTGTACGAAGCAGAACAGCTTATCACAGAGCTGGGGCTACGTGATGTAAGCCAGCGCTTGGCGGCCGCACTGCTACGCTACGCGGAGGCTGTGGGGGCAGCCACCATACAGCTGCCGATCTCTTGGGCAGAGCTGGCCGTTCGCCTGGGAACCACACCGGAGACTTTGAGCAGAAGGCTGAGGGCGATGGTAGAGGAGGGCCTCATCCAGCAGACTGGTCAGCGCCTTTTTACGATTCTAGATCCCCAGGAACTCAAGGATCTCGCACAGATATGACGCATCTTGACGCGCGTCAATGCATGAGGCCTCCGAGCTGTGTCATTCTAGGTCTGGGAGGCGATGCTCATGAAGCGTCAGATGATCATGCTGGAGAATCTCAGTTGCCCGAGCTGCGCTGCGAAGTTGGAGAAGGCCGTTCAGAGGCTTCCGGGGATCAAGATGGCCAAGGTGTCGTTCGGTACGGGTTCTCTCAGTGTGGAGTACGATGAGGGTCAGCTGCAAGAGGCAGACATCAAGGCGAAAGTGAAGCAGTTTGGTGTCGGCGTTGCGGAGTAGCGAAGACCGGGCCCCGGCAGTGGCTGCTGGGGCCTTGCCCCTAGGATCATCATACAAGGGGGGTAACTATGTCTAAAATACAGGACATAATTGCGAAGCATAGTAAACTCATGTCCATTGTTGGGGCTGGATTCTTTGCCATCTCGGCGTGGGTGTTCCCCTCTCAATACTCTTATTTCATGGTCACTGCTGCTGTGATCGCTGGCATTCCGGTGCTCAACCTGGCCTGGCAGGGACTGATGGCCAGGCAATTCACCATCCCTTTGCTGGTCTCTATTGCCGCAGTGGGCGCGATCTGGATCGACGAGCCATGGGAAGCTGCTGCTGTCACCTTCCTATACATGCTCGGCAGCTATCTCGAGGATATCACTCTGGCTCGGACGCGGGCAGCGTTGCGGACCTTGGTTGACATGCGTCCGCGCACGGCCCGGATCAAGGACGGCGAAGAGATCCAGGTGGTCTCAGCGGAGACGGTTGAAGCTGGGCAGATCGTGGTGGTGCTGCCGGGTGACAAAGTCCCTGTGGACGGTGAGGTTCTGGCTGGTCAAGCAGCCTTGGATACAGCAGCGTTGACGGGTGAGCCACTTCCTGCAGAGGTGGGCATAGGGGACCAGGTGCTCAGTGGCAGTGTAAGCACGGCGGGCTATCTGGAGGTTAGGGCTACGCGCGTGGGTGCTGACACCACCTTTAGTCGTTTGATCTATCTCGTAGCTGAGGCCCAGGAGCAGAAACCAAGAGCCCAAAAGTTTCTGGATCGTTTTGCCCAATGGTACACGCCCGCAGTGATCATCAGCGCGATCGGTATCTATGTCTTCGCCCGGGATATTGAGCTGGCACTGACGTTCCTGGTGATCGGTTGCCCGGGCGCGTTGGTAGTGGCGGCGCCAGTAGCCACTGTGGCTGGTTTGGGGAATGCAGCTAAGAGAGGGATTCTGATCAAGGGTGGCGAGAGGCTGGAGAAGATTGGACAGGTAGATACGATTGCTTTTGATAAGACAGGCACCTTGACCCAGGGGAAGCCGCGCGTTACTGAGGTGGTGCCATTTGATGGAAGCTCTGAGAGGCTGGTATCCTTGGCCGCAGCCGCTGAGCAGCGCTCAGAGCACCATCTGGCCGTAGCCATTCTATCGTACGCCGAGGAGATGGGCATTTCCGCTGTCCCAGCACGCGAGTGGCATCTTGAGCCGGGTTTGGGCGCGGTAGTTGAGACCGAAGAAGGCTTGGTCTTGGTAGGCAATCGTCGTCTCTTGTCCAGTCGGGGTGTGGAGTTGTCACTGGAGCAAGAAAGGATCTTGATTGAGCGCGAGCAGATGGGGGCCACGATTGCCTTAGTCGCTGTGGATGCTAACCCTTTGGGTCTGCTGGCGATCAGTGACCTCATTCGTACGGAAGCGTTTGCCTTGGCAGAAGCTATGCGCCAGGCCGGAGTGCGGCATACGGTGATGCTCACAGGAGATCACCTAGCTGCTGCCCAACGGGTAGCCAGTCAGCTGCACATCGATGAAGTCCAGGCTGGGCTGAAGCCGGAGGACAAAGTGGCTGCCATACGTCGCCTGCAGACTCAGGGGCGGACAGTGGCGATGGTGGGCGATGGGATCAACGACGCGCCTGCGCTGGCCACAGCAGACGTAGCTATCGCGATGGGTGGATCGGGTACCCAGGCGGCCATAGAGGCAGCTGACATCACGTTGATGTCGGACCACGTGCATAAGGTCGTGGAGGCGATTGGCCTGAGCAAACGGATCATGAAGGTGGTGCGACAGAACGTGGCTTTTGCTGTCCTAGTGGTCTTGCTGCTGCTGGTGGGGGTAATGAGCAGGAGAGTCTTCCTGGCCAGCGGGATGTTGGTGCATGAGGCAAGCATTCTCGTCGTGATTCTCAACGGGATGCGTCTGCTTCGCAGCGACCGTGCACAAGGGTAGGCGCCAGAGGGACTGCTAGTGCAGGCATCCGCTGGTCTCATAACGAATATCTGGCCGCTAAGGTCTAGGAGAGGATGAAACGGATGCTAGAGTTGTTCACTGTCGGCGATGATCCTGTGGTGGGCTTCGCCGCCGAGGAATTGGGGCGTTATTTGGAGCTTCTCGGGAACGGTCCGGCCAGTATCCATGTTCGCTCGACATATGATCCTGCGTCGGCGGGTATCTGGCTAGGGGTATGGCACGCCTTTGGTACGGTATTCCCGAAGCCTCAAAGCAACCATGTGCTGGACGATGGGATTTTCTTGCGCTCCGTGGGTTCCGACGAGCTTCTTTTGTCGGGAACCAACCCTCGAAGTGTGTTGTTCGCCGTGTACGCTTATCTGGAGAGCCTGGGCTGCCGCTGGGTCCGGATGGGTGCCGACGGTGAAATCTTGCCGCAGGGCGTGTCAGCAAAACTTGATGGGTATTGCGTTACCGAGTATGCGAGCTATCGCTACCGGGGCGTCTGCATAGAAGGCGGTGTCTCCATCGAGCATGCCACCGATATGGTGAGCTACATGACGAAAAAGCGCTTTAACACCTACTTTATTCAGTTTCAAAACGGGTACAGATTTTGGAGCCAGTGGTATGATAGAAACAACGAAAAACCCCTGCTTAAGGTCGAGCAAGCGGAAGCGTATGCAGCTCAGCTAACCAAGGAGATCAAGAAGCGGGGTCTTGCCCTGCAGATGGTGGGTCACGGCTGGACCTGCGAGTGCCTGGGTGTGCCTGGCCTGACGCGAACTCGCCCCGAGGAAGAACTTGCGCCCGAAAAGAAGGAGCTTTTGGCGCTGGTGAATGGTGAGCGCGACTGGTGGCATGGCTTTCCCTACGACACGGAACTATGCCTGTCGAACCCTCGGGCTTTCAAGACCCTGGCGGATTATATTGTGCAGTTCGCGAAAGAGCATCCTACTGTGGACATGCTGCACATCTGGATGTCCGATGGAAACAACAATTGCTGTGAATGCGACGGCTGTCGCCAGAAGTCGCCTTCAGATTGGTATGTGGATCTACTTAACGCCGTCGATGCCGATCTTGACAAAGAAGGACTCCCCACGAAGCTTGTCTTCCTCATTTACCAGGATCTGCTATGGGCGCCCACACAGACGAAACTCAAGAATCCCGATCGATTCATACTGATGTTTGCGCCTGTATCTCGAAGTTACCGTCACGGATTGCTCGAGGGTACCATGGATCTGTCAACGGAGGGACCGCGTCCTTTTGAGTTGAATCGGAACGTGTTCCCCCGTTCCACTGCGGTGAACGTCCACCATTTGAGGGAATGGCAGAAGGACTTCCCCGGAGATGGCTTTACCTTTGACTATCATCTTATTTGGAAGCCATCCATCATCGAGCCCACGGGGCTATATATCACCGATGTTCTTTACCGGGACATTGTGGATACGGAGGATCTTGGTCTGCAGGGCATCGTCAACTGCCAAGTCCAGCGTTACTTCTTCCCCACAGGTGTGGCCATGGAGGTCAGTGGTCGGGCGATGTGGGATAAGAGCAAACCCTTAGCTGAGATTCGCCAGGAATATTTCGCAGCCGCTTTTGCCGACGCCGGTGCCCAGGTGCAAGAGATGATGGAGAGACTTAGCCTGCTGATGGATTCCGACCTGCCCTTTAACCTCGAACCCACGCCCGACGAAGCGTATCTCGCTGACTTGAAGCAGGCGGAGGATGTCTTAGCCGAGTTAAGAGGTCTTACGGAGCAGCGTCTTGCGTCGGCGGACGGTATGCTAAAAGGGGTGAAAGCTTCCTGGTTCTATTTGCGTCATGGAGTCTCCTTCATGGAGATTATCCTAAAGGGTTTGCAGGGGTTGGCGGCGGGCCATTTCCAGGATCTGGCTGCCGCCTACCGGGCGGCTGGTGATTATGTGACACAGCATGAGGACGAAATCCACGGGGTTTGTGATGGTAGAAAATGGAAGGACTGGTTGGAGAATTATGCCGCGCAGGCCGACAGACGGGTCAAGGCCTGATGCGATTGACCGACTTGCTTCTTTAGAAGGAGTACGCCCGGGCCTTCCTGGCTCGGGCGTACTTGATGCCTAGAGTGCAATAACCCCGCCAGACTCGCGGCTCTTATTAGCTGCTTCAAGGAAGGCGATGATCTCGAGCGTCACTTGGCTATCGATTGGCGAGACGCCCGTGCGGAAGAACTCGAGGATCTTGTCGAGCATCAGAGCATAGGCGGGCGGTTGCCCAGCTCCTACCCCGTGCTCAATCCCCTTAGAAGAGTAGACTGTTGCTCCAAAACCACCAAGTCCTTTGAAACGGAAGCCGAAAAGCGTGCCGATGCGCCCGTCTTCCCAGACCCCAGTGACCATGTCAGCCATCTCCGTCTTGCGAGTGGAGACTTCTTTGCAGCCCGCCCCCATCTTGCTGAACAGCACTTCGGCGGTGTGGATGCCATACCAGAACAGTCCAGGGAAATCGTCGAGAATCGCCGCCGGACCAAAGGCCTCGCACCCGAAGACGTCGGCATCCTCACCTAGCTCGACCAGGCCCTTGGAGTAGCGGATGGAAGAGCAGGACAATACGGGCGCCTTATGTTGTTGCGACAGGGCGAAGATCTCCTTAGCGTCAGCTACGGTGGTAGCAAAGGGCTTGTCGATGAAGACCGGTTTACCAAAGGGGGCCAGCTTCCGAAACTCCTCCAGGTGCAGGCGACCGTCAACACTGGTCAGCAGAATAGCATCCGCCCGTTCTGCCACGGCTTCGATGGAATTGAGAATCTCCACACCAGCCTTGTCGCGAACCTCTGCTGTAATACGCTCAACACGCTCTCGACTCAGGGAGAATTGCTGGCTGCCAGCAGGAAAGGCGTAGGTGATTCTTGCCCCCGGGACGTGATATGGATGCTCCTCATTGTTGAGAAGACCTGAGAAGGCTGTGCAATGTGACGTGTCCAGACCGATCATGCCGAGCTTCAACTCTGCCATTCTCGATGCACCTCATCTCATGATTTTGCCCAGCCCGAACATGGCAACTCAGTCCTCGCGGCTGCCGCCCAACCTGCTATAGAGATAGCCAGTTAGGGCCTGGGCACATCCTGTTATGCGCTCTATTTCGTTGTATTCCTCAGGGCTGTGTGCAGCATTTGGTGTTCCTGCGCCAAAGATCAGCGTAGGCATGCCTCCCAGATACGATTGGTAGCAGGCATCGCTCCAGGCGTAAAATGGGGCCACTGATGGTAGTGTTCCCAGCATTGTGCGTTGGGCCTGCTGCAATGCCAGTATCTCTGGATGATCGCTCTGTAAAGGATCGAACGGAATAGCGTCCTTGACCCATTCCAGCTCCGCTTGTGCATCCGCTGCCTTGACAGTTTGGGCAAAGGCATTCTTCACCAGGTGACCGCCGTAACCCTCTCCACTGCTGTGGCTCTCTTTGGCTTCCGCCAACGTGTAGGAGATGTTCACTGCCAGCTCTGCGGTGGTGGGCATAGCGCTGTGGTGTGAGCCCGCTCTAAAGACCCCCAGATTGACGCCTACACCTACGCTTTCGTGTCGCTCGTCGCCGAAAGCGTTGATCGCCTGTGCCACTGCGAGTGCTCGAACCAGTGCGTTGGGGGTTGTGCTACGGCCAGCAGCGTGACCGCCACGGCCGCGCAGACGGACCTTTGCTGTGACAACGCCGTTACAGCCGACGTGAATGGTCGGCCCGGTGCCGTCCACACAGATGACCACATCGCCTCGATACCCGCGATCCAAGCAGGCTAAGGCTCCGGCTCCTATGCCGTCACATTCCTCGTCAACAACGCTCAGCAGCACTAGCGAACCGTTGAGACCATCAGTGTGACGGCGGACTGCTCGCACAGCAGCTACCGCTGCAGCGAGGCCGCCCTTCATGTCGCTGGCCCCCCGGCCCCAGATACGGCCATTGCTGATAGTACCACTGAAGGGCTCGATGGTCATGTCTTGCGTACCGACCGTATCCATGTGGCCCTGGAGCAGAATGCGCGGTCCAATTCCCGAACCGAACTGCCATTCAGCCACGAGGTTGGGGCGGCCCTCAAACTGGCGTTGTTCAGGACCAGTCACTCCCATGCGCGCGTAGATATCCGATGGCGGTTCAAACTCCGTGATGGCGGCTCCGGTCTCAGCTAGCCATGACCTAATCACAGCTTGGCCAGCGGCTTCACCACCCGGGTTTGGATCACCACTATAGGGATTGGCTGTGTTCGTACGGACGAGAACCTGGCAGAGCTCCAACGCCTCCTGCGCGATGCGCTGGCACTCATGCGCAGACCATGAGAAACCTGAATGCGTCAAGGTGCTCACCTCTGTTGAGCTCTTCTTTCTGCCGCTTCTCTTAAGAAGGTCAGAGTCCTGCGAACACGATGCAGGCATCGTCGGCTGCATACCGAAAAAACGAGAGGATAGATGGCTGCAGGGGTGGGGAGGTGAGTACCGATGAGCGTTGGGCGATGGCAGCAGCCATGTCTTGACAATTGCCAATGCGGGAGGGTTCACGCAGCGGAAGCGGCGATGCCGGATGTGTGGCTGGGGCACTCTGTACTGGGGCAGCTGCGTCATATCACCAAAGAGCATATTGGCGATGCGGTTTGTGTAGTGGCTGATGAGAATACTGCAGCGATTACACGCCAGGCAGAAGAGGTTTTGGCAGAGACAGTCAAGGTGAGGTACATCTACCCCGGTCAGCTGAGGGCTGAAGAAGCAGTGGTTCAGCAGGTGCAGAGGGCTGCTCGTCAGACCGATGGCCTTGTCTCGGTAGGTTCGGGTTGTATTACGGACGTGACCCGGTTGGCAGCATTCCGCATGGGCAAGCCCTTTGTGGCCGTGGCTACAGCAGCATCCATGGATGGATATTTGTCGGGACACTCACCGATCATCGTCAATGGGTACAAGTTGACTTGTCCCGCCCAGCCCCCTCGGGCTATGGTGGCCGACACACAGGTGCTGGCAGAGGCTCCCAGAAGGCTCACTCAGGCGGGACTCGGTGATGTTCTCGGGAAATTCACGTCATTAGCAGACTGGCGTCTGGGGCATGTGATGACGGGTGAGTATTGGTGTGCGGCACTTAGTAAGAGTGTGTACGAGGCCGTGGATAGCTGTCGAAGCAGCGCCCTACGGGCAGAAGGCGCAGAGGCTTCGTTGGTAGAAGCTACTATGCGTGCACTGCTGATCACTGGGCACGCCATGGTCTGTGCTGGTAACTCACGCCCCGCCTCTGGAGGGGAGCACCATATCTCACACTACTGGGAGATGCAGGCTCTTGCCCGCGGCGAGGAGGGTCATCTGCATGGAGAGCATGTGGCAGTGGGGACGGTTCTTCTGGCCGCAGTATATCACGCAATGATGGCCAGAGAACGTCTGGCTGCCTCTGCCGAGCAATGGCATCTTCGCCTTGATCACTTGAGCGATAGGCGGGCTCGTCAGCAGCGTTTGGAGAAGGGTTACGGACCTGCTGCAGAGAGCGTGGGGGCTGAGACTCAAGGGAAGGACACCCGAGCGTTGGGCGCCCTCTCACACGCTGAGGCTGAGGCTCGCTGGACCTGCAGCAGGCGTGTGCTTGCGCATGCAGTGCCCAAACCCGCCGAAATCATCCGTCTACTGCGAGTGCAAGGCCTGGCCGCCACTCCGCATGAGTTGGGGATTGCGCCAGAAGACACCGAGAAAGCTCTGTTGTATGCTCGAGAGCTACGTAACCGTTTTGGCATATTGGACGCAGCCGCAGCTGCAGGTTGCTTGGAGGAGTTGGCTCGAACTATTGCGCTGGCCTCCGTCTCCTGGTAGTCGGCTGCGTTCATCTTGACGCGATGTCTTCAGATACTGAGAGGTGAAGAATCATGGAGGCAGGGAATTTACGCCGACCGCTCGGCGAGTTTTGTGTGTTGGGCCACCGAGGAGCTATGGGGCATGCGCCAGAAAACACATTGGTCTCGTTTGCCAAGGCCATTGAGTTGAAGGCGGACATGACGGAGCTTGACGTTCACCTAAGCAAAGATGGTGAGCTCGTTGTCATGCATGACCCTAGCGTTGAGCGCACGACTGGTGCTGTAGGGCTGATCTCGGATCTCACTCTAGCCGAGATCAAGAGCCTCGATGCTGGCAGTCGGTTCGCTCCAGAGTTTGCTGGCGAGCGCGTGCCCATTCTGCAGGAAGTGATGGAGCTAGTTAAGGGAAAGATCGCGCTCAACGTTGAGGTGAAAGCTGGCCGAGAGGGATTGTATCCAGGCATCATTGATTCTCTCATCACCGAGATCGAGCGACACAAGATAGTAGACAGTGTGGTGGTTTCCTCGTTCTACCGTCCCTACCTCGTTGAGTTGCGCCGCAAGGCGCCTCACATCAAAGCTGCACTCCTGTACTCGAAGGCCTTTGACGAACCTTGGCAGGACGCGGTAGATCAGGGTTGGGATCTGCATCCACATCTGAGTCTAGTGGACGCTCGTTTGGTGGATGAGGCGCATGCGCGAGGGGTGTTGATTCGGGCCTGGAACCCCAACGAGGCCGAGAAGATGCGGCCCTTGGTCGCCCTCGGTGTGGACGGCATCGGCACCAACTATCCGGAAGTGTTGCAGAAGGTGTGGCGGGAGTATCATCCTGAGAGGAGTAAGCCTTGATGAATTCGCGGCATCGACCACTGGACGGTTTCAGTGTTATTGGTCACCGTGGTGCTATGGGATATGCACCAGAGAACACACTGGCTGCCTTCGCGAAAGCCATCGAACTGCAGGCTCACATGTCTGAGCTTGATATCCATCAGAGCCGAGATGGCGAACTCATTGTGATTCACGACGCCAAGGTTGATCGCACGACCAATGGCAGTGGGGCTGTCAGCGACCTCAGCTTGGCTGAGATCAAGAGGCTCGATGCCGGTACTTGGTTTGCTCCGGCGTACGCAGGCGAGCAGGTGCCTACCCTACAGGAAGTCATGGACTTCGTGAAAGGGAAGATGGCGCTTAATGTAGAGGTGAAGGCGGGCTACCATGGCGCTTATCCAGGGATCATTGATCGCCTTATCGAGCACATCTCCCGCAACGGGTTGGTAGATAGTCTGGTGGTCTCGTCTTTCAACCGTGAGTATCTGTTGGAGTTGCGGCGCAAGGCTCCTTCCGTGCGTGCGGCGTTGCTGTACTCCAGGCCATTTCCGGAACCCTGGCAGGACGCGGTCGATCAGGGGTGGGATCTGCACCCCAATGCGGGCGCAATCGATGCTGAGCTGATGGATGAAGCTCACAGCCGGGGTGTCGAAGTCAGGGCTTGGACGCCAAATGAGCCTGACACCATGCGCAGTCTTATTGCCTTGGGTGTCGACGCGATCATCACGAACTACCCGGATCGGCTACAAGAGGTGTTGCGGGAGTCTGGTCTCTCGAGAAAGGATGAAACACAGTGTTGAAGATATTCACAGTTGGCGATGAGCCTGTGGTAGGCTTTGCTGCGGAGGAGTTGGCGCGTTACCTGGAGCGCATCGGCGGAGGTCAGGCTAGCATTAGTGTTCGCTCGGCCTATGAACCCGCGTCAGCGGGTATCTGGCTAGGTGTATGGGACGCCTTTGGGACGGTGTTCCCAGCACCTCAGAGCAACCACATGCTGGACGATGGGATTTTCTTGCGTTCCATGGGCACGGACCAGCTCTTGCTGTCGGGAACCAACCCCCGCAGTGTGCTGTTTTCCGTGTACGCGTATCTGGAGAGCCTGGGCTGTCGCTGGGTGAGAATGGGTGCCGACGGTGAGATTCTGCCGCAAGGTGTGTCGGCGAAACTCGACGGCTATTCAGTATCTGAGTACGCCAGCTATCGGTACCGGGGCGTGTGCATCGAAGGCGGTGTCTCTATTGAGCATGCCACCGACATGGTCAGCTACATGACGAAGAAACGCTTTAACACGTACTTCATTCAGTTTCAGAACGGCTATATGTTCTGGAGTCGCTGGTATGACAGGAACAACGAGAAACCACTACTCAAGGTAGAGCAGGCTGAGGCGTATACGGCTCAGTTGACAGAGGAGATCAAGAAGCGAGGCCTCGCACTGCAAATGGTGGGTCACAGCTGGACCTGTGAGTGCTTGGACGTGCGTGGCCTGGGGTGGATTCGCACTGAGGAGGCACTACCGCCTGAGAAGCAGGAACTCTTGGCGCTGGTCAATGGCAAGCGCGACTGGTGGCGCGGCGTGCCAATCAATACCGAGCTCTGCCTGTCGAATCCTCGAGCCTTCAAGACCCTGGTTGATTACATTGTCCAGTACGCGAAAGAGCATCCGGCCGTGGACATGCTGCACATCTGGATGTCTGACGGATCCAACAACCGTTGTGAGTGCGACGGCTGTCGTCAGAAGCAGCCCTCCGATTGGTATGTGGATGTGCTCAATGCCATTGATGCGGGTCTCAGAAAAGAAGGTCTGCCCACTAAGCTTATTTTCCTCATCTACGTTGATCTGCTGTGGGCGCCCGAACAGACGAAACTTGAGAACCCCGATCGGTTTATTCTGATGTTTGCGCCCATCTCTCGGAACTACCGACAGGGCCTGCTAGAGGGCACCATGGGCCCCTCGACGGAGGAGCCGCGTCCGTTCGAGCTAAATCGTAACGTGTTTCCCCGCTCCACCGCGGTGAACGTACACTACCTCAAGGAATGGCAGAAGAGCTTCTCTGGAGATGCCTTCACCTTTGATTATCATCTCTTGTGGAAGCCCTCGATCATCGAGCCTACGGGCCTTTTCATCGCGGATATACTCTACCGAGATATTGTGGATACAGAGCGCCTTGGCTTGCAGGGCATCGTCAACTGCCAAGTGCAGCGCTACTTCTTCCCCACAGGTGTGGCCATGGAGGTCAGTGGTCGAGCGATGTGGGATAAGAGCACGCCTTTGGCTCAGATTCGCCAGGAGTACTTTGCAGCCGCTTTTGGTGATGCGGGTGCTCAGGTGCAAGAGAAGATGGAGAAACTCAGCGTCTTGATGGACTCTGATCTTCCCTTCCGGCTGAAACCGACGCCTGACGAAGCATATCAGGCAAACCTGAAGCAGGCGGAGGCTGTTCTGTCCGAACTAAGAAGCTTGACAGAGCAGTATCTCGCATCCGCGAGCGCTATGCCAGCGGGTGTGAAGGCCTCTTGGTTCTACCTGCGTCACGGAGTCGCGTTTATGGAGATTATCCTCAAAGGCTTGCAGGGCCTGGCTGCGGGTCGTTACAGCGATCTGGCCACTGCCTACAGGGCCGCTGCTGATTACGTGATACAGCATGAGGACCAACTACACGAAGTCTGCGATTGCGTGCAATGGAAGACTTGGCTGGGGAGGTACGCGGGAGAGGCTGACAAGCGAGCTCAGGTGCAGTCGTAGGAAACGGGGCGGGGCCGGTAGAGTTATCTACGGCCCCGCTAGGTTCACCTGAGAATGTTGAGTTCCCTCAGTTTAGCCTCAAGAAGGTTGCTGACGTTGGCAATGGCGGCGTCTAGTGACAGTGTGCCATTGAAGTAGTCACGCAGCTTGTTTATCTCTGCTGAGCTCACTGGCCAGTTCACGCCTTTGGGAAATGCGCGGGCGTATTCGGCAGCCCGAATCACGGTGTTTCGATCGGCTGGCCATTTCTCCTTGGATAAGAAGAGATTGGCCTGAAGGGCCACACTGCGACGCACCGGGAACTGGTTTAGCAGGGCAGCGGTTTTTTGTGCTTCGTGATCTGCGAGCCATCTCGCAAACTCGAAGGCTGCTGTCTTGTGGTTGGAGTTGGCCAGCACAGCGTTGGCCTGCCCCTCATTTGTGGTGGCACGGAGCCCAGCATAGGAGAGCGGAAGGGGCGCCACTCCAAACGAGAAGCTCCATTGATTTCCGGTAGCATCCCAGACGAAATGGGTGGGCATCCAGGCGCCAGCAGGGGCCATGGCGATGCGCCCACCCTTCCAGGCGTGGGCAGGGTACTGGCGCGCTGCTGGGTCATAGCCGACGTGCCTTAGCTCGTCCCACGTGCACAGAAGTCCGCGCTTGGGTCGGAACCACTCGGCCCAGTATTCGAGAGCCTGGCGTGCCGCAGGGGCGTTCAGATTCGACCTCTTCTCGGGTGAAAAGAACGTTCCGTTATTCGCCCACACCAGCATGTGCCAGTTGAACCACCAGTTCGTCATCCCGTAGTAATCCTTGACGCCATCGCCATCGAGGTCGCGGGTGTTTTTGGTGGCCATGGTCAACCAGTCGTCCCAGTGTGTCGAGTCAGTGGGATAGGCGATGCCCACATCGTTAAAGAGGTCTTTGTTGTAGAATAGCAGCGGGATATCGTTGTCAAAGGGGACCGCATACTGCGCCCCATTCTCCAGTTGCCATACAGCCAATGATGAGGGGAATATATCTCGCCAGAAAGCAGAGCTATCACGCTGAATGTAGGGATCAAGGTTCTCGAAGGCACCCTGAAGCGCCAACTCCTCAAACCAGGTTGACGTAACCGCTGTGGCATCGGGAGCCACGCCGCCAGCAATCCCTACGAGCAACTTCTGTTTGAGTTCCCCCCAATCGACCGCTTGGGCATCTACTTCAATGCCAGTATTTCGAGTAAACGACTCGACAACGGCGCGAAAGGCTTCCTCTGCTTCGCCCGAATTCCAGTGCCACCAGACGATCCTCTCAGCTGCCGACGCTGGGCACGCTACTATGAAGACACACACGAGGAGCAGAGCCATGAACGGTTTACGCCACATGTGGACCCTCCTTGTAGGACGCTCACCTATCAGTGTGAGCGCTTCTTATATGCGGTAATGAGAACGTTCCGCTATATAAGCGTAACACTCTCTTAAAGGGAGGTCAATACGCAAATAACGTTGCTATACTGACAACAACAGCTGGGCTATCGCCAGCCGTCCAGACAGGGAAGCACGGGTCATAGCGAGTAGATACCAGTGTCGGTGGTCCAAAACATATTTCGAGTCTCCACAGAGGAAGGTGTATCCATGGCATTCACGATAGCTGTGGTCACAGATCTACATTACGCATCGAGTTGCCCTCTTCCGACGCGACGGGGCGAGTACGCAGACATTCTGCTCGCACGGGTGATTCATCGTCTAGACCAGATGATTAGACCGGATGTGCTCGTGGTACTCGGGGATTGTCTGGATGCTCCTCAAGCCGCTAATGCGCTGGAGCGCCTACAGACCCTCAAGCAAATGCTCGATATGCTACAGTGTCCGGTCATAGCGATTCCTGGCAATCATGATCCTGCACCAGACGTGTTCTATGGGGTGATGGAAAGACCAGCCCCCATCGTCGATATTGGGCCAGTACGGTTTCTGAGCTTCGTGGATCCCGAGGAACCTGGGTATAATGCCAGGCGTCTCCCGTATGATCTCGATCGGATGCGGGCGGCGCGTAACGGCCACGACGGGCCTATCGTCCTTTTGCAGCATGTGCCGCTTTTCCCTCCAGGCTTGGCGAATTGCCCGTACGGGTACACGAACAGGGATGAGATCATAGAGGTAATGGAAGAGCAGGCGATTACGCTGTCGATCAGCGGGCACTATCACGCCGGCTCAGAATTGATCCAGCATCACGGGTGCGCTTATGTGGCGGTGAAGGCTTTGTGTGAGGAGCCGTTCAGTTTCAGTGTGATCACGCTTGATGACGATGGCATCTCTGCGACCTCTCATGCACTCAAGCTGTCAGCCGACCTTGGTTTGGTGGATCGGCACGTACATAGTGAATATGCCTACTGCGGGCGCAACATGAACATGGTGGTGTCAGCGGAACTGGCAGAGCTCTTTGGGCTGTCCGGGATGGTCTTCACAGAGCACACCAGCCAACTGTACTATGGTAGAGATCCATCGTGGTGTGAGGGTTTTTCTGACGTCCACCAAGGCCTACCCGGACGCATGCCTCAGTACTGGAAGAGCGTGGAGCGCGTCTTGAGTGAGACGGTGCGAGCTGGCCTGGAGGTCGATTGCGATTGCCATGGCACGCCGGTTCTTCTGTCTGATGATCGACATCGGTCGGAGCTGCTTCTGGGAGCTGTGCATTTTCTCCCCGCGTCCCTAAACAGGCCAACGGACGTGCAGCGCTTGGCAGATGAGTTTCTTGGTGTGTTAGAGAGGCTGGTTGCCAGCGGGATCCATGTACTCGCGCATCCTTTTCGCATCTTTCGTCGCAGCGGTGTTGAGGTGCCGACCTTTCTCTATGAGCCGGTTGTGCGCTTGTTGCGCAGGCATGGCGTGGCCGCTGAGCTGAACTTCCATACCAACTCACCAGATCCGGAGTTTTTCCGCCTGTGCATTGATGCAGGTGTGAGGATCTCGCTCGGAAGCGACGCTCATGAGCAGTATGAGGTGGGGGAGTTGGCTCAGCACTTGCAGTTTCTTGAGGATTTCGGCTATGGCGGCGATCTTCGCAGCATCTTGTTGTGAGCTAACTGGGCCCTGTAGGCCTAAAGTCCCCTTGCGCGAAAGGCCTGGAGCAGGTATTCTAGTGGCCAAAGCTA
The DNA here is from genome assembly GCA_050951545.1 of Limnochordia bacterium. GTDB lineage: Bacteria > Bacillota > Limnochordia > DTU080 > DTU080 > DTU080. The sequence continues at coordinate 18,207 of JBMNJG010000005.1, read as the reverse complement.
TATGGAGGTGCCGTGCACATGGGTTCGAGTCGACGTCGGGCAGTCTTGTTATGGTTTCGGGTAGCATTGGCAAGTGGTTTGGTGGTCTGCCTACTTACGTTTGGCGCTCTTGCCGTGGGAGCCAGTGTTGAGGAAGCCTTTGCGTATGTAGATAGCCATAGAGAGAGCATTCTTTCTGACTGGTTGGAGCTGGCTCGTATTCCCGCTCCTTCAAAGCAGGAGGAGCTACGTTCCCAGTGGATCAAGCAGCGGATGCTAGAAGCTGGTCTGGAGACTGTCTACATTGATGACATCAAAAACGTGGTTGGGTTACTTCCGGCAAGCGATAGCGCCCCCACCTTGGTCTTCGCAGCTCATATGGACACAGTGTTTTCGATGGATACCGTGCTTGACCCGGTTACCAAAGACGGCAGGATTTACGTTCCCGGCGCGGGAGACAACACCTCTTCCGTGGTTGCCCTTATTCACACCATCAAGGCACTGAAGGCCGGTAACGTGTTACCCAAGGTCAACATTATCTTCTTGGCCACCACGCAGGAAGAGATCGGTCTCAATGGCATGAAGCATTTCCTGGCGACCTACGACAAGCCAATCGACATGGTGGCGGCAGTTGACGGCGGTCTGGGTGGAGTCTCCTATGGAGCGCTTGGGATCCGCTGGCTTAAGGTGACCTTCAACGTGCCCGCAGGGCATTCCCTCAGCAGTCGTGGCAGGCCTAGCGCCGCCAAGAGCCTGGCTATAGCCATTGATCGTTTGTACCAGGAGATTGAGATACCTGCTGAGCCCAGAACGGTGATGAACGTGGGCACCTTGGGCGGGGGCACTGTGGCGAACGCTATCGCGGCCGAGGCTTGGTTTACCGTTGACATGCGGTCTATGGATGGCGATATCTTGGTTCGGATCGACAAGCAAGTCACAGAGATCTGCGAAGCGGTGGCGCAAGAGACGGGGGCCACAGTCAGCTTCGAGTTGCAGACCGACATCCCCGGTGGCCAGCTTCCAGGCGCTTTGGAGCACAAGTTGATCCGCACTACGGTTGATGCTCTGGCGAGCCTTGGTATAGAGGCGAGGCTGAGCAATATGGGTTCATGTGATTCGAACGCCGCTATCGGCAAAGGAATCTACGCCGTGGCCATCGGTGTGGGGAAAGGTGGCGGAGCTCACTCCCTTGACGAGTGGGCTGAGATTGAGCCCATCTACACGGGAATCAAGCAGTTGATCCTCATCGCTGCCAATCTGGACTAGACCACATATTCGTGCAAAGTATAGAAAGTACGCCCGGGCCCCTGTGGCTCGGGCGTATTTGGTTTATCGCTCAGAAGGACCGTTGCATGCTATAGTTCTCTTGGGGGGTGGAACAGATGACAGAAGAAACATGCGGTTTACGTGTGGGATACAGTCAGGTGACGATCACTCCTACATCGCCAGTTCCCATGGCTGGGTATTCAGCCAGGGGGAAGCGGCTTTTCGAGACGGTGGAAGATCCATTGACGGCACGCGCCCTTTACTTAGAACAGGGCGATGTGCGCGCTGTCCTGCTGGTGGCGGATCTGGTGGGTGTCGATGAGAGTTGGGGCAGGCGTCTACGTGCGCAGGTGGGTGAGCAACTGTCAATGCCCACCGAGCATGTGGTTGTGCTCGGCACACATACGCATTTTGGCCCGGCCGTACGCGTCTTTGAGATGGCGGGAAGGGAGCATGAAACCTGGTTGGAGGACGCCGTGGCTGGCATGGCGCAGGCGGCGGTCTCGGCAGCCGCAGACACCAAAGAAGTCTTCCTGCGCATCGGCACGGCTGATGTGGGAGCGATGATGTTCAACCGGCGTCTGAGACGGCCGGACGGCACATGCTGCACGGTGTATCGCCTTCCGCTGCCTGAACCTGATCTGGAGTTTGGCCCAGTTGATCCGAAACTAACTGTGCTACGTTTTGATGATGCCCAAGGGCAAGCGGTGCTTTTTCTCACATCGGTGGGCATCCATCCGGTAGTGGGCGGCGGTGATTTCTACGGCATCTCATCCGACTATCCTGGGGTGTTGCGAGAAGCAGTAGAAGCCATCTACCAGGTGCCGTGCCTCTTCGCTTTGGGTACGGCCGGCAATGTGGTCCCGCTTCAGCGCGGTGAGGGGCAAAGGGCCCGTCTAGGTCGGTATCTGGCGGGGGCGGTCTGTCAGGCTGCAGAGATGGCCAAGCCAAGCCCTGTCCGCTTGAATGTAGTGCACGAATGCCTCAACCTGCCAGCGGCCAAGGATTCCCCAATGCCTTTTGAGATTACAACGCTCCATCTCGGTGACTTGGGCATCGTCTCGTTACCGGGTGAGATCTTTGCCGAGACAGGCCTGGCTCTGCAACAGCGCTCACCATTTCCACGGACATTGGTCCTGTCGCTGGCCAATCAGTCAACTGGATATCTGGCTACGCGCACGGCCTTTTGGGAAGGTGGCTATGAAGCTACGGTCACCCGGATGAGCAAGGGGAGCGAGTCACTGGTGGTGGATAACGCCAATCGCTTGCTGGTGGAGCTGTGGGATGCCGGAATCAAGGGGAAAAAAGCTGCAGATGCCCCGTAATCCGTGGTATAGTGAGACGTGTATGAAGTAAGGTCTAATAGCCGACCTACAAATCCCACCCGAGGAGGTGTGTGTGATGATCTGGAGTTTCGGTTACGGTGATCTCTCACTTCGGGGGGGTTCATTTGAAGATCTATCGCAATGCAGCCGAGGTGCTGCCGCAAGAACTGGTTGAGCAGCTGCAGGAGTATGTGCAGGGCGTGCAGATCTACGTTCCGATCAAGGGCGAACCGGCAGGCTGGGGCGTGAAGAGCGGCAGTCGCCGTCTGCTGGCCCAGCGCAACGCAGAGATACGCAAATGCTATGCTGCGGGTGAAGAGATCGAGGCCCTGGCAGCACGTTACTTCCTGTCCTGTGACAGTGTGCGCAAAATCCTGAGGAAAAAATGACAAGAACCATTCTCGGGTCTAGATCTGGTGCGTGATATGGATGACAATAGGCGTGGTAGCGCGCTACCAGACCCTGATGAAGGGGGTGGTTGTTTTGATTGACAACCGGGAGGGGCTGGAGCTTTAGCCTAGCCCTCTGCGGTAACACGAAAAGCGGGTTCTGCGGAACCCGCTTTTCGTGTCTTTGCCGTACCGGGCCTACCTAGCCGAGAGCGAAGTGGGTCAGGCAGTCGTACCAGTGCACGTAGGTTACGCCGTCGATGATGATCTGTTGGTTAGTTGGTAGCTGTTGATCCCACGGAGGTCGGGTACTGTCTGGCCCCGTGCCCCAAAGGCGGCCGTTATAGCGTCGGAAAACGACCGTACGCCCATGGCGGGTGAGGAAGGCTTCCACCAGAATGCCTTTCTCGCTAGCCTCGTGGCCAGGATCAAGCACACGCAGACACTCGAAGGACTGTGCCCCAACGGTTACTGTATACAGACCACAGCCCAAGGCCTCGGGGTCCATTGAGGTCTGACGATAGACGCTTTTGCCTTCGCTGCTGAAGCGTCCACGGTCTTCGATAAGGCGGCTGGTTTCTCCCCAATCGGTGTCGAAGCCGCCGTCTAGGAAAGTTCGAATGCTGCAGCGATTGTTCGTACGACGAGCGACTGCCAGCCAACCTACACGCTCCTGTGTTAGGTGGGCGTACATCGTCCACACTCTGTGTCTCCACTCGCCTGCAGGGTCCCACTCGTCCACGCGGATCTCTGTCCCTGCGATATCGTGAACCGAACAAGCTCCGACGGTCTGCAGGCGCGTTACACTCGACAGATGCCAGTCCGGGCCATCGTAGAGGGCCCATGTGGTCCGATCTCCGAGCTTGGGTACTCCGAACCACCAGCGTAACTCGGGGCAGTCCACAGCAAAGCACTTCCCTGGCACCTTGGCAACATGAACGGGCGGTTTGTGATCTGGAAAACGATGCGTGCTCTGCTCACTCACGTTCACTCTCTCCCTTTGTCGGCGTATCGCCGAGAAGCTGGCGCAAGTGGTTTCTAGCAGAGTACAGTCTGCGCTTGACTGTACCCTGTGGGCATTGCAGCTGACGTGATATCTGGGCGATGGAAAGATCCTCAAGGTAAAAGAGCCGAGCCGTAATCTGGAGTGGGGGCGAGAGTCGGCCGAGTGCGTCGTGCACCTCTGCTCCTTCATCTGGCGGTTGCGCCCGGCCATATCTGTTTACCAGGTGCCCCAGGTCATCATCCTCCAGTGGTACATCACGGCGGCTTGGCGAGCGGTAATAGTCAGAGCAGCGGCTGCGGGCAATCTGGAGCAGCCAAGCCTTGAGCTGCCCGCTGTCAGAGAGTGTCCCCAGGTGCGTCCAGACGCTAAGTAGCGTCTCTTGTAGCACATCCTCGACATCACTGGCGGGAATGCGGCGTCTGATCAGGGCGGCCACGGGCTCTCCGTGACGGAGTATTAGTGTGGCAAACGCTACGGTATCTCCACTCAGACAGGCCTGGATAAGACAAGCATCACTGGGCCCAGCCAATTTCCTTCACCTGCTCTCCTAACTATCAAGACGCTCCGAAGACTGACAAAGGTTCGCGGGGTCAGTCCGCTTCTGAGGGTGCACTTCCTTGCTGATTCGCCGAGGACCAGGGGATTCCGTCACCTGAGGAGCACCCGTGTGGAAGGGATAGGGCCATCCCTACAGAAGGGTCATCTGCGAATATGATTTTCTTGTTTTCCATAGGAGGTTAGGTAATGGTTGTGAACGGCAAGAGGGTCATTGTGGTCGCCACTTTCTGTCTGCTATGTGCATTGGCGTGCTCGGGGCGGGCGAAGACGCCTATTACAATGTGGCTGTCATCGCAGCCAGCAGGTGTAAGCCAGTGGCTTAGTGAGTTTGAGGAGGCCTTTAACCGAGATCATGCTGGCATTCAGCTCAATGCCGAGATGCATCCCGCGGTGACACCCCTGCGCGAGAAACTTGTCGTCGCCATCGCTGGTGGCATCGCACCAGATATCTTCTACGACTCGGCGAATGTGATGCCCCAGTGGATGATCACTGAGATAGCGACACCTCTTGACGTGTATCTAGCGGCGATGCCGGATCGCGGGGACTTCTTTCCGGACGTGATGCAGGGGCTACGCTACAAGGGGCACACCTGGGCTCTGCCGTTTAGTGTGTGGCCGGTGGGTGTCTTGTACAACATGGATATGCTCAACAGCCGTGGCATCGCCAAACCGACCAACTGGGATGATATGCTGACGGCAGTCCGCAGACTCGTCCAAAGGGAATCGGATGGCAAGGTAACAGTCTATGGGTGCTCGACCCCTACCAGCGATTTGGGGGCGGTTCTTGATTTTCAGCTGGCTTTGGAGCAGGTAGGAAGCACCATGATCGAGGTTGAGGGGCTATCCGCGAACCTGAAAACGAATGAAGCTCACCGAGCTTTGACCTACCTGACGGATATCGCAGAGGCTGGCTTAAGGGGGCCGGGTAGTCTCCCGTCTCTCTTGAACGGCACTGTAGGCATACAACGTCAGGTCCTCGGCTACACTCTCACGCGGATGGCCGATCAGATCTCGGCGGCTACGGCAAACGTCGAGTTTCACCGTTATGTAGGGCCGCGAGCCGATCAGAGCACAGTGCATGTCAATGCCGGGACTCTGTTCATGGTGTCTGCAACCGGACATCCGGATGAAGCTTGGCAGGTCATGAAGAGTTTTGCTGAACCGAAGAACATTAGGCAGTATCTTCTTGCTCATGGTTCAACTCTTTCGGCACGCATATCGCAAAGAAATGATCGCGATCTTCAGAAGCGGCCGTATGCACTGCAGCAGATGGCTAGTCTTTTCTCACCGATGGCGAGCTATGGTGCCACGAACCCCTTCTTTCCAGAGTTCCGTTTGCCAGCAGGCAGCTTCTTGGCGAAGGCTATCAGAGGCGAAATGGCCATTGGCACCGCATTGGAGTCCGCAGAGGCCATCATCAATAGCATCATCGCGGAGCGCCTAACTCAGCTGAAATAGAAGATATGCGGGTTCATCAGCAGGATTCGATGTATTCCTGTGCGAAATGGTAATGGAGTCATACTTATCGTCGATGGTGTACGAGGGGGGGTGTTCTCGCGTGTCTGCGTCAATGCCCAAGGGGTCGGTAGCGGATGAGGCCGCACACAGATGCATATTCTGGGGGAAGTTCTCCGAAGAGGGCCCCAGGTGCCTGCCCCTAGCCGCGCATTGCCTAGACGTAGCGATCGTTTTTCGCGCCCTCTGTGACGTAGATGGAATCCGGCGGGCGTTGTCTTACACCAGCGGTGAGACCCTTACGGATCAACAGCTTGATCGTCTAGCGGTGCTAGGGATGAATCATGATGTGGGGAAGGCCAACTTGGCGTTTCAGTACAAAGTCTTCGACCCCAAAGCGCCGCGGGCGGGTCACATTCGCGAGCTAGCCCCTCTGCTCGATCTGGAGGCCCTTGACGAGAGTCTCCACATGGCGTTTGTCGAAGCGCTCTCGTATGACATGTTCTCCTGGTTCCCAGATGAGGAGGTGGCCTATAGCTATCTCCTGGCGGTCTTCTCTCACCATGGCCGCCCTCTTATCTTTCAGGGGAGGAAGACAGGAACCTACTTCCAGGCTCGGGAGAAGTGGTGGCGCCGCCAGGGTCCATGGGAGCCAATGGCCGCCATCGCCGAGATAATGAACTGGGCCCGCCGGGCATTTCCGGAAGCCTTTGAGCCCGGCGGGCGTCCTCTGCCCGCGAATGCACGCTTTCACCACCGTTTCGCGGGTCTGGTTATGCTCGCTGATTGGCTGGGGTCACACTCGTTCTGGTTTCCTATTCAGCAGGTGTCGTTCGATGAGCGATTACGGCACGATCGAGAGATTGCTCCCCGCCTTATGCGCGCAGTGGGCCTTGATGTGACTGATCTACGGCCTGTCTTGGCTGACGGCCCTCAGGATTTCCAGGGACGGTTTGGTTTCGTCCCCTATCCTCTGCAAGCGGCAGTTGATGCTCTTGATCCGAAGGATGAGGGCACGCGCTTAGTCATTGCTGAGTCAGAGACTGGATCCGGGAAGACCGAGGCGGCTCTCAACTGGTTTTTCACGCTTTTCGCGGCGGGCAAAGTGGACGGGCTGTATTTCGCCCTTCCCACGCGGGTGGCGGCGCGGGAACTCTATCGCCGTGTGCTGCGGACCATGGAGAACTGGTTCCCCGACTCTAACATGCGCCCAGTCACGGTTCTGGCCGTTCCAGGATACGCTCAGGTGGACGGGTCAACCCTTGAGAAGGCGTTGCCCGACGATGAAACCGCGAATCGCTGGCAGGATGACAGGGAACTGCAGTATCGGGACCGATGCTGGGCGGCGGAACGCCCCAAGCGCTTCTTGGCGGCGACGGTGGCAGTGGGCACCGTTGACCAAGCGTTGCTCTCAACCGTGCAGACTGCCCACGCACATCTGCGCTCAGTGTGCCTTGATCGTAGCCTGCTGGTCGTGGACGAGGTGCATGCTTCTGATCTCTACATGTCGAGGCTCTTAGCTGGTCTGTTGGAGCATCACTTAGCCGTCGGGGGGCGGGCTATGCTGCTGTCGGCCACTCTGGGGGCTCGGGCTAGACACAGCTATGTGCATCGCGGTGTTGACCAAAAGGAGCCACCTGATCTCGCTACTGCCCAGGCTATCCCGTACCCGGCGGTGACCCTGGCAGACGGTGTGACCCGCACAACTGGCCCTTTGCAGGGTGAGGCGAAGCGGGTTCGCTTCGAGCTGCTTCCTGTAGCCTTTGCCCCGGAGAAAGTGGTCGACCGGGTGGCTGCAGCCTTGGCGAGCGGGGCTCGGGTGCTCATGGTTCTAAACACTGTGAGTCGAGCTAATACGCTGCTGAGAGTGTTTGAGGGGCACCCCGCAATTGATGCGGAATGGTTGTTCAGATGCAACGGTGTGATTTGCCCGCACCATGGTCGTTTTGCCCCAGCAGACCGTGAGGTACTAGATAGCACCGTTAGCACGCGCTTAGGGCGCGACAGCCCGCCCGGTCCCATACTGTTGATTGGCACCCAGACCCTGGAGCAAAGTCTCGACATCGACGCAGATTTGCTGATCACTGACTTGGCCCCGGCGGATGTTCTTCTACAGCGGGTCGGGCGGCTACATCGTCACCTCCGGAGGCGACCTGTTGGTTACGAGATTCCTCGTTGCCTGGTGCTTGTACCTGAAGAGGGATTGGAGTCCGCTCTAGATGGAAGGGGGTACGTGTCAGGGGCGTATATGCGAATTGGCTATGGCAGTGTGTACGACGACTTGCGTACGCTTGAGCTGACTAAACGCATGCTGACGGAGTATCCAGAAGTGAGCATTCCTCGAGATAACCGACGCTTCGTGGAAGCGGTTACTCATCCGGAGTGCCTAGCTTCCCTAGGTGGCGAGCGTTGGACTCGCCATGGCCAAAACGTAGAGGGCGGCGAATTGGCCAAAGCGATTGCCGCAGGCCATGCGGCTGCAGTGTTCAACAAGGCTTTTGGCGACCCTACTCTGGAGTTCAATGAAGCCGGGGGGAAGGTAGCCGTGCGTCTTGGAGCCGCGAGCCTTCAGCTGCGTGTTGATAGCCCGTTCATGAGTCCCTTTGGGCGCAGTGTCGAGCAGATAGTAATACCCGGCCATATGGCCCCGAGCGTCCCGGCGGAAACCGTTAGTGTGCTACAAGAGGTGGAGAGCACAGCGCGGCTTCTGTGCGGCGATCGTCACTATGTCTATGGTCGGTTTGGACTGGAAGAAGAGGTGTCGACATGAATCTGCTTAGCAATCCAGTGTTTCGGGCGCAGACGCCGTCGGGATTGGTCACGATGACTCTACCAGCGCTGATGACCGCCCTGGGTCGGGATGAGGTGGAGCACCTAGTCGGGATCCAGCGGCACCAAGAGGATGCCTTCCACGTGTTTCTCTGTTACCTGGCGGGGGCAATACTGGCCCGTCGGGGTGACAGTGATCCGCTCCAGAGCGAGGACTATTGGCTGGCGGGATTACGAGAGCTGGCTGAGCCAGTCGGGGATGAGGCTTGGACCCTAGTGGTGGAGGACGCAGCGCGTCCTGCTTTCATGCAGCCGCCACTGCCCGCCGCCGATCAGGCCCGCCTCAAACCTATTGAACCCTTGGAGTACGCTACGGATGCGCTGGATCTTCTACCGACGGCGAAGAACCATGACGTCAAATGGGCCCGGGTGACTCGCCCCCAGAAAGACGAGTGGGTCTATGCCTTGGTAAGCTTGCAGACTATGAGTGGTTTTCTAGGGCGCGGCAACTACGGCATTTCGCGAATGAATAGCGGTTTCGGTAACCGGGCTGTGGTGGAACTGGTGCGTAGCCCGCGGCCGGGCAGGCGGTGGTGCGACGCAATCACCCGTTTGCTCGACCATCGCGCAGAAGTGCTTGCCGGGCCCTATGGCTATGACGCCCAAGGGCTGGTGCTGATCTGGCTGGAGCCGTGGGACGGAAAGACTAGTCTGCCCCTCGCGACGCTCGATCCATTCTACATAGAGATCTGCCGTAGGGTGCGGCTGAAGGACCATGACCGTATTTATGCTGAGGTTGTACCCACTGAGGCGATGCGAATTGCGTCTCAGGATCTGAAGGGTGTCGTCGGAGATGCCTGGGTGCCCGTGGATCTCAGTGCGGCTGATGATAAGGCCCTGACTATGCCAGCGCACGGAGTCACCGCGGGTATGCTGCGCCGTTTGATCTTCTCTGAGGATCTGCGGCTCACCCCGCTGCAAAGACCGGGGCCGTCTTGGGAGGGCTCGGTCTGGCTCTCCCTATCAGTGATGATCCGCGGTCAGGGTACCACTGAGGGGTTCCATGAAGAGCTGATCCCCATTCCTGCTCCGGCGCGGTTGCGGATCTTCGGATCATCAGCGCGGCGCGCGCCCTTGGCAGACCTTAGTAAGGCGGCCATCGATTTCGCGGGAGCGATGCAGCGCGGTGTGCTAAGGCCGGCGGTGTTCTCATTTCTCGAGGGAGGGCCTGACACAATCAACTACGACAGCGATTCCGCGCAAGCGTGGTGGACGCGCTATGCTAGGCGCTTCGAGGCTCTCTGGTCGGTGGAATACTTCCCCTGGCTGTGGTCGGTGCCTGAGGCCTTCGACTCGGGGCAAATACTCCGGGAGTGGGCTCAGCGACTGAGCAAGCACGCCCTCAGAGTCTTGCGCGAAGCACAAGAGGCCATGCCGGAGCGTGAAGGGCGTCGGTACCGTGCCCGTGTACAGTCGGATCGGGTTTTCTGGGGGGCCCTGTACAGTGAGAATAACTTTCCATTTCTAAGGGAGGAGAGACATGAGCACACGGGTTCCTGAAGCGAATCTCGCTCAGGTGATCGGCAGAGTGGCAGCAGTGATAGAAGGCGAACAGTGCGCCACTGGGGAGCGGGCTGCGCTGCGGCGTATGAGTCTTGACCAGCCACCTCCGCTCATCTTCTACCGGTTTGCCTTGCGCTATCTGCCGGAAGGCTGGGACTCCACAGAGGATCTACGCCGGGATTGGATGACGCTGGTGGCTGGTATGGCGCGGATGAGCCCCAACGCCCACCGCCCTGATCAACCCTTCGGCAAGGTCCTCGCAGAGGGAGGGTATAGTGAGGCGCGGCTGGAAAGGCTGCTTTCTGCGGAGGGGGATACACAGCGGACCTTGCTGATGCGGGCGGCGCGGTTTCTAGCTGCCAAGGCGGTTTCCTGCAACTGGGTTCAGCCTGCACAGCTTCTGTTGGCGCGTCAGGCAGATCGGCGCGAAGAGTGCCACCGCCGTATCGCCAGGGACTTCTACTACGCAATTGAAAAGAAACCAGCGTGAGGTGATATTGAATGTTTCTTCAGATTCACTACCTGACCAGCTATCATGCCAGCCTGCTCAATCGGGACGACGCGGGGCTCGCCAAGCGAATCGTGTTTGGTGGTGTCCCCCGGTTGCGAGTATCGAGCCAGTGTCAGAAGCGGCATTGGCGGACTTGGATGACCGAGCATACTGAGCTTCCCTCGGGCTTGCGCACACGCTACTTCTTTAGCCGGGTGCTCAAGCCGCGGCTCGTTCAGGAAGGGATCGACCCCGAACTAGCCCAGGAGCTCATTATTCATCTTGCCAGTGGAATTCTCACGGCTGCTGGTTCCAAGGATGCTCTTGATAAAGAAACTTTGGCCATGAAACAGCCTGTCTTGTTTGGCCGCCCCGAGGCTGACTATTTCACGGCTCTCATCCACGAAGCAGCGCGGCAAGGTGAGGCGAAAGAGGCCAAGACCTTCCTTGATGAGCGCATCAAGGAGGGTAAGAAGAATTTCGCCGTTCTCTTGCGTCAGGCAGGCATTCAGGATCCTGTGGCGGGATTCGAGGGAGCTATGTTTGGGCGCTTCGTTACCTCTGATATTCTGGCCAGAGTCGACGCTCCGGTGCATGTCGCCCATGCCTTCACCACGCATGCCTTGGATACTGAGGTGGACTTTTTTACTGTTGTAGATGATCTAGCTGGGGATGAGACCGGCGCGGCTCATGCCAACGATATGGAGTTGGGGGCGGGACTCTTCTACGGCTATGTGGCCGTGGACATCCCGTTGCTGGTATCTAACCTGACCGGGTGCGGTCGGAACGCCTGGCGGGAGCAGGACCTGCAGGACGCTCAAGATTTGCTGGGTCTGCTCATTCAGGCCATCGCCCAGGTGACGCCCGGGGCCAAGCTGGGGGCTACGGCACCCTACGCCCGCGCCGAGTGTGTAGTTCTGGAGATGGGCCAAGCCCAGCCGCGCAGCCTTGCTAATGCCTTCCTCGGCCCAGTGCGCTTGAGGGCGAATGCCCATCCCATGGCCGAGTCAGTGCAGGCTTTGGCTTCTTACCTAGGAGCCCTAGAGGACATGTATGGTGACACGGGTGAACAGCGGTATGTCTCGTCGCTACATACCTGGCCCCGCGAGCAGGAGACGGTTGTTCCACTGGGAGAGGCTATCGCGCGGAGCATGACGGGTATAGCGAGGGAGCGGTCATGAGAGGCCTTGTGCTACGCATGGATGCTCCCATGGCAAGCTACGGCGGGGTGATGATCGATCAGCACGGGTTCGTGGACGCCTTCCCCGCTACGTCTATGCTGACGGGTCTGGCAGCGAACGCCCTGGGATGGGAACATGGAGACTTCGCCAAGCTCCAAGGGCTGCAGGAGCGCATTGAGTTCGCTGCCCGCTGGGATGTATGGCCCCAGCGCATGGTAGACTACCATACCGTGGACTTGGGGCAACCGAAAATGGTCGGATACGCGAACCGTCAGAAAAGGGGTGACCCCGTAGGCGGTTGGACCACACGGGGGCAGCCCGACCATCGGGGCGGTGGGGCCGCAGCCAAGTTCGGGACTCACCAGCGATACCGCCATTATTGGATGGATGGCCTGATGACCCTGGTTTTGAGCCTGAAGGGTTGCGAGGAGCCGGACTTGGACACTTTGTTGGGGGCGTTTCGCCAGCCAGCCCGGCCGTTGTTTCTTGGACGCAAGACATGTCTTCCGGCGCGTCCTTTGCTGGACCCGCTGACTCCCATGGCCGAGGGTGAGAACCTACTGACCATCTTGCGACATGTGCCAGTGTGGGATCGCTACGGCATGCCTCAGCCCTACGATGCCACGCTGACGGCCTCTTGGCCTGCTGAACTGGGTCAGGAAGGGCGGGGTCAGACACAACGTGTCGCTGGCTTGCGGGACTGGGCTAACCAGATCCCCGCTGGGAGCCGATTGCGCATTGAGGGCCTCTTGGGGGGGAGCACTGATGACAACACTGCACATGGTTGAACTACGACCGGATCTGGCTGCCTTGCTTTACTTTCTGCGCGATCAAGGGCTAGAGACGCGAGATGGTGATGAAGACCTGGGATATGGGATACATGCCTGGTTAGGCGCAGCCTTCGGCGAGCAGGCACCGAAACCCTGGCGTCTGTTCATGGATCGGAGGCGACCTACTCGAATCTTGGGGTACTCAAGTGTAGGGGCAGGGAGACTACGACAGAGGTTGCAGGATTTTGCCACCCCTGGTGTGCTCGCGGTGTGCCCGGAACCAGACACAGCCATTCTAGGCAAACCGATGCCGACCTGGCGTCCGGGGCGACGCCTGGCTTTTGAGCTCCAGTGCTGTCCTGTCGGGCGGAAGGCGGCAAGTGGTGTGGAGAAGGATCTGTTTCTGATCCGTGCTGACGAAGGCGACTCGGGCGAGGTTCGCAGGGACGATGTGTATTGCGAGTGGGTTCGTGAGCGTCTGGAGCGTGACGGGGTAGCCACCGTGACCGCTATCTCACTGGCTGGCTTTCGCCTCCTACGTCAGACGCGGCGCGGACAACTCTCAGGTGGGTCGCGCAAGCGCAGTCAGTTGGTTCGCCCCCAAGCTCTTATGCGCGGGGAAGTCGTCGTCAACGACGCGGACGGCTTCACTGAGCTTCTCGGCCACGGAATTGGCAGACACCGTTCATTCGGGTACGGAATGCTTTTGTTGGGGCCAGCGTCATGAATGGGTCACCTCTGTTTGCAGGCCGCCTTGGGCTAGCAGGGGCCCGGGTGCCACATGTCGATCGCCATGGGCTGCTATGGCTGTCGAGAGGGAAGTTGATCGTCCGCGATGGCACGCTGCACTTTCTCACTTCTGGTAGCGACGGTATGGCCGCCGGTGACTATGCCATCCCATACCAGACTGTCTCAATGATCCTGATGGGTCCCGGGACCACGATCTCGCACGATGTACTGCGGATCCTGGCTCGCCATGGTACGCTGCTTGCTGCTGTTGGGGAGGGCGGTGTGAAGTTCTACACCGCGCCTCCCATGGGACAGGGACGTTCCGACGTTGCGCGAGCCCACGCCCGTCTGTGGGCTGATCAAGATGCCCGTTTGCGCGTCGCCAGGCGGATGTACGCCTATCGATTCCGGGAGGTGCTGCCCCACCGAGACATTAGTGCCTTGCGCGGTATCGAGGGTGCCAGGGTAAGAGAGTCCTACCGCATACTGGCGGATAAATACGGTGTGGACTGGCATGGACGGAGGTACGATCGACAGAACCCAGAAGCGGCAGACCTCCCGAATCAGGCAATCAATCACGCGTCGACGTTCGTCGAAGCGGCAGCTGAGATCGCCGTAGCGGCAGTGGGTGCCTTGCCTCCATTGGGCTTTGTTCACGAGGAGTCTAGCAACGCCTTCACGCTTGATGTCGCTGATCTGTGGCGCGTTGATATCACGGTACCCTTGGCGTTTTCAGTGGCAGCTAAGGTGGCTCAGAATCCGCAGCTGTCATTAGAGCGTGAGGTGCGCTATGAAGCTGCACGTTGGTTTGGGAAACACAAGCTGATCCCGGCAATGATAAATCGGATCAAGGAGCTTCTCGGAGCCGATGACAGTAATCGTGACTCGTAATGTCAGTGATAGGGTGCGGGGGTTCCTCAGCTCGTCGATGCTGGAGCTGGGGCCTGGGGTTTATACAGGGGTACGTCTGTCTGTGGCGGTACGTGATCGTATCTGGGGTGTGTTGGAGGAGTGGTTTGCCGCTGAAAGGGAGGCCAGCATTGTCATGTTATGGCGGGAGCCGCGCCTGCCGGGCGGCCAGGCAGTGAAGACGCTAGGGGTGCCCCCTGTGAACCTAATGGAGGTAGACGGTATCGTGCTAGCGATGCGATCCACATGACAGGGGTTCCCAATCGACACCTCAGTCAGATGCACTGGGCGTGATGGCTGGGTGGCGAATTGCACGTTGAAGCCGAGCAGGTCAGGGCCCCTGCAGCCCTCGCTATAGGAAGCGGGAAGGGGACCGACTGGCAACGTCGAAGAACTCGGAGACAGCGTGCACACCCCTGCACCCGATCTCCCAATTAACGACGTTGGGGATATGGGCGTTGTGTGAGCGTAGGCGTACGAGAACGGGACGCCGGCTAGGGGTAGAACCCTTTATGTTACACGAGATACCCATGCTTGTAAAGAGGCTCCCCCGCACACGCGGGGATTGACCCGCGACGCCTTGCCGCAGACTCCAGCTGAGGGCTCCCCCGCACACGCGGGGATTGACCCCACGCGTTGGCGACATCGCGAGGGAGAGGCTCCCCCGCACACGCGGGGATTGACCGCGACCTGCAAATGGTCACACGCGGGGATGCGGAGCGTCTAAGCGCACGGCTCCCCCGCACACGCGGGGATTGACCGCTGAGCGAGCACTAGGTCGAGGCTCTAGGCCCGGCTCCCCCGCACACGCGGGGATTGACCGCATCGATACGCTGGCCTAGGCGAAGGGCGGCTCCCCCGCACACGCGGGGATTGACCTCCGCTCGCTGATCACTGAATGCCGGCGTGGGCTCCCCCGCACACGCGGGGATTGACCCTCATAGCGCTGACGAGCGCCGAGAGATGGGCTCCCCCGCACACGCGGGGATTGACCCGATTCCGATCCCAGCTGGCCTAGTCGTCGGCTCCCCCGCACACGCGGGGATTGACCCCTGCACAGCAGCTCGAGCTTGGTCAGCTAGGCTCCCCCGCACACGCGGGGATTGACCCGGGCAGACTCTGCCGTCTATCCCGCATGCTCCGGCTCCCCCGCACACGCGGGGATTGACCCTAAAACGGCGGATCATCTCGAATGAGCAGGCTCCCCCGCACACGCGGGGATTGACCTCCCCTGTAGTAGGCATGCCGCTAGTTGCATGGGCTCCCCCGCACACGCGGGGATTGACCCATGCGCAGAGGCGCTGAGTTGCATGCTGTAGGCTCCCCCGCACACGCGGGGATTGACCCAAATCGGCATCCTATCGGAATGTTCTGGTGCGGCTCCCCCGCACACGCGGGGATTGACCGTGAGGTCATCAGGGCCGGGCTTAGAAACTGAGGGCGGCTCCCCCGCACACGCGGGGATTGACCGGAGCATTCGGGATGCTTCCTGAGCGGGTGGTCGGCTCCCCCGCACACGCGGGGATTGACCGCCTCCATGCTGTGATCGCGGCTTGCGCCGTCGGCTCCCCCGCACACGCGGGGATTGACCGCGTCCTCTGATACCTGTCGGGCACGGCGTCGGCTCCCCCGCACACGCGGGGATTGACCTCCTGTCGCGGGGTGAACTGCGCATCGCCGGCGGCTCCCCCGCACACGCGGGGATTGACCCACGCAGATCAATACGCCGGGCACTGCAGGCACTGGCTCCCCCGCACACGCGGGGATTGACCCGCAACAGCCCGCGCGGATCCAAGCGCTCACGCGGGCTCCCCCGCACACGCGGGGATTGACCTCCGGATGCTGCTCCAGCAGTAGGCGCGGGCTCCCCCGCACACGCGGGGATTGACCTGACGGGGGAGCCGGCGCCGCCGGCGATGGGCTCCCCCGCACACGCGGGGATTGACCGTTGTACTTGTGGGTTAACGAGATGCTGGGCGGCTCCCCCGCACACGCGGGGATTGACCCCAATCGCGTATGTACACGATCGGTTCAGTGCCTTGCGCGGACGGCTCCCCCGCACACGCGGGGATTGACCCTGCTCGTGGACAGGCATCAGCATAGCTATCCGGCTCCCCCGCACACGCGGGGATTGACCCCTAAGAGTTGATCAGCGTCGCATGTGTGGATGGCTCCCCCGCACACGCGGGGATTGACCTCGTCGATCGCCACGATGGGCCGACGGGATCTGGCCTGGAAGGCTCCCCCGCACACGCGGGGATTGACCCTGGCACGGACCGCCGTGGCTCCCCCGCACACGCGGGGATTGACCCCGCACGGCGCATCGACACGCGGGCTCCCCCGCACACGCGGGGATTGACCTCCATCACGCTGCGACTGCTCCGAGCGAGTCGTGGCTCCCCCGCACACGCCTAGTCCTCGCACACGCTTGACACCGGGGGGTTGATCATGCTAGCCTTTAGGCATGATGTGGATCAACGGCTTTCATTTTACCAAGTCCATTATCGAGATGATTAACAGGTGGGTCAAGGCGGAGCCTTCGATCTCCCGCCGAGAGTTGTCCCGGCGATTGTGTGATGAGAACGATTGGCGTTCGCCTAATGGTGACCCGAAGGAGATGGGTTGCCGCAAAGCTCTTGCGGAGCTTGAACGTAGAGACTTGGTCTCCCTACCTGCAGTTAACACCACCTTTGCTTTCCAGGATCTGGGTGATCCTGTTGGGATAGAGGTTGCACAGGTCGCCTGCTCGCTACAGGAGTTGGGTGAGATCATTGTGCAACCCGTTAGTAGTCGCTACGCCAAAGCGCATCAGACCTGGCGATCTCTTTTGGATACCTATCATTACTTGGGGAGCGGCCCGCTATGTGGCGCTCAGATTAGGTACCTGGTGGAGAGCTCGATCTATGGGGCCATAGGGGCCTTAGCTTTCACGTCGGCATCGTTTGCGCTCAGGGCACGTGACGAACACATTGGTTGGACTGAAGCAGCCAGAAGAGCGAATTTGCCACAGGTTGTCTGCAATGCTCGCTTCTTGATCGCACCCTCGGTGGAAGTACCCAATCTGGCCTCGCACGTGCTATCCTTGGCGCTTGCTCGGCTGGCGGACGATTGGGAGGAGCGCTACGCCGTTCGCCCGTTATTGGTAGAGAGCTTTGTTGATCCTTCTCATTTCTTAGGCACATGCTACAAAGCGGCCAACTGGGAGGAAGTCGGCGTCACAGCAGGAAGGCGAGACGGTGTTCGGAAACGAATCTTTCTCTATCCTCTTTGCGCTGAGTGGCGGCAAAGTCTGTGTCAGGCTCCACCAGTGCAACTATGTGAGCTACCTCGGCCTGAAGAGCCAGCTCACTGGGCTGAAGAGGAGTTTGGCACCGTTCGTTTCTTTGACGAAAGGCTGAAGCAGCGTCTGTACATACTCGCTCAG
Source organism: Limnochordia bacterium (assembly GCA_050951545.1). Lineage (GTDB taxonomy): Bacteria > Bacillota > Limnochordia > DTU080 > DTU080 > DTU080. The sequence continues at coordinate 394 of JBMNJG010000005.1, read as the reverse complement.
GATTTCTACAATAACTCCGAGGCGAACATACCAGAGGCATGCGGTTCGAAGGCTCGCACGATGGCGGCATATCGATTCTTCAACAATAAGGCGGTTAGCATGGACGTAATACTCACGCCTCATACGGAGGCCACAATTGAGCGTATCAAAGAGCATCCCGTGGTGCTCGCCCCTCAGGATACCACCACTCTCGATTATAATACGCATCCTATGACGGAGGGGCTTGGTCCCACAGGTTCCGGCGGTGAGGGTCTCGGTATGCTCTTGCACGATACCTTGGCTTTTACGCCAGAGGGAACGCCGTTAGGAATTCTCGATGCGCAATGTTGGGTACGCGACCCACAGGAAACTGGCAAAAGCAAGAAAAGACAGCGGCTACCTATCGAGGAAAAGG
>JBMNJG010000004.1:0-350116 GCA_050951545.1 Limnochordia bacterium | reverse complement strand
TCCTGGTATAACCTTCGCAAGTTCATCTCTTCAGGCATTATCGGTGAACCAGTAGCCATATTTCTACCGTTGGCCATTGGCGAACCTGGGGCATTGACCTCTTCATACTGGGATCCTATGGTAGGCGGTGGCGGATCACTTATGGATATGGCCATCCACGGGATAACCAGCACTTGGTTTCTTATAGGGTTCGATGCGAAGCCAGTGCGCGTGAAGAGTGCGGAGCCCGATGGCATTGGCATCAAGATGCCGGAAAGGCTTGTCGATGGCGTCTATCAGAGGGTCACAGCTGAGGATGAAGCTCACTTTCTCATCGAGTTTGAGCGAGAAAGTGGCTGGACAACAGTCTTCATTGAGGGCTCCTGGAGTTACAGGGACAGCTGCGCCTCCTCAGTCATCTTGGGCACCAAAGGTAGCATCGAGTTCGGTTCCGGAGACAAGATGACGCTTATCGATCCCCATGGCAACAGAAAGGACATACCTTACTGGTCCCCCAGTTTTCTCCATCGGACGCGTTTTCCAGAGCCAGGAGGCTACTACGGTGAACTGCAGAACATCGTGAAGTGCATCATCGGGGGTACTAGACCCTCTTGCGATGAGAAGATTGGAGCCGAATCGTTGGCCATAGCAGGTGCAGCCTATCTGTCGGAAATCAGAGGCCGACAACCTGTTTCAGTAGAGGAGTTCAAGCAGTATGCGCTGCAGATAAAGCAGAGAGAGGGAAGCAATGCGACAGAGGCATTGATCAGGGAACTAACCGTGTTCGGAGGTGGCAAACAGTGAAAATTGGATGCGGGACCGTCACCTTTAGGCAGTACCCCCTCGAGGAGGCCCTCGCGAGCATTCGACGCGCCGGATACGAGTACATCGAGCCCCAGGCTACACCCCCGTTTTGTCCTCACATCGATGTCGATATGGACCACCCGGGGGAGTTCCGGCAGATGATTGAAAAGCACGGATTCAGGGGGGCTACCGCACTGTGGAGCACCCACGGTGCGATCATCCCTGATGGCAAGAGCGTGGAGTATGCAAAGAAGTGTCTGCGGTGGGCCAAAGAAGCGGGCATACCCGTGGTAAACATAGGTGATGGCTTCAAGCCTAAGGAAATGAGCGAACACGAAGCCTGGGCTGTGCTCAGAGAAAGGCTTCTCGAGATTCTCAGCGTGGCCGAGGAATGCGAGGTGTTCTTGGCCATTGAGCCGCACGGCACCTTTTCCCTGACTGCAGAGGGCCTAATGAGAACCATGGCACTCTCCGACTCTCCATGGCTGGGCATCAACTACGATACTGCCAACGTACACCGGGCAGCCTATGTGGAGTCAACGGGCGATAGGTCCGCCTGGCGATCTACCAATGCCAAAGAAGACGAGGTTGATGTGTTACGACAGGTGGTTGACCACGTAGTTCATGTCCACGTCAAAGACGTCAGAGGTAGGCAATGCGTTACCCTGGGTGCCGGTGACGTCGACGTTGTAGGATGTCTGAAGGTGCTCCATGAGCACGGCTACCGAGGTGTTCTTTCGCTAGAAACCGAAGGGGACTTCAGTATTGAAGATGGTGAGGTCATCATTAGAGATAGCCGCCAGTTCCTCCTCCAGGCCTTGGCGGCCTTAGAGCAACAGGCGTAAAAACAAGTTGACCCCGGCCAGAGCACAGAGGCCGGGGTCGATTCCTTCCGGGTCCAGCTATAGCGCCCCCCTACAGCCTACGCATCCCCCGCTTCAGGTCATCGTGGTAGAACTGGTTCCGATAGTTCTGTAGACGAGATCCCCCCTTGCCTGGCTCGTCTGATCAGTGTAGACTGTTGGAAACCCCTAAGATGGGCTATCCTATGGAGCAGCTCGTATTCAATCGTCGAGGAGGCTGTTGATATGACAACGGATTCGTCGCCAAAGCTCGCTTCACTACGGGTGAGCGGCAAGCAGACAGAAGGAATGCGTACTGATCTGCGTGCACGCCAGTTTGACCTCATCGTCGATGAGCCCACCAACCTTGGTGGCACTGACGCTGGCGCTAACCCCATGGAGTACGTACTAGCAGGCCTAGCGGGTTGTGCGTCCGTTATGCTAAACATGATCGCCCAAGAACAGGGACTCGCATATAACGGTGCTTCGTTTGACATACGCGGTACGCTCGATTTGCGCGGACTCGAAGGCGTTCCTGGTGTATGCCGCCATTTTCAGAAGGTGACAGGTTCGGTTCGGGTGGTCACCTCCGACGCCAAGAAGCTTCAGAAAGTGGCTGTGGCCATTGAGGATCGCTGCCCAGCTTTCAACCTGCTAAAAGATGCTGGAGTCGACATCACGCTTGATTGGATAGCAGTCACTGAGTAGAGATACCCGGTCGGCAGTGTCAGCTCAACAGGTGCCATTGCCGACCGTCGCGTTCCAATAGCTCATCTGCTTCGCGCGGCCCCCACTTTCCAGCTTCATAGTTGGGAAAACTGGGGGTCGTGTCTTGCCAGGCAGCGGCAATGGTGTCGATAAACCTCCATTGGTGTTCGACCTCATCCCAGCGAGTGAATAGTGTCGTATCTCCGCGCATGGCATCAGCAATCAACCGCTCATAGGCCTCAGGTGACTGGTGAGGGAACTCGCAGTTTTGGCAAAAAGCCATTTTAACGGGAACAATGCCGTCTGTCGTGCCCATCTCCTTCGCATTGAACTGCAGAGCGACCCCCTCTTCCGGCTGTACCTTGATTACAAGCAGATTGGGCTGCAGCCGCGGCTCAGCTGCGAAGTACAACACACCGGGCATTGATTTGAACTCAATGACCACTTCAGCCGAGCGTCGAGCCAAGCGCTTGCCAGTTCGAAGGTAGAAGGGTACTCCTGCCCAGCGGAAGTTTTGCACGAAGAGGCGCAAAGCGACGTATGTCTCCGTTACGGAAGCAGGTGCCACGTGCTCCTCTTCACGATATCCGGCCACCGCACTGTCGCCAATGGTTCCACTGGCATACTGACCCCGCACGACACTGCGGTGTATCTCAGGAGTGGTCATCGGCTTGATCGCTTGCAGAACCTTTACCTTCTCGTCTCGAATGGCTCGTGGGGTCAGGGCCACCGGAGCTTCCATGGCTGTGAGGGCCAGCATCTGCAGCAGATGGTTCTGCACTACATCACGCAAAGCGCCTGCAGTCTCATAGTAGCGGGCTCGGGTGCCTACACCTCCGACTTCAGACACGCTTATCTGCACATTATCAATGAATCGATTGTTCCACAAAGGTTCAAATAGTGAGTTGGCGAAACGGATGGTCACTAAGTTCTGCAGCATCTCCTTACCGAGATAGTGATCGATACGGAAGATGTTTTCCTCTGGGAACAGGGCGGATATCTGTGCATTCAGAACCTCGGCTGTCGCCAAGTCGTTGCCGAAGGGCTTCTCCACCATGAGTCTTTGCCACGACCCACTCGTGTTGGCTACCATGCCGTTCGCTCGAAGCTGATCAGCGATGGGACCGAATTGCTCGGGCCCGACGGCTAGAAAGTAGATCCGCTTGCCGCCTGTTCGGTGGGATTCGTCAATCCCAGTCAAATAAGCTGCTAGCTTCCGAAAACCCTCCATATCAGCGAAATCAGTGCGGTAATAATGAAGCATTCGGTGGAAACGGCTCCCCAACCTGGGCCCACGACGACGTGAGAAACGGGTCACCGATTCCTCGACCATCTCAAGAAATGCGTCTCGATTGTCTAGGCGGCGCCCTATGCCTACGACTGCGAAGCTGTCAGGTAGTTGACCTTCCGCCAACAGGTTGTACAGGGCCGGATACAGCTTGCGCTGCGCAAGATCGCCAGTTGCCCCGAAAATGACGAAAACGCAGGGTTCAAGTGCGGTCGTCAGCTCTACTCCCTCCTGCTTCTAGAGGCTCTAGTGCAACTGCTCTGCCCAGTCCGTGTGGAAAACGCCTTCCTTGTCAGTACGTCTGTAGGTATGTGCCCCGAAGAGATCCCTTTGCGCTTGAATCAAGTTGGCAGGAAGCACCTCCTTACGATAGGAGTCATAGTAGGCGCATGCAGAGGACAATCCCGGAACAGGCAAGCCGTGCAACGTCGCCTCAGCCACCACCTGGCGCAACCCCGCCTGGCGCTTAGTCACTGCCTGTCGGAAATACGCATCGAGCAGTAGGCTCGGCAACGACGGGTCTTTCTGGTAGGCGTCCTTGATACGGTCCAGAAACCGAGCACGAATGATACATCCGCCACGCCAGATGAGGGCCACGTCACTCAGGTCCAACCCCCACTCATGTTCGGCAGCTGCCTGCTGGAGCAGTCTGAAGCCTTGGGCATAGGCGCAGATTCTCGCCATATGCAGAGCATCGTGCAGGGCATCTATGGTGAGATCAGACGAGCGGGCGTCAGGTTGGGGGCCCGGTAGTATAGCAGCCGCAGCCACCCTCTCCTTTTTCTGCGCCGAGATGAAGCGCGCAAAGACAGCCTCAGCCATGGTGGATGCGGCAACACCGAGGTTGAGGGCCTCCTGAGCGCTCCACTTCCCTGTCCCTTTCTGCTCAGCCTCATCCAAAATCAGCTCAACCAAAGGCTGGCCTGTTTCCCTATCCACCACTCCCAGGATCCCCGCCGTGATCTCTATGAGGTAGGATTGTAGCTCACCGCGGTTCCACTCACTAAAAACCTCACGCATCTGAGTGGCTGACAATCCCAGCAGATCCTTGGTGACCAGATAGGTCTCAGCGATCAGCTGCATGTCTGCGTACTCAATGCCGTTATGTACCATCTTCACGAAGTGCCCTACGCCGTCGCTGCCCAGATAGGCACAGCATGGCTCGCCATCGACCTTGGCTGATATCGCCACTAACAGCTCGGCCATAAGGTCCCAGCCCGCCCGATCCCCGCCTGGCATGATACTCGGGCCCTTCAAGGCACCCTCTTCGCCTCCAGATATTCCCGTTCCAAGAAAGAGAATGCCTTGTTTGCGTAGCGTCTCGCCTCTACGCACGGTATCACGGAAGAAAGAGTTTCCCCCGTCGACAATCACATCCCCGGGAGAAAGCCATGGCAAGAGCTCTTCGAGCACGGCGTCCACCGCCATTCCTGCTTGTACCATTAGTACCACTTTCCGCGGGCGACCCAGAAGCTGCACAAATGCCTCCATCGTATAGGCAGGACGAATCCTCTCACTCGCCGTATTCGCTACGAAGTGCTCTGTGCGTGTCGGCGTCCGGTTGTAGACGGCTACGGTGTACCCCTTTTCCAACATGTTCAGCACCAGATTCTGGCCCATCACGGCGAGACCGATCAAACCAACGTCAGCTTTGGCCATCGCCAATCACCTCTCCAAAACCCATAGCTTCTGGCCCATGATTAAGCAAGCGCGCGCATCTCATGCCACGTACGACAACTCGCCTGTAGTGCCAGTCTGTACGTGCTCAGTGGGAAATTCTCATTAGGGGCGTGAGCGTTATCATCGGGAGGCGCAAAGCCCATCAACACGATCGGCACCTGGAGAACCTCTGCGAAAACCTCGATGACTGGTATCGACCCCCCCATACGTACAAAAGCGACAGGCTTCGCAAAGGTCTGCTCCAAGGCGCGCCGAGCAGCCTGTAACGCCGGTGACGAAGGATCGCATGCCCAAGGCCTGCCCCCATGACCGACCTGAATGTCTAGGTGTACTGTATGAGGGCAGATGCTGCGCAGATGCTCTGACACCCGACGCACGGTTACCTCTGGGTCCTGATTCGGAACAAGACGACAACTTATCTTAGCATGAGCTTGTCTTGGTATGACGGTTTTCACGCCTTCGCCCTGGAACCCTCCGAAGAGACCATTGATCTCTACCGTGGGGCGGATACTCATACACTCCGTCGCAGTGTATCCGGGCTCGGCTGCCACAGAGACTAAGCCCAGACGCTTAGCCAGTTCAGATTCGCTCAAAGCAGCACCCGCCAACTGAGTCCGCTCTGCAGCGGTGAGTTCCACCACGTCATCGTAGAACCCCTCCACGGCGACTCGCCCATCTCGATGGTGTAGACTGGCCAGCAACTGTGTCATTGCGTGCAAGGGATTGGGGACTCCTCCGCCATACAGACCTGAATGGAGATCAGTGTTGGCCCCGTACAGCCCGATCTCTAGGGTTGTAATGCCCCGAAGACCACAGCAGATGGTGGGGGCGTTCAAGGCGACCATGCCTGTGTCTGAAACCAGTAGCACATCAGCCTGAAGCAGGGAGTGATTCGCGCGGACGAACGGGCCCAGATGCGGAGATCCTATCTCCTCTTCGCCTTCAAAAAGAAGGCGTATGTTAATGGGAAGAGCTCCGTCCGCTCTCATAAGTGCTTCTATCGCCTGTACGTGAAGCAGTAACTGGCCCTTGTCGTCGCTGACACCTCGAGCAAAGAGGCGCCCATCGCGTATCGTCGGCTCAAAAGGTAGCGTCTTCCATAGCTCCAAAGGATCGGCTGGCTGCACATCGTAGTGCCCATAGAGCAGTATGGTCGGTGCCCCTGGCGCATGCAACCAGTCTCCGTAGACGATGGGGTGCCCTGCCGTCGGGTAGATGCATACGTTCTCCAGGCCAGCTAATGTGAGTCGACTGGCTAGCCATGCGCTTGCCCGCTGGCACTCCTCGTGGTGAGACGCAAGCGAACTGATGCTCGGGATTCGCAGGAATTCCTGAAGTTCCTTGATGTAGCCTTCTCCTGCTTGGTCAAGATGGGCCACAAATGACATGCCTTTGACCCCCTCGGATGTGCTATGTCGGCATATGCTGAAAACGGGCGTGCACCCTATCAGGTGCCCCGCCCGTCTTGTTCGCAAGGTGAAAGGTGTTGCCCGGTACTGCCAAAGGCCTTCCCGGGTTTGCAGGGTTTTTAGTGGACGACGCGGACGTTCTGAGCCTGAGGGCCCTTCTGTCCTTGTGTTACCTCAAACTCGACTGACATGCCTTCCTCCAGGTTGCGATAGCCCGTACCCTCGATTGCGCTGTAATGAACGAACACGTCGCCCGATCCGTCTTCCTTCGAGATAAACCCATAACCCTTTTCCCCGTTGAACCACTTGACTGTACCGCGCATTAATCTTGCCTCCAAACTGCTTCCCCTAAGGGGGTTTTGCAAACGGAACTAGGATCCCGTCATGATACATCTATTCCCCACTGACAGCGGAATTCATGCATTGATCCTGCCCAAAATGGCGATTTCGACTTATTTTTTCATATGGATTATCTTTCTCGCTGCCTGACGCTACGCACCAGCGTTGAAGCGGTCACTATTCCTGCCGCCACACTCAAGGCTGCGAGCATAGTCTGAACAGCAATCCGTAGGCCTTCCTGGTCCTGGCCTTGGACGAAAGCCAACATGGCGAAGTAAGCGTCCGCACCGGGAACCAATGGTATGATACCCGGGACAACCAGGATCGATACCGGGATCCGCAACCGTTTTGCTCCCCACTCGGCCAACGCAGATAGCGTTGCAGCACTAGCGAACCCGGCTGCGAAGCGACTCATGCCTGTTTCTAGCAAAGCAGAGTATATACCCCAGGATGTGGCTCCGGCTAATCCTGCTGGTACAACGCTCTTGACGGGGACGCGGAACAAGACGGCAAACGCCGCGACTCCCAAAAATGCTGCTACTGTCTCAACGAGTAATCGCAGTTCAACGCCCTCCCAGCCCTAGAACGAGCCCCACACCTGATGCCACACCGATGGCCACCGCCAGGGCCTCCGCAGAGCGAGCAACGCCAGAGACCAGTTGCCCTCCCATAATGTCTCGTAGGGCGTTCGTGATAGCTATGCCAGGAACCAAGATCATGATAGCACCAACCACGGCGTAGTGCACTGACAGAGCAGGTACCACTCGCTGTAATGCAGTTGCGGTGGCTGCAGCCAAGAATCCGCCGGCCCATGAGCGAGCAAATCCCCCCCAGCCCCGGTGCTCGATCGCGGCAGTAACCGATTGAACCACGAGGCCAGCGACTGCAGCCCCTAGCATGTCCACAGCTGCTCCTCCAGACAACATGGCCAACGCAGCTGAAGCTAGGCTAGCAGCCGCGACAGTGACCCCCGGGCCGTAGGGTGACTGAGCCGAACGTATAGCCTGTAGCTCAAGGTGAGCTTCACCCAAAGTCACTTGACCTCGAGAAGCTCGTCTAGAGAGATCATTAACGGCTACCACGCTCGCCAGATCGTTGCGAGTCTGTGGTACGCGCCTGACGATCGTGTGCATGGAACCGTCGCTACCCTCGCCAGAGACAGAAAGACCAGTAGGAGTGGCATAGGCATCTACGCGTCGTACACCGTAGGCCCGAGCCATGTGACCGACCGTCTCCTCCACCCGCGATATCTCCCCGCCGCAGCTGAGCATAGTAACACCCGCTTCAACAGCCAAGCGCAATGCGACAGCGAGCGCCGTATTTGTGGATGATGATCTGTCCGTGACTCACTCCCCCCCCTCTGGAAATCAAGTGACGCTGTGCGGGAATGCTGGCGGCCAACCACGCGTACTCCCTACCCCATCGGGTGTGGGAACTACCCACACCCGACGCACCTGGGGGCCTATACTTCCTGCTCAACTATACGACGACTACGCGGATCCAGCTTCCTGTAGTCAGGTATCTCGTAACGGTTCCCGTCGGCATCCCTGAACAAGATGCGTGTTCCTAGGGCTGTGAGGTCGCGACGTGAACGCATTTCGATTTGGCGACGTCCCCTATCGGTCTCTACGTCCCACACGGGAACTAGCCCAGCATGTGATAGACTATACACCCTGGTTACTATGGGAACGAGATAGGCATCGCTCAGAAGCTGTGAGAAAAGCTGCACTACCTCCGGTCGACAGGCATCCAGATTCTCTATGATGCCGATCTCATTGTCTTCCGGGTCAAGCAACACAATGTATCTGCGCTCCTCGCTCAGTGGGAAGGATCGTACTAGCCGCACGTCCTGGTATACCTGTCCATCTACGCATACCTCGAGCTCTTTCATCTCGTTGAGGTGCGCTTCAAGCTTCTGAGCGGGTAGCAGATCCAGTTCCGTGGCCAGGCGCTCTTGCTGCTCGACGGCCATCTATTGTTACCTCCCAGTAAATCATGTTACGCTGTGCGGGCATGTCAGCGGTCTCCTCTGGGCATCCTTCCGCCTGCGGCGAACACCCCGTGATTGGCCGCCGACATGCCTACTCCCCGCCTTTGCTCATACCTTATACTGCTCTCAGTTGTGCCAACTCTCGTTGCATCCCACACAGGCGTGAATAGATCCCGCCAGCAGCCACCAGCTCGTCATGAGTGCCCATTTCCACCAGCTCACCCTTATCCAAAACGAATAGGCGGTTGGCAAAGCGCAACGTCGAAAGGCGGTGAGCGATGGCGAAAGTGGTCCGGCCCTTTACGAGACGCTCAAGCGCTTCCTGTATCTTGGCTTCCGTCTCAGTGTCTACAGAGGAAGTTGCTTCGTCAAGGATAAGGATCCGGGGGCTCTTGAGGATAGCTCGGGCGATCGCTAGGCGCTGCCGCTCTCCTCCTGATAGACGTGTTCCGCGCTCACCTACTCTGGTGTCGTATCCGTCGGTGAAGCTGATAATAAACTCATGCGCATTGGCTGCCTGAGCAGCGGCTACAATCTCTGCATACGTCGCGCCGGGTTTGCCGTAGGCGATATTCTCAGCAATACTGCCGTTGAACAGGAAGGGTTCCTGCAAGACCACACCGATCTGATCCCGTAGTGACTTGGGGTCGATCTGGCTCAGGTCATGACCATCTATCGTGATCTGCCCGTCATCGATGGTGAAGAAGCGCATGATCAGGTTGATGAGCGTGCTCTTACCTGCGCCGCTACGCCCGACCAGGCCGATCATCTCTCCTGGTTCTACTACGAAGGAGAGGTTCTTGAGCACAGGCTCTCCAGGTTCATATGCAAAGGTGACGTTCTTGAACTCTACCCGCCCCTCAATAGGAGGAATAGCTGGTGGCAAGGTGTGGGCGGGAGTCTCAGGTTCGGTATCGAGCACCTCAAAGACACGCTCTGCCGAACTGGCCGTCTGCTGGAAGCGCTGGTTGAGATTGCACAGCGATTGCACAGGCTGGTAGAACCGTAGCATGTAGTTCGTGAAGGCCATGAGTCCACCAAGTGTCATCTGACCACTCATGACGCGTTGACCCCCAAGCCACCAGATGATAATGGTGCCCATGTAGGTGAGCATCCCCATGGTAGGGGAGTACAGTGCGTTTATTCGAGCGGCCCGCAATTCACCAGTGAGAACGTCTCTGCTCCGATCCTCAAAGCGGCCTACCTCTCGCTCTTCCTGCGCGAAAGCCTTCACTACGCGCATGCCTGGAATCGTATCTGCCAACACAGAGCTCACTGCGTCGTGACGACGCCACAGTACCATGTAGGTGCGCCGTAGGCGACGCCCAAACCATAAGGTCGTCATGATCAAGAACGGGGTAGGAATCATGATCAACAGCGTCAAGCGCCAGCTCATCGACAGCAGAATTGATGTGATGATGATCAGAGTAATGATGTCCTGAAGTATGTGCTGAATGCCATCACTCAAGAAGTCCTGTAAGCGCCGTACGTCACCCGTAACCCGCTGCATAATGCGGCCTGTGGTCTCTCTGGCAAAATAGCCCAAGGAGAGACTCTGCAAGTGCGAATATACCGCGTTTCTCAGATCGAAGGTGATGTTTTGGCCTAACCACGAGATAAGGAACCGACGTAGTCCGTTCATGGCTGATGAGGTCAGATGAACGACGAACTGCAGAGCCACCAGTATCACGAGCATTCTTTTAGTGGCTGGCTGGGCTATCGGCGCTAACAAGCGCACGAGTCGGTCACTGTCTGCAGGTCCTGTCTGTTCTGCGTCCGTAGTAACGACGGAGTCACTCTGGGATACCTGGTTGGCCGCGGGAAGCAGCACATGGTCCACGAGAGTACGGTTGATCAGTGGTGGAGTCAACGAGAGAAACGTCGCACTGAACAGAAGCAAAAAGGCCATCAGTGCCGGGCGCCAGTGAGGGAGAACGTACACGAACAGGCGACGCACAAGCTGCCGTCGATCTAGACAGTGTGGGCAGGTCCCCATACGAGGTGGGACCACCCTACCGCAAGTCGGGCATCTGTGTCTTTGTCGCCCGCTTTTTGCTTTCCAGCGCTCCTCTGGCGGGACGATTTCCCGCTCTTCGTGCACCGCGGCCTGAACCAGTCCCTCGATTTTCAGCGGGATACTGGAAAACCTTGCTGCGTGGGTTCTGGAGTACCGTACCATATCATGAGCTTGTGATTGCGTGAAGACCCGCAGAACGCTGTTGCCTTGATGATCCACAATGATAACGCGTACAATGTCCCGCAACTCTACCGACACAACTCGCTCTGGCCCCATCGCCAAGACTCGACGGTTAGTCAAGACAAGCCATTCTGTTCCAAACATTCCTTCAAACGTGTAGTCGGTGGCCAAGCTCTGTACAACAGACTCACCAGCCTCCAGCATCTCTCGCAATCGAGTCTCTTCCGATTGCGGCAGGCTGTTGCTCTCTTCTTGAGTCAGCCCAGTCGAGTGGGAGGTGTTCCTATTGGCCAATTGGATATCACCCTTCCGTTGTCAACTCACGGTATGGGACAGGCGTGCAAGAAGCTCACACAGCAGCTTGAGTTCTTCTTTACTCAACGCAGCATACCAACTGCCGATCTGCGCCTCGAGCTCAGGAGCTACGCTGTCGCGTAGCTTACGCCCCTTCCCGGTCAGCTTCACCCTCACAACCCGTCGATCACAGCTGCAACGCTCGCGCTCGACATACTCCGCCTTCTCTAACCTGTTCACGATGCCGTTTGCTGTACTGAGATCCGCGTTCATGTGCGATGCTAGATCGGTTAAGGCCACCCCTTCCTCGTTCACATGCGAGAGCAAGGTATACTGCCGAGACGTGATCCCCCAGGGTTCCAGATGCGTGCGGACTGCCCGGTGAATCCGCCAGAACGTGCGCGTAAGCTGTCGATGTGCTCGCATGTGTACGTTTGCTGGCTCTGCCACCTCATCGACCTCCTCTGCTTGCAGCACTCTTGGCGTCAGGCCCCGCATCGGCCGGGCTTGCGGCTGAGGCGTCTGGTGCCCATACTGCGAGACTGGGTTCATCACTTAGTATACAAATAATTTGCGTACGAAGCATCCCCCAAAAAGAAAAACCTGGCTCAGAGCACCATTTTGTTACATACGTCCTGCTGCCGTCTGCTGGAATGCTTTGGCATCGGGTTGTCCCGAGACCGATTCGTCCCAGCGAGCGATGAGCCGCCGCAACCAGACGGAAGAAAGAGTCAGCACGACGCCAATCCAAGCAAACAGCCATCGGGTATCCGTTGCGGCTCCAACCACCCCCGAGAAGACAGGCCCCACAAAACCCCCAAAAGTAAACGCTGATTGCTGCATGCCAAACGCCATTCCCTGGAAAGAGTCTTCCACCCGAGTAGCGATCAGCGCAGCAGCACTGGGCCGCAACGCAGCCACAAACATCCCCAGGGCAAAGTACAAAATGGCGAAGCTAGACATAGTCCCCGCGAAGCTCAGAGAGAAGGCCGCCACAGCAGATAGCACCAAGGCCATGGGAATCAGCCTCGTGAAACCCTTGCGCTCTCCTAGTCTAGTCCAGAAACCAGCCATGATCACGAAAGCAATACCTGGCAGCGAGAAGATGACTCCGCTAAGCCATTTCGCGGCATCACCTGGCATGGTAGCAAGATAGACGGCCAGCATTGGTTGGATGGCACTGGTGGCGAAGGCGGTGAACGCAACGGTCACCATCACGACGAACAGAACTGGGTGTGTGAGCGTCATCACTGTATCTTGCCATAGCGTCGTAGTGGGTCGAGTGCTTGTCTTCTCCTTCTCTTCAACGAGAACCAAGACGAAAAGCGTGCACAGCAAGACAACTACTCCAGAGACCCGAAGGGCCCCCCGGAAACCGAGTAGATCAGCCAGTACCCCTCCTATAGCTGGCCCAAGAATTGCGCCTGCTGCGTTGGCAGTCTGTAGAGAGGCCACATAACGAGCACATAGATGCTTGGGGGTGTTGGTGGCTGCTAACGCCACCGCCCCAGGCACAAACCCGGTTAGTGCCCCATTGAGAAAGCGACAGAGGGCTACATGCCAGGGCGTCGTAGACATGCTAGTAACGAAATAGATAAGCCCGAGACAGACTCCAGCCCGGATCATCATCGGCTTGCGTCCATACTGATCCGCGATGCGGCCCCAGAAGGGCTGAAAGAAGATCGCCGTCATGTTGCTGGCCGCGGCCACAACACCAGCCCACAGGCTCAGATGAGTTGTCACGCCCAGCTGTTGAAGAAACAAAGGAAGGAAAGGAATGACTTGTTGGAAAGAAGCCGCCGCGAAGAAAGTGGCAATCCAAAGCACAGCGAGGTTTTTCTGGTAGTAATGCAAGGAGAAGAACGCCTCCGGGATCATTACCTGCCTACTTGTACTGATGATTCTACACCATAATAGGTGTTGAGTCCATCTCTTGGCAGTCTCGGTCTACGTAAGGGACTGCGAAACAGGAATCATCCCTACTACTGTCTAACTGAGTTGCACGCAGAAGGGTTTTCACAGGAGTACGCGTGCGACGGCCGTCGACATGCCGGACAGTGTAACACGATTTTCTGAGGAGGAACACTATTGCTAAATAGAGTTGCAGATGTCATCCGAAGTCTAGCCGCGGACGGTGTGCAAAAAGCCAGTTCTGGGCACCCGGGTATGCCCCTAGGAGCAGCCGAGATTGGCGCCGTTCTCTACAGTGAGGTTCTTAGGCATGACCCTGCTGAGCCCGGTTGGTCAAACCGTGACCGCTTTGTGCTGTCAGCTGGGCATGCTTCCATGTTGCTCTACGCATTGCTGCATCTTAGCGGATATGATCTCCCTCTCAGTGAGCTGCAGCGTTTTCGACAGCTAGGTTCTCGCACACCAGGGCACCCTGAGTATGGGGCAACTCCGGGCGTTGAGACCTCTACAGGGCCGTTGGGTCAGGGCCTTGGCAACGCCGTAGGCATGGCTCTGGCCGAGAAAATGCTCGCGGCTCGCTTCAACAGGCCCGGCTATGCGGTTGTCGATCACTATACCTACGTCCTTGCTGGTGATGGAGATATGATGGAAGGGGTCAGCGCTGAAGCAGCTTCACTAGCTGGCCATTGGGGACTCTCCAAGCTCATCTGCATCTACGATTCTAACCGCATTTCCATCGAAGGGTCTACGGATATCGCTTTCACCGAGTCGGTCGCCGATCGCTTCCGAGCATACGGGTGGCACATCCAGACGATTGACGGACACGATCCGGAGCAGATCATTTCTGCATTGGAGACCGCCAAGGCTGAGAAAGGCAAGCCATCGCTTGTCATAGCGCAGACCATCATCGGCCATAAGAGCGGCAGGGAAGACAGCGCCAAGGCCCACGGTGAACCCCTTGGCGAGAAAGAGGTGGCTGCCCTCAAAGAAAGGCTAAAACTACCTCAGGAGCCCTTCTATGTGCCCGACGAGATCTATGGCTACTACACTGCGAGGCGCAGCACCTGGAGCACCATGCGTCAGCAGTGGGAACGCCTTTTTGCCCAGTGGTCGCAAGCTTTTCCTGAGCTGCGTGAGCAGTGGGACGCTGCCTTTTCACCAACCGCGAACGAGGAGATCATCAGTTCACTGCCCACGTTCGAGCCGGGATCGGAATGGGCAACACGCGATGCCAGTGGACAGGTGCTGCAGAAACTAGCGGTACTGCTGCCCCACCTGGTCGGAGGCTCTGCTGACCTGGCACCTTCGACGAGGACCTACCTACAAGAGTACGCCTCGGTTCAGAAGGACTCCTACGAGGGGCGCAATCTGCATTTTGGTGTTCGAGAGCACGGCATGGGAGCCATTCTCAATGGCATCAATCTGCATGGCGGGTTCCGTGTCTTTGGTTCAACATTTCTCGTTTTTGCTGACTACATGCGGCCACCCATACGCATGGCAGCTCTGATGCATCTTCCTGTTATCTATGTCTTCACCCACGATTCCATTTTCGTTGGCGAAGACGGGCCCACTCATCAACCAGTAGAGCAGCTCGAATCGCTTCGTCTTATTCCCAACCTCGTCGTCTTGCGACCGGCTGATGCCCAAGAGACTCGGGCGGCATGGGCCTATGCCATCCAACGTACCCAAGGGCCAACAGTCCTGGCATTGACCCGTCAGAAACTTCCGACGCTGGCGTCTGAAGACGCCGCTCAGGCAGGGGTGTTTCGAGGCGGGTACGTGTTTCGCGACTGTTCGGGTCAACCTGAGCTGGTGCTGATCGCTACTGGCAGTGAGGTCCCCTTGGCATGCGCAGCTGCAGATCAACTGACCGCGGAAGGACGCCGTGTCAGGGTGGTTTCCATCCCCTCACGCGAGCTCTTCCTAAGCCAAGAAGCGTCGTATCAGCGCTCGGTGCTGCCAGATGAAGGCCGTCGTCTGATCATTGAAGCCGGAGTCACCAGTGGGTGGCATGTGCTACTGCGGCCAGACGACACCGTCTATGGTATCGATCGCTTCGGGGAGAGCGGCCCTGCCGAGCAGGTGGCACGGCATCTGGGACTCACACCCCAGAACATAGCAGCTAAAGCCCGTTGTTTGCTGGGCTAGACGTGCCAGAAGAACCAGGGACTCGCCCGCGTAGAGCGTAGGCGAGTCCCTGGTTCCTCTCTTGTCCCGCGAAAGCTCTACACGTTGACGGTTTTCCACCCACCCCGCCTGAAACGTAAGAGAAAGAGGCTGCCTCGAAAGAAGAGGTCCACAACCATGCCAATCCAGGCTCCAACAAGACCGTAGCCAGCGCGCACCAGCAAATAGGCAGTAATGATGCGTACGGCACAAAAGCCAACTGCGGTAATGGACATGACAACCCGCGTATCCCCGGCACCGCGCAGGCTGCCGGACAGCACCATCACGAGCGCTAGAGCTGGTTGGGCGATAGCCACAATGCGTAGCACTTCAGCACTCAAGGCGATCACCTCAGGATCAGAGGTGAAGATGCTCACAATCGGCCGAGGGACGAGGAACAAAACTGCACCAACACAGCCCATCGCGGTAGCAGCCATGCGGGCAGCCGTCAGGCCCGCACGTTGCGCGCCTTCAGGGTCGCGGGCCCCTAGGCCCTGCCCTACCAACGATGTAGCTGCCAAGGCGAAACCGAAACCTGGCTGATACGATAGCGACTCTGCGTTAAGAGCGATCTGGTGTGCGGCGTAAGCGGTTGTCCCCAAAGAAGCGATTATCACTGAGTAACTGAGTTGCCCAACCCTCAAGAAGGCCTGTTCGATACCTGCAGGGATGCCGATGGTCAAGATGCGCTCCACTGTGGCCCAACGCGGCCGAAAGTCATCTCGCAGCGAGAGCTTGATCAACCTGCGACCCCCAAAAGCAAAGGCCAAAGCGAGGCACCCTCCTACCATAAGTGAACAAGCCGTCGCCAGAGCCGCCCCAGGCATGCCCAACGCCGGAACGCCAAGAGCACCATAGATCAGGATGTAGTTTAGCACCACGTTCGTCAGATTCACGATGGCCATGATCATCATCGGGGTCCTGGTATCGCCTGAGCCACGCAAGGAGCTGTTGAGGACAATGAGTACGAAATGAAAGACGAGCACAGAGGCCACAATCCGCACGTACATTACAGCTTGAGCTTGCACTACCGCCTCGGTACTGCCAAAGAGAAGGCCTACCAGATGCGGACCCAAGCCAATCAAGAGCAGGCTGGCCACCAACGCCAGGCCACCGCCTAGCACAAGCGATTGGCGGGCCACGCTGCAGGCCTCATCCGTCTCTTCGGCTCCAATATGGCGAGCAACAAGAGCCGTGGTGCCCGTAGTCACAGAGGCGAAGAGTGTCTGCGCGATAAACATCACTTGAGCCCCTAAGCCTACAGATGCGAGCGCACTCGCTCCCAAGCGGCCGACCATCGCCGTATCAATGATGCCTACGGACATCCCCAAGATCATTTCCAAGATCGCTGGTGTGGCCAAGTCTAGCACGCTATTGCGCACAGCTTTGGGCGACAGCGCCTGAGCGACAGCATTCTGTGCAGACAACGGATCCGGCTCCCTCGAAAATCCTTCTACGCTGCGGCATCGACATGAGCGCCCCTCATTTTCATTGCTCGTGGCAGGCCGCGGCCCGTAGGGTCGGGCGCCCATGCGCGGCTCCTAGAAAAACGTGTTATGCTGTGCGGGCATGTTCAAGCCCAGACTTGCGCTCACGGTGAATACGCCACGCAAGCGCGGCAGTCACAGCCACTAGGGCCACAGCCCCAGCGAAAGCTAGCGTCATAGCATACGAGATTCCCCGCACCTCTGCCAAGAGGCCCATAGCTGGCGGAAAGACCATAGACCCTACACCTGCGAAGAAAATGAGAATGCCGCTGACTGGGCCGTTTTGATCGGGAAAGGTCTGACCCCCGAGGGCCAGGAGCGTGGGAAACGTTCCGGAGAACAGGAAACCCGTTAGGAAAAAGGACAGCACCACGACAGGCGCGTTGGGCCAGACCAGACCTGGGAGCAGAGCTAGTGCCGCTCCCAAAGCTCCACAGAAGAGGAAACGCTCGTAACCCAATCGCTCACTTGCATAGACCGAAGCCAGACGACCGAGCCCCAAGCCTAACCAGAACAGGGAGTTGAGCGAGGCTCCCACCACTGCACGCACTCCCACCTCCATCACGGCGTAGGAGTAGATCCAGTTGGACAAGCCGATCTCAGTGCCTACGTAGAAAAACATAGCTGCAGCCAAAAAAGCCATCATCGGACTAGCGAGGTCCTTCCAACACGGTTTGGGACCCGCATTGCCTCCTTGGGTTCTTTGGCCCAGATCATTGCGGATGGCGAACACAGCGGCACCCACACAGAAGGCCAGGGATAACACGGCGTACACATACTGCCATGAACCGCTAAGTGCGAGAACGCCACGAGCGATGAAGGGTCCCAACACCGCACCGATCGCCGCAAACACGTGTAGCATGTTTAGCGCGGCACCCTTGCTTTCATCGGAGACCTCCATCACCAGAGCATTGACGCCTGCTTCGGCAAAGGCAAATCCTACACCGCCGCCAAGTCCCAACCCAACGACGAAGACCCACCAGCAGCTCGCCGAAGCCGCCACAGCGTATCCTAGCGCCATCAGCAGAAGTCCCACCGTGCTGACCGACCGAGTACCCCAGCGTGCACAACCGAATCCAGCCCACAGCACCGAAGGCATGTATGCGGCAGAGGATACGAGTAAGGCCCCCCCGATAGTCGCATAGCCCACCTCAAAGTAAGCGGTTATCTCAGGCAGTAACGGACCTAGGATCGTGAGTATCGTGCCGATCAGAAGATACGTTCCACAGACCAAGGCGATGACTGATACACTCCTTCAGGACAGACAGAACGCCTGGGGACGCCTAGCATGTATGCGCCGCTGGTTCCAGTTAGCCCCCGTATAGCGCCTTCGGTGCATTGATCTCGAGGTAACGGGACAACCCACGGCGCAGATTGTCAGCCCAGACCTCAGCCAACTCCTGTGGGGAACAACGATTGATGCGGGCGTGAACCTCGTCAATGGTCACGATAAGGTAGTCTCCAACGAAGATGCACATGTCTGCCCGGATCTTATCGACTCTCACCTGATCGCGTAGCTCGAGACGCCTTTCGGGAACCGTGGAATCCAGCACGTACCAGAGACGCTGGTAGATAATGCTCACTCGTTCCTGAGGCGAAACGTCCTTGAAGGGCTCCACAAAGCGAAAGAGCGTAACACCCCCCAACTCTACGGTCGAACTCAAGATCGTCGTGGCGTCGGTCTCGGCTGGCGACTCCGTGGCAGCGGCAGCGGCAGCCGCCACTATCAGGGCCGTGACCACGAATGCCATTTTCACCATCCGTAAAATATGCGGAGTCGTTTTCCTCATGCTGTTGTATCACTCCCCAGAAAGTGATGTGGTGCTGTGCGGGCATGTCGGCGGCCAACCACACATGTACCGCTTTGGCATAACTCAGTGTTCTTCGGCCATAGGCCGTACCTTACTTCATTTCTTCGGCATCGCCGCAGTGAACCCTGTTTTTCGCTTCACGCGTGAGAGCAGCGGGCACCAATCGCACCGAAGAACATACGAATGGAGTGAGAAGCAGGAAAGGAGTCATTACGCCATGCAAGGGACACAAAAAAGGAAGCGACCGCCTCGCTCTCCGCGCAACAGAATTCAGAACGCCGGGTTCGAGAAAGACCTTGCTGGCTGGAATACAGCAGCCGTTACGGTCATCTCAGCAGAAGTCGGAGACCTCGTGCACTCAGGTACTCGAGCGGCCATGGTGGCGGGGATGAACGCCTTCATAGCCCAAACGGTGCCCGCCTCTCGGGGCACCAGGCTCCAATTCGTCGCTCATGTACGAGGCATCTCCCACCTTGCCAACGGACCGGTCCTAGTACGCTTGCGTTGGGTAAACAGCAGTGGCAGCTTCCTCGGTGTAGCTCTTGAGATCTTTATAGCTCCGAAACAGTTATCCAGTAGCACATGGAATGTTCTGTGGGATGTGACAAACCTCGCTCCGAGCTCGACAGCGGGCCTCAACCTGCGGGTGGATGCTCCACAATCAGAGAGCGACGCCGGAATCGTACTAGACGATCTGGTCCTGCGCTAGAGAGGACGCGTTCCCTTCTCAATTCGAGCGACATTTTGACCCTTGCTTCGTTTGAGCGCATGCGTGTGGTCGTAGCGAGGTAGCAGGCCCTGTTATCAACCCATATGACCGCCAATGGTCATCGCTTTCTGCGCGATGCGGCGCGACAATCGAGCCAACTTGGACGGGAAGCGGAGATGCTGCAATATGGGCTTGCATGTCGGTCTCACCTATAACCTCAAAACCGACGCACCGATCTGTGGCGGCGCTGAAGACTGGACAGCAGAGTGCGAGGAAGCAGCGACGGTGGAGCGCATTGCCGCGGCCCTGACCCGGCTTGGTCACGTCGTGGAGTTGTTTCCTTTTCGGAAGGATCTCCTGGAGCGGCTGACACGTCAGCGACCTGATGTAGTGTTCAACATAGCCGAGGGCTGGAGTGGCCGCAACCGAGAATCGCTGGTACCAGCAATTCTTGAGTTCTTGGGCATTCCCTACACCGGGTCAGATGCTCTCTCACTGGGCCTGGCATTGGACAAGGCTCTCTGCAAGCGCGTGGTGGCCGCGGCTGGCGTGCCAGTTCCGCCAACCACCCTTATCGAGAATGAGTATGAGCTTGCGAAAGCTGACATCGCTTTGCCTGCCTTTGTGAAGCCCAACACAGAGGGCTCGAGCAAGGGCGTGCGTTCACACTCGCGGGTTGCTACCCATGAGGAGCTTGATGCTCAGGTGCGCTGGGTGATCCGTACCTACGCGCAACCCGCGCTCGTGGAGCCCTTTCTCGGCGGGCGCGAATTCACTATTGGAGTGCTGGGGAACGAGCCCCCCGTAGGCTTGCCTATCATGGAAATCACACCGAGCTCAAAGATGCGCAGTCAGCCTTTTGTCTACTCCTATGAGACCAAGTGCGATAACCTGGAGGCTATGTTCTGTCCCGCACAGCTACCTGAGATAACCGCGGCCAGACTGACGCAGATCGCCCTCTGCGCTCACCAAGTTCTTGGCTGCAAGGATGTCAGCCGCGTCGACATTCGGATGGACGATGCTGGCAACCCCTTCTTCCTAGAAATCAACCCGCTGCCGGGGCTCGCTGAGTATAGCCTCCTTCCCATTCAGGCTGCAGCAGCTGGCATCTGCTTTGACGAGCTCGTAGGTGCCATTCTCTCGGCCGCATGCCGTCGCCATAGCCTTGAGCAGCGATGGCTGGCTAGACAGGCCCAGTAGCTCGACTACCTAACAGCTGCAAGGCGAGAAGCAGCTGGCCTGTCGACGACCACGAGAACTGAGGGGTGTGACTGAAGCGCTGAAGCTGGTACCTGAGGTGTCATCTCCTCTTCGAGACTCAGACGTATGGCTTCAGCCTTCTTGTCTCCTTGAGCCAAGAGCATCACCCGCCGTGCCCTGAGAATGCTGGCGATGCCCATTGTAACGGCCTGCCGCGGTACCTCGTCACGAGAGGCAAAGAAACGGGCGTTGGCCTCAATGGTAGATTCTGTCAGATCCACCACATGAGTTGAACTGGAGAATGGAGTGCCTGGTTCATTGAAAGCAATGTGTGCATTCTCTCCGATCCCGAGTATCTGCAGGTCGACGGGGCCCAGACGCTCAAGTAGGGCATCATAGCGCGCCGCCTCAGCCTCTAAATCGGTAGCGATGCCAGAGGGAAGGTAGGTATTGCCAGCCTGTAGGTTTACCTTGCTGAAGAGATGCTGGTGCATATACTGTCGGTATGACTGTGGATGATCACCTGCAAGCCCCACATACTCATCAAGGTTAAACGTGCGTACCTGGGAGAAGTCAACTTCCGTTGCTTGATAGCGCTTCACAAGTTCCGCATAGAGGCCTATAGGCGTACTACCTGTGGCTAGCCCCAAGACAGCATCTCAGCTTGTTCTTGATAACACCGCATACCTGGTCGGCGGCGAAGGAGACAAACGCCGCATCGTTTTCCACTACGACAATATCTAGACCTTCTCGGATTCTCAGTTTCTGCAATTCAAGCGAGACCTCCATTTTCGAATTGCCTCGGTTTTCGTCCTTACATGCCCATGATATGGTACCCACAATCCACGTAAACGACCTCACCAGTGATTCCTGATGCCATGTCCGATAGCAGGAAAAGGGCCGTATTGGCCACCTCACTCACTTCGACAGGCCGTCGCAATGGGGCCCTCTCCGCAGCTATGCTGCGCATCTGTGTGAAGCCAGATATGCTGCGAGCCGCGAGGGTACTCAGAGGTCCGGCGGACACTGCATTCACTCGCACTCCACGGGGACCCAGATCGTGGGCGAGATAGCGTACAGATGCCTCTAAGGTAGCTTTGGCTACACCCATGATGTTATAGCCCGGTACTACCTTCTCCGAGCCGTAGTAGGTCATCGTGGCGATACTGCCGCCCTGGCTCATCAGCTTGGTTGCCTGCCCAGCTACAGCCACCAAAGAGTAGGCGCTGATCTCCAAGGCCTTGAGATAGGCCTCCCGGGAAGTGGCTAGTACAGGCTGGTCAAGGTCGCCGTAGGCCACACTGTGCATGATGAAATCCAAGCTACCGAACTCGGACCCTACAGTCGCCATAAGTGCCTTGATCTCATCTTCTTTGGTGACATCACAGCGTAGAATAAGTGGGTCCTGCAGCTCCTGCGCCAGCTCTCGCACATACTTCTCCACGCGTTCGCTCTGGTATGTAATGGCCAGTCTCGCTCCCTGCGATGCTAGCGTTTGTGCAATCGCCCAGGCGATGCTTCGCTTGTTGGCCACACCCAGCACGATGCCCTGCTTACCCTTCATGAGCTCTCCAATGACATTCGCCATCTGTTCACCTCTTGCCGCTTGTCATGTGTCGAAGAAGCTTCGACAAAGCTCAGGATCCACCTTTTTCTTCCCGCAGTAGGATAGTCCCCTTCGCCTGAGGAAATACCTGCACATCAATGCCAAACAGGCTCGACATAATGGGTACGAGGGGGACTAGCGGTTTGCGGTTTTTTTTCGTCGTCAATCCCACAGCAGGAAGAGGCAAAGCTCTGCACACATGGTGGAATCTACATGCTATCTTGCAGCGCTTGGCCATTGATTTCAGCTATGCTTTTACCGAATATCCGGGGCACGCCACTATTCTGACCCAACAGGCTGTGACTGCAGGATTTGAAACTTGCGTGGGGGTCGGAGGCGATGGCACGCTGAGTGAGATGGTGCCCGCCCTCATAGGAACCCAGACTGCATTGGCTTGTGTGCCTGCCGGTACCGGGAACGACTTCGCGCGGGGCCTCGGATGGCCCCGTTTGCCCGCACTCATTGTCCCGCTTCTGACGACGGCCATACGCCAGCGCATCGATGTTCCCCGTGTCAATGATAAGCCATATCTGAATGTGGCCAGTGCCGGGTTCGACGCCGCCGTGGCCGACACGGTCAACCGCCAATTCCAGGCTCTGCACGGGACCCTGCCGTATTTGCTCGGCTTATTCAAGACGCTTCTCACCTATCGCAATGCCCCCCTCGTCATACGCTTCGACGACGGAGCTCCAACAGAGCGTCGTGTTCTGTTTATCGCGGCAGGGAACCTAAGCTTCTACGGTGGCGGTATGAAGGTCTGTCCTCATGCTTCACCCCATGATGGCCTACTCGATTTCTGTGTCGCTGGTGACATAACAAAGGGCGAAGCGTTGGTTACGCTCCCCAAACTGTTTAAGGGCACCCATTTGAGTCATCCGAAGTGTACCTACCAGCGGGCTCAGTCGGCCTCTGTCGACGGGCCGCCCCTGCCCATCCAGGCGGACGGGCAGATCATTGGCACCCTACCTGCGACGTTCGCTGTGGAGCCCTCAGCCCTGTGGGCGCTGTTGCCTGCACAGCACCCAATCTGACAGACGGGGCCACCTCTGCGCTAGCCTGGCCGCCAGACAGTCCCGCCGGGTTACCCATATCTGTGAACGGGGGAAATGTATACCTCGGACAATCGTCATCGCCACCTGATCTGCTGAGACCCGGGCGATGCGCCGCTTCGAGGCCTGGTCCGAGCCGGGAGCCTTCTGTCGAAACTCAGTCTGCGTCGACCCCGGATAGACGGTGACTACCCTGATGCCCTTTGGGCTCAGCTCGATGCGTAGAGCGTCGCTCAAAGCGCTTAGGGCGGCTTTGGTCGCACTGTACCCGCCCATGTACGGCACAGCGACCTTGGCCACAATTGACGAGACGTTCACCAAGACCCCTCCGAGCGGCAACAGTGGTACACCCTCTTGCATGACATAAAGGGCCCCCTGTACATTCACTGCCCACAGCTCCAGCCAATCTCTCTCCTGCATCTCCACGACGCTGACGTACAGACCGCGCCCTGCATTGTTCACGATTGCGTCTAGATGGCCATAGGCTTCTGCAGCGGCATGCAGTGCTGCTCGTACCTGGTCACGGTTCGTCACATCGCAAGCCAACGGGAGGACTTGACTGGACCCTAACTCTTTCTCCAAGGCGACCAGCTTGTCCAGACGGCGAGCAGCCAGAGCTACTCTGGCCCCGTGGGCTACACACAGGCGAGCGGTAGCCTCACCAATCCCACTCGAGGCTCCGGTGATGAAAACGCTTTTTCCGCGTAGTGATCTGCGTGTACCCATGAACGATTGACACCTCCGGACACTTTGTCACTGCTTGACAAGGAGAATCTAGGCTCAGCGAGGAATCTTAGCTATCATGGACAAACGACGCAGAATACCCATTTTCCTCGCTGCCACCGCTATGTTTTGGGCTTCACTCTACACCTATGTTCCCATTCTTTCACCATACGCGCAAGACATGGGTGCGTCACTGGGAATGGTAGGGCTTATCGTAGCTGCCTACGGGTTAAGCCAGCTGCTTTTGCGAGTTCCCACAGGCATCGTTTCTGATCGCCGCGGCAGGCGCCGGCCCTTTATCATAATCGGGCATCTGGCTGCAATAGTAGCCGCCGCAGGTATGGCTGTGGCAAGGTCTCCGGGTCAACTGCTTATCTGCAGAGGCATGGCCGGGGTTGCGGCCACCACGTGGGTGGCTTTCACAGTCTTGTTCCCTGCCTATTTCGCCCCTGATGAGACCGCACGCGCGATGAGCATTCTGCTGTTCTGCAACCAGTCAGCACAGCTGAGCGCCACTTATCTTGGCGGATGGAGTGCTGAGCTGTGGGGCTGGAAGGCTCCCTTTGTCGCTGCGGTCATTCTCGGATTGATAGGTCTGGGACTATCCTTCCTCATACAGGAAGTTCCCCTTCGTCGGGAGCAGACCCTCTCGTTGGGGGAATTGCTGCAAGTGGGCAAGTCTCCGCAGCTGCTTGTCGTGAGCCTATTGGCCGCTCTTATTCAGTACGTTGTTTTCGTTACGGTCTACGGCTTCACACCGACCTACGCAGCAGCCATCGGTGCCTCCAAAGCACAACTGGGTATGTTGACACTGGTCTCATCCATTCCCTCAGCCCTCGCCGCACTTCTGGGTGGCACCTGGCTTGCCCGTCATCTGGGTGAACGTAGGGTTGTCGTGGGTGGTTTCTGTCTCGCGGGGGTGACTACCTTGGCCATTCCCTTCATTGAGTCAGTGGCAGTGCTCAGTGTTACCCAAGCGATCGGCGGCATTGGGCGCGGCGCGATTTTCCCGGTTCTCATGGGCATGAGTATTCGGACGATTCCCACGGAAAAAAGAGCAACAGCTATGGGTTTCTTTCAATCCATATATGCTCTAGGCATGACTGGTGGCCCAGCGGTATCAGGTTTCCTGGGAAATCTCCTTGGTCTGCGAGGCATTTTCATGAGTGCAGGAATCGTGGGGTTAGCCTCGGCAGTGCTAGCCATGTTCATGCTCAAGTCTCGAGTAGGGCTGCCGAAGCCAGCGCGTGCAAGAGACCCTGTCCTTGAGCTTCGCAGGTGAAACCGGGAAGCGGGCAGCTGCCCTCCAGCAGAGGCCGAGCGAGTTCTCGCGTCTGGCTAAGGGGTGTAGGTAAGTGGGAAGCAAGATCCCACAGCAAAGCCGCCGCACCACTCACATGGGGGGCAGCCATGGATGTACCACTCAGATAGCGCACACCACCGTCTGGCCATAGCGATAGAATCGACTGCCCCGGGGCAGTGACATCCACCTGTGATCCGCGGCTTGAGAAGGTGGCGATCAGGGAACTCTCTGTCGAGGCAGCCACTGCCAAGACCCCTTCCCATTTCGCGGGGTAAGATACCGTGCTGCAACGGGGACCTTCATTGCCTGCCGCGGCCACAACTAGCAGCCCTGCCTCCCATAGGGCTTCGATAGCCGCCTTCATGCTCTGTGTGGGCTGTGATGAGCCGAGGCTGAGGTTGATGATTGGGGCTCGACGCTGCAGACACCAATGGAGTCCGTCTACCACGTCTGAGAGGCTCCCCATGCCTTGGTCGTCAAGCACCTTAACTGGAAGCACAGTAGCCTCTGGAGCCACTCCGCTGCCTGTCTCCCACTCACCAGCGGCTATGCCCGCCACATGCGTGCCATGCCCATTGTCGTCATCAGGGGAGTCTCCTGGAGCAAGAGCATTGTAGCCGTCAGCCACGTGATGAAGACCCGGATGGTCTAGGTCTATACCCGTATCTACAATGGCGATCTCCACTCCTGCTCCTTTTGAGCGATCCCATAGAAGCGGGGCCTCAATGGCTCTTAGGTTCCACGTCGTCTCAGGAGCTAGAGCTGTGCTCTGCGCCCCAAGGGCACGTACAATCACATCAGGTTCATCCCATGTGCCCGCTCGATATGCCCTTATCGGCCGTCTTTCCGCTGGGAGGGAATAGGCCAGACCCTGAATGAGCGGCAGCCATCGGTGAACACGTCCTCCCTGTCTTTCGACCCAGATCGCAAACTGAGCCCTCTCCTCGAAGTCCATTCCTCCGGCCACACGTCGTCGCGATCTCAAGACTCAATGCCTCCTCGTCACAGATACGGACCTCAGCATTCTCCTCAATACTACGCGCCACTGAGCACTGAGGTTCCTCTCGCTAACGGCAGTTGGTCCATCACGCGTGGCTCCTGATTGGTTTGCGGCACACTAAAAGACGATATGGGCGTCGACGTTTGCCGCGTCTTGCAGGAGGCAGGCTGCCATTTGCCGTAACTGTTCTGCGACACCTTTCACGTCGTGCCTGTTGTCAGGTAGGCGGTGCCGGGTGTTGGTGTTTTGGAGGTGTAGCTAATGTCCTACAGCATTGCTGTGATAGGAGGAGGCGCTGCGGGTCTACTCGCGGCGATCGCCGCTGGTGAGCACAAAGCGGATGTCACTCTTCTGGAGCGACGCAAGCAACTGGGAACACGGCTCTTTGCGCCAAATGATGGTCGGTGCAGCATTACGAATACGGGCAGCATAGAGCATCTGGTCCAGTCTTTTCCTGGTAACGGTCCATTTCTGTGCCGGGCCTTCGAGGCCTTTTCTAACCGCGACATCTTGGATCTCCTTGCAGAGGAAGGTGTGCTTACCAAGGAGGAGGACCGGGGGCGCATTCTCCCCGTAAGCGAGGACACAGCTGACGTTCTCGAGGCTCTCGAGGGCCGGGCTAGGGCTTCTGGAGTCACCATCCGTACTCAGGCGCGCATTACAGGTATCGACAGGAAGGATGGCCTGGTTCGTCCGGGCTGGCGGGGTTTCACCGTTTATCTTGAGAACGCCTCTGCGATGCATGTCGATCGCGTCATCCTGTGCACTGGCGAAAACCCAGGGCCTGACGACGAAAACGGCCACGCCTGGGCTGAGCAATTCGGCCATACCGTGGTTCAACCCAAGTCGGCCATCGTCGCCTTGCAGACGGAAGAGGATTGGCCCGCGCGCGCGCAAGGAGCAGCGTTACGGGGTGTAGAGGTGGTTGTCAGGGCTGCCGACAAAGAGGTGGCTCGCTACAAAGAGGATGTGCTCTTCACCCATTTGGGCCTGGCTGGCCCCGCCATTCTCAAGATCGCTGAACAGGCCGTCGCTGCTCAGGAGACCTGTCCTGACCAGGTGGTGATCGGCGTACGTACGGATTCCGACCTCCGTGCTGAGGACTGGGAGGCCCGCTTGCAGATGGCCTTGCGAGAGCATCCACGGCAGCTCCTCAAGAGTTTGGTGGCGAGGTGGTGGCCAGCCTCTTTGGCTGAAGTACTTCTCGAGGTGCACTGCATTCCGCCTGAAGTGATGGCCAACCAAGTGACCAAAGTGCATCGACGAGAGACCGCGGAGATCCTTGATGAGTTTCAACTGCATCTGAAAAAGGACAGAGCGCCAGAAACGGCTATGGTCACCACAGGCGGCGTGGACATCTCAGAGGTTGACCCCAACTCGATGCAGTCCTTGAGAACCAGCGGCCTTTATATTGCGGGGGAGCTGCTAGACGTAGATGGCGTAAACGAAGGCTACACCCTTCAGGGTGCCTACTCCACTGGCTATGTCGCGGGGCGGGCAGCGGCCACTGACCCAGGCGAGTAGATCCGCATACCCCGTGCAGGGCCTAGTCCGTGCTGGCCCTGCGCGGCCTTCCCTACCCTTGAGCCGTTTTGGCAGCCTGACGAGCTAGCACATCACAGCGATTGTTCAGTTCATCGTCAGCGTGCCCCCGAACCTTCACCCAAGTGATGTCATGCTTCTCTGCCTCTTCCAGCAGCGCTTCCCATAGATCCTGGTTCTCTACCGCGCTTCCGCTCGCTGTTCGCCATCCATTTCTCTGCCACTTCCTAAGCCATCCCTGACGAAAAGCGTTCACCAGGTAAGCGCTATCGCTATGGAGACGCACCTTACACGGCCATTTCAGAGCCTGAAGTGCCTTGAGCGCCGCGGTTAGCTCCATGCGCTGATTGGTGGAATGGGGTTCGCCGCCAGTGATCTCTTTGGTATGCTTTCCGCTACGAAGAACAGCAGCCCATCCCCCGGGCCCTGGATTGCCGAGGCAGGCGCCATCCGTATGTATCTCGACCTCAGTCATCATTTCCCACCCTTGCCAGAGTCGGGTTCTCCCCAGACGACTACTTCAGTTCGTCCTGGCCAGTTCCTCTTTGCTCACAGTATCAGACCTTCACCGAGCGGAGCCAGGATATTCTGGTCATAGAGCCGAAAGACTTATATGATACAAGCACATGTGAACCGCTTTTGCGGACGCTCCATGCAGTACTTGAGCAAAGGGGTAACTTGCCATGCAGATTCAGACGCTCCATCACGTAGACCTGAGCACAACCAACGGGCAGCGCACCTACCAGCGCACAGCGCTCCTGCTGTTATGCCTGGCCTCCCGCAGAGCCATACCCAATAGCTATATCTCGGTCGAGCACTCCTTGAGCAATGGAGTCTACTGCGAGATCCATGGCGACAAACCCTTGACTCCTCGAGAGATCTCGCTCGTGGAACACAACATGCGAGAGCTTATCTCCGCAGCGCTGCCTGTGACGGTTCAGGAGACCTCGCCTCAAGAGGCTGTTGACCTGCTCAAAGAAAGCGGCCAGTCGTCGGCAGCCATGCTCATCGCTCAGCTGGACACAAAGGCAGTGCCTCTGGTGCATTGCGGTGGACTGTACAGCTACTGTGATGGGCCTGTGCTTGCCAACACCTCGCTTGTCAATCATTTCGGTCTGCACTTCTATCTGCCCGGGCTGATCCTACAGATACCTGAAGACCACACTGGCCGTATCCCGCAGTACAGGGAGCAACCAAAACTGGCCAGCGTCTACCGAGAGACCGAACGCTGGGCCTCCATTCTGGGCGTGGCCGACGCGGCCTCACTGAACAGCACGATCAAAGCAGGTGAGTCGGGAGACCTCATCAGAGTCTCAGAGGCTCTTCACGAGAAGAAGATCGCAGCCATCGCAGACATGGTAGCTCAGAACCCGGAGATTCGTCTGATCACTATCGCCGGGCCTTCATCATCAGGGAAGACGACTTTTGCCCAGCGGCTCAAGATTCAGCTGCGCGTGAACGGTTTGCATCCAGTCACGATCTCCCTGGACGATTACTTTCTGAACCGTTCTGAGACCCCCATTGGTGACGATGGAAAACCTGATTTTGAGAGCATTGAGGCGCTTGATCTTCCCTTACTAGGTGATCATCTTAGCAGACTCATCCAAGGTGACAGCGTCGACGTACCTCTGTTTGACTTCCACACGGGCGAGCGTCAGGACGCGACCCGGCAGTTGACAGTAGGTTTGGACCAGCCCATCATCATTGAAGGCATCCATGGGCTCAACGAGCGACTTACCTCGGCTGTCCCTAAAGGCAACAAGTTCAAGATCTATGTCAGTGCCCTCACCCAGATCAACATACACGAACAAGTACGCATTCATACAACTGATGCCCGCCTCATCAGGCGTATGGTTCGTGACGCGCAGTTTCGCTCTCATTCACCAGAGACCACTCTGAGCATCTGGTCACGCGTCAGAAGTGGTGAGAAGCGCTTCATTTTTCCCTTTCAGGAAGAGGCGGACGTCATGTTCAACTCAGCCCTGGTGTATGAGCTGGCAGTGCTACGTACGCACGCGGAACGGCTCCTCAGAAGCATACCGACGAGTTCACTCGTCGCTGAACAGGCCGACCAGCTGTTGTGGCTCGTCGAGCATTTCTCTCCTCTGACCGCCGATGAGATCCCAGCAAACTCCATCCTGCGGGAGTTCGTAGGTAGTAGCTGCTTCCGCCTGTAGAGTGTCGAGCGTCACAAGAAAAGGCAACGGCGCCTCTCCCTCGGAGGAGGTGCCGTTGCCTATGCATCAATGCCGACATCTCTAGCTCACTGGCGCACACTGCCCTTCCAGTCGTCCAGCAGGCGATTCCAGACTGCCTGGCCCTGCTCAAGGGCGGCCAAGGGGGCCATCTGCATGCGGTAGACTTGCAGAATCAGGTTTCCCAGCTCCTGTTGAGAGGTGTTACGCGGGGGGGGAATAACGGAGGCCTGCATATGCTGGAACAGATCGTACCACAAGTCGATACGTGGCTGTACACTCATCATCCGCTGCAGCATATCTGTACGCCCGCCGAAGAAACCCTCTATCCGCTGAATGTCGACAAGCACGTCGTCACTCGAAAGGAGTGAGATAAACTCCCAGGCCAGATCTTTGTTCCTGCTTGCGCTGGGAATCGCTAGCCCATCAGTGAATAAATGAACGACTGGCGGACTAGACGGTGTCTGACGCGGTGCGAAGAGTGCAAAGTTCTTCAACAGCAGGTCGGGATCGGCAGCCATCATGGACGGCATCTGTTGAGGGTTACTGTACTGCATAGCAATGCGACCCCGATTGAAACCTCCAGACTGAATGGGCAGGTTGCTCTGACCCGCCTCATAGAGTTCCTGAAGCATTTGCAGGGCTGCGAGAGCCTTGGGGTCGGTTAGTCTGGTCGTGAACGTAGAGGTGTCGATCTCGGTCAGACCCGCCTGACGCATGAACCAGAAAAGCTGTTGGGCTGCACCAGCAGCGGTGGTAGTCATCGAAAAGCCGCGCACGGCCACCCGATCATCATCCACCCTCGTTAAGCGTCGCGTGTACTGGATCAGTTCGTCCCACGCTTGCGGTGGCCTATCCGGATCTAGCCCCGACTGTGCGTATAGCTCCTTGTTGTACCCGACTGCCCGAGGCGCTACGTTTTGAGGCATCACCATCACTTTCCCTTGCCAGCTTAGAGCGTGCCAGAGCTGCCGAGGGAAACGCGATGTATATTTCCACCTCTCAAGATAGCGATCTAGGGGTTCTAGCAGACCAATGGACCCCTCTTCATAGGGTGAGTAGAAACCAGTCACCACGACATCTGGAGGTGTCCCGCCAGCTGTCAACACTACGATCCTATCCATGCGGGTGTTCCAATCTGCCGTCATCATCGTGACATCAGCGTTGTGGCGGGCTCTGAAAGTAGGGATAACCTCCTGCTGCACGTAGTTCATCAGGCCGCTTGAGTACCCCACTGCTAGAAAGGTGATCTCCTTCGCCAGTCCTATGGTAGTGCAGGCGAAAAGCAACAGAAATGAAAGCCCCAGATACAAGCCAGTATGACCTGTGTGCCTTCGCATTCAGATCCCCCTTCTTCCTACGTGTCAAGTGGCTCTCGCTACCTGATGCTAGCCTTCCAGTCAGCCAATAGGCGTTCCCAGATGGGTTGAGCCTGTTCAAGGGCCGTCTGGGGAGCCATCTGCATACCGTAGACCTTGAGAATGAGATTGCCGAGTTCTTGTTGAGCGGTATTGCGCGGCGGAGGAATTACCGATGCTTGCAGATACGGGAATATGTTGTACCAAAGCCCGATTCCCGGTTGCACAGTAGTCATCCTCTGGAGCATGTCGAGGCGGCCGCTGAAGTGCCAACCGATGCGCTGAATCTCAAAAATGACGTCATCACTGGTTAGTAGGGAGATCCATTCCCACGCCAGGTCTTTGTTCCTGCTCGCACTAGGAATGGCTAGACCATTGGCGAAAACGTGAGCAACCGGAGTGCTATCCGGAGTGCGTTGTGGGGCGAACAAGCCCACCCTACTCATGACGTCAGGATCTTGGGCCACCATAGAGGCCATGTTGGGCGGCGAGAAATAGCGCATGGCTAGGCGCCCTTGAACGAAGTCGCCCCCCAGAGCAGGCATACCATTGTGTCCTGCTTCATGCAGCTCCTGCAGTGTCTGCAGAGCCTCAGTAGCCCCAGGGTGTGATAAGTTGGACGTGAACGTGTCGGTGTCAATCTCGGTCAGACCAGCCTGGCGCATGAACCAGAAGAGCTGCTGCGCCGCACCTGCGGCGGTATCGGTGCACCAAAAACCGCGTACGGCTACCTTGTCTCCCTCGAGGCGGGTCAGACGTCGAGTGTACTGCACAAGTTCGCTCCAGCTCGCAGGTGGTCTTTCTGGATCTAGACCGGACTCTGCATAGAGCTGCTTATTGTAGCCGATACCACGGAAATCCAGGCTTTGAGGTACGACCAGGACATTGCCTCGCCAACTCATGGCATCCCACAGGGCCTTTGAAAAGCGTGACGTATACCTCCAGCCTGACAAGTAGCGATCCAACGGCTCCAGAAGACCCAAGGACCCCTCCTCGTAGGGCGAGTAGAAGCCAGTGACGACTACGTCAGGCGGCGTGCCGCCCGCCGTGAGTACTAGAATTCTCTCCATGCGCGTGTTCCAGTTAGCACTCATGAGCACGACATCTGTGTTGTGCATCTTGCGGAACTCTGGAACAACCTCATCTTGGAGATACTTAGTGAGCTGAGCTGTGTAACCGACTGTGAGAAAGGTGATCTCCTTCGCCGCTACAGACACGCTTCCCGTCAAGAGTAGAAGGACAGACAGTACAATTGCCAGATTGCATCTAAGCTTTCGCATTCTCAGGCTCCTCTCGCACTTGACCGATTCCTGATAGTGGCATATGCCTTTCCTTTTCTCATGCCGAAAACGGGCAGACTCTGTCGCCTGCCCGCTTCCTTCGTGCACTGTTCACCCAGTCGGTGATCCTCCGCTGCAGATCAGGCGCCCATGTGACTGTGACGTTACCCGACTTTCGGGGGCACCAGGACATAACTGCGATCCTTATACTCCCGATGCAGCAGGCGATGAGCCTCGGGCGAGTTTGGCTCTCCGAGGTATTTCTCATAGAGCGCAGCGATTTCGGGGTTCTCATGCGAGCGGCGCAGCGGCAAGTTCGTGTCGATGATATACAGGCTCTTCATCAACTCATCCAGTGGCCATCCCTCTCCGTAGGGTTGCCCGCCACCATTAATGCAGCCGCCAGGACAGGCCATCACCTCGATGAGATGGTAGTTCTCCCAGCCGTCACGGGCAAAGAACTCACGAACGTTGCGCAAGCCGCTGAGAACGGCCACCTTGACCTTGAGACCTGCCACGTCTACCTCGGCAGTCTTCACACCAGCCAGACCGCGTACTGGTGTGAAATTGGGGTCGGCCAGCTCTTCATCCGTCACCATCTTGTAAGCCGTACGTATGGCTGCTTCGGCGACACCGCCACTGGCGCCAAAGATCGCAGCAGCGCCCGTGTAATCGCCCAGCACTCTGTCAAATGGCACAGGCTCGAGACTGGCCAAGTCGATATATTCACGCTTGAACATTCGGATCAGCTCGCGGGTGGTCAACACCACATCCACGTCACCCGGTGAGACCTCTTTCAGCTCCCATTTCTTGGCTGTGCAGGGCATAATCGAGACGACGTACGAGTTCTCTTTGGTGGCACCCTCTTGGTGGGCGTACTCCGAGTGCAGGAGAGCACCCATCATCATCTGCGGGGACTTGCAGCTTGAGAGGTGATGGACCCGATCTGGGTAGTACTCTTCCGCAAACTTGATCCATGCTGGGCAGCAGGAAGTGACCAGTGGGAACGGTCCACCATTCTTCACACGACCCACGAACTCCGCCGCCTCTTCCATGATCGTGAGGTCAGCTGTGTAGTTCGTATCAAACACCTTGTCGAAGCCAAGCAGCTTAAGACCTGCCACCAATTGCCCCTCAAAGTTCGTTCCAGGATCCATGCCAAAAGCTTGCGCTACACTCACCCGAACGGCAGGAGCAATCTGGGCTACCACGTGTTTCGTGGGGTCGGCCAGGGCCGCGTAGACAAGGTCCGTATCGTCATGCTCTACCAGAGCACCAGTGGGACAGACACGTGTGCACTGCCCGCAGTTTACACACTCAGAATCGCCCACACCACTACCAAAGGCAACACCAATGAAGGTGTCAAAGCCTCGCTTCAGGGGAGTGATGGCGGCTACCGACTGTATGTCGTCACAGACAGTGACGCAGCGCTGGCACAGCACACATTTCTCTGCGTCACGCACCAATGAGAAGCTGCTGAGGTCGCATTCTGCCAGCCGACGCTGGCCCCTGAAACGGCGCTCGGCACCGTACTCAGCAGCCAACTGGCGCAGTTCGCAGTCCTCATTCCGCTGACAATAGAGGCAGTCCTCCGGGTGGTTGGCCAGAATAAGCTCTAAAACCACCTTGCGCGCCTGGCGAATTCTTGGCGTCTGGGTGCGAACTACCATGCCCTCTGACACTGGTTGCGTACATGAGGCCACCAGTGTCCGGCTACGCTCTACTTCAACTACACACAAGCGGCATGCGCCAGCTTCGCGTAGACCATCCCAGTGGCACAGCGTCGGTATAGATACGCCAACCTCACGTAAAGCATCCAACAAGCTTTGGTCGGCGCCCACCTTCACATCGCGTCCATCGACATTGATTGTTATCTGTTTAGATTTTGTCACACCGTCTACTACCGAAACCGTGGTCCCGTTTCGAACCGGCTCCATAAGCGGCATCCTCCCCAAACCTGAAGATAACCCTGACCAAGCTTAGCTGGCACCTATCCTACTAGAGTCGTCTGAACGCTTCGGCCTGTGATCGCCCCAAAGCTGCAAGTGTCAACACAGTTGCCACATCGCACGCACAGCTCCTGATCAATAGCGTGTGGTTTGCGCCTCTCGCCGCTGATCGCAGTCGCGGGACACTCGCTCTTGCAGAGCCCACAACCTGTGCACTTCTCGGCATCGATGGTATACGTGAGGAACTGCTTGCACGCCCCAGCAGGGCAGACCTGATCCAGCAGATGGGCCCGATACTCTTCCTCGAAATGCCGCAGCGTCGATAGCACCGGATTTGGAGCAGTCTGACCCAGACCACAAGCCGAGGTGTCCTTGACAACCTCAGCCAGTTCGCGTAGAGTGGCTAGAAAAGCCTCCGGATCCAACGGCTCATCCATACCCAACATCCCACGTATCTCGGCTGGAATGCGTTCAGTCTCGGCATCGAGCACACGCTGAGGCGTGACCACGCGTTGCAGCATCTCGTAGAGTCGTGTTGTTCCTTCTCGGCAAGGAGTGCAACGCCCGCACGATTCGGCTTTGACGAAGCCCAGGAAGAAACGAGCGACTTCCACCATACAGGTGTGGTCGTCCATAACCACCAGACCGCCCGAACCCATCATGGCCCCTGCCTGTAGCAAGGAATCATAGTCGATGGGCGTATCCAAAAGCTTGGCTGGCATGCATCCTCCAGACGGGCCTCCGATTTGCGCAGCTTTGAACTGACGGCCGTTCGCCACACCGCCCCCGAGATCAAAGACGACCTCTCGCAGAGTCATCCCCATCGGTACCTCGATAAGACCACTGTTCTTCACTTTGCCCGTCAGGGAGAAGACCTTGGTACCCTTGCTACGCTCAGTACCCACATTAGCGAACCATTCGGGTCCCCGAGCGATTATGTCTGCGACATTGGCAAACGTCTCAACGTTGTTGATCAGCGTCGGATATCCCCACAATCCCTTGGCCGCCGGGAATGGAGGTTTGGGCCGCGGGATCCCCCTCTCGCCTTCCACAGAGGCGAGAAGCGCAGTTTCCTCACCACAGACAAAGGCCCCTGCTCCCATCTTGAGCTCGATGCTGAAGCTGAAATCTGAGCCCATGATCCGATCACCTAGATAACCCGCTTCGGTCAGCTGCTTGATAGCGTTTTCCAGCCTAGCGATAGCCAAGGGATACTCAGCTCGCGCATATACATAGGCCTTCTGAGCGCCAACCGCGTAACCCGCAACCAGAATGCCCTCCAAAACACGGTGAGGGTCACCTTCCAAGAGGCTACGGTCCATGAAGGCTCCTGGGTCGCCTTCGTCCGCGTTACACACGACGTATTTCCTGTCGGCCTTCTCCACCGCTGTCAATGCCCACTTGAGGCCGGTGGGAAAACCAGCTCCCCCTCGACCACGCAGTTGGGAGGCTTTCATCTGATCGATGACCCATTGCGGCGAGTTCTCAATGGCCTTGCGCAACGCCTCATAGCCACCCTCAGCCACGTACTCCTCCATGCTTTCTGGGTCGATCTTTCCGCAGTTGGACAGGACTCGCCGGCATTGCTTGGACAGGAAGGGCAGTTCTTCCATCCTTGGAACGCTGACTTGCTTCGCCTGCGCCTTAGGTTCGGGTTCAACCAGGGCAGTCAATGGAGCTTCCCCAAGAGCAGTACCCAACAGCAGCTCTCCAGGAATAATACCCTGGGCCACATATGAATCCAGTATACGCAACAGGCCCTTCTTGTCTACGTTAGCAAAGGATAGACGAGAGGAGCCCGGCAAACGTACGTCAACGATCGGTTCTCGTTCACAAAAACCCATGCAACCAACTGTCTTAACTTCCGCATCCAGACCTCGACTCTTCACCTCAACCAGAAGCTGTTCGAGAACCTCACTCGCACCGGCAGCCAACCCGCAGGTGCCAGCGCCCACGTAGAAGATAATGCGATCCGCCTGTGCCATTACCGCCGCCTCCGATACGAGTTAAGAATGCGCCTCAGTTCCCTGGGCGTGACTCGACCATGTACAGTATCATCAATGACAATAGCTGGGGCCATACTGCAAGCTCCCAGGCAAGCCACTACCTGCAGGGAAAACATGCCATCCTCCGTGGATTCCCCCGGCTCCACACCTAACTCGGTCTGAATTCGCTCCAGGAGATTACCTGCTCCCTTGACATGGCAGGCCGTTCCATCACATACCTTGATCGTGTGCTTTCCCGGAGGACGAAGGCGAAAATGGTTGTAGAAAGTAGCTACACCCATTACCTGTGCGGGTGATAGACCCGTCTCGGTGGCCACCTCTGCGATGCGCTCTGCAGGGAGATATCCCTCCTCTTCCTGAACCGCGTGCAGCTTAGCGATAAGGGGCGCTCGCCGTTCAGCGGCCTTCATATCCAACTGGACACTCATCCTGTAGCCTCCTCAACTCTGAGATTGTGATCTTTTTCACAATTCGGTGCCGCGATAAAGCCCCGCGCCTCACCTACGATCGGTCGCGGGGGCTGTTGTTGCCGAGAGCGACTCTCCAGTGCTTCACAGGTTTGTGGAGCGTGGGTAGTATGTTCTGTCGTCAGATTGCGCACAGTGGCTGTCAGGCTCTGCCACAGAGCATACCACCATCTGGACAACCTTTCTCAAGACCCAGTCTAACTGCTCAAGGAATTCTAGGTTATCTTGCTCTGTTGTTTCAAGCTGCGTCAGAACGGCCTGGACACGACGCTTTACCGCGCCAATGGCGTCATTCTCCGCCAGAGGTCGTTCTTCCTGTAAAACGGCTGCATCTATTTCCTCGGACACCAGGCCACTGCTTGGGAAACACGTAGGCTGATGGGGCCAGGGGCCCGGTCCATAGCGTGCTCGCATCTTTTCCTTCCACTGCCTATAGCAGTCCGGACAGAGTCCTGGTACCGGAAACTGATTCTCACGTTGGCACTGTGGACACCTCATCCTCGGACCTCCACAGCACCTTTTTGCCGGCTATTACCAGAGCGCATTCTAACATGATCCTCCCCCGAAGCCCATTGTCATGTGTCCCAAGATGCTCCTCCGAAAAACCTTCTACGCTGCGGCATCGGCATGAGCGACTCTCGTTTTCACAGTTTGTGGCAAGCCGCCGCCTGTAGGGTCGGGCGACCATGTGCGGCTCTCTCTAGAAAAGGAAGTGGCGTTGTGAGCGAATATGGACGGGACTGCCGCGTGCGTGGTTGACTGCCGTCACCCGTACTCCTCAGAAACCTGATCCAATCCCCCAGTAGACGCGCCACGGCTGCGCCCCGTCAAGAGCGCGTGCCACTCCAAGACGCAGATCGCCTCTGGTCAGTCCGTAGCCTAGCGTCCCTGTCGCCCGCGCTTCCACCCCTGCAGTGGCGACCTTCTTGAAGGGCGCCGCTCGGTTCCCTGCAACTCCGCCGTCACAGAAAAGAGCCCATGATACCCCGTCGAGGAAAAGTGGGCTGTCTTGAGCACCGCGCTGGATAGGAAAGGCCATATATTCAGCTTCGAGACTCACTGTTCCAGCGCCTTGACCCTTGGCATAGCCTACGGGAAGGCCGCGCACAGCCAAACCTCTCTGAGTGCCACCCAAGGAGAAGCTGTCTTTTGCCGTACCCGCTACTACGCTGAGATCCATCGATACGCGCAAACGTCTAGACATTGCCTGGTTCACAGACCACGATAGGCCGGCTGCTGTATTCCGACATGTCAAGGCCTGCACCCCGTAGAGGCGAAGGTCCCCCACGCGCCGGAGGTGGCCGTTGCCGCCCAGGCTCTGGAAACTGACTCCTACTCCCAGCTCTGACTGAACCTCCTCACCTTTGTGAACGCTAACCCAGGTCACTCCGCGGCTCGAGAAGAGGACCCCAGGCTTCTGCCAAGAGACGTAGAGTTCCCCTGCGGTATCTGCCTGCGACTCAGTTACCTCACCATCGCTCCGAAGAAACGGTACTGGTGAGATCGCTCTCTGCGGGACTGATGCCCGAGTTGCCAGCCCTTGCTCGGGGCTGATGCCTGTGTTGGAGGGAGGGCTTCCGGAAAGACTAAAGCCTAAGACAGGGCCGCTTCCCAGCGGACCCGATCGGAACTCATACTCGGCACGATAGGCGGCTCGGTCGCCACCGAAAGATGCTGCTACTGCGTAAGCGTGCTGCCCAAGCGCATCAACGCTTGACGTAGAGCCACCGGTTACCCATCTGCCCTCTGCTCCTCCCCACACGGGAAGCCAGTAACGCGGCGAGAGGCTATCGATAGCCCTGTAGCGGCGTACCACGAAATCATGTGGATCGAGTGGTTGTGCTACATCGCGCTCCCACGGTTGTCCCTCTGCCTTTTCCAGCTGCCTTCTGGGGACGAACGACCAGACTGCAGTGTCATCAGATGGCAAACGGATCACCTGTTCGCCGATCTCCTCTTGTGCAAAGATCTGGGGCTCAGCTGGCTCAGCGGGCTCAGCGGGCTCAGTTGGTTCGGGACATAACTCCCATTCCTCGGGTGCCAGGGCCAGCGTCGCAAGCTGATAACCCTCGGAGGAGTACGAGGAAAGCAGCAAAGTGGTGCCATCAGGAGAGACAGAAGGTGCGAAAACGCCGTAGAGAGCTCGAGTGACCTGATACTGGCTGCAGCTGTGCATATCGTAGGCATGGATGTTATAGATCCCTGAACGATCCGAGGAAAAAAACAGGTAGCGTCCGTCGGGTGACCAGGCAGGGTCGAGCTTTGCCGCCATGTCGTGTGTAAGCCTAATCGGAGCCTCGGTAGGGACAGGTACGTCTTGGCCTGCAAGGGGCATGAGAAAAAGGTCCACCTCGCCAGAGTATCCACGCCCGACAAAGGCAAGCGCATCGCCGCTGGGAGACCAGGCAAGTGAGAGTGCCTGCACGGGTTGGTTGCTGGAGCGTTCATCAGTCTCTGGACTCCACAACACCATAGGCGAAACATCGTCAAGAGCAGCTAGCAGAATCCGTGATTTGTCTTCACGGCGGGCAATAAAAGCGACCCACTCCCCGTTGGGCGATACGCTAGGGGCGTACGCTCGGTAACCGTGCGTCAGTCGCCTCTGCTTGCCAGACTGCAAGTGCAGCATATAGAGATCGCTTGTCAGGCTCCCTTGACGGTAATCCATCTTACCGTAGACCACTTCTTGCGCATCAGGGGTCCAGGAAAAGCCGCCCGAGCGCTCGATTTGGCCGTTCGTCAACCTGCGATCCTGGGAATCCTTCTTCGGCTGACCATCGACCACCTGGCGTAGCCGCAATGATGGGAGCACGTTGCCACTCGAGCCGTATACAATCTTTTCGCCGTCGGGGCTCCACGTAGGCCACAGGACCATGTCCCCAATGGTATCCACCGTCTGCGTCTGGGTGACAGGCCCAAGCGCCTCTCGCTGCTGTGAGTAGCGGTCTAGGAGATCCTCTTGCCAGCCTTCCCACAGATCGTCGAAGGGAATCTGCAGAACCCTGCTGATAGCCCCGTTGGTGCCTAGAGGTTGCCCGCTATGCAGACGATAGACCTCGCCAAGGCGCTCTTCCCCATAGGTTCGGGCGACATAATCAAGGAATGAGTATCCATATAGGTACACCGCAGGACCAGGATTCCAGCCAGTCAGATTGTAGTTGCCGATCACCTGATCCCATGATGGAAGGACATCATCCAGAACGGCTGCTCGCAGGAACATATCATAGAAAGCTCCATCACCGCGACCAGTTCCTGTTAGCCCCTCTGCGAAGACAGCATGGCCCTCCAAGAGTGCGTAGCCAAGCGAGCTATTCGGTGTGCTGGCCCAGGGCACCTTTCCAAAGAGCCTGCGCGCATAGGAGGCATTGCCTGCATGCATGTCGAGTTGAAGCACATGCGCGTACTCATGAAGCATCAGTTGAGCAAACCAGTCCTGATGTGTTGGAGATAGCCCCGTGTCATAGCCGACAGTATCCGGCGGTACGGGATAGACCAGAATGTGGTTATATGGTGTCACCCGGGTGAAAGCATTCGCGGCATCCGAGATATCTGCTACAACGATATGAGTCTTTTCCTCTGGTAGGTACTGCATCTTGGGTACCAGGTTGCGGTGTGCGTTTTCCGCTGCCAAGGCAATTCGACGAGCGATATGCTCGTGCCCCGGGGGAAAGTGAACCAGAAAATGTGGGCTCTCTAGAGTGAGCCACCCGTGGGCGGGCAAAGCCGGAGGTGGTGCAACTGGCGCGAGAATGGGAGAACTCCCGATCATAGCCTGCGTGGGCGCTGAAGCCATGAGCAGAACGAGCAACACAAGCATCATAGGGTGTGCCTGCACGCTTATCTCTGTCTGGTGTGAGGTCATGCTGGGTATCAGATTCGCCATGGGGGCCGCTCCTCATCGTGAAAGCACTCACAAGAGCTTGGTTAGCATCTCCTCGACCTCAGGCCGGCTTACGGGCCGGGGATTGGCCTTGGTCGAACCAGAGGGCAGAGCCACTGCAGCCAGGGCTGGTATGTGCTCAGAAGCCATGCCAGCAGTCTGCAGGGTGCTGGGAATTCCCAGCTTGGCGTTGAGCTGCTCTATGAAAGAGAGCAGACGCTCCGCTGCAGATGAATCGCCCTGATCGGTCAAGCCAATGGCTGCGGCAAGTTCGGCGTAACCACGTCTTGCGGTCGCCAGGTTGAAGCGCATCACGTGCGGCAACAAGACCGCGCAAGTCAGCCCGTGAGCGAGCCCGTAGCGAATTCCTAACGGATGCGCGAGACCATGCACGAGACCCAGCCTCGCATTTGTCAGGGCGACACCAGCGAGAAAGCTGCCCAAAGCTGTAGCTCGGCGAGCCTCGATGTCCTTCCCGTCGTGATAGGCTGTCAGCAGGTTCATTGCCAGAAGGCGGGTTGCCTGACGAGAGAGAGCTTGCGTAATAGGAGTGGCGCCACGGGATACGTGAGACTCTATAGCCTGGGTCAAGGCATCCATGCCAGAGGCGGCTGTCACGTGTGAGGGAGCAGTGGTATAGAGTTCCGGATCAATCAGAACGGCCTGCGCATACCACAGGTTGCAGCGCATGCTCTGCTTTACACCTCTTGCGGGATCGCTCAGCACGGCTACATGAGTCGCCTCTGAACCTGTTCCAGCGGTGGTTGGGACGGCAATCCATGGTAGGGCTCGCGTATCACTGAGCCCTTCATAGAGGGCTCCGCTTACCACCGCCTCGGGCTTACCGGCGAGATGAAACAAACCTGCGATACACTTCGCCATGTCTAGTACGCTGCCGCCGCCAATGCCTACCACTAACGCGCACGAGGCTTCCCGGGCCTGGGCCAACCCGCGTGCACATTCAGCTAACGAGGGTTCTCCGGAAGGACCCTCAATGATCACTGTTTCGATCCCAGCTGCCCGCAGGCTCATCCGCGCTTGATCAGCCACACCGCTGGCGAGGGTATGTCGCCCGCCTATCAGGGCAGCGTGGCGGCCCAACGAGCGTGCCTGCTCGCCTAGACGAGATAGTGCGCCTTCGCCTACCTGCAACCTCGGGACGAACGAATGGACCCACACACTGCTACCTCCCAGAGCTTGCAGCTTCTACATGAACCTCTTCCTCTTCTTCATTGCCCTTGCCTCGAACCATGCGTGGTGCCGCAGAAACGATTGTGTAAGTGGCTGCATCAATGTTGCGGTTGGGTATGGCATGGATAAGGCCATCCTTGTCTCGCACCTTCGTCTTGCGCATAGACAGGCGGATGATCTCGCCTTCAACACCAGTAGTGCGCACCTTGGCTCCAATGGCGAAATCGTCGTCAGCTAGTAGGTAGATACCTGCCAGAAGATCCTGCGACACAGTGTTGAGCCCCGTGGCTAGGGCCATGGCGACTAGGGCCACTGAACCTCCCAGGGCTAGTGAAACTTGGGTTAGGCCCAGTGCATTTAGCGTGGCTGAGATACCGATAACCCAGCCGATGAAACCAACACTCGAAGATAGCAGCGACCTCGCAGTAGGCTCTAAGTGGGCGACATTCGCGGCTGCGGCCAAGACCCGCTTCATCAATCTGATCATGATATACGTGGCCGCTAGTGTGATAAGTGCGCCAGGTATCCGTGCCACGTAACCGACTGTCTGTTGGAGCAACTCGTTCGACAAACCTAGCTCGGGCATCTACTCGCCTCCAGAACCGCAGACACTCTCTTGGGTGTGGACTGCATCAAACAGATGGCGAAACATCCTGAGGTCGCCATACTTGCGCAGCAGCAACTGCTCTTCTATCCGCTTCATACAGTTCAGGCGGACCACGTGAGCGAAAACCGATGGCGATATGGTGAGCAGCAAGCTTAACAGCAGCGCTAGCACCGGAACACATGCCGCGATGGGCTTCGTTCTTCGGATTTCCGATTCGACAGCCAGAATGTCCTGCACATGTGGACTCATGGCGCCTAACACCTCTGGTATGCACCGGCATGCTTTGCACCCAGCTGCTGGGTTTCATGCGGCCCAGTTGGCGTCAGCCAACTGGGCCCTGGGAAGCTATTGAAGCCCCATGGCCTTCAGGTTACGCAAACTGATAGCCAGGCTTTCGAACGGATCGCGCTGACAGACATCCTGCTCCACGATGTACCACTCTACACCAGATTCCGCGGCAGCCGAGAGTATGCGCGGCCAGTTGAGGTTGCCTTCACCAATCTCTGCCATGACTGGTTGCCGGTTGAGGACACCCATGTCCTTCAGATGTAGAAGCTTGATGCGCCCCTTCAGGTCGAGAATCCACTGAGCAGGATCCCCACCACCGTGCTGAATCCAGTAAG
Source organism: Limnochordia bacterium (assembly GCA_050951545.1). GTDB lineage: Bacteria > Bacillota > Limnochordia > DTU080 > DTU080 > DTU080. The sequence goes on along the minus strand of JBMNJG010000004.1, from coordinate 306,523 downwards.
TGTCAATCTCGCCCAGAAAGCACTTTGGATCGCTTTCTTCATAGAGGATGGCCAAGGCGCTACGCCCGTCGAACTTCTCTAACTCAAAACTGTGATTGTGGTAGCTCCAGGTGAAACCGTTCACTGCAAGCTTTGCCGCCACTTGCGACGCTTCTTGAGCAAAATGCGCATAACCAGCTGCCCCGCTCTCCCTGTACTTGGCAGGCAGACCCCCGATCGCCAGGTTCTGGCAACCCAGGACGCGGTGCTCCTCCATCACGTCCTCCATCTGGTCTCGCATCCGCTCAAAACCAGTATGCGTGGCACACACTTTCAACTCGGCATCGTCTAGCAGCTGACGTAATTTCTGGGGAGCAATGGGCCCGTGCCCGGAAAGCTGCACTGCCTGCCATCCCATGTCACGGATTTTCTTAAGAGAGACCGCCATTTCCTCTGGTGTCTTCATGAACTGCCTGATCGTGTAGAGCTGGGCCGCCAGTTGGGTCGCCACTGAAATCCTCCCCTTTTCAGATCCTCTTTGCGCTGATAGTCGCTTCAAGGATATGCTTTAGGGATCGACCACGAATTTCCTGCCTGGCAGAGCTTCCAGATGTGTTAACTGGATGAGTGTGACCGGGATCTTGCGGAGCGAGGGAGCACAGACTTGCGCAGGCGAAGCGCCTTCGGCGTTACTTCGAGCCATTCATCATCGCCCAGATACGAGAGGGCCTGTTCGAGGCTAAACTTCTTCACTGGCTCTAGCTTGATCGCGATGTCTGAGGTGCTAGCTCTCATGTTGGTCACATGCTTTTTCTTACACACGTTGATATCCAGATCCTGAGTCCGGGCATGGGCTCCGACGACCATGCCTTCGTAGACCCTCTCTCCGGGCGACACAAAAAGGACACCGCGTTCTTGGGCATTTTCCAAGGCGTAAGCGGTTACCTCGCCTGCCTCCCAGGCTACCATGCTACCGTTCTGCCTGCCGGGAATGGCTCCCTTGAATGGACCATACCCATGGAAGGAATGGTACATGATGCCGTAGCCTCTGGTCGCCGTAAGTAGTTCAGAGGCAAAACCGACAAGCCCTCTGGCGGGTACTACAAACTCCAGTCTGGCATTACCGTTAGGAAGCTGTGACACATTGACCATCTCGCCCCTGCGCTCACCAAGATGCTCAATGACGACACCCAAATACTCCTGCGGCACCTCCACACTCAAGTCTTCAAGGGGTTCGCAGAGCTCTCCGCCTATCTCTCGCATGATCGCCTCCGGCTTCGAGACTGAGAACTCGTAGCCTTCTCGGCGCATGTTCTCCATGAGGATGCCAATGTGCAATTCCCCGCGGCCCGATACCCTAAAAGCATCCGGACTGCCTGTCTCCGCTACGCGCAACGCCAGATCAACCCGCCCTTGGCGGAACAGTCGATCCCGCAGATGCCTGGAGGTTACGTACGGGCCATCCCGGCCAGCCATAGGGCTATCGTTTACGCGAAAGACAACTGTCAGCGTCGGTTCATCAACGCGCAAGAGGGGCAAAAACACCGGATCCTCGACCGAGGCGATCGTGTCGCCAATACGGATATCGTCGATGCCAGTAATGGCCACAATCTCCCCGGCCATTGCTTTGTCTATGGGAACGCGCTGCAGGCGCTCGAAAGCAAACAGGTTCGACAGCTTGGCGATGGACGGTTGCTCTCCAGGTCTTCCTACAGCTATAGGCTCGGACGCCAGAAGTAGTCCATTTAGCACTCGACCTATGGCCACTCGTCCCACATACTCGTCGTAGTCGAGCATAGCTATCTGCATCTGTAGAGGCAGGTCAGCTCGCCCTGACGGAGGTGGCACGGTATCAATCAGGCAGTCAAGAAGCGGTAGAATGCTACCCGCATTCGTTCCCAGGCTGGCTCGTGCAGTGTGTAGATCAGAATGAGCAACACCTGCTCTGGCAGAGCCATATATCACCGGAAACTCCAGCTGGTCCTCGTCAGCTCCCAAAGCGATGAATAGATCGAGAACTGCATCCAGTACACTCTCAGCTCGAGCGTCTTGGCGATCAATCTTGTTGATCATCAGAACCAAACGCAGACGCTGTTCCAGGGCGTTTTGCAGTACATAGCGCGTCTGAGGCAATGGCCCTTCGGCTGCGTCCACCACGAGCAACGCGCCATCCACCATACCCAAGACGCGCTGCACTTCGCCGCCGAAATCCACGTGCCCCGGAGTATCCACGATATTCAGCTTCACTCCACGATGAAAGACCCCGGTGTTCTTGGCTAGAATGGTTATGCCGCGCTCTCGCTCTAGGGCGTCGGAATCTAGAACGCGAGATTCTACCGTCTCGCCCGCGCGAAATACCCCGGTTTGCTTGAGAATGGCGTCGACCAGGGTTGTCTTGCCGTGATCCACATGAGCAATAATGGCGATATTTCGTAGCTCCATAGTCAATAGACTAGCAGTAGGTGTGTGCTGTGTCAAGGGGAATCGCTTGACAGTTGTCATATGGCGGTTCCAGCGACATCCGACTGGCCTCCATCTTGCGGAGTAAGCGCCACGCTCAATACCTCATCCATATGCTCCACCGCGATTAGCCTAATGTTCTTGCGAGCAATAGGCGATAGCTCTGGTAGATCCTTCCGGTTGCGCGCTGGCAAGACGAACTCCGTGATGCCTGCAGCCTTCGCTGCTAGCACCTTCTCTTTGAGCCCACCTATGGGTAGCACTCGGCCCCGCAGAGTGATCTCCCCGGTCATCGCTACTTCCCGCCGTACGGCCCTGCCCGATACGGCTGACAGCAAGGCGGTAGCCAATGCAATGCCCGCTGAAGGGCCGTCTTTGGGGATAGCACCAGCGGGAACATGGATATGTACATCGCGCTTGTCAAAGGCGTTGCTACTTAGGCCCAGATCAGTGAGGCGAGAACGGGCATAGGTGAGGGCCGCCTGTGCTGACTCCTTCATCACATCACCGAGTTGCCCGGTAAGCAGTAGCTCGCCCTTGCCTTCTAGAACAGAGACCTCCACGGGTAACACCTCACCACCTGACTCGGTGACGGCAACACCAGTGGCCACGCCCACCTGATCGCTGGCTTCTCGCAGGCCGAACTCGTATACTTGGGGGCCCAGATGCTCTGGTAAGTCCTTAGCCCGTACCGTGAATTTGCCGGATCGGGGCATCTTGTTTTCCACGACTTTGCGAGCCAGCTTGCGCGCAATCGCTGCAATGCTTCGCTCCAGGCCGCGCACCCCAGCCTCATGCGTGTACTCACGTATCAGTGACAAGAGCGCGTCGTCTCGGACCACCACCTGCTCGGGGCGCAGGCCATGCGATGCGATCTGTTTTGGTAGCAGGAATTCGCGAGCGATCGCCAGCTTCTCATCCTCTGCATAACCAGAAATGGAGATGACCTCCATGCGATCCCGTAAAGCCGGGGGGATGGTATCCAAGGTGTTCGCAGTGGTGACAAACATCGTATGCGAGAGATCAAACGGGACCTCAAGATAGTGGTCAGTGAAAGCATGGTTCTGCTCAGGATCCAGAGCCTCTAGCAGAGCTGCCGCCGGATCACCGCGGAAATCTCGCCCTACCTTGTCTATCTCATCAAGCATGAAAACCGGGTTCCGCGCGCCGACATCACGCATTCCTTGTACGATGCGACCAGGCATGGCTCCGACATACGTGCGCCGATGTCCCCGAATCTCGGCTTCGTCGTGCATACCGCCCAACGAAATGCGCACGAAACGGCGCCCCATCACTCGGGCGATGGACTTACCCAGGCTCGTCTTACCTACACCTGGTGGACCGACAAAGCACAGGATGGGTGTCTTGAGTTTGTCTCCAGCTAGCTTCCTTACCGCTAGATACTCGAGGATACGCTCTTTGACGCGATCCAGTCCGTGGTGGTCCTCGTCTAAGACAGTAGCTGCCTGCACCAAGTCAATGCTGTCCGTCGTCTCGGTTGACCAAGGAAGACCAGCAAGCCACTCCAGGTAGTTTTGGATGACCGCAGTCTCAGGTACGTGCGGTCCTAGGCGACTAAGTCGATCGGATTCGCGCTTGGCTTTGCGCATCACCTCGGGCGGGGGATCCGCCTGCTCCAAGCGGTGTCGCAAGTCAAGCAACCACGAATCAGTATCATCTTCACCGAGTTCTCGTTTGATCACCCGCAACTGCTCACGCAAGAAGATCTCTCGCTGATTGGCGTCGATCTCGTCCTTGACCTCGGCCAGGATCTCTGCTCGTAGCTGCATCTTGCCCACGTGCTTTTTTAGAATGACTACTGTTTTCTCGAGCCGTTGCACGGGATCGAGCTCTGAGAGTATTTGAAGGCGCTCCTCAAACTCATACTCGGGGAAGTATCCCGTTTGATCCGCAAGATGTCCCGGGTGGTCAAGCTTCCGAACGTACTCCAAAACCCCCGCAGGTAGACCTGGCACCAAGTCTACGAGATGCTCTACCATGATCAGAGCTTTCTCCATAAGCTGTGGTAGCTCGGGATCAGTGAGTTCGTCAAGCTCTGGCTCCGGGCACAGGCGACAGCGAGCGATCGCATACTCTGTGGTGTTCTCGATATCCAGAATGAGCATACGCTGAAGGGCTCGCAACGCTACTTGCCACTCGTCGTCTTCACTTTCCGTTATCTGCTCTATTCTAACCATGACACCAATGCTGCCTATCAGCATAGGCTTTCCGTCATTGTCGTAGATCGCTTCGGGTGATTCTTCGTCAGCATCCTCTTCTCCATCTGACCCTGGGCCCGGGACGATCAGCAAGAGCTTCTCTCCCGCATTGGCAGATCTCACGGCCGCAAGGGTACGTGCATCAGATACTCTGATCGCGGCCATCATATGAGGCAAGAGAACCATTCCGGGCAAAGGAACTATGGGCATGCTTGGCTCCAGTTCCGGATGCTCCTTTGGCGTCTCTGATTGTCCAAGTCTTTTCTCTAGCTCTGCCACCTGCAAGTCCCCCCGCAGTCTACCTGGAGAAGCGATACGACGCGCCTCCGGCTACGCTACAGAGAGTATATGCGTAGCCCTCAGATGGGTCAAGCTCAGCTCAACTCATGTCCACGATGCAGCATAGAAAAGGATTTCGCCACGATCCCAGGAAGTATCTGAACTAGAAGACCCTAAGCAGATAAGGGCGAAACATGATGTTCTCCATCTTTTCGAAGAGATGTACACGTGTCGACCTGGATGCCGCCGTGCGAGACGGAGCTGTAATCCAGACGCTCCCTTGGATCGTCGTGTTGGCTGGCTTCCTAGTTGGTGTGACCATGACAGTGTTTCTGCCCATCCTGTTGCTGTATGGCTCGTGCATTCTCGAGCCTGCGGCAGTTCAGGGGCATCTTCCAGAGAACAGCCCCTATCCCAATTGTGCAGTAGACGCGCCCTGGCGACGCTCTGCTGTACCCTGGCTGTGGCCCTGGATGATGGGTGCTCTAGGTGCCACCTACGGCATGGTGCGGAAAATGGATCTCGCAGAGAGCGGGCGCTGGCTACCACCTTATCTGAGGATCCGCCCTTTTCACCTGCTCGCGTGTACTGCTGGTTACATGGGCTTCGTCTCTTTGGCTTTCGCAAGTGGCTCCTGGATCCTGCTACGAGGTAGTCCTCTGCTGGCGGTTCTCTCTGGTCCTGCGATAGTTCTCCTTTGGCAGTTTCTGCATGATCGTCTGTTACTTCTCATCGGTCATCCGGAATGGGAGGAGCTGGTAGCGGCCACAGCGCGCCTATGGCTGGCCCGTAGCTTGGCTCTGCCTCAAGAGGCGATTACCGAGGTGCGCGCCCATAAAGACGGTTTACTGGAAGTGGTCGCCGATATCGAACCGCGCTTGGCCGATAGGATTCAGAGTCTAGCTATGCAGCTTCCCGGAGTACATCGCGTGCGTCTTTGCGACCCCGCTGGCAGTCCCATCATTGGCCCGAAGGAGCCAGCCCGTCTGACGAGTGCTGTAGCTGCGGCTCGATCCGTGGCAGAGCTTAGACGGGCGCGCACGGAGATGTTCGCCAGCCCTTCCTACAAGCCGCGTCGCGTCATCATCCATGATTACTCTGGCCGGGCCCTGATCATTACCACCGCAGTCATCATTACTCTGATGATGGCTGCCCTGACATGGATGGGAAGGCGAGGTGGTTTCAAGAGAATAACCGCAGAAGAGATCCAATGGTTTTACGGAAAATATGGGCCAGGAGCTCCAGCCTCCGTACGCAAGTCCATTCCCAAGAGCCTCAGACCGCCTGATTGGTGACGTAGTTCCAACCTGCGGGATGCATGTTTTTTCGTAAAATGGTCATATTAGGCAAGGCCTACAAGCCAAGATTCTTCACTGTGAAAGGCGGAACAACTCCTGTTTCTATCTCGCACTCTGCGTGCGCACACTTTGTCGTGTTGCCGTTCGACCTTGCTTGTGTGCCTTGCGTTTGCTGTCGCTGTTGGCACGTGCTCAGCGGCCCGTATCGGACAGCGTGTCTTGGGCCCAGGCCTGTGGGGGGCCGATGTCTTTGAACTCCAGATGCGCCTGCGAGACATGGGATACGATGTAGTGGCCGATGGTCGGTACGGACCGGACACGAAAAACGCGGTCATGGCGTTCCAGAGATCAAAGGGAATACAGGCGGACGGTCTCGTTGGCATAGAAACTGCTGCGCGGGTTGTTGCCCGCTGGGGCATCATCCAGCATAGCGTGGTAAAGGGAGACACGATAGGCAGCCTCGCTCGACAATACGCGGTGACCACTGACGAGATCAGGCTTCTTAACAACCTGCGTAACGACATCATTCAGATTGGACAGCTGCTCAACATTCCCGCCCCGCCTGAGTACCGGGTCCGTGAGGGCGATACAATTGAGGCTATTGCGGCGCTCAGTCAGAGCAGTCCGGAGGAGCTGGTAGCCCTAAACCAACTAAGTACGGTGGCTAGTCTGCGCGCTGGAATGCTCTTGCGTCTGCCCAAGCCCGAGTATTGACCGATGGCTACTGCACAGGATAATAGTTCTCTCCTGCGAGATGCCAGGAGAAAGAGCCTGCTGAGGCATCTCGCAGGAGGCCATATAGCTTTTCTACATGAGTCGTTGGGACGTGGATTCGCACAAACACATCAGCCCCATACTCCGTGTGGGCCACTCGGACACCTATCTCAGCAAAGACTCGCTCCACCCGGCTCCATGTCGGGTAATCCACATGCATCTCATATTCCTGATGAAGCCTGTAGGTGGCCTTTCCAGCTGCAGCGACGGCCGTCGCTGCGCTCGCGCTGTAGGCACGCACCAAACCAGCGGCCCCTAGCAGTGTGCCTCCGAAATAGCGAGTGACGCTCACAAGCGTATTGCGCAGGCCTTCGCGTTCGATCACTTCGAGAATCGGGCGCCCAGCCGTGCCACCAGGCTCACCCGCATCATGGAAACGGACCACTTCTGCAGACAAGCCGTACCGAAACGCATAGCAGATATGCGATGCATCCGCGTACGTTGCTTGTACAGAGCGCAAAGCCGCAGTCATCTCCGCTTCATTCTGCACCGGAAAGACATGTGCGATAAAGCGCGACTTGCGAATGACGAGCTCAGAGCTACACTTTTTAGCCACACTTAAGTACTCAGCGGGTTTGTTGTCACGATCACCTGTTGGCTTGCACAAAGGCCTCCACCTCTTGACGAGTAGGCATTGACGGCTGGGCTCCGTGGCGGGTCACGCTGAGCCCAGCCGCTGCGTTGGCGAATTCGGCACTCTGTCGCAAAGAGCAGCCTTCAGCCAACGCTACTGCCAATGCTCCGCTAAACGCATCGCCAGCAGCCACGCTATCTACGGCCTGCACGTCATAAGCCGCGATGACAAACTCCTCTTCGTCATTCATACCAAAGACGCCTCTGTCGCCCAAGGTAATCACGACTGCGGACACGCCCTGAGCCCTCAAGGCGACTGCTGCCGCTCGTGCCCCTGCTTGGTCTCTCACTGAGACCCCGGATAGGCTCTCTGCCTCATGTTCATTCGGAGTGATCACTCCGATCTTTGCGAGCAACGACGCTGGAAGAGGGGTGGCTGGCGCTGGGTCCAAAATGAAGAGCGCCTCTTCCCGACGTGCCAATTCCGCTGCAACCTCTACGACCGAGAGCGGTATCTCGAGTTGGGTCAGCATGACGCGTACCTGGCGGACGAGTCTCTGGTGTGTGTAGATATCAGACGCATCACAGTGTGCATTGACCCCTGGCACTACGATGATGCTATTGTGGCCTGTCCCCTCCTCTACTGCGATAATAGCTACTCCGGTTGAGCCCTGGTCGTCACGGATCACTGCCCTGGTATCTACACCGCTCTGCGCCAAGCTGCGTAACTGCTCTTCGCCAAAGAGATCCGTCCCCACTCGTCCGAGCATATACGTGAGAGCACCCAATCGGGCCGCCGCCACCGCCTGATTGGCCCCTTTTCCTCCTGAAAAACGCGCGAAGTTGTTCCCCATGAGAGTCTCTCCCCGACGGGGCAGCTGATCTACACGCACCACGAGATCCGCATTTAGACTACCGATGACCAGAATCCCAGACTTTACTTGCGTGTCGCGCATACAGCAGCTCCTCTGAAAATCCCTCTACGCTGCGGCATTGACATGAGTGCGCCCCATAGGTATTCCAGGCGTCAACGTGGAACCCTTGTGAAGGACTTATGATAGAAAGCGGAGGCGGTGTTTCTTGTCACAGCAGACCATCACACTTGGGCCAGACGAAAGAAACCGGATAGGTGCCATCTTGGCTACGCTCGAGGTGCTGTACCCACACGTTGGCTGCGAGTTGGTCTATGACGACCCCTTCCAGCTGCTTGTCGCCACTATTCTGTCAGCTCAGAGCACCGATAAGCGCGTCAACATGGTTACGAAGCGACTATTTCAGGAGTATGCTACATCAGAGGCCATAGCTGCACTTGAACCCGAACAGCTGGAGCCTTGGATAAGAGAACTAGGGCTGTATCGCAACAAGGCCCGTAGCATCGTTCAAGCAGCACGCATGATCGTAGAGAAACACCAGGGGCAGGTACCCAGTGATCGAGCTGCGCTGCAAGCGTTGCCGGGCGTCGGGCGTAAGACGGCCAATGTCGTACTCAGCAACGCTTTCTGTGTCCCCGCCTTGGCCGTCGATACACATGTCTTTCGGGTAGCCCGTCGTCTCGCTCTGGCGGTGACCCACTCTCCAGAACAGACAGAACGCATTCTCATGCAGATCCTGCCCGAGGACACGTGGTCACAGACACACCACCGCTTGATCCATCACGGCCGTCAGGTGTGCAAGGCGCGCCGCCCTGCCTGCACAAGCTGTGCTCTGCGAGCCTATTGCCCTACCGGATTGCAGACGCCAGACGCGCCAGAGCCCGCCAAAGCGGGCTCTGAGAGAAGCTGACTTATCGCTCGACTACTCCATGTTCCAACTGCCACCGGGCAACATGGGGCCACAAGTCGCGATGACCGCCGAATCCCCCGGTTGTCCCTCTAGATCCCAGCTGCCACCGGGCAACATGGGGCCACAAGTCGCGATCTCCGCTGAATCTCCCGGTTGTCCCTCACAATTCCAACTGCCACCGGGCAACATGGGGCCATTGGTGGCAGAGGCCCCATGGCCTGCTGACTGTCCCCCTGAATAACCATTGCCAGCCCAAGCAGAAGCAGCGCCGGAGAACACCAACGCCACCATTAGGGCCAGCACTACCATCGATCGTTTCATGGTCAGTCCCTCCCTTGTGGTCGGCGTGCTTTCGCGAGCCCCCCGGTCGCACACGAAAGCCTTGCCATCACTGATTATTATGGAAGATCTTCCATCATTTGTAAAGGCCCTTAGAGGATATGATGCAGTTTCTCAAAGATATCGAGCAACCGGGGATCAAACTGCTCCCGTTCGCGGAGCAAGCGCTTCATGGCTCGCTCGTGGAAACCTAGGCCGTGCGCCAGTTCATACTCAACCGCGCCTACATACCTCTCGGCCAAACTCAAGATGCGTGATTCCAGTGGTATGGCTACCCCCTCCAGGCCCTCTGGGTAGCCCGAGCCATCGTAGTTTTCGTGATGGTGTCGCACCGCTCGTAGCACTTCAACCGGCATCCCAAACATGGCCAAGACACGTTCACTCATGGCAGGATGGCCACCCCCTGGCGTCTCCCTGCCAGCGGCTGTGTCGCTATCGCTGGTCAGCCCAGCATCGCGAAGGCGCGCCGCTGTCATCAGTTGAGAAAGACGCGGCTCATCAACACCAGTGGCACCGCCCAACACTCGCACATAGCGAATGACGAGCTCAAGTGTGCGTAGCGATTCCGGGTACAGACTCTCCAGGGTGTCCATGAGTCCCAGCAGAGTTGTGAGGTAGCGCAACAGCTCTTGGTCCTGCCACTCCACGACGATTCGCTCTCGCTGTAGACTTCGCTTCCGAATTACGCCGTCAAGTTCATGGGTAGCGAGAGCCCACTCCCGCCACATCTGACTCTGAGCGAAGTAGGTTGTCGCTCGCTGAAGGTACCCTAGAGCTGTGGTCCGGTCGCCTTTCAGGGTAAAGATAGAGCCAAAAAGACGACACAGCCGAGCTACTTCAGCGCGATCCATCCATCCCATGTTCCTCCATAGAGTGTGCAGAGCAGCACTGCCTTGATGCAGCGCCTGCGGCACATCCCCTTGTTTGAAGTGCAAGCGTCCCAGTTCCGTGCGGGCATATGCTCGCGGCGCCACATCATGCACCAACTCCAAGACAGACAGTGCAGACTCCAGGAGAGTCTGTGCAGCGGTTAGGTCACCCTGTTCCATGGCGATAATACCCAGATTATTGAGGCACATCCCCTTCTCGCGGCTTTTCCCCATCTCTGAGAACATGTCAAGCGCACACTCCAGGTGTTCACGAGCTCGCTGCCATTCCTCATGATTGAGCTGGCTGACACCAGCAACGAGTTTGATGGAGGCGTGCAACTCCATTGGCCCTCCTGAAGGAAAGAGCTCTACGGCCTCCAACGATAGTGGCAGTGCTGCATCCAAATCCCCCATCTGCAGATAGCTGAGGGCCAGGTTGTTGAGTACTCGGCAGTATTCGGGCTGCTTGTTGCCCGCCATGGCACAGAACTCCTTGGCACAATGGAAATGACGTAGGGCATTCGTATAGGAGCGCAACTCAAGGAATAGAGATCCCAAGGCGTTGTGAATGCGTACGCCATATCCCGCGGGCAAAGAAGGCTCGAGCAAGCCTTGCGCCCTCTCCCATGCATCGCGGGCGGCTAACAGGAGACCCCGGCTGAAGAAGGTGCCTCCGAGCACAAGATACCGCTCGATTTCCGCCAAAAGCATAGCACACCCCGCTAAGCGTATTTCCAGGTCGCGCGAACCACGGTTGTTGACAACCCCAAGAGGTGACTGTATAATCCATGTGTTTGTTGGCAAAGGCTGCTAACATATGCACTGTACCCGGGAGGTGCTTGAGTTGAGCAAGTTCAACCGCATGGAAGACTGGTTTGGATCCAGGGAAGATCCTTTTGAAGGCCTGCCAGAGGACGACAACGAGCTCTTTGAGTATACACTGCGACTCCCGCACCCGCCTGACCGAGTGGTCCAGTCGCTTCGCATCGTCGATGGCCGACTCGTAGCCACCTATCGCTTTGTGTTCAGCGACCCCGACATGTTGGAAACTGGGGAGTACGACTGATTACCACCAAAAGCGCGGATTGGCCTATCGTCTCCAACAGATAGCCTGCCACAGAGGCCATGCTAGTTGATCGCTCAGGCACCGATGCGTTGGCTGGCGCCATCAGCGGGCTCGAGCCTCTTGAACGACCCTGACCAATGCCTTAGCGTTCTCTGTGATTACCTCAAAGCGGCCAGTGGTGATCGCCTTCAGATCAACCAAGGCTCCTCCCACCCCCACCGCCATAGCCCCTGCCTGAATAAACTGTGCAGCGTTTTCGGAGCTGATGCCCCCTGTCGGAATCATGGGAACCTGTGGTAGCGGCCCACGTACCTGACGCAGGTAGCCGGGTCCCAATACACCAGCCGGAAAGATCTTTACGGCGGGGGCACCAGCCGAACAAGCCTGAACAATCTCCGTGGGTGTCATCACTCCGGGAATGACGACCTTGCCGTAACGATTCGCCAGGGCGATGACCTCTACATTCAATGCAGGCGTAAAGATGAAATCTGCTCCCGCCAGGATCGACGCCCGTGCGGTCTCTGGATCCAATACAGTGCCTGCGCCAACCAAAGCCTCGTTCCCCAAAGTCGCCGTAACCTCTTCGATCATGCGTAGAGCTCCTGGTGCATCGAGCGTAACCTCTAGAGCCTCGACGCCTCCCGCTCTAAGCGCTCGCGCTACCTGAATAACCGTATCCGCCTGCATGCCACGCATCACGGCAATGATGCCCGAGCGCGCAATACGCTGCAAATGAGTCGACGCTGCGGTGAAATCCACATACTCTCCTCCAGTTCCAGCCTCAAGTCATGCCTGAAGCTATTCGCTCTCACATCGTTTTCTCCTTGATTCGCTTCACCGTTCGCGGGAGGAAACGACATGGCCCTGCGGAAGACCATATCACACACGAATGGCTACACTTGGCGTGAAGGAGCAAATACCATGGCCGACAGCACCTGGTACCACCGGGGCCCCGAAATGAGTCAGCTCCCCCCCGGACACGAACCGCATCTGGGACAACCCGTAGGATCACCGGACGATGAACCTCTAGGGGTATTCCTGTCTGTGGAGGCCGCCGACCTCATTGGCAGGCACTTGATGAACGAGCCAGACAAAGAAGCTGGAGGCATTCTGCTCGGGTATGTTGCTCAAAGCGAACGCCCCTTCCTTTTGGTCTCCGGTGCACTAGAGGCTCGGTTTGCCGAGATCGTCGGAGGCGCTGTCAGTCTTAATGAGCGTTCTTGGGAGTACATGCATACTCTTTGGCAGCGCGACTATCCGGACACCCTTGTCGTAGGCTGGTTCTTCAGCCATCCCAACCAGGGGGTTGAGCTTAGTAGCTACGATCGCTTCACACAGCATCGTTTCTTTAGCCATCCTTGGCAAGTCGCGCTTGCCGTTGACACAGCGCAGAATGTCTCGCGCTTCTACCACTGGTGCGATAAGAAGCTGCTCCCTCTAGAAGGTTTTGCCATCTGGGACTCACGTAAGGAGCCCTTTAGCACCCTCTTGGATATTCGTGGCCCCTTCTATGGCTCCTCATGGCAGCTCGGGGGAAACGTGCAAAGCCAGACACGGCACTCCTTTGTGTCGACCGTACAGCCGACTGAAACTGAAAAGGAGGGGCAGCTGATTGGCGAAGAAGCAAGTACAGGGTCTGAGCGAGAGCAGCGCCGTCCTGCAGTACCTCTTGTCTGGGGACTGGTTATCGCGTTGCTGTTGACTCTCCTGCTATGGCCTGGCCTTCCTTGGAGCCTTACGCGCTTGTGGTTTTCGGGTACCCAACGACAGCAGGAACTGCACCAACTGCAAGAAGAGTTGCAGCAGGCACAACAACATGAGCTGGATGCCGACGGACAGGACGCCTTGGCCCCGCAACCAGTCACGTTACCAGTAGAGAGGGCTGAACCGTCACCTGCCCCAGCCTCTTCTGGGATGACCTATCGCGTCAAGCCTGGCGACACGCTGTGGGAGATCAGCAAAACGCTTATGGGCGATCCTCTAGAGTACCCCCGCTTAGCGGCCGCCAACCAGATTCACGACCCCGCTCTCATCCATCCGGGTACGGACTTGGCCTTCCCTGACCATCAGCCTCACCCCTGATCACGACGAGGCCCGAGCCAGCTTCGGATCTCCCAGTGAACCAGCACGAGTCAGCGGCCAGTAGCGCCACAGTGCTCTACCCACCACCATGCGATAGGCAACGAAACCGACGCGTTGATTGCGACTGTCTTCGGAGTTGTTGCGATTATCACCTAGCATGAAGAGGTGGTCTTGAGGTACTGTGTAAGGCCCAAAGGCTCCAAGAACGGAAGTGTCTGTGTACGGCTCGTCCAGGATTACGCCGTTGACATACACCCGACCATGGGTGATCACAATTCTATCGCCCGGGACGCCAATCACCCTTTTTATATAGAACTGCCTTGGATCGCTCGGGAAGCGAAATACCACGACTTCCCCTCGCTGCGGCGATCGCAGACGGTAGGTTATTCTGTCTACCAGAAGCCGCTCCCCCGACTGCAGGGTAGGCATCATTGAAGGTCCGTCGACCGTGAAAGCTCTGACAACAAAGGCCATGACCAACACTGAAAGTAGTATTGCGCCTGCCATTGTGTGAACAAACTCATACAGCTTGCTATGCGTAGAGCTGTGAAGTGTTGGATGGATAGGCAAGGGCGACGGCCTCCCCCTGCATATTGCTCGCGCTACTCGAGCGGGCGCGGCGACTGAGTCTAGACTTCCTCTATGCGCCCAAGTCTCCTGCTTGTTTCCTACAGGCCCCAAAGGCAGCGATTCATGACCTCCCGATAGATCCTGGCATTCTGTCGAAACGACTCGAGGTCTCGATTGGCCAGAGCCTGATCAATGGCCGCCCTGATCAAGATGGCCTGAATTGCCAGATCAAGCTGATCCCGAAGGATTTCGCGTAGCACTCTATCCACGCTTGTCAGCTGGTGCGGGTCGTTGAGTGAGGCCGGAGGCGACTCCAACACATTCAGATACCATGGCGGCATGGGACCACAGAACGAGAAGGTGACATACAGATGACCTCGAAAGACACGCAAGGGTGCGATGGCCTCCATGGGCTCGTTAATGCATAGGTTACGGTCACGGCGCGTCTGGCGTACTAACTCGCCATTGATGATGCTCACCTCTTCGCGCTGGCGAACTCCCAGTTCGAGCTCAAAACCGACGCGAGGGCTTCCCAACTCGGAGACAAGCATGGTATTGGGCAGATGCTCCCGATTGCGCACAAACGTGATCCGCTTGAGAAGCTCAGGTGCATCCAATATGAACTGCAATAGATACTTGCTCATGGGGTGCTTCAAAGGAGTACGGCTAAAGTGGAGAATGGCTGATTCTTTCAGTTTCATCTTTCTCCCCCCGCTGATGGTTCATTAGAATATATGGGCCAGGAGGGAGTCGCATGCCTGGAGAAGTGCTGTTCAAAGAGGAAGCGCAGAGGTGGGAGGCAGCGTATGCGCGTCACATTTCTAGGGACAGGCACATCGCATGGCGTTCCTGTGATTGGTTGTGACTGTTCCGTATGCTGTTCACCGTTACCAGAGAATAAGAGGCTACGTCCAAGCGTCTGGCTGGAATTCGCAGGCCACCATGTGGTGATTGATACAGCACCCGAGTTTCGTGTGCAGGCCTTGCGCTATGGGCTGAAACGCCTTGACGCAGTGCTGTTCAGTCACGCTCACGCTGATCACGTTTTCGGTTTCGACGATATCCGTCGTTTTTGCCAGGTACAGCGTCAAGCTATCCCTGTGTATGCGAATCAGGAGACGCTCGACACCCTACAATGCCTGTTTGGCTACATCTTTGACCTCGGTCGCAACGACTGGGCCATCCCTCGAGCAGTGCCGCATGTTATCAATGGCCCGTTTTCTCTCTTTGGTCAGATTATCGAGCCGCTGACAGTGTATCACGGTGCAGCGCCAGTCACGGGTTTTCGCATCGGCGACTTTGCCTACGTAACCGACTGCAGCATGATACCTGATCAGACTATGGCCTCCTTACGGAATCTCGATGTGCTGGTGCTAGACGCGCTGCGGTATACACCTCATCGCACACATCTCAGCATTGGCGAAGCCATTCGAGTCATTGAAACGCTACGACCTGCGCGGGCGTATCTTACACATTTGTGTCACGAAGTGGATCACGCAGAGCTGGTCACCTCGCTACCTGCTGGTATCTGGCCAGCTTATGACGGGCTCGTAGTGGATGTCTAGCCTCCTTGCATAATGAGGGGCACTCGGCGTACAATATAAGGGAACGTACGTTCCTCCAATTGACAGGAGGGGTCCGGGTGTCCAAAACAAATATGCGCTTAGCTGCGCTTCATATACCGCTTGCAGAGCCAGATGCACTGCATCGGGTCTGTGAAGTGTGTATGCATTTCTCGCCTACACTAGAACCTACCCCTCCTCATGGCCTCCTTGTCGATCTTTCAGGTAGCCGCTCCCCCAATCTTCCTTTGCTCCAAGCTGAAGCGGTCGCTGCCTGCCAGAACCCTGTTTGGATAGGTGTAGCTTCTACAAGGTGGGTGGCTCGCTGTGCCGTTGCATATTTGCTACGCCTATCGTCTTCCGCAGTAGACTCTTCGCTTCGCCCTCTCGTCATTGCCAGCGGCCGCGAAAGAGAGTTTCTGGCTCCTTTGTCCGTCAGTTACCTGACAGAAAGTGAGACGGCAGATGCCGGAGACTTGATAGAGCGCCTCAGGGATCTGGGCGTCTACACCTTTGATGAACTGGCTTGCGTACCTGCAAAGGAACTCACCGCTCAATTTGGCACAAGAAAAGGACCTCTTCTGCGCCGCTTGGCAACAGGAGAAGACCCTCGAACTATTCGCTCATTGTACCCCCCGCACCGAGTTGTGGCCTCGTTTCGAGTAGCACCAGACAGCTCGGGCGTCCTGAATACCCAAGCAGTCGACCAGGTACTGCTTTGTCTGAGTACGGAATTGGCTGTCACTTTGGAGCAGCGGGGTATAGCCGCTCGCCGGATGCGACTCGAGATCACATGGCGAGAAGGCTTTTTGCAGCCATCTTGTCTTCTGCGACAACCTGCATTTCGCCGAGACGCCCTGTTGGGGGCTGCCCGCCGCCTGTGGGCCTCGGCATCCATTACAGCACCCGTACTGGAACTCAGGCTCTACGGCGAGAATCTTGAACTCCCCCGCCTAGAGCAATCCTCCATATTCGACGCCAACGCAGGTGCCAACAACGAGGAGCTGGCTGGCATTGTGCGATCCGTGCAAAATCGCTTTGGCGTGCGCGCATTGCAAAGAGCGAGCCAACTCCCCCTCTCCCGGCGAGAGCTGGTTCGCTCTATGTGGGAACGCGAGCAGCTATGAATATGCTAAGGCTGTTGGGCCACACCCTTCAGGAAGTAGATAGTATCAAGGCGGACCCGTTCAGCTACATCGACAATCTCTTTTTTGGTCACACGCTGCAGACGACCTACGAACTCATCGGCTGTCTCTTCGACGCCTTCCATTGATCCACTCAGGTGCGTCATCATCTGTGCCAAGGGGTCGTCCCGTGTCAATAACGCCCGCGCGACTAGTCTACTGCGCGTAGCATTCATCTCTTCATCGGAGATATCCCCTTGGCGGATCGCATCCACCTGCCTGATCATGATCTCCAGCGCCTGATCATACTTGTTCGGATCGATCCCAGCCAAAGCAAGCACGTACCCTTTGTTAGCGTTGTAGCCGGAACTCGCTTGGTAGGCCAAACTGGCCTTCTCCCGCACATTGAGAAACAGTTTTGAGTGCACAAAACCACCCAACACGCCATTGAGGAAGTGCATAGCATAGCGCTCATTGTCCGAGTAGGCAATGTCTGTACGGAAGCCGAGCACCAACCATCCCTGCCCCATCACTTCCTCGTCAATGACCGTGTGCACCTCTTCCCGTCCCGAAAGCACTGCAGTCTTGGGCAACTCTCGAGGAGTTCTCGTGGGCAAGGAGAACCCACCCACTACTCTTTTCAGTGCATCGAGGTCCACATCACCCACAACGTAGATGTCGATAGGTGCCTCACGAGTTTGCCTCGCATGGGTGCGCAGAAGCCCCTCCGGCGTCAATGCACGCACTTGCTCTTCCGTACCGAACTCAAAGAGCCGGAACGGTTCATCGCGATACATCTCCTCAATGCAGCGGAATACCGCCCAGCTAGACTTAACGTTGATGAGGGAGCGAATCCGCCCCACCTGCAGTTGTCTCTCCTGTTCAACGTACTCGCGGGCCAAGCCTCCGTTCTCTATGACGGGAGACAGGATCACCTCTCGCAGTAATCGCAATCCCCGGCTCAAGATAGGCGTATCTACGTAGCGATCACCAGGAAGATTGAGCAAGAACCACGAAATCTGACGATCCCCACGCTTTTGCACCCCCGTACCCAGGTGAGCGCCATATAACGAGGCGAGTTCTCGTTCCAAGGCCAAGGCAGTAGGCCACAGGGTATTTCCACGACGCTGTACCCGCGGTAGGATCCCTACTTTGGCTACATCCTGCGGCGAAAGCAAGTTGTGGAGAAAGACCGCTGCGCTTGTACGCTTGAAGGTAGGCACAGTGTGCACGAAAAGTCGAATCCCCGGACCTAGCGGTATCTGCAAGAACCCTTGTGTCACACTCATCTCAGTGCCCTCCCTTCAGTGGTTCCACAATAGATACCACGCGATTGTCTTCCCTTATGAGCTGTTCCAAGCAAGCCTGGCCATCCTCAAGGCTCACCTCGTCTAGCAACCCCCTCATATCCATGAGGTCCAATCCGTTGAAACGATGAGTGATAAAAGTGCCAGCCAACTGCTCCGGATCGTCCAGCATCGCCAGAAAAGAACCGATCTCTTGGCGACGAGCAGCTTCGAATAATTCGGCTCGTAAGCCTTCTTTGCTTGCTCGCTGCAAAGTCTTTGTTACCTCAGCCACGAAAGAGTCGGCGTCTTCTGACTCACCGTCAATCCACACGTAACCAATCCCCCGATACGCGGAGTAGCCAAAGCGGAAACCCTCTGTGATGACGCCCTTCTCGTACAGCTGCCAGTAACTCGGATTCAGTTTTCCCAAGACCGCACTCAAGGCGAGATCGGCGGCGATAAGCTGTCGGTGATAGTGACGACCATCCGCTGGCAAGCTCCCCTTGAAGCCCATCATCACCCGGGGGCGAGATACCTTGAGCTCGATTCTGGTTTCTGGGTGCACTACGCGATCTGGCTCCGTAGGTGTCACGCGGGTAATTGGCTCTCGTGTCGTATAACCTCTTGTGGCCAGATCCTTTTCTACTTGCGAGAGCACTTTGGCAAAATCCAGCTCGCCAGCCACTATGAGCATCATGTTGCTCGGATGGTAAAATGTGTCATAGCATCTGTGAAGTAGCTCTTTGTTGATGCGCGCAACGGACTCCACCGAACCGATGGTGCGGATTCTAGCAGGGTGCACATGGAACATGGACTCCATGAAATTGTAGTAGACCATCCGTGACGGGCTATCGAGCCCCATCTGGATCTCTTGCTCAATGATCCCTTGCTCTTTGGCCACGCTTTCATCGGTGAAATATGGATTCTGAACGAAATGCAGCAGCAGATCAAGCCCCTCATCGAAGTGATCTACCGTAGTGAAGTGATATACCGTGTAGTATGAGCCTGTGTAGGCATTTGTGCTCATGCCCATCTGCGAGAAGCGCTGTGAAATATCGACTCCGTCGGGTTCCTCAAACAGCTTATGCTCCAGGAAGTGAGCAATACCGTCAGGTACCTCTGTCGGCTGCGATTGCCCCGGTACCACGAAAGCCGAATCCATGCCGCCGTAATTCGTAGCCAAGGCGGCAAATCTCTGCGCATAACCAGGTTTGTGAAGCAGAACCACAGTCAGTCCTGAAGGCAATGTGCGCTCTAGTACTTCCTGACCCATCACCAGCCTCTTTACGTCCACAAGCAACGTCTCCCTCTGTTGTATCTACCAGACCATAGAGTACCTCGCGGGAAGCGAATTGACCCTCAGTCAGAGGAGCAAAGATTCCTATCCTATGGCGTCATGGCCTTTCCAACGGTGTTTGGCCACCGCATCGCATATTCCTCTCGATGACCAAAGATCTCATTGTGTGGGTGCACACGTGAAATGGCGGTCAACTGCTGGTCATGTCACGGTGCCGTCTGATACACCCAAACACCAGTGTGTAGGGCGTGTTTGCCTGGCCCCCCAGCGGCAGCAGGTGGACGCGCACTAGCATTGGCTGCACGGCTGATGCGAGCCCTGACGAAACGGACAAGGTGACCCAAGGTGACTACTCGTCTTGCTTTCTCTCAGATTGGCTGGCGGTTCCCCAGCCACGTTCATCTATTCTTTGCTGGTACTCACCGCATCTACACTCGAGATAGTTGATGAGCCTCCGGTTGAAGTCCTGACCGCGCCGGAATGGCAGCCGCCTGCGAATCTTGCGCTTGATGATCTTGCAGGACAGCTCGTGAGCCTGAATCACGATCAGCTTGATCTTCTTCTTAGCGCAGATCTGCTGTTTGGTCTGGTCACGGCATTGCTGCTTATGGACCTGCTCAGCCGAATTCCGCTCCGTGACGCGGTAGTGTTGCGCCCCATTGAACTCCATGGCCGTATTGTGCAAGTAGTAGAAGAGATCGACCTCCAGACGCTTGCCAGTTGCTGGGTTCCTCATGAAACCTGGGCGCATTCCGTCGTCGAAGTCAAGGCAATCGACAAGCGCCAAGAAGATAGCCTGCATGAGAGCCTCTCCGAGGTGCGTAGCGCGGTGGAGCTCATCCTGCACGTCTAGTATTTCTTTTACATTTCGCTTATCAACCGGGTTGTGGAGAGAGAAGCGAATCGGTGCCCGCTTGTGCGCCTGCTCCATCTCCAGCCAACCATGCTTGGCCAACTGACGAGCCGCGTGTTTGACCGTCTGGGGGCTCAGACTCATCCGGCCGGCTAACTCAGCGTATGTGAACTGCCTTTTGCGAGGTGGGTCCGTAGGTTTGGACAGCAGTAGGGCATAAACCAATTTGGCCTGTGCATGGATTTCAGTAGCCATGACTAGCTCGACAGGCACGGAGACCCTGTCCGGGGATGGCTTCTGTGCTGGGGCCTGGCTAGGTCCCCGCCTAGCCGGTGGAGCAAACCAGCCCTCGGTGGTTAACTTGGCCGTCGCCCTGCGAACGGTAGGCCGGGACATACCCGTGCGCCGCCCCAGGCGGCTGGGCGAGAAAAGGAAACTTTCCTCCAGCTGATCATCCATCGTTAAGGCCATCCAAACGATCTTCTCGCTTGCCTTTAACTCGCGAGTCAGTAGCAGTGAGAGCGGCACGTTCACCTCATCTACATAGAGAGAGTACAAGGGCCTCACCTCACATAACGATCATGTGTTCGATTGTCTCGATGCGATGTTCGGTACGTGAGGCCAGAATCCTTCCACAGCTTTCGCTGAAAACGCGCGCATTGCCGGCTAAGACCCGGTGGCCACCGGGAGTCGACAGCATTTCGCCCTCGGATCATCGGCTGAGTGGGAAAAGGCGATCGACATTGCGTCGGGTTATGTACTGCCCAGTAGCTCCAGAAGGGCCACCAGGGCGGGAAAGCGTGCTCTTAGGCGGGGAAATGCGCCCTTCGGGCGGTCAAAATGAGCAAAAAGGGCTTCGCGAAGGCCGCATCGCTGCACTTATACCACGTACATTGGGCCCGGGGGCTAATGAGGCGGCTCTTTTGCCATGGCGGTCGGATTCTTGGCCCCGACTCACGTACCAATCCGGGTGCATCTGTCCGACTACCGAGCCAGTCTCGCGAGCGTGTGCATGGTGTCCGTCCACCTTTTTCGAAATACACCGACCGGGGCAACACCGAGAGGGTCGGTCCGCAGAGGGATCCGAGCGAGCCCGCTGTGATCGCGCACTGGAGAGCTGACCCAATCGTCCGAGTGGGAAAAAGGTATCACCACCGTCGGGTTATGTACTGCCCAGTAGCTCCAGAAGGGCCACCAAGGCGGGAAAGCGCGCTCTTGGGCGGGGAAATGAGCCCTTCGGGCGGTCAAAATGAGCAAAAAGGGCTTCGCGAAGGCCGCATCGCTGCACTTTTACCACGTACATTGGCCCCGGGGGCTAATGAGGCGGCTCTTTTGCCATGGCGGTCGGATTCTTGGCCCCGACTCACGTACCAATCCGGCTGGTGTCCGACTACCGAGCCAGTCTCGCGAGCGCGTCCATTGCATCTGTCCACCTTTTTCGAGATACACCGACTGGGGCAACACCGAAGGATTGGTCCGCAGAGGGATCCGAGCGAGCCCGCTGTGATCGCGCACTGGAGAGCTGACCCAATCGTCTGAGTGGGCAAAAGGCGATCACCACGGCGTCGGGTTATGTGCTGCGCGGTAGCCCCCAGAAGGGCCACCAAGGCGGGAAAGCGCGCTCTTGGGCGGGGAAATGAGCCCTTCAGGCAATCAAAATCAGCAAAAAGGGCTTCGCGAAGGCCGCATCGCTGCACTTTTACCACATACATTGGGCCCGGGGGCTAATGAGGCGGCTCTTTTGCCATGGCGGTCGGATTCTTGGCCCCGACTCACGTACCAATTCGGTTGGTGTCTGACTGCAGGGCCTGTTTCGCGAGCGCGTCCATTGCATCTGTCCACCTTTTTCGAAATGCACCGACCGGGGCAACACCGAAGGGTTGGTCCGCAGAGGGATCCGAGTGAGTCCGCTGTGATCGCGCACTGGGGAGCTGACCCAATCGTCTGAGTGGGAAAAAGGTATCACCACCGTCGGGTTATGTGCTGCGCGGTAGCCCCCAAGGGGCCGCCAGGGCGGGAAAGCGTGCTCTTGGGCGGGGAAATGAGCCCTTCGGGCGGGGAAATGAGCCCTTCGGGCGGTCAAAATGAGCAAAAAGGGCTTCGCGAAGGCCGCATCGCTGCACTTTTACCACATACATTGGGCCCGGGGGCTAATGAGGCGGCTCTTTTGCCATGGCGGTCGGATTCTTGGCCCCGACTCACGTACCAGTCCGGGTGCATCTGTCCGACTACCGAGCCAGTCTCGCGAGCGTGTGCATGGTGCATGGCGTCTGCCCACCTTTTTCGAAATACACCGACCGGGGCAACACCGAAGGGTTGGTCCGCAGAGGGATCCGAGCGAGTCCGCTGTGATCGCGCACTGGGGAGCTGACCCAATCGTCTGAGTGGGAAAAAGGTATCACCACCGTCGGGTTATGTGCTGCGCGGCAGCCCCCAAGGGGCCGCCAGGGCGGGAAAGCGTGCTTTTGGGCGGGGAAATGAGCCCTTCGGGCGGTCAAAATGAGCAAAAAGGGCTTCGCGAGGGCCGCATCGCTAGGTTCTTACCACCAACCCAAGCGAACGCAGGGAGATTACCGCAGTTTTTTGCGTGGCCCCCATTGGGCCAGGTTGCTTGACGCCCAGCACCACCTGTTGTATGATAGAGCTACCAAACACCTGTTCGTATACCGAGGTGTCGCACTGTTGAGCAGGCTTATCGATCAACCCATCACTATAGCTTCCGACCGTCATGGTTTGCCCTTGCGCTTTTTCTGGCATGCTAACTGGCGCGATATCATACAGATACACGAAACATGGCGAGATACTGGTTGCTGGTGGGAAGGCGAAGGCGAGAAAGCATTCTACCTGTTGCAGACCAGCGATGGTGGTACCTTCGAGCTCTATTTTGACCTCCAAGCCAAATCCTGGTATCTCTACAGAGTTCTGGATTGAAATGGCATCCTCTATGTGTGCTCATCTACATGTCCATTCACCATTCTCGTTCCTTGACGGCGCAGCATCACTGGACTCATTGCTTACCCGCGCTGCAAAAATAGGATGCCGAGCGCTGGCAATTACCGATCACAACAATCTGTCCGCTGCTGTGCGCTTTCACAAACTGGCTACGGCGATGGGCATAAAAGCCATTCAAGGATGTGAAGTCACCCTCGACAATGGCTGTCACCTCACCCTTCTATGCCAAAATCGTACAGGCTACACCAATCTCTGCTGGTTGGTAACACGGGCCCACCTCGAGGCGCCGCGCGGCCTACCTCAGGTTTCCCGGGATCTTCTCGCTGAGCATAGTGAAGGTCTCATCGCCCTATCTGGGTGCCGTCATGGCGAAGTCGCCACTCTTATACTGCAAGGCCAAAATCAGCAAGCTTTAGCAGCTGCCTCTGCTTATGCTGCCGCCTTCCCTAGACGCTTCTACATCGAGGTTCAAGAGAATCTTCTCCCCCGCACGCGCACGCTTAACCGTCACTTACGCGATCTGGCAGAGTATCTCAGTCTGCCCATGGCGGCTACCGCCAATGCGCATTATGCCTACAAAGAGCAGTTTCCTGTACACGATGTCTTGACGTGCGTGCGCACTCTGACCCGTCTCCAGAGTATCCATCCCGCAAGGCGTCTCAATGCAGAGAACTATTTACTTACATCGGAAGAGATGGCGACTCGTTTTCACGACCTGCCGCAAGCACTGCACGGCACACTTGAGATAGCTGACCTATGTGACGTAGCTGTACCTTTGAATGAGCGTTTATTCCCTGCCTTCACCACGCCTGATGGTAACAGCGCTATTCAGTTTCTGCAGCAGCTGACCTTTCAAGGAGCGCAAGAGCGATATGGGTCTATCACGAAAACCATACGTGAGAGACTAGAACACGAGTTGCGTATCATTGATGCCCTTGGGGTTGCGGACTATTTCCTTGTGGCCTGGGATATCGTCCGCTTTGCTCGCGAACAGGGCATCCGTCATACTGGTCGCGGCTCTGCCGCAGACTCGGCTGTCGTCTATTGCCTCTATATCACGAATGTCGATGCCATCAGTAGAGGGCTGCTTTTCGAACGCTTTCTCAGCTTAGAGCGAGCCCAGCAGCCAGACATTGATATCGATTTTGATGCTCGCTATCGCGATGACATAGCCCGTTACGTCTATGCCACTTACGGTGAAGAACACGTCGCTTCCGTATGTACCTACCACACATATCATGCCCGCTCTGCTCTACGCGATTTCGGCAAAGCCATGGGCTTCCCCCTTCAGGAAGTAGATAAACTGGCCAAATCGTTTCCGCATGTCCCTGCTGACGGCATACGCAAAGCGATCGCTGCCTATCCCGAACTCCAAAAAAGCGGCCTGCCTTTTGCGCGCTATGAAGAACTCATCGACCTCGTTGAACAAGTAGCCGGGTTTCCGCGCCACATCGGTACCCATCTGGGCGGCTTGGTGA
Organism: Limnochordia bacterium; assembly: GCA_050951545.1. Classification (GTDB taxonomy): domain Bacteria; phylum Bacillota; class Limnochordia; order DTU080; family DTU080; genus DTU080. The sequence continues at coordinate 281,678 of JBMNJG010000004.1, read as the reverse complement.
TCAGTAACCGGCCCCTCATGGAGGTTAGCCCGTTGCAGATGGCTGCGAAGGGCATGAGCATTATTCAGTTCGACAAAGACGACATAGCGGATCTAGGCCTAATGAAGCTGGATTTGCTATCCTTGCGCACGTTGTCAGCCGTTCAGACTGCCATCGGCGATATCCATTCTACTCAGGAGGCTTTAGGGGAACCTCCCATGGAATACACCGCGATTCCACTGGATGACGCTCCTACCTATGCAGCACTCAATCAAGGAAACAGCATAGGCGTCTTTCAGCTAGAGAGCCCTGCACAAAGGGCATTGCAGACGCGATTGGGCGCAGAGAACATCGAAGACATTGTAGCCAGCATCGCTCTCATTCGTCCTGGCCCCATACAGGGCAACATGGTCGAACCATTTATCGCCCACAGAAATGGTCTGCTACCAGTCAGCTACATTCACCCAGACCTAGAACCCATTCTCGCCAAGACCTATGGTGTTGTGCTTTTTCAAGAGCAAGTGATCGAGATCGCCGTCACGATTGCTGGCTTCAGTCCGGGCGAAGCCGATCGGCTTCGCAAAGTGATGACCCATTTTCGTTCGCAAAAAGACATGGATCGCATCGGTCAGGAATTCATTGCCAAGGCAATGAAGCGTGGTGTCACACAAGATGTTGCTGAAACCCTGTTCTCCTACATCGTGGGATATGCAGGCTATGGATTCTGTGAGGCACACGCAGCGGCGTTTTCTGATACGGCCTATAAGACAGCCTATCTGGTGACGCACTACCCCGCGGAGTTCTTCGCCGCTATTCTCAGCCATCAGCCGATGGGTTTTTACCCCCCGGCCACGATCATTACGGAAGCTAAACGCCGGGGTGTACGTATCCTGCCTCTAGACGTGAACAAAAGCGACCTTCGCTTTACCGTGGAAAATGGCGCAATCAGAGTCTCTTTAACACAAGTCAAGGGCCTATCACTTGCGATGGCCCAGTCTGTGCTCTCTTCTAGGACTCAAAGCCCCTATCAGTCTTTTTGGGATTTTTGTCAGCGTGTACGCCTCCCTCGTGACGTAGTGAAAAACCTAATTCAAGCGGGGGCTTTTGATACGTTGCATTCGAACCGGCGGCAATTGCTTTGGCAGCTTCGGGAGACACTAGCCATGTGTGGTCAAGGAGCACAGCTAGCATTGCCCCTGGAATTGGATCGTCCCAACCCCCATCACGAACTAGCCGATTACCCTGTCTTCGATAAAGTAATGCACGAGATCATCCTGCTTGGGTTTTCCCCCGAGAAGCATCTCATGCAGTTCCTTCGCCCACAGCTGGTACGACGCGGCATGAAAACCTGTGGTGAAGTGAGTTGCGGCGGCGTGGAAGGTGCAGTTGGCGTAGCGGGCATCGTGATTCGGCCACATCGGCCTCCTACCAGAAGTGGTCGTACCGTAGTCTTTCTCAGTCTGGAGGACGAATCTGGCCTTTGCGATATCACCATATTCGAGAATGTCTATAAGCGATATGCACGCGATATCTTTACGGCTCCAGCGTTGATGGTGTGGGGACGCACCTCACGACGAGGGGAAGGAGTCAGCGTGATTGCCACCCGCATCAAACCCCTTCCAATAAAATGATGTTACACTTGTGCGGGCATGTTGGCGGCCTGCGATTTTCGTCAGCGATGTGGTTGGCCGCCAACACGCGTACTCCCCTGCAATGATTACAGCGACCTAGTACACGCCTATTCTGCGCAGGTACTCGAGAGAGCGTTCTACCCTGCCGTGATGCAGAGCATAGGTCCGTTCTTCCCCTTGGATCCCCTCTAACTCCAAGCTAAAGGGACCATAGAAGCCCACTTGATCAAACACTCGAAAGAGGCTGGGAAAGTCAATAGTGCCTTCGCCCAGAGCCGGGAAGCACCAATCTTGATACCTCCGCTGACTATCCTTTAGATGGGTGTGCACCACGTATTCAGCCAAGCCTTCAAGCTCAGCCACGAGATCGATATCCTCGTTGTAGTAATACAGGTTGGCGGTGTCGAAATTGATCCGGATATTACTATGCTGTAGATCGCGCATGGTCTGTAGGCCACCTGCCGCACCCGGAATAAGGGGCGGGTGTGTTTCAAGGCAGATGATCAAACCACGAGCCAGCGCATACTCTGCCAACGCGAGAAGGTTATCGTAAACCGTGCGGGAGCGCTCCGGCGCGGAGACTGTGTAAAAACGGACTCCCAATTCCTCTGCGATGTCCATTTGCTGCTTGAGGATCTCAACCCCTTGGTCAGTACGAAGATCACCATGACCAAAAGCTGAGATAATGCGAACACCTTGTTCTCTGGCCAGGTTCTTGAACTCTGCTACCTGTTCGGGCGTAGTGCGTTCCCCAATCATGCTGAGAGGATGCCCTCCTGGCAGAGGCTCCACATCTGCGGCAGGAACTGACCACAACCCAAGCTCCATGTGCTCCAATCCCAGTCTGGCGGCTCCCAGTAAGGTTTCCCGGGCTCCGAACCGTCCGTACGAGTTGGTGAACACCTCAAAAATACGCCGCAACATATCTCCCCCTATTCTGGCTGTAGGCTTACTCCTCATTCCTTCGGCGATCTCATCCGGGTTCCTTTTCCCCCACGCTAGGCAAGACAAACGGCCACTGGCCATTCTGCGTAACGTGGGCTGCAGGAATAACCCATAGTATCAGCGAACAGAGATTCACGAATAAAGCCCGATACTCTAGGAGGCTTGAACCACCTATGGTGCTCTGCCTAAACAATGTGCGAACTCGGTTCGCTTGTTCCGTATTTCTCCTCACCTGCATCCTCATTGTCGGTAGTGGTCCATCTGTGCATGCCGCAACACGTGCCCCGGCCAAAAGCAAGACTGCCTCCCCACAGGATGCCCCAAGCATTGCTACCGTGTTGCACAACGTTGAGGCCCGCTTTGCTGATGTCAAAGACATCGCTGGCATTGTCGATCTCGAGCAGTTTGGCGGTGATGGCTCGGCCGTTCAGGCTCAAACGACGGTTCAAGCCACGCTGCCGAACCTGCTTCGCCTCAGCTTTGTGAAACCCGAAACGTTTGCGGGTACGCTTTATGTTCTTGACCGCAAGACGAATCAGGTCATGCAGTACTCACCTATTACGGAGCAGGTGATCGTCTCCTCTATTGATCAAGCCCTGTCCGAGAGATTTGTCCCCACCACGGTCGAGCAGCTGTTCAGTCTCCCCTCGCCTGAGGATTACGATCTCACTGTTTTTGCCACGGAGACCTCAGGTAAGCAGAAACTCGTTGGTATTTCGGCAAAGGCTAAGAGGGACCCCGAGTCCCCTTGCTTCCATTTCTGGATCGACCAAGCAACGTGGATGGTCGCCCGGATGCACGTTTTCGATGTACAGGGGCAACCGCTTTTTACGATTGTCTTACGCGATATCAAAGTTAACCAGAATCTGGCGGAGGCACAACTGAAGAAAATGCCTTTCGGAGCGATTACGGTCTACCGCTAGATATTCCTAGACGAGAGGAACTTGCACGGGCATGAGACTCAATGAGATTGCTGCTCGACGCCCAGTGGCTGTAGCCATGGGCGTCGCAGTTGTTCTTCTTTTCGGATTCCTCTCTATCACACGCCTGGAACTTGACCTCCTCCCCAATTTGCGCCTACCTATCGTCGGCGTGGTCACAGTGTATCCGGGTGCAGCACCGGGAGCAGTGGAAGGGGAGATCACTACACCGATTGAGACAACCATCGCCACCGTTTCTGGGCTCAAGTCGCTGGAGAGCTACAGTATGGAGAATGTTTCCGTCACAGTGGCCACTTTCGCCTGGGGCGTCGATCCTACTAGGGCGATGAACGATATCACGGCTCAGCTGGCCACCCTGACCACTGTACTCCCCTCCGATGCCATGAAACCCGTGGTGGCGAATGTCGACCCACGCATGTTTCCTGTGATGAGAATCGGCATCACGGGCCTTGATGATATCAGCGATCTCACTAAGGTAGCCGAAGAGCATCTCATGACACAGATAGAACAGCTTCCGGGAGTGGCCAAGGCAAGTCTCGTGGCAGGAGCCCGTCCAGAGATCACTGTGTTTTTCGATACAGAAGCCTTGCGCATCAACAATACCCCACCTGCGGTACTCTACGAGCTTCTTAAGCAGCAGAACTCTCTAGTTCCAGCCGGTGTTCTGGAGGACGATAGCGTACGCTATAACGTCCGGGTAGGCAACCCTCTCAGCAGCGTGGAGGAGATTCGCGATCTTGTCATTGGGGAGAAAAAAACCACAGGGCTCGAGGCAGCTGGCTTTGCAGCCCTTATCCCCCAGATGCTGTTCTTGAAAGACGTCGCCAAGGTAGTAGAAGGAACCAGTCCACAACAAGCCTACGCACGTGTAAACGGCGAACCTGCAGTCATCTTGCAGGTGTACAAGCAGTCGGGTGCAGGTAGCGTCTCTGTGTCTCGAGCTGTGCGAAATGCGTTGTCCGGGCTTGCACAAGACGCTGGTCACGAGATACAGCTGCAGGTACTAGGTGATCAGTCGGAGTTCATCACAGATGCACTAAACAACGTAAAAGATGCCGCGATTGTGGGCGCCATCTTAGCTGTAGCGGTTCTCCTGCTTTTTCTGCGTAGTGTGCGCAGTATCGCTGTCATCGCCATCGCTATTCCCCTGTCCATCGTAGTAGCCCTCATCATGATGTACGCAAGCGACCTCACGCTCAATCTACTGAGTATAGGTGGCCTTGCCCTGGGAATCGGTACCCTTGTGGACAACTCGATCGTCGTGCTCGAGAGCATTATCCGGCACCGGCAACAGGGCTTGAGTGCGCTAGAGGCCGCCAAGACTGGCACTTCAAAGGTTGCTCTAGCCATATCGGCATCAACTCTGACCACAGTGGTGGTCTTTCTTCCCCTCGCGTACCTGCAGTCTACCGCAGGTCGATGGTTCCGCGATATGGCCTTTACCGTGACATTTGCTCTCCTAGCCTCTATGGCAGTGGCTGTTACCGTAGTTCCCGCTGCAGCTGCAGGGTTTCTGAGAAGGCCGCTGCGCCACTCAGCAAGCGATGACCACGGCGCGGGCGAGACCAGCTTCGGGTGGATCGAACGCCTGCAAGAGCGGTATTTACGGCTTCTCACTCGGGTGTTGCGTCGGCCAGCCTGGCTTTGGGCCTTTGCACTGGTACTCATCGTTACGGGTCTCAGCGCCCCACGTCACATGCCTCTAGAGCTTCTACCCAGCGTGGATGGCGGAGCGATCAATGCCACCCTCACTATGCCTGCTGGAACGCCAACGCGCATGACGAACAACGTAGCTGAGCAGATCGAAACGACCGTGTCTGAGATCGAAGATGTCGCCTTTGTGTGGTCTCAGGTGGGTCAAGACAGCGATGACGTCGTGCAGCTTCTCTACGGAGCCGGGCAGCATGTGGCAAAGCTGCAGATGCTCTTGCAGCCAAAGAGCAAGCGCAAGCAATCCATCAGAGCCACTGCGGATGAGATCAGAAGAGCGGTAGAGGAGATAGACTTGCTCGGAGGCCACCTCAGCCTCAGTACTGAACGGTTGACAGACTCCCTGGGTGAGGCCTTTTCGCCTGGGGCGACCATTCAAGTAAGCGGCAAGGAGCTGGGGGTTCTGGAAGAGCTAGCAGCTCAGGTGGCAGGAGCTATGAGGCAAGTGGGCGGTTTCACAGAGATCACCACATCGGTTGACCAAAGGCAACCAGAACTGCTTTTTACCGTCGATCGCACGAAGGCTCTGTTGGGTAGCATGACCACCGGAGTTGTGGGCCTGACTCTTCGTGGCGCTCTAAGTGGTCTCGAGGCCACTCGCATTCAACGCAACGGGGAGAGCATCCCTGTGGTTCTGCGAGCCCAACCTCACGACATTGACGGAATTGATTCCCTGCTTAAGCTATCGATCCAAGGTGTCCCCAGCGCCGGACAGGGGTCCTTGCCTTCGGTGCGTTTTGGTCGAGTGGTCACTACGGAGCAGGCATCGGGACCAGTGACGATCCAGCATATTGGCAGAGTAAGAACGATAGCTATCAATGCCCGCCTAGACGGTATCGATCTGGGCGAAGCGAAAAGAAAAGCTCTGAGTATCATCGACCAGCTGGAGATTCCGCCCCAGACGAGCGCTCGTCTGGCAGGAGTCCATGATACCATTCAGGAGGCGGTAGATGAGCTCTCATGGGTGCTGGTATTGGCCATTCTCCTCGTGTACATGGTCATGGCCGCGCAGTTTGATTCACTGCTGTACCCTCTGATCATCATGACGACCGTTCCGCTTGGAATAGGAGGCGGCTTTGTCTGTTTGTGGATCACGGGGCAAAGCATCGGCGTCTCTGCCTTGATGGGGCTTATCGTCTTGACGGGTGTAGTGGTAGGAAATGGCATTATGATGGTCGACGCGGCCAATCAAGCTCGGCGCAATGGGGCCGGTGTCGATGAGGCCATATCGCTGGCAGCACGCGAAAGGTTGCGGCCGATACTGATGACGTCCCTTACTACCATTCTCGGTCTGCTGCCCCTGGCGCTGGGGCGCGGAGAGGGTACTGAACTGCAGAGACCACTGGCCATCGCCTATATGGGAGGCATGTTCTTCTCAACAGGATTGACTCTGTTCCTGGTGCCTTCTGCTTACCGTTTGCTGACGCGTCGCCAACCAGTAACGACCGACTCAGACGCAAGTTTGCCCGCGTAGACATCCTCGTTACCTTCTATCAAGTGCGGAGCGGTCCTGTGCACATGGTCGCTCCGCACGTTCTTCGGGTGCCTAATCCCCGACAGCGCCGATCCAGTACAACTCCATACAAGGTATTTGAGAGTTTCATTACTCACTTTGTTTTCCTTCTAGATTCCCTGTCTACATTGCTCTTTTTGCAAGGAATATCTCACAGGTATGTCGAAAGATCGTGGGGTTTCTAAGACTCGGGTAACCAGCCCGGCGAAGAAGCCCACAGCTTAGCTGGCCTTGGGGTGCATGCGTATGGGTGCTCTACTCGCTGTCGATGGTGGAGGAACAAGCACGCGTTGCATGATCGTAGATGATGAAAATGGCACTCTGGCTGATGTTACTGGTGGGCCATGTGCCATCTCTCGCGGTCAGCATACGGCATTGACCTCTCTCTATGCCACGTTGGACCATGCTCTTAGGGAGGCCGTGCACAAACAATGTGCACGGTCAAGAATGCGCCTTGCGCTGAAGGCAGCTTGCCTGGGTCTCAGCGGCGTCAGCACAACAGACGCAGGTCCCCTGGTGCAGCAGGCGGTCATGCGGTTTCTGCAAGAGCGCGGGTACTCAGTCCCTGCCACCGAGATTCTGGTTGTCTCCGATAGTGAAATCGCTCTGGCTGGGGCGCTAGCTGGTAGACCGGGGATTGTGCTCATTGTGGGTACCGGAGCGGTGGCTGTGGGGCGTGACGCTCAGGGTGGGTTCTTTCGCGCCGACGGTTGGGGATGGCTTCTGGGTGATGCGGGAAGTGGCTATGCCATCGGACGGTCGGCATTGCGCGCTGCCTTTGCCAGCCTCGACGGAAGGTTGGCTCAGACGCGTCTGGTTTCCGCTATACCCGCCCACTTTGGTGCCACACGCCTTGAGGAGCTTGTCCCTCGAGCCTATTTCAGTACATGGGGTCCTGGGGAAGTCGCTGCTCTAGCAAAAGTCGTAGCGCAGCTTGCTGATGAGGGAGATATAGTCTGCAGGCAGATCCTTCAGAGGGCAGGTATGACGTTGGCCAATACAGTGTTCGCCGTGGGACGGCGTCTGTCTTTTGGGGCTGAAGCGGATGTGAGCTATCAGGGGAGCATCATTCACAAGATCCCCGTGCTTCGCCAGGCAGTGCACGATACCCTCCTACAGGAGGCACCTGGCTACAGGCTGCTCCCCCCTGAGCGAGACCCCGTAGAAGGGGCACTCTTGCTGGCACAGGGGCTTTGACCAATCGGGGGTGGGGTTATCGCAATCTACAGCTCGCAACTGGAACCCGAATCTGCGTACCATGGACATAGGTGGTGGCGCGGTGTCCCATTGGTTGCCATAGCCGTAATTCTAGGTTACGTATTGAGTCGGCACTCGTATCTCCTATTTCACTCGCTTGTTGAACTAGGAAGTGCGACAGTAGCCATCACTGTTTTTAGCATTGGATGGCAGGCGCGGTCGTTTACCGAGAGCCGCGTCTTGGTTATTGCTTCCGTCGGGTTCCTTTTCGTCGGCATCCTTGATATTCTGCATGCCTTAGCCTACAAGGGGATGGGCGTTTTCCCCACTGACGGTGCGGATCTTGCAACCCAGCTCTGGATAGCCTCGCGCTACATGGAGGCTCTTACGCTACTTCATGCCAGTCTAACTGTCTTCGTACGCCGGCGCGTTTCAGAGTACAAGCTTTTACTCGTCTACGGCATGGGCTGTCTTACACTCATTCTCTCCATTTTTGCCTTTGACATCTTCCCGATCTGTTACGTCGAAGGTGAGGGCCTGACCGCATTCAAGATCACCAGTGAGTACATCATCAGCGGCCTTCTGCTAGCGGCGTTGGTGACCATGCAGGCGCACAAGGAGCAACTACCGACGCGTACCCGTAGGCTATTGGCGGCTTCTATGGTCGTGGCCATCTTCTCTGAAATGACCTTCACACTGTATGTCGACGTGTATGGTATCTTGAACTTCCTCGGTCATGCACTCAAAGTGGTGTCCGCCCTGTTTGTCTACATGGCCCTGGTCGACGGTTCTTTGCGTGCTCCCTACTCCACAGTCTTTCACGGTCTTCTACGCTCAGAGATGCGGCTGAGAAACCTCTTCAGCAATCTGACGGGTGGCTTTGTGGTATGCGCCGTGACTTCAGACGACGGTGGCCAAGGGCCAACCTTTGTGATTCATGATGTCAACCCCGAATTCACTCGGCTCACTAGCCGAGAACGCAAAACACTGTTGGGGAGCGAACTCCTCGAGGCATTTCCGCCTCTTTCTAAGACACCACTCCCTGCGGTGCTCTCTGAAGTCGTGTGCACAGAGCGACCTGCGTGCTTCGAATTCTACTATGCCCCCTCGGATCGACACTACGAAGTCATGGCTTACCGCTCTGAGCCTGGCTTCGTAGCCTTTACCTTGTTCAACATTACGGAACGAGTCCGGTCGTTCGAGAAACTCAGGGAGATGAGTTATCGGGACAGGCTCACGGGCTTAGGCAATCGGGCCTACTTCGAGGAACATGTCGCCAGGCTGTGCGACGACCAGACACAGCTGCCCATTAGCATGATTATCGCTGATCTGAATGGGCTGAAACTCATCAACGATGCCTTCGGTTACACGATGGGTGATCAGCAGCTTCAGGCGATCGCCGACTTACTTAGAGAGCACGGCCGCGGTGGCGACATTGTGACCCGTTGGGGAGGCGATGAATTCGTACTGCTACTTCCGCAGACGTCAGAACGAGAGGCCGCAGAGATATGCTCCGCGATCTATGCTGGCGCGGCGGAGATTAGGGCAACGCCCTTCCCTTTGAGTGTCGCCCTCGGATCGGCGACGAGATCTAGTATGACGCAAGACTGCGAGCAGGTGCGCAGGCTGGCTGAGGAAAGGATGTACCGACGCAAACTGTTAGATAGCCGCAGCGTGAACAGCATGATTCTTTCCGCCCTGCAGAGCACCTTGCAGGAGAAGAGCGGTGAGACCGAAGAGCACTGTGAACGCTTGGGCAAGCTAGCCATGCGCCTTGGGCGCAGCCTGGGGTTGGCGGCACCTGTGTTGGACGAGCTGATGCTCGCAGCTGCCTTGCACGATATCGGCAAGATTGGGGTTGACGATTCCATCCTCAGCAAAGCAGGGCCCCTGACCCCCGAAGAGCTGAGTCAAGTGCGTCGACATCCAGAGATTGGCTATCGCATTGTCTCATCAATCCCCAAGGTAGCAGCTGTAGCCACCGTCATTCTACATCATCATGAGTGGTGGGATGGTACCGGTTACCCAAATGGATTGCGGGGCGATGAAATACCTCTTAGCTCCAGAATCCTGACCATCGTCGATGCTTACGATGTGATGACGCAGGGGCGCTGCTATAAGCCAGCAATCCCTCACACAGAGGCTCTCGACGAACTGCGCGAGATGGCAGGCGTGCAGTTCGACCCTGGGCTAGTTGATTTGTTCGTCGCACTTATGATGCCTGAAGCTGCAGAACCAACGCACTGCTGATAGCACACCTGGCCTCCCTACCACGGCATGCACAGCTCTCCATCGGAGGTGAAGTGCCAAGGCATAGGTTCGCTCAGCGTCTCTATGTCAGGCCGCCCACGCAACTCCTCCTCCCATACTGCGGTCGATACCAGCATCTGCGTTAGCTCTAGCGTACTGGATACCCGAATGACCCGTGCTTCTTCTACATCCGGCTGCCATGCGCACCGCAGAGCTGTCTCAATGGCCTCTCTGTCGGTCGGAAAGGAAATAGGAAGGCGGCCGCGTTCTAAGAATGTGGAGGTGATGGTGTTGATGTTTGTGGCCCGTTCGTCAATCTTGGCCCGCAAACGGTCAGTAATGACGTCTGCCAAGCCTACACCTGCTGCATTGCCATGTGACGCTGCGGTCAGATCTAGAACGGCAATGCGGCTTATGCGCGGCGACGAAAACTCAGCCTCGCCAGCTATGTACAGACGCCCTATTACATTGGTGTCCATCCCAGAGCCACTGATGTCTTTACCCATCTTGTCCACTACCAAAAGATCCAGCTGTTCCACGGGTAGGCGAGCCATGTGCTCTTGGGCGAGCTGCATTAACTCCTGCTCTCCCGTCCACAGTTGCTCAGGAGTGAGGGCCCGGATAAAGGCAGGCTGTTCAAGGGCATTCTCTACGATTGCCACTCCGGGCAGCACTCTCACTTTGTCAAGGATGATCTTGGCTGCCTCTGGTACCATCTCTTTGAGTCCCCGCACTCCGTAGGCATGGATGGCTTGCGCCCCGCGTTCCTTGCCAAAGCCAATCACCATCATCTTTATCAGGCCGCTGCCCAGATCGCCACGAAAATCTGTATGGGGTTTCACCCGGTTGACAACCATCACCCCATCTGCTTCCATTGCCCGCCGATCGAAAAACACTGATGGCCCGCCAGGGATCACTCCGAGCTCTACGACATCCATGCCCGCCACGACAGGAACACCCATGCTTTGCTCGGTGATACCCGCAGCAGCCAGCACAGCCACCTGTCCTTTGGCGATGGCGCCACCGTGGCTGCCCATCGCTGGCATGATCAAGGGGGAGGCTCCTGCCTCCTTGAGAGCTGCAATGGCGCCGCGTACCACATGCGCGTAGGAGGCAATACCTCTGGATCCACAGCCCACAGCAACTTTATCGCCTGGCTTCACCCAGTGAGCGATGCCCGCTTGACGCAGCACCTCCCTAGCAGTTGTCTCCGGGTCATCAGTACACGGAACGGATCGATGTTGCCTGATTCTCACCATATGCGGCAAACGAATTGCTTCACTCATCCTGGAGAGGGCACCCTTTCACAGCCTAGTCGTTCTGAAGACGCCGACGACAGCTGGCTATCTCTCGAGTAAGCATATCCAACTGTCTGGCCAACGCATCCAGCATGCACAGATCCAAGGCTTCTTGCTCTGAGCACCATGTGCCTAAGAAGGCTAGATATTCGCACAGCCATTGTTGGAGTTCCTCAGGTGATGCTTCGCTCTCATGCAGATACTGCGCAACCTTCGTCAGCCTCCGATGATGCACAACCAAGTGAGCGCAGTAGGGACATCGCTCTTGCTTGCCTTCCTGGTATAGGGTTCGAAATGACCCTAGACACCGCGGACATATGATCATCCTCAACGAAACTACACCCCGAACTCTCACTGGTTTCGGCAGTCGTCGGCACTTTTCCAACCCTGCCACAGTGCCAGCATACCACGCCACAGCCTTGCCGAACAGAGTCGGTCATCTCCCTCCGCATGCTACCACCTCAGATATCCAATACTAGTGCGAGGAAGCTGTCCGTCTGTACTTCCCAGCCACTGGCTACGGGGTGAGATGCTATGCGTCGGCATTCTCGCTGGCTGCGAGTTCTCAAAGTGCTCCTACTACTGCTCCTCATCCCTTTGCTGGCCTGGGTTGCAGCAGCGGCCATACGCGTAATCCGTCTGGACCCGGAGGCCGACGGTGAGGCTGCCACGCTCTTCGATCGTAACGGTGAGCAGATAGCCACGTTAGGTACGAGAAAACAGGCGTTCATCTCACTTGCTGAGATTACTCCCGAAATGCAGCAAGCCATCATCGCCATCGAAGACAGCCGCTTCTTCCTACACCCGGGCATCGATATCAGGGGCATTGCCCGAGCACTCTGGGTTGATCTGAAACGCGGTAGACGGGCGCAGGGGGCCAGCACTATTACCCAGCAATTGGCCAGAGTGCTCTATCTGTCGCCAGAGAAGACAGTCCAAAGAAAGGCAGCTGAGATGCTGCTAGCTCTTCTGTTGGAGATGCGGTACTCCAAGAGCCGTATTCTGGAGATATACCTCAACACGATCTACTTCGGAGAAGGCGCCTACGGTATTGCCGATGCCGCACTTACCTACTTCGGAAAACCCGTATCAGAGCTGACTCTCTCTGAAGCCGCACTACTTGCTGGCCTTCCTAAGGCGCCTTCGACACTGAGCCCATATAGCAACCCAGACAAAGCTCTCGCCCGCCGTGATCTGGTTCTGGAGCGGATGATCGATCTCGCCTATATCACGGCGGAGCAAGCAGAGGCTGCCAAGAATGAGCCCCTGAGCTTGGCGGGCTTGCGCGGTGGGTTGGCTCCCTACTTTGTCGACTACGTCTCTGCACAGCTGATCGAAAGCTACGGTGCCACTGCGGTCCATCGTGGTGGGTTGCGTGTTCATACCACGCTCGATCTGAAGATGCAAAGAGCAGCGCGTGAGGCCTTAGGCAAATCCCAAGGCGCGATCGTAGCCATAGACCCGACGGACGGTGCCATCCGCAGCATGGTAGGTGGGCGAGACTATGTCGAGAGTCAGTTCAACCGAGCAACTCAGGCCGTGCGCCAACCTGGATCGGCCTTCAAGCCGTTCGTCTATGCAGCAGCGTTGGAGCAGGGGCTGCCTATGAACTACCTGCTCGTGGATCATCCGGGAGACTTCAATGGGTATCGGCCGGAGAACTTCAAAGGGGAGTACTGGGGCTCGGTGACGCTCAAGTTCGCATTGACTCGGTCGCTTAACACGGCCTCTGTACGGCTACTCAAACAGATCGGCGTTGATGCGGGAATAGAGATGGCCAAAAGGCTCGGCATTGGCACCCTACTTCTTCCTGATGACCGCAATCTGGCTCTTGCTCTAGGAGGGTTGACCAAGGGTGTCATACCATTGGACATGGCTGCGGCCTACGCGGTCTTTGCCAACGGTGGCTTCTATAACGAGCCCTACGCCATTGAGCAGGTATACGATGCTCGCGGCCGTCTCATCTTTCGCCATCGCCCCCACTCACGACGAGTTCTCAATGAAGAGGTAGCCTACCTGATGACCAATATGCTGCAATCAGTCGTAGAGCAAGGGACGGGCACTGCAGCCAACATCGGCCGACCACAGGCTGGCAAGACGGGAACCACCAACAACACGTTGAGTGCCTGGTTTGTGGGTTATACGCCGCAACTGTCGGCCACGGTCTATGTGGGTCACGACACTCGCCAGCCTCTCAGTCTGGGCGGTGGAAGCTTAGCAGCACCCATTTGGGGCAAGTTCGCTGTAGCTGCCTTGAGTGACGAGCCAGTGCAAGGCTTTTCTGTACCTGTGGGAGTTCAGACAAACATCCCTGTGGACCCGTTTACAGGAAAAATCGCGGGGTCAAAATGCAGATCCCAGGAGCGCGATGCATTCGTACCAGGTACCTTACCTACCCAGGTTGCTCCGTGTTACTGGAATGCCGCCGCCCAGCCCCAACCCTACAGAATCGGGGTTGCCCAATCGCAGGATCTGCCTCAGGCTCTGGCCAACATGCCTGGTGGTTTGTTCGGAGACGATCCGATGTCTCTGCCGGCCGGACTGCTCTATCCGCTAAGCCTTGTTGAACCCCCAGCATCTGCGTTTTTCGAGTCCGAGCGCCAGTCTCCACTGCAGGAAGAGTCCAGACAAGAGGTAGTGCAGACGCCAGTAGTTCCTCGCCGACTGTTGCCAACCGACACGCCGCAGGCAAGCCAGCCGCGTCCCCGGGTGTCAACCGTCTCTAGACCAACTCAGCCAGAAACTGTCGAGACCCCTAGTCCGGAACCTGCAGCCCTAGTTGCTGCCGAGACGCCCGACGAAGCCGTTGTTGATAGCCCAGAAGCCCCTCCGTCCCCTGCGGCGGAGATAACACCTGAGAACGATACGACAGATGAGGTGCCTCAGACATCTGTGCCCCAGTAGCTAGCCACCAGCCGCAGCTTGCGCAATCGCTCTGGCACTGGATAGGAACTCAATGGGATGCGCAACAAACTCTTGCAGCACTAGGCAGGCTGCTCCCACCACAGTTGCCTCTCTGCCCAGCTTCGAGGTAAAGAGAACGGGCTGCTGGCGGCTTACCCCCAGCTCCCTCAGTATGTCACAATTCATGAGGGCGGCCGGAAGCCCTGGGAACCACTCGGCAAGGGATCCGCCCACCACCACCGCCTGAGGATCGTACAGACCCATGGTTAGGGCCACTACCACAGCAAGGCTCCGCAGCCCCTCTTGTACCGTCGGGTGGCCCTGCTGGCCCTGCTCGACCATCGTCTGCAGATCCGTGCAGGCTGCACAAGGTAGGAGCCCCGCTATCCCGTGTGCGCCCCGGTACAGCTGGCGGTCCATCACCATACCCACAGCCATTGGCTGATCTGCGGAGACATAGGCCAACGAGCGCACCTCGCTGCCTACGCCAAACCAGGCCTCTCCCAGAGCAGATACGCGCACTTCAGTATCTGTCGTCACCGGTAGCTGCAGCTTGTGCATCACGGTAGGAGGAAGCGCCACATGAGGCGAACTGCCGATACCGAAGCCCACGACTGGTTGTCCCTGAGTGGCCGCGAGCCCGAGCAGACGCTCACCTAGCTGCTCGCACGCCACTGCTGCATCGGTATAGGACTCTTCGACGTGCCAACGGGTCTCAGCCGCTAGATTGAGCAAGGCTCCTTGTATGCGACTTTCTTGCACGGCAATGGCACCTAGCCAGCAGGCATCCACGTTCAAGCTGAGCAGAGTGCGCCTACGTCCGCCTTGCGATGCGGCGCTACCCGACTCGCATACGAGCCCATGGTAGAGGAGTTCATTGACTAGGTTGGTAATGGTCGAAGAGGTCAAGCCAGTTAGGGAAGAGATCTCGATGCGGGATATTGGTCCGAGGCGCATAATAGCCTCCAAGACAGCGGAAAGATTGCTTGATTTCACATGGGTCAGGTTCTTCCCCTGTGGAAACCCATTCAAAGCTGGCACCTGCCACTTCTGCCGCCACTGCAGCTTTCGTAACGTGTCACGCGGGACACAAGGCCCGGGACATCGCCCGGGCCTGATATCTTCTTCACAGCTGCCCACTTTCGCTTGCGTAGGTGCAGCTAGTGTACGTATTAGCGCTTGGAGAACTGAGGTGCCTTACGGGCCTTCTTGAGACCGTACTTGACACGCTCTTTCATGCGCGGATCGCGCGTAAGCAAGCCAGCGACTTTGAGAGGCTTGCGCATCTCTTCGTCTACCTCGAGCAAGGCTCGCGCGATGCCATGTCGCACAGCGCCCGCCTGTCCTGCCAGCCCTCCGCCATGCACACTCGCGATGACATCGTACTGACCCTCTACCCCAGCTACCTGCAGGGGGGTACGCACGACCAACTGTAGAGTGGGACGACCGAAGTAGGCATCTAGCTCACGGCCATTGATCTGGATGCGGCCACTACCGGGTTTGATCCTGACACGCGCGACTGCTGTCTTGCGGCGTCCGGAACTCGAGTATTGATCAACTACAGGTACCGCCAAAATCTGTTACCTCCCCTCGGCCACCAAAGGCTGCGGTTGCTGCGCTGCATGTGGATGATTGGGTCCAGCGTATACCTTCAGCTTGCTTAACTGACGCCGACCCAGGCAGTTGTGCGGAAGCATACCCCGCACAGCCAGTTCGATGACCTTTTCCGGATGCCTAGCTAGCATATCAGATGCTGGCCGTGTCCTTAAGCCACCCGGATACTGACTGTGTCGATAGTATATCTTTTTTTGGAGTTTGTTGCCTGTAAGCTCAACTTTATCAGCGTTGATGACGATCACGTAGTCACCACTGTCAATGTGCGGAGTAAACTCTGGCTTATGCTTACCCCGCAACACCTTTGCCACTTGAGTAGCCAAGCGGCCCAGTCGCTGACCAGCGGCATCAATCACATACCATGTCTTGTCTAGATCAGCTTCCTTCGCCATGAAGGTCCGCTGTTGCATGTGCCATCCTCCCAAAGCTGGGCGATTTCCCTGCCCATATGGTACACAAGCCGTTTTGCCAAGCTCGGCAGGAGGCGGCCAGCGGGGGGACCGTCTTCCTCGTTGCTTGAGCTATACGAAACCACAGTCCATTCTAGAGCAATGAACCGAGCTAGTCAAGCCTGCAAGAGCACCGAGAGCGCGATACGAGGCACTTTAGGCAAGCTTCCTGAGTAGGCGACTTGAAACTGCCACAATGCGGTCGCCAGCTTCCGGCACAGAGCGGCTCCCGCGGCACAGAGTAGGCTCGTAGCCGCCCTTGGCGATGGCCTCAGCGGTGGGCACGTAACCGATGTTGCCATTGGCGAGCGAGACCACCATCGTCGCTGAGAACGGTGATTGCTTCTTCATGTCTAACCCGAACGAGCAGAACATCTGCCCCGGACTCGATGTGATCGCCAGGTCGCCAATGCGCATGCAGATGACCTCACATCGCGCAGTACCATGCTGCTCTATGTACTCCTGCAACAGCAGGCGCTCACGAGCAAAGACCACATCACGCGAGTGGTCGCTCGGGGCTGCTGCCTCGAGCATCTTTCGGTCCTGTGCCAGCTGTATAGCATCAGGAACACGGAATGGCATCTCGATGATTTCAGTGGCGATGGTCAACGATGCGTCACCGGTGAAATGCATATCTGCCAAGAGCTTCAGCGACTCACCAGTGAGCTTGTGCGCAAAACGCCGGATAACTGGCTCGCCTTTCTGTGGGTAGGCAAAGCCTGCATCACGGTTGATCTGGGTGACATCCCCCATGGCACCGTTAAGGAAGACTAATGGCGCCCCGGTGAATCGCTCGAGCTGATCGTTCCACGCACCTGGATAGTCAGCGGAAAAGGCCCTTCCCCCTCGCAAAGTGCAATGGCAAGCGAAATTGCCCACAAAGCCGAGCACATGGCCATCAAGATCGCGTGCTGCAAGCAGTACAACCTGGGGATCATCAGGACCCGCTCGCCCGATGACCTCTTCATTACTGGGGTCTGCATGAGTAGCATGCCGACCGTCTTTCAGCACCCAGCGGCGATTCCAGGCCAGACCGGACGCCTCGCCTACACCCCATCCTAGCTCGCATGGAACGCGTCTTGCATGCGCCAAAGCGATAGCACTGGCGATTTGCTGCACGATGTGCTGTCGGTAGTGAGTGTCGGACGGAGTGCCTAGCACATCGTTGGCGGAGCCTCCGGTGTGCGTGTGACTGGCTGCGATAATGATGCTCGCTGCTGGAATGGCGCAAAGGGCTTCCGCTTGCTGCCGTGCTTGCAGCACGTCCTCTGTAGACAGAGAGACCGCGTCCACCCCCACCAGAGCTAGCGCTGTGGTATCATCACAAATCACCGCAGCGCGGACGCGCAAAGGGTCATTTATCCCAGTTGACACAATCGGAGAGAAACCGCCCGGGATGCAGGCGCCCACGGGTGGGGTGATATCGGTTATAGCAAATCCTGACTGAATCATCATCTCACCTCGGACTATCAGTTGTTGAGCTCGCTTGTGGTTCGTAGTCAACCGCTAAGAGACATAACCCCAATCCGGGCACAGTCTCACCTGCCAACTGACGCTTACCACTCGCTAGAAGCCCACTGACCCACTTCGGTGGCTGTTTCGCCTTCCCTACTTCCAAGAGCGTCCCGACAAGGATACGCACCATGTTGTACAGGAAGCCGTCAGCGCAAGCCGTAACATGAATCATGTCGCCATGGCGTTCCACGCGTAGCTCGTACAAGGTTCGCACGCTGCTTTCACTGCTGCTGCCCACAGCACGAAAAGCGGCAAAATCATGCTTCCCTTCGAGCAACCGAGCTGCCGCGGCCATAGCATCCACGTCGAGCGTGCGATGGGCCCGATACGCGTAATGCCGCAAAAAAACGCATGGGAAAGGGCCATTGTCAATCGTATACCGATAGTGCTTCCTCATCGCACAGAGCCGAGCATGGAACGCAGGAGACACCAAGCAGGCATCACGCACCACAATATCTCGAGGCAGTACCGCGTTGAGGGCGTAGGGCCAGCGCTCGACCGGAATGCTCCCCTCGGTGCGTATGTTGACAACCTGGCCCAGAGCATGCACCCCAGCGTCTGTTCGTCCAGCGCCCGTGATGCGCAGGCGCTCGCCGGTGAGCTTGTGCACCGCCGCCTCCAGGGTCCCCTGGATGGTCGGCACACCTGGCCCCTGATCCTGAAACCCCCGGTAGGCCGTACCATCATACGAAAGCGTTAGCTTGATGTTACGCAACAACATCACCCATCCAGCAGAACTGACACGAGCATTAGCGTGAGCACCCCAACCAACAGCAACAGCTCATCGCGCCCCAGACCCTGCGAATCATCATTAGAGCGATGCGCTCCGTAGCCGCGCATGACCAGAGCTTCTGCCAAAGCATCCGCTCGACGCCAGACACCTGCCAAGAGCGGCACTACCGTGCTGACTAGTCTACGGTAGACCCCAACCACGCCCTTCTGCAGATCCGCCCCGCGGGCGGTCTGCGCCAGACGGAGCCATTTTGCTTCGGTTCTTACGATGGGCACAAACCGAAAGGCAACTAAGATGCCCATACCAAGACGATCTTCATCCACGCCAGGGACGAAGCGCACCAAAAGACGCAGCCCTTCCACAAGGCGCCTTGGAGCGGTAGTGAGTGTCAGCCAACCAACGCTACTGACCAGCAAAAGCATCTTCGCCGCTGACCATAGACCAGCCTTGAGGTCTGCTGTGCTATAAACCCAACTCCCTAGGTTCGCCAGGGGGCTCCCCCCGCTCCCCTCGTTGCTCAGCAGCACGGCCACGCAAGCCAGCGGCAGAAAGGGACGCACAAGGCGGGAGAAGGACATCAGCGATACACGCGCCACGCCGTAGATCAGAACGAGACCACCCACCAGGACAAACCAGCCTCGCCAGCTGTCAATCACAGTCGCCGCCAGTGCAAGCAAGCTAGTGGCCAAGATCGTGGCCCGCGGGTCCAGATTCTGCATAGGCGATGGTGTACTGTGAGCCTCAGCGTAAAATGGCCGCTGGCGCCTGGTGCGCGCGCCTCTCCCTTCGGCACGTAACACCTGATGCTCATCAGCCCAAGCCTGGGCCAGCTCCAGATCGTGCGTAGCTATACAGCACGAAGCTCCTGTGCTCTGCAGATAGTGATCGATGGAGCACATGATCTGCTTAGCGGCCCCCTGATGCAGCCCAGCAGTAGGCTCATCCAGAATGAGCAAAGGCGATTTGGTGGCCAAGACAGACGCCAGAGCCACCTGCCGCTGCTCACCGCCACTCAGCGCGAACGGGCTACGCGGGCCCAGCACATCAGGATCTAGGCCAGCACAGCGCATGGCCATATCAGCCAGCTGTTGAGCTTCCGAACGGTTCTCGCCGAGATTCAGCGGACCGAACATCACCTCATTCCATACTGAGTCCGCAAACAGCTGCCGCTCTGGGTGCTGCAGGGCTATACCCACTTGGCTTCGTAGCCAGCGCCTATCAGCGTTATCACTGATCACCCGGCTACCATACGACAGAACACCATCGTCTACCTTCAGAAGCCCAGCCACCGCGAGCAGGAGTGTGCTCTTGCCTGCTCCGGATCTTCCGGTAATAGCCACCTTGGCGCCTGGGCGGATACGAAGCGACACATCCTTAAGGACCTCACCCGAACCCGCCAGTGAACTATAGGAAAAACTGGAGAGAGCAAGCTGCACCTCCACGGGCCTGACTGGCCCGTTGCAGGATACTGGTGAGTCACACAGGGCACCTACGCGCCCATGCAACGCGGCCCTTACCGAGGACGAAGACAAGACTCGCTCGGGTGTCCCCTCGTTGATGACTCGCCCCTCTTGAATGGCGACGACTCGAGAGGCACATCCAGCTTCATGTAGGTCATGCGTGATGCAGATAACTGCGAGACCGTGTGTGGCGATGGCTTTACTAAGGGTACTCAGGAAGATCCGGCGCGACGGTCCATCCAACATGCCGGTGGGTTCATCTAGAATGAGCAGTGACGGTTGCATGGCCAGCAACCCGGCAAGGACCACGCGTTGACACTCCCCGCCCGACAAGGAGAGTGGGTCGCGTTCTACATACGTTGCGTCAAGACCGACGGCAAGCAGGCTCTCCAGCACTCGGGCTTCCAGCTCCGCGCCACGCAGACCGAGATTGGCGGGACCAAAGGCCACGTCCTCGCCTACTGTCGAGGCCACGATAGCGTCGGTGGCATCCTGAGGCATCCAACCAACGCGGAGCCCATCGTGTCTGTGGACGTGTCCTCGATCAGGGACGAGCAATCCGGCGCATAGGCGCCCCAATGTCGACTTGCCACTGCCAGTGGGGCCAACGACGCTCACCCACTCTCCGCGCTCTACGCTCAGGTTCACATCTGACAGTACAGGTCTCCTGTCACCTGGGTGGCGGAAAGACACATTTCGCAGGCGCATGAGCACAGTGCATCATCCGATCTTCCCTGTAAATCACGTTATGCTGCTGCGGGCATGTCGGCGCCCTTAGACACAGAAAAGGAGCGCGAAGAGAATCCCCGCGCCCCTGACCAGCAAGCGGCGGTGACCGCTACACCAACTCCACCAGTGCAAGTGGCGCAGCGTCACCTCGACGGACATCAAGCTTGAGCACCCGAGTGTAACCGCCGTTGCGCTCAGCGTATTTTGGCGCGACATCATCGAACAGCTTCTGGACTGCCTCAGGTTTGGTCAAAAAAGCGGCCGCCTGTCGTCGGGCATGCAGGTCGCCACGTTTTCCCAAGGTGACCATCTGATCCACCAATGGCTTGACCGCTTTCGCCTTGCTTTCGGTGGTCTGAATTCTTCCATTGAGCACCACCGCAGTTACCAGGCTGCGGAAAAGGGCACGCCTGTGAGCCTGGGTACGGCCCAACTTGTGCTGCCTCATACTAAAGAAACCTCCCAGCAAACCGTAGTTACATAAGGCCCCACGGCGAACCATCTTCCTGCCGAGCCTTCTCCAGAAAGCCTAATCGTCCGACTCCCGCAAGGACAGGCTCAGGGCCGCGAGTTTCTCTTTCACTTCCTGCAACGACTTCTTTCCTAGATTGCGTACCTTCATCATATCTTCCTCAGTGCGGCGCGTGAGTTCCTCCACAGTGTTGATTCCCGCCCGCTTGAGGCAGTTGTAGGATCGGACAGATAGATCAAGCTCCTCGATGGTCATCTCCATCAAGCGATCCTTCTGCTCCTCCTCTTTCTCTACCATGATCTCCAGATCGCTCGCATTCTCGGTCAGATTCATGAACAACCGCAGATGC
Organism: Limnochordia bacterium; assembly: GCA_050951545.1. GTDB lineage: Bacteria > Bacillota > Limnochordia > DTU080 > DTU080 > DTU080. The sequence continues at coordinate 259,989 of JBMNJG010000004.1, read as the reverse complement.
TCAATCAAGATTTTGGCCGAAAGACTGACTGCCTCATTGGGGGCTATGCTGCCATCCGTCCAAACCTCAAGGATAAGACGGTCGAAATCAGTGCGTTGCCCCACCCGAGTATCTTCCACTGTGTAGTTTACTCTGGTGACAGGACTGAAGATCGAGTCGATCGGAATCACGCCGATGGAATGATTCGCACTCTTGTTGCGCTCAGCTGCGACGTAACCTCTTCCGCGCTCCAGAGTCATCTCTAACTCGAGCCGTCCGCCACGATCTAGAGTAGCTATGTGGAGGTCAGGATTCAGGATCTCCACTTGACTCGGAATCTCGATATCTCCCGCACGAACCTCGCACTCTTGCGATGCAACGATGCGCGCCGTGACAGGCTCGTCACTGTGCACCTTCACAAGCAGGTTCTTGAGGTTCAAAACGATATCCGTAGTATCCTCCACAACGCCGGGAATGGTTGAGAACTCATGCAACACACCGTCAATCTTGATCGCGGTTACCGCGGCCCCAGGTAGCGAGGACAGCAGAATGCGCCGTAGCGAATTGCCAAGCGTAATGCCGTAGCCTCGTTCGAGAGGTTCCACGACGAATTTGCCGTAATCCCCGTCAAGCTCCGCAGTCTCGATTCTCGGCTTCTCAATCTCAAGCATCGCCTAAGACCCCCTTCCAACGTCCATCTAATGACGCCGAGTCTAGCGGCGCCAACCGTCCCTGGCTGGCCTCGTAGGTGAGTGGCTGCCGAGACTAACGAGAGTAGTGCTCCACGATCAAGTGCTCCTGAATGGCCAGGTCGATCTGCTCACGCGTCGGAACGCTGAGTACTCTTCCAGACTGCTGCTCCCAGTCAACCTCTAGCCAGTTCGGGATACCCCTCGATGCAGCGGCTTCGACGCTACTTTTCACCATCGGTATATTCCGGCTGCTTTCCTTGACAGAGATAGTATCTCCAGCCCGCACTTCATACGACGGGATATCTACTTTGCGTCCATTTACCCGGATGTGTCCGTGCATGACAAGCTGACGCGCCGCCGTACGCGACGGAGCATACCCCATGCGGTAGACAATGTTATCAAGTCTGCACTCGAGAATCTGCAGCAGGTTTTCGCCCGTCACGCCTTGGCGCCTGTTGGCCACGTCAAAATAACGCGCGAACTGCCGCTCGAGCACACCGTACATGCGGCGTAGCTTCTGCTTCTCACGCAGGTGAAGCCCGTACTCAGATACCTTTTTGCGTCCCTGCCCATGCTGTCCTGGCGGATACGAACGCCTCTCAACAGGACACTTATCGGCGTAGCACTTCTCGCCCTTTAGAAAGAGTTTCTCGCCTTCTCGTCTGCAAAGCCGACACACAGCATCTTTGTATCGTGCCATATTGCCTGTATCACACCTCCTGCCAATATCGAACCGTTACCTACACGCGACGCCGCTTAGGCGGCCGACAACCATTGTGTGGAATGGGGGTGACGTCTTTGATAAGACTGACCTCCAAGCCAACTGCCTGCAGCGAACGAATGGCTGTCTCGCGCCCTGAGCCGGGTCCTTTAACGTAGACTTCAACTTCGCGCATACCGTGATCCATAGCTGCCCGGCCGGCGGCTTCCGCTGCCATGCCAGCCGCGAAAGGCGTGCTTTTGCGCGAACCCTTGAAGCCCTGAGTCCCTGAAGTAGCCCAGGAGATGACGGCCCCTTGCCGATCTGTGATAGTAACAGTCGTGTTATTGAAAGTAGACTTGATGTGAGCGATACCCACAGGGACGTTCTTGCGTTCCCGCCTTCTGGGTCGCGCACCTCGTCTTGGTCTGGCCAATGAACTTCCCTCCTACACGCTTCTACGCCTTGTGCCTACAGCCCGTGCGGGCCCCTTACGAGTACGTGCGTTCGTGCGAGTGCGTTGACCCCGAGTGGGCAAGCCCCGCCTATGCCTAAGCCCTCTATAGCTACCAATGTCGATCAGGCGTTTGACATTCATCTGAAGCCCGCGCCGTAGGTCTCCTTCAACCATATACTCATGGTCTATGACCTCGCGCAGGCGAGCTGTCTCATCTTCTGTGAGATCACGTACCCTGGTTTCTGGGCTGATTCCGGTCTTCTGGAGAATCTCTCGGGACCGGCTCGGCCCAATACCGTAGATGTAGGTAAGGGCGACCTCCAGCCTCTTGTCGCGCGGTAGGTCTACCCCCGCAATACGTGCCACGCGTTTCCACCTCCACTATTAGCCTTGCACCTGTTTATGCTTCGGATTCTCGCAAATGACTCGCACTTTACCTTTCCGACGTATGACTCTGCACTTGTCGCAGATTGCTTTCACGGAAGGACGAACCTTCACAACCGACGCCTCCCCACCAAGAATCTCACAACGGCGATAATCACCGTCTATCTTTTGCGGTAGGTGATACGACCGCGGCTCAAATCGTAGGGCGACAGCTCTACAGTCACTGTATCTCCCGGGAGAATACGAATAAAGTTCATCCGCATCTTTCCTGAAATATGGGCCAGGACTTCGTGACCATTATCCAACTCTACACGAAACATGGCGTTTGGCAGCGCTTCGACCACCGTGCCCTCCAGCTCAATGACATCTTGCTTCGCCAACGTCGAACACCCCCTTAAGACCAAGGTCTACCCTTTCACCCATACACGACTCTGAAGCAGGGTGTCTTACGCGCACACCCAATCATTTTATCATAGATGACCCTCGCCCGCTACAGCAGAGCCGCCATAGTGCGCACGCTTTCCGTTCTTTTTCAGCAGATAGTCAGGATCTCAGGCTCTCCTTCAGTCACCGCAACGGTGTGTTCAAAGTGAGCCGACAAGTGCGCGTCACGAGTGACAACTGTCCATCCATCATCCAGCACCATTACCTCTGATGCGCCCGCATTGATCATTGGCTCAATCGCCAAGCACATGCCAGCTCGAAGCCGCGGGCCCCGGCCGGGAGGCCCGAAGTTCGGGATTTGGGGTGCCTCGTGCATCATCGTTCCAATGCCGTGTCCGACGAAATCCCTGACCACCGAGAAACCTGCAGCCTCTGCATACTCTTGCACGGCATGCGAGATATCCGAGAGGCGGTTGCCCAGACGCGCTTCGGCAATCCCCCGATACAGGGCGTCTTTCGTAATCTCCAGCAGCCTCTGAGCTTCGGTGCTTATCTCGCCCACTCCATAGGTCACAGCCGCGTCACCATGATAGCCATCAACAATAGCTCCGATATCTATACCAACAATATCCCCATCTTGCAGCACTTGCTCTCCAGGTATGCCATGAACCACAACTTCATTGACTGACGTACAGATGCTGGCGGGAAAGCCCTGATACCCCTTGAACGAGGGGATGGCCCCTTCTTTCGTAAAGAACCTATGGACTGCCCGGTCAAGCTCGGAAGTGCATACACCCGGGCGGATAAGCTCTGCCAGTAGCTCATGCGCTTTGGCTACCGTGCGGCCAGCCCGTCTCATACGAGCTAGCTCATCGCTCGACTTAATGAAGATCATTTGCCCACCTCGCGCGGAACAGCGATGTCAGTTCTAGCTGCTCTGCCAATTCCCATTCGGGCTAGTCGCTGGCAAATCTGCATGAACACATTCTCGATCGGCTGAAGTCCGTTGACTGGAACCAAACGCCCCTGCTCTCTGTAGTAGTCAACTACTGGTTGTGTCTGGACCAGATAGACCTGGAGACGATGACGAGCCACCTCAGGGGTGTCATCTGGTCGTTGCACCAAGGGCCCTCCACACTGCTCGCAGGCGGTGGCGCCAGGATTGCCGGTACTTCCGCATTGGCCGCAGACCCTGCGGTTAGCAATCCTGCGGATGGCTTCCTCCTCAGATATCTGGATGTTGATCGCAGCGTCGACGGCCATCCGTATTGAGCGCAGAGCTGCATCCAAGTCCTCGGCCTGAGTCACCGTTCGGGGAAAGCCGTCTAAAATAAACCCATGGCGGCAGTCCTCTTGGCTGAGTCTTTCCTTGACAATCTCCGCTGCCAAACCATCCGGAACGAGCTCTCCCCGATCAATGTACCATTTCGCCCTTCGGCCAAGGTCATTGTCCAACTGCATCGCGGCACGAAACATGCTGCCTGTCGATATGTGTGGGATAGCAAACCTCTGAGCCAAAAGCTTTCCATGGGTCCCCTTACCTGCCGCTGGCAGACCCAGCATTACCAAACGCATGCCGATGCTCCCCCGTCTTATTTCATGAAGCCTTCGTAGTGCCGCAGCAGCAAATGGGCCTCGATCTGCTTCATTGTGTCGAGGGCTACGCCGACCACGATCAGCATGCCCGTGCCCCCAAAGTACACGAACTGGGATGGCATACGCGTGATGACGGACATTAGAGTGGGCAACACGGCGATTACCGCCAGAAACAGAGCACCGAATAGTGTGATCCTGGTCAACACCCGGTCAAGGTACTCTGCGGTGGGCCGCCCCGGCCGCAGACCAGGGATAAACCCACCATTCTTTCTCATGTTTCCAGCTATCTCTACAGGGTTGAAGGTAACGGCAGTGTAGAAATAGGTAAAGAAGATCACGAGGGCCACGTAGACCACATTGTAACCAATGGTACCATAGCCCATGAATCGCGTGATCCCCCCCAAGGAAGGCACAAACTGAGCCAGCGTAAGGGGAAACGTCAAGACGGAGCTAGCAAAGATCACAGGAATCACTCCGGCCTGGTTTACCCGCAGGGGTATGTGTGTCGACTGACCGCCATACATCCTGCGCCCGACGACCTTTTTCGCATACTGCACAGGGATCCGTCGTTGACCTTCCTGGACGAGCACGACCCCTGCGATGACCACGACCGTCAACGCGAGGAACATAATGAAGCTCAACGGGTTGATGCCGCCTTTGCCTACGCTCTGCACAGTCTGCACGAACCCATAGGGTAAGCGAGCGATGATCCCAGTAAAGATGATCAGCGAGACTCCGTTACCTAACCCCTTCTGCGAGATCTTCTCGCCCAGCCACATGAGAAAGACTGTGCCAGCTGTCAGCGTAACCACAATCAGTGACAAAGTGAAGAAGTTCGGATTAGTGACTACACCCATGTTGCGGGCTAACGCTGTAATGCTAAAGGCCTGAACCAGGCCTAGCACCACTGTTCCGTAGCGCGTATACTGCTGCAGTCGCTTACGACCTTCCACGCCTTCTTTTGCCATCTCTTCGAGCTGCGGAATGACGACCTGGAGCAACTGAACGATGATTGAAGCCGTGATATAGGGGTTGACCCCCATGGCGAAGATCGTAAAACGCCCCAGTGCGCCGCCAGAGAACAGGTCAAGGAAACCAAAGATGTTTCCCTGACCTACACCCAGACTCTCGGCCAAGGCGCTGGCATTCACCCCAGGAACCGGTACGTGCGATCCCAATCGAAAGACCACAAGTAGCGCTGCCGAGTACAGGATCTTCGCGCGCAAATCGCCGATCCTTAGTGCATTGCGCATGGCCTTCAGCACTTAGACCACCTCTGTCGTGCCGCCAGCCGCAGCGATCTTCTCGGCCGCCGACTTACTAAATGCATGGGCTCTCACGGTAAGCGCCCTATCAATCTGGCCGCTCCCTAAGACTTTGACCCCGTCCTTAAGCTTCTTGATGAGCTGCATCTCCACGAGCACTTCGGGCGTGACTACCGTACCAGCTTCTAGTTCAGCCAGTTGCCCGACGTCTACCAACGCGAAATCCTTCCTAAACGGATAGTTGCTGAAACCGCGCTTGGGCAGCCGCTGTTGTAGAGGACGCTGCCCGCCCTCAAAGGCTGCCCCCTTTGTTCCTCCAGAGCGTGAACCCTGTCCTTTGTGGCCGCGTCCGGACGTCTTTCCGTAGCCCGATCCTATGCCGCGCCCCACACGCGTACGGCTCTTTCTTGCCCTGGGATTTGGCTCGATCTCGTGCAATCTCATGTTGCACACCCCCTGATTCTAAAAGAGCAACGCGCATCCCCGAGATCAAGGGGACATCCGCGACGTGTGCCTATGACTCTTCAACCTCAACCAGGTGACGCACCTTAAACAGCATTCCGCGCACACTGGTATTATCGTCCTTTTCGATTGTCGAATAGAGCTTGCGAAAGCCCAAGGCCCGCAAGGTATCTTTCTGGTCCTGTGGGTACCCTATGGCGCTCTTCTTCCAGGTGATCTTCAACGTACCAGACACAACTGAAACCTCCTTAGCCCGCGTCACACCCGTCCTAGCCTACGATCTCCTGCATTGTCTTGCCGCGGGTCCTGGCTATCTCCTCAGGTGTGCGCAGTTCCGTCAGAGCCTTCATGGTCGCGCGGACTACGTTGATCGGGTTGCTGCTGCCCAGCGATTTCGTCAGGATATCGCGCACTCCCGCAGCCTCCACAACCGCGCGCACCGTACCCCCGGCAATAACCCCAGTTCCCTCTGATGCTGGTCGTAACAGAACCCGCGCTCCGCTGTAACGTGTGCTCACAGGATGAGGAATCGTGTGACCAGCCAAAGGCACCTCAATCATATTCTTCTTCGCATCATCGACGCCCTTGCGAATGGCATCAGAGATCTCTTTGGCCTTGCCAGTACCTGCACCGACGTGGCCGCGTCCATCTCCGACCACTACGACGGCGGCAAAACTACGTGTCCGACCACCCTTAACGGTCTTCGACACGGGGTTGATGCTGACCACTTTCTCTTCGAGTTCTCCAAGAGCCTCGGCATCCACGCGCCGCGAACCCAATGACACCTTCTCACGCTCCTTTGCTAATTCCATACACGTTGCTCAACCGCCATGAGCGCATTCTGTCTACATCGCTCGCGGCGAGCGGCTGCCCTGCTCGGAGCCCATGCACGTGCCTGCTAATCGTTCGCCCTGCAGACGACCCGATCAAAACTCCAGTCCCCCGCTACGCGCACCATCGGCCAAGGCAGCTACACGGCCGTGATACGTGTTGCCACCACGGTCGAAAACGACCTGCTTTATGCCCTTTTCCTGGGCACGGGCCGCTATGAGCTCGCCCACTTTGCGGGCAGCCTCGCGATTCCTGGTGCTATCTAGACCCTCGCGTACTGCATCCTCTACGGTTCCGGCAGATACAAGGGTGCGGCCCTCGCTATCGTCGATCACCTGCGCATAGATATGATGAAGACTCCGGAACACCACCAGTCTCGGCCTGTCAGCTGTTCCAGCGAGGTGCCTGCGCAGGCGCTCGTGTCTTCTTACCCGCTCTGCCTTTCGGTCTACTCGTGCCATCGTTCGCTCACCCCCGACCCAGCTAGTTGGCGGTTACCCTGCCCGCCTTACCGGCTTTTCGTTTGATCCGCTCGTCGACGTATCGAATCCCCTTGCCGAGATAAGGCTCAGGAGGACGCACAAAGCGAATCTCAGCAGCCACGGCCCCAACGGCTTCTTTGTCGATCCCGCGGACACTAATCCGGGTTGGCGCCGGCACATCTATCTCCACGCCAGTTCGCGGAATAATCTCAACTGGGTGTGAGTAGCCGACCTGAAGAACCAGACTCTGTCCCTGCTTGCTCGCCCGATAACCTACACCGCTGATCTCCAGATCCTTTGTGAAGCCGTTGGTCACACCCTCAAGCATATTGCTGATCAAGGAACGAGTCAGGCCGTGCAAGGCGCGATGCCTCTTGTCATCCGAGGGGCGGCTTACGATGATCTGACCGTCAATGAGCTGCATCCGCATTTCTGGATGGATGTCCCTGCTCAGCTGACCTTTTGGTCCCTTTACCTGCACCGTATTGCCGTCGATGCTTATCTCAACCCCGGCAGGAACGGGGATCGGCTTCTTCCCGATTCTCGACACGACGATCCTCCCTTTCTCGAGGCCAAGGTTACCAGACGTAGCAGATAACCTCGCCGCCCACACCGGCCTTCCGCGCACTTCTATCAGTCATCAAGCCCTGGGACGTTGACAGCACTGCACAACCAAGGCCTCCCAGCACTCGGGGGATTTCCTCGTGCCTCGCATACACCCGCAGTCCAGGCTTACTGATACGCTTGATTCCGGCAATAGCCTTGCCCTTATTCGGGCCGTACTTCAGAAACACTCGAATCACACTTCGCCCATCTTCATCCACGATCCTATAGTCACGGACGTAGCCCTCTTCCTTGAGGACCCTGGCCAGCTCCTGCTTTACGCGGGAAGCCGGAATATCCACCTGATCGTGGTTGGCAGAGCTGGCGTTGCGTATACGCGTCAGCATATCGGCGATCGGATCCGTCATCACCATCTACATCGCTACCCCCTTCGAACGCCCCTACCAACTAGCCTTCGTTACTCCCGGAATCTGTCCGCGATGGGCAAGTTCTCGAAAGCAGATGCGGCACATCTCAAAATCCCGCATGTAGCCGCGCGGACGACCGCAGATCCGGCAACGGTTGGTGTGACGAACCGCATACTTGGCAGATCCTCTTGTCTTCATGATCTTCGATGTCTTGGCCACGCTAAACCTCCTTTGACAACCCTTCTATGGGGTGCCCCCATACTATGCGCTACGAAACGGCATCCCCAAGGCACGAAGTAGCTCAAAAGCTTCTTCATCCGTCTGTGCCGTTGTTACAATAACGATATCCATGCCCCTGACCTTATCAACCTTGTCGTAGTTGATCTCAGGGAAAACCAGCTGTTCCCGCAAGCCTAGCGAGTAGTTGCCTCGGCCGTCGAAACTTTTAGGTGAAACGCCGCGGAAGTCTCTGATTCTCGGCAAGCCAATATTGATGAGCTTGTCAAGAAAATCATACATCCGCGCCCCTCTCAACGTGACCTTGGCACCAATCGTCATGCCTGTGCGAATCTTGAAGGCCGCCACTGACTTCTTGGCCTTGGTGGTCACTGGTTTCTGACCAGTGATTGCCGTCATATCCGCAACTGCTCCATCGAGAGCCTTCGGCTCAGCCACGGCGTCACCAACACCCATATTGACGACGATCTTCTCCAGCGTGGGAACCTGCATAACATTGCTATAGCCAAAGCGCTGCATAAGCGCAGGTTTGGCCTCTTTTTCTAGCTTCTCTTTCAGGCGAGCCATACCGTTGCCCTCCTCTCCCGATTAGTCGATGGCCTTTCCACAGCGTCTGCATATGCGCGCCACGCTGCCATCGGCCTGTCGTGACCTTCCGGTACGCGCCGCCTTACTGCAGTTGGGACACACAAGCATCACGTTTGACACATGCACAGCGCCAGGTCGCTCAACAATCCCACCCTGAGGATTGGTCTGTGTGGGCCGCGTGTGTCGCTTTAGGATGTTGATTCCATCAATGACAACCCGTTGCGACGCAGGAGAGACCTCCAAAACTGTCCCCGTCTTACCAGCGTCCTCACCAGTGATCACCTGCACGGTGTCGCCCTTGCGGACGTGCGCCTTAAACACCAACGAAACCCCTCCTCACAAAACCGCGTCCGCCCTCTAAAGAACCTCTGGTGCCAGACTCACAATGCGCATAAAGTCACGCTCGCGCAACTCACGAGCCACTGGACCAAAAATGCGAGTTCCTCTCGGCGCCTTCTGTTCGTTAATAACGACAGCCGCGTTTTCGTCGAAGCGGATATAGGAGCCATCCCGCCTACCGGTGATCGCTTTCGTCCGCACAATGACAGCGTTCACGATCTCACCCTTCTTGACCACGCCGCCGGGCGTTGCTTCCTTGACAGAAGCGACGATCACATCGCCTACTCGTGCGTAGCGTCGGCCTGATCCACCCAGAACCCTAATGCAAAGTAGCTCTTTGGCCCCAGTGTTGTCAGCTACCTTGAGCCGCGATTCCTGCTGTATCACCCTGTCCGCCCCCCTTTTTCCATCGTCTGGCTAGCGGGCCTTCTCCAGCACTTGCACAATGCGCCACCGCTTATCTTTCGATAGAGGGCGAGTTTCCATGACCCGTACCCGATCGCCAGTGTTTGCTCTGTTCTCCTCATCATGCGCCTTCAACTTGACCGTCTGTCGGATCGTCCTACGGTAGAGCGGGTGTTGCACCAGGCGCTCTACAGCGACCACACGCGTCTTGTCCATCTTGTCTGAGACCACGATTCCGACGCGAGTCTTGCGCTGATTACGAACTGACGTGTCGCCCATAAGGCCCCTCCCCTTTACACCCGCTGAATGCCGAGCTCCCGCTCGCGCATGATCGTCATCACTCGGGCGATATCCTTGCGTACCAGCCGAACTCGTGCCGGATTATCCAGCTGACCTGTGACCGCCTGAAAGCGCAGGTTGAACAGCTCCTCTTTCAGATGAGCCAACTGTCCGTCTAGTTCATCCCCCGTAAGCTCTCTCAATTCCTCAGCTTTCACTCTCCGTCACCACCCGCGGCTTCTTCGGCTGCGATCTGATCCCGTCTAACAAACTTCGTCTTGATAGGCAGTTTGTGCGCAGCAAGACGAAGCGCCTCTTTTGACAGCTCCTCACTGATCCCACCGATTTCAAACATCACTCGGCCGGGTTTCACTACGGCCACCCAGTACTCAGGTGCCCCCTTGCCACTTCCCATACGCGTTTCGGCTGGTTTGGCACTTACCGGCTTGTCCGGAAATATCTTGATCCATACCTTGCCGCCCCGCTTGATGTGTCGCGTCATGGCGATACGGGCCGCCTCAATCTGGGTATTCGTAATCCATCCGGGTTCAAGCGCCTGTAGGCCATATTCCCCCAAGGTCACGCTCGAACCGCGCTCGGCCCTGCCCTTCATGCGGCCGCGTTGCACTTTGCGGCGCTTGACCCGTTTGGGCATGAGCATGGCTATTCTCCTCCCTGCGCTGCCCTCGCCTCAGAACGCCTCTGCGGCAGGACCTCGCCCTTGTATATCCAAACCTTTACCCCGATACGACCGTAGGTTGTCCGCGCCTCCGCGAAACCGTAGTCGATATCGCCGCGCAGCGTATGCAAAGGTACTGAACCTTCGTTAGTCCACTCTGTGCGAGCAATCTCTGCGCCGCCCAGTCGACCCGCTACTCGGACCTTAATTCCCTTGGCGCCCATGCGCATAGAGCGCTGTTGTGCTTGCCGCATGGCCCTGCGGAACGAAATGCGACGCTCTAGCTGAAAGGCCACGTTTTCGGCCACGAGTTGGGCGTCTAGTTCCGCTTGCTTGACCTCGACAATGTTGATCTGCACCTGTTTTCCGGTCATGCGCTCTAGCTCGGCTCGGAGGCGCTCCACCTCTGTGCCGCCCCTTCCGATGACCATACCAGGTCGTGCCGTATGAATTGTAATTCGGGTGCGGTTGGCTGCCCGTTCAATCTCCACGCGCGGTACGCCCGCCGTAAAGAAACGCTCCTTGATCATCCGCCGCATCACCAGGTCCTCGTGCAGGTGGGCGCTGTACTCCTTACGATCAGCGTACCATTTGCCTTCCCAGTCCTTGATGATGCCCAGCCGCAACCCGTACGGGTGAACTTTTTGACCCACGCGTTGCTCCCCCTTCTGACGTCACCAGTGACGTCGATGCCCAATTACTCCTTGTCCCGCAACACAACCGTGATATGGCTGGTGCGTTTGCGAATCCGGTTTGCCATTCCTCTAGCACGAGGTCTGATTCTCTTCATGGTAGCACCTTCATCCACAAAGGCCTCTGCAACAATCATCTCCTGCGGATTCAGGCTGAAATTGTTCCGCGCGTTGGCGCCAGCGGAACGCACAACCTTCTCGACCTCAGCACAAGCCCGGCGGGGGGTAAGACCCAGAATGGTCAAAGCCTCCGGATACGTCCTACCCCGAATAAGATCCACAACAGCCCGGGCCTTGTGGGGTGAGACACGCAGGAATCTTGCAACTGCTTTCGCTTCCATAGCCTGACTCTCCCTCAATACCTACTTCAGGGCCGTAGAACGGGCCGTGTGCGCGCTATGCCCCCGGAACGTACGGGTGGGGGCAAATTCACCCAACTTGTGTCCGACCATCTCTTCCGATATATAGATTGGAACATGCCTGCGTCCGTCGTGAACTGCGATGGTATGCCCGACCATCTCCGGGAAAATCGCAGAGTCGCGAGACCAAGTCTTTATGACCCGCTTCGTTCCGGACTCATTCATTTGCTCGATCTTCGCCAGCAGGCTGGGATGAGCGTATGGTCCTTTCTTCAGCGATCGCCCCAAGGCCACTCCTCCTTCCAAATGGTAGCAAGCGGTAAGAGCTAGTTGCGTCAGCTCTTGCGTCGACGCACGATCAACCGGTCTGACTTGTTCTTCTTCCTACGTGTACGGGCCCCAAGCGTCGGCTTGCCCCACGGTGTGAGCGGCCCAGGAAGCCCCACCGGCGCCTTACCCTCACCACCGCCGTGCGGGTGATCAACAGCATTCATCACCAAACCACGCGTGTGCGGTCGAAAACCCCGATAGCGAGTCTTCCCAGCCTTACCGATAGTTAGATTCTCATGCTCTGTGTTGCCGACCTGACCGATAGTCGCCCGGCACTCTACCAACACCATGCGGAACTCACCAGAGGGAAGACGCAATGTTGCGTAGCGTCCCTCGCGAGCCATCAGCTGTGCGGAGGTCCCTGCTGAGCGAGCCAACTGGGCTCCGCGTCCGGGGTACAACTCTACATTGTGCACCATTGTCCCCACAGGAATACTGGCCAAGGGCAGGGCGTTCCCGACCTTGATATCCGCGCCAGAACCCGACATGACGACCTGATCGACTTCCAAGCCCACCGGAGCTATGATATACCGTTTATCCCCGTCCGCATAGTGCACTAGAGCAATGCGGGCCGAGCGATTCGGGTCATACTCAATACTGGCCACCCTACCGGGTACGCCATCTTTGTCACGCCGGAAATCGATAGTCCGGTACTTGCGTTTGACGCCACCGCCACGGAACCGAGTCGTCGTGCGGCCAGAGCTATTGCGCCCTCCGCTCGACTTCAGTGGTGCGGTGAGCGACTTCTCAGGCTTCGACCGAGTTATCTCTTCAAACGTGCTGACTGACATATCCCGGCGGCCAGGCGTTGTCGGTTTATATATCTTCACCGGCATGGTAACTCCCCCTATAGCCCTTCAAGCATCTCGATGCTGTCGCCATCACGCAGCGTCACAATCGCCTTCTTGCGCTCGGGACGACGACCTTGAAAACGGCCCATTCTCCTGAGCTTGCCGGGGCAACGCATCGTGTTCACCGCCACTACGCCGACATCGAACAACTCTTCCACAGCCGCTCGAATCTGTGCCTTGTTGGCACGCACGTCGACCTCAAACGTATACTTGTTTAGCGGAAGAAGGTCGCTCATGCTCTTCTCTGTGACTACCGGGCGCAGAATGATATCCCGAGCATTCATCAGGCCAACGCCTCCTCGAGCTGACTCACCGCGTCCCGCGTGATCATCAGCTTATCATGACGCAGCACAGCATACGCGTTGAGCGCATCTGCTCGGCTCAGCAGCAGACCCGGTATGTTGCGTGCCGACAAGATCAGGTTGGCGTCGGGCTCGTGCGTAACCACAAGGGCCTTACCAGCCCGAAAGGTGTCAAGAAACTCCGCCATGACCTTAGTCTTTGGCTCCAACATTTGTAGCTTGTCGAGAACCACAATCTCTCCAGAAGCAGTCTTGGCAGACAATGCAGAGCGCAGTGCAGCCTGACGCGCCTTCCTAGGCATCGCTTGTCGCCACTCACGCGGATGCGGTCCGAAGACAGTGCCGCCCCCTCGCCATTGCGGCGATCGAATACTCCCCTGCCGCGCCCGGCCAGTTCCCTTTTGACGCCAAGGCTTGCGTCCACCACCGCGAACGAGTCCGCGCGTCTTCGTGTTCGCTGTCCCCTGGCGCTTGTTAGCTTCATACATCACTACTGCCTGGTGCAAGAGAGCCTGGTTTACCTCAGCCCCAAACACCTCATCGTTTAGGTCCATTTCGCCGACCTGCCGGCCATCCATATCGTATACGGCCACCTTAGGCACTGTCGGGCCTCCTCTTCTCACAGGTACGCATGAATAGCGGCCTTAGCGCTTGTGCTTCACGGTCTCTTTCACCATTACCAGGCTTCCCTTGGGGCCTGGTACAGAACCCTTGACAAGTAGCAGGTTGCGCTCAGCGTCCACCTTGACCACCTGCAATCTCTGCACTGTGCGCCGCTCACCGCCCATGCGGCCCGGCATTTTTCGCCCCTTGAAAACTCGAGCTGGGTCGACCGCTCCCAAGGATCCCACACGTCGGTGGTAGTGAGAGCCGTGCCCCATAGGGCCGCGCCGGAAATTGTGACGCTTGATGACACCCGCATAGCCCTTGCCTTTCGTGGTGCCAACAACATCGACATACTCGCCTTCAGCAAACACTGCCTCAACCCTCAGCTCATCGCCAACCTCAAGGCTTTGCATGAGCTCAGAGTCCTCAGTATGAAATTCGCGCAACGCACCTGCGGGAATCACTTGCCCCTTGGCAAAGTGACCGCCCAAAGGCTTGTTCACATTCTTTAGCTTCTCACCGAGTCCCAACTGGACCGCAGCATAGCCATCAGTTTCCAGTGCTTTCTTCTGCACCACATGCACTGGTCCAGCCTTAATGACCGTTACCGGCACGACATTACCATTGCTGGTGAAAAGCTGGGTCATACCTACCTTGCGTCCCAGTGTTCCCTTTGGCATCCTCGTCCCCCCTAACGCCTATAGCTTGATCTCGATGTCCACACCAGCCGGCAGATCGAGCCGCATCAGGGCATCTACGGTTTTGGCCGTCGGCTCCAGAATGTCGATGAGACGTTTGTGTGTACGCATCTCGAACTGCTCACGCGAATCCTTGTGCACATGTGGCGACCGCAATACCGTGTACAACCTGCGCTCCGTGGGCAACGGAATGGGACCGGATACCAGGGCTCCTGTCCTCTTGGCAGTCTCGACAATCCTCTCGGCCGAACCATCCAAAATCCGGTGGTCAAAAGCCTTTAACCGAATGCGGATCCTCTGTTTCGACAAAGCAACGTTCCTCCCTCATCGCCCGATTCACGAGCATGCTCCGCGGAAATTCCCCCGTTACCCCACACCTCTGAGTGTGGGGGTAGGCAACCTCCCGCCTCATCGCTAGCTAGCACGCGATCACTTGTAGATCTTGGTAATAACCCCAGCTCCGACCGTGCGGCCACCTTCGCGAATGGCAAAGCGCAGGCCTTCTTCCATGGCGATAGGCGTGATTAGTTCGCCGTGCAGGCTGACGTTGTCACCCGGCATCACCATTTCAGTTCCTTCGGGCAAGCTCACTACACCAGTCACGTCGGTGGTCCGGAAGTAGAACTGCGGCCGATATCCGTTGAAGAAAGGCGTATGGCGGCCACCCTCTTCCTTCGATAGCACGTAGACACTCGCATCGAAGGTCGTGTGCGGCGTGATGGTGCCCGGTTTAGCCAAGACCTGACCGCGCTCGATTGACTCGCGCTCTACACCACGCAACAGAATACCAACGTTATCTCCAGCCTCGGCCCGATCCAGCAGCTTGCGGAACATCTCTACACCAGTAGCTACGGTCTTGCGTGTGGCGCTGATGCCCACGATCTCGACCTCGTCGCCTACCTTCACCGTACCGCGCTCCACGCGACCCGTGGCCACCGTACCTCGACCAGTGATCGTAAAGACGTCTTCCACTGGCATCAAGAACGGTTTGTCCACATCGCGGTCAGGCGTAGGAATGTAGCTGTCTACGTGCCCAAGCAATTCCACAACCTTCTCGCACCACTCGCCCGGTTGACCCGTCTCGAGCTCTTCAAGAGCCTTCAGAGCAGAACCACCGATCACCGGAATGTCGTCGCCAGGGAACTCATACTGGTTGAGAAGATCGCGCACTTCCATCTCTACCAGTTCCAGTAGCTCAGGATCATCCACCATGTCTGCCTTGTTCATCCAGACCACGATCGCTGGTACGCCAACCTGCCGAGCCAGTACGATATGCTCGCGCGTCTGGGGCATGGGACCATCAGCCGCAGAAACCACCAGAATGGCTCCGTCCATCTGCGCAGCACCCGTGATCATGTTCTTGATGTAGTCGGCGTGACCAGGGCAGTCTACGTGCGCATAGTGCCGATTCTCGGTCTCATACTCTACATGTGACGTGTTAATCGTGATCCCACGGGCCTTTTCTTCCGGCGCCGCGTCAATCTCAGCGTACTTCTTGGCTTGCGCCTTACCCTGCGACGCCAATAGCATCGTGATCGCAGCTGTCAAAGTTGTCTTACCGTGGTCTACGTGGCCGATCGTGCCGACGTTTACGTGTGGCTTTGTTCGTTCGAATTTCTGCTTGCCCATCTGACTCCTCCCGAACCTAGTTCTTTCACTGCATTGCCGAACACAACGCCTGCCTGCTCCTGCTAGACCTCTCGGCTCATGACTTTCTCAGCAAGAGATGGCGGCACTTCCTCGTAGCGTTCAAAATGCATCGTGTATGAAGCGCGTCCCTGCGTGGAAGAACGCAAATCCGTCGCATAGCCAAACATGCTGACGAGTGGCACTAGGGCCCTTACCAACTGCGCCTTGCCTCGAGCTTCCATGCCTTCAATGCGTCCGCGGCGAGCATTGAGATCCCCCATGACATCTCCCAGGAAATCCTCTGGGGTCAACACTTCCACGCGCATGATCGGCTCGAGCAACACAGGATCAGCATTCCGCACGCCTTCCTTGAACCCTATGGAACCAGCAATCTTAAAGGCCATCTCAGAAGAATCAACTTCATGATAAGAGCCATCGACCAGCGTTACCTTGATGTCAACGACGGGATAGCCCGCGAGAACACCAGTCTGCATGGCCTCTCTGATGCCAGCTTCCACGGCAGGCACGTACTCCTTGGGCACCACGCCACCCACGATCCGATTCTCGAATTCAAACCCTGCCCCGGGTTCGCTGGGTTCAATCTCCAAGACCACATGCCCATACTGGCCGCGTCCGCCCGTCTGTCTGACGAATCTGCCGACACTAGAGACTGCTTTGCGGATGGTCTCCCGGTAGGAAACCTGTGGTTTTCCTACATTCCCTTCGACTTTGAACTCTCGACGCAGCCTATCTACGATGACCTCCAGATGCAGCTCGCCCATCCCAGATATGATGGTCTGACCGGTTTCTTCGTCGGTATGCACCTTGAACGTGGGGTCTTCCTCCGCCAAGCGAGCAAGAGCCATCGACAGTCTGTCTTGATCGGCCTTGGTCTTGGGTTCTACTGCCTGGTCGATCACGGGCTCTGGAAACAGCGGAACCTCGAGCACCAACACCTGATCTTCAGCGCAAAGACTGTCTCCCGTGCCAGTAATCCTCAATCCGACCGCTGCAGCAATCTCACCGGAGTAGCACTCCTCAATCTCCTCGCGGTGATTGGCATGCATCTGAAGGATGCGGCCAATGCGCTCTCTGCGGCCCTTTGTAGCGTTATAGATGTAGGAGCCAGCCTTGAGAACTCCTGAATAGACACGGAAAAAGGTCAGTCTGCCTACATACGGGTCGGCCATCACTTTAAAAGCCAAAGCTGAGAACGGCTCATCGTCGGCCATTCGTCGCTCGATCGGGTCGCCGAGCTCATTGATCCCCGAAACGACTCCAATGTCAAGCGGCGAGGGCAAGAAATCCACAATGGCGTCCAAAAGCAGCTGAACACCCTTGTTTTTGAATGACGAACCGCACAAGACGGGAATGACCTTCACCGCCAAGCAGACGCGACGGATAGCCGCCTTCAGCTCCTCTGGAGTGATCTCCTCACCTTCCACGTACTTCGCCATCAGAAAATCGTCATTCTCGGCGATTCTCTCAATAAGCTGTGTGCGTGCTTGTGCGACCTCGTCGACCATCTCAGTGGGGATATCAGTAACATCCGAACGTGTACCCAAGTCGTCTACATAGTAATGCGCATGCAATCCGATCAAGTCCACTAGTCCTCGGAAATCCTCTTCCACCCCAATGGGTAGCTGCACTGGTACAGCGACAGCCCCGAATCGCTCCTCCATCATGCGGATAGTTCGGCGAAAATCGGCCCCCACTCTATCCATCTTGTTCACATAGGCAATGCGTGGCACGCCATATTTGTCCGCCTGACGCCAAACCGTCTCAGATTGAGGCTCCACGCCTCCAACCGAGCAGAAGACGGCCACCGCCCCATCCAAGACCCGCAGGCTACGTTCCACTTCCACTGTGAAGTCCACGTGTCCGGGCGTGTCGATAATATTGATACGATGATCGCGCCAATGACACGTCGTCGCCGCCGAGGTGATTGTAATGCCACGCTCTTTCTCCTGGACCATCCAGTCCATGGTCGCCGCGCCTTCATGCACCTCACCCATCTTGTGCAGGCGTCCGGTATAGAACAAGATACGCTCAGTCGTCGTAGTCTTGCCGGCATCAATGTGGGCCATAATGCCTATGTTTCGTGTGTTTTCCAGAGGTAGCGCTCTGGGCATTCGCTTGAATCCCCCTTGAAACGGTAACCACCGCTACTGCCTCTTTGGAGTGGCAGCAAGCGGAAGACTGTCCTTACCAACGATAGTGTGCGAAGGCCTTGTTGGCCTCAGCCATGCGATGCGTATCTTCGCGTTTCTTCACCGAGTTACCTTGGTTGTTAGCCGCATCCATCAGCTCGGCCGCCAAGCGATCTGCCATGCGCCTTTCCGGACGCTCACGCGTGTACTGGACCAGCCACCGCAGTGCTAGAGCAGTTCTACGCTCAGCTCTGACCTCAACTGGCACCTGGTATGTGGCTCCTCCTACACGGCGAGGTTTTACTTCAAGCACGGGCATGACATTCTTCATCGCCGTCTCGAGCACTTCGATAGGATCTTTTCCTGTCTTCTGCCGAACGGTGTCTAAGGCCTCATAGAAGATGCTCTCAGCCAGACCCCTTCTCCCGTCCACCATAAGCTTACTGATGAACTGCGTGGCTAACTTGCTGTTGAAAACCGGATCAGCGTGAACCTCACGCTTGGCCACGTATCCCCTGCGCGGCATGCCCTTCCCCCCTTTGCCTGTTACTTCTCGCTCTTGGCACCATACTTCGATCTGCTCTGTTTACGGTTGCTGACTCCGGCGGCATCTAGGGTGCCACGCACGATGTGATAGCGCACACCAGGAAGATCCTTTACCCTGCCACCCCGGATAAGTACGACCGAGTGCTCTTGCAGGTTATGACCCTCACCTGGAATGTAGGAAGTCACCTCTATTTGGTTCGTGAGCCGCACACGGGCCACTTTGCGCAGAGCAGAGTTCGGTTTCTTTGGCGTGTGGGTGTATACGCGCAAGCAGACACCGCGCTTTTGTGGCGAGCCTTCTCCTTCTAGCACGCGGTTCTTCTTGCTGTTGAACCGATAGAGAAGGGCCGGTGCCGCACTGCGATTCTCAGACGCTTGCCGTCCTTTTCTTACAAGCTGACTAATCGTTGGCATGAATAGTCCCCCCTTTCTGCACAAACGAGAATGTCCCCTGAGACCCAAAATCTATACGTTCATCACCCGACCAGCGGGTTCTTTCAGCAGCGCAGCACAGGCCGTGCCCACGTCGATGCCACACAACCTGCCCAGAGCTGACATCGCTTCCACACGGATCAACTCCAGCTGCTGGCGCGCTGCCAGCTCCAGCACGGGACGAGTCACTCGCTGTTCTGCGTCAGCCGCGACAAAGACCACCACTGCAGACCCTGTCTCTAGTGCCCGGAGCGTCTCGTTAGTACCGACCGCTTTCCGGCGCGCCTCCTTCAACCGACTCGGCATGCCTACACCCCCTGGGCTTGGAGTGCCCAGCCGTACCTCAAGGCGGCACACTTGGTTATTCTACACGTTGCGGCGTGCACTGTCAATCACAAGTCGCAAGAGCCTTGGGTACGGCTGGGTTGCAGTCTCTAGATCTCAGCCTCGGCGTGCGTGTGCACTTCAATATCGGTGCTGAGGCCAACACGTTCCGGAACACCGTTTGGTGCTCCTTCGCCATCTGGCTCTTCCTGCTCCTCTGCCCCAGGCGGAAGCAGCGGTTGGACCTGTCTGTAGCGCGCCATGCCAGTTCCTGCTGGAACCAGCTTACCGATAATCACGTTCTCCTTGAGTCCAAGCAACGGGTCCGATTTCCCCTTTATCGATGCCTCCGTGAGTACACGCGTTGTCTCCTGGAACGATGCCGCAGACAAGAAGCTCTCCGTGGCCAAAGAGGCCTTGGTGATGCCAAGCAATGCTGGTTTAGCCGTAGCAGGCTCCCCGCCTTCACGCAGCACGCGCTCGTTCTCCTCTTCAAAGTCGAAGACATCCACGAGGCCTCCGGGAAGCAGTTCAGTATCTCCCGGTGTTTCCACCTTGACCTTGCGTAGCATCTGGCGAACGATGACCTCAATATGCTTGTCGTTGATGTCGACGCCCTGAGAACGGTAGACATCCTGTACTTCCTGTACCAAATAGGTCTGAACTGCGCGAGTTCCTTTCACTCGGAGAATATCGTGCGGATTGACCGCACCTTCAGTCAGTCTGTCGCCAAGCTCCACAGTCTGACCATCTCGCACTCGCAAGCGCGCCCCATACGGGATCGTGTAGACCTTTTCCTCGTTGTCCTCGCCAGTTATCACTGCCTTGCGGACGCCCTTGGACTCAACGAAATGTACGACTCCGTCCATCTCGGTGATGATCGCCTGACCCTTGGGCTTACGTGCTTCGAAGAGTTCTTCGACACGAGGTAGACCGGCCGTGATGTCGTCGACTCCGGCTACGCCACCAGTGTGGAAGGTCCGCATCGTGAGCTGAGTTCCTGGCTCACCGATCGACTGTGCCGCAATGATGCCCACTGCCTCGCCAACTTCCACAAGCTGACCTGAGGCCAGGTTCCGACCGTAGCACCGGGCGCAAACTCCCCAGCGCGACCGACACGTGAGCACAGAGCGAATGCAGACGTGCTCAATGCCTGCATCCTCAATAGCTGAGGCTGCCTCTTCATTAATCAGCTGGTTATCCTCAACCATGATCTCCCCAGTGACAGGATGAGCCACTGCCTCGGCAGTCACGCGCCCAGTGAGGCGGTCACGCAGAGGCTCAATGATCTCTTCGACGCCGCCAGTGACCTCCTTGATGGCCCCCACCCGAATGCCTTGATCGGTCCCACAGTCTTCCTCGCGCACAATGACGTCCTGCGAGACATCGACCAAGCGCCGGGTCAAATACCCGGAGTCAGCAGTACGCAGGGCGGTGTCCGCAAGTCCTTTTCTCGTACCGTGCGTCGAAATGAAGTACTCCAAAACTGTTAGGCCTTCACGGAAATTAGCCTTGATCGGAATCTCGATCGTCCGACCAGTCGGGTCTGCTACGAGACCGCGCATGCCGGCGAGCTGAGACAACTGGGGCACATTACCGCGAGCGCCTGAGTTAGCCATCATCCACACTGGGTTGAAGTCATCTAGGTGCTCGACCATCGCTTTAGTTACATCATCCTTTGCCTGAGCCCAGATGTCGCAGATACGTTGATAGCGCTCCTCCGCCGTAAGCAGCCCGCGTCGATGCTGTGTCTCCACTTGCTCCACCAGATGCTCAGCTTCGCGCAGTAGCTCATGCTTCTCTGCAGGGATCTCGATATCGGATATACCCACCGTGGTACCTGAACGTGTGGCAAAGACAAAGCCCAGTTTCTTGATCTTGTCAAGAACCTGCCCGGTGCCAGTAGCACCGAACTTGCGGTAGAGGCTGTCTACGAGACGTCCCAGCGATTTCCGATCGATTACCTCGTTGATGAAACCTATCTCGTCGGGGATCACCTCGTTAAAAATGACGCGCCCCGCTGTTGTCTTTACGAGTTCACCGTCCAGGCGAACCTTGATCAGAGCGTGCAGCGACAGATCCCCATGATAGTACGCCATTCTAACCTCTTCGGGACTTATAAACGCCTTACCCTCACCCTTTTCGCCTGCCTTCTCCTTAGTGAGGTAGAAACAGCCGATAATCATGTCCTGGTGAGGCGTCGTTACCGGGCGACCACTGGAAGGAAGCAGGATATTGTGGGCCGAGAGCATCAATAGACGAGCCTCAGCCTGTGCTTCAGCGGACAAGGGCACGTGTACGGCCATCTGGTCGCCGTCGAAGTCCGCGTTATAGGCCACACAGACCAGCGGGTGAATCTGAATCGCCCGTCCGCCCACGAGTACAGGCTCAAAGGCCTGAATGCCGAGGCGGTGCAGCGTAGGCGCCCGGTTAAGAAGCACTGGGTGCTCCTTGATAACCTCCTCTAGAACGTCCCAGACTTCGGAGCGCACACGTTCCACCATGCGCTTAGCACTCTTGATGTTGTGGGCATGCCCCTCATCCACGAGACGCTTCATCACAAAGGGCTTGAACAGCTCCAAAGCCATCTCCCGGGGAAGTCCGCACTGGTGCAGCTCGAGATCAGGGCCCACCACAATCACAGAACGGCCCGAGTAGTCCACACGCTTGCCCAGCAGATTCTGACGGAAGCGGCCCTGTTTGCCCTTGAGCATATCCGACAAGGACTTTAGCGGGCGATTGCCTGGGCCTGTGACAGGACGCCCTCTGCGACCATTGTCTACGAGTGCATCGACTGCCTCCTGAAGCATGCGCTTCTCGTTGCGCACGATGATATCGGGGGCTCCAAGCTCCAGCAGTCTCTTGAGCCGGTTGTTGCGATTGATCACTCGCCGATACAGGTCATTGAGATCAGATGTAGCAAATCGACCACCATCAAGTTGCACCATCGGACGCAGTTCCGGAGGGATGACTGGAATGACCTCGAGAATCATCCACTCAGGCTGGTTGCCCGATTTGCGAAAGGCCTCGACTACCTCGAGCCGCCGGATGGCACGCATCCGACGCTGCCCAGAGCTGTCGTTTATCTCTGTGCGTAACTCCTCGGACATCTCGTCCAAGTCCATCTCATCGAGGAGTTTCTTAATGGCCTCTGCTCCCATGCCGGCCTTGAAGGCGTTCGGGAACTTCTCCCGATACTCCCGATACTCGCCCTCTGTCAGTAGCTGCTTCTTCGCCAGCGGGGTGTCACCAGGATCGACCACGATGTACGAGGCAAAATAAAGCACTTTCTCCAGAGTCCGCGGCGACATGTCCAAGAGCAGCCCCATGCGACTGGGGATCCCCTTGAAGAACCAGATATGAGAAACCGGAGCGGCCAACTCAATATGGCCCATGCGTTCGCGCCGCACCTTCGCTCGGGTGACCTCAACACCACAGCGATCACAGACGATACCCTTGTAGCGCACACGCTTGTACTTGCCGCAGTGGCATTCCCAGTCTCGAGTCGGGCCGAAGATCTTTTCGCAAAAGAGTCCTTCCCGCTCGGGCTTTAGAGTACGATAGTTAATAGTCTCAGGTTTCTTCACTTCGCCGCTAGACCACTCCCGGATCAGCTCCGGGCTCGCGAGTCCGATTTTGATCCGGTCAAAATTATTGACGTCGAGCAAAAGCGTCAACCTCCTTACCACGTTAGGACGTAACGCCTGGGGGCACCGTGTCCCAACAGCAGGCTCTACTGAGCAGGCCTAGTCTTCGGTGCCTCCGTCATCGTCATCCTCGGCGAAGTCATCATCATCCTCGGCGAGCGCAAGATCCTCATCCTCATCCTCATCAACAGCTGGGTCATCCTCCACATCCACGTCAAATTCTTCCTCGTCCTCATCGTCGTTGTCTTCAGCCTCGTCTTCCTCATCGAGCGCAACGACATCCTCATCATCGTCTTCAGTGTCTTCGTCCTCGTCTTCTATCATGAGCTGACCCAATCCACGTCCGCTAGCAACTCCCCGTTCACTCGAACGTGCGGTGTCGTGATCTCGTTCTTCCTCTTCTTCTTCGTCGCGGCCATGGATATCAATACCGAGCTCGCGAGCCATCTCGCTGATGTCCTCTTCTTCTTCTCGAATCTCGATCTCCGTAGCCTCATCCGCGAGCACGCGGACATCGAGGGCCAGACTCTGCAGTTCCTTGATCAGTACCTTGAAGGACTCCGGGACTCCGGGTTCCGGTACGTTCTCGCCCTTGACGATGGCTTCGTAGGTCTTGACACGACCGACTACGTCGTCAGATTTCACAGTAAGTAGCTCCTGCAACGTATAGGCAGCCCCATACGCTTCGAGGGCCCACACTTCCATCTCACCGAAACGCTGGCCGCCGAACTGGGCCTTGCCGCCAAGCGGCTGTTGGGTAACCAGTGAATAGGGGCCTGTTGACCGAGCATGGATTTTGTCGTCCACGAGATGCAGGAGCTTCAACATATAGATGTAACCCACCGTAACTCTGTTGTCGAAGGGCTCACCTGTACGTCCATCATAGAGGATGGACTTTCCGTCGACTGGCTGACCTGCCTTACGCAAGAGCTCGTCAATTTCCTTCTCAGTCGCACCGTCGAAAACTGGTGTAGCGACATAGATACCCATCGCCTTGGCCGCTAACCCGAGATGGGTTTCCAACACCTGCCCGAGATTCATACGGGAGGGGACCCCAAGGGGGTTTAGGACGATCTCGACAGGTGTACCGTCTGGGAGAAATGGCATATCTTCCTCAGCCATAATACGAGCAACAACACCCTTGTTGCCGTGTCGACCAGCCATCTTGTCGCCTTCAGATATCTTGCGTTTCTGCGCTATATAGACTCGCACCAATCGGTTAACACCGGGGGAAAGCTCGTCCCCGTTCTCCCGGGAGAAGACGCGAACATCGACGACGACACCACCCTCGCCATGGGGAACCCGCAGTGAGGTGTCGCGCACCTCTCGGGCCTTCTCCCCGAAGATGGCCCTCAAGAGCCGCTCTTCAGCCGTGAGCTCGGTCTCACCCTTTGGCGTCACCTTTCCGACCAGTATATCGCCGGGGCGTACCTCAGCACCGATGCGGATAATGCCATCATCGTTGAGGTCTTTGAGAACGTCTTCGCCCACATTGGGGATGTCTCGAGTGATCTCTTCTGAACCCAGCTTGGTGTCACGAGCTTGCGCCTCGTATTCCTCGATGTGAATTGATGTGAAGACATCTTCCTTGACGAGTTTCTCGCTGATCAGAATAGCGTCCTCGTAGTTATAACCTTCCCAAGGCATGAAAGCGCAGAGCACATTGCGCCCCAAGGCCAACTCGCCCTGATCTGTAGACGGACCATCGGCTAGCATTTCGCCCTTTCGTACTCGCTGTCCGTGCTGGCAGGTGGGCCGCTGGTTGATGCAGGTACCTTGGTTTGAACGCGCAAATTTGGTAAGCCGGTAGCGATGCTCCTGGCCCGAATCACCTCTGAGCACGATCTCGCAGGCACTCACCCGCTCTATCACGCCGTCTTCTTTGGCGAGAATGACAGCGCCAGAGTCAACGGCCGACTTGAACTCCATGCCTGTGCCAACGTAGGGTGCGTCACTTCTCAGCAAGGGCACGGCCTGTCGCTGCATGTTGGATCCCATGAGGGCCCGGGAGGCGTCATCGTTTTCCAGAAAAGGAATCAGCGCCGTGGCAATAGATACGAGTTGCTTGGGCGAGACATCCATGAAGTCGATCTCATCAGCCGGAACGATTACGATTTTGTCCATATAGCGCGCCGAAACCCTTGGATGCAAGAAGTGTCCATTGTCGTCAAAGGGCTCATTGGCCTGGGCCACGACGTAGTTATCCTCTTCATCAGCAGTCAGGTATACGATCTCATCGGAAATGCGCCCCTGGTCTACACGTCTATAGGGCGTCTCGATAAAGCCGTACTCATTGATTCGCGCGTAAGTGCACAGACTACCAATGAGCCCGATATTCGGACCCTCTGGGGTCTCAATTGGACACATACGTCCGTAGTGGGAGTGATGTACGTCGCGGACCTCGAAGCCCGCTCGCTCGCGTGAGAGACCCCCTGGTCCCAACGCAGAAAGACGCCGTTTGTGCGTCAACTCGGCAAGTGGGTTAGTCTGGTCCATAAACTGTGATAGCTGAGAGCTACCAAAAAACTCCTTGATAGCAGCCACTACGGGTCTGATGTTGATCAGTGCCTGTGGGGTGATGATGTCGACATCCTGGATCGTCATTCGCTCGCGTACCACGCGTTCCATGCGTGACAGGCCAATGCGGAACTGATTCTGCAGTAACTCGCCTACTGATTTCAGACGGCGGTTCCCCAAGTGGTCAATGTCATCCACACTGCCAATCTCATACATCAAACCTACAATGTAGTCAATGGTGGCCACAATGTCCCCAGGTGCAATGGTCTTGACGTCACTATCTGGTGCCCCGTTTCCGATCACCTTGACGGGTACGCCGTCCCGTCCTTCGATGACGACGCTAGCGATACCAGCCTTCTCTACCTGCTCTGCCTGTCGACGATCGATCTTCATACCCGCATCTATTAGGATCTCACCCGTCTCAGGAACCACAACAGGCTCCACGGCTATGCGCCCAACAATGCGTGGCATCATGCGAAGCTTTTTATTCGCCTTGTAACGGCCGACTCCGGCGAGATCGTAGCGCTTCGGGTCGTAGAAAAGTGTTTCAAACAGCGCTCGAGCGCTTTCCTCCGTTGGAGGCTCCCCAGGTCGCAACCGCTTGTAGATCTCAACTAGAGCCTCAGCTTCACTTTCGGTGTTATCACGCTCAAGCGTTGCCCGAATCGGCTCTGCGTCCTGAAAGAGGTCGTTGATCTTCGCGTTTGTTCCATAGCCCAGAGCGCGCAACAAGACCGTGGCAGGAATCTTCCGGGTGCGATCCACGCGCACATAGATGCAATCGTTGGCATCGCACTCGAACTCCAGCCAGGCCCCGCGGTTCGGAATAATGCTGGCCTTGAATAGGATTTTGCCGCTCGTATCGTACACTCGGTCAAAGTAAACACCGGAAGACCTGACAAGCTGACTGACGACTACGCGCTCCGCGCCATTGATAATGAATGTCCCATTGTCGGTCATCAGGGGAAAATCACCCATGAAGACCTCTTGCTCCTTGACTTCGCCAGTCTCTTTGTTGATCAGGCGGACACGAACCCTCAAAGGAGCAGCGTAAGTGACATCGCGGTCCTTGCACTCAGCAATGTCGTACTTGGGTTCGCCGAGGACGTAGTCAATGAACTCGAGCACAAGATTGCCTGTGAAGTCCTGGATTGGTGAAATATCGGCAAATACCTCAATCAGACCTTCACGCAGAAACGCCGCATACGATTTCCTCTGGACCTCGATCAGATCGGGCATCTCGAGGACCTCGTGGATCTTCCCGAATGAGATCCTCTGGCGCTTCCCCAGCTGAGTTGCTATTGCCAATATGCCCCACTCCTTCGTAAATCCTTCTACGCTGCACTATCGACATGGGCACTCTTCATCCACCGTGGCAAGCCGTCACCTACAGAGTCGAACGCATCAGTGCACTTCCGCAAAGCAGCAGGCTTCTGGCAATAGGCGGCGAATAGTCATAGCAGCACCCAACCATTTCCCGTGTCAACCCTTTTGCGCGGCCACTGAGGTAATGCTTTGTCCGCGTACCTGACAGACAGAAAAGGACCCCTCCTTCCTGCTGCAGCAAAAAGCACCATGTCTGGGGGCGCCCCGTACCTTATAGCCTCTGTAAGCGTGGCTACACTTATGCACTTTTTTAGAGAAATATTGACAGGCAACAGCACTTGGCCGCCGCGGACGTGGCACCCATGTAGTTTATCACTTGGCTAGAGCCCTGTCAATTACTTATTCTGAGTGTGCTCGCGGGTCGTAGGGCCCGCGAGCACACCCACAAGGTTGCTTACTTAACCTCGACTGTAGCTCCCGCCTCTTCCAGCTTAGCTTTGATCTCCTCGGCTGCAGCCTTGTCAATGCCTTCCTTGACTGGCTTTGGCGCGCTATCCACGAGATCCTTGGCTTCCTTGAGGCCAAGACCTGTGAGTTCACGTACCACCTTAATAACCTGGATCTTCTTGTCTCCATAAGCTGTCAGGATGACGTCAAACTCCGTCTGCTCCGCCTCGGCAGCCGCCGCAGCAGGTCCGCCCGCAGCAGCCACGGCTACAGGTGCCGCAGCGCTTACGCCAAATCGCTCCTCCAGAGCCTTTACTAGCTCCGATAGCTCCAGAACAGTCATCTTCTCAATGGTCTGGATCAGTTCCTCATGTGCCACTGTAATGTACCCCCTCAAAAACGTCCTAGGTCGTCCAGAGGACCTACCTTAGGCATTTGCCTCTTGCTCTTTCTTCTGGCGCACCGCCTCTAGGGCGTAGACAAGACTACCCAGCGTGCCCTGCAAGACATTGACCAGCCCGCTAATTGGGCCTTGCATGACCTGTAACAGCTGGGCCAGAAGGACCTCTCGAGATGGCAGCGCGGCCAGAGCCTCTACCGCTTGAGCATCAATCACTCTACCCTCAAGCACGCCAGCCTTGATGAGTAGCTCCTGGTGTACCTTTGCAAACTCAGACAATACCTTTGCGGGTGCAACCGGATCATCATAGCCAAAGGCATAGGCGTTGGGCCCCGTAAGGTGATCTTCCAGTCCCTCAATCCCTGCACGATTCGCCGCTAGAGTGACCAGGGTGTTCTTTAGGACCCTGAATTCCACGCCAGCTTCTCTAGACTGGCGGCGAAGCTCAGTCAGCGCACGCACATCGAGACCCCTGAATTCGGCGAGCACAGTTCCTTGCGCACGCGAAAACCGATCTTGGATCTCTGCAACCTTTGCTTCTTTCTTCGGGGTTGGCATCGAATCCCTCCCTTCAGCTGAGCACGAAAAAGGATCCTCCGCAGCTGATAGACGCACGGACCAGTACCCGCGCTCTACTCGCGAAAGATCCCGCATGGTACGTGGGACTTTTCACAAGCCTCGGCAGGCGAGCTGTGGGCTCCTTAAGCTCCGCCCCTCGATACAGGGCAGAAAGCACCAGCTGTCTATGGCTACTCAAATCCTATTCAGTTGCCCGTTCTTCCACTTGGACTAACTGCGCTAGCGCGTTTTCGTGGCGACCAGCTCTTGTGGATCAATCTTGATCCCCGGGCCCATCGATGTCGAGATCGCTACTTTGCGCAGGTAATTCCCTTTTGCCGCTGCAGGCCTAGCCCGCAAAATGGCATCCATAAAGACGGTGAAATTCTCCTGAAGTGCCTCAGGTGTAAACGAAGCTTTGCCGATGACCACATAGACACCAGCATCCCGATTTACCCGATACTCCACCTTACCCGCCTTAAATTCCTTCACTGCTTGCTCAATGTCAAAGGTCACCGTGCCAGCTCGGGGATTCGGCATCAAACCCCGAGGACCCAAAATCCGGCCTAGGCGTCCAACAATACTCATCATGTCAGGGGTGGCAATGGCCACGTCAAACTCAATCTGTCCTGCCTGCACTTGGGCTGCGAGATCCTCGCCCCCGACGAGATCCGCTCCAGCCTCTTCGGCTTCTCGGGCCTTCTCGCCCTGCGCGAACACTGCAACGCGGACGCTTTTGCCGAGGCCGTGAGGCAAGACTACCGTACCGCGCACCTGTTGATCAGCATGACGAGGGTCCACACCCAATTTTAGAGCCACATCGACCGACTCGTCAAACTTGGCTGTAGCCGTTTGCTTGATGAGGTCCACAGCCTCGGCCGGGGAATAGTACTTCTCTGGATCGACTAACTCGCTTACGGTCTTATACCTTTTACTGCGCTTGGCCATATGATTATCCTCCTCGTGGTTCAAACGGCGCAAAGCGCCTCCCACAGACCTGTCCCTACTATGGCGACACTACCCCTTGACCACAATGCCCATGCTGCGAGCAGTCCCGGCGATCATTCGCGCAGCCGAATCAACGCTCGCCGCATTGAGATCCGCCATCTTTAGGGTAGCAATCTCCCGCACCTGGTCTTGGGTAACCGTGGCCACCTTGGCCGTGTTCGGCGTACCCGAGCCCTTTTCCAGGCCAGCGGCTTTCTTCAACAGCACAGATGCAGGCGGAGTTTTCGTGATGAACGTAAACGAACGATCGGCATAGACCGTGATCTCTGCCGGGATAATCATACCGGCCTGATGGGCGGTTCGCTCGTTAAACGCCTTGACAAACTCCATGATGTTTACGGCGTGTTGACCCAACGCCGGTCCCACCGGAGGCGCGGGCGTCGCCTTACCAGCAGGGCACTGTAGTTTCACAATCGCGATGATCTTCTTGGCCACGTAAATCCTCCTCAGAATGTGGTCGTAACGGGCCCATTGGCCCTCCCACTTCCCCACCACGAGCCTGCCAGAGCGTTATGACAGCTTCTCTATCTGCTCAAAGTCAAGCTCTATAGGGGTGTCGCGTCCGAACATCGAGATGACGACCCGTACTTTCCCTCGCTCGATGTTCACTTCCTCGATCCCTCCGTCGAAGTTAGCGAAAGGACCCGAGACCACGCGAATCGCATCCCCCACGTTAAAGGCCACTCGGGGACGTCCTTCGTCGAAGCCCATCTGCTTGAGTATCGTCTTGACCTCTTCTCGGTCCAAAGGAATCGGTTTGGATCCGGAGCCCACAAAGCCCGTAACACCTGGCGTATTGCGCACTACATACCATGAATCATCACTCATCAGCATCTCTACCAAGACGTAACCTGGGAAGACCTTTTTCTTGATTATGCGCTTCTTACCGTCTTTGAAGTCAATCTCTTCTTCGGTGGGCACAAGGACACGAAAAATCTTGTCCTCCATACCCATAGACTCCACACGCCGTTCAAGGTTAGCCTTCACCTTGTTCTCATAACCGGAGTAGGTATGGATGACGTACCAATCCTTGTCAATATCGCTGCCAACGTCAAGAAACGCATCAATGTCCATGCGTTCTTCTGCAGCTTCTTCTTTCATGTTATCCTTGAGCACACTTGCAGGAGCGAGAACACAACACTGGTCCTCACTCCTCACCTCCCTACAAGACGGAGTAGGCCAAACAGCTGACTAAACAGGAGGTCTACCAGGCCAACAAAGATAGAGACAACTGCGGTAGTGAAAATGACCACCAATGTGTAGGTCGTCAGCTCCTTGCGATTGGGCCAGCTAACTTTGCGTAGTTCGGCCCTCGACTCCCGAAAATAGCGTTTCAGTCGCTCGCGTAGCGGTCGCCGCGCACCCTTTGCAACTGCCATTGCCTTCACATCCTTTAGCGTGTCTCGCGATGAGACGTGTGCGTGCGGCACGTGGGGCAGTACTTCTTCAGCTCGAGCCTGTCGGGATCGTTACGGCGATTTTTCATCGTTCGGTAATTGCGATTTTTACACTGGGTGCATTCGAGAGTAACCCCCACACGCATCCCAGATCACCTCCAGGTCACAACGGCATTACCATCCGACTCTAACACACTCCCCTGTACCTGTCAACGTGGGAAGGCCTTCGAAAACACGGACTTGGCCAGTTTCGAGTCGCCTTCTCTTGACGGCCGCTGTGCCTTTGCGTGGTAGGATTTCCCAACCATCCGCAAGCTATGCAGTGGCCTATTTCCCTCAGAGGAGCGCGGCGTCTGAGTCTGTAGGCGCTGTCGTGCTACTTGTAGATCTTGGTAATAACCCCAGCTCCGACCGTGCGGCCACCTTCGCGAATGGCAAAGCGCAGGCCTTCTTCCATGGCGATAGGCGTGATTAGTTCGCCGTGCAGGCTGACGTTGTCACCCGGCATCACCATTTCAGTTCCTTCGGGCAAGCTCACTACACCAGTCACGTCGGTGGTCCGGAAGTAGAACTGCGGCCGGTATCCGTTGAAGAAAGGTGTATGGCGGCCACCCTCTTCCTTCGACAGCACGTAGACACTCGCATCGAAGGTCGTGTGCGGCGTGATGGTGCCCGGTTTAGCCAAGACCTGACCGCGCTCGATCGACTCACGCTCTACACCACGCAACAGAATACCAACGTTATCTCCAGCCTCGGCCCGATCCAGCAGCTTGCGGAACATCTCTACACCAGTAGCTACGGTCTTGCGTGTGGCGCTGATGCCCACGATCTCGACCTCGTCGCCTACCTTCACCGTACCGCGCTCCACGCGACCCGTGGCCACCGTACCTCGACCAGTGATCGTAAAGACGTCTTCCACTGGCATCAAGAACGGTTTGTCCACATCGCGGTCAGGCGTAGGAATGTAGCTGTCTACGTGCCCAAGCAACTCCACAACCTTCTCGCACCACTCACCCGGTTGACCCGCCTCGAGCTCTTCAAGAGCCTTCAGAGCAGAACCACCGATCACCGGAATGTCGTCGCCAGGGAACTCATACTGGTTGAGAAGATCGCGCACTTCCATCTCTACCAGTTCCAGCAGCTCAGGATCATCCACCATGTCTGCCTTGTTCATCCAGACCACGATCGCTGGTACGCCAACCTGCCGAGCCAGCACGATATGCTCGCGCGTCTGGGGCATGGGACCATCAGCCGCAGAAACCACCAGAATGGCTCCGTCCATCTGCGCAGCACCCGTGATCATGTTCTTGATGTAGTCGGCGTGACCAGGGCAGTCTACGTGCGCATAGTGCCGATTCTCGGTCTCATACTCTACATGTGACGTGTTAATCGTGATCCCACGGGCCTTTTCTTCCGGCGCCGCGTCAATCTCAGCGTACTTCTTGGCTTGCGCCTTACCCTGCGACGCCAATAGCATCGTGATCGCAGCTGTCAAAGTTGTCTTACCGTGGTCTACGTGGCCGATCGTGCCCACGTTTACGTGTGGCTTTGTTCGTTCGAATTTCTGCTTGCCCACATTGATCACTCCTCGTCTCGACACTTGCTCCGGCAGGCGCGGAGCAAGTGGAAATAAGGGACCTACTACGCACTGGTGTGCCCCGTGGCCAATTCTTTACACCTCTCGTTTTTCCTGCCACAGAAACTCACCGTCCGCGGCCCTTCGTCAGAAAAAAAGGCCCACCAGCCGGTGAGCCTTCCCCTTGTAGAGGCTGGAGCCCGTAGCCGGAGTCGAACCGGCGACCTCACCCTTACCAAGGGTGCGCTCTGCCTCGGCTGAGCTATACGGGCCTGCCACACGATGCATTGTACCACACCACCTCGGCCCTCGTCTACACCAAATATCGATGAAATGAATAATGACGCCACTGCGGATAAAAGAGCAGAGTCTGCGCCTTTACGAGACACAGACTCTGCTGCTTGGTTGCGGGGGCCGGATTTGAACCGACAACCTTCGGGTTATGAGCCCGACGAGCTACCTGGCTGCTCCACCCCGCGACATATGGTGGAGGGGGAAGGATTCGAACCTTCGAAGGCGTCCGCCAACAGATTTACAGTCTGCCCCAGTTGGCCACTTTGGTACCCCTCCACGTTACGAGCAACGAATACAATCGTAACATCCTGTTGGTGGGTTGTCAAGACCTCTCGAAGCACTAACGCTAGGGTTCTCATGGCTAAGAGAAGTTGGAGCCAGCGGTGGGAATCGAACCCGCAACCTCCCGCTTACAAGGCGGGTGCTCTGCCAATTGAGCTACGCTGGCATTCCGAAGACATCGCCGCTGCTAGCATGAATCACTCTAGCATCCTCTGCTGGTACTGTCAAGCTTGGCGTGCCATTTCGCTTTCGCGTTTTTCGAGATAGCGCTCTAACTTGCGCTTAACCCGCTGCAGGGCGTTGTCAATAGACTTGACGTGTCTCGACAGCTCTTCAGCGATCTCCTGATAAGACTTGCCTTCCAAGTAGAACATTAGTACGTTCCATTCTAGCTCGCTGAGGAATTCACTCATCTTACCCTCGATATCTATGAACTCCTCGCGACTAATGACCAGTTCTTCAGGATCTGTTACCTTGCTGCCCGAAATAATATCCATCAGAGTGCGATCTGATTCCTCATCATAGATGGGTTTGTTAAGTGACACGTATGAGTTGAGAGGGATGTGCTTCTGCCGGGTGGCTGTTTTGATTGCGGTGATGATCTGCCTTGTGATACACAACTCTGCGAAGGCCCGGAAGGAAGCAAGCTTGTCGGGTCGAAAGTCGCGTATGGCCTTGTACAGCCCAATCATACCTTCTTGGATGATGTCCTCGCGATCAGCTCCGATGAGAAAATAAGACCGGGCTTTGGCTCGTACGAAGTTGCGATACTTGCTGATCAGGTACTCCTGGGCTACCTCATCCCCACCTCGAGCAAAGGCCACTACCTCTTCATCACACAGACTCTCATATACAGCGTAGTAGCTTCGCTCCGCGTAGACGCTCAATCGCATCTCCTCCAACAAGAAGCTCCGGGGCCATCATCGTGAAACACAAAAGTCGGTAAGGTGTCAGCTTGTCCACAATGACCTTTGGGTTTTGCCACATAAAGGAGAAAAACCCCGATACATTGAAAAAAAGGTACAACCAGGGGTTCTAGCAAGCCCTTACTTGCGAGGATCAGCTTCACAAGGGCTTTCCAGGCCAAAATCTAGCGTTATTATACATCACTCACTGGAGAGCGTCAAGGCGTGGGTACAGCGACGAGCTCAGGCGATGTGTCGGAATATGTGGGAAAGCCTCCGCCAGCGAAGGGCCAGTCACAGGGTAGAGATAGTCCGCGATAGCGAAGGCTCGGCTAAGTTCTGACGTTGCACAGATGGCTGTGGGGGATACACATCCTGAGATATGGGCTCTCGCCACATTTCCGAACCATCAGCCCCCAACACAGCCAGCCACGTGTTGACGCGCCACCCCAGTTGTCCTTCTTTGACGGTGACAGGTTCCCCGAAAGGCATGCAAGGATCGTTCTCGATGATCGTGCCAGCAGGGAGCGTCTCTGGCTCTTCAGCGATCACGGCGTAGCTTATCGGTAGGTTGCTGGAGGCCCACACTGAGATGGTGACTCGGTTTGCCACGACCTCACTAGACAACAAGATAGGAAACGAATGAGGGTTAGCGAAGCGGAAATCAATGGCTCCGTAGTACACGGTGGCATCTCGACCCATGCCTATGTAACCTAGAGGCCGTGAGTGATGCCGGCGCTCCAGGATCTCTAGCCCTGAGAGCAAGGCCGCATTATAAAGAGTGGACGAGACCTGACAGATCCCACCTCCAACTCCTGAAACCATCTCCTGGTTAACAATCTCAGGAGCAACGCGAAAGCCTCGCTCGAGCGTGCGCGGCCCGATCACTGTGTTGAATGAGAACACTTCGCCTGGTCGCAGAAGGACTCCGTCGAGGAGACTAGCGGCCATCCGAATGTTGCCAACTCGACCCTCTTGGGCGGGATCGAAGTAGCTGGAGAAGCGAGCCAAGACATGCCGCACGCCGAGGCCGCGCAGGGTCTCAGCAGTAGTCGCAGGCGGAATGCTCTGAACGACAGCGAAGACCTGGTGCTCTCCCGCACGCCAACCATCCAGCAGACGTGCGCGGGTTGCCGCGATGTCCAGTGCCTGTCCGCTTTCTTCTTTTACGATGGCTTTGGTAACCTGATCAAGACGGGCGTTGCGGGGGGCACGCCAAAGCTCTTGGCCGATCATGGCTAGACGCTCATTCAGCGACGCCTCATCGTAGATAAGACGCATTGGCAGATTTCGTGGCTGAGCTGTGCGCAGAAGAAAAGCCAGGTATCCTTCGGGTGGGCGTCCTGCGGCGTCGCGCCACATACCCACACGGTCCAGATGCACACCTAACTCTGATCCAATCAGGTCCCAAGCTTGGTCTCCCGCCACCAGTTGCAGAGTGCCACCCAGAAGCTTTTCTTCGAGGCGGTCCAACGCCTCGAAGAAACTGGCCTCGGTCTTGATGGGTAGCTTGTTGCCACCCGTTACGACCTCACGAGAGAGTCTCGCCCAGACCAGCCATCGGGCCGAGCCATAGCCTAGAAGCATACATATTAGGATCGCCGCGACGAGCCAACCTGGTCGACGCATCTCACTCGCCACCCTCCCGCCGTTGCGGAAGATCGCGAGTTATTCTGTACCACCTATCGTCTCGCTATACCAGCTGATGGCGCTGGCGAAGGACTTCAAACAAGACCAATGAGCCGGCGACTGAAGCATTCAAGGAATTGACACGTCCGCGCATAGGAAGACGAACCAAGAAATCACAACGCTCGGTCACCAGCCGGCCCAGCCCCGCCCCTTCAGAGCCGACAACTACCGCCAAGGGGCCCGTAAGATCCGCCTCCCAAAGAGTACGCTCGGCAGACATCTCCGCCCCCACCACCCAGAGCCCCGCTTCTTTCAAGCGTTTCATAGTCTGAACCATGTTCGTCACCCGTGCCACCGCCACATGCTCAACTGCCCCAGCTGAGGTCTTCGCCACTGTAGCAGTAAGCCCCACGGCTCGACGAGCAGGGATAACGACCCCATGGACGCCCATGGCCTCTGCACTACGCAACAGCGCCCCTAGATTGTGCGGGTCCTGCACTCCGTCGCACAGCAATAGCAGAGGCGACTCTTCACGCTCCTTGGCTATCCGCAGAATCTCATCCACGTCGACGTAAGCCTTGGCGGCCGTCAAGGCGATCACACCCTGATGGCTGCCTGTGACGCTTCGCCTGTCTAGGTATTCCTTGTCGACCACGTCTACTCGTACACCACGCTGACGAGCCAGTTGCCTGATCTCAGTGAGAGGCCCGCTACGCTCTTCGCTGAGTATCAGAATCCGCTCCATAGATCGGCCTGCTCGTAATGCCTCACGTACCGGATTACGCCCTTCCACCTGTTTGAGCTCCCGATCTGACACTGAGGGCCGTGGCACTCCTTGCTTCTCAGATTTTGACCTATACACCTCAATGCTCGCCCCCATTTTCTCGCTGGTCCGCCATCTCGAAGGCTACTTCCATCAGCTGTTCGAGCCGCTCCTCGCACCCCAGCAGGTACAAGTATCCCAAGAGCGCTTCGAAAGCCGTACTATAGTGATAGTCAGCAGAATCCACATGTCGATAAGACGAGCAGCGGGCGTTGCGCGCCCGCCGCACGACGTCGGCCTCATCATCCGTGAGTTCGTCCAAGCATGCACGCAAGACGAACGCCTGAGCTGTGGCTCGAACCCGCATCACTGCCTGTCTATGCAGCTCTGCGGCTGGAAGAGCGACACCAGCCAAGAGGCGATCGCGCACATAAAGCTCGAAAACCGCGTCTCCTAGATAAGCTAACGCCAAAGGATGCACTTGACGCGCCTCGGAGGCGTCTAGGCGCCCAAGGCCTGACAAAAAGGCTACTCTCACTTGCTTCGAACCACCCAGCGTGTTCCCGCGGGCGTATCCTCCAGCATGACTCCAAGCTCCTTCAATCGATCGCGAATGCGATCGGCTTGTGCCCAGTCCCTGCGTTCACGAGCATCGCCCCTCAGTTCCACCAGCATCTCGAGTAACTGCGCACTCAGGTCTTCGCTGGGGATTTCAGACGGTCGCTCACTCAGAACACCTAGAATATCACCAGCCGCTTCCTGCAAGAAGCTCAGCGCTGATACCATACCCTTTGCCTCCATGCCAGCGGCTCGCACCTCACGTACTACGTCAAAGAGAACTCCGATCGCCCGAGGCGTGTTGAAATCATCACTCATAGCCTCATCAAACTCACGTACAGCCTTAGCTGTAGTCTCCCCCAGACCCTTTGGATCAAGCTCTGCCTCTCCAGACCACAGGCTGGTCAACCCCGGCCACTGTGGGCTCAGCCCTAGATCCAGTAATTCCCATACCAGGGTGTTTAGTCGCTGCCAACCCTTGCGTGCCGCTTCCAGGTGCTCCGAAGCGAAATCCACTGGGCTGCGATAGTGGTGTGACAAGATGAAAAAGCGCAGCAGCGCTGCTGGATACTTGGCCAGAACATCCTCCACGGACAGGAAATTGCCCAAGGACTTCGACATCTTCTCGCCGTTCAGATTGACCAACCCATTATGGAGCCAGTAGCGCACAAAAGGAGTCCGGCCGCTAAAGGCTTCACTTTGGGCGATCTCATTCTCGTGATGGGGAAAGACCAAGTCGACTCCGCCGCCATGGATATCTATCTGATCGCCCAGGTAGCGAGAGGACATGGCGGAACATTCAATATGCCAGCCAGGGCGTCCGTGCCCCCAGGGACTGTCCCATGCAGGCTCGTCAGGTCTTGTGGCCTTCCACAGCGCAAAGTCTGCCGGATGACGCTTCCGCTCATCAACATCAAAACGAGTTCCTGTCTCAAGCTCACTCAGTTTCTGGTTGGATAGTCTGCCGTATTCCGGGAAGCGAGATACATCAAAGAACACGTCGCCATCCGCAACGTACGCGAAGCCCTTCCGTACAAGCTCCTCCACCATCGCAATCACATCAGCGATGTGTTCCGAGACACGCGGATAGACATCCGCACGCCCAACCCCGAGACGATCCATGCTCTGTAGGTACTCCTGCGAGTATGTCTGAGCCAGCTCCAGCGGATCACGCCCTCGCTCGTTGGCCCTGGCGATGATCTTGTCGTCTACGTCCGTGAAGTTCTGGACCATGCGCACCTGAAAGCCTTTGCGCTGGAGGAATCTGCGTACTACGTCAAAGACCACCGCGGGGCGCGCGTGCCCAGCGTGAGTAGCGTCGTAGGGGGTGACGCCACAGACATACATACTTATCTGACCCGGACGCAGAGGGATCAGAGGCTCCTTCTGCCGAGTGAGTGTGTTTGTGACCCGAATCTCCACCATGATCCATCCTTTTCACTATGGTGTGTTGAGTTAGGCTAGGCCGTAACGTCGTCTCTGAAGGGTGTTGTACTGCCGAAGGAGGGCTTTGTCTCAAGCTCTGCCAATCGTT
Organism: Limnochordia bacterium; assembly: GCA_050951545.1. GTDB lineage: Bacteria > Bacillota > Limnochordia > DTU080 > DTU080 > DTU080. The sequence goes on along the minus strand of JBMNJG010000004.1, from coordinate 221,499 downwards.
GCTCCAGCCGCCCCAGCCGCTGCATAAGATTGTGCAGTGTCACATCTACAGGGTCCGGCAAAGAGCCGTGGTCGAGGTTGATCGTATCCTTGACACGCCGTCCGTTCTCTCGAACCACGCGGCCTGGCACTCCGACGACTGTAGCTTGCGCTGGTACATCCTGCAAAACAACCGCTCCAGCACCAATACGGGCTCCTTCGCCGATCTGCAGCGCTCCGAGCACCTTAGCCCCAGCACCGATGACCACATTTCGCTCAATCGTGGGGTGGCGCTTGCCGCGCTCCTTGCCCGTACCACCGAGTACAATGTGCTGATACAAGGTGACGTTGTCACCTATCTCTGCCGTTTCTCCGATGACCACGCCCATGCCGTGGTCGATAAACACGCCTCGACCGATCGTTGCCCCTGGATGTATCTCAACACCCGTGAGGAAACGACTAGCGTGTGAGATCAGGCGAGCCAGCAGAAAGAGCCTACCGCGCCACAGTGCATGGGCTAGGCGATGGAGCACAAGGGCATGAAAGCCCGGATAGCACAACAGCACCTCTAGGCGATTGCGGCACGCAGGATCTCTATCCAACACTGCTCGCATGTCATTCGCCATGGAGCGGAACATAGCCTCACCTTCTTCTCACCCATCATTCATCCTGCTGAACTTAGCGAACGAAAAAGCCGCCTCTGCTTTCATACAGAGGCGGCAAGCATCAACGCTTCCGCGGTTCCACCCTGCTTCTCGACCAGGAGCGGTCTCTTTTCGGGCATCACACACAATCCATGCCCTAGCGCGTTAACGGGCGCTTCCGGCCTCACATACTACCGCTTCGTGACAGCGGCTTCTGCTGGCGACTTGGGGGTGCACTACTCCCAACGATACCTCAGAGCTACTCGCAGCCTATGGCAGCTCTTCTCTGCAGAGGCAGTGTTGTCGGGGTACCTCCCCTTCATCGTCTTTACGTATGTGCGCTCAGTATAGCACAGCATACGAGAGTGTCAAGCAGAACCCCCTGAGCCTTTGCGGTTATTTCCGCCAGCCAAGATGGTGATCCAGAAATTCTAAGGTTCCTTGTAGGTGGATCTCGTGTCCACCAGAGAAGACCTCTAGCTCGGTGCGCTCACCAATGCCCAATCGGTCGTAGAGATAGCGAACCTTGGCGTACTCAAAAGCGACCCACTCGTCAGTACTGCATGCGTCATCATGACCTCGCTCGACCATGAATGGACGAGGAGCGATGAGATAGACCATCTCTGCGTGATTGAAGCTCTCCCCAAGCCCATACTCAAAGATCTCATACTCACCCGTAAACATGTAGCTGGAGAAGAACTCATCGCTGACGGTCTTCATGATCCACTCGTTGAAATCGCCCGAACAGATGGCGAGGGCGTACTGCTTCAGCAACGCGGGCACGCGCAGGGCCGTCTTGCCGCCGTACGACAGGCCGTACAAGGCGATACGCTTTTCGTCTACGAAGGGGAATGTGGCTAGCCAAGTGAGCCAGGCTTCGTGTATTCCCGTAATAAACGAGAAGAGCGAACGCCCCAGCGGGTTGGCTTTGCGCTGCAATACGCGAAAAGCATCCCCGGCAGGCCCTATAGAAGGATTTTGTGGTGCCAGGACAATATAGCCATGTACTGCCAGGCGACGGGCCATGGCCTTGTACCCGCCCTCCTGGAGCACGGCCTTGGGGTTGCCTCCTAGCCCGTGCTGGCAGACGACCACAGGGCGCTTCTCATCATCCGTGATGTCATGAGGGACCAGCATGTAGGCAAAGGCTGGCACCCCATCCCAAACGTGAATGACGACCTCGAAAAGCGCATAGTCCGGAGTTGACTCGATCAGGCGGCTTCGCGCACCCAGCGACCTGTTTATCTGAGGCATAGGCCCAATCAACTCGTCGCGAAAGTAACCGCGGTACCACTCAACGGACTTCTCCCAACTATCTACAGACGTCGCGTCTGCCTGTTTCCAGAAGACCTTGCGCTGCTTGGCCGATGCTTGCCACAATCGCTGACAATGCGCACAGAGCTGGTCAAACTGCCGCTTTTGACGGCTCTCGGGATCGCAAGAGCGAATGAGGTGCGGACTCGCCTGCATTGGTACGTCTTTCTTCACCGCGACCCCGCAGGCGTGCAGCAGCGCCCCGAGAGCCTCATCCGTGCCCACGGAGAGGTTGTTGCTGGACTCGACCAAGACGATCTGTTCGGCAGCACCAGAAGCTGCATAGGCCTGCCTGGCTAGGGCTATCTCGGCGCGTACCTCCGCCAGGGGAGCGGGAGCCAAGACGCCGGGTGCCGCTCCACCCCGCACGTCAGTACGCGGAGGGGGCCCCTCGACCTGCGGACCCGGACTGGCCTCGACAACTAGCGGCCGGGGTGCTATGCATGCAGCCACTTCAGCATCCGAGCAGCCGCAAAGTAGCTGCCACACATTTCTGTAGATCGGCTCTTGCCATACTCCACACCGGTTACGGAAATACCCGCTGACACCAGCTCCGCAGATGCGCTCATCAAGAGCTGCGCTATACAGCGCGAGCAAGCCTCCCTCGCCGTAGCCAAACAGGATGATTGGGCCCTGCTTTCGGCTTGAGAACAGGTCCACTAGACTCAGAATTTTCTGGACCTCGTAGCCTATTATGTGCCTCCCCATCTGGTAGGCCATGCGATAGACGAACTCTCGATGAGGCTGGTTGGTCATCCGAATCTCGGGATTCCCAGACCACTGGCACGCCCGATCGATAAGGGTCGGTACCACAACCTGACAACCAAACTCAGCGAGGCGCCTTGCGAACTGCGCTTTCTGGGGCAAACTCGACCCCAGACCCACTATCATCTCAGGCGACCAGTCTGCGTCGGGAATGGCAATGACGCAGGCAAGCGGGTTACCTTTGGGCTGAAGAAGCAGACCTTCACCTTCCACACCAGGAAGAACTGGCCAGCGAACCGCCATTACCTCATAGTTTGCCGCCCGAGCCAAAGACGTCGGCTCCGTCGGTGACACCACCAACTCGAGATCCCTCATGGGAAGACGCTGGTCTACTACACCTGCGATACGCGCCAACTGCTCTCGTCGAAGAGACACCTGAGCAAGGCGATCCTGACGAGTCGCCAAACGCGCCAAGTTCGCGTAGCGCTTCTGATCTGCAGCCCTAATCTCCCGATCGAGCAAGAGGCTCAAGCCCTGCAGGGTCTCTTTGCCAACATCTGTGTCACGTTCCAGCGGCTGTGTGCCAGCCAAAGCTTGAACCCTCTCTGCCACCGTTGCAGGCCCCCCAAAGTGGTGTCATTTCTGCTGCGCTCGGCGAAAACGCCCGGCCCTTGGGGGGGCGGGCGCCTCTGTTCACTGTACTGCTACAGCCGCCTTTACTTCCTCGACTCACGGGCCGCCTTCGCGATCGCCTGCAAGATCTCCTGCACCTGTATGGCCATGACCTTCGGTGACAGCTCTCCTCTTAGCAGCGGCTCGACGCGAGCACTGACCGCACTGCTGACGGCGCTGCTTTGAAGAGGATAGATGAGCGGACGCATGTACGATGCAACCTCCACAAAGGCCTTGATGCGTGGATCGATAGCCAGATAACCAGGATCGGTGAGTACCGAACGCCGTGTGGGTACCCCGCCGTAGCGCAGATCGACCTGCATCAAGCGCTGGCCAGCCCTGCTAGCCATCCAGCTCGCGAAACTATAGGCTGCCTCGTGCTTCGAGGAACTAGCAGGTATCATCATCAGCTGGAAGACGAAAGTGCTAGCTTTCCCCGCCGGACCTGTGGGTTGATGCGCCACAGACCAGCGCAGTCCAGAACTCTCCTCTGCAGCTCGCAACATCCCCCACAAAGAGCCAGACCACGGAGCGTCGAGCATAGTAGCCGTACCAGACCACCAGTTGCCCCCCATTACGGGACGATGATAGGCCAGATCCTGCCAGAACTCTAGTGCCGCGATATTCCCGGGGTGATCGAACGTGGGCACGACATTGAAGTTGTCATCAATCCCCCAGAAATCGCCCCCATGCGACCATGCCCACTTCAAGGCGCGTCCCCAGTAGGTGATGCGCTCCAGTCCCCAACGGTCCACTTCGTTGTCACCGGAAAGATCGCGTGTCAGCTTCTGTGCCAGTGTCGCAAAGTCTGCAAACGAAAGGTTGGGATGATAGACAACCCCAGAAGCGTCCAGGTGGTCATCGTTTAGGAAGATGGCCACAGGGGATGTGAACAGCGGTAGGGCATAGTAATGCTCCTTGTGCTGCACAGCCTTCATCGTCGAAGGGAAGAAATCGGTCACGTTTACCGAGGGATCTCGCCTCACATAGGCCGTGATGTCTTGCGCCACACCTGAGGCAATGAACTCGTTTAGGCTCGGGCTGTTCACGTTGAGGACATCCGGCGGGGTGCCCCCTGCTACCATGGTCTGGAACTTGACGACGTAGTCACCCGCAGTATGCAGAAGCTCGACTTTGATTTCCGGATTCGCCAGTTCAAACGCACGGGCCATTTCTGCCTGAATCTCTGCCTCTTTTGTCGGTCCACCAAACATGTACTGAATGGTGGTGTTCGCTTGACTGACAGGCGCTACGAAGCACAAGGAAAACAGAACCCAGATAGCCATGATGCGTCTCATCCGAAACCCCTCCATCCCCAACTCGTCCTGGAACGGCAGCGCCGCTGGTATTACCAACAGTGTCTTTCGACTGCGGTCAGAGCTTTCCTCTGATATGGAAAAGACGGACTCAGGTTTTTTTACCCTCCCCAGGGCGCTGACGGAACGCAGGACATTGGTCCCTGGCGCTCACGGACCACAAGGTATATGGTCATGATGGGTACGTTATCGAGAGAAGGCATTGGCTGGGAGGGCGTATATGCTCGAGCAAGCACTCGAATTCCTTAGCACAGTGGGTCTACTTCACATGACATACCAAGATGCGATTATGCTCTTGGTCAGTTTCATCCTACTTCACTTAGCCATCAAAAAAGGTTACGAACCGCTGCTACTCATCCCCATCGCCTTTGGTATGTTGTTGGCCAACCTGCCTCTTGCCGAGGTCATGGAACCCGGAGGCTTCATCTACCAGCTCTACCAAGGTGTGAAGCTCGGTATCTATCCTCCGCTGATTTTCGTCGGTGTAGGGGCCATGACCGATTTCGGTCCTCTGATTGCCAATCCAAACACCCTACTTCTGGGCGCAGCGGCTCAGCTTGGCATCTTCGTGGCCTTCTTGGGGGCCTCTGCTCTGGGTTATACGTTGCCGCAGGCAGCATCCATTGGCATCATCGGTGGCGCCGATGGGCCCACTGCGATTTTCCTGACGAGTCGCCTGGCCCCGGAACTACTGGCTCCCATAGCCATTGCCGCCTATTCCTACATGGCCTTGGTCCCCATTATACAGCCGCCCATCATGCGGGCCATCGTGCCGACCCGAGAGCGCCAGATCACCATGGATCAGCTGCGTCCCGTGTCACGCACAGAACGCATCATCTTCCCCATCATGGTCACAGTCGTCGGAAGCCTCTTGGTGCCTTCTGCCAGCACACTTCTCGGCTCGCTCATGCTCGGTAACCTTCTGCGAGAGAGCAAAATCGTAGAGCGTCTGTCTCAGACAGCTCAGAACGAACTGATCAACATTGTGACCATTTTCCTTGGCGTCTCGGTGGGAGCCACAGCCCGCGGAGTGACATTCCTGACTCCCTACACACTGGGCATCATCGCCCTGGGGCTAATTGCCTTTGCTGGCGGAACCGCGGGCGGTCTGCTTTTTGGACGCTTGATGTGTGCCATGTCGCGAGGCCGCATCAACCCACTTATCGGTGCGGCGGGAGTCTCCGCGGTCCCTATGGCAGCGCGAGTCGTGCAGAAAGTGGGTCAGGAGGAAAACCCGGAGAACTTCTTGCTGATGCATGCTATGGGGCCCAACGTCTCTGGCGTTATCGGCTCTGCGATTGCCGCTGGTGTGTTTCTGGCCGTTCTTGGGTAGATAGCCTCCATAACATAACAGGCGGGCTTCGCTGTGGCTCGGTAGGCGAAGCCCGCCTTATTGTACTTCGGCCACTGCTAGCTCTACCCACTGCCTGATCTCGTCTGTGAGCCCCAACTCAGGCCAGTCGTTTCTTCCGTACCAACCGACAATGCTGGACTCCGCGTTCCCTATCGGGGTGGGATCGCCCAACACTCGGGCTAAATAGACAAGGTCGATATGCTGGTGAACTGAGTCGATAGTTTCCAGCTGAATTCCTCGAGGGCGTACCAGCTGACGCGGATCAGAAACTGGCAACGCTCGCTCCCCTACCAACTCCACGCGCACCTGTGTCTCTTCCCACACCTCTCGTATGGCCGCATCATCGGGCAGTTCATCTGGCTCTATGTGTCCGCCTGGCGGCAACCACTTTTCTAGTTTGCAGTGATATAGCAAGAGAACGCGTCCCTGATGTACGACAAAAGTAGCCACGGACCATTCACATGCTCTACTTTCTCTTCTCACAGATATAGACTGACACCGCCCTGCACTCATTGCCTACGCTCAAGTGTACGCTTCCGCATCCACCACGCCAGGCCGATGAAAACCGGAGTCAACAGTTGAGTCAGGGTGAAGAACCCAGCCCCTATGCGGGGGATGACCCACCCGCCTGCATACAGCGGGTTGGCGCGGAAAGTCTCCTCTACGAACCCACGGAGAATGCTGTAATACAGCACGAACGACCAGAACAGGTAGCCGGGTGGCGGCTGGCGCCTGGAGAGATAGGCGTTGATTGCCAGCAGCACGACACCTATTGCAGATCCATAGATCTGGGTCGGATGCACAAAACCCTGGGCGGTGACCCGCCCCATCGCCTCTTGGTTGATCAGGTTCGCCCACCGAACGATAGCAATGCCGAACGCCAAGCCAGGCACGGCATGATCAGCCAGGGCCGAGAATGACGCGCCATGGCGTCGCAGATAAGGCCATGCCCCCAGTATCCCACCGATTACTGCACCGTGGAAAGAGAGGCCGCCAAGATCAATACGCCAGATAGCCCAAGGTTCTTGGGCATATATGCTCCAATTGGTGGCCACGTATACCGCACGGGCCCCGACGATACCACTCAGAACTACAAAGAAAGCCAGGTTGTAGAGAAAGTCATCATCGCAGCCCAGGCGCCGCCCCCCATTCAGCAAGTAGTAGAACCCAACGCCTACTGAGAGGGCCATGCATAGACCATACCAGCGCACAGCGAAAGGGCCCAACTGAAACAAAACCGGATCTATCATGAGCAAAACACCGGGTACTCCCATCTGGTAACCTCCCCTACGGATCACGCTCTTTGCATGAGCATAGCACAGATACTCACACTAGGATAGCTACCCTGTCGCCGGAGATGTACACGAAAAACCGCGGCGAACAGGTGTTTTCCCTCAGTCCGCTTACGGGGTGACATTGTCGCAGTCCGATGACAGAGTGCGTTCGCGCTCTTGAAGTAGTGATGCACACATGCTATCCTGTAAACTGATAGAAGAGGCACCTTCGGGGCGGGGTGAGCTCAAACGTGAGCAATTCCCCACCGGTGGTAACGGGAGTGTTCCCGAAGCCCACGAGCTGTAGACTCATATAGTCTAGAGTATGATCCGGTGAGATTCCGGAGCCGACGGTACAGTCCGGATGGTAGGAGGCGCTGCATTGACCACGACTCTCATGTGGTTCACTTGCACAAAACCCCGGAGCTATGGCGCCCGGGGTTTGTTGTCTTCTGTACAAAGCAAGAGGTGTTCGGAGGAATTCCTATGAACCAGGTAGACGAACACTGGATGCGCATAGCCCTCGATCTGGCAGCTAAGGCAAGGGGGTGCACATCACCAAACCCCTTGGTGGGTGCCGTCATTGTCAAGGACGGCCAGCTTCTTGGTAGTGGTTACCATATGAGGGCTGGAAGCCCTCATGCAGAGGTCGTTGCCCTTCAGCAAGCAGGCGCAGCTGCTCGCGGTGCTGACATGTATGTGACACTTGAGCCATGTGCGCACTATGGCCGCACACCTCCGTGTAGCGAGGCGCTTGTCGCTGCTGGCATTGGTCGCGTCGTGGCGGCCATGGTTGATCCCAACCCCTTGACCGCAGGCAAGGGGTTGGCCCGGCTGCGTCAAGCAGGGGTTGATGTTGAGCTGGGTCTCTTGGAGGAAGAGGCGCGTAAGCTTAACGCTCCGTTTATCACTTATGTCACTAAGATGCGGCCACACGTACTATGGAAGGTAGCCTCAACCTTAGATGGAAAGACAGCCACACGTACGGGTGCCTCTAAATGGATCACATGCCGACAGGCGCGGGCCTTAGTTCATGAGCTCCGCCAGCAACTAGATGCCATCATGATAGGTGTGGGGACTATCTTGGCTGACGACCCGCTTCTCACAGCACGTCCAGAGGGGCAGGAGCCTACACATGTCCGTCAGCCCTTGCGCATCATCGCAGATAGTAGGCTACGCATCCCCTTCCATGCCCGCTGCATCAGCCCTCACACCCCCGGGCGAACCATCGTCGCCACCACAGAAGACGCACCGCCCGCGAAAGCAGAACAGCTTCGCCAGAGAGGCGTCGATGTCTGGGTAGCGCCCGCGCGCGAAGGCCGCGTGGATGTTGCAGCTTTGCTCCGCGACCTAGCTCAGCTCGAGATCACGAGCCTCCTACTAGAAGGTGGTTCTACTCTAGCAGGTGCTTTCTTTGACCTTCAGCTGATTGATGCTTGCCTAGTCTTCGTGGCGCCAGTGCTCTTTGGCGGAGCGGGAGCCTCGACCGTGCTGGGTGGGCTGGGGGTAGCCGACCCCTCTTGTGCACCCCGACTGGATGATCCCCACTGGCAGCAGGTGGGGCCTGATTTCTTGGTAGAGGGCGCCCTGCTGTGGCCGCCACAGAAACGAGGTGATGCATTGTGTTCACAGGACTAATTGAAGACGTCGGTCGTGTCGTTGATCTGCGTCGCAGTTCGCAGGAAGTCCATGTCACGCTTTCCTCGAGCCGCGTGTGCAGCGACCTCAACATCGGCGATTCGCTCAGCGTTAACGGAGCCTGCCTGACCGTGGTGACCAAGAGTGATGGGCGCTTTACCGCAGCAGCCACCGCTGAAACCCTGCGTCGCACAAACTTGGGTCACCTTTCAGTGGGTAGCCGCGTGAATCTCGAACGAGCGATGCGCGTCGGTGATCGATTGGGTGGCCACCTTGTCTTGGGGCACGTCGATGGGGTTGGTCACGTGAGTCACCTTTCGCAAGAGGGCGAGGCTCTGCTGATGACGATCACACCGCCTGTTGAGCTGCTCCCCCTGATCGTTCCTAAGGGATCCATCGCTGTCGACGGAGTGAGCCTGACAGTTGCCAGGCTTGTGTCGGAAGCGTTCTCCATCTCCCTTATTCCCCATACCCTGGGAGCAACAACCCTTCAGGAACGGCGTGTTGGCGACGCCGTCAATCTGGAAGGTGATATTATCGGCAAGTACGTAGCTCGATTCATCACTTTAGGTGCGAGTACCGAACGCCCAGATCCTTACGGCATCAACCAAAGTCAACCCAGAAGCAACTTGAGCACAGACTTCCTACGTGAATACGGCTTTGCCTAGATGAGGGTCTGCCGATAGTGCAAGATTACAACTCGAAGGAGACAGTTCTGATGGGAACAACGAGTTTTACCACCATACCCGAGGCGATCGAAGTCATTCGCCAGGGGGGCATGCTCGTAGTTGTGGACGATCCAGATCGGGAGAATGAAGGTGATCTGGTCATGGCAGCTGAAAAAGCGACTGCTGAGCATATCAACTTCATGGTGACGCACGCTCGCGGATTGGTGTGCGTGCCGATGAGCGCATCTCGTCTCGCTGAGCTCGACATTCCGCTCATGGTGCGTCGAAGCACTGACCCCATGGGCACTGCTTTCACTGTATCAGTAGACGCTCAGACCGTCACCACAGGCATCTCCGCAGCTGAGCGAGCAGAAACCGTTCAGGCTCTAGTGTCTGATGCTACCCGGCCGCAGGATCTGAGGAGACCGGGCCATATCTTCCCTCTGGTCAGTCGTGAGGGTGGTGTCCTGCGTCGAACCGGACATACAGAAGCCGCCGTGGATCTGGCTCGACTGGCTGGGCTAGCCCCCGCTGGTGTCATCTGCGAGATCATGAACGACGACGGTACCATGGCCCGTACGCCCCAACTCATGGAATTCGCTGCGAAACATGGACTGCTGATGATTACCGTCAGTGATCTGATTGCCTACAGGCGACATACCGAACGCCTTATCGAACGCGTGACGGAGGCCGATCTGCCCACGAAGTATGGTGGATTTCGTGTCGTCGGTTACCGAGACACTGTCACCGAAGAGACCATCGTAGCTTTGGTTTGCGGTGACGTAGCCAATCAGGAGGACGTTCTCGTCCGCATGCATTCAGGCTGCCTAACAGGTGATACCTTCGGCAGCTTGCGTTGTGATTGCGGCGAACAGCTTGTTGCCGCTTTGCAGCGCATCGCTCGTGAGAAGATGGGTGTTCTGGTCTACTTCCCTGAGCATGAGGGCCGAGGCATAGGCTTACTCAACAAGTTACGCGCCTATGCGCTTCAAGACGACGGTAAAGATACTGTTGAGGCCAACGAGGCTTTGGGCTTTCCGGCCGACCTGCGACACTATGGTGCAGGAGCTCAAATCCTCTCTGACCTGGGTTTGAGTACCATTCGGTTACTGACCAACAACCCGCGAAAGATCGCCTGTCTGGAGGGGTATGGGCTGCAAGTGACGGGCCGCATCCCGCTCGAGGTAGCCGCTAATCCGAACAACGCGCGCTATCTCGAGACCAAGCGCTGCAAGATGGGCCACTTCATCACTACAATGCAATCAGTTAGGGGAGGGCGCTCATAGACGATGGCACACTCCGGCACAACGTCACTTGATTTTCACAGGAGGTAACGATGTGGGAAAACATTATGAAGGTCATCTAGTCGCTGAGGGACTGCGCTTCGGGGTGGTCGTGGCTCGTTTCAATGATTTCATAACCAATCGCCTGCTCGGTGGAGCCATGGATGCTCTGCTGCGACACGGCGCGACCGAAGAGCTCATCGATGTCGCATGGGTACCCGGCTCGTTTGAGATCCCTCTTGCCGCTGTCAAGATGGCCTCCTCGGGACGCTATGACGCCGTGATTTGCCTGGGAGCGATTATCCGAGGCGCGACGCCGCACTTTGATTATGTAGCAGCCGAAGCCAGCAAGGGTGTGGCCAAAGTGGGTCTGGACACGGGGGTGCCAACAGTTTTTGGTGTGATCACTGCAGATACCATTGAACAGGCGATAGAACGAGCAGGAACCAAAGCGGGAAACAAGGGCTGGGACGCAGCTCTCTCGGCCATCGAGATGAGCAATCTCATGCGCCAGCTTTCTGAGTGACCTGGTGGAAGGCGGCCCGGTATTATCAGTCGTCAGGCCGCCTTCCACCAGGCATCACCCAAGCCACCGCCTGTGCCGCAATGGCTTCCTGCCGCCCCAGGTAACCGAGCCGCTCATTCGTCGTCGCCTTCACATTGACGCAAGCCGCTGTGACACCCATAGCCTCCGCAAGGCGAGTGCGCATTGCGGGGATGTGCTCGGCGAGACGGGGCTTCTCCGCCACAACAACCGCATCGATACCACCAACTCGGAGATCGAGATGGTCTAGCTTGACGATGACTTGTCGTAGCAGCACTAGACTCGAGACTCTCGCATACAGAGGGTCATGATCCGGAAAGTGCTGCCCGATGTCTCCTAGCCCTGCAGCCCCCAATAGGGCGTCCATGCAAGCGTGCGCCAAGACATCCGCATCGCTGTGCCCAAGCAGGCCATACTCATAGGGAATCTCTACCCCACCCAATACGAGCGGTCGGCCGGAGACCAGACGGTGGACATCATAGCCCAATCCCATGCCCGGACATGAAGGCCCTACTTCCCTTTGAGCCAGCCACAACTCCGCTAAGGGCAAGTCTGCAGGCGTGGTTACTTTCATGTTCTCAGGAGCCCCCATTACCACCCGAACCGTTTCGCCTAGGCGCTCGACCAAGGCACAGTCGTCCGTGGCCTCCCCATCGTCAGGCAACGCGTGAGCTCGGGCCAGCAACTCCCGGGGAAAACCTTGAGGGGTCTGGATCGACCACAGTTGGCTGCGATCGATGGTCTGGAGAACCACCCCGTCTTCGACACTCTTCACCGTTTCGTGTACGGGCAAGGCGGCAGTTACCGCGCCAGAGCGAGCGGCATCTGCCACTCGCTCTATTACCTCAGGCGAGACCAAAGGACGGGCACCGTCGTGCACCAGTACCACATCACAATCGTTCGGCAGGGCGTCCAAGCCCGCTGCTACAGATGCGCGCCGATCAAGACCTCCAGCCACTACCTGCATCTGACCATGACATCCGTACTTCTGAAACAGAGACTGCACCAAGCTTTCGTCGCCAGCAGGGACTACAACCACACCCCCCGCAACCCTTGGGTGAGCAGTCAGTGCCTGTACCGTCCAGACCAAAAGGGGCTTACCCCTGACCTTCAGGTATTGCTTGGGGTGTGGGGCACCCATGCGACGCCCCTGCCCAGCCGCCGGGATAATTGCGTGAATACTCACATCAAAGCGCCCTCTCCATCACCTTGGGCTTAGCGAATATCATCCGCCCGGCGTTCGTCTGCAGGACATTCGTGACCAAGACTCCGATGGACTCCCCAATGTAGCGCCGGCCACCATCCACGACAATCATGGTCCCATCGTCTAAGTAACCGACTCCTTGACCCTGTTCCTTGCCGTCCTTGATCAGGTGTACAACCATCTCTTCTCCGGGCAGCACCAGCGGCTTTACCGCATTGACCAGCTCGTTGATGTTAAGCACCCGTACCCCTTGTAGTTCAGCCACCTTGTTCAGGTTGAAGTCATTGGTAACGACGTTGCCTTCGAGCAGCTTAGCCAAACGCACTAGTTTGCTATCCACATCGGACAGCTCTTCAAAGTCGCGCTCAATTACCTGCACCTGCACTCGCGACTCCTTCTGAATGCGGTTCAGAATGTCGAGCCCCCTGCGTCCCCGATTTCTCTTGAGCACATCCGATGAATCGGCGATATGCTGCAGCTCTGTTAGGACGAACCTAGGCACCACAAGGGGTCCTTCCAAGAATCCGGTCTGCACAATGTCAGCGATACGACCGTCAATGATTACCGACGTATCGACTATTTTCGGCACTCTTTTGGAAACTCGAGTAGATCTGTCTCGACCTTGTAACCGGCCCCCCGGACTGAACATATGCATTACGTCATCCCGTTTGCGTACCGCAACCATGGCTCCGACATAGCCGAGCACAAGCGTGACAACAACAGGCACAACGCTGCCCACCACTGGTATGGAGCGTGGCAAAGGCAGTGTTGCCAAAATGCCAATGATCAGACCCGATATGAGACCGATGGAACCCACCGCAACATCCACCGTGGGTGTATGCTGCAAGGCAGCGATAAAAGATGTGAGAATCCGTCGAACTCCTGAGACAACATGGCGGGTCAACACTGCCCCCAAACTGGCCATTACTAAACTACCTACCGCAAGAACGGCCCATGGATGGTCCGTCGCTGTAGGCCACACGCCTGTTGCCACAAGGTGCCAAGCTGAGTAATATCCGATGGTGCCCCCGAGCAACGCCATAAGAACGCGTGTGGCGTTTAACATACCCTCACCTCCTGATAGACGAACCGCGTCGCTAACACAGTCTCACAGAGCAGTATTTCCCACGCAAGACAGGTTATGTCTAAACACGAAAAACGCGATGTATAACGATCGCGGACAACGGTTGCCCACGTAGGGGCACAGGCGTGGCGGGAAGGGCACCCTACTCAAGGAGCCCTTGCAGCATCGCTTCTACTTCGTCCCGTGAGCTGTCTTGGGCAAGGACCAACTCACTTACCAGGATCTGCTTCGCGCTATCGAGCATCTTGCGTTCGCCAGTGGACAGCCCTTTTTCTCGATCGCGAATAGCAAGGTTGCGTACCACCTCCGCTACCTCGTAGATATCCCCGGTCTTAATCTTCTCGAGATTAGCCCGGTAACGACGATTCCAATTCTGAGGCATCTTGGAGCGCTCGCCCCGCAAGACGTCTAAGACAGACTCAACTTCCTCTGCAGAGACAATCTGGCGTACCCCCAAGTTCTCAACGTTCTTCATCGGAACCATGACTTTCATGTCACCGAGAGGCATTTTCATGACATAGTAACGTCGACTTTCACCGAGAATCTCCTGTTCCTCGATGGCCTCTATGATTCCCGCGCCATGCATTGGGTACACTACTTTGTCGCCTATTTCGTACATCCCTGGCATAACCTCCCAGCCCCCGGGATGCCCACTACTGTTTACTCTAGCATTTGATTGCCGCTATGTCAATGAACGGCAGACATCCGAGCTTCGACAAGTGTGCCATGCCATGGACGCTAGCAAGCTATAGCGGCCGCTCGAGCAACACTTGTTCTCGCAGACGCCTCAGACCTTCTCTGATCGCTCGAGCTCGTACTTCCCCGATTCCTTCCACGACGTCGAGTTCCTCCGTAGAAGCAGCGATGATTTCGGGCAGTGAACCGAAATGCTCCACGAGGTTGGCGATGACCTGCTCGGGTAGGCGAGGGACCTTGTGCAGCAGGCGGTGACCGCGCGGAGTCATCGGCGTGTCGAGGTCTGCGGCTGTCTTCTGAATCCCCAGCGCCTTCGCGATCAGCGCGAGGTCCAGCAATTCCTCGCTGGTCCATTGCCGCAAGGCAGCCATGACCTCATCAGGATTCTCATCGCGGCCGTCTACTGCATAGTCTTTCACAACAAGTAGATCCTCATCGTGCATATCCATGAGGAGCTCCTCCAACTGCATCACTACGAGGCGCCCCTCAGAGCCAAGCTCGGCCACGTAGCGCCCAATCTCGGCCGCAATCCGCTGTACCATCTGTGCCCTTTGCACACACGTCAGCACATCCGAGAGCGTAACTAGATCCTCAAACTCCAGAGCACTGAGATTATGAAGGGCCTCCTTGAAAACGCTCTTGTAGCGCTCCAGCGTAGCCAACGCCTGACTAGCCTTGGCCAGAATCACACCTACGTCCCGCATGACATAGCGCATAGCGCCGCGGTAAAGAGTGATCACATTCCTCCGCTGGGAGATCGAAATCACCAGTTCGCCAGTCTGCCTGGCTATGCGTTCGGCAGTCCGATGGCGCGTGCCAGTCTCGCGTGTGGGAATGCTCGGATCCGGTGTAAGATGAGTGTTCGCGTACAAAATTCGTTTGGTGTCGTGAGAAAGGATAAGAGCCCCATCCATCTTGGCTAGTTCGTACAGAGCAGCAGCGGTGATTTCCGCATCTATGTGAAATCCCCCATTGACAAGGGACAAGACCTCAGGGCTGTCTCCGACCACAATCAAAGCCCCGGTACGAGCGCGCAGAATGCTCTCCAGAGCCTCATGCAACACACTTCCCGGAGAGAGCATACGCAATGTCCGCAGGAGCAGCTCATCCACGGTCTGCTCAGCTTCTCTTGACACCCCTTCACCCTCTTAGTACAGCAGACCGCCTCTACTCGAGAACAGTCTGCAATGCTTGTGTAAGTCGAGCCACAGGGACTAGGTCGATCCCATCAGGTTGTCTCACAGAGACCCCGCTAGGTAGTATGCAACGTCGGAAACCTAATTTACGCGCTTCATTCAGGCGCCTTTCCGCGTGACTTACTCGCCGTAACTCGCCGACCAAACCGATCTCCCCAAAGACTACCGTGTGGGGCTCTACATGGCGGCCCTTAAAACTGGACGCTACCGCCAGCGCAATACCCAGGTCTGCGGCTGGCTCGTCCACAGCCAGCCCTCCTGCTACACTGATGTAGACATCGTGGGCCTGCAACTGTACTCCTGCTCGCTTCTCGAGAACCGCCAAGACTATGGCGGCTCGGTTCCGATCCACGCCTGCCGTCTGCCGCCGCGGCGTACCGCCGTACGGAGCGGGTCCTACTAGCGCTTGAATCTCCACCAATAGGGGCCGCGAACCCTCCATGCAGGCCACTACCACGCTGCCTGGAGCCCCCTCCGGCCGCTCGGCTAGGAACAGCGCAGAAGGATTGGCAACCTCCTCGAGTCCTCTCTCATTCATGCTGAAGACGCCTAGTTCGTTTGTCGAACCGTAACGATTCTTTACCGCGCGCAACATGCGATACGCCGTGTGGCGTTCACCCTCGAAGCTAAGAACCACGTCTACGGCATGTTCTAAAACTTTCGGTCCAGCCAGTGCCCCCTGCTTGTTGACGTGGCCCACAAGAACGATCGTGATACCATGCGTCTTCGCCACCTGCATCAGCGCATACGTGCAGGCGCGTGTTTGGGCAACACTTCCCGGCACAGAATCGATACCCGTCATCGAGATCGCTTGAACGGAGTCAATGACCACCAGTCCCGGACGGGCAGCTTCCACATACGCCAGGATGGTACCAAGATCGGTCTCATTGAGCACAGACAACTGTGTTGAAGCTACGCCGAGCCGAGAGGCCCGCAACCGAAGTTGACGGGCCGACTCCTCGGCAGACACGTAGAGTGCTTCTCCCCAACGCTTTGCATAAGCCTCTGCCACCTGTAACAGAAGCGTTGACTTACCTACACCTGGGTCTCCTCCTAAGAGGACAAGAGATCCGGTCACCAAACCGCCACCCATAACGCGGTCGAACTCAGGGACTTCGATTGGCTTGCGCTCTTCATCCTCGCTAACCAGCTTCGACAGCGTGTGCGGGCTAGCAGGCGCCGGGCCCACCTTCTCATTTCTCTCCTCAAGGGTATTCCAGGCCTGGCACGTGGGGCAGCGCCCCATCCATTTCATAGACTCTGCCCCGCAGTCCACACACACAAACGTCGTACGTGCTCGTCGACTCGCCATGTCCACCTGCTACTTTCAGCCTTATTCGCTATCCTCTGCGGTAACCTGCACCGCCTTGCGGAAAACGATCTTGTCACCTTCCGCGTCTGCTTCAATAACATCGCCGTCCTCGAATGTGCCCTTCAGCATCTCCTCTGAGAGGGGATCCTCAACGAGGCGTTGAATGGCTCTGCGCAGCGGACGAGCACCATACTCCGGATTGTACCCCTTCTCCGCGAGCAGGGTCTTCGCAGCCTCAGTGAACTGAAGCTGCACATCACGTTGCTTCAGGTGCTTCTGCAGGTCACGCGTCATGATCCCGACGATGCTCTTCAGTTGCTCTTTGTTGAGTGCATGGAAGACGATTACCTCGTCGATACGGTTGAGGAACTCAGGTCTGAAGGTGCGGCGCAACTCCTCCATGACCTTTGTCTTCATGCTCTCGTAACTAGCCTTCTCGTCCATCTCTAGTCTGAAACCAATGGTGGTCTCTCTTTGGATCTCATGAGCCCCTACATTAGAGGTCATGATTAGCACAGTGTTACGGAAATCAACGGTGCGCCCCTTGGCATCTGTGAGACGGCCATCCTCAAGAACCTGCAGGAGGATGTTGAAAACCTCCGGGTGGGCTTTCTCCACCTCATCGAGTAGGATCACCGAGTAGGGCCGACGACGCACGCGTTCTGTCAGCTGGCCACCTTCCTCGTAACCGACGTATCCCGGAGGGGCCCCAACCAGCCGCGACACGGTATGCCGCTCCATGTATTCCGACATGTCGATGCGGATCATCGCGTCCTCATCGCCAAAGAGGGCCTCAGCCAAGGCTCTACCTAGCTCCGTCTTGCCTACACCGGTGGGTCCTAAGAAGATGAACGAACCGACGGGGCGCTTGGGATCTTTCAGGCCGGAGTGTGCACGGCGGACGGCTCGTGACACCGCTTCGATCGCCTCATCTTGTGACACTACGCGTTTGTGTAGGACTTCCTCGAGATTAAGTAGCCGCTCGCTCTCTTCCTCGGCCAGTTTGATTACCGGCACGCCCGTCCAGCTGCTGACAATCTGAGCGATCTCATCTTCAGTCACGTTACCATCGCGACGAGTCCGACTCGACTTCCACTCGTTGCGCTTGTCGTCCAGATCCTCCATGAGCGCCTTTTCTTTGTCACGCAGAGAAGCGGCTTTCTCGAACTCCTCGTTTTGCGTCGCAGCCTCTTTCTCTCGGCGCACCTCTTCGATCTCTTGTTCCAGATCCTTCAACTCAGAAGGCGGCATTAGCCCGGATAGACGCACTCTCGAAGCTGCTTCATCCATCAGATCAATGGCCTTGTCAGGCAAGAACCGATCCGAAACGAAACGGTCGGAAAGCCGTGCAGCAGCAACCAATGCCTCGTCAGTTATTTTCACTCTATGATGGGCTTCGTAGCGGTCTCGCAGCACCTCAAGAATGAGGATGGTCTCCTCAACAGTGGGCTCATCCACTAGGATGGGTTGAAAGCGACGCTCGAGCGCGGCGTCTTTCTCTACGTGCTTGCGGTACTCATCGATGGTAGTCGCTCCAATGGCCTGCAACTCGCCCCGAGACAAAGCTGGCTTTAGGATATTCGAGGCATCGATAGCGCCTTCAGCTGCTCCCGCACCGATGATGGTGTGCATCTCATCGATGAACAGGATGACATCGCCCGAACCCCGAATCTCATCCATCACTTTCTTCAGACGCTCTTCAAATTCACCGCGGAACTTTGAGCCCGCCACCAAGGCACCCAAATCAAGGCTCACCACGCGCTTGTCGTTGAGCGTCTCAGGGATATTGCCTTGTACGATCATCTGGGCAAGACCCTCCACGATGGCTGTCTTGCCTACGCCTGGATCACCGATCAGGACGGGGTTGTTCTTGGTGCGCCGGGAGAGCACTTGGATGACTCTTTGGATTTCGTTTTCGCGCCCGACTACCGGATCCAACTTTTCCTCACGAGCGAGTTCCGTGAGATCGCGTCCGAACTGGTCGAGCGTCGGTGTCTTGCGTGCTCTGGCCTCGCGTTTTGAGGCACCCTGCGACGCTCCGCCCAAAAGATCGACCACCTGTCGGCGCACCTTGTCCAGATCGGCCCCGAGGTTCTTGAGAACCTGGGCCGCAACACCCTCACCCTCACGGATGAGACCCAGTAGGATATGCTCAGTGCCAATGTAGGTATGGTTCAGTTGACGCGCCTCTTCAAAAGCCAGCTCTAGTACACGTTTCGCGCGCGGCGTAAAGCCAATCTGTCCTTGCGGGGTGCCTTCGCCGCGACCGATGACGTTCTCTACCTCCAAGCGAACTTTTTCCAGACTGATGCCCATGGCCTGCAGAGCACGTGCGGCAACGCCTTCGCCTTCCGCTGCTAGGCCCAGCAGGATGTGCTCCGTACCAACAACGTTGTGCCCAAGTCTTCTCGCCTCTTCTTGCGACAGAACGACCACTTTCTGAGCTCGTTCCGTGAATCTGCTAAACATTCATCGCTCACTCCAATCCTCTATGTCGTGAAAACTGGCTGCTACTCCCTAAGCTGCCGGCTTCATTCGCTCTCGAATGAGCGCCGCCCGGCGCATATCTCTTTCAGGAGCATCAAGCTCGCAACCCATCAGTTTCTGCAGATGAGCTGGTCGAATCATCACCAGCAACTCCTGCAGAATGCGTGGCTCAAGCCCCTGCACCAGCCCCATGTCAATGCCCAGACGGACGTCAGACAGTAGCTGCATGGCCTCTTGCGTGGAGAGAATGCGGGCATTCGTCAGCAGTCCATACGAGCGAAAGATTCGGTCTTCCAGCTGCGTTCGACTCTGCGTACGTATCCGCTCGCGGAAGTTGCGCTCTTGCTCTAAGATCTGACGAGTCAGCTGCACCAGATGCTCGATAATCTCGTCCTCGCTATGCCCTAGCGTCACTTGGTTGGAGATCTGGTACACATTGCCCAAAACGTCCGTGCCCTCGCCATAGATGCCACGTACAGCAACCCCAAACTGGGAGACAGCAGTCACCACGCGTTTCATCTGGTCTGTTATCGATAGAGCAGGTAGATGCATCATTATCGAGGCTCGCATACCCGTGCCGACGTTGGTCGGACACGCTGTAAGGAACCCCCACCGTGGTGAGCTGGCCAGCTCTAGTCGCTCGCCAAACGCATCGTCCACCTGGCTACAGAGTTTCCACGCTTCTTGTACCTGGAGACCCGGAAAGAGGGCCTGACAACGTAGATGGTCCTCTTCATTGACCATGATGCTCACGGCTTCATCGTTGCGTAGAATAACAGCCTTGTGCTTCACATCGTTCGCATGCTGCGGACTGATGAGATGCTTCTCCACAAGCAGTTGGCGCTCCAGTGTAGACACGTCTGCCAAGCGCACGAAATCCGCTTCTGCTAAGATCGGATGATGCCTCGTTGCCGCCTCCACAAGATCCACCACATGCCGCCGCTGATCATCTTGTGCGGTAGCGGGGAATGGAATGCCAGCCAGGTTGCGGGCCAGACGGACTCGGCTAGACAAGACGACGTCACGCTCAGGCCCCGTGCCCTTCATCCATTCACTGAGTGTCTTGCCAATGATGTCCCGCAAAGACATGGGTCGCTCCTCCTCGCCTAGGACTGCTCAAGCTGCTTCTCCAATGCCTTGATGCGATCTCGAAGCTCTGCAGCTTGTTCGTACGCCTCGCGATCGATGGCTTCACGTAATTCGCGTCGGGATTGCTCCAACTCCCCAAGCAGACTGCTCGCCCGACTTCTTACCGGCGTCTTACCAGTATGCTGTGCATCGCCATGAATACGCCGGATAATCGGGTCGAGCTGGGCCTCAAACTGAGTGTAACACTCACTGCATCCCAGCTGTCCTAGGCGTCGAAAGTCTGAGAACGAGAGGCCGCAATTTGCGCAACGTACCTTCGACTTTGCTGAGACGGCATCCGGAAATACGACCTCGGGCTCGAAAAGCCCCGCCAGGATATTGTGAAACGTGAAGCCAGTATCGGAGAGAAAACCCAGCTTGTTCTGTTTGCGTGCGCACTCCTGGCACAGATAAGATTCCGTTTTCTCGCCGTTCACAATGCGAGTAACCATCACGGTCGCCGGCTGCTCCCGGCACTCATCGCACATCATCGTCTTCTCCCCCACCTTCGTTTGATTCCATGTCCAGCGAGAGGAGCAACATTCCCTTGAGTACTCCAGCGCGCAGAACATCCTTCCATGGCAACGGGAGATCATCCATCTCCGCATGCAGAAAACGCGAGATCCTCTTTGCTCTGTGTAGCGGCAAGCGTTGAAGCTCAACCAGTCGACTCAGCAACATGTTCGCTTCTGCTCCGCTGATCTGTTCGCCCACGCATTCCCGTATAGCCCCGTACAGTCCGACCTCAGGCCTTACGACCATTCTGCGGATGCGGATGTAGCCGCCACCCCCGCGCTTGCTTTCGACGAGGTAGCCGTGCTCGGTTCGGAAGCGCGTTTCCAGCACGTAGTTGATCTGTGAAGGAGCGCACGAAAAGGAGTCTGCTAGATCCCCACGCCTGATCTCCACGAATCCGGACTGCGAGTGGATAAGCCGCTTTAGATACGCCTCAATAAGATCTGCTAAGGTAGCCATTTGGATCACTGACCTTCTCTGACCTTTGCCAAACCCATTATATCATTTCCCTGCGCGTTCGGTGCAACAGCCATGTCGAATGCAGCAGACGGATTGCTGGGCAAGGGTTGACCTCATGAGCCTTCCCAGACGTATTATCTCCCGTAATCTTCCTAAGGCTCTCTGTTTCGCTCTCTTCTCATGCACGGGGACCGTGCGGTTCTAGCCTGGCCCCAAGAGATGTAGTCTTATGTTACGAGCAGTCATCTCTGGGAGGTGAGTCTATCTGATGAATCATGTCTGGCTCATCATGATCGTCACGGGTGTCATCTCGATACTCTCCCAGCAGGGCAGGGATGTGGGCGACATCACTTCCGTCATCGTTGTCTCTTCAACCGACGCTGTAAAGCTTGCCATTTCGCTCACTGGTGTCTTAGCTTTCTGGTCGGGCATCATGCAGCTGGCCCAAGAGGCTGGCCTTACCAGCATGCTGGCGCGGCTTTTGGCACCCATTGTCCGCCAGCTTTTCCCAGACGTGCCCAAAGACCATCCGGCTATGGGAGCCATTCTCATCTCTATCGGAGCGAATCTCTTGGGTCTAGGTAACGCAGCTACCCCTTTGGGGATCCGGGCCATGGAAGAGCTGCAGACCATCAACAGAACACCCCATCAGGCAAGCAATGCCATGTGCACCTTCGTAGCTGTATGTGCCTCGGGTTTGACGCTCATCCCCACCACTGTGATCGCTCTAAGAGGGGCCACTGGATCGGAAGCCCCTACATCCATCGTGGCAGCCACATGCTTCGCTACCGCCTGTGCTACTACCGCTGCCCTGATCGCCGACCGTCTGTTTCGGCGGCCTCCATGGCACCAATCTACTGTTCCCACAAAGGCAGGCCAACGCCGTGTCTAGTCGCTCTCTTGCCCACATTGTACTGTTGGTGTCGCAATGGTCCGTGCCACTGATGCTCTTGGTTATCTTGCTCTATGCGCACGCCCGCGGCGTAAAGGTCTATGAGACCTTTGTTGCTGGTGCAGCCCAAGGGGTGCAGACTGCCCTGCACATTGTTCCCTATCTGATCGCTATGTGGGTTGCCCTGGGGCTGTTGCGCTCATCCGGAGCTTTGGATGTCCTGTTCTCCCTATTCGAGCCTCTTTTCCAGGCGCTCGGCATACCGATTCAGGTACTGCCACTGGCCGTTACCAGGCCACTGTCAGGTTCGGGCGCGCTGGGCCTCTTGAGTGAGCTGCTGCGCACCTTCGGCCCCGACTCTGGTGTCGGCACACTGGCCTGCCTCATCCAAGGAAGCACAGAAACCACGTTCTATGTAACGACTGTCTATCTGGGTGCAGTCGGTATCCGCAAAGCGCGGCATGGGCTTGCAGCTGCCTTAGTGGGCGATCTGGCTGGTTTTGTAGCTGCGGTGCTCGCTTGGCGACTTTTGTTTCCTTCATAGGACCCGGGAATTGGAAACAGGAAGGCTCGCTGCGAGTCCAGAAGAAGCTAGGGATTCTCCGATAGAGAGAAGTGATGAAGGTTACCATCAGTCATGATCCAGAGAGCCTATGGGCTGAGTTTCCCGCCAACACCTACGTGCAGCGCCTTTTGCAGCACTGTCGTAGTATGCATATCAAGCTGGCGCAAAGTCCCGTGTTTGAGCAGTGGCTCTATCATCCCACCCAGCGCACCATATATGTTTGGCCTCCAGACCTGGGCCAGCAATCATTGTCTTACCTCGTGGTCATCCTGTCCCACGAGCTGGGGCATGCAGTCGATTTTGACACGCATCCTGCGCATGTAGCCATCGTCCGCAACCGTCACTGGTCGCAGGCACCCTTTTTTATCGAGCAAGCTGCGTTTGTCAACGGCTTCTGCATTCTCAAGGAACTGCAGATTCCCTGCAGTTTGCAGCAGTATGCAGCGATGATCGAGCAGCCCATGGCAGAGCGTGTTATCGTCGACGTTGAGAGCCACCATCTGTGCTGTCTGCTATCGGATTCCCGACAGGTCTTGTCTGCCTCTTCGTGATGCTCTCATGACTCGTGGCGAGTGGCCACGTGGAGAGTTAGGTCTCCGGGCGCAGACTCCTCGGATCGTCGCAGTTGGCGAAAGACAACGATCAAGTGTTGCCTAAAGATGCTCACTAGGCCAGCATCAGCCGCAGAGTCTCCATAGCGCACGGACTCATAGACGTCGGTGAGTCTGGCCGCAGCATGTGCCCCACTAGGCGATAGTCCTTCCGACAGACGCTCGCCGAACTCACCTGCGGTCTCATCATCCCGCCGCATCCATCCTCGAGCTGCCGTTCGCTCAAGGAAACGGGCATAGAAGAAGCGTATGGAGGCCCGTGGCTCAGTCGGCACGCTTCTACGCACTCGGCGACTGCGAGAACCCTCTCGACGCCGGAGAATTGCCATCATCTTGCGAGATTCAGATGCTGCGTCCCCTTCGAGCAACAGGCCTGTCATCCGCCTCCACCAGCTTAGCAGGGATTGCCACAGCCAGCGCCAAAGCCCCTGCTCACGTTCCCAGGTGCCTTTCCGCTCTTGTGCGCCTACGCCCATCATCGGCAGAAAGCGTTTGATGACCCACAGCACGGTGACCACTAGTACGAGCATAAGAACGAATGATCCAAGAGCATACCCCAACCCTGAGGGCTGTGAGGTATCGAGGCCTTCGGCCAAACGTCCCGCGAGTTCAGAACGAGCGCGGCTATCGGCAGCGGCTTCCCTGACGAAGAAAGGAGCTACCATAGCGTTCATCCGCACAAACAACGTGTCAAACGACAGATGGGCCAATGGCGAGAGATTAGCCGGAAGAATAACGCCGATGAGGCTGGTGACAATGGCTACCTGCCGTGATTTTCGCCACCACACAGAGGCGAGTTTGTCGCTGATCACCGCATCATCCTGTTGCCACTGACAGCGCTCCACAACGAAACGCGCCCAGCTCACCTGAGTCAGCGCAGCGGCTGTACAAAGCGCCGCGCCCAGAGTCGCGACTATCACTGTCGGCCATGCGACCAGACCACTCTGAAGACGGTTAAGAACTCCGGCTGCCATACACAACACGAAGACCAGATACGCGTGATGCCTCGTCAAAAGAGCAGTCCCTTGGATCAACTGCGCTGCCTGCAGACGATCAGGACGCAAGGACAGAAGATCCGAACCAATCCTGACAGCTACGATCCACACCGTGGCGACACTCACCAATCCACTTACTACACCTACTGGAGTGGCACTAGCCGATGAGAAGACAGCCACAGCCAGTAATGACAGCAAGACGATCTCAAGAGTGCGCCATCCCAAACGTACCTGTAGCATGTCATGTAGGTATGTCAGAAAGAAGCCTGTGAGCGCGGGTAGCACCAGAGCCAGTAGAGCCCAAGGTGAAAAACGCCATGACGGAGCAAGACTCGATAGAGAGCCAGCGACGACAAGTCCCGCCCCAATGGCTGTCAGAATAGCCAGCAAAGGAGTATAAAGGAAGGCCGCCCGATCGGAATCCCACGGCACTTCACGCCGGAATCGGCCAGCCAACAGAGTCAGCTCGCCGATGGGACTACGCACTGGCTTCCTCCTCTAGTACCACGGGCACACGCTGCAAGATATCGCTGATAATGCCCTGGCCGCTGCGTCCCCGCAACTGGCTCTCAGGCTTGATGATCAGTCTGTGGGCCAAGACTGACACCGCCATGCTTTTCACATCATCGGGCAGCACGTAATCCCGCCCTTGTATGGCAGCCGTGGCTTGTGCCGTCTGATAGAGGGCCAGTGAGCCCCGCGGACTGGCCCCTAGGGCCACATCAGCATGTTCGCGGGTAGCCCGGACCAGTGACACGATATATTCGCGCACAGACTCCTCCACAAAAACCTCTCGCGTCGTCTTCTGTGCATCCAACAGCTCCTCGTTACTGACCACCTGCTGTAGATCCGAAATCGGGTGACGGCGCTGCAAACGCAGTAGAATCTCTGCTTCATCAGCGGCGCTTGGGTATCCCAAGGAGAGACGTACGAGAAACCGATCGATCTGAGCTTCCGGCAAGGGGAACGTGCCCTCATACTCGATCGGATTTTGCGTTGCCATTACCAGGAAGGGCCGAGGAAGTAAACGGGTGACTCCGTCTACCGTCACTTGGCGTTCTTCCATGCACTCTAGCAGCGCAGACTGTGTACGCGGTGTCGCTCGGTTGATCTCGTCGGCCAGCACCACCTGAGACATCACTGGCCCGGGACGAAACTCAAACTCCTGGGTTTTCTGATTGAACACGCTTACGCCAGTGACATCGGATGGCAGCAGATCAGGCGTGAACTGAAGACGGCTGAAGCTACAGCCGACAGAGCCAGCAAGTGCCCGAGCCAGCATCGTTTTCCCCACTCCAGGGACATCCTCTGCCAAGATGTGTCCTTCGCAAAGCAATGCGATAACCGCCAGCCCTATGGCCTCAGGCTTACCCACGATTACCCGACTCGCATTCTCAACCAGCCGCCTACTTACATCCTGTACAGGTGTTACATCCACATGCGTGCCACGCTTGTCCTGTTGCCCCACTCAGTCTCATCCCCCATCCTCGGTGCTATCCACCTGTCGACATGTTCCTGCCCGAGTCCGTTAATCCTGCTCTCTCTTTCAGGGAACTACGCGTGACGGCGGGCAACCGTCTACATGCCCGCACAGCGTAACACGGTTTCCGGAAGAGTGCTGCTCTCCAAACAGGATAGGCCTCCTGTTACAGCTTCATTGGCTTCCTCGTAGCCTAAAGCAACGGGAAAGTCAGTGGAGGTGAGCATGGATGACCCGCGACAGATGCGATGAGACCCTAATGCTGCTTGTGATCATTATCCTGCTGCTTATGTTCTTCCAAGACTAGATCGAAGTGTCTGCGCTGGAGCGAGACAACTGCTCGAACCGCTCGCTCCAGCCCCTCACTCACGCTCGACGAAAGACGGACCACGCCTCGTACTCCTGAAACCCATGGGTATCGTCGCCAAACGTTCTATGGAGCACCCTGTGAGGCGCAACGACATCGAAGGGTTCGTCCATATCGTGACGGACATGCCTGACCCTCCGATTCTGCACCGCAGTGACTAGCGGGAGAATAGTGTTCAGCTTCTTGATGGCCCGGCTCATCTCTGGACTCAGATTCGCTAGGGCTTTGAGCACCTCGCTGTCATTTTCGTCGTTCGTCTCGCTTTTGGCTGTCGTGTCAACCGTTGTCAAGAGAGGCAGGAGGTCACCAACCCTGCCACCCAGAACCTTGGACAATGCCTCTGCGGCTTCCGGTGTCGACAGCGCTTCAGAGAGCGCCTGCATGCCACCAAGTCGCCCGAGTAGCTTGTCAGCTGACGCGTCTGGGCCCTCCTCCGCGCCAGTCAAGGTCGCGGTTTTTTTCTGCAACTCGTCCAGGCTATGCTCAAGGCGCATATGGTCGCTCTTGAGCATAGCGATCTCACCTTCCATACGGTCTACAACCCTCTGCAGATCCTCAATCTCCACTGACTCCGCCCCCTCTCTTGCCTGCTTCTGATAGCTATATGCTCCTAGAGGGGAGAGAGTGCGCCGTCACTGCTGTAACCCATAGCCTTCTGGGTGTCCCATATGCCAACTCCATGCGGACTCCACGATGTCTCGAATGTCGGCACGTGATGGTCGCCACCCCAGTTCTTGCTGGGCTTTCTCCGCACTGGCCACCAAAATCGCTGGGTCTCCCGGACGCCGCTCCGCTATTCGAGTGGCGATAGGCCTACCCACAACCGTCTCGGCCACACTCAGTATCTCTCGTACGCTAAATCCCTGCCCGTTTCCCAAGTTGAACGCATTGGACGGGGCGCCCGTGGCCAGAGCCTGCAAGGCCAGTAGATGAGCCGCAGAAAGATCACACACGTGGACATAGTCCCGAACACAAGTGCCGTCATCAGTGGGATAGTCGGTGCCAAAGATGGCGAGTTCCTCGCGCTTGCCCAGCGCAGTCTGTAGGATAATGGGAATTAGATGCGTCTCTGGCGTGTGGTCTTCACCGATTTCGCCCGAAGGATGAGCACCAGCCGCGTTGAAGTAGCGCAAGCATATGGAGCGCAGGCCATACGCCTTCTCAAAGCGAGCCAACATTGCTTCAAAGAAGAGCTTCGATTCACCGTAGGGATTTGTGGGGCGCTTAGGGTGCTCTTCGGTAATAGGCACAGTCTCTGGCTCACCGTACACCGCGGCAGACGAGGAGAAGACCATCTTGTCCACGTCGTGCTGTACCATACACGCGAGCAGCTGTAGACCATTGCTGAGGTTGTTTCGGAAGTAGAGCTCAGGCTCCCGCATGGATTCGCCCACCAGAGACGAACCCGCAAAATGCATGACCGCCTGGGGCTGGTAGCGACGAAACACCTCACTCAACGTTTCTTTGTCTGCGAGATCAGCTTTCACCAGCGAGACCCCAGGGGGGACTGCTTCTAGGTGACCTTTTGACAGATTGTCAAGAACCACTGGCTCATGGCCAGCAGCCATGAGGTCCCGCACCACATGGCTTCCGACGTAACCGGCCCCTCCCGTTACGAGTATGCGCATTCGCCTTGGCCTCCCATCTTCTATTGTTCCCACTGCCAGGTCTGTGCGCCATCCGCAGCACCTGTGGGCAAAAGCTGTGGCTGACGTCCGGTGATCTCAGGGTAGCGCTGCCAAATGGCCTGCTCCAATGCTTCCTGTGCTTGCTCGTCTACAAGCGCAATAGCACATCCACCGAAGCCGCCACCTGTCATGCGGGCTCCATAAACACCATCCACGCCAAGCGCGATTTCCACCATAGCGTCTAGCTCTGGGCAACTCACCTGGTAGAGGTCGCGCAGGCTTTCGTGAGATGCATACATCAGGTTTCCTAGACGCTTCCAGTCCCCAGACTCCAGTGCCTCCACGGCCTCTAGCACGCGTGCATTTTCACATACGACATGCTCACAGCGCGAGCGGACTTCAGGATCCAGAATATGGGCATGCTCTTGGAACTGCTCAACCGATACGTCCCGGAGAGCCATGATCTCCGGCAGTACTTTGGCAAGAGCCTTCACCCCCGCCTCACACTCTCGACGGCGCTTGTTGTACTCTGAATCGACTAACCCTCGTTGCACGCGCGTATCTGCCACAAGCAGTCGCAGTCTCGTCGATAGCCAGGGAATGTGACGGTACTCGAAGCTGCGACAATCGATAAGCAGCGCGTGAGCGTGTCGACCGAGTCTCGACACAAATTGGTCCATGATTCCACACTGCACGCCCACGAAGCGGTTTTCTGCTCTTTGAGCTAGACGAGCCATACGCACTGGTTCGATCTCCAGGTCACACAGTGCGCTCACTATGCTGGCGGTAGCAGTCTCCAGCGCAGCTGATGAGCTCAAACCCGCCCCCTGCGGTACGTTTCCGGTGACGGCAAGGTCCATCCCACGAAGAGCGTAGCCCTCTTCCTGCAAGACATCGAGCACACCGCGAACATAGTTGCTCCAGCGCATTGAGGTGTCGAAAGTGATCTCGTCTAGCGAAAACGCGTTAAGCTGCTGGTAATCCATAGAGTAGAGCTTGACCTGTCTGTCGGGGCGACGCCTCCCTACCATCAGAACATCGCGATCGATCGCGATAGGCAAAACAAAGCCATCGTTATAATCGGTATGCTCCCCGATCAGGTTCACGCGGCCCGGCGCTCTGGCCACATGCAGCCCTGCTTTGTTGGAGCCGCGCATCTCCTCAAGAGCTGCCGCCAGCATCGAGAGTCGGCTTGCGTCATGTGCTGATGCCTTCATATTTTGACCCCCTTCAGCATCTCTGCTTGTTTCTCTGCGGACATGTCTGTGATGAAAGCACCAGCTCCGGACTCTGAGCCTGCCAGAAACTTGAGTTTGTTTGCCGCGCGCTGTAGTGGAAGGAACTCCACATGAAAATGGTAATAAGGATAGCTGCCGCCGTCTGTGGGACGCTGGTGCATGGCCATCATGTAGGGCATAGGAGCCTCAAAAAGCCCATCGTAGCGCTTAAGCACCTCTTGGATGCTGCGCGCTAAAGACCAGCGCTCGTCCTCGTTGAGGTCTGGAAGGGAGTTGACGTGACGCAAGGGTAGCACATGCACCTCATAGGGGAAACGAGCGAAAAAGGGCACAAAAGCGATGGTGTGCTGGTCCTCCAACAGCACGCGCCTACCATCACGCTTCTCCTCTGCGGTGATATCGCAGAACAGACAGCGCCCTGTGCGCGCCTGGTGCTGGGCAGCTTGACTCAACTCCCGCTCAGGAATCGGGGGTATGTAGGGGTAGGCGTAGATCTGCCCGTGCGGATGGTGTAACGTGACCCCCACGGCCTCCCCCCGGTTTTCGAAGATGAAGACATACTCAATGCCTTCACGCGCACCGAGCTCGCAGAAACGATCAGCCCAGACATCAACGAGGTGGCGCAACTTCACCTCATCCACAGTCGTCAGACTACCCACGTGGTCCGCAGTATAGACCACCACCTCGCATTCGCCCTTGGCCTCCCGCACAGCGTAGAGCTCACTACCGGCTACCTCTGGTGGGTCGGGCTGTGGCCGCAGCGAAGGAAACTTGTTCTGAAAGACGGCGATATCGAAATCTGGAGCTGGGATCTCCGTAGGGAAATCCGCTGATTTCGTCGGGCAGATCGGACAGAACTCGGCTGGTGGCTTATACGTTCTGTCCTGACGGTGCGTCGCGGTGATCACCCACTGACCTAACATGGGATTCCAGCGCAGCTCAGACACTCTTTTCGTCCCCCTTGGAAGATCGAGTCATGTTTTCCCGGCATGTTGGTGGCTTCCGTGCTGCCTCACGACAAGAAGATAACAGTTCTCGTTGCGGCAGCGATGGGGTATGGGCATGACTTAAGGAGTACAGCAGTACATAGCGCCCATCATCTCTTATCAGACGTTTCCTTTTCATTCCAAGGCCTCCCACTTGACTACACCACAATGACGTTGAGCCCCGCCTCCCGTAGCCGTCGCAATCCATCGGGATCCGCGTCGCTGTTCGTGATCAGTGCGTCCACGTCTGCGAGGGTACACACGTGGGCTGCAGAGACCGCCCCGATCTTGCTGCTGTCTGCGACGGCCACAACAAACTTGGCTGCCGACACCATGGCCTTCTTGATCTCAGCTTCCTGAAGATTGGAGTTGGTAATACCCTTCTCAAGCGAGACCCCGTTACACCCGAGAAAGAGCTTATCGGCATTGATCTGCGAGAGTAGTAATGTCGCATACGGGTTGACCAACGAGTGCTGCATGGGACGCAACGTACCACCTGTGACCACAACGGTTACCCCAGGGCAGTGCTCAAGTTCAGAGGCGATATTCAGGCCGTTAGTGACCACCACCACGTTGTTCACTGCAGGCATGTGTCTGGCAATCTCCGTAGTAGTCGTTCCCACATCGAGAATGATCGTGTCCTCGTCTTCAATGAGTTCCGTAGCGGCTTGACCAATGCGGCGTTTCTCAACCACGCGCTGCGTCTGTTGCTCAGCAAAGGGTCGCTCAAAGCGGGTTCGCCTGACCAAAACCGCCCCTCCGTGGGTTCGTTTCAGTAGTCCCTCTCGCTCGAGCTGAGAAAGGTCAGCACGCACAGTGACATCCGAGACTTGCAGTAGGCTGGCCAGCTCCGCCACACGAACCGAACCTTCCAGGAGGAGAGCCTCTCGAATACGCTCCAGCCGCTCGGCGGGTAGTAGATGGGTGTGTTCTGACATTGCACCACGGCTCCTCGCTGTACTTCACGTATTCAAGGAGGACTTAGTTTTCCCTCCGAGAGCTTTGTTTTATTTACGGTTTAGCGCTACCTGTCGCGTACCCCTGGACGGCAGGGATTGGCAACGAATGGGCGAAGTGGAAGGCCAGTACATCCCGGAGGTGAATATGTGCGGCTCGACTATCACGTCCATCTGGAGTATGACGATTACCAGTCCCCCCTGCGCCTCGAGAAGGAGCGACTGTTGCACTACATCGAACAGGCGAGAGTTGCCGGGGTAGACGAGATTGGTATCAGCGAACACTGTTACCGTTTTCGTGAGTTCTCACCGATATTCGCCCATATGCACTCAGAGCCTGATGCACCGTCCCTGGTCAAGGACTTCTTTCGACATTGCTTTGTCGACTCTCTCGAGGCGTATGTGGAGTTCTTAGTGGACGTGCAAGAAAAGGGCTTACCGATCAAGATCGGCCTGGAGGTCGATTTCATACCCGAGTCTGGAGAGCTGACAAGGGGAATTCTGGCGAATTACCCCTGGGACTATGTGATGGGGTCTGTCCACTTTCTAGGCACATTTCCGGTGGACGCCGCGGCCTCTGTCGGCTGGCCCGACCGTGACGTCGAGGCCACGTATGCTGAGTACTTTGACGTCTGGAACAGTGCCTGTAGCTCAGGCCTCTTCGATACTATGGCCCATCCCGATCTGCTGAAGAAGTTTGGACACAGACCTGCATCGCCGCCCCATGAACTGTATGCCGAGGCTGCCGTGGCGGCCCGCTCCGCTGACGTATCAGTGGAGATCAGCAGCGCGGGGTTACGCAAACCAGTGGCAGAGATCTACCCGAGCCACGCGCTCCTGGCCGCCTTCTACAGCGCAGGAGTGCCCATCACCCTGGGCTCAGATGCCCACTGCGCGGAGGATGTGGGCCTCCAACTGGGGGCAGCTGCGCAATGGGCGAAAGAGGTAGGCTATACCACGCTTACCCGTTTCCATGGTCGTCACGGCAGCCAAGTGCCTTTGACCTAACTCGCATAGCAGACCTCCTGCGCTCAGCCAGGAGGCACGGAAGAGACTGGAGGTTAATACGGTTGCACTACCTTGATCCACTTGTCGATCTTTTCTTGGCCAACCCATTGCTGCTGCTATTCGTGGTGATTGGCCTAGGTTACAGACTGGGCGAGGTGCGTATCGGAAGCTTCCGCCTAGGAGTCGCCGCCATTCTCTTTGTCGGTCTGGCCCTTGGCGCCCTACATCCACAACTGGGGTTACCCGAGATTGTCTATCAGTTGGGCCTCATTCTGTTTGTCTATGGCGTAGGCCTTTCTTCGGGCTCTGCTTTCTTTACCGCCTTGCGACGTCATGGGCTCCGCGATGTCTCGCTCGGGGTTGCTCTCTTGGCATTGGCTTGTCTGCTTTCTGCGTGGGTAGGCCGTCTGTTGCATCTGCCACGCACTCTTGTCGCTGGCCTCTTTGCAGGCAGCCTTACGAATACTCCCGCACTGGCAGCGGTCATCGAAGCACTGAAGTCCAGCGGCGAGCCTTTCGCAGAGCGGCTTCTGGCTGAGCCAGTCGTGGGGTACTCTCTCACCTACCCTTTTGGAGTTATTGGTATTATTCTCGCCATCCATATGTTCTCCGTCATATGGCGCGTTGACTTTGCGCAAGAAGCCAGAGAGCACACTGCCTCGCTCGCTGACGCAGAGAGCAAAGAACCGCAGAAACTCGAGGTGGAGGGGCTCAATCTTCTCACCATGCCCCTGGGAATCTCCTTGGGGCTTCTCTTGGGTCTGGTGCCCATCCCACTGCCTGGGGGACTCTCCTTTCGGCTTGGTTTCGTGGGCGGGCCTCTTATCGCGGCCCTGATTCTCGGTCGGGCTGGCCGTACTGGTCGCCTCGTGTGGAGCATGCCCGACGGCGTGAGTCACACCGTGCGGCAACTAGGCATTGTCCTGTTTCTGGCGGGTATTGGTACACGCTCGGGATACGACTTCGCCTCGACCTTCAAGGAACTGGGACCTCTGGTTCTGCTTGGTGGCGCCGCTGTCACCTTCATCTATGGTAGCCTCACCCTCTTTATCTACCACAAGGTGCTGAAAGTGCCCATGGCCCTGGCCATCGGTACCCTCTCTGGTCTGCAGACGCAACCTGCCGCTCTGGTCTACTCGAACGAGCGGTCCCAATCAGAGCTACCCAATCTGAGCTACGCCATTGCCTACCCCGTAGGGATGATCACCAAGATCGTCCTGGCTCAGATCCTGTTCAAGATGTACCCTCTGTAGGCGGGATGAATGATGCTCCCGTGTGGATGAGGCCAGGCAGACATTGCGCCATGGCGCGTAAAGTTCAAGCAGCTCAGGGTGGTCTCCGAGGCCTCCAACCTCATCGGGATCGGCTACCCCCGTAGCAGCACATCCGGATGAACCTCGCGCACCATATGACGCATGGCTGACGCGGGACTTCCGCACACACGCGCAGAAAATAGAGCCACGTGCGTAGACAATACGGAGAGCCCAGGCGTACAGCCTGAGCTCTCCAGCCGGGTGACATACGTGCGTCTACCCAACAACGACAGTTGTCGCTTGAGAATTCGCCGCGACTGCGGGACACACTCGGAGGTTCGTTATCTGACTGAGCGGAATCGCTTCCTGGACACCTCCAGAGACAAACGTCAGGTAGTCTCGATAGACCTGCTCAATCCGACCGCCCACACTTCGACCGCTAGTGGTGTACAAGGTCACCAGAACGCCCTCTAGATCCTCCAGTTGGCCTTGAAAGGTCGGCTGCTCTCTGCGGCAAGTCATCCTCCCTGCCCCTGCTATTTGTCGCACTTGATCACTCGCAGGCTGCACCGCTCCCGCAGTGTCGCTGGCTGTTTCCGGAGGAAACGAACTCCATCCACACGCTGGCATGCGCCACTCCTCCCATTCGACAGTACACAGAAAGCGCGAAAAGCATATTCCAGTGTTATTATACGCGTCGCGAAGCGAAAGGGCCTAGGAGTCGCAGTTCATCTTGGACACGTCCCCTCCAGGATCTCTGACGAAAGGCCTCCTGGTCGGGAATACGCGAAATAAAGACTGGCTTGCCGTTGATGATCCAGTAAAGGGTACCCAACCGAACCGCGAAAAAACAAGGAGAAGATTAGCACGTGGGCGAAATCTGCACTACCACTGCTTAAGTAGAGCCCCACTATCCGAATAGGGAGGGAGTCACTTTTGAGTCAGTTCCAGCAGATTGCGCAGGCGGTCATCAATGGAAGAGCCCCAGAGACCGAACGACTGATAAACGAAGCTATCGCCAGTGGCACCAAGCCTGCAGAGCTTATCAACCAAGGCCTGATAGCTGGTATGGAGGTCGTCGCTGACAGGTTCAAGAATAATGAGATCTATGTGCCCGAAGTGCTCATCGCAGCTAGGGCCATGAATGCCGGGCTCGCCATCGTGAAACCCTTAGTCTCTGAGTCTGACCTGCAGCCCATTGGCAAGGTAATCATAGGCACGGTAAAAGGCGACTTGCATGATATCGGCAAGAAACTCGTGGCTATGATGCTAGAGGGAGCCGGATTTGACGTTGTGGACCTGGGCATCGATGTCTCACCAGAGAGGTTCGTGGAGGCGGTTCGCGAGCACCAGCCCCATATTCTAGGCATGTCAGCCCTACTTACCACTACCATGCCCGCTATGG
This sequence comes from Limnochordia bacterium, assembly GCA_050951545.1. Lineage (GTDB taxonomy): Bacteria > Bacillota > Limnochordia > DTU080 > DTU080 > DTU080. Next base: position 186,643 of record JBMNJG010000004.1, on the reverse strand, counting down.
CACAGACAATCAAGTTTCTTGTCGAGAAAGGTCTACGCGACCAGGTGAAGGTGATTATTGGTGGCGCTCCGATCACCGATGCCTTCGCTCAGGAAATTGGCGCCGATGCCTATGCGCCTGACGCTGGTTCCGCTGTAGATGTGGCCAAATCACTCGTTGCCTGAAATGGGGTTCCCTGTGACTCATGTCATTCGCTAGAAACACTGCTGAGGGGATTCTCCGCCTACAGATGAAACAAGGCGCTCTTCTTGCCGATAGCCTTATGGCCGCAGGGGAGAGTATCACACTCCCCTGCAATGGTCGTGGCTCATGCGGAAAATGCCGAGCGCTCGTAACCGGAGCCTTGCAGGCTCCCAACGCTACCGAACTCCAGCATCTCTCTGCTGCGGATCTCGCCACAGGCATTCGCCTTATCTGCCAGGCCCGTTCATCGGGAGGCGAGGTTTTGGTTCACTCATTACCAAAAGCTTCAGACTCCGCCATCCTAGTAGATGGCTACGGCGATCTGCATGTCGGCGATAGCAACCTTCAGCTCCAACGGATCCAGTTGCCGCCAGCGTTACCGGAGTCTCTCTCTGACTGGGAACGTCTCGTATCGGCTAGCAATGGTACCATTCAGGCTGAGTCGCCTCACATTGGCCTGCTGCGCATGATGCCTGAGGCTCTCGCTGGCGACGTTCAAGAGCTGGAAGTGGCCAGTTTTGCCGAGCAGTTGCTTTGTGTTCGCCCAGTAGGTCAAAACCGCCTCTGCTACTACGGGGTGGCTTTCGACATAGGGACCACCACGCTGGTCGCCTATCTCGTAGACCTGCAAAGCAGGGAGGTAGTAGGGGCATTGCCTCGTGCCAATCCACAGGCGGCGCACGGGGCTGATGTCATGTCGCGTATCGATGTGGCTTCTACGCGCGAGGGCCTGCAGCTTCTGCATGGTGAGATCACCTCTACCATGGGCGAAATGGCGAGTGCCTTGGCAGCTTCAAAAACGGTGGCGCCCAGCGACATCGTGGCCATGAGCGTTGTAGGAAACACCTGTATGCACCATCTGCTTTTGGGGCTGTCTCCCAGACGACTTGGCCAATCGCCCTATCTGCCTGTGCACAGATCTGAGGTTTTCACGACCGCAGCCGCGCTTGGCATCGATGGCTTTCCGGACACGCTGCTTTGGAGTGGTCCACTTGTCGGTGGGTTTGTGGGGGCCGACGCTGTAGCAGCCGCCGTCGCTGGCCAACTGCTATCAGACAACAAGCCGCGCCTCCTGATCGATCTAGGTACTAACGGTGAGATCCTTCTTTCTGCCAATGGGCGCATATGGGCCTGCTCAGCTGCCGCAGGGCCCGCCTTTGAAGGAGTACAGATCCTGAACGGCATGCGCGCTGAACCCGGAGCTATCGACGGCGTCGCCCTGAATCCTGATGGCGTGCAGTTACATGTGCTGGGTGACAATGATTCAGCCAGAGGCATCTGTGGTTCCGGACTCATTGATCTTGTGGCTGAGCTGGTACGCCTCGACGTGATTGATGAGACTGGACGCCTGCGATCCTCCGAAGAGGTCGCCGCTGCAGGCAAACCGGGTCTCGCTGGTCACTTGGTAGAGACAGATGGTGGGATTGTTTTCCGTCTCACTGAGAGGCCACAGACGATCGACTTCACGCAAGCAGACATTCGTCAGGTGCAGCTGGCCAAGGGCGCGATTCGAGCAGCGGTCGACATCTGCTGCCTGCGCGCCGGCATACTGGCTACCGAACTCGATGAGGTTCTGCTAGCTGGTGCCTTCGGCACTTATGTCCGCAAAGACAGTGCCCTGTGCATCGGGCTGTTGCCACCTCTGCCCCTGCCCCGCATTCGATCTCTGGGCAATGCCGCTGGAGCAGGTGCTGTGTTGGCCCTTACCTCTAGGACTGCCCGCACTGCTTGCGTTGAGCTGGCCAAACGAGCTGAGCATGTGGATCTAGGCGGCGAACTGGCATTTCAGGAGAGATTCGTCGAAGCCATGTTCTTCTGATAGGCAGCATTACCCCCTTGTGAGGTGCATGAGCCTTGAACCCAAGAGAGCGTTGGCAAAGGGTCTTCCACTTCCAGAAGGTAGATCGGATTCCCAACTATGAGTTTGGCTACTGGGACCAGCTCTACCCGGAATGGCATGCTCAGGGACTTCCGGTTGAGGTCAAAGATGAGAAGGCGGCGGATGCCTACTTCGGCCTCGACCGCAAGGTCATCGTCGGCCCCCCTCTGGGACTGATTCCGTCATTCAAGGCGAGAACCCTGCGCGTCGAGGATGGTCGCAGGGTGTACCAAGACGCCGAAGGGGTGATTTGCGAAGTACACGATAGCGGAGAAGCAAGCATCCCCCACTACCTGGAATTTCCAATCAAGGATCGGGCGTCTTGGAGCTGCTTTAAGGAGCGTCTCAACCCTCGTTCACCACAGCGACAAGTGGCCAATATGGACGAGATAGCCGAGCGATGTCGGCGAAGTGAGGTTCCTGTAGGGATCAACATTGGCTCTCTGCTGGGCAAACCTCGCGATTGGACGGGATTTGAGCAGATCGCTTTGTTGGCCTACGATGATCCCGAGCTGGTAGATGATATGGTGGAAACCCAATGCCAACTGATCATGCATGGGATCACGCCGTTTCTGGAACGCATCGAGTTTGACTACGCCGCTGGGTGGGAAGACTTCTGCTTCAACAACGGGCCGCTGTTTAGCCCGGCGATGCTACGGGAGTTTCTGCTGCCGCGCTACAAACGCATCTCTTGCCTCTTGCGCCAACATGGTGTGGACGTCATCTGGACGGACTGCGACGGTAACATCACTGAGGTGGTCGATATCTGGCTTGAGGCTGGCTACAACTGCATGTTCCCCATTGAGGTGCGGGCAGGGTCTGATCCTGTCATGCTGCGCCGTAAGTACGGCAAGGAGCTGCTTCTGCTAGGTGGCTTTGACAAGATGGTGCTCTATCGAGATCGAGACGCTATTCTGAATGAGCTCAAGCGCCTAGCACCAGTGGTAGAAGAGGGCGGCTTCATTCCCCACGTTGATCACCGCGTTCCATGCGGAGTCCCTTTGGATAACTACCTGTACTACCACAGAGAGAAAAGAGCACTGCTTGGCTATCACTGATCACGAAACGGAGGGAAAGAACATGTGTGGCCGTTTCTCTCTGGCCAGCAACGCGGAGCTATTGGCCCGGCTCTTCGCCGTGCCACAGATGCCAGTGGGCTTCGCCGCCCGCTACAACATAGCACCGAGTCAGCTGGCAGTAAGCATCTACCAAGATCCCCTGCACGGGCGACAAGCAGCCCTATTGCGCTGGGGGTTAGTGCCGCATTGGGCCAAGGAGATCTCCATAGGCCAAAGAATGATCAACGCTAGGGCCGAGACTCTCGCGCAAAGACCCGCTTTTCGACAGGCCTTCCAACAACGTCGGTGTGTTATCCCTGCTACCGGGTTCTATGAATGGCATACATATGCAGGTAGAAAGGTGCCCGTTCATTTCAGGCTAGATGCGGGTCAGCCTTTCGGCCTGGCTGGTCTGTGGGAAGAGTGGCTTTCGCCACAAGGGCCGCTGCGCACATTCACGATTGTCACGACAAAGGCCAACGCGACCGTAGGGGCCGTTCATCATCGGATGCCAGCCATTTTGTTTTCCCCTAAAGAGACAGACCAATGGCTTGACCACTGCCATTTTGACCCGACAGCTCTGCAAGGCCTGCTGGCTCCTCGCCCGATACCCGGTCTGGAAGGCTATGAAGTGCTACCCCTGGCCAACTCGCCTGCCAACGACCACCCCCGGTGCATCGAGCCCGCAGACGGTGGTCGTGTATGGAGCTCCGGACGAGACAAGTAGCCTATCAAGGGCCAGGTTTCCGAACTGAGATGGCGCCGTGCTCTTCGTCCTTCTTTTTCCCCTCGAGCATGGTATCGTGCTGAGGACGCAATCTGACGTGTAGCCAGTAATCATCGGCCACGCGTGCAAAATCCCGCGGATCAAATTCATCCCACACGATCTTGGCAAAAGTCTCTCCCGTGAGGCCAAGCCTGGCAATCGGCTCATTCGTCAGCTGCCTTCCAAATTCGTCCCGCAGCTCATCCGTGCGGATGTCTAGCTCCAATGCGGCAACAGGTATTTTGGTCCGCTTCACCTCAGCGAACACAGCCTTGGCTTGCTCGAGCAGCGAGCCTAAGTTGGCGTGATTCGCATCAGTGCGCAGCTGCACCACCCATCCCTGTGGCGTCTTCTCTGCCTTCTTAAGCTCTAGAGAACCTGCTAGACCGCTACTAGCCACCTGCTCCAGCTTGAGACGTTCAGTTGTCACCTGTGACGGTTTGGGTATCCGTATCTCGGCTGGCGGCTGACTTCTGCTGCCGATAGCATAGACACCAGCCACTCCAAGCAACACTCCGCCAATAAGCACCCAGATCCACGCGCGTTTCACGCTATCCCCCCGTCAAGCCTCGGCATGCCTGTCGTCAGTATGCCCCGGGCAAGACGGATCTACAGAGCTTTTGTTGCCTCCATGGCGATCTTAGCCAGCAGACGCGCCCCCACGTCCAGTGCTCGCTCATCGATACAGAACTCGGGATGGTGCCACCCATGGGACCCACCCGAACCCAGCCAGAAAAAACATCCAGGCACCTGCTGCTGGTACACGGCGAAATCTTCCGCCGCCAAGGAGCGTTGCGCGAGCGAGGTGCTCTCTACGCCGAAAAGGTCAGTCGCACACCGCATAGCGAGTTCAGTCAAGAAAGGATCATTTGTGACTGGTGGAACCATAGGCAGGTACTCTACCTCGGCACCGCAACGGTGGCCTTCTGCGATCCCCGTGACGATGCTCCGCAACTGCTGCGGCAAGGCGGAGCGCAGTGCCGAGCTGAAGCAGCGCACCGTACCCTCCATCATGGCCACATCGGGAATCACGTTGAATGTGCTTCCGCCAGTCAGGTGACCGATGCTCACAACCAACGGTTCCAGAGGATCCACCAGGCGGCTTACAGCGGTCTGCAGCCCCATCAAGACAGCTGCGGCAGCCACTAACGGATCGGCTGTGAGATGCGGCTGCGCAGCGTGGCCGCCTCGGCCACGCACCACTATCCGCAGACGATCAGAGGCGGCCATCAGAGGGCCTGTGCGAAAGGCGACCTGCCCTGCTGCCAGACTCGGATAGTTGTGGAGGCCAAAGATGGCCGCCACCTGCTCGATGACCCCGGCCTCGACCAAGGCTCGGGCTCCCTGAGTCGTCTCTTCGGCTGGCTGGAAGATCAGACGAACTCTGCCGCGCAGCTCATGGCGAGCCTGACACAGCAGCTGAGCGGCCCCGAGCAACACCGTGGTGTGCACATCATGCCCACAGGCATGCATCACCCCAGGCTGTCGGCTGGCGAACTCCACTGCACTTTGTTCCTGTACTGGCAGGGCATCGATGTCCGCTCGCAGGGCTACGACAGGCCCTTTCTGAACACCCGATATCTCAGCCACCACGCCTGTAGTAGCCACAAATCGCGGCTGCAGCCCTAGTGATTGCAGGTGGTTAGCGATGACCCGGGCGGTCCGATGCTCATTCAAAGCGGTCTCTGGATACTGATGCAGATCCCTGCGGATTGTCACCAGGTCAAGTTCTGCTGGCATTGCTGATCCTCTCCTGTCAGAGGAGCAGCCTCGCATACTCAGTACGCAAAGACGTGGTTGCCTATTCTGGCCACGATCGAGCGCGTCCAGATCCATGAGCTGACTGGTTTCGACGGGTTCCAGAAGAACACAGACCCGTAGGAAGGATCCCAGCCAGTCAAGGCATCACGTGCGGCTCGCTGCTCCACGGAAGTTGGGCTGCGCGCCCAAACCAACCCATTACTTACCGATTCGAAAGCATGTGGCTGGTATACTACACCCGCGAGCGTATTGGGAAAGCGCGGGTCCGCCACCCTGTTAAGTACAACTGCTGCTACTGCCACCTGCCCCACATATGGCTCATCGCGGGCCTCGGCAGCGACCAAGCGCGATAACAGTGTCTGTGTTGACGTTCCGTAAGAGACTGGCGCAGCGACGGAAGGGGAAGCAGCCCCTCCCCCAAGACCTAGAGCTACCCACGTGGCTGCGCCCACGATGCCATCGACTGGCAGCCCGTTTTTTCGCTGAAAATCTCGCACCGCCGCGGCAGTCTGTGCGCCAAACACGCCATCTACGGTGCCCCGGTAGTAACCCCATTGAGAAAGGCGCCATTGCAGGGTGCGCACATCAGTGCCTCTGCTACCCCAGTAAAGTGTCGCGCGGGCCTCGGGTTCGACAACCGCCAAGCAAAAGAGCACAAGCACTATAGTCGACAGCACGACCAACGACGCACGACGAGTCAACTCTGATCACCTCCTCCACAGTTTGTCCCAGTCGCGACGATCGCTATGTGCCCATGCAACCAGGCGAACTGCGAAGAGAGGCCTGCTACGCTCCTTGAATTACCGTCTCCAACCAGGTGGCAGCGATCAGGGCGTGCCCCGCGGGCGTGGGGTGGCAGCCATCGCTCAGCCACTCAATCTCAGGGCTACGCTGCAGAACCTCCAGGAGGCGTTGACGCAAGGGTACATACAGTGCTCCATACTCCTTGGCTAGCCCTCGTACCGCTACATCGTATTCGCCCAGCAACTCATTGAGATCGCTTTCTAGGTACTTATCGATGAAGGTAGGTGAGACAAGTACCAGATGCGGGATACCTGCTCGCTGTGCTTGGTCAAGCAAGCGGCGATAGTTGGTCACGTACTCCGAAAGCGGCACATGCCTTTGACCACCCTGTTTCTCCGTACGCTTACGCCAGACATCGTTGACACCTATGAAGATCGAAAGCCAGTCTGGCTTGAGGTCGAGACAGTCTTGCTGCCAACGCTCCACCAACTCAGTAGTGCGATCTCCCGAATTGCCCCGATTAAGAATGTCCACTTGCAGGTCAGGACGCAGCGCAGAGATCAGTCCTCGGATCATCGTGACGTAGCCATTGCCGAGGTCAAACATGACGTTGCGGCGGCGACCCACGTCGGTGATACTATCGCCCTGAAAAACAACACGCTCCCCGTTTTGGAATGGCAAGTTGGCCATGACTAGATTCATCCATTCGCCTCTTTACGGTTTCAAGTTGATGATTCCATTGTACCATTAGCGTGCTAGGCTTCTCCACAACGAAATGCAGTCTGTGTTTGGTATAGTAGAAGCTGGAAGTCTAGGGTTACATTCTGCCAAAGTCTGGTTTGATGAAGGGAGCCATAGCAATGATACCATCTATCCCGGGTGGCCGCCTGGCAGGTCTGAGAGCCGTCATTACAGGAGGTGCTGGTGGCATCGGATCGGCTATCGCCCGCCACTTCTTGGCGGCAGGGGCTGAGGTTGCACTCATCGATATCGATCAAGAGGGCATGCGCAAACTTGCCGCCGAGTCAGGCCCCCTGGTCTGCTTGACGGCCGACATCACTCAGCCGCAGCAAGTCGGTGCAGCCGCCAAGGCGATTGCCGACAGATGGGCCAAACTGGATATCCTCGTCAACAGTGCTGGCATAAGTGGCCGCCCACTAGGTGATGGACCCGTGGATGTGTGCCCGGAAGACACTTGGCACAGAGTCTTGACCACGAACCTGACAGCAGTCTATCTGACCTGCAAGTACTTCCTACCCCTTATCACAGAACAGCGCGGAAGTATCGTGCATATCGCCTCGGATGACGCGCTCATTGGGCCTCGGCCACCGCACGACACCCACGCCTACGTAGCCAGTAAAGGCGGTCTTGTCGCCCTTACTCGAGCGATGGCCATCAGTTATGCTCCCAGGGGCATCCGGGTGAACGCCATCGCTCCAGGCTGGGTAATGACGCCGATGACTGCAGATCTGATGAAGGATTCACCCCTCTGGGATGACATCATTGGCAGACATCCGCTGGGGAGGGTGGCCACTCCCGATGATATCGCTGCCGCAGCCGTATTCCTGGCATCCCAAGAGGCCGCCTTCGTAACAGGCGTGATACTGCCCGTCGAAGGAGGCGCCACGGTATGGTAACACCGATGATGTGCTCGACTACCTCTGTGAGAGATCAGTATTGCCCACTTCGCTTTGCCAGCGCTCCAGAGTGCTGAGTGATCTCTCGGCCAGTAGCTGCTTGCGCTGGGCACGGTCCTTCACGTCGACACCGGAAGGCAGGAGGCCAAAGTTGGCATTCATGGGCTGGAAGTAGGCGGGATTCGCCGTCGTAATGTACTCTGCCAACGCACCGAGCATGGTCTCTGTCGGTAGAAATTGTGCACTCTGCCCTTTGGCCAGGCGTGCGGCATTACGACCAGCAATCAGTCCGGAACCTGCAGACTCCACATAGCCTTCTACACCCGTGATTTGGCCAGCGAAGAAAAGGGTGTCGCGTTGGCGCCACTGGTACGTCGGTCGCAACACTCGAGGTGCATTGAGAAAGGTGTTACGGTGCATTACCCCAAAACGAGCAAACTCCGCTTCAGCCAAGCCGGGTATCATGCGAAAGACCCGCCGCTGCTCATTCCACTTGAGACGAGTCTGAAAGCCGACGAGATTAAGCAGACTGCCCTCTCGGTTTTCCTTACGCAACTGTACCACAGCGTACGGCCTCCTGCCTGTGGCTGGATCGGCTAGGCCCACCGGACGCATCGGGCCGAAACGCATGGTATGAGCACCCCGGCTTGCTAGCTCCTCTATGGGCACGCATGCCTCGAAAAAACGCAACGGCTCTTCTATGTGCCCGTCATGCTTCTCAGCATGCACAAGTGCCTCCCAGAAGCAAAGGTACTCCTGCTTGCTCATTGGACAGTTAAAGTAGTCGTCGCCGCCCTTGCCATAGCGTCCGGCCCAGTACCCCTTAGTCGTGTCAAGGCTCTCGAACGTGACAATAGGAGCAGCGGCATCATAGAAGTACAGATCGTGAGCACCCGTAAGCCTCTGAATCTCCCCTGCCAGTGCTGGCGACGTCAGCGGCCCACTGGCGATGATGCAGATACCGTCAGGGATGTTGCGTGCCTGCTCGCGCACGATGGTAATGCGCGGATGCGTCGCAATACGGTCAGTGACTAGCTGCGCAAAGGCTGCTCTGTCTACGGCTAATGCACTCCCAGCCGGGACAGCCGTCTCATCCGCTGCCGCCATCAGTATTGAGCCCAACTGTCGCATCTCTTCCTTCAGCAGACCAGAGGCGCTGCTTAGCAGATTACTCCCGAGTGAGTTGCTGCAGACCAACTCCGCCAGATCCGCGCTCGTATGAGCTGGGGTCGGTTCTTCGGGCCGCATCTCATATAAGATCACGTCGACACCCAGATTCGCAGCCTGCCAAGCTGCCTCCGTACCTGCCAAGCCACCGCCGATTACCGTAATCATCTAGGCTCGCCCCCCTCTCCCGCCGATCCCTTAGGCTTTTCCTAAGCCACGTTTTTCTAACCCTACCACCAGTAGAGCAGCGACTATCGCTTTCAGACTATCCGTTACGAGGAACGGCAAGGAGCCGACGGCAAACGCCTTAGGCCATTCGATATGCAACACTGAAGTCAGCCGTGCCACACCCACGCTGTGAAGGCACGTCACGCCAACTAATCCTGCAACTACATACCCGATCCCCCGCAACCAATGCCCTTCTGGTGTGACCCTTCGCAGGCGTTCCGCTAGAGTACCCGTCAGCCACGCTGCGGGGATGAAGCCTATGAGATAGCCGCCGGTAGGTCCGAGCAACACGCCCACACCTCCGCCTCCTCTAGAGAAGACTGGCAGACCTAGTCCTCCCATGACCACGTACAAGGCTTGACTTGCAGCACCCTGTCGGCCCCCCAAGAGCATCCCCGACATGAGCATGAATAGCACCTGTAGCGTCAAGGGCACTGGACTCAAAGGAATCGGAAGAGCCATCCAAGCCCCCACGGCGGTCAAAGATGCAAAGAGCGCTGAACGCGTGAGCTCCCGCACCTGTTCAAGTTGCTCGTATGGCGCCGGGTCAGATCCCTGCTGCACAGGACGTACCCCCCCCTATATGTCACCCGCCTTATCGCACTCAGGTGACAATGATACCACATCAACGCATTGCCCACGCATCCTCAAGTCAAGGCATTCGGCTGCGCACCGATACCTCACCAGCGTAGAACAGCTTCTCATCTCCACAGGCCAATCGTACGCGCAATGCACCGTCATTCTCTATACCTATCGCCAGCCCCCGCTGCACACCAGATACACTGACCACGCAAATCTCCTTCACCTAAGACTGCTGAAAGCGAACGGTTCTCCTCCACTAGTGACTCTGGCCCGCTCGTTACTAGGGCATCGTAGCGAAGCTCCATTTCACGCAGAATCGTGCGCAATAGGGCCACCCGAGAAACACGACCCCGGCACTCTTCGCGCAGGGAGGTAGCTGAGGATCGCAGTGCCTCAGGCAACTGCTCTCTTGTCAGGTTGACGTTAATCCCCATGCCGATCACGACGTAATGGATTGATTCGCTTTCGGCGGCCATCTCCACCAAGACACCACACACTTTGCGCCCGCTGATGAGCACGTCGTTAGGCCATTTGACTAGGGCCTCCAACCCAGTCTGTTTCCGTATCGCTACCGCCACTGCCACAGCTGCCAGAAGCGCCAAAAGTGGCGCCTGGGCAGGTGCCAACGCGGGCCGCAGAAGCACCGATACCCACAAGCCGCCCCCGGCAGGCGACTCCCACATGTGTCCGCGTCTGCCCCTTCCCGCAAGCTGGCTGTCCGCCACCACCAGGAGGCCTTCCGGAGCCCCCTGCTTGGCCAGATCGCGGATCACGTCGTTCGTAGACCCCGCGACAGGCAAGAAGATCACAGAACGGCCCAACGTATGAGTCGCTAGGCCGTGCGTGATTTCAAAGGGTAGAGGAGCCTCAGGGATCGACAGCAAACGATAGCCCCGGCGCGTCTTGCCTTCTATTCGGTAGCCCATCTCGCGCAAAGCTTCTACGTGCTTCCAGACCGCATTGCGCCCGATGGCCAGCTGCTGACTGAGTGCCTGCCCCGACACGGGGCCTTCAGAACCCCGTAACTCCTCCAGAATCGCGGCTCGTGCTTTCTCTACAGGTGTCTGTTCCCACGGCTGCATCGACCATGCTCCTACTCCAAGGCCTCGAACCAATCGCGTGTACGATGGATCTGTATTTCTACCCCATCCAGCACACCGTTGATCGGAGCATGAGGTTTTCGCACACGCACCGTAACGGCCTCCAATGTCAGAAACTCCCGCAGTAGCTCTCTGGCAACAGCCGTCGCCAAGGCTTCGATCAGCCGAAAACGGCGTCCCTCAACAATACCGCGCACACTCCGGTATACATCACCGTAGTTGATCGCATCTTCCAACTGGTCACTCATGCCCGCATGGTCTGCATTCGTGTGCAGATCCACGTCGAGCTCAAAACGCTGCCCAAGGCGAGCCTCTTCAACATAGACGCCGTGGGTTCCATGAAAGAGCATCCCCTGCAAGGTCAAACGGTCCAGATCCATCGGCCTCCTACTCAAGACCCACGGCAGGCTTAGCTGCCTTTGGTTTGTCCAGGCTCCGAGGCTTATCCGACTTGGCCTCCGCAGGACGTGCCAGCTGAGGAACAACGTCCGGTGCCATAGCTTCGTTACTAGATTCTCGCGCAGCGGGAGCCGCCTGTTCCGGTGCGGCCTCCATGATCCGCTCGAAGGCATCACGATTTAGCGTCTCTTTTTCCTTCAGTGCCTCGACAACGGCAGTCAGCTTGCCCCAATTGGCCCGTAAAAGACCAAGGGCCCTCTGGTACGCCTCATCTACCAGTTCACGTACTTCCTGGTCAATGGCCGCGGCAATCTCCTCACTGTAGTTGCGCTGCCGAGAAATGTCTCGCCCTAAGAAAATCTGCTCTTCGTGCTGTTGGCCGTAGGTAATCGGCCCAAGCCGCTCGCTCATGCCCCACTCCGTGATCATCCTACGAGCCAGCTTTGTCACGCGCTCCAGGTCATTTTGCGCCCCGGTGGTGATCTCCTCTTTGTCAAAGGCGATCTCTTCTGCAGCCCGCCCTCCGAGCATGTCTGTCAGAATGTCCTTCATCTGAGCTCGGGTGTGCACGACTCTCTCTTCTTCGGGTAGGGTCATGGTATATCCACCAGCAAACCCTCGCCCGACGATGGTCACCTTGTGCACGGGATCACCATTAGGTAGGAGATAGGCAACGACCGCATGCCCAGCTTCGTGAAAGGCAAAGACTTCTTTGTCTCTCTCTGTCACCCGGCGGCTTGGGCGCTGTGGACCCATGATAACGCGATCGACGGCCTCTTCCATTTCTGCCATACTGACGGCTCTCTTGTTACGCCGTGCCGCCAAAATGGCTGCTTCATTAAGCATGTTCTCTAGATCAGCCCCAGACAACCCAGGGGTGCTCTTAGCCAGAACCTCCAGATCCACATCGTCGGCCAGCGGCTTGTTACGAGCATGGATCTTGAGGATCGCCTCACGCCCATCCACGTCCGGGCGGTCGACGATAACCTTACGATCAAAGCGGCCGGGACGCAACAGCGCCGGATCGAGAACATCCGGCCTGTTGGTGGCCGCCATGACAATAATGCCACTGCTCGACTCAAAACCGTCCAGCTCCACCAGAAGCTGGTTGAGCGTTTGCTCACGCTCATCATGTCCGCCACCCAAACCAGCCCCGCGCTGACGGCCCACTGCATCAAGTTCATCGATGAAAATGATGCAAGGGCTATTCTTCTTGGCCGTCTCAAACAGGTCACGTACACGCGAGGCACCAACGCCGACAAACATCTCCACAAAATCCGAACCTGATATGGTGAAGAAGGGAACCCCTGCCTCACCGGCCACAGCCCTACCCAGCAGAGTCTTGCCAGTGCCCGGAGGCCCCATTAGCAGCACGCCTTTGGGAATCTTCGCCCCTATCTCCACGAATTTTTTCGGCTGTTTCAGGAACTCGACTACCTCAGCAAGCTCTTGCTTGGCCTCATCGACACCTGCCACATCCTCGAAACGAACCTTGGGCTTATCCTCGGTGTGTAGCTTCGCGCGACTCTTGCCAAAAGACATCGCTCTGTTATTGCTGCCTTGCATCTGATTCAGGATAAAAAGCCAAATGGCAACAAAAATGACCAGCGTAATGATGTTCGGCAGTAGAGCCACCCACCAAGGCGTGGGCGGCGCCGGTTGAGCGTCGACCTCTACCCCAGCTGCGGTAAGGCGATCACCCAGGTTCATCGTGCCTACTGGTACATAGGTGGAGAATCTATTGCCATCTGTCAGCACACCCTCAAGAGCCTGTTCGCCGATGAGACGCACACTCGCGATTTTCCCCTGATCAAGTAAGCGCATGAAATCACTGTAACTAATGGGCTTCCTTGGGTCTTGCGGCGAATACAGGCTACTCACGATGGAGACTGCCAGGACGGCGATCAGCAAGTATAGGCTGATACCCCTGAGAAACCTTTTCAAAACGCGCCCTCCCCTCAAGCAGCACACAAAAAGGGCGGATGACCCACCCTGACAGGCGTCGACAGTGCAATGGGAACATGTGATCCGATAATCTTATGCGATCCATTATAGCATAGGTGGGCAGGTGAGCATAGTCTTGCACTTCCATGCTATGCATCGTTTCTGCACAAACGCAGCTCAACGAGCACTTTCGTAGTGGAGGTAATCTTCGCCCTGTCAGCCAGTTTGGCTCCTGCAACCCATAGAATCCCCTGGTCGTCAACCACAACGGGCAAGCGATCGCGCCAGCGCTTGGGAATCCCGTCATCCACGAACATATCCTGCAGCTTCTTCTCTCCTGGCATACCCAGCGGGCGAAAACGATCACCTGCACGCCAATTGCGAACGCGTAGACGCCCTTGAACTCGCTGCCGGTCGAAAACAACGCTCTCACCATTGGGCTCCCATGGTCGCCTGGTTTTCGTCCTTCGATACTCCACTTCGCCTATACAGTCAAGCCCTCCTGCCTGAACAGCAGCATCAAGACACAGATCAGAACCAGGAAGACGAACACGCCCTGGTGCTGCTAAGACGATATCAAATTCGACAACAGGTCTTTGGGGTCCTACCCAGAAGCCCTCTTTTTCCGCCCAGGCCACAAGACCTCCAGGCAAAGATACACTGGCCCCCGTCTGTCCACGAACTAGCATATCCAGGACAGCTCCCACATGATCAAAGCCCAGTTCTCGTCCCGAAACCAACCTGCGCAGAAGAGCGCGCAAGGCACGGCGCTGCAATGCCAACGGCTGGTCTAGAAAAGCTAGCGTGGGAAACCACCACCCGCCGTCTGTATGAACAGCGCTAGCCAGCAGCTTCGCTGCCTCTTGCTCCATCCACTCATTCTCGGCGCGAGCGGATTCTGCCAGGTTAGCCAAAACCTCCACGAACCGGGGGTTAAAGGCAGAAAGCTCAGGCATGAGGTGGTGGCGAACTCGATTACGCAAGTAGACATCCTCGTCGTTGCTCGGGTCATGGACGGGAACAATCCCTTGCCTGGCGCAGTAGTCTTCGGTCTCTTCGCGGCGCACAAGCAACAACGGCCGGATGACTCTGCCAACCACTGGCAAGATACCTGCAAGCCCGCAGCAACCAGTACCGCGTGCGAAGCGCATCACCAGAGTCTCAGCCTGATCGTCAGCAGTGTGCCCTGTGGCAATACGAGCGGCACCCACCTGACGAGCCACCTCGTCCAGAAGACGATAGCGCTCCTGACGGGCCTGCGCTTGAACAGACTCTCCAGTCACATGCAGATCCCTTTCCACGCGACGCACGAGTGCTGGCACTCCCCATCGCCGGGCCATATGCTTCACGTATTCGCCCTCTTCAGCAGCTTGAGGGCGCAGGCCATGGTCGATGTAGACAGCGGTTAGGCACAGGCTGTAGTCTTTCCGTAAAGCCACGAGCAACCCTAGAAGAGTCAGCGAGTCCGGACCTCCTGAGCACGCGACAATAACACCGTCACCTGGCACCACCATGCCGTAACGGTGTATCAAGGCTTCTACCTTTGGACGGAGCATGTGCGACATCTTGTCACTCCAGTAAGACGTGGCTCTCGCTCCTATTATACATGCTATCGGTGCCGATGGAAAACCGGAAGGTCACCCCGCAGCAGCGTCTCGAGATCCACCGTGCGCCGCAATAGCTTTGCCACAACGACAGTCATGTCATCTCGTATGTCGCCTGCCTTCTCGCCACTTAGGGTCAGGAGGCCTTCTGCCAAGCCCATGGCGTCGTCACCCGTGTCTCGACGTATGTAGCGCGCTAACCACTCCTCCGGGTCCAATCTTTCCGGCAATGCATCGAGAACACCATCAGTAACCATCACAAGTATGTCTTCCGCATGTAGCTGGCTTCTTTGCGTCGGAACCTTGATATCACTGAGAATGCCTACTGGGAGCGAATTGGAGCGGATCACCTCCACATTCCGCTTGCGACGGATAAAGCTGGGAGCGGAGGCGATCTTGAGAAACTCCAACTCACCGGAGAACAGATCGATTACGGCCAGGTCTAATGTTGCGTAGGTCTCCTCAAATGAGCGCAACAGCATCACTGAGTTTACAGTCTGTACAGCAAACTCTCGGTCAAAGCCCACACTGATCAGTCTCTGCAGCATCGTGACCGTGGCCCTGCTTTCCAGTGCTGCCCGTGGACCCACCCCCATGCCGTCACTGAGTAACAAGGCTACCTTCCCATCCGCCAGTTCGGCCTTGGCATAAGTGTCTCCTGATACGCCTCCGAGCTCCTTCGCCAGAGTGGCCCCTCGCACGATAAGCTCATAGGGTCGTTCGGGAAGAAGCCGAATGCGGCAACCTCCTTGACGTCCCCTACATTCGATCTGCCAGGGTGTATAGGTCTCAATCAAGGCTGAGGTCACTGCTTGAGCCACCTGACGGCAGCAACTGCCCTCCCCATCGCAAGCTCTGTTGTAGACAAGGCTCACCTCCGGATGCTCTCCCGCAGCGTGCAGGACCCGTAGCTCAGCATACGGGATATTTCGTCGCATCAGTTCTTCTGACACACGCGCTTCGAGTTCCTCCGAACGCCCAGTGTCCACCCGTACCTGTTCCGCGATATGCGCGGCGATCTGCTGCAATCCGCGAAGCTGGCTCGGCACAATCTGATGCGCTTGCTCGAGACGCATCGATAGATCACCCGCGTGCTGGCTAACCGAGGGCTTGCCATGGTGCACCTCGGCGAATACCTCAGCTAACTCACCGAATATTCCGGACAGCTGCTCGAGTCTTTCGGTCACAGTCTCTCGCAGGTGGATCTCTCGTGCGGCTGCTACCGCAGTCTCAGCTTCGGTACCTGGGATAGCCCTGGCTAATCGCCATATGAACCGTTCGGGAGTGGCCACAAAGAGGGCAATTGCAGCCAACGAGTGCGCAAAGCCCATGACGATGCTCTCGCCCGACACAGCCTGTACCGAGGCGATCAGATTCCCTACAAGAAAACCTGCTATTACGGTGACCTTGCCACCATTGCTGAACAGTCCTCCCAGCAGTCCCGAGATACCATATACCCCTACCCCGCCGCCTAACAGACGCAGAGATGACAGCTCCGCCATGATGCCAAGGGCTACTCCCTGAGCAGCACCAATGGCCCCGTGCCCCAACAGGGCCGCCACAAGTGTTACCCAACGATTCCACACTTCGCACAGCTGTACGGGGCCGACGCTGAGCCCCCCCAGCCCCATGCCTACCACAACAGCTGCCAATCCGACAGATACGAGCTGCTCCCTATGCAGCCTGTAAGGCCATTCTTCCCGCACCAACCGGGCCAAGGGCGCAAAGAGCAACGTGGCCAGCAACACCATCATAGCCTCTAAGAGGATCACCGCCACGCTCCGAGGCGTAATACCCAGCACATAGCCCTCGGCCAGACGAGTGATCGTCAGCAGGCCCGTTAGCTCTAGGGCCCCAGGCCAGGCCACCGGATCAGATGAGCTCTTCTGTGTTTTCTGGAAAAGATAGGCTGCTACTAGCGCCGCAGTAACGCTCATTACTCGACCCAAGCCAGCCACAGTAGCCAAACCTGCCAGAACGCTCAGTGCCGTGGACACGGCCCGCACTCGATGGCCCGTCCGCAATGTGATGAAGAACAACGCGATTCCAAAGGGATGGATCTCGCCCATGAGACCAGCTCGCCCTGCCAAGAAACTGAGTACGTTGATGGCCCACGCATCAGATGCCGC
The DNA here is from genome assembly GCA_050951545.1 of Limnochordia bacterium. Classification (GTDB taxonomy): domain Bacteria; phylum Bacillota; class Limnochordia; order DTU080; family DTU080; genus DTU080. The sequence continues at coordinate 169,462 of JBMNJG010000004.1, read as the reverse complement.
AAAAAGCCGGTACAACAGGAAGACCAACCGCCGAAGGGTGCTTGTCCGTCTTTGAGCTTGGCGAGTGGAGAATGTGGATGGCTGGGAAGCGAAACGCTTTGACATGCAACAAGGCACCACCTAGTCCCATGGTGCAGCACATGCTATCAGGTAAAGCCAAAGAAACGTGTCGAATGAGCAAGAACGGACCTCGATAGATTCAACTCATCTTCGAGTTGACACGGCAATATGCACATGGGGACCCATGCAGGAGGAAGTCGGCCCTTAGGAGAATGACGGAGCCATCAACTGGAGGCGATACATGTGGTTGATCAAGAAAAGATCCGCACGGCGATGCGGATGATGATTGAAGCAATAGGTGAAGATCCGGATCGCGAAGGGCTTCAGGACACGCCGCGCCGCGTTGCGGAGATGTACCAAGAGATCTTTGCCGGCTTGTATGAAGATGTCGGGCATCATCTAGAAGTTGTGTTCGAAGAGGGCCATGAAGAACTGATCCTGGTCAAAAACATCGCCTTTTACTCTATGTGTGAACACCATTTCCTCCCTTTTATCGGTAAGGCCCACGTCGCCTACATACCCACGCGTGGACGAGTTACAGGCCTGAGCAAGCTGGCCCGGGTAGTCGAAGGCATGGCTCGCAGGCCCCAGATGCAAGAACGGCTTACGTCTCAGATCGCAGACCTGCTTGTTGAACGACTGAAACCACGTGGCGTCTGCGTCGTGATCGAAGCAGAGCATATGTGTATGAGTATGCGCGGCATAAGAAAGCCGGGCAGCCTAACCATCACCTCCGCTTTGCGTGGCGGCTTCCGCACAGATGAAAAGACGCGGCAGGAGGTGTTTCACCTCATCCTGCCGCGTGCCTGATGCTTCTATAGCCCTAAGGTATCGGCCGCCTCTGACATTGCTTGGATGACAAGCTCCACATGCGCGTCAAAGGGCTCACCCAGCTCCTCAGCTGACCGTCGCATCTGCTCTCGGTCGCAGGCGCGAGCAAAGGCCTTGTCTTTCATCTTCTTCTTAACGGAGCTGACCTTTACATCTGCCACTCTTTTGGACGGGCGCACAAGAGCCACGGCTGTAACAAAGCCAGACAGCTCATCGACTGCATAGAGCGCTTTGGCCATGCGTGATGTACGGGGTACTTGCAGGCGGTCGGCGTGTCCTGCCACGGCTTCCACAATGTCCTCGGGGTACCCCTCTTCACGCAACAGCGCCACCCCTACCGCAGGGTGCTCTTCGGGGGAGGGATGCTGCTCAAAATCCACATCGTGCAGCAGTCCGGTCACCGCCCATCTTTCCTCATCCTGACTGTACTTGCGCGCATAGGCGCGCATGCAGGCCTCCACTGCCAGGGCATGCTTGAGCAGACCCTCGTTCGAAACATGCTGAGTAAGTAGCTGCCAAGCCTTTTCACGCGTTACCTCGTCAATTGTCCTTGCATCGGTCACGTTTGTCGAACTCCTTCTTGCATCATGCATGTCGCTAGCAGCGTTCTAGTGACACACGCTGGCCCTGCCTCTGCAGCGACGCGAGCGCGGCCCGGCCAAAAGCAATCGTCTCTAGCGTCTCTTCAGGCGCCACTGGTGAGACACCTGTCTGGAAAAACCTGACCACCTGCTTCATGAGCTCCCGGTAGATAAAACTTGCGTTCACCACTTTTTGCACGACAGTCTTCTCGCACCAGGCGGTAAACCCATAGGAGTGTGCACCTTCGGTTGTGCCGCGCAGCGAACAGATCCGCCCGTCATCCCACTGACCAGTGACGACGATGCCGTGCGGACTTTCGGCGCTGCTCACCCACTGGCATCCTGCACCCATCAATCCATAGAGCATCTCGATGGCGTGGATACCGTAGTAGATGAGTCCAGGGTTAGGCCCCTGGTCTTTCGCCGGGCTGTAGGTGATAGCTCCCAAGACACCGCCATAGGTTTCCTTGTTTTGTCGCACATCAGCCACCTCAGAAGCAAACCGCAATGAAGAGGCAGAAAAAAGCGGTGCCTTATGTGTAGCGGCCAGTTGTAGAATCTCTCGCCCCTCCGCCAAAGAGAAGGTGAGTGGCTTGTCAATCCAGGTTGGCACACCAGCCTGTAGAAACAGCCGCGCCCGCTCAAGATGCGTTCGACCATCATCCGATTCGAGCATCACTCCGTCCACTTTCCCGATGAGCTCCTCCGGAGAGCTTACCATCTCAACGCCATAGGCTGCACAGCGTTCCGCATACTCCCTGACTTTCGCTTCGGTCTGAATCTCCGAAGGCAATGCACAGCCAGCAACGATTTTGGCTCCTTCGACCCACTGCTCCTGTGAGGGATGGGTGTGATTGAGGATCTGAGTAAAAGCCACCGTATGCGACGAATCAAAATCGACAATTCCTAAGCGAATCATGTGAACGCCTCCTCAGTCCGCTAGGTCAGTGATACGGGTTGTCTGGATTGTGCGCTCTGCCATATGGCTTCCGCCATCTGTAGACACTTGGCCCCGTCAAGCAGTGTCGAACGAGGGGCCTGTGTACCCAGCACACATCGTGCAAAGTGCTGGAGTTCGCCTTGATAGCCATAGTCGTCATTACCAGTGCTGCCAGCAACTGCGTGGGGATGCATGATCTGACCCTGATGCCACGATCGCACCTCCGGACCACTATCCCAGCGTTCGCCACTGCGATAGCGCAGATGGGTCATATCATCGACTTCCACGCTCGCACAGATGCCGCTTACCGCACAGTGCTCTCGCATGATCCATCCCGCATCATCAGTTCCATTGCAGTTGATCAGGCCCACTGCCCCATTGGTATACGCAAGGGTGATGGCAAAGGCGAAGCTACCGCCCGAACCTGGGTACCAGAGACGGGCATACAGCTCTGCCACATCGCCACCAAAGAACCTAGCCAGATCGAGAATGTGGCAGCTGTTTCCCACAAGGCAGCAGTACGGTTCGGGTGAGAGTCCCCAAATAAGGGGGTAGGGACCGTGAGTGTAGCGTAAATCCACCAGAGTCACACGCCCGAAACTGTCGCTTCGACAGATACGCTCTGCAGCAACGTAAGCTGGGGCAAAGCGCTTCATGAAGCCAGTCATGCCGAACACGCCTGCTTCTTTGGCAGCCTGTGCCAGTTCCAGAGCCTGCGCATAGGTGAGCGCAGGTGGCTTTTCGAGAAATATCGGCAGACGGTAGCGCTTAAGAACCTCCATTCCGACCTCATACTGCATAAACGGAGGTCCCACGATACAGATGGCATCGAGCTCTTGTTTGTCGCACATGGTATGTAGATCGGCGTAGTCATACAGCGCACCGAAGTCACGCTTTGTCTTGGTTCGACGGGCCTCGTTGAGATCACAGACAGCCACAAGATCAAGCTCAGGAACGCGATGAATCTTCGGGTACAATGCCAGACGGGCATGAGAGCCACAACCCACAAACCCCAACCTCACGACTTGCTTAGTGGATTCCGTGTCTGCCATAGACCGCACCTCGCTTTCTTGCTGCTCGGTATCTGGTTCGCAGCACGCAGCTGCCCAACACACCCCGAGACTACATCATCCCACGCGCTCAAGTCCCACATCGCGAGTCAGGAAAAGATCGAGAGCGTCATAGAAGGCGCCATAGCTGCCCTCGTTGGTGATCACGGCATCCGCCGGGGCACTATCGAGGCCAGTCTCTGTAGGATCTAGCTCAAACTCTGCGTGATAGCCCGGTCGTCGGGCTCGTATTTCCTGCGAAGCAACCACGCGAATACCTCTGCCACCCCGTTTCTTAAAGAAATCCCACTCGTTCGGAAAACGCGTATCAGGTACCACGATGCGCGTGTTTGCGGGCAACGAGAGCTGCTCGTCTGCACCCTCTGAGCAACCTACAGCCTCCCGCCAGAGCGCTTTCGGAAAGACATCGGGGTCAATCTCACGCATCTTGACGCCAATGTCAATCAGTAACCCCCGGTCTTTGCCAACCATGCCGCATAGCCTACGAGCGATGTCGTAGACAGGCTTAGCCAAAGAGATCTTGTGAAAACCGTAGTAGTGCACCAAGTAGTCAGCGGCCGTATCTTTACCCGATCGCTGGCGACCCATGATGAATATCAGGCATCCAGTAGACAAGCAGTACCGCTCCCCCTCCAACGTATAGACTAGTCTTCAGTTGCTGCACCGGGACAAAAAAACCTTCAACACGGGGACCATCTTCTCGAACTCGATCAAGAACCCGTCATGTCCATATGGCGTCTCTATCGTCTCATATTCGACTCGCTTATCCTGACTTCTGAGAAGCGCGGCAATCTCCTCTTGCTGCCAAGTAGGATAAAGGATATCAGAGGAAACCCCCACCACAAGGACCGGGCACGAGATGCGGTCTAGGGCAGCCTCATAGGAGGCATAGCCCAGGCTGAGATCGAAAAGGTCGATAGCTCGGGTCAGGTATAGATAGGTGTTGGCATCAAATCGCTCGACCAATTTGGTGCCCTGGTAGTGCAGGTAACTCTCGACCTGAAACTGCGTGCCCATACAAAACAGATCACCTATGCTATTGCCCACAACACCTCGCCCAAACTTGAGCATCATCGATTGGTCACTCTGGTACGTGATCATGCCCAGCATGCGCGCCGTCATGAGTCCATTTACTGGCCCCGGCGTGCCATAATAGTCGCCTGATTTCCATTGTGGGTCTGTCATAACAGCCCGCCGCATGACCTCGTTGTAGGCGATAGACTGCGACGATGCTCTTCCTGGAGCCGCGATCACCATGAGAGAGTCTACAGCACCCGGAAACTCCACTGCCCACGTCAGTGCCTGCATGCCTCCCATCGATCCCCCCACCACGCTTGCTAAACGGGTGATGCCCAGATGCTCGACAAGCGCCTTCTGAGCACGAACCATATCCCGGATCGTAATCACTGGGAAGCGCATGGCATAGGGTTCCTGGGTAGACGGATCGTAACTCGCTGGTCCCGTCGAGCCCTGGCATCCACCGAGCACATTGCTGCAGATGACAAAGTAGCGGCGGGTATCAAAGACACGTCCTGGGCCCACAAGTGACTCCCACCAACCAGCCTCCGGATCATGGCTGCCGTGGCTAGCGCAATGGGAATCACCCGTAAGCGCATGGGCTACGAGTATAGCGTTGTCGCGAGCCGCGTTTAGCTTGCCGTAGGTCTCATAGGCCAGGGTCACCGGCCCAAACTCTAGCCCACAGTCTAAAACGAATGGTACGCTCTGATCCAAAGTGAAGTAGCGCATGAACGGACGACGCTTCAAGTTCGGAAATGCACTGCGGGGCACTGTTTGAGTCAGATAGGCCATCGGACAGATGCTCCTTTCTTACGCGATCGCTGACACACTCACCTTAGGAGACCGCTCGCCTCAAAGCCTGGTCCAGATCTGCGAGGATATCCCGTTCGTTTTCGATGCCAACTGAGAGCCGAATCAAATCCTCGCTTACGCCGCTGGCCGCCTGCTCCTCGCGTGTGAGCTGGTGGTGCGTTGTCGATGCTGGATGAATGACGAGTGATCGGGTGTCGCCCACGTTGGCTACAAGAGCGAATAGCTCGAGAGCGCCAATGAAGCGTCGTCCAGCCTCCCTGCCACCCCGGATACCGAACGTGACCACAGCTCCACCACCTTGAGGCAAGTACTTTTGAGCTAGAGCAAAAGAGGCGTGACTTGGCAGCCCGGGATAACTGACCCAGTTAACGGCAGGGTGCTCAGAGAGAAAACGTGCTACTGCCTGAGCATTTCGGGCATGGCGTTCCATTCGTACAGCCAAGGTCTCGAGGCCCTGAAGAAAGAGGAAACTGTGGAATGGCGCGAGCGGCCCGCCCATGTCTCGCATGAGCTGCAGACGGCACTTCGCAATATAAGCGGCGGGCCCGAAATGCTCTGTGTAGACCACGCCATGATAGCTGCTATCGGGCTGGGTTAACTCGGGGAATTTGCCATTGTCCCAGGCGAAACGGCCACCATCGACAATCACTCCGCCAATCGAACTGCCATGACCGCCGATCCACTTCGTGGCGGAATGGATGACGACGTCGGCTCCCCACTCCAAGGGACGGCACAGATATGGCGTAGCGAATGTGTTGTCGACGATAAGCGGAATCCCATTCTCATGCGCAACGCTGGCAACAGCCTCAATATCCAGCACATCCAGCCTGGGGTTACCAATTGTCTCCGCATAGATAGCTCGGGTATGCGGACCGATGGCGCTGCGGAAGCTCTCCGGATCACCGGGTTCCACAAACTTAACCGTGACGCCGAGCCTGCGCAGTGTGTTGCCAAATAGCGTGTAAGTGCCGCCGTACAGACTGGCTGAAGAGATGATCTCATCCCCTGCGCCAGCGATGTTGCACACAGCGAACAGCTCTGCAGTCTGTCCGGCCCCCACTGCCAAGGCGCCGACGCCTCCCTCTAGCGTAGCCATGCGCCTTTCAAAGACCGCGGTCGTGGGGTTCGACAAGCGGCTGTAGATGTAACCGGACTGCTCGAGGGCGAAAAGATCGGCCGCGTGCTCGGCATCGCGAAAGACATACGCCGCAGTCTGGTAAATGGGCACCGCACATGAACCCGTCGTAGGATCGGGCTCCTGACCTGCATGAACCGCTAGTGTATCGAAATGATACTCGCTTGCTGATGTCATCGGTGTTGACCTCCTTGATCTGGCACGCAAAAAACCTCTCCTGAGAAAGGGAGAGGCATATTGACGAAAAATCATCTGCAGACTCCCTCTCATCTTCCAGGATCTGTGATCCTGCAGGAATTAGCACCATGACACAACCACACGGGTTGCCGGTTGCCGGGCTTCATCGGGCCAGTCCCTCTGCCACTCTAGATAAGAGTTCTTGCCAGTATGCACTTTTGGTGGTGCAGATTATCTGGAGTATACCTGGCCTCCGGCCTCCTGTCAATGTTTTCATGACCTGTCCTGTCCTTGCACCCACAGACAACTCATGCTAGCATGAATGCACTCGGAGCCCTGTTCCCAGAAGGAGATGCAGCATGGCAAGAGTGGCCAGTTCCGTCATTGATCTCATCGGCGACACGCCTCTGCTGAGGCTCAACCACATCAGCGAGCGCACTGGTGCCGATGTGTACGCCAAATTGGAGTGCTTTAACCCCGGAGGAAGCGTGAAAGACCGCGTCGGCTTCAACATGATCGCCGCGGCCGAAGCGCAGGGCCTCTTGAGCTCACAGACAGTGGTGATTGAGCCTACTAGCGGCAATACAGGCATTGGCTTGGCTTTGGTCTGTGCGGCAAAAGGATACAGGCTTATTCTGACGATGCCCGACACAATGAGTAGCGAGCGTCGCGCGCTACTCAAAGCATATGGAGCCGAGCTGATTCTCACGCCAGGAGCTGAGGGCATGGCTGGAGCCATAGCCAAGGCGCAGGGGCTGGCACGTCAGCTGCCCGACACGTTCGTACCGATGCAGTTCTCCAATCCAGCAAATCCGCAGATTCATAGGGATATTACCGCTGAGGAGATCTGGCGTGACACAGACGGGGCGGTAGACATTGTCGTGAGCACTGTAGGCACAGGAGGCACGGCCACTGGCGTCGCCGCAGGCCTGAAAAAGCACAAGCCAGCGGTTCGCACAATCGCTGTAGAGCCAGCCGGGTCTCCGGTGCTCTCCGGGGGCGCTCCCGGGCCACATAAGATCCAGGGGATCGGAGCTGGTTTCGTACCGGATGTCTACGACCCTCGACTCATCGATGAGGTCCTCCAAGTCCGGGACGAGGAGGCCATGGAAACCGCCCGTCAACTAGCCCGCCAGGAGGGCGTGTTGGTCGGCATCTCGTCAGGTGCCGCGGCCTACGCAGCTTCTGTTGTCGCCACCAGGCCAGAGAACAAAGGCCAACTTGTTGTTGTCATTTTGCCGGATACTGGGGAACGCTACCTCTCCACCGAGTTGTGGCAGGAAGTATGAAAAGCTCAGGGACCGGTCGGCCGCACATGACCGACCGGTTTCTTCTTTTGGAGGCAACTAGGCGTGGGTAGGACTGCCCACTGTGAACGCCGATGCGGAGATTAGGTCGCCCAGGCCTACAGTCAGCACTGGCTTTGGTACCACGCGGGTCGGCAAATAGGCAACCTGCCAGTCCTTCCACGTGCCCAGACCCGTCTTCGTCAACTGCTCGTCACCGATAAACTCGCTGATCTCCGCAGCCTTCTTAAGAGCGGCATCCATGAACGGGAACTCTAGGCCTTGTCGTATCTCAGCCTCAGTACCTACCTTGCCCGTTGCTGTGCGGCTCGCTGCCAGAGTCGCCGCCAAGATCAGGCCCGTACGCGTCTTCTCCTGCGGTGCATAGCCAGGACGAACCAAGGTGAGGTAGTAGCCCAAATCATGCAGCTGAATGCGATCGAGACCTGTATGGCGCATCAACCGATCCATACCCTTGAGAATAGCCGCCATGCCTTCCTCCCTGCGCATGGCCGCAGCCTCTTCGACTGCACCGATGTCGTCTAGCACAGCTGCCAGCTCTACCTCATTGAGTCCAAGACTGTGCACTCTTGGCAAGATGTCTTTGAGGATGCCGCGACGGATATGTGAGCTCGCGATGCTGGCAAACTCATAGTGCAGGCGCAGATGCGGGTGGCGAGCGCGCACCTCGGCCAGGTACTCGCCTACAGGAGCCAGATAGTCCGCATACGTGGTACCATCCGGATAGCGCTCCGAGAGAATATGGAAACCGGAGACCACAAAGTGACTGACCTGATCTGCCATAGCTAGGAAATTCGTCTTCCATGTGGGATCAATCTGCAACTTATTGTTGACAGGGTTCCAGGCGGCAATGAACCGATTGGCCCGTGGCGTGGTGATCTTCTTGCCCTTCACAGTGACAGTGTCGCCAGTGGAATACTCCACGATCAGGTGCAGCGCCTTGATACCCTCGCCTTGAGCAGCTTCTTTTGGCGGCTTCGGGGTGCCATCAGCGGCCAACACCTTCAAGTTCGGCCTGTCGACGAAAAGCTCGGCCAACTCACGTGTGAGCGGATTGGCGTAGACCACCATGGGAAAACCCAGCGGTGACAACGAGTTGGCCATGTTACCCGAAGTACCACCCATACGGAGAAAGTCATAGCCGAGTTTCTCCAGTGCCCAATTAAAGGCTGACTCTTGCCGAATCATAAGCTGCAGGGCCTTGCCCCGACTAAAGGATGTGAACAACCCAATGATAAAATCGCGCGGGGTGTTGATCTCGCCTGGCACAAGCTCCTTTTCGCTCGCCTCCAGAGCAGCATCCGCCAAGTCTGGATCGTCCGCCAAAACCTGTTCGAGCTGAGCGACATCGAGGCGCTTGAGTCCGTCGATGACTGAGTGAATACCCACCACTACACCTGGCAAGTCGCGCACAGCGGCGAACCCTTCGGACAAATTCTCCTGGTAAAGCTGATTCCATGTATTACGAAGCTGATCGATATTTGCCATACTATTACCTGACCCTCCCTGAGCTGCTTTGCGCACGCTCTGGTTCTTCCACATCTGGCGCGCTTTCCCTGCCACTAGGTCAAGTAGGCTCCCATCGTCGCGGTGAATGCCAGTCCGTCTTGTTCGCCGACAGCGAACTGAGCTCAGGTGATTCGTCAGCAGGGTCGTGTCTTGAGTCACGCCCCATAGCGTGCATCCAGCTCTCGAACTATGGGGGCGGCGGCGATAGGTCACCGGGCCCACACGCAAGATCACCTTTTCTCCCTCATCCTCGACAGTTGTCAGAGACATGACAGCATAGAGAGGGCTGAAACGAGTGATGCCTTCCCCGACAAGCACAGCGCCACAAGTTGCGACAAGCGACGTAATCCCGCTCCAGCGGGATCGGCTACTCGCCCACGCCAAGGCCAAAGCGCCGGTGCCTATACGTAACAAAGCATCGTATGTGCCTATGTTTCCCATGAACACTCACCTCCCCAGAGGATCATGTGATGCTGTGCGGGCATGCGTACTCCTCTGGACCACTACTGTAGTCTGTCCAAGATAGCGAGCAAAAGCTCCTGCGCACGCGAAAATGGGAGTCAGACACATCCAAACGTGATCTAATCTCTTTTGACGGTCAAGATGTAGGGGTCTATACTGATCTGGGTACCATATGTTGTGCTAGCAGGTGTACATAGTGAAATGCCCTTACTGTGGAGAAGTGGACAGCCGCGTCGTTGACTCCCGTCCAACGTCCGAAGGTCGTGCCATTCGGCGCCGTCGCGCCTGTGCGTGTTGTGACGGTCGCTTTACTACCTACGAACGTGTGGAGTCTGTACCGCTCATGGTGATCAAGAAGGACGGTAGGCGCGAGGAGTTTGATCGCCAGAAGATACTGCGCGGCCTCCTCACCGCGTGTGAGAAGCGACCAGTTGCCCTAGCCACCCTAGAGAACCTTGTCGATCAGGTAGAGACAACCTTGCGCAATCGCATGGAGCAAGAGATCTCTTCACGAAGTGTAGGCGAACTGGTAATGCAAGGGCTGCGCGAAATCGATGAGGTCGCCTACGTACGCTTTGCATCAGTGTATCGCCAGTTTGGCGACATCCAGCGCTTCATGAACGAACTCCAGAAGCTGCTCCATCATAGCCAGCCCGACGAAGACTCACGATAGGTCTGGGGCAAAGTGTCGAAGTCTTTTTCAGAAGGAGGACTCATTCCTTGACATCATCTCTACCCAACTCCCAACCTCACCCCACACCATCTGTCACGTCAGACGCAGAGGAGGAGCGCGTGACTCTCGATGGCATCTCCGAACTCATTTTCCTTGATCGCTACGCCATGAAGGATCCTAACAAGAGAATCGCACCGGGCGACACCGTCGTCGTACTGGTGAAGGAGGACCCCCGGTTTCCGCAAAAGGACGTGGGCGTTGTCCGCTCAATAGATGGTGACATGCTGTCCATAGAGCTCAAAAGCTCGGGCGAGCTTTTCGTTCAGGATCGCAAAAAAGTAGATAAGCCGCTTGAGCTTCTCCCGGAAGACATGTGGGATCGCATGGCGCGCAGCGTGGTGACCGTGGAGGAACCAACAAAGCAGGCTGAACTGAGAAAGGAGTTCCGCTGGCTCTTAGGTGATTTTCGTTTTAGCCCAGGTGGGCGCATAAACGCGATGTTAGGTACGGGACAGAATCTCACAGCCTATAACTGCTACGTCATCCCCATCCGCCCCGACGGTGATGGTGGCATCGACTCTCGACAGGCGATCATCGATACTCTGGGCAACATGGTGGAGATCATGTCTCGAGGCGGTGGTGTCGGTATAAACCTTTCTGCCCTGCGGCCGCGCCTGTCTTATGTTGCAGGGGTCAACGGACGCAGCTCCGGCTCTGTGAGCTGGGGGGCGTTATTTAGCTTTGCTACGGGCCTGGTTGAGCAAGGCGGAAGCCGCAGAGGCGCCCTCATGCTTATTCTGGAAGACTGGCACCCTGATCTCTTGGAGTTCATCAAGGCCAAGCGCGACATGCAAGCCATCAATAACGCCAATATCTCCGTTGCCATCAGCCACGCCTTCATGGAAGCCGTAAGAGAGGACGCCAACTGGAACCTCGAGTTCCCAGATACGCAGGACCCCGAGTATGATGAACTGTGGGACGGCAGCATGCAGCGATGGCGCAAGCTTGGCAAACCAGTCAAGACACATCGTACGCTGAAAGCTCGCGAAATATGGAACACCATCATGGAGTCTGCGTGGATGAGCGCCGAACCTGGTGTGGTCTTTCTCGAGCGTATGAACGAGTACTCCAATAGCTGGTACTTCGAGGATCTGATCAGCACCAACCCATGTGTCACTGGCGATAGTATCCTTTACACAGATCAAGGGCTTTGGCGCACCGATGATCTGTATCTGCGCAATTCTGCTCTCAACGTCGCCACGGATTCGCGCCTGGGCTCTCCACCATTCACACCAGCTTCGGAGGTTTTTGCTTCGGGGTTCAAACCCGTGTTCCGCCTCACTACCGAGGAAGGTTTCGAACTACGCCTCACTGCTGACCATCGTCTTCTCACTGACAATCGCGGCTGGGTACAAGCGCAAGACCTGACACCCGGCGACGGCATCCTCATACACAATCGGGGAGGAGCCTTCGGTAAAAGCGGTTCGTTGGAGCTAGGCCGCAGCCTGGGCGCTGACACCAGCTGCTCCCACCTACCCTATCACGTACTTCAGGGCACCCGAGAGATGCAGATGGGCTTCCTACAGTCTCTGTTCACAGCCCACGCGTTTGTCGACAATGAGAGCAATGCAGTGGCGTTGGCGAGCGATTCGGAGCAGTTTCTGCAAGCTGTGCAGCTGTTGCTGCTCAACTTCGGTATCTTGGGTCGTCTTCGTGCCTCCTCACAGTTACAGATCAGTGGCCCTAGCCTTAGGCGCCTTCAAGAACAGATCGGTCTCTTGGATTCGGACAAACAGAGCGAACTCCAGGCATTGGCACCCCAAACTGGCGATGAGCGCTTTGTGGCCACTTTCAAGGCGCTTGTGCCGGATGGCCAAGAGATGGTCTATGATCTGACGGTAGAGCAGGCCAGCGCTTTCTGCGCCAACGGACTGATTGTGCATAACTGTGCCGAACAGCCCCTGCCCCCTTGGGGAGTCTGCAATCTCGGACACATCAACCTGAGTCGTTTCGCCGCAGGTCCCATTGGCGAGGCTAGTGTAGATTGGGAGTCATTGCGTCGCGCCATCCATGCGGGTGTGCGCTTCCTTGACAACATCATTGACATCACCCCGTATTTCTTTCCCCAAAACGAGGATGTTCAGAAAGGGCAACGCCGGGTGGGCATGGGTACCATGGGCTTGGGCGAGATGCTCATCCGTATGGGAATACGCTACGGTTCGCCCGAAAGCCTCGAGTTCATTGACGAGCTTTACCGGTTCATAGCCACGGAAGCGTATTCGGCAAGTGCCAATCTGTCGGCGGAAAAGGGCGCCTTTCCCAAATTTGACAAAGAGAAGTACCTACAAGGCGGGTTCGTTAAGAAGCTGCCGGAACACGTGCGAGCACATATCGAGGAAAAAGGGATGCGCAATGTGTGTGTACTCACCCAGGCGCCAACTGGCTCTACAGGAACGATGATTGGAACTAGTACTGGCATCGAACCCTATTACTCATGGACCTACTGGCGCAAAGGACGCCTTGGTGTCAATGAGGTGCAAGAACGCATCGTAGCTGAGTATTTCAGGCAGCATCCCGAGCTCGAAAGCCAGCTCGACAATCTACCCGACTACTTTGTCTCGGCCATGGAACTGGCTCCGAAAGAGCATATTCAGGTGCAGGCAGCCATACAAGCGTGGACCGACTCCTCCATCAGCAAGACCGCCAACGCGCCCAATCACTATAGCCTCGAGCAAACGAAGGAACTCTACGAGTACGCCTATGAACTGGGCTGCAAAGGTGTCACCATCTATCGAGACGGTTCACGCAATGAGCAGGTGCTGACCAAGAAGGAAGAAACACCCGACGAAGCGCACAAAGAGGCCCCTGCTCAAGCACCTCCAGCCGATGTACCTGCGCCAGAAAGAGAGCGTCGGTGGCCCGGTAGGCCTCACAAATTGTCTGGTGCGACATATGAGTGGCTGACGCCGTTGGGCAAAGCGTTCATTACGGTAAACGAGTATCAAGGCGATCCCATCGAAGTCTTCCTCAACATCGGCAAGGCAGGAAGTGACATCTCCGCGATGTCTGAAGCACTCGGAAGGCTGGCTACCCTATTCCTGAAACACGCCGGGATGAAGACCGCAGATGAGAAAGTCCAGATGCTGGTGAAACACCTCTCTGACATCGGAGGTTCTACGTCAGTTGGCTTTGGTATCAATCGCATCTCGTCGGTGCCTGATGCCTTGGCCAAGACACTAAAGGTGCATATAGAGGACAGTCAACGCAGTCAGGGCATCCAAGTCACGATTGATTTTGGCTCCGGTATGGATCTGTGCCCCACCTGCGGTATCGCCGCCCTTGCTCGCGAAGAGGGCTGCTTCGTCTGCAAGGCTTGCGGCTACACGAAGTGCTAGCTTCGCTGCAGATATCGAATGGCGCGACCCTGAGTCGCGCCATTCACATCCTCAACTAATGGCGCTTTCTTGCAGCGGAGGCCTGAACACGACGCAAGTGCTTCTTGGTCGTGGCCTTGATAGGCTTTGCTCTCGGCGAGCCACCCCGTTTCTCTGACTCCAGCACTGCGTAGCCGTCTGCTAGTGTCACCCGTACCCCGCCAAAGACACTCTGCATCTTGTTTCTGTACCATGTCACGCGCTTAACCACCATCACCAAACGCCCACCGACGGTCAGATGGCGTCGAGCCCCCTCGATGAAACCCTTGGGCACAGAGAAATCAGCATGATAGGGCGGGTTCGCCATAATCAGCGTGAAGTCCTCATCAGCAATCTGCTCAAACCCGTCGCTCAAGAGAACCCGGATATCCTCTAGGCCATTGCTGACCGCGTTTCGACGAGCCACCTCAAGCGCGAGCGGATCGTCATCCGACATCACCACCTGCTGTGCACCACACAGTCTGGCCATGTAGATACCGACAAGCCCGTATCCGCAGCCGAGATCTAGCACCTTCTCCCTAGGTGCCAGCTTCGTAACCGATAGCATGGCGAGCGTCCCCGGATCTAGCCGAGCGGGCGAGAACAACCCAGGCCGCGTCTCTAGATGCAGCTGAATACCGTTGACGATGACGTGAATCACCCGCTCCACATCTGTCACCCTCGCCCTCAAAGCTCAGTCTTGCTCGCGAAAACCAAGCTGCTCCTCCCAGAGTTGGCGGGCATAAGCGATTGCTTCTGGCGTCGACTGGATATCGCCCCGAATGCTTGGAAACGGCTGGCCAGGACCAGCATCCTCCGGAAATGGGGACCAGTGGTCGTTCTCGTGCAATGCACGCGCCTTTTCGTCCGTGAAATCCGGGATCTCATAGGGCTGGCCATTCTCCAGGCAGGATTTCCAGGCCTGTATGCCCACCACTGACATAGCCACGCCCCGATAGACGTTGAGATACGGCTGCTCACCAGTTCGAATGGCCTCAGCGAACAGGTAACTCGTAAAGAAGTCTCCGCCACCATGTCCCGCCTCTGCTGCTCTCTGAGCCCAGGCTGGAAACTCAGGAGCATAAATCCGCTCCTCCTCTTCACCTGGCAACACATCCCATGGGTCATGCGCGAGGCGCACGTGACCGGGACCCCAATAGCCTCCACCTCTCGTCAGTTCAGCCAAGCCGCGTGATCCATGCAGGCGGTACCAAATACTGTGCCCCGGAACGTTGATGCCGAAAAGGCGAAAGACAGCACCATTGCCCATGCGACAGAGAGTGACAGCCCCAGCATCTTGACGTCTGACACTAAGCGGGTCTGGCTTCGCCCAGGGTATAGCCAAGGCGTTTACGGAGACCGGCATGGTGTCAGTGATGTGCATCAGTGGAGCCAGGGCGTGCGTGCAGTAGTAG
The DNA here is from genome assembly GCA_050951545.1 of Limnochordia bacterium. GTDB lineage: Bacteria > Bacillota > Limnochordia > DTU080 > DTU080 > DTU080. The sequence continues at coordinate 154,056 of JBMNJG010000004.1, read as the reverse complement.
GTCGCCGCCAGATTGTTGCGCCAGTGTCTGAGACCAGGAGAGATGCGCATCCAGTCCTCCCTTTTCATGGGATGGTTGTACTCTCCCTCCGCGTACATGACCTCACCAATGGCTCCTGCTTGGTACAGCCGGTGTAACTCAAGGTTGGCTGCTGTATATGGGTAGTTCTCAGCCAACATGTAGATCAGCCCGCTCCGCTCGACCTCACGACACAGCGCTACTCCCTCCGCAAGCGTATGACAAGCCGCGCATTCGCTCATGACATGCTTGCCAGCTCGCAGAGCTTTGATCGCCAAGGGCGCGTGCTGGTGGAAGTAGTTGGCGGTAACGACCGCATCCATATCGTGTTCTAGAAAAGCGTCGTAGTCTGTGTATGTCGCCACGTTATACTTCGCATTGACCTCTCTCAGCTTCTCTTCCCATGTATCGCAGATCGCGACGAGCTCCATCCCGGCGGCGGGCGCCTGATTCATGAAGGTCCGGCCGCGCCTGACGCCCACCACCCCCACGCGGATTCTTGGATGATCGTTCGCCATTGTATGCCCCCATTCAACTGGCCCACGGGTTAACCCTGCCGTTCTGCTTCTCTAGCCGCGCTTGCTTCGCCTGCAGGCCTATGGCCGAAGCAATGCGTTCACCTGTTGGTCGATCTGCTCCAGCGCAGTGGCCACGGCTATCTCGCCCCGCCATATCCGGTTAAGCACCGCGTTTACCACAGGATCGATGACCGTGGCGTTGGGGATTACGTAGGCGGCATAGCCGTCGGGATCGAAGGCTGTATCAACCAGCGCATACCAGTTATCCGGTTGCTTTCCCGTACTCACTTTCGGGTAACGCAGCATGGCCTCCCTCAGAGCGGGCATGCGGCTAGTGTATCTTACCAACTCCAGTTGGTTATCCACACTCGTAGTCAGAAAATGGATCCACTTCCATGCGGCATCTTTGTGTTGACTAGCTGCCAAGATCTGAAAACCATCAGGGTTGACGCGTGCGGCGCGATTGGCAGGGCCCTTGGGCTGAACGGCGATATCCCAGCTAAAGGGGACGTCTTGGTAGTATGCCGAGATAAAACCTGGGCCTTCTGTCACGCTAAACGCAGCATTGCCACGATACACCTGCACATTGCCGCTAGTTGATGCCAGTCGGTCAACGTATAGAGACTGAATCCATTGGAGTGCAGTTTGAACTGGTGGCGTGTTGAAGCGGCTGTTTGTAGGATAGACGAGGCGATCGTAGAGAGTGCCGCCTGCCTGATGAACCTGCTGTTCATAGCGTGCGGAGATAGCGTTGAGACCATAGCGTTCGGGCACGCCATCCCGGTCCGCATCAACAGTCAGCCGTTGAGCACTCGTGGTTGCCGTTTCCCAGGTCCAGTTTTCGCCAAGCTGAATAGGGTTGGCTATTCCGGCTTCTGCAAACATATCGGCATTGAAGAACGTAACGACCGGGTAGACGCTGACTGGGAGACCCCACATCACACCATCAGGTGTCTGTACCCCTCTGACAATCGCAGGAGGTATCCGCTCCAACGGCACCTTGTCTCGCTTGATGTACGGGCCCAGGTCTTCGAAAATGTCCTGAGCGATGAAAGGTGCCGCCAGCATGGGATGAGCATCAGTGACATCGGGCGCCACTCCACCAGCCACCATTGTCAACAGCTTGGGCTGGTAGTCGCCGCTGCTCATCGACACCTCTACCCTTACGCCAATACCTGTAGCAGCCTCGAAATCCTTCGCGATGGCCCCCAGCCACGCCTGCCATCGCTCGCCATGGCCCGAGTACGTGAAGTGTACGAGTTGCACCTTAGCCCCTTGAGCCAGTACACTGGAAAACACCACTGCGAAGACCATAAGAATACGACAAGCCGTGCTCTTTCGCCCGATCATCCTCATGACTAGTCCTCCCCTACTTCTACTACATGATTTTGCACACACATCCCTTGCGGCCCACTGCACCCAGATCCACCCGCAACAGACCATCCTTGTGGCACCACTTGGCTTCGCCAGCATCTGTGCTCACGCGCGCGGGCTGCTCTGGCATGTGAACCTCCAGCGTATAAAGCACCTGGTCAGGCATGCCAGAATAGCTTCCCTGACGCTCGCCAATACCGATGGTCAGAGCATTGGTCTCCTGCTTCACGCAGAATGGCGTCACCGCGTAACGACCGTGTTCATAGTCCAGACTGACCCCGTCATCGTCATATAGCCGGAAATGGCCGTCAGCGCCGGGGAATACCTCGAGTGTCATCGTGTTCGCTGGAGCTGACCCCACATAAGGCTGAGGCGGCGCCATTGGAAGAAGCGTACCGCCCTTGACAAACAGAGCTCCGCCTCGATTGGGCGGTGCAGTGTAGACAATGGTACACGGCGCCTGAATGCACTCTCCCGTCCAGTAATCGTGCCAGACTCCACTGCCTGGCAGATATAGCTCATCGCAGAAGGCCCCCACTAAGAGCGCCGGGCCAAACATCCACTGCCGTAGATAGTTATGAGATTCTGGCTCGGTGGCAAAGGCCAGGGGCATCGGTCGCATCAGTGGCATGCCAGTCAGATGGGCTTCATAAGCGCAGCTATAGATGTATGGCAGAAGGCGGTAGCGCAGTTCTGCATACTCCTTGAAGATAGGCCCGAGCTCATCGCCGAGAAGCCACGGATGCCGCCAGTAGTTCCAGCTGTTGACCTGTGCCCAAGGAAGGAGAAAACCGTAGTGGATGCCCTCCTTGCTCGTTACCTGCATATCACACGTGACGAGGTGATGGCCGCTCATAGCCAAATTGAGACAAGCCAGAATAGTGCCTGGGCCACCACCTGTGTCTCCGGTCCAGGTGCCCGTGTAGCGCTGCAAACCAGCCCAACCAGCTGGCGTAAAGCAACAGGGTCGCCGCTTCGTATACTCCTTGAAGCCCTCGTACATTTGCTGCGAGTACAACAGGGGGTACAAATTGTGCATCTCAGCATCTGTCATTCCGTTCGCCCAGAGACGGTCCGGGTGATCCAGAACTTGATAGGCCCCATCCTGCTTGAAAAAGTCCACGCCCTGATCGATGAACTTCTTGTGATGCTCAAACCACGGTTCGTTCTTCTGAGTCAGCGAATCAAGCCGTCTAGGCATACGTAGATGCTCATCGGGCTCCAAGTAGATCGCTTCGCTTGTGCCGTCGTCCACCCCGCGATCCTGGTCTCGGGCATCCATCTCTTCTTGGCTCATGAGTCGGCGCTCAGCCTCTATGGACAGATCATAGTCATTGCATTCCCATAGACCGATTTTGAAGCCCATTCTCTTGAGTGCCGCAGGGAAGTTGTCAGGACCCGTACGGCTATACGATGGAATGGGAAAACGTTCTACGTGCCAATCCTTCTTCACAGAAGCGTCGTAGAAGGTCTGCATCCAACCGGGCTCCAGCATGATGGCATCGCAAGGAATACCTTCGCGACGGAAAGTATAAGCATCGGTAATCACTTCATGATCATTCGCCTGCGTGCGACAGACAAACCACAGACCGAATGACCACTTTGGCGGTAGCGTGGGTCTTCCCGTCAATCGAGTGTAATGATCGAGAATGGCCGCAGGCTCCGGTCCGTAGATGAAGTAGAAGTCGACATCGGTACCGATGACTGTGAAGGTCAAACGATCGGCCGACTTACTTCCTATATCGAAAGCGAGATCTCGGGTGGTGTTGACGAGCATCCCATACCCTCGGTTGCTCATGAAGAAGGGGATGGGGATGTAGCGGTTGACATTGGTCACCCACATGCGAGGACTTGTGCCTCGGTGTTCTAACCGTTCTCGATTCTGATCACCGAAACCGTAAAAAAGCTCATCTGGGCCAATGTCAAAGCTGGCCACATGGCCCTCGGCGCTTACCCTGAAACCGTCGGTAGCACTTCCCTGGAGTAGACGGCGCCCCGAGGCGTTACAGAACTGCATCCGCCCAGAGGCGCGTTCTGTGCGCACCTGCAACACTTCAGTGGCCAGCTGGATGGCATCCGGGCGCTCGGTGAGCACAATGTGCGGACTGTCACTCCCCACATTCTCACTGACAAACCCATACCTGTTAAGCGGGGACTGCCTCCACTTCCCGTCATGGGATAGACGCCAGCGCATGATGTGTGGCGAGATGGCCTCGATGCGCACAAAGACACCGGATCCTGTCCTAAAAGCACAGCTTGATTTCGTGTGTTCCAGCAAAGCATTCTCCCCGAGATCGGAAGCCACAGTGTGTTCAGCCCCTTTGTATGTGCTTGCTTCATCAGTTAACTGATTGCAGGATGGCGTCTACCTGGCGTGCTACATCATCCATCGCAGCTTGTGCGCCTATCTGGCCCTCTGCGATGCTACGCAGTGCGGGGAACAGAGTGTCATATATCCGCCGCTGCTCAGGAGGCACAGGCTGAGGAACCATCTTGTCGAGTTGCTGCTGTAGCGGGCCAAGTCCGTAGGCGAAGCGAGAGGCGTGAGCATTCAGAAGCCCCATGGATGGGCGATAGTTGGGCACCTTCCCCTGCTTTCCGATCATGAAGCGTATTCCCGGACCTGCCATGTACTTGATGAGTTCATACGCCTCTTGCGGATGCTTACTGGCTGCAGCCACCGCCCACGGCTCCACGCGGAAGCTCGTCGTGTCACGAGCTGGTCCTCGCGGGAATGGCACATAGCCAGCTTGCATGTTGCCATAGGCTCCACCAGGCGCCGGGGGCAGGTTCCACTGAAACCACAATCCCCATTCCCCAGCCTTCTCCAAGGAAGCGTACCGACCGTTAGCGACGAAGCTACCCTCCGACAAGCGCTCCTGCAACCACGTCAGAGCTTGCAGAGCCGGAGGCTGGTTAAACTGAGAAGCACGGAATTCAGCATCAAACCAGCTGCCGCCAAAGATCTGCACCCACGCACCAACGAAAAAGACGTCAGGCACGATCATGATCATCCCTAAGGCCTTCGGATTGCCGTGCTCGTCGCGTTGCGCTACGCGACGCGACGTCGCCTCGAGCGCGCGGTAGTCCCACGCTCCCTTGACGTACAGATCGGCTGGCGACTCCAATCCCACTTTGGCCATCATGTCCTCATTGGTATGGAGATAGTTGACTATTACCACATCAGCGAGGGCATAGGTGCGCTTGCCCAGGCCTAGCGGAGGAACGAAAAACTGCTTGAAATACGTGGCATCCTTAGAAACATATGAGGAAATATCCAAGGCCAGCCCAGAGCGGTAGATGTCTGTCTGTTGGGTTGACCAGATGCGAAAGACATCGGGCATCTGCCCTGCCGCACTTCTGACCATAACCGCTTCCCAGTATTGCTTATCGCAACAGGGTAGGCGCAGAAGCTCGACATCTATCTGTGGGTTCAACTTCTCAAACTCGGCAATGCCTTCCTCGTGCAGATCCCAGAACTCCGGTGATCCCCATGTACTCATCGTCACCTTTGTCTTATCCGCACTGTTCACTGTCCCAGTGGCTATGTGCAGCAACAACATCATAGCAAGCATCAGTCGAAATATTCGCTGTCCGGTTCCCCATCTCGCCCTGTCGGTTAACATCATGAATAACGTCATAGACTCTCCCTCCCTAGCTCGTGCATGACGAAATCCCGATCGTACCCGTGTTCCTTATCTCTGGGCGTGAGAACAAGCCTCTGGCAATGTTGTTGTCCGTGCGGTTGTCATAGAGCCACAGAAAGTTTACCGTTGGTACTCGTCAAGACCCAATCCACGCAGATCGGCCACTGTCTGTTGCCGTTCAGCCTCATACAGTCGCCAGATCACTCTCAGACCCTGCAGACTTCCGGGCCCGTCGGTCAGCGGCCGCCTGCTTGTCTCAATGCACTCGAGAAAGTGATGCATCTCATTTTCAGTCTGTTTGCCAGCTGCGCTCTCAACAAGCACGATCTGCTGACCTCTTCGGTGCACGACTAGTCGACTGTGTCGGATATCTGCTTCTATCATGCCGTCAGTGCAGTGGGCATGGAAAGCGTACCCTAGGCGCGTGCCTCTAGCGCCCCATGTCCCGAAGTGGTAAGCCAGCCGACCACCTTCGAACTCGAGGCAGACGTTGCTGGTCCCTTCTCTGCTCATCCAAGGGGTGCCAAATTCCGTACCGATATGTGTGCCCCGCAGTGGCCGACCCAAGAGCCAGAGGAGGATGTCGATGTAGTGACACCCATGCGTAAACAGCTGCCCCCCACCCGTTGATGGTAGGTGTGACCAGTGATCAGGCGGACGAATGGTCAGCTGCTCCGTCCAGATCGAGACCTGGAACACATCGCCATAGGCTCTCTCATCCAGTAGCTTTTTCATGGCGAGCACCAGAGGATGGAAGCGCATGCAGTAGGCGATCATGAACACCTGGCCAGACCTTTCCGCTGTTTCGATTAGATCCAGGCATTCTGCCTCGCTGTTGGCCATGGGTTTCTCTAGGAGCACATGCTTGCCAGCACCGAGGCATGCCTTGGCTACCGGATGGTGAAGGTGGTATGGCAGAACCAGCATCACCGCATCGACTTCGTCGAGTACCTGTCGGTAGTCTGTAGCGGCCTTGGTGCCTGGAAACTGCGCTGCCGCTTTCTGCGCCCTATCCTCAACAGCATCGACTGCATAGGTGATCTCAACACGATCGAGCAGCTGCTTCAGACCCTGAGCGTGAGTATTGAACATCGCCCCGCAACCAACCACTGCCAGACGGACCCTACTCATACTTTCATCCCTTTCTTCCTGGTTGGTAGGCATAGGCGCCCGAACCCGGGCGCCTATGCGCGTGCTTCCCATCATAAAGCCGCAGACAACAGGCACACGATGCTACTTTTTCTGCGCCCAAAAGTCGGCCAAGACGGCGTTTCCGATCACCTCCATCTGTTCTAGTGCCGCAGAGGCGGGCATTCTGCCTGCCCACAGCTCTGACCAGACCGGACCAGACCGGGAGATGATGTCATTTCCAGCGGGGTGGATATTGTATAGAGGCTTGCCCACCTCGAGGCAATCCAAGAATGCCGCCATGTTTTGTGGCTTCGAGGTCGATGGGTGGAAGAACTCCCGGGCCACCGACTGCTGGGTCGGAATGATGCCGCCCAGACGGGCGAACTCACGCATCTGCTCCTTCTCCAGCAGGAACTCTACGAACCGCCGTGCTTCTTCTGGGTATGGTGTTGTGTTAGAGATCGCCCACGCCTCACCTGACAGATAGGAGCCGTGATAGCGCTCACCCTGATATTCATAGGCAGGAAAGACGATGCCCTCCCATTCATCCTCGGGCAACTGACGCAGAGCAGGAACCCCCCAGACACCGCCCGCTACGACAGCCACCACGCCAGACCTCGCCACTGCCGCGAAGTCACCTCGGCCTGCTGGCAACTGATAGGGGCCGTGTCTGTTGTTTGCTAGATCTGCGAGAGTTTGTGTAGCCCCAACCGTGATGGGGTTATTGAAGGCCACCTTGCGCCCGTCAGGCGAGAAGGGTGCTCCTCCCCAGGAGAGCGCGGTCAACTGGTATCCTCCGGAGCGGATGTCAAAACCCCATCGATCGGGCTGGCCATCGCCATCGAGATCCACAGTAAGACGCTTGACCAAGACGAGGAAATCATCCCAGGTCCAGTTGGGTGGAGGTATTCTCAGACCTGCTTCAGCGAAAAGGCGTTGGTTGACAAAGAACGGCACCGTGTTCGCCCCGTAAGGTGCCGCACCCAGCTTCCCTCCCCAAGTGAAAAGAGGGAATACCTGGGGCATGACCTCACGCAGCGGCCCCCCAGCGCGCGTTCGCATGTCTTCCACAGAGGCGAATAGGTCAGCTAACTGTGAGTAGGCGCCCCCGATCCACATGACGTCAGGTCCCGCGCCGCCAACGATCCGGGTCAGCAACACGTTCCCATAGCTCCCAGCAGGGTACTCCCACTCCACCTTAACTCCCGGATTACGAGATTCATAGCGGCGCGCCCACGACTGAAACAGCTCGTGACGATCCAGTTGCCCACAGCATGTGGTCCACTTCAAGACCACCTGTTCCTTCGCCAAGGCCCCTGGTATCCAAACCAAAGCGAGCACCAAGTACAGTGCCAAACACCAGCGAATCGGACGCGTCATTCTGTGATAACCCCCCTCGATCTGATAGCTTTGATAGCTGACAATTTCACCTCCCTGTTTCCCTTCGACTCTATTGATCTCCTTCTACCTACGACCCCCATTGTCTAGCAACTATGCAAAGAGATAATGTTGACGCCCGCTAATCAGCAGGCGTCAACCATACTTGTCATTATAGAATGAGACGGACCGCCTAGAGAATACCTTACTGCTTCTTTGCCCAAAAGTCGGCCAAGACGGCGTTTCCGATCACCTCCATCTGTTCTAGTGCCGCAGAGGCGGGCATTCTGCCTGCCCACAGCTCTGACCAGACCGGACCAGACCGGGAGATGATGTCATTTCCAGCGGGGTGGATATTGTATAGAGGCTTGCCCACCTCGAGGCAATCCAAGAATGCCGCCATGTTTTGTGGCTTCGAGGTCGATGGGTGGAAGAACTCCCGGGCCACCGACTGCTGGGTCGGAATGATGCCGCCCAGACGGGCGAACTCACGCATCTGCTCCTTCTCCAGCAGGAACTCTACGAACCGCCGTGCTTCTTCTGGGTATGGTGTTGTGTTAGAGATCGCCCACGCCTCACCTGACAGATAGGAGCCGTGATAGCGCTCACCCTGATATTCATAGGCAGGAAAGACGATGCCCTCCCATTCATCCTCGGGCAACTGACGCAGAGCAGGAACCCCCCAGACACCGCCCGCTACGACAGCCACCACGCCAGACCTCGCCACTGCCGCGAAGTCACCTCGGCCTGCTGGCAACTGATAGGGGCCGTGTCTGTTGTTTGCTAGATCTGCGAGAGTTTGTGTAGCCCCAACCGTGATGGGGTTATTGAAGGCCACCTTGCGCCCGTCAGGCGAGAAGGGTGCTCCTCCCCAGGAGAGCGCGGTCAACTGGTATCCTCCGGAGCGGATGTCAAAACCCCATCGATCGGGCTGGCCATCGCCATCGAGATCCACAGTAAGACGCTTGACCAAGACGAGGAAATCATCCCAGGTCCAGTTGGGTGGAGGTATTCTCAGACCTGCTTCAGCGAAAAGGCGTTGGTTGACAAAGAACGGCACCGTGTTCGCCCCGTAAGGTGCCGCACCCAGCTTCCCTCCCCAAGTGAAAAGAGGGAATACCTGGGGCATGACCTCACGCAGCGGCCCCCCAGCGCGCGTTCGCATGTCTTCCACAGAGGCGAATAGGTCAGCTAACTGTGAGTAGGCGCCCCCGATCCACATGACGTCAGGTCCCGCGCCGCCAACGATCCGGGTCAGCAACACGTTCCCATAGCTCCCAGCAGGGTACTCCCACTCCACCTTAACTCCCGGATTACGAGATTCATAGCGGCGCGCCCACGACTGAAACAGCTCGTGACGATCCAGTTGCCCACAGCATGTGGTCCACTTCAAGACCACCTGTTCCTTCGCCAAGGCCCCTGGTATCCAAACCAAAGCGAGCACCAAGTACAGTGCCAAACACCAGCGAATCGGACGCGTCATTCTGTGATAACCCCCCTCGATCTGATAGCTTTGATAGCTGACAATTTCACCTCCCTGTTTCCCTTCGACTCTATTGATCTCCTTCTACCTACGACCCCCATTGTCTAGCAACTATGCAAAGAGATAATGTTGACGCCCGCTAATCAGCAGGCGTCAACCATACTTGTCATTATAGAATGAGACGGACCGCCTAGAGAATACCTTACTGCTTCTTTGCCCAAAAGTCGGCCAAGACGGCGTTTCCGATCACCTCCATCTGTTCTAGTGCCGCAGAGGCGGGCATTCTGCCTGCCCACAGCTCTGACCAGACCGGACCAGACCGGGAGATGATGTCATTTCCAGCGGGGTGGATATTGTATAGAGGCTTGCCCACCTCGAGGCAATCCAAGAATGCCGCCATGTTTTGTGGCTTCGAGGTCGATGGGTGGAAGAACTCCCGGGCCACCGACTGCTGGGTCGGAATGATGCCGCCCAGACGGGCGAACTCACGCATCTGCTCCTTCTCCAGCAGGAACTCTACGAACCGCCGTGCTTCTTCTGGGTATGGTGTTGTGTTAGAGATCGCCCACGCCTCACCTGACAGATAGGAGCCGTGATAGCGCTCACCCTGATATTCATAGGCAGGAAAGACGATGCCCTCCCATTCATCCTCGGGCAACTGACGCAGAGCAGGAACCCCCCAGACACCGCCCGCTACGACAGCCACCACGCCAGACCTCGCCACTGCCGCGAAGTCACCTCGGCCTGCTGGCAACTGATAGGGGCCGTGTCTGTTGTTTGCTAGATCTGCGAGAGTTTGTGTAGCCCCAACCGTGATGGGGTTATTGAAGGCCACCTTGCGCCCGTCAGGCGAGAAGGGTGCTCCTCCCCAGGAGAGCGCGGTCAACTGGTATCCTCCGGAGCGGATGTCAAAACCCCATCGATCGGGCTGGCCATCGCCATCGAGATCCACAGTAAGACGCTTGACCAAGACGAGGAAATCATCCCAGGTCCAGTTGGGTGGAGGTATTCTCAGACCTGCTTCAGCGAAAAGGCGTTGGTTGACAAAGAACGGCACCGTGTTCGCCCCGTAAGGTGCCGCACCCAGCTTCCCTCCCCAAGTGAAAAGAGGGAATACCTGGGGCATGACCTCACGCAGCGGCCCCCCAGCGCGCGTTCGCATGTCTTCCACAGAGGCGAATAGGTCAGCTAACTGTGAGTAGGCGCCCCCGATCCACATGACGTCAGGTCCCGCGCCGCCAACGATCCGGGTCAGCAACACGTTCCCATAGCTCCCAGCAGGGTACTCCCACTCCACCTTAACTCCCGGATTACGAGATTCATAGCGGCGCGCCCACGACTGAAACAGCTCGTGACGATCCAGTTGCCCACAGCATGTGGTCCACTTCAAGACCACCTGTTCCTTCGCCAAGGCCCCTGGTATCCAAACCAAAGCGAGCACCAAGTACAGTGCCAAACACCAGCGAATCGGACGCGTCATTCTGTGATAACCCCCCTCGATCTGATAGCTTTGATAGCTGACAATTTCACCTCCCTGTTTCCCTTCGACTCTATTGATCTCCTTCTACCTACGACCCCCATTGTCTAGCAACTATGCAAAGAGATAATGTTGACGCCCGCTAATCAGCAGGCGTCAACCATACTTGTCATTATAGAATGAGACGGACCGCCTAGAGAATACCTTACTGCTTCTTTGCCCAGAAAGTCGGCCAAGACGGCGTTCCCAATCACTTCCATCTGCTCGTAAGCTGTGATGGCAGGCAGTCTACCTGCCCAGAGGTCTGACCAGACCGTACCTGACCGGGTAATCACCTCATTACCAGCGGGGTGGGTGTTCCAGAGAGGCTTGCCCACCTCGAGGCAATCCAAGAATGCCGCCATATTTTGTGGCTTCGAGGTCGATGGGTGGAAGAACTCCCGAGCCACCGCTTGCTGGGTGGGGATGATGCCGCCCAGACGAGCGAACTCGCGCATCTGCTCCTTATCCAGCAAGAACTCCACAAAGCGCCGAGCCTCTGCTGGGTAGGGTGTTGTGTTTGAGATGGCCCACGCCTCTCCTGAGAGATACGTGCCGTGATATCGCTCACCCTGATACTCATAACCAGGGAAGATGATGCCCTCCCATTCATCCTCGGGCAACTGACGCAGAGCAGGAACCCCCCAGACACCGCCCGCCACAATGGCCGCCGCACCTGACCTAGCTACGGCCGCGAAGTCACCCCGGCCTGCAGGTAACTGATAGGGCCCGTGCTTGTTGGTCACCAGATCCACGATAATCTGCGTAACCCCAACCGTAATGGGGTTGTTGAAGGCCACCTTTCGTCCGTCCGGGGTGAACGGTGCTCCCCCCCACGACACCGCAGTACCTTGGTACCCACCGGAACGAATATCAAAGCCCCATCTGTCGGGCTCGCCATCGCCATCGAGATCCGCCGTAAGACGCTTGATCAAGACCAGGAAATCATCCCAGGTCCAGCTGGGTGACGGTACCTGGAGACCTGCCTCAGCGAAGAGGCGCTGGTTGATGAAGAACGGCACTGTGTTGGCCCCGTAGGGTGCAGCACCTAGCTTCCCTCCCCACGAGAACAGGGGAAACACCGAAGGCATGACATCGCGCAGTGGCCCACCAGTGCGCGTGCGCATGTCGTCAACTGAGGCGAATAGGTCGGCCAGCTCTGAGTAGGCACCTCCGATCCACATCACATCAGGGCCCGCACCCCCAACGATTCGCGTTAACAATACGGCCCCATAGCTACCAGAAGGGTACTCCCACTCGACTTTTATTCCTGGATTACGGGACTCATAGCGCCGTGCCCACGACTGAAACAGCTCGTGGCGATCCACCTGCCCACAGCATGTGGTCCACTTTAAGACCACCTGTTCCTTCGCCAAGGCCCCTGGTATCCAGACCAAAGCGAGCACCAAGCATACTGCCAAACACCAGCGAATCTGACGCGCCATTGTCTCAACCCCCTCAGTTGATAACTACCTATTACACCTCCACATTTCCCTTAGACCTCCATAGTATCCTTCCTATAGCAATGACTCTATGTCGAGAAATCGGCAGAGCTAAACCTCGAATAAGGCTTCCTGACACCGCCGTAACGTACACTATCGGTGGCAAGCTTGTGTCACAAACTGCGAACACTGAGAGCAGCCGCCGACGTGCACCCGTACAGCATCACTCGATTTTCTCGGAGCGGCCAGAAAGCAAGCAGACCAAGCGCGTCAGTATTGCGGTATGGTACAATCATGCATGGTGACCTACCACCTGCCATGTTTCAACGTAGAAGGATACTCTGAGGAGTGATACGAGTGGCACAGGAGACACAGGTCCGCGTGCGCATGGCACCTTCTCCCACGGGGCCCATCCACGTCGGCAACCTGCATACAGCGCTTTTCAACTGGCTGTTTGCCCGCAGTCAGAATGGCGTTTTTATTCTGCGGTTTGAAGATACCGACCAAGAGCGATCCAAACCTGAATGGGAAAGCGTGATCTACAATGAGATGCGCTGGCTCGGCCTAACTTGGGATGAAGGCCCCGACATAGGCGGTGCCTATGGACCCTACCGGCAGATGGAGCGGCTAGGCATCTACGATCGCTATGCCAAGCGCCTGATCGAATCGGATCACGCGTACTTCTGCTACTGCACGCCAGAAGAGCTTGCTACCGAGAGAGCCCAGGCGCAAGAGAAGGGCGCGGGATACACGTACAGCCGCCGCTGTCTGCATCTGAGTGCAACCCAAAGGGCCGCTCTGGAGCGAGAGGGACGCCAGCCAACCATCCGCTTTCGCGTTCCCGATGGCAGCGTGGTCTGCTTCGAAGACATTTTACGAGGACAGATACAGACCCCTACCGATGACATGTCCGACCCGATCATTGTGCGCAGCAACGGTGTACCTACCTATAACTTCGCCGTGGCCGTTGACGACATTGAGATGCGCATCACCCATGTCATCCGAGGCGAGGGACACATCAGCAACACGCCTCAGCAGATCCTGATCTACGAAGCCCTGGGGGCAGAGCCGCCTGTTATCGCTCACGTAGGTCACATCCTGGGCTCAGATCGTACGAAACTCAGCAAACGCCACGGCGATAGTTTCGTCGGAGACTACCGCGACAAGGGTTTCCTGCCCGAAGCTTTGCTGAATTTCCTGGTCCTCATGGGCTGGTCACCAGTCGACGGCAACGAAGAGATAAGCCGCGAACGCATGATAGCCGAATTCAGCCTCGACCGGGTCACAAGAGCGCCCTCGATTTTCGATCTGACAAAGCTCGAATGGCTCAACGGCTACTACATCCGCTCGATGCCAATCGACGAGCTCACTCAAGCCTGTGTCCCCTTTCTGCAGAAAGCGGGATACCTATCTGGGCCTCCCGAAGGTATCGAACTAGAGCGGTTAGAAAAAGTGGTCGCCTTAGCACAAGAGCGCATCAAGGTGCTGTCAGAAATCGGCGCCATCACCGATTTCTTTTTCTGCCCACCGCAGTACGACCCCAAAGCTGTGAAGAAGGCCCTGACAGCCAAGGCAAAACGAGTTCTCATGACTCTAGAGGAGAAGCTGTCACACACGCCCTGGCAGCCCACCGACCTAGAGGCGGCTGTGCGGGGTGTCGCTGAGCAGCTTGAAGTCAAGGCCAGGGATGCTTTCCAGCCCTTGCGCATCGCCATCACAGGGCGCTTGGTTAGCCCGCCGCTCGTCGAGAGCATGGAGATTCTAGGCCGTCAGAGCTGCCTCGAGCGCATTCGCAAGGCAATCACCCTGTGCGGGCCTCATGCCTGATCATCCCCCCCAATCGCCGTACCGCTAGGAGCAGCGATTGGGGGGCTTGCTGCTCCCCTCCCCTACTTGCTGGCTGCCGAAGGCCGAGGCATGCTGGGCGATCGACGTCCCAGTAGACGCCAAGCGGCCCCTGTGAGTATCACGGCCGCCGCCCCATCGAACAGCACCACTTGGAGAGTCTCGAAGTGGCCGCGCAATACCATCACTGCCAGCGCTAGGCGCGAAAGCACTGCAGCAAGACCGATCACGACAGCCCTCCTCCGCAAACGCCTCGCCTGCATGATAAGCCAGGGAAGGTCACCAAGATTGCGTCTGGGTAGCGCCAGCTGGCCTTCATCGCCCAGAAGCGCTATCGGTCCTAGCCCGATGCCCAGATCAGCTTGCTGAAGCATCGTAGGTTCGCTGTCAACGTCGGCAGCCACACCGATGACGGCTCCAGGCCCTGCCCAAGCTCGTAGTGTAGACAGCTCCTGACCACCTAGCAGCGTCACTTCCCAGCTGTTTGCGGGCAACCACGCAGTACGCTGCTGCCTGTCCGAATCACTACTGCTGAGCAGTAGTGATTTCACTCCGAGTTTCTCCAGTCGAGCACTTGTGCGCGGCCACGCTTGACACTCCGTCTCGCTGATACCTAGCACGCCAAGGATGTGGCCATCGGCGGCACAGAAGATGGGTACACACGCATCCTCTCTCGTCTGAGCGACCAAATGATCTAAGGCAGCTGTGTTCAGCCCATGTTGCCGCATCAGATCCTCATTGCCCACTAGGCAATGGTGCCCGTCCACGAGAGCTGAAACACCCAAACCAGGCCACTGCCTCCCTTGCTCAGCATGCGGCAAAGCAAGCTTTTCGTTACGAGATGCTCGGCGAATGGCTCTTGCAAAAGGATGGCTCGCCCTGGCCGCAGTCTCTACTGCGGCTGCCACAGTTAGCAGTTCATCAGGGGCGCACGCCTGCGGCTTCAGGGGCAGTACGTCGACGACCAGTGCCTGGCGACTGGTAATCGTCGTCACATTCACGACCACGAGCATTCGCAACCGAGCAACTCGACTAAGAACCGATTGGTACATAGGAATCACGCCTCTGCGCAAAGCAGCCCCTACTGCTGCGACATGCGGCAGTTCAGCAGCTACAGACCAAGCCCCAGGGATCGCTAGCGCCACGAGACTCATGCTTCTAACCAATACCCTTTTGACGGAGGCGCCCCACAGCACGGGGAGACCCACGGCCATCACCACGGCTGCTATGGTACACACCAAGGACCACCTGTTGAGTGCAGAGAGCAGCACATTCGCCCCCTCACCCTGACATAGAGCAGCTTGCCCCATGGCCACCGTGCGAGAGAGCACCGTGTCAGCTCCGCTACGAGCGACCACGAGACTCAGTGGATCACCTAGGTTGATATCACCCGCAAAGACTGGGTCTTCGGGCTCTAGGCTGACCGTGGGAGACTCTGCCCAGAAGGAGGCCACCCACGCCCCGTCGCCCAAGACGAAACCATCATATGGGACCACCGTGTCTGTCGGGACAACCACCGTGGCGAGGCCACCGTCATCCGTGACTTGGCTGGAGGTCTGCGCTGCAGCCTGAGCGGCATCCAAAACCTCTTGCCACATCTCAACAGGCTGGCTAGCCCGCTCGCATAATGAGGCACGGAGTGCAGACACTGACGTCCCAACACTGAGAATAAGCACCGCATCCGACCACCTCCCGGCCAGAACCGAACCGACGGCCAAGAGCAGGTAAACTGCACCGCTTTCTACGCGACGGGTGCGCACCCAATCAATTGCCCGGCTTAGGGGCAGCCACAGCGATAGCACAGTAGCACAGGGGAGGAAATACGGTCGATAGAGTTCCACGCCTAGCTGATCCAAAGGCGCGTAACTAGCCGCTGCCCAGACCACGAGCCCCAACCATGCTCCCACAAGCGCTGCCACGCGTCCGCGGCGCCCTCGCTTGCGTGCCACGACCGCATCAGAACCTACCTGAGCCAAGCGACGCTCCCCTTTCACATCCTACCGCATCTCGAGAAACACCGACAGATTTCCTGGAAAGACGCCTTTCTCCTGCGCCGAGTGGAAGGATCCCGACATCTGGACTAGAACCCCATTCTGGTATCAAGCCATTCCTTAGAAAGGGAGGCGTGGGCTATATGACCGAAACCTTGCAGCTCACACCGGATAACTATGTACACGTACTCGCGTCGGAGAGCTACCGTCCTTTCGCCTGCCGCGCCAAGACGAAAGCGGAATTCGAGGCCTGGCAGCGCGATTTCCGACCGTATCTGCACAAACTCCTGGGGCTCAACAGAATCTCTGCTCGTTGCAGCAATGCCCCTGTAGCCCGGCAAATAGGGACTGAGGAGATGGACGATCATCTCCGCGAAGAGTGGACACTAGAGACGGAGCCGGGCTTTATGGTGCCCTTCTATCTGCTGCGCCCCAAAACACAAGACGGAGCCCTTCCGCTCGTCATTACTCCCCACGGTCACGGAAAAGCGGCGAAAAAGACGTACGTTGGGATGTGGGAGACTGAAGCTGAGCGCAAAGACCTAGAAGCTGGTGAACGTGATGTCGCCTTGCAGGCTGTGCGCGAAGGCTATGTGGCTATCGCCCCTGACATGCGAGGTTTCGCGGGGCTGCGCCGCCAACCTGAGATCGACAAGGATGCGAACAACTCCTGTCGCACAATGCAAATGCACGCCATGATGTTTGGCAGAACCTTGATTGGTGAGCGTGTCTGGGATGTGATGCGTTTGATCGATTACGCGACCACGCGCCCTGAGATTGACACTTCGCGGGTCGCTGTCACAGGAAACTCGGGTGGCGGTACCGTCTCCCTGTTCGCTGGCGCCTGTGACGAGCGAATCACGGTTAGCGCTCCATCCTCTTATTTCTGTACGTTCGAGCACTCTATCGGTTCTATACGCCACTGCGAATGCAACTACGTGCCAGGCCTGTTGGCCGTTGCCGAGATGTATGACGTGGCCAGCCTCACTGCCCCTCGCGCCTTTTTGGCCGTAGCTGGCCGCACAGACCCCATCTTCCCCTATGAAGCTACACAGGCTGCATTCGAGAGGGTGAAAGAAGCGTATACGGCAGCTGGTGTGGGCGAGCGCTGTGAGCTCTACACTGGCGAGGGTGGTCACCGATACTACAAGGCGGGCATATGGCCGTTCATGCGCCGTTGGCTTGCGTAGGCTTGTATACAGCGTGAGAAGCATGCTCCTGGCAGGAGAAAAGGCGACGTCAACGAAGCTTGATTCTTCAAGTGCCCGCACAGCGTGACACGATTCACTGGGGAGGCTGTCCATGTACAGGATCGCAGTTATTGGGGGCGACGGAACCGGCCCGGAAGTGGTTCGCGAGGGATTGAAAGTACTCGAAGCGGTGGCTGCCAAGTACGGCTTCCGCTACGAAACGGTGACCTACGATTTTGGCGGCGAACGCTACCTACGTACCGGCGAAGTTCTTCCTGACTCAGCGGTGGACGAGTTGCGGCAGTTTGATGCCATCTATCTTGGTGCCATCGGGCACCCAGAGGTTAAGCCTGGTGTCTTGGAAAAGGGGATTTTGCTGCGCCTCCGTTTTGAGTTGGACCAGTACATCAACCTGCGTCCTGTAAAGCTCTACCCAGGCGTAGAGACCCCCCTAAAAGACAAAGGTCCCGCTGAGATCGACTTCATGGTCGTCCGCGAAAATACCGAAGGTCTCTACACTGGTGCAGGTGGATTTCTACGGCGCGGAACACCCGATGAGGTGGCCATACAGGAGTCTGTGAACACACGGCGAGGTGTTGAGCGTTGCCTGCGCTACGCCTTTGAGCTCGCCCGCAAGCGCAACAGACAGCGGAAGCTCACCCTATGCGGCAAGACTAATGTACTCACCTTTGCCTTTGACCTGTGGGAACGGACTTTTCACGAACTGGGCTCTACGGAGTACCCCGACATCCAACGCGATTACGCTCACGTAGACGCCACCGTCATGTGGATGGTGAAAAACCCCGAGTGGTTCGACTGCATTGTCACGGATAACATGTTCGGCGATATCATTACGGATCTTGGGGCAATCATTCAGGGAGGCATGGGCATCGCCGCAGGTGGCAACATCAACCCTGAAGGTGTATCGATGTTCGAGCCCATTGGTGGCTCCGCGCCGAAGTACACAGGCAGGAATGTGATCAACCCATTGGCGGCCATTTCCGCGGTCTCGATGATGCTGGACGCGCTGGGCAACAGCGAAGCAGGGACAGCCGTTGAGCAGGCCATAGCGAAGGTCTGCCCCATGCTAGACAGCATGGCGGCGGGCCGCATGGGATACTCTACGAGCGAAATCGGCGACCTGATCTGCGCTAATCTCTAGCATCAGCATACGATGGGCCGCGGCACACACCCCGGCCCGTCGCCCTAGACAGCTCGCCATTCGCGCTCCCTTTAGATAGGACTGATTCTAGCGGCATGACAGAGCATCGGAAAACTGATTTCCTTATTATCGGTAGTGGTGTAGCTGGTCTCTACACGGCCATCCGAGCCGCAGCACATGGTTCGGTGACCCTCGTCACCAAAGGCCGGCTGCTTGAGAGCAACACATGGTACGCTCAGGGTGGTATCGCTGCCGCCATCAGCGAGTCGGATTCCCCACAGGCGCACCTCTATGATACGTTGCAGGCTGGCGCTGGTCTTTGTCTAGAGGAAGCGGTGGCCGTGTTGGTGACCGAAGGTCCCCAGCGCATACTTGACCTGATATCTCTGGGAACCCATTTTGATCGTTCGCCATCAGGGGAGCTTGTCTTGGGCAGGGAAGCTGCACACAGCCATCGACGCATTGTTCACGCCCGAGGCGATGCCACAGGCGCCGAACTCACAGAGTCACTGGCTGACCACGCTAGACGCACACCCAACCTGACGATTGTTGAGCGATGCCTGGCTCTTGAGTTGCTCGTCAGTGGCGGTCGCTGTGTTGGTGCTGCCTTGCTCGCGGAGTCCGGAGAGCTTTCCTGGTGTCTTGCCCGAGCCACGGTACTGGCCTCAGGCGGTTGCGGGCAGCTGTACCGCTATACGACCAATCCCACTGTGGCCACTGGTGATGGTCAGGCCATGGCTATCAGAGCGGGAGCCCGACTGCTAGACATGGAGTTCGTGCAGTTTCACCCTACGGCACTAGCCACAGATGCCAACCCGATGCCTCTGATTTCCGAAGCTGTACGAGGCGAGGGCGCCCGTCTACTCAATGCACAGGGCCAGCGTTTCATGTCCGCCATTCATCCCTGGCAAGAGCTGGCGCCACGGGATGTGGTCGCCCGCGCCATTTTCGAGCAGATGCAGCGAGGCAGCGCAGTCTATCTTGACGCTACGCATATGGGCGAACGCTTCGCCACTCGCTTTCCTACTATCTTCGGTCTGTGCAGTGAGCGAGGGATCGATCCGCGGCACGAGCTGATACCAGTAGCCCCTGCTGCTCACTTCATCATGGGAGGGGTGCAGACCGATACCGAAGGAGCCACGGCAGTGCCCGGGCTCTTCGCCTGCGGTGAAGTTGCGTGCACTGGAGTTCATGGCGCTAACCGCCTGGCCAGCAACTCACTCCTGGAAGGGATGGTCTTCGCGGCACGCGTAGCGTCAGCGATAGAAGGCATGCCTCCTCTGACTCCACACGTAAGTGCCAAGGCTAGGCCCGCTGGTCCTATGTCCCAGCCTTCGCCACCCTCGCAAGCCCCCGAAAGCGATCAGCTCGTCCAGCGCCTACAGGAGCTTATGTGGGACAGGGCCGGAATTGAACGCAGTTCCCCCGGCCTTACCAAGGCGAAAGAAGAGCTCGCTCTTCTCGCGTCAACAGACGCTGCGCATACGCATCCAGCATGTAATATGCTGCAGGTGGCAGAAGCGATCGTCAACGCAGCCGCTACCCGCGAGGAGAGCCGAGGAGGCCACTACCGAAAGGACTTCCCTTCTGAACAGACATGGTGGGCGCAACGGCGTGTCGCGACCAACCGTGACGGGGTGTTTGTTATCTCGTTCACGGATGGTCCTTTGGAGCATGCCTCGCCTTTATCGTAAACGGAGGAAAGATACTGCAAAGGAGCAAGCACGTGAATCCCATCTGGCTTGAAGAAACGGTCCGCCGTAGCCTTCATGAGGACATCGGATACGGCGATCTAACTACCGAAGCGATTGTGCCATCGAGCAGCGAAGCAAGAGGCAAGATCGTCGCCAAAGCGGCTGGACGAATCGCTGGCATTGAAGTAGCTATGCTGACCTTTCAACTGCTGGAACCCAACGTGGAGATGACCGTCGACGCTCCGGATGGCACCGACGTGAAGCCCGGAGATACAGTGCTTCACCTGCGGGGCCCAGCGGCGAGCGTTCTTTTGGGCGAGCGCGTGGCCCTGAATTTCCTCCAGCGCCTCTCTGGTATCGCTAGTGCAACGGCATTGGCAGTAGAGGCCGTTGCCCCCTATGCCACCCGCATCGTAGACACACGTAAGACCACCCCAGGCCTACGAGCCCTTGAGAAATACGCGGTGCGCGTGGGCGGTGGCTTCAACCACCGTCTCGGGCTCGACGATGCAGTGCTGATCAAGGACAACCATCTGGCCGTAGCAGGCGGTATCAGCGAAGCAGTCCGACGAGTACGCGAGCGAATTGGCCATTTGGTGAAGATCGAAGTCGAGGTGGAGACCCTTGCTCAGGTGGATGAGGCACTGGCAGCCCGCGTAGACACCATCATGTTGGACAACATGGATCCCGAGACCATGCGCGAAGCTGTCATCAGGATCGACCGCCGAGCCCTCGTTGAAGCCTCCGGAAACATCCGAATCGAGCACATCGCCACGGTGGCTGCCACGGGCGTTGATATTATCTCGATGGGCTGGCTTACACACTCAGCGCCCGTCCTTGATCTGAGCCTCAGGCTGCAACTCACGCACTGACGTCGACTGTGTTATGAGGAGCGACTGTGGGGCGAGTCTCATACGAGCTCGCCCCCTGTGATCTATGACAGCTGAGCAATTCGTGCATCGTATGCTTGCCAAAGGCGCATAGTCACGGGGCCCGGAAGCCCGCATCCCACACGCCTGTCATCTATGGTCGTGACAGGCAAGATCTCAATGCCCGTACTGGAAATAAAGGCCTCATTGGCCGTTTCCACTTCTGAAAGACCGAACTTCTCTTCTCGTACCTCGATCCGCAGCTCGCGAGCCAAGGAAAGCACGATACCGCGGGTGATCCCCGCGAGGATATGCTCATCAGCCGGATGTGTGAACAGGCAGCTATCGCGGACGAGGAAGAAATTGGAGCTCCCCCCCTCAGTCACGACTCCGTCACGCACTAAAACCGCCTCAGCCGCACCAGCCTCGGCCGCCTGTTGCTTAGCGAGCACATTCGGCAGCAGAGCAATCGACTTGATGTTGCACCGATGCCAACGTATGTCTGGAACCGTGATACAGGCTACGCCTGCAGCCAGCCGCTTGGCATCAGGGCGAGCAACCTCACGAGCGATCATGAAGACAGTGGGGGTAGTGCTCGGTACGGGAAACTCATGTTTGCGGGGAGCGCTACCTCGTGTCACCTGCAGATAGACAACAGCGTCTGAGCATCTGTTGCGCACAACTGTCTCGCGAGTGGCCATGGCAAGCTCTTCCACAGCAGGTAGCTCGAGGTCGATAGCTGCCGCACTACGCTCCAAGCGAGCGAGATGCTCATCCAACGCAAAAGGCTTCCCTCCGTAGAAGCGAACCGCTTCGTAGACGCCATCCGCGAAGACAAAACCGCGATCCTCTATGGGAACTACTGCTTCTGCATAGGGCACAAACGATCCGTTCAAATAGACCACTTGACTCATCCTTCTGCTCTTCTCCCTTCCTCCACCACATCACAGCGCTGCCTCCAAACCTCACGACCATCGACCACGAGTCGCACCTGCCAGCGCCCAATGGCAACTGGCATGCTGCTCCTGGCATAGATCAGAGTGGGGTCCGGATCCGGTGCATAGGCGGTGCCCGTCTCCATATGATAAGCCGTTACCTGCCCGCTGGGGTCCAGACGTTCCCAATGGACAACGTAGGGGAACCCCGCCGTGGTCGCGCCGCGGCCCTTTTCCCACCGCCAGAATAAAGCTAGTTGTGCGGGCCGCCGCGTATCAATCTGCAACACCTTGTCCACTGGCTGCCAACCCCCCTCACGCCCGTCGCTGTAGATCCACATCAGTATCTGTGCATCGGCTCGCAGAGGCTGGATATACGGACCATAGCGACGATCTACATACGCCCCGACATCTGGCGAAATGGCCCGCGTTGTAGTCAAGACCCACTCTGGGCTGAGCACCAATGCTGCCATGAGGGCAAATGGCAGCAGGCCCATAGCCCTCTCAATGCTGGTCGGGCTTCTCTGGCCCTCCGGGCTGGGTAGCCCGACCAGCGAACCAGCCAAGGCCCCACCCAAGAAGCCCCCTACATGCGCGATCTGATCGATGCGCGGCACTAGGAGACCAATGAGAAGATTGAGTCCCAGAATCTGAAGCAACTCAGTATCGATACGCATGTATCGCTTGGGCAACCGCCGCAGGCGAAAATGTACTGTATAGCCAATGAGACCAAAAATGGCTGCGGAGGCTCCGACAGCCAACGACTGGGGCTGCACGAGTAGACTAGCTACGTAACCTGCAGCCCCTCCCAGCAGGAATACTATGCAGAACCGAACGGAGCCTACGAGGTTCTCCACAACACTGCCGAACACAAACAGAGCATACATGTTAAACAGAAGATGACGAAGATCAGCGTGCAAGAAAGTGGCGCTGAACAGCCGATGGTACTCCCCTGCCCAGATCGCTGGAGACTTAGCACCCCACTCCAGAAGGGCACCACGCAGAAAGAGATCAAGGGCAAAAACAAGAACCGATAGTGCCAGGAACAGCTTTGTACCCCACCTGCGCAACTCACGGGAACCTCCCCGCTTCTCAGCCCACCGAACCTTCCATCTCGAGTTGAATGAGACGGTTGAGCTCTACTGCATACTCCATGGGCAGCTCCTTGGCGAATGGTTCGATGAAACCCATCACGATCATCATGGTAGCCTGCTCTTCGCTCAAGCCCCTGCTCTGGAGATAGAATAGCTGCTCCTCGCTTACCTTTGACACTGTAGCCTCATGCTCCATCGTCACATCGTCGCTGTGTACCTGGATGCGCGGAATCGTGTCTGATTTCGACGT
This sequence comes from Limnochordia bacterium, assembly GCA_050951545.1. Lineage (GTDB taxonomy): Bacteria > Bacillota > Limnochordia > DTU080 > DTU080 > DTU080. Next base: position 130,520 of record JBMNJG010000004.1, on the reverse strand, counting down.
TTCATCAAAAATCAGGGTATCGCAGTTGACCTTGGTTCTACTGCCTTGCGCATTGCCCGCGATGTGCACGAGTCCCCGATAGGTGGTATGCCCGCCTGCAACGCTGATCGACTTGGAGACGACCGTGGAGGTGGTATCTGGAGCTGCGTGTACTACCTTGGCACCCGCATCTAGCTGCTGCTCAGCACTAGCGAGAGCGATGGAAAGGATGTCTGCCTTGGCGCCGCGCCCCAACATGTAGACAGCGGGATACTTCATGGTGACAAGACTGCCTAGGTTGCCGTCAATCCACTCCATAGTCGCCTCTTCATGAGCGTGAGCGCGCTTAGTAACGAGGTTGTAGACGTTCTTGGACCAGTTCTGGATCGTGCTGTAACGACAACGAGCACCCTTTTTGACGATGATCTCAACGACAGCACTGTGAAGCGAGCTTGATGAGTACTGAGGCGCAGTGCACCCTTCTACGTAGTGCACGAAACTGCCAGGCTCGCATATGATCAAAGTTCGTTCGAACTGCCCCATGTTCTCCGTATTGATACGGAAGTAAGCCTGCAATGGAATATCCACGCTGACCCCCTCCGGAACCCAGATAAAGCTGCCGCCGCTCCATACTGCAGAGTTCAGCGCTGCGAACTTGTTGTCGGTAGGTGGTACCACTGTACCGAAGTGCTCACGGAACAACTCCGGATGCTCGCGCAGGGCCGTGTCCGTATCACAGAAGATGACTCCCTGCCGCTTCAGATCGCTGTGAATACTCTGGTAGACCACCTCTGACTCATATTGAGCAGAAACCCCTGCCAGAAACTTGCGCTCAGCCTCGGGAATACCGAGGCGATCAAACGTGTTCTTGATTTCCGTAGGAACCTCATCCCACGTCTGACCAGGCCTTTCGCTAGCCCGCACGTAGTAGAAGATGTCTTGGAAGTCGACCCCTGATAGATCGGCACCCCAGGTGGGCATGGGTCTGCTCACGAATATTTCGTAGGCGCGCAGGCGCAGTTCTCGCATCCACGCTGGCTCGCCTTTCATCTCTGATATCTGAGCCACGATCTCCTTGCTCAAGCCCTTCTGGCTCTTAAAGGCATAGTTCTCCGCATCGCGAAACCCATACTTGTACTCGTAACTGAGGTCGAGCTGGCTCTTAGCCATGCGCTTCCCCTTTCCGCAACGAACATGCTTTCCAGCTTCATTTCTCATCATAGTGCAAAAGCAGTTATCTGTCCATGACTCCTGACGCTCCGCTGTGCTGGGAGGCGAATCGGGCGTGCGAGCGAGTCTGGCAAAGGCTCGTCCGGTGCCCGTTCTGCCCAAACGGTGCGACAAGCGTGCCTAGCGCGTTTGGTACTCCGGTGCTTACAGGCTATGATATACGGGCCACCCGGAGGGAGATAGGAGGCCCAAGGACATGAGCACATCTCCTCTCTTACGAGCTGGGCAACTACCCAAAAGCCGATGGCGCTCCTTGGTGTGGAGAGCGGCAACTGTCGTGGCAATAGCGGCACTCGCTGGCGGGTGCAGTCTACTGCCCATGCGAAGCGTGAACCGCCTGAGTAATGTCCAAGAAGACTCACAGGCTTCCGGTCGTCTCATGATTGCCGCCAACTTGTCTTCCATTCCCGACCTATCCCCCGATGCCTCTGCGGTCACTCTCATTGTAAGCAAAGATGGCAGGCAGCGCACACAGCAAGTTCCTGTGGTAGATTCTCAAGCCTCAGCGACCGTCGGGGACTTGCTTCCTGGCGTGTGGCACGTAGCCCTGCGCGTCTGTGATGACACTGACGAAGCAGTCTATGAAGCCGAAGGCGATGTCAGCATCTTGCCCAACAACACCGCCACGCTTGAGCTAGTGCTACGGCCTCTGCCAGGCTATCTTACTGTCACTGTGAACCCAGAAGCTCATCCGCAACTACATGCAGCACAGAAAGGTCGCCTCTACATTAACCCAGGTGGCTATACCTCGATGACGGAAGAGCCAGACGGTACACTGACAGCGACGAAGATGCTGCCAGCTGGTACCTACGACTACAGCATCGCCCTGTATAGCAACTCCTTCTATGCCAAGGATCGGATCTATGAAAGCCACTGGGACACAGTAAGCATCTTGCCCGGACGCACAACCTCTCTGCAGTGGGATCCTGTAACTGGCGAGTGCGTGGTCATCGGCAATATTGACAATCCGCCACCCGCCCCCACCAATGTGGAACTAGCGATCACAGGCGACGGCCTGCACATCAGCTGGCCTGAAGTACCAGATGCAGAGGGTGACCTCGAAGGATACCGTATCTATCTGCGGCAAGATCCGCTCGACAAATTCGGCCTGGTACACGAAGTCGACGCAGGGACAAGGCTCTACACCCATCCGACCAAACAACTGGGCGCGGGCAGGGTTCTCGAGGTGGTTGTCACTGCTGTTGACCAGGGCGGCCAAGAGAGCAACCGCTCAGAAGTGGTCAGCATCGTCTACATTGCATCGTAGGTCCAACAGAGGGGGGCACACTCAGCCCCCCTCCACACGAAACCTGCAACCAGCCCTAGAGGCGGGATATTAGAAGCTCCCGTTCACAGAGCAGATCCTTGGGTAGCCGATCATGAAGCTGGATGAACAACTCGTCTTGTTCATGCGCTTCTCTCTTCCAGTCTTCTCGATCAATAGATTGCACCCAGGCCAGGTCCTCGGCGGTGAAGTCCGGCAGATCACCTAGGTCAAAGTCGCCGGGCTCAGGCGCCCATCCTAACGGTGTTTCGACAGCCCCGACCCGCCCTCGGCAACGGTCGACAATCCACTTCATTACGCGCATGTTCTCGCCGAATCCAGGCCACACGATGTTACCCTCTTCATTCTTACGGAACCAGTTGACGTGGAAAAAACGCGGAGGGTGTGCCACCCGTTTGCGCATGCTGATCCAATGCGCAAAGTAATCTCCCATGTGGTAGCCAGCAAACGGCAGCATGGCAAAAGGATCTCTTCGCACCCGACCCACGGCACCTGCAGCGGCTGCGGTTGTCTCAGAGCCCATGGTGGCCCCCAAGTAGACTCCGTGTCCCCAGTTATAGGCCTCAAAGACCAAGGGTACATTGTTGGCACGGCGACCACCGAACACGAAAGCACTAATGGGCACGCCCTGGGGGTCATCCCAAGCTGGATCCACAACCGGGCACTGTGCGATCGGAGCGGTAAAACGAGCGTTAGGATGGGCCGCTGGCCGACCGCTGTCCGGGGTCCATTCCTGTCCCAGCCAGTCGATACATGACGCTGGCGGAGTCTCGCTCATACCCTCCCACCAGACATCCCCATCAGGAGTGAGCGCTACGTTGGTGAAAATGGAGTTCGCGCGGATTGACAGCATGGCGTTCCTGTTAGACGACATGGATGTCCCTGGTGCCACACCAAAGAAACCTGCCTCGGGATTGATGGCATATAAGCGACCATCCTGGCCCGGTTTGATCCACGCGATGTCGTCGCCGACCGTCCAGACCTTCCAGCCCTCGAGATGCGCAGGCGGGATGAGCATGGCCAGATTGGTCTTGCCACACGCGCTGGGAAAGGCAGCGGCCACATAAGTCTTTTCGCCCTCGGGCGACTCAAAACCCACAATAAGCATGTGCTCAGCCAGCCAGCCCTGTTCCCGCGCCATATAAGATGCTATGCGCAGCGCAAAACACTTCTTACCCAAGAGAGCATTGCCCCCATAACCACTGCCATAGGACCAAATGCTCTTCTCCTCGGGAAAATGGACAATATACTTGTGCTCCGGATTGCACGGCCAGGGGACGTCCTTCTCACCCGGCTGCAACGGCGCACCTACAGAATGCAGGCAGGGCACGAAATCGCCATCTGGGCCCAATACGTCAAGGACAGCCTGCCCCATACGCGTCATGATGCGCATGTTGGCCACCACATACGGGGAATCCGTCAGCTCTACCCCAATGTGCGAAATGTCAGAACCCAAGGGCCCCATGCTAAACGGAATCACATACATGGTCCGCCCTCGCATGGAGCCTCTAAACAGCCCCTTCAGGGTCGTCTTCATCTCCACAGGGTCTACCCAGTTATTCGTTGGACCAGCATCTTCACGACGGCGGGTACAGATGAACGTTCTGTCTTCTACGCGCGCCACATCATCCGGATGAGAACGGCACAGGAAGCTACCGGGACGTTTCTGTTCATTGAGCCTCACAAACGTACCCTGAGCGACCATGAGATCGCAGAGGTCGTCATACTCCTGCTGTGATCCATTGCACCAGTAAACGGCGTCTGGCTGGCAGAGTTCTGCCATCTTCTTGACCCATTGAAGGAGCTTCGTGTTGGACGTCATCGATACAATATCCCCCTGCCTGTAAAAGGATGCCGTGTCATTTTCACTGTAGGTTACCACACCGCTCCAGCAGTGTCAAAGAGCATACGCCTGTCTGTGCATCCGAAGTGTTTGCCGTTGGCCCACACTTCATGCTCTTCGGTATGCACACAGGGAGGTTATAGATGCATGGCAGACGAACTCCATCTGCTAGGGAAACCATTCAAGGAGGGACTGCCATGACTGTAGAAATATCGAACGCGATACAGCGCGCCAAAGATGCTCTAAGCAGCGCGCAGATAGCTGGGACCCAAGCTGTGATTGGGTTTGACGGGTTCGTTGATGAGATCATTGAAGCAGTCGACAAGCGCACTTCACCCGACACCTACACCAAGATTGGCACCATCGCAGAGCTTGGCGAAAGGATCACAAAAGCTGCAGGGCTTTCCACTAACATCGAGCTCGTCCCCAAAGCAGTCAAACTGGGAGGCAACGGCCCCATTATGGCCAACGCCCTGGCCGCACTGGGCCTGGATATTACGTACATTGGTGCCGTTGGCCAACCCTTGCATCCAGTCTTTAGGGAGTTGGCTCTAAAGGCCCGGGTCATCTCTATCGCCGATCCTGGACACACCGACGCCCTGGAGTTCAGCGATGGTAAGGTCATGTTAGGAAAGCTCGAGACTATTAAGGATATCAACTGGGAGAACCTTCTGGCGGCCATCCCTCTGCCTCAGTTGATCGAACTGTTCTCGCGAACCAGACTCATCGCCACGGTCAATTGGACAATGATCCCCTTTATGACGGAGCTCTGGCAGCATCTCATCGACGATGTGTTTTCCGCCACGACATACGAGGAGGCGCCGATGATCTTCTTCGATCTAGCCGACCCCGAGAAACGCTCTCGTTCTGAGATCGTAGAGGCCCTGGAGACGATTCGGCGATTCGACGGCCCTTGCAGAGCCACCCTTGGCCTCAATCGCAAAGAAGCTACACAAGTGGCCGAGGCCCTCAGGCTTGAGCTCAGCTGCGAGCCTGCGGATGCTCCTCTCGATGAGATCACCAAGGCGATCGCCGAAAGCATGGATACCTACGGGGTCGTCGTGCATCCTCTAGGCCAAGCTGCTTGCGTGATCAACGGGGCTTTCTGTATAGTCGACGGTCCCTACACTTCACAGCCTAAGCTCACCACGGGAGCAGGCGATAACTTCAACGCTGGCTTCTGCCTGGGACAGGTGCTCAACCTCTATCCAAAGGATTGCTTGGTCTTAGGCACGGCCACGTCAGGATTCTACGTGCGCTACGAGCACAGCCCGTCCCGCTCCGAGTTGCTAGACTTCCTTGATCTGTGGGCTGGGAACGTGGGGCAAGATTTTGCCTAGCCTCGCGGTGAAGAAACGGCAAGGCGCGCTCGTTCGCGCCTTGCCGTTCACTCTATATCAGTCATTAACCGCTGGCCTGTCTGGTCCAAAAAGATCCAAGGGATGCACGTAGGCACCAGGTCCCGACGTAGGCACACGCTGTCCACCGGATAGGTCAGGGCTTGGATCACGAGATCCGTGGGTGCCGGACTGCGCACATGCACCGTCACCCGTATCGCATCGGCTAGGCAGACGATCTCATTTACCTTCACGGCATGTCCCCCAGTTGGCGCTTCACCAAGGGCTGTCACCACCAGAAGACAGGCTGTCCAATCCGAAACAGGAGGAATGCGCCCGTGTAAGTAGGGACGAGAGGCCAGCAGACTGTGCAGATCACTGGCATTTCTGAGGGGCCCGAACCAACTGCCAGGCAAGCGATGGCTGCCATGCCACTGCCAGTGACCTGTCCTCATGTGACTTACATAAAGGTTCACTGTCTTCCCCGCCTTTGAAAATCCTTTTACGCTGCAGCATCGACATGAGCGCCCCTCCTTTTCGTAGCTCGTGGCGGGTCGCCACCCGTAGGGTCGGGCGCCCAGGTATACCGTAGCTCCCATGCCAGTGTAGCATACGCATCTGTGTCGACGCAGGGGATTCACAAACGCTGCACGAAGAAGAAGCAGAAGAAGCAGAAGAAACCTGGAGAGGAACTGACGATGATGAAACTGGTCACCTTTGATCTCGACGGTGTACTTCAGAACAACCCGTTCGGAGGGTACGTACTGCCCACTCTGGCCCGGATCATCGGTCCCTACTGGCGCGGGCTGCCACCGCAGTTCCTCAGTCCACTGCAGCAGGGGATTACCCCGACTCCTGAGCAGATCAGGCTTCCGGGACTGGATCGAAAAGGCCGAGAGATCATTGCCGCCATCTTCGCCCAGACGGCTCTGTGGCTGCAGAGCGGACAGCTGCGTGATACCTACGACTGGGATGCCGCGGCCACCACGGTGGCTCGAGCCGTAGACTGCCACGAAGCTTTTGACGTCGCGCAACTGGTGGAGGAAGGATGTAGACAAGGCCATATCTCAGCCTTTGAGGGTGCGGCCAAGATCCTGCAGGAGTTGTCGGGCCGCGGCCACGTGCTTGTTGGGGTAAGCAACGGCTTCACGCGCTACCAGCAGCCAGTTTTGGAGGCTCTTGGTCTGTACGCGTACTTTGCGACCCTCATATCGCCGGAAGAGACTGGCACCGCCAAACCAGACCCAGCCATCTTCCACGTTGCCGCTGAGAGAATTGGGGCCCACAGTGCCGCATCGGCGTTTCATATCGGTGACACTCTCATCCACGACATCGCGGGAGCCAAAGCCGCGAACATGCGTGTACTGTGGATGTGTCCCTCACTGCCTGAAGCCATTGCTTCCTGTGAACCTGTGGAGAGGCCTGAGCATCCCCAGATTCTGTCTCTACTCGCCGCGCGGTCAGCGAATGAGTTTGCAGCACAGCTCTATGATTTCTCACCTGAGCAGCTCGTTCCAGATGCCGTGATCGTAGACCTGTTCGAAGTCCCAGCAACAATCGAGAAACTCGCGGCCTGGGACCAACCTGCGTGATTCATGGAGGTGTTACCGTGCAAGTACAAGGGATCGTCGTGCCATTGGTTACCCCTCTTAGGGACAATGAATGTGTCGACAGACAAGGGCTTCGACGCCTCATTGAGAACATGGTTACCGCAGGAATCGACGGAATCTTTGTTGCCGGAACCACAGGTGAGTATGCGCGTCTGCAAGCGCGACAGCGCCATTGCCTTTTCGCATTGGCTGCAGAATACACTGCCAATCGCATGGTAGTCTATGCCGGCGTAACTGACTCTAGTCTCCGCGCGGTCCGTGACCACATCCAGGCGGCAAAGGTCGCTGGGGTCGACTGCTGCGTAGCCGGACTGCCCTACTACTTCCCTGTTCACGATGATGCAGAGGCTTTCGCCTGGTTTGCGGAGTTGGTAGCATGCTCCTCTCTGCCGTTACTCTTGTACGATATCCCTGGTCATGCCCAGGCTGCACTCTCCCCGACAGTCGTGACCAAGTTGGCATCGTCTGTGGCCGGGGTCAAAGACAGCAGCGGCAACCCAGCTAAGCTGACCGCCTTTATCGAGGCATTGGGAGGCTGCCAGCGCCAAGCTGCCTACCTAAGTGGCAGTGAAGCACTGACGCGGCAGGCCGTTGCTCAAGGCGCCGATGGGCTGGTGCCATCCTTGGGCAATGTGCTTCCTCAGTTGCTCGCCACGCTGTGGGAAAAGCGCCATGACCCACAGGAGCTTGACCACCTGGCCTCTGTAATGGACAAGATCAACCACCTTAATGGCCGCTACAGCGGCAGCGTAGCCAGCATTGCCTGGAAAAAACGCGTACTCGCCTTGCAGGGGGTCTGCGCCGATACTCTGAGCCTGCCCTCTACGGCGGTACCGGAAGCAGACAACCCCCTCCTGCTACGGGAGATCGAACAGGCGGCCGCAGCAGTCGATGCCCATTGACACATCTCGCGCGTGAGCTAGTCAGCTAAGATAAGGCCGAATCACCTCTGTCCATAGTTGGTATCCGGCCTTGTTTAAGTGCAGGCCATCTTCCCCAAACAACTCCGCGCGCGGTGAACCATCTGGGCCAAGCATGACGCTGAACAGATCAATGTAGGCCAACCGGCTATCGCCTTGAGTAAGCTCTCGCAAAGAGTCGTTGAGCGTCCGTACCGCGGCCAACAGGTGGGCGCGTGCGGGACTCGGTTTGGTCGACACCAAGGCAATACGCGTCTGAGGGAGATGCTGGTGAGTGACGGCGATAAACTCCTCATAGTCAGCGAGGACGGCCTCCGGGATCTTTCCCTTAGCTAGGTCGTTATCACCCGAATAGAACACAATGAGCCGTGGCCTATAGGGCCAGACAATCCGTTCGGCATAGCCGGTTACCTGAGCCACAGTGGAGCCACCGAACCCCCGGTTTAGCACAGGCACCGGGGCGAAATCCTCTTCAAGGGTTTTCCATAGCGTGATCGTTGAGCTACCGACGAAGAGCACTGCGCCCATCGGTGGAGCATGCCGCTGGTCTTGCTGCTCAAACGCAGTAATGCTCGCCAGAAACGGAGTTCCACTGTTCATCTAATGGACCTCCTCGTACTTCATGCCATAGGGCACGACCTATGGCGTCACTTAGCTCCTACGAGAGCGTTCTCTACTGCCTTGAGGTACGCCTTCGTGGTAACTGTCGCCCCAGCAATGGCGTCTATCTCCAACGACTGCGCCTTGAGAATCTTGTCGATTGTATCCATCCGGATTTTCGCCGATGGAAAGCGAACATCCCTGACCACCTCGATTGCCGTCATCTGGCCAGCGGCTACCCTGACCTCCACGCTGTTGGTCCAGCGGCCGTTGCGATACTGACCTGTGTAGACGCCATCTTTGAGGTCTGTGAAATTGACGGTGTCCACAGAGAGGTCCTTAACAGCTGATTGGCCTATCATAAGAAGAAGACCCACGACCCCCATAAGCAGAATGAACCCACCCAAACCCGTCAATATAGCTTTCAGTAGTCTCATTGTATGTCACACCCTCAGCCCACTGATGATCTAAAGAAGCACCGTCGTCTGCCCTGCAAAAGGCTTGATCGTATGCGTAACGCAGGCCAAGCCGTCACCACAGTCGGTCCACACCTCTATCTGTAGCGGGACAAGCGCCTGCCCATCAAGTTGAAGCCTAACGTTGTCGCCATGAATCTCAGCGTCAGCGATGTGCGTGTCCACTTTCGCCTTAGCATAGGCAGCAATCTCTGCATAGGGTCTATGCAGAAGATCGTAACGCTGCAGCCGCTGCCCCGCTATAGTCAAGAGAGTGTCGAGTTCCTCTTTGGTCAACGTCGCTAGCCCCTGTTCGTGTGTCATCGGACAACCAAAAAAACGGGCGTCGATCCCGCGGCGAATCTGCTTGACCAGCTTGTTTGCGCAAGCATCGATATCGTTGCTGGGCTGTCCACCCATTTTCATCGTGTAGTCGCTGGAGGCAAAATCAATCGCCTGGTCCGACGGCGAGTAGTCATAGGGATGGCCCACGACCGCGAAGAAATCGTCCGACTCTATGCCCTTGGCCTCATCGGGGACCGGCATGTAATCGAGAATGAAGCCGTTGTGTCCATATGGACCTTTGCGCCAGTCCGCTTCGATGTTGGCATTGTAGGGCTTGCCAAACGAGAGGCCAAACATCATGTAGCGCCAACCCCGAGCCTTGAGAAACGGTAGACTCGCGATACCCGGGTTCGCCCAATGCGTGTTGAGCACAGGCGACGCCGCTATCTGCCAGTGCGCCATCCAGGCGTCAAGCCGGGCGAACTTCTGTTCGAGAACCTCTGGGGTCTCCTCAATGACCCGCCACTTGCCATGGCCTGCACTAACGTGATCCCGCATGTACACGAAATCATCGACACCGCCAGCATCGACGTCATAGTAATCCGCAAAGGCATGGATCGAGAACTCCATGCAGCCGCGTTGCCAGTATCTCTGAAAGGCAGCCATGTCGTCAGGCCGAATCTGATCAGGATAAACGCCCAGATGCACATGATAGCCATGACGGTGGAAGACGTCGAGATACCCAAAGTGATAGGCACAGCTACTTTGGCCCGAGATCCGATCAAGGATCATGCGCTTATATGGCTCTGGCAGTGGTCGATTGTTGTATAAACAGGACTGCAGAGTATACCAAAAACCGCCCGAACCCTGGCAGTCGTCCATGCGCAGGGTGACAAAAGGCGGCATAGCCTTCAGAGCGACTGGCTTCCTACACATCCAGACCAAGCTCTTCCAGAAGATGTCATCAAGCCCCATGCCGTGACCGTAGACAGCCTTAGTCCACAACTCCCCCGAGACGAACCACTGTACCACGCGTCCAGAGCCTAAAGCCCGACAAGCCATGAGCGGAGCGCCTGACACAGCCTGCCGCATCGGGCTACTCCATGGAGTCCCCAACCTGGCAGGCGCCTGTGCTGGTACGGAGTTAGGAAGAAGGACGCGTTCACCATCCTCCCGGGTGGCGGTGATGGCGTGACCGGAATCAAAGCCTACTCCCTGGACTGCTACGACAGAGGATGCACTCTCGATGTCAAGGGCCTTCTTCAGCCGATCTGGCATCCCACCCAGTTCACAATCCAGACAGAAGACGCCCAAGCCGCGTTGAACGGCTTCAATCAAGCGGAGACTCTCATCGTCTGATAGACTGGCCAGCAAACCTCTGTGGGAGATGATGAGAGCTCTTGCCGACTCCAAGAGCTGGTCTCCTGGCAGACCCAGGCGCGTTTCGGCGAGTTGAAAGGGAAGTCCGATATGTTCGAGAGGGGCCAACACCACCTCTGAGACAAACTCCCTGGCTTCCGGAGCGTAGTAGACGAGCACTGCCCCGTTCCCCGATGAAGACCGCTCACCAATCCCACTCACATCTGCCACCCCTTTGAGAATCCTTTGTGAATACTTTGACGCGCCGTCATCAACATGAGCGTATTCGCCGAGTGAGCCACCCAACCTGCTTCCATTTTCGCGAGCCGCAAGGATACGAGCACCTCACTGAAGAACCATAGGTCGCGTACCAGCTCTGTGGTCCATCAGTATCCATAGTCAGGAGCTATGCCCATGCAAAAAGTACGGATCATGCCGTGCCTCGACATTAAAGGTGGCCGTGTAGTGAAAGGGGTCAAGTTTGTTGACCTTCAGGATGCCGGAGATCCGGTGCTTGCCGCGCAGGCCTACATGCAGGATGGTGCGGACGAGCTGGCCTTTCTAGACATCACCGCTACCGTGGAAAACCGCGGAACCACGCTCGAGGTTGTGAGACAGGTAGCTGAGGCCATCACCATTCCCCTCACTGTGGGAGGGGGTATCTCTTCTGTCTCGGATGCACAAAGAGTACTAAGTGCGGGCGCCGATCGCGTCTGCCTTAGCTCAGCTGCATTCCGCCACCCCGAGCTCATTGATGACCTAGCCCGAGTGTTGGAGCCCTCCGGAGTCGTAGTGGCCATCGACATCGACCGTTCAAGCACCACATCATCAGGGTACGAAGTGTATGTCGACGGGGGCAGAACCGCTACCGGACTCGATGCGGTGGACTGGGCGCAAGAAGTCGCCAGCCGTGGTGCCGGAATGATCCTTCCCACCAGCAAGGCCTGTGACGGGGCCAAGAAAGGCTATGACATTCCCCTGATACGTAGACTGAGAGAGGTAGTATCAGTGCCTATCGTCGCCTCAGGTGGAGCGGGTACCACTGCGCATTTCCTTGCTGCGGCTAGGGCCGGGGCCGACGTTCTGTTAGCGGCATCAGTATTCCATTTCGGCCAGATTCGCATATCTGAGCTAAAGCAGTACCTGCAAAGGCATGGCATTGAGACAGTCTAGAGAGTGACACGCCCGAGGGGCCACGCAAAAAACTGCGGTAATCTCCCTGCGCTCGCTTGGGTTGGTGGTAAGAACCTAGCGATGCGGCCTTTGCAGTGCCCTTTTTGCTCATTTTGATCGCCCGAAGGGCTCATTTCGCTGCCTAAGAGCACGCTTTCCCGCCTTGGTGGCCCCTTGGGGGCTGCCGCGCAGCACATAACCCGACGCAATTGATCGCCTTTTCCCACTCAGACGATGGGGTCAGCTCCCCAGTGCGCGATCACAGCGGGCTCGCTCGGATCCCTCTGCGGACCAACCCTTCGGTGTTGCCCCGGTCGGTGTATTTCAAAAAAGGTGGACAGATGCAATGGACGCGCTCGCGAAACAGGCCCTGCAGTCAGACACCAGCCGGATTGGTACGTGAGGCCGGGCTAAGGATGTGGCCGCGATGGCAAGAGAGCCGCCCCATTTACCCCCGAAGCCAGTGTGCGTGGTAAGAACCTAGCGATGCGGCCTTTGCAGTGCCCTTTTTGCTCATTTTGATCGCCCGAAGGGCTCATTTCCCCGCCCAAGAGCGCGCTTTCCCGCCTTGGTGGCCCCTTGGGGGCTGCCGCGCAGCACATAACCCGACGCAATTGATCGCCTTTTCCCACTCAGACGATGGGGTCAGCTCCCCAGTGCGCGATCACAGCGGGCTCGCTCGGATCCCTCTGCGGACCAACCCTTCAGCGTTATCCCGGTCGGTGTATTTCGAAAAAGGTGGACAGATGCAGTGGACGCGCTCGCGAACCAGGCCCCGCAGCCAGACACCAGCCGGATTGGTACGTGAGCCGGGGCCAAGAATCCGACCGTCATGGCAAAAGAGCCGCCTCATTAACCCCCGGGCCCAATGTACGTGGTAAAAGTGCAGCGATGCGGCCTTCGCGGTGCCCTTTTTGCTGATTTTGATTGCCCGAAGGGCTTCTTTCCCCCCAAAAGAGCGCGCTTTCCCGCTTTGGTGGCCCTTCTGGAGCTACTGGGCAGTACATAACCCGACGCAATTGATCGCCTTTTCCCACTCAGACGATGGGGTCAGCTCCCCAGTGCGCGATCACGGCGGGCTCGCTCGGATCCCTCTGCGGACCAACCCTTCGGTGTTGCCCCGGTCGGTGTATTTCAAAAAAGGTGGACAGATGCAATGGACGCGCTCGCGAAACAGGCCCTGCAGTCAGACACCAGCCGGATTGGTACGTGAGTCGGGGCCAAGAATCCGACCGTGACGGCAAAAGAGCCGCCTCATTAACCCCCGGGGCCAATGTACGTGGTAAAAGTGCAGCGATGCGGCCTTCGCGGTGCCCTTTTTGCTCATTTTGATTGCCCGAAGGGCTTATTCCCCCCCAAAAGAGCGCGCTTTCCCGCCTTGGTGGCCCTTCTGGAGCTACTGGGCAGTACATAACCGGACGGTGGTGATACCTTTTTCCCACTCAGTCGATTGGGTCAGCTCTCCAGTGCGCGATCACCGCGGGCTCACTCGGGCCCCTCTGCGGACCGACCCTTCGGTGTTGCCCCGGTCGGTGTATTTCAAAAAAGGTGGACAGATGCAATGGACGCGCTCGCGAAACAGGCCCTGCAGTCAGACACCAGCCGGATTGGTACGTGAGTCGGGGCCAAGAATCCGACCGTGACGGCAAAAGAGCCGCCTCATTAACCCCCAGGCCCAATGTACGTGGTAAAAGTGCAGCGATGCGGCCTTCGCGGTGCCCTTTTTGCTGATTTTGATTGCCCGAAGGGCTTATTCCCCCCCAAAAGAGCGCGCTTTCCCGCCTTGGTGGCCCTTCTGGAGCTACTGGGCAGTACATAACCGGACGGTGGTGATACCTTTTTCCCACTCAGCCGATGGGGTCAGCTCCCCGGTGCGCGATCACGGCGGGCTCGCTCGGATCCCTCTGCGGACCAACCCTTCGGTGTTAACCCGGTCGGTGCATCTGGAAGAGAATGGACAGATGCAATGGACGCGCTCGCGAAACAGGCCCTGCAGTCAGACACCAGCCGAACTGGTACGTGAGTCGGGGCCAAGAATCCGACCGCCATGGCAAAAGAGCCGCCTCATTAGCCCCCGGGGCCAGTGTGCGTGGTAAAAGTGCAGCGATGCGGCCTTCGCGAAGCCCTTTTTGCTCATTTTGACCGCCCGAAGGGCTCATTTCCCCGCCCAAGAGCACGCTTTCCCGCCCTGGCGGCCCTTCTGGAGCCTTCGGGCGGTACATAACCGGATGATGGCGATAGCCTTTTCCCACTCAGCCGATGATCCGAGGGGAAACGCATTTCACTCCCGGTGGCCACCGGGTCTTAGCTGGCAATGCGCGCGTTTTCAGCGAAAGCTGTGGAAGGATTCTGGCCTCACGTACCGAACATCGCATCGAGACAATCGAACACATGATCGTTATGTGAGGTGAGGCCCTTGTACTCTCTCTATGTAGATGAGGTGAACGTGCCGCTCTCACTGCTACTGACTCGCGAGCTAAAAGCCAGCGAGAAGATCGTTTGGATGGCCTTAACGATGGATGATCAGCTGGAGGAAAGCTTCCTTTTCTCGCCCAGCCGCCTGGGGCGGCGCACGGGTATGTCCCGGCCTACCGTTCGCAGGGCGACAGCCAAGTTAACCACCGAGGGCTGGTTTGCTCCACCGGCTAGGCGGGGACCTAGCCAGACCGCGGCACAGAAGCCATCCCCGGATAGGGTCTCCGTACCTGTGGAGTTAGTCATGGCTACTGAAATCCATGCGCAGGCCAAATTGGTTTATGCCCTACTGCTGTCCAAACCCACGGACCCACCTCGCAAAAGGCAGTTCACATACGCTGAGTTAGCCGGCCGGATGAGTCTGAGCCCCCAAACCATCAAACACGCGGCTCGTCAGTTGGCCAAGCATGGTTGGCTGGAGATGGAGCAGGCGCACAAGCGGGCACCGATTCGCTTCACTCTCCACAACCCGGTTGATAAGCGAAACGTAAAAGAAATACTAGACGTGCAGGATGAGCTCCACCGCGCTACGCACCTCGGAGAGGCTCTCATGCAGGCTATCTTCTTGGCGCTTGTCGATTGCCTTGACTTCGACGACGGAATGCGCCCAGGTTTCATGAGGAACCCAGCAACTGGCAAGCGTCTGGAGGTCGATCTCTTCTATTACTTGCACAATACGGCCATGGAGTTCAATGGGGCGCAACACTACCGCGTCACGGAGCGGAATTCGGCTGAGCAGGTCCATAAGCAGCAATGCCGTGACCAGACCAAACAGCAGATCTGCGCTAAGAAGAAGATCAAGCTGATCGTGATTCAGGCTCACGAGCTGTCCTGCAAGATCATCAAGCGCAAGATTCACAGGCGGCTGCCATTCCGGCGCGGTCAGGACTTCAACCGGAAGCTCATCAACTATCTCGAGTGTAGATGCGGTGAGTACCAGCAAAGAATAGATGAGCGTGGCTGGGGAACCGCCAGTGAATCTGAGAGAAAGCAAGACGAGTAGTCACCCTGGGTTACCTTGTCCGTTTCGTCAGGGCTCACATCAGCCGTGCAGCCAATGTTAATGCGCGTCCACCCGCCGCTGGCGATCGTGCAGAAGCGGCAACGTGAGCAAAACCCACTGGCTATGCACCACAGGATTGAACAACTGATCGGCCAAGGCCCACCAACTGCATCGGTGGCGGAGGCCACCGATGCATCCCAGAGAGTCCGTAGCAGTAGTCGTGAGCCTATGCATGCTCTGACTTAGACCAGCGTTGGGTCAGATCTTTGGTGAGTGAGTTATAGGACCTTCGGTAAGACTTACTCGTGGGTTGACACGCACTCAAGAGGCACCTTCGCAGGAGGAGATGAACCCTTTATCCGAGGCTGGAGGCCGCTGGCTACCCCATTGGCAGCGGATGCGTAGAAAGCGCCTGTAAGCAGGTTGTTGTTAGGCGCCACAAGCAATCTGGAATGCGTCGGAGCCAACTTAGGGCACAGCAGATGCCAAACGTTGCAGCATACTCCCACGGTGAACAGTGGGACGATTTCTGGGAGAGGCGGGAGGCAGAATGATTAGGAACGGGTGTTCGCCGCGATCTCACGTGTGCACCCCACGCCCGACGTTGACGGGCCACCAGAGCTTTGATACACTAAAGGCGAACAGCGGTGGCTATCCAGTGGTTGGCCACCGCCTTATACTGGCGGCGCTGCGGAAATGGCACACGAGACTTGCCACCGTAGCGACAGGGGGAGCTCGTGGTTCCGGGCTGAGAGGATGGGGACACCCATCGACCCTTTGAACCTGATTCCGGATAATGCCGGCGTAGGGATCTCAGGCGCTATTTGAGTGCGCTTCGCAACCGGAACCTGCTCGCCCACGCCGCGAGGAGGTCTTTTTCTATGAAATGGCGTAACCTATTGCTCGCGTTTATGGTGTTGGCTACCCTCGTTTGGCCCGCCATTGGAGAGGTAGCTCCCAGGCTGGTTGTCTACACCTACGACAGCTTCGTATCGTGGGGTCCTGCTAAGCAGATTGAAGCTGGCTTTGAGAAACAGCACAACGTCGATGTGGTCTTTGTGGCACCGGCGAGTTCTGGCGAGATGCTCGCCCGTCTGATTAGCGAGATGGAGACTGGTGGCACTGACGCCGATGTCTTTGTAGGGCTAAGCGATACCTATCTCAGCCGGGTTCACAACCGCAATGTTTTCCTTCCTGTAGACGCGACCAAAGTCCCCAACCTGGCCGCAATTCCTAAGGACCTGCATTTCGACGTCAAAGGACAAGTCTTGCCCTTTGATCACGGCTGCATTACGTTAGTCTACAACACCAAGGCCCTCAAGCCGGCGGATCTGCCGAAGAGCTTCGAGGATCTCACCCTCCCCCGGTTCAAGAGGAAGATCATAGCTATTGATCCGCGCACATCCTCTGTAGGGCACGCCTTCTTGATGTGGACCATTCATCACTACGGTGAAAAGGGCTTCGCCGACTACTGGAGGAGGCTCTCCCCCAACCTGCTGACCATTGCTGGAAGTTGGAGCTCAGCGTACAAGATGTTCACCAACGGTGATGCCCCCATCGTCATCAGCTATGCCACAGATACCGCCTATGCCGTTATGGAAGGGAAAGGGCCCATCTACGGCGTATTGCCCTTGGACAACGCTGGCTATCGGCAGATCGAAGGCGTGGGCATTGTACGCACCAGCAAGAATGTCAAGCTGGCGCAGGCTTTCGTCAACTACCTGCTCTCTCCCGAGGTTCAGTCACTCATTCCCACCACCAACTGGATGTACCCGGCCAACCCAAAAGCCAAACTGCCTGCAGAATGGGAGAAATACGCTAGACCACCTCAGAGATCAGTGCGCATCGACTCCGATGAACTCGGTCGCAAAGAAGCTACCTGGCTCCGAGAATGGGCTATGGCAGTATCTATGTAGGCAGGTGTGGGCCCAGGCCGTCGCCGGGAATGAGTTGGACGGCCTGGGCCCGCAATCACACCCTCGCTTCTGTGGTGTAGCTGCAGAAGGAAGTAGAAAGGAACAGTCATGCCACGACAACGTGCCCAGCGATTCCACTGGCTATTGGTTGGTCTTCCCTTGGCCTTCCTAACTCTGTTTTTCTACTTGCCCCTCCTACGTTTGCTCAAAGAGAGTCTGCAGCCAGGAATTACGCCGTCTCCCTTGATCGCCACACTAAAGGATGCGTATTTCTGGCACCTGCTCCGCCTGACAATCAAGCAGGCTACACTCAGTACACTGGCCAGTGTGTTGATAGGTCTACCCCTCGGCTACATCCTGGCCAATCACAGACTGCCCATGCCGCGACTCTGGCGAGCACTTACAATAGTTCCCTTTGTGCTGCCAGCCATTGTTGTGGCCCTCGGCTTCATCCTTTTCTTCGGTCATAATGGCTATTTCAACAGAGCCCTCGGCGCTCTGTGCGGTGTGCGTCTGCCACTGCTGTATTCCTTGCAGGGCATTGTCCTCGCCCATGCCTTCTACAATGCGCCGATTGTGGGACGCACCACTGCCGTGGCCTGGGAATCCCTCGACCCAGCCCTAGAGCAGGGTGCTCGGGCGTTAGGGGCCTCCCCTTGGACCACCTTTCGTAAGGTGACGTGGCCGCTGCTTTGGCCCGCCACCGCCAGCGGGGCTCTACTGGCATTTATCTTCTCCTTTTTCAGCTTCCCCCTGGTGTTGGCCTTGGGAGGCGCGCGCTACGCCACTTTAGAAGTGGAGGTTTTCACCCAAGTGCGTGTTCTACTCGATAACACCACTGGGGCCGCCTTTGCCTTGTTTGAGACCATAGCCTCGCTAGCCCTCACCTATCTCTACTTGCGCGTCGAGGCCCGCAACCACCCCAGTAGCCGACGATACGGCCGAGAACGCCAGCGATTGCCCTTTTTTCGCGCGCATCTGGGTACCGTGCCTATGGTGCTCTACCTGCTTATCTTAGCCTTGCTGTACGCAGGCCCCATAGGAGCCGTGATCCATGATTCCCTGGTTGGTGAGAATGGCAGGTTCTCTTTGGATGCCTATGCTTTTGTTCTGAAGTGGCAACACGCGGCCCAGATCGGCGACAGCCCGCTTGGAGCCGTCTTCAACACCCTACGTTTCGCCTTGGGTTCCATGCTTTTGGCTGTCTGCTTAGGTACAGCTCTTGCAGTAGCTCTTCCTAGAACATCCAAGAGAGCAGCTCGGTTTTGGGAGACGCTGGCCATGGCCCCCCTTGCCGTCTCTTCCGTCGCCTTCGGCTATGCGATGCTACGAGCCTATCGCGTGGGAGCTTTGCGCTTTCTGCAGATTGGCCCTTCGGGAGCGATTGTTGCTGCACATGCCATTCTGGGGCTTCCTTTTGTGCTACGTGTCCTGCGCCCCCATTTCCAGAGCCTTGATCGCAGTCTTCTCCACGCGGCTCGCTCGCTAGGAGCCTCGCCCACAAAGGCCTTCTTTAGGGTGGCGCTTCCGCTCTCAACTGCGGCATTGCTGGTAGCAGCTGCCTTCGCTTTCTCTATGTCCGTGTCCGAGATGAGTGCAACTATAATGCTGGCCCAACCGGGATTCACCACCATGCCACTGACTATCTACCATCTGGTCTCTGCGCGCGAATTCAGTGCAGCTGCGGCCATGGCCGTCCTGCTGATGTTTGTCATGACCCTGACGTTTGCCTCCATGGAGGCAGCGGGACAATACCTGATCACCTTGCAGGTCGGAGGACGCGATAATGTATCTGAGCTTTGAAAAGCTTACCAAACGTTACGGACCAGTGACCGCCCTGCAGGAGGTCTGCTTCTCTGTAGAACGCAGCCAGTTTGTGTCAGTCTTGGGGCCTTCGGGCTGCGGCAAGACCACCACGCTGATGCTGTTGGCGGGGTTCGAACAGCCCAGCTCTGGACGCATCCTGCTCGAAGGGAAGGACTTGGCGGGTCTGCCTCCCGAGAAACGAGAAGTGGGCGTCGTCTTTCAACACTATGCCCTCTTTCCTCACATGACGGTTGCTGAGAACATCGCCTTTGGACTTATGCATGGCGTGGACAGACGTCTTCCCCACTCCGAGGCTATGGAGCGCGTACATCAGCTGCTTGACATGATCGATCTGGCCTCTTTGGGCCAACGCAGACCCGCTGAGCTCTCCGCTGGTCAACAGCAACGGGTAGCGATCGCCCGCTCCCTTGCTCCACAGCCGCGCGTATTATGTCTTGACGAACCGCTCTCTGCTCTTGATGCCCTGCTTCGCGAAAGGTTGCGTCTTGAGATACGGCGTCTGCAGCGCAAACTAGGCCTGACAGTACTGTATGTAACTCATGACCAGGAGGAGGCGCTAGCGATCTCCGACCGGGTAGTGGTGATGAACCAAGGAAAAGTTCTCCAGGTGGGCACTCCCTGGGAAGTGTACGACCGGCCAGCAAATGGATTCGTGGCTGGCTTCATCGGCAAGGGATCGCTGTTGGAGGCGGTGTTGGTCTCAACTGGCCCGCACATCGTCTCAAGGCTGGCCAATGGACAGATGCTTGAACTGCCATCGCATACCTGGTGTGGCCCTTCGCTGCCGCGCCCGGGCGATCGCCTGGGTGTGATGCTTCGCTCAGAGCGCGTCGAGGTCACTGTGCCCAAGGATACAGCCGAGAGCGGTTCGACTGACCAGCAGCTTCAGCTACTGGGGCGTTTGGAGGAGGTAGAATTCCTCGGAGCCCACTCCCGCCTGCAAATCTCAGGTCCGTCAGGAGCCATGGTGGCCACAGCTCCTGCCGCGGACGCAGCAGCGTGGCAGGCTCGCATAGGATCCCAGGTGGCCTTAACCTGCCGTAGCGATGACGTTCGTCTCATGCCTTGGGTCAACTAAGCTACCGTCAAGTACCCCGCAGTCAACAAATGGCGCTGGAGTACTACCCACTGATGCCGAAATCAGTAGGCGTACGCCCCTAGGTCACATAGGCTATGACGTAGCAATAGGCTTGATAAAAGGGGGACACCAGATGTCCACTGAAGAAGAGCGGCACAGTCTGGAGGTGACCTGTCCTTCCGCCCGTGGGTCTTGTGATGACTGTCAGGAAATTGACCTGCCGGAGACGCCTGATAAGGCTGTATGGTGTACACGAGTAATGGCCGTCAGGCAAAACCTGCGTGTCGGCAAGAAGGAGTACCTGGTTCAACAAAAACTGCCTTTTGAACTCTTGATTATCCCCAAACCCCCCAGTCACTGTCACCATCACTGCCACAAACCAAGACCATCCCGTTTACTGCCACTACTTCTTCTTGTTGTCTGTATGTGCAGTGATCGTCCACACCGGAAACGGAAATGCCAGCAGGGCGGTCGTCGCCGTTGCCACTGGACCAGAGAGCGGGGATAGGTGACTAATGCTTCAGAGCAAAAGGACCGCCGGAGTGATACCGCGGTCCTTTATCCCCAGCGCTGTCGATTGATGGCCTCCTTGATCGACAGCTTCCTCCATGTCGACATCATTAGACATTAGTCCCCGCTTCTTTAGCTCGCCAAATCAGTCTGCCTCTGACAACATCGACTCAAGTATCTTCGCCGCTTCCTCCACGTATCGCTCACAGAGCTTCCTCCGAGCAACGGGATCGCCCAGGGCAGGCTCCTTCAGAACCCGGCACACTGGCGAGGCGTGTACCCGCACGAAACGACTCAGAAGACGCTGGACGAGTGTGTAGACCTGCTCCTTGTTCTTCTGCTCCCCGGGAACACCGCTGCTGTAGTGAAGCCCTATAACCATGGCGGCACCCGTGAGCACGCCGCATGTTTCGCCCGTATTGCCTATACCACCACCGAGACCACTGGCCAGGCGAAACGCTTGTTCAACAGAGAGACCGTATTTGGGTGCGAAGGCACAGAATACAGCCTGTGAGCAATTGTAGCCGGCCTGAAAGTACTGCACCGCCAGATTCGTCTCGCCAAGCCCCGAAGATGCGTCATCCACGATCATACCACCTCACTTGCTGATCTTGTGCCGACGCACATGATCTCCACTGGTGAGTTCATTGCGCTGTCGCCACTTCCCGGTCTCTTGTCGGTATGTAGGGCTCATAGGTGGAGACCAACACCTGCAACACAGACAACAGCTGCCGGTATTCGCCAGCTAATAGCAGCTGCTCCAATAGGGCGATCCCCTGCTCGAGTTCCTTGGACGGTAGCAGTGCATTCTTACATATGAAGATGCGCGAATGCTCCGTAACCGATGTAGCCTCTTCGTCCATGACCAGTTCCTCAAAGAGCTTTTCGCCGGGTCGGCGACCAGTGTAGACAATCTGAATATCCTTGTTGGGCCGGAATCCAGAGAGTGTAATCAGGTTACGGGCCAGGTCCTCGATCTTGACAGGCTCGCCCATATCCAGAATAAAGACTTCGCCGCCTTGCCCCAAAGCAGCGGCCTGCAATACGAGCTGAGCTGCTTCCGGGATGGTCATGAAGTAACGTCTCATTTCCGGGTCGGTAACGGTAACTGGCCCCCCCTGAGCGATCTGTCGCTGGAAAACCGGGATGACACTGCCCCGGCTCCCTAGGACGTTGCCGAAACGAACCGAGACAAACTTCGTCTTGTTCATAGCATTCAGGTCCTGAACAACCATCTCAGCCACGCGTTTGCTGGCCCCCATCACGCTCGTGGGATTTACGGCCTTATCAGTAGATATCATGACGAATCTCCGGGCCCCATGCTCCAGTGCTGCTCGGGCTACATTCCGCGTCCCGAAGATATTGGTCTTGACCGCTTCGTCTGGATACTGTTCCATGTATGGAACGTGTTTGTGCGCAGCAGCATGCAGCACGTACGCCGGTTGATAGTGCTCGAAAACGGCC
The DNA here is from genome assembly GCA_050951545.1 of Limnochordia bacterium. Lineage (GTDB taxonomy): Bacteria > Bacillota > Limnochordia > DTU080 > DTU080 > DTU080. Next base: position 108,171 of record JBMNJG010000004.1, on the reverse strand, counting down.
GCCATTTTCCCGCCATCCCTTACATCGGCAATCACTTGGGCCTTGGGCACGTCGGGAAACTTCTCGTTGAGGTCCATGGCCGCCTCAAAAACTGAGTTCTCACCATGTCCGAGCATCACCAATAGACTAGGCCCAAAGCGGCAGATCTGACGACATAGTTCTGACCCGATTGAGCCACCAGCTCCAGTGACCAAGACCACTTCGCCGGAGATCTCCGCAGCAATCTGTTCAGCATTGAGTTGCACCGCTTCCCGCCCCAGTAAATCGGAGACCGATACTGGCCGGATCTGGCTCACGGACACTTTCCCATCGATCACTTCGTTCACGGCAGGGATAGTGTGGAGTTTCACCTTCTTGTCACTCAAGGCGTCCACAATCGCCCTGTGTCTGCCTCCGAACTTAGCAGGTAGAGCCAAGAGGACCTCTTGCACGTCATGCTCACTCACCACGCGCTTCACGTCATCCAACGTCCCCAAGACTCGCACTCCGTGTATCTGCATATTCCGCTTCGCTGGGTCATCATCCAAGAACCCCACAACCTGACGTCCAGACTGGCGCAAGGGCAGCACCAGGTCCGCTCCGATACGACCAGCGCCCACGATAAGAACCGTCAGAGGCTCACTCCTGGAGACCTGTGTTGGGTCTGTCTGCCCCTTGTCGGTGGCCCACAGTCGCCGCACGGCTCGTAGTGCCACGCGCGAAGAACTCACGAGGAAAGCCAGAATCACCCAGTGTATCATGATCACCGACCGCGGGAGCCGATAGAAAGCGGAGAGCAAGGTCAGTGTCAAGGTAGAGAGGGTAGTGGCCCCGACAACGTTCACCAACTCTTCAATTCCGGCATACCGCCATAGACTGCGGTAAAGTCCTCGCCAAGCAAAAAACGCCAATGAACCAAGTGTATACCATGGCCATAGATGGGCGTAGGCATCCCAATAGACCGAAGGCAAGTGCCCGTCAAAACGGGCTAGTAGACTGGCGAGAACAGCGACCTGTAACAGAACAGCATCACCAAGTAGCATGAGAACAACCCGAACCCTTCGCTGTTCCCGAATGAGCTGCTGAGAGGCGACCTCGTTAACGTCTCGTTGAGATCCCATCTATGCTCCACCCTTTCACCAAGCCACGTAACGCTAGTCCCAGAAAGAACCGATCACCTCAACAGAGACTGGTCTCATTGTGTTTCGCAGCGTGTCTTCGACATTCGCCCTCAACTTACCTACAGCCCCGATGAATGTTGCAGAGGTTTTCAGCAAACAGGTCTACTAAGCTCGTGAAATTTGCCGGGGATACACAAATCGTTCTTATGTATGGCAAACAAATGAGTGGGCATTTTGATTATTGATGAATTAACTGGCTGCGAAAAACGCAGGCTCAGCAGCCTTCTATGCCATCTACCCGACGTTGAGCCCCGGGTGAAATCGGGTTACGTCTCCTCCGCCTCTTTGTAGCATCCTCTTACGCTGCCAAACGCTTGTTTACCTGCTTGAGGAGGCGCGAAAATGGTAGCCCATCGCTTGGCTACCATTTTCGCGCGTGTTCGATCGCTACCGTATCAGAGTCTGATGACGTTCAGTCCTCCTAGAAGCACGATGGCTATGGCGACTGGGGCCATGTAGCGTAGGAAGAAGGTCAGTACGCGCATAATCGTGCTGTCGCCTCCGTTTTCCGCCACAGCCTGCTCGCGCCAGCGCCAACCCACAAATAGCGCAATGAAGATGCCGCCCAAAGGAAGGAGGAGGTTCGAAGTGGTGAAGTCGTACAGATCAAAGAACGTAAGCCCAAAGAGCTTGAACTCGCTCAGCAGACTCGAGGAGAAGGCCGCCCCCACACCCAACAGAGCCATGAGCGCTGCTGTCAGCACGGTCGCCCCCACCCGCTTCCACTGCAGGCGTTCTGTGAGAAAGGCTACAGGGACCTCCATAAGCGAGAGCATCGCCCCCATTGCCGCAACGGCCACCAACACGAAGAACAAGAAGGTAAACAAGCCCCCAAAGGGCATGGAGCGAAAGACGGCTGGAACTGTAATAAACAGCAACGCAGGCCCAGAAGTCGGCTCATAGCCAAAAGCAAACACCGCCGGAAAGATGGCCATGCCAGCTAACAGCGAGATCGTTGTGTCAGCCGCTACCACCTTCGAAGCTGTCGTCCACAGGTTCTGTTTGCCGCCAATATAACTCCCATACGTGACCATACAGCCCATGCCTAACGAGAGCTTGAAGAAAGCTAACCCCAGTGCCGTGAGTAGGGTCAACGACGTGATCTTGCTTACGTCTGGTTTGAATAGGAATGCCAACCCTGCTGCGGCTCCAGGCAACGTGATCGCACGAATATCACAGATAAGCAACAGGACAAACAGAAGAGGCATAAGACGCTTGGTTGCATTCTCAATGCCTTTGCTAACGCCAGCGATGACAATTGCCGACGTGACCGCCAAGACCACCCATTGCCACACCAAAGGCTCGATGGGTGATGTATACAGCGCATCAAACACCTCACCTGTCATCTCTGGGGCAACAGCCAAAGCTCCAGTAGCGGCCCGAAAGATGTAGGCAAAGACCCACCCTGCCACTACGGAGTAAAAACCCATTATTAGGACGGCTGATATCACGCCGGATACCCCAATGAGGTGCCAAGGCTCGCCTGGCGCTAGTTTCTGAAAAGCCGTCACAGTGTTGGCTCGCGCCCGACGACCTATGGTTAGTTCAGCCCACATTACGGGGAGTCCGACAAATGCTACACAAATGAGATACAGAAGTACAAAGGCTGCGCCACCGTTCATCCCAGTAAGCGCGGGGAATTTCCATATATTACCTAGTCCTACGGCTGATCCAAGTGTCGCCGCAATGGCGCCCAAACTGGTCGTGAAGCTGTCCCTTTGGGCTAGCATCGGTTCTTGATCTGTCACTGATTCCGCCTTGCAACTCACCCCAACATCCTCCTTTTTCTCCAATCACTGCACCCTTCGCACATACTCGCCCACGCGTTGCACAGTATCAACCCAGAGTTCATGAGCAGGGTCTGCCAGATAGGCTATGAGTTGTTCAAACGGTTCTGTATCAATCCGGATATGGTCACCGCCAATTCCATGGAAACAGAAGACCGCCCAATGCCCAGCCTCCAGCACTGGGGCCAACATGGCAATCAGCTCGTCGCCACTAAGTCCTTTCACCATCCACGAACTCAAGCACTGAAGGTCACACACCCGGGGGTCATTGGCTGATTCGCCGACCCCTCTGCCCACCGTGAAATGCTGAGCCACCAAGGGCACATAGGACTTCCTTTCAGTGCCTCGTCCCACGTAGGTTTGGCCGCAAGGGTAGGCGAAGCTGTGTGGCCTTAATCCCGGTATCAGCTCCTCCATGATCCGCTCGGCCATCAAGATGTCAGCCTCTACTTCATCGAGCTGCAGTAACTCCAACGCCCGATCAGCACCCACAAACGTAAAGTTGCCACTGCAGAAATGCTTGCAGGTATGGTTGCCTAGTTCATGACCATGCGCGTGAGCCTGACGCCATCGCTCAACAACCCGCTCAAAACGCATGCCACGCGCCGGATTGACGTAGAAAGTCCCCTTCAGCCCATAGCGATCGAGAACTGGAATCGCCTGATCCAGCTGTGAGGGTACAGCATCATCAAAGGAGAGTGACACCGCCCCACGGGCATGGTGAGGCCAGCCTCGAAATATCCCTTTCATAATGATCGGGCAATTGTCCCAGCGACAATTGCCATGCCCCCTCCCATTTGAGAGATCCGCAAACAACCCTAGCCTTTCTTCTGTGAACTCATACGGAAGTCGAGGTGCGGTGGTAACGGTGACTCCCTCCGTACCCTCCTTCTCAGATTCTCATCCACCGCGATGCCCTCTGCTCCTGCAACGCGTTGCTCCTGAATAGCGTACCATAGATCAGAGAGAACCACTTCGCCTTCTCTCAAATCGCTTAATTCAATATCACTTCGCAGAAGCCCCTCAGCCTTTTCGAAGTCGCCTGTCTCGAAGGCAGCTTGGGCTCGGTAGATCCGTAGACGACCATGGGCAGCTATACTCTCAGGCACCCTAGCGACAAGCCCCTCCACGTCTTCGTAACGACCAGCGTCAAGCAATCCTTTTGCACATTCCACTACCAGCCAAGATAGCTCAGGCGCCTCGCGGTAGGCCTGCAACCACAGCTCTGCAGCAGCAACCCTATCGTCCTCATGAACAGCCAACACTGCCAAGTTGCGCAAAGCCCACGCCGAAGGTTGCCGCCTCATGGACTCCTGCCAGGCCTGCCGTGCTGGCTCTACTTCGCCGCCGTGGTAGCGCATCACCCCAAGATGAAGCCAGCTCAACCAGTGATCACTTCGCCCCTGTCGGATGGCCTCCTCCAGAAGCTCGCGCCACTCGACTTGCACCATCCAGCCCCCGCACAGCTCTGCGGGATGCTGCACGGGTAATTCCCCTTTCTCTAGCAGCGCCAGCCATGGTGACTGATCTTTACCCAAGGATGCATCATCAAAGACCAGGGCGGTTGAGGCAAAGGGAGCTTTACCCGCACGCTCGCGTCTGCGACGTTCGAGCGCCCCCCAGCCCGAGCCGTAATGCACAACCTCCTGCGGTGGTTTCTGGGCGTCAGCCCGAGTACGTCGGAGTTCCTCTTCGAGCCAGGCTTCAGGCAACATGGCCTGCAGGCGCCCCTCTACCTCCTGCTGAGCCAGATGCCAATCAGCGCTATGCACGAGCTCTGCATCAGCCTCCATGAGGCCGTAGGCTTCCATCCATGCGATCTCCTCGCCGGGCTGCATGGGGAAGGATTCCCACTGCGTACGAGCAACCCCTGCCTGAATCTCAATGTAGGGGTGACCCGGAATAGAAAGGAAATCCTGCCAGCGACGACCGCCATGACTCATGCCCCATACAAATAGCTTTCGTCCCCTTTGTCTTAGCGTTGAGGTCTGGATAAGGCCACGTCCCTGCCCATCAAGCGCCGCAATCCAGCGCCGGCGGTCATCGGGGATGTCAAAGAAGAAATCCGTGGCACCCGGGTTGTTGGTGGGATAGGAGACGTCCACACCCGACACATAGGGAACAGCAACACGGCGCACTCCCCCACGATAGGCATGGTTAAAGGCGTGATCCGCTGGCACAAGCACGCGCACATCGGGGCTCTCGGGGACGGCGATATTCGACCACCAGTAGTTGGGGATCTCGTGGCCGTGCGGGTTTGTTAGCCGTACACGCACAAAAAGCCATGGCGAACCCGGTGGCAGTGAGAAGTCGAGCTGATAGGGTACGCCTCGGATGCGTTCCCACTCATACAAACGCAAGATAGGTGATCCATCATCACCCTTCACCCGCGCCGCGAAGACTGGTGAACACGTAAGAGGCGTGTGACCGCGCACTCCCACGTTCCACTCAACACCGCCACTAAACCAAGCGTTACGCACCGCTAGGTTGGCGGGCTGGAACACCGGGTTTCTGTACAGCAACTCTCTTCCTGACGGCCGATGAACTAGTGACCAGAGCCTGCCGCCGTGTTCTAGCAAGAACGTGGCCTGAAGAATCTCATTTTCTAACACAGCTACCAGAAAATCACGTGGGCGACGATCACGGTCATAAGCGTCCTGCAGACTGTATGGCAACACCCTCGTTTCCAGACCATACCCCAAGTAGCGACGGGCCTCTTGAGGCACGCTCTCGTCCACCTTAGGCCTGCTTGCCTTGCGAACAGGCAGGCGAAGCGGCGGCAAGGGGTTTTCGGGACCAAGGTTCCCTGCCAGCATGTTCCGCTTCTCGATCCGCAATTGGCTCATGATTCTGCACCACCTCGACAATCACTTATCGGACCTAAGCCGCTCAAAGCGTTCATTTCATTTGACAAGCGTCTTTTCCTTCACACATCGCATGCCGAGCAAGATCAAGAGGAATCGCCCGCCCGCCGCTCGAATCGAGTGTTGATCCCCACATCGCAGGATGGTGAGTCCAATAGCCAACAGATATTTCTCCTTGTCAGAGTATTGGAGGCAGAAGACCCAGAACTGGATACCTCTACTGTCATTCCAGGGCCAATCAAGAGCGGACTGGGAAGCCTGGCGAACCGAGGCTCTAGAGAAGTTCCTGGAGATCCTAGGTGAGTTTCCGAAACCAGTCGATCTTGCTCCCGACGTGGAGTACAGCATCGAGGAAGGCGCTCTCATCCGTGAACGCGTCATTTTCGACTCCGAGGCCTACGCCTCTGTCCCCTGTGTTGTATTACGCCCCAAACACATGCAGCCAAACAGGCAGAATGCAGCGATCATCTGCTGCAACGGTCATCCTGTTGACCTTGGCAAGGATCCTGTTGCTGGGATTCGTTTGGGCCCCGAGTATGACCGCCAGATTGCCCTGATGAACTACAACTTCGGGGAACAGATGGCTAGAGCGGGCTTCTTGACGATCATGCCGGAGTTACGAGGTTTCGGTGAGCGCAACGATGCTCCAGGTCGTCGGGATGTGTGCAATCTCAACTTCATCAAGGGATCCATATTGGGCATCTACACCCAGACCCTGAACATCTGGGACATCAAGTGCTGTGTCGACTACCTAGAGAGTCGCGCCGAGATAGACCCCCAACGCATCGGTATGATGGGGCTGAGCTTCGGAGGGACGATGACCGCCTTTGCTACGGCTGTGGAGCCCAGGATCAAAGCAGCGAATATCATGGGCTACGTGAACCCCTTTGCCCGCTTTGGCATCGAGCGGGGGAACTTCTGCGGCTCCCAGATCGTGCCTGAAATCTACAAGTACTTCGATACTCACGACATTGCAGGCTTGATCGCCCCTCGCCCATTGCTGGTCGACATGGCCATCTACGACGAGTGTTTCTACATCCAAGACCTGCTCGCCGGCTATGCGGGAGTCAGACGAATCTACGAAGCGGCTGAAGCAGCCGATGTCCTAGATGCTGACATCCACCCAAGTCGACACGCCTTTGCGGGTAACAAAGCCTTTTCGTTCTTTGAGCGGTACCTGTAGACGCCAGGTTCAAACGGCTAGCCAACTAGCTTACCCAGATAAATGTCGGGCCTCCCCGACCGTTGGCGTCCGGCATCACCCCGATATTCCCCATTGTACCAGCTGTCGCGTCAGGGGTCTCTTGAGAGAATGGGCAAATGAGCACTCTTGAGAGGCATGGGCAGTGTTCGCTGCAGCCTCTCACGCGGCCCCAGTAGAGATCAGTCTGTTCATGTGGGTGGGCAATCCCGAAGATATCGGAAGCCTTCTTGATGAGTACAGCGCCACCATCTCCGGTGCCAGATTCGTACTTGAGGTATCGCCCGGAAGCGAGATCTCTAAGTTTGAGCAGGTTCTCGTGCGTACGTCAGCTGGGGCCGTACACGACTTCACAATGGGTAGCTCCGACATCGGCTGGTACGTAGGCACAGGAGCTCTTGAAGACCTCACACCCTTCATGAAAAGAGAGCCGCGCGCCCTCAGTGCCTTTCCTCAACCCATGGTTCAGGCATTTAACTTCAACGGCCAGCAGCTAGCAGTTCCAGCGGTGATCAGCGGCGACCCCATGGTCTTTAACATCCATCGCTTTGCTGAAGGCGGCCTTGAGCCCCCTCCCGCTGAATTTAGGGACGCCAGTTTCACCTGGCGTAGGTTCAGCGATGCCGCGCGCAAGCTCACGCGTGATAGCGACGGCGATGGCATACCCGATCGTTGGGGCCTCGCAAGTCTTCCCTATTTCGACAAATGGCTTCTGTGGTGGGACTGCTTCATCATGAATGAGTCGGCGACCGCATCGACCGCGCTCAGCGAGGCCGTAGGTCGCGCTCTGACGGATGTGCAAACCCTGGCTCGGGCGGGCGTCATGGGAGGCAACCTCCAAGCAGGAACGGCAGCTATGAGCAACTACGGTCTGTGGAGCCTCCCAGCCATGCTGCAATTCGACGTCGATTGGGCATTCATGGCTAACCCAAGACCCATCGACGAGCCCGTGGCTACCTATATCCCCATGGGGTTTGGCATGTTCAGCGGTTCCAGACATAAAGAGGAGGTCTGGGGGTTCTTCCGCTGGATCTCTCAACCGGACAATAACTGGAAGTGGGTCTTGGCTACGGGGCGTGTGCCTGGAGCCATCGCCAACCTGAAGCCTTGGGCCCAGCGCTACTTCGGTGGTCAGCATGCCAACGCCAGGCCTGAGGTGATTATGCAGACAGTGACCGAAGGCGGTTCTATCCATCGCTCTACCATGAACGGGAGATGGCCAAGCATCTACCCCACAACCCACACATTCCTTTCACAGATGATGCAAGGAACGCGCTCGCCCCAGGAGACACAGATACTCATCGACCAGCTAGTTCGAACCGAGCTCGGTAGGAAGTAGACACTCTCTCTGCGCATCCTCGAGAGCCTAACCGCCTGTACTGGCCAACACCTGCAGATAGTGGGTATGGAAAACGGCAGAGTTGGGACTCTAAGCAAGGACACTCCAATAGGTGCCCAGGCAATCGACGAGCACCCAATGTGAGGAGGATGTGCGTTGAAGACTGTGGTTGGTCTATTCGATTCAAGGCAGCAAGCCGAAGAGGCAGTCAGCGAACTGCGTGCAAAAAACTTCAACCATGAGGAGATATCCCTGATCGCCAAGGATGAGCGATCAGGCGGTGGTGCAGGTAAAGACCGTTCCGGAAACGACTTCGAGACAGGCGACATCGGTATCGACAGCGATGTGAGCAGCGGCACCACCTGGGGCGGAGCTTTGGGAGGCGCCACGGGACTTGCGCTAAGTGCTGGCGCTCTGGCGATTCCCGGAATTGGCCCAATCGTCGCTATGGGTCCCTTAGCTGCGACCTTAGGCGGAGCGCTGACCGGAGGTTTGGCGGGTGGCTTGATCGATCTCGGCATTCCGGAAAATGAAGGTCGTGACATCGAAAACGAGATCAGAGGAGGCAGCACCCTTGCGGTAGTCGAAACCGACCAGTCACGTGCCGAAGAAGCTGCTAGCATCCTTCGTAGCAAGGGCGCCAAGTCGACGAAAATCCGCGACCGATCCTGACAACCAGTCAGATACCAGCTGGTGACAAGAGGGCTGCTCTTCAGGCAGTCCTCTTGTCTGCTTCGGCGACGTTCACCGGTGCGGCGAGACTCAGCCGATGCTCACCGGCTTCGCCTTCCGAGGCTGGGAGGAAATCGCCGCCGGACAAAGACTGCGGCCACCTGTCGGGGCGTGGTTGCGCGAGCCAAGCGTGTTCTTGCACTATGACCACGGTACGCTGCAAACTGGGTCAGTCTTCGGCTTCACGACCGATCACCCCGCGTATGCGCCGGATAATGGTATCAATGTCAAGGCCAGCCTCATCCCGAATGCTCCGCCGAAGCATGGGGCCTACCTCGCTCAGATCCTGCATGATATCTTCAAGCAGCTCAATCGCACCGCGCGCTTCCACTAGTTCGCGGGGCACCTCTACCATGTCACGCAAGACCGTAACCTCTGTACGCGAGGCAATCACGGGTTCAGGGCGGTCCTCAACGAACACCCGTGTCCGTCTTCGGGGACCACGGTTCTCATGCTCATCAATGGGCTCCAAACCTACGATCTTATCCGATCTGACGTACTTGCCGTATCCCAGTGCCACAATGATGTTTGGGCGTATCTCCACTTCCCTAGCCCCCTCCTGGGCTCGCCATCCAGCACCCCTTGCTGGAGTCTTTCCCGCCTTAGTCCACGATCACCTTCCATCCGAAGTGCATCGGATACCAGGCTATTGCGGAGACTACAACGGCGTCTATGGCATAAGGAGGTTACCCATGTTCAAACATGAAAAGCAGCTGCTCGAGATCGTACACGTAGAGCGACCCCACCCCAACCACCAGCCTTTGCGACACCCAACAAGCCGCGTTAGAGGGGCTCGCGGCCCACTGATGCCCCTACCGCCTCTGGTCCTCGCTTCGCGCGATAGGGGCATCGATCAATGGATCCAAATTCCTCACTTCTCGCCTATGCGCTCCATGCGGTTACGGAACATGACCTCTTCGAGCCTGCGCTTGGGCACATGCAGGGTACCCGCCTCGTCCTTGTAGTACCTGATAGAGCCTTCGGCACCAATGGCTACCGGAGACTCAGCTGGGTACCCTAAGGCCACCAGAGTATGGATGATGTAGCGCTCTGGGATATCTAGCAGCTCGCGCACACGATTGCGATCGACAGAGCCGATCCAGCAACTGCCGATACCCTCACCCACGGCTGCCAGTATCAGGTTCTCTACAGCCGCCCCCGCGTCCGTCTCGTAGCCTGAGTCTCGGATCTCACGGTCAACCAGAACGACCACATAGGCGACAGGCCGCTCCCCTGGTTGCGGTGTTCCCTCTGGAGCAAGATAACCAGCCCACTTCGTGGTGGAAAAGATGGGATCTAGCAGGCCTTTGTCGTTCACTACCACATACTTGATAGGCTGAAGATTCGCTGCCTGCGGTGCCAGGCGGGCAGCATCCACCAATTTCCGCAACGTGTCTTCCGCTATTGACGTCTGTCTGAACTTGCGGATCGTGCGCCTAGAGACAATGGCATCGTAGACGTTCATTGGCATCTCTCCTTCTCTGCCAGGATCACTCTGGTGTTCTTGCTGACCGAGCGCCTTTCCTCCGTCAGTGCCGCCCCTGGCGCCGGGCGTGTGGGCACGCGTGGCGGGGCGCTCCCCTGTGAAGGGCATCGGGCACGGCCTCTGGCTCGGGGCGAGTGGGCGCGCACGGCAGCCTCGACGCCCGACGAGCTCGCAGTGGTCAGCGTCCACTGTCTGCCCGCGGGCAGTTCTTTGTCAGAAGGAGTACGTGCAGGTATCTCCGGCAAGAATCTTTCGGACCTGAAAGACGGGTCCACCCGTTTCACCCGGTTCACCCCTATGCGGTCGGCTGGGCGGTAGGCATGCCGTTGGCCGACGACATACCCGCGCAACAATCGGCGGATCTAGCATACGAAGTCGGTGAGCATCGACCGCTTCTTGCCGAATCAGATGACATAACGGGTCCGTGTCCCGACCCACCGCGCCCAGCCATGGCGGGCCGGTGGCACAACGCCCGGATGCAACCCTTCACGACTGAAAAGCGTGCCATCGCGCCTCGCTTTCAAGAGCTGGGTTCACGCCGCCCCTGGTCTTGTCTGAATCGACCTTTTGATGGAGGAACTCTACCGGAGTGTGTCGAACATGTATTCGGGCGACGGACAGACATTCCGGCTGGAGGTGGCGCCCTTGGATATCGAAGAGGTTCGCGTGCCGATCTCGTTGCTGCTCACTAGCCAGTTAAGAGCGACGGATAAGGTAGTCTGGCTGGCCCTCACACTCGACGCTGAATTGGGGCAGCGAGCTCGTCTGTCGCCCACTCGCTTGGCTGTTCGTACCGGTTTGTCCCGACCCACCGTCCGCAAGGCTACGGCAAAGCTAACCACTGAGGGCTGGTACAATCTGCCCACAGGCGTCAACCAGGCCCCAGCAAGAGAGCTGTCGGGGCCAAGGGTGGTCATGCCTACTGAGCTGCTCATCGCCACGGAGGTCAGTGCTCAGGCCAAGGTGGTCTATGGTGCACTGCAGGCCACGCCCGATTACCGTAATTTGCAGGGCGTGTTCACATATGCGTCTGTGGCCCGGATGATGAGTCTAGGTGCCAAGACGGTCAAGCGGGCTGCTCGACAACTGGCCAAGCTGGGCTGGCTGGAGATGCAGCAAGAGCACAAGCAGGCTCCCATTTACTTCAGCCTCTGCAACCCGGTCGCCCGCAGGTACATGGATGAACTGCTAGCGGCGCAGCAGCGACTCGACGAGGCTGAGTTCTTCGGACAGGCCTTGATGCAGGAATACCTATCGGCTATTTTCGACTCCGATGACCACAAAGACAACGCGTCTCCCCGTTTTCTAGTCAACCCGGCTACTGGCATGTTACTGGAGCTCGACCGCCACTATGACCTCGAGGCGGTGGCTTTTGAGTTTAACGGGCCACAGCACTACACCCCTACCAAACGGTTCTCGGCTGACGTGGTCGCCAAGCAGATGGAACGTGACAAGACCAAGCGTGAATTGTGTGAGAAGAACAACGTCACGTTGGTTGTGATCCATGCCAAGGACCTGTCCTGGCTCACCATGAAGTTCAAGGCTGGCCAACTGCTGCCGTTGCGAAGCGACCTTAACAAGAAACTCCTCAGGTACCTCGATCTGAGGAGCCGCTTCTACCGCGAGACGGCTAAGGGTGGCTGGGCGCCCACCAGTGACGCCGCCAGCGAGTAGCCAACGGCGACGAACAGTGCGCTATAGCCTCGAATCATCTCTCCCCCTTCACAGTAGGGGTTTCAGCAACCTCTCGCTGCCGCTCGTTGAAGCGGGTGCCCCTATGCCCTCGCCCGGTGCCCTCGGCACAAGTCGTGACAACAGCAGGCCCGTGGTGCGCCAACGGGCGCCCCGCTTCCGGCTGTAACCGCCTCGAAATCACAATGTTCCGCTCAATAGCCATCTTGCCTTGCCCAGAACCCGCCTCGTCGCCTGGTCGGCCTCCTGTGATCGAAGATGACACTGGAGCATCGCCCTCTTCTTGCCGATTTGGGTGATGTAACCGACCCCGGGCCCGACTCATCAGCCGGGTCGGACTGACGGAGGAGAAACTGGTGAGATCGCCCTCTTCTTGCCGATTTGGGTGATGTAACCGACCCCGGGCCCCGACTCACCAGCCGGGTCCGGGACTGACGGAAGTGAAATCGAGTGAGCATCGCCCCCTTCTTGCCGATTTGGGCGATGTAACCGACCCCGGGCCCCGACTCACCAGCCGGGTCCGGGACTGACGGAGGTGAAACCAGTGAGCATCGCCCCCTTCTTGCCGATTTGGGCGATGTAACCGACCCCGGGCCCCGACTCACCAGCCGGGTCCGGGACTGACGGAGGTGAAACCAGTGAGCATCGCCCTCTTCTTGCCGATTTGGGCGACGTAACCGACCCCGGGCCCCTCTAGAGGGGCTGTTGACACTCCATTACCTGGCCTGTATGCTCGAATCTGGACAACAGCCATTTCGGCAGATTGGCATCCACCGCGGAAGAGAGCCATGCGATGAACTCACAAAGCAAGCGCACCCGAGCAACAAACCTCCTCTACCCCGCCTTCGTGATCACACCCAGTCGGCTGGCGTATCTGATGTGTTCCTGGCTCCTGGCTCCTCTCACTCGGGCCACCGTAACGCGGTGGCAGATTCCACTGTGGCGGGCTGCACTCTGTCTCTATGGTAGTTACCTCACCTTGGCGGCTGTCTGGCTCCTCTGGTGGCTGTGGCCCCGCCAGGATCCGATAGCCGAGGGGCTGCGGCGAGCGCGGCGGCTGTTGGCGGTTGATCCTGGCATGGCCTTAGTTCGAGGTCGCGGCGCATTAGAACATGCCTTGCGCGAGGCTGTGGAAAAGCTCTCTCTGGCCAGGACCCCTAACGAACCGCCTGGCATGCAGGAGCTGCTTCTCGTGCTCCGACCGCACATGCCATCTGATCTCTTCCATCAGGCCGACCGTCTGCGCCGCCTGGGCAACATGGCAGCTCACGACCCCGACTGGTCCATCTCCAGGCGTGAGGCGAAGGCAGCTCTGGTCGCTGCCGCAAGAACTGCCCGCTGGTCGCGGCGAATGATGCCTGGGAAATGATCGGCAAGAGCAAGAATGGAGGTACTGCCATGCCCGCTAAGACCATCAGCTGGGAATGCGACCGGATCATGATGATTGATCAGTCCCGCCTCCCCACGGAGACTGTGTTTTTCACGCCCGAAAGCTGTGAAGAGATGTGGGAAGCCATCCGACGCCTAAAGGTCCGAGGAGCCCCAGCAATCGGCATCGCCGCTGCCTTCGGACTCTATCTCGCAGCTCGAGCCTCTGAGGCCTCCACACCTGAGGCGTTACTGCTCGAGATCGATGAGGCGGCCGCATACCTGGCAACCGCTCGACCCACCGCTGTCAACCTATGCTGGGCCTTGCGCCGATTGCAGCAGTTTGCCCGTCGGAAGGCAGCCGCAGCGACTGACGTAGCCTTCCTGAAGGCCGCCCTCTTGGACGAAGCGCGAGCGATGATCACCGAAGACAATGCCGTCTGCCTTTCCATCGGCTACCACGGCCTAGAACTGCTGCTACCAGGAATGAGTCTGCTTACCCACTGCAACGCTGGTGGACTAGGTACCGCCCAATGGGGGACTGCCCTCGCCCCCATCTATCTTGCTCACGAACAAGGCTGGCCGCTGCGGGTCTTCGCAGACGAGACCCGGCCAGTCTTGCAGGGTGCCCGACTCACCGCGTGGGAGCTGCAACAGGCTGGGGTGCATGTCGTCTTGATCTGTGACAATATGGCTGGTACCCTGATGCACCATGGGTGGATCGAAGCGGTTATCGTCGGTACAGATCGTGTAGCCGCTAACGGCGATGTGGTCAACAAGATTGGCACCTACAGCCTAGCAGTTCTGGCCCATCACCACGGCATTCCTTTCTACGTAGCGGCACCTCGCTCGTCCATTGATCTAGAGACTCCCAGTGGGGAGCAGGTCACCATTGAAGAACGGGAGACCACTGAGATCACCTACGGCTTCGGTGTCCGCACAGCACCTGAAGCGATTGAGGCTTACAACCCAGCCTTCGACGTCACCCCTGCCAAGCTGGTCACAGCGATGATCACCGAAGTCGGTCTCTTGCGCCCACCGTATGATGTGTCGTTGGCAGAGGCGATGAGCACACCCTTCAGCCCAAGCCCTGCTGTGCGAGAGCGCTTGGCACAGCATTAGGAGGCGAAGACCAGGGTACCCGCCATGATCAGGCTGCGCACCATCGTCGCCGTGATCGAGTCTACTCGCTGCACACCGATCTCGCCGAAGATAGCCAACAGGCTGCTAGCAATGCATCCATAGTCCACTTCATACTGCACCTCCTTTTGCTAGGGACGCGTCCTTTCGCTCTGCTGAATGGCGATCAAGCGGGAAGCCATCTTTTCAACAACCGCCGGGTACGCGGACGCGAGGTTCTCTTGCTGAGCCGTATCAGCACGCAGGTTGTAGAGCTGAGGATGGGGGGCGTTGCCAGATTCGATGCCCGTGAACCTGAGAACACCAGGGCCTTTATATGGTGGAATAAACACCCAATCGCCTCTGTGTAAGATAGTCTTGGCACCCGCTCCCTCCACGACCATTTCCAATCTCCCCACTGGATCCGTTCCCAAAAATGCCGAGAGCATGTCGAGGCTATCCACGGCCGCGTCGGCCTCTAGCGACTGCTGGAGGAGCGCCGCGAAAGAAGCGAAAAAGTCCACATGGCAGACTTTTGCAGCGGTCTGCGCTGGCGCTATGCGGCCGACCCACCGCACGAGAAGGGGAACGCGGGTACCTCCATCAAAGAGGCTATACTTGCCACCACGCAGGGGTCCAGCGGGGCGGTGCCCCTCGCTCAGTTCCACGGCTTGGTCCTGGTAACCGTCATCCAACACAGGGCCGTTGTCACTCGAGAAAATGACGATCGTCTTCTCTGCTAATCCGAGCTGATCTAGCGTATCAAGCATCTCCCCTACGCACCAATCGAGCTCGGCGATTACATCACCGCGAGGGCCCAGACCTGTGGTACCAGCAAAGCGCGGCCCAGGCACACGGGGCACGTGTGGCTGATGTAGGGCGTAGTAAAGGAAGAAGGGCTCATCCTGGTGTTCATTGACGAACGACAGCGCCTTCTCCAGGAAAACCTCCGCCATCTCCTCATCTTTCCAGAGGGCTTGCATACCTCCACGCATGTAACCAATCCGACTGATGCCGTTGACGAGCGCCATGTCGTGTCCATGACTGTACCTCATCCGCAAAAGTTCTGGGTTATCCCTGCCCGTGGGTAGACCAGGGAAAGGCTGTTTGTAGTTGACTTCGATGGGATCCTCTGCGACCAGCCCCGCTACGCGGCGCCCGTCCACGTAGACGCAGGGGACGCGGTCGTTGGTAGCGGCCATAATGAAGGATGTGTCAAAGCCCACGTCGAGCGGCGACGGGGCGATGTCTGCATTCCAGTCGAGGTCACCCCTGCCCAGACCCAGATGCCATTTGCCGACTATGCCTGTGCTGTAGCCAGCCTGCCGTAGCATCCCTGGCAACGTGGGCATGTCTGTGGGGATGATCATCGGTGCGTCGCCTGCTAAGATCCGAGCATCTGGGTTACGCCAAGGGTAAGACCCCGTCAGTAGGCTGTAGCGAGATGGCGTGCACGTCGCCGCAGTAGCATAGCCCTGTGTGAACTGCAAGCCTTGGGCAGCGAGTTTGTCAAGGTTAGGTGTCCTAAGGTGCGTAGCACCATAACAGCTGAGATCGCCGAAACCGAGGTCATCCGCGTAGATGATGACGATGTTCGGACGCTGGTGTGCATCGGACATGGGCACTACCTCCCAAGAGTTGGATACTCAAGAGATTACCCCTATTGCAGCGGAATCCTGCGAGTTAGGCGAGCCCCTGGACCACTCATCATGGCTACGCTTGGCAGGAACAGACGGCCGGCACCCGGAACCAAACTCGACGAAGAGAAAGCGCTTCGTATCAGCGCCTCATGGGGGAGCCCACAGAAGATGACCTGTTGTTCACCGAGAACCCGAGGGATTCTGCTCTTAGAAGACAGCGAGGCCTTGCAGACCGCCCTGCTGCAGTGGTACAGCGAAAACGCCCGTGATCTGCCATGGCGCAGAACCAGCGACCCCTACGCCATCTGGGTCTCCGAAGTGATGCTCCAGCAGACGCAAGTCGTCACGGTCATCCCCTATTTCCTGCGTTTCATGGAGCTATTTCCCACAGTAGGGGATCTTGCTTCAGCCGACGCTCAGCTTCTCGCCGCTGCGTGGTCAGGGCTTGGCTACTACACCCGCATGCGGCAACTGCACCTGGCAGCTCAGCAAGTGATGGAGGTGCACGGCGGAGACATCCCCTCAACGTGGGAGAGTTTCCACGCCTTGCCTGGTGTTGGGGACTATACCGCGGGTGCCGTACTGAGCATGGCCTATGGGAAGCCTTATCCTGCAGTAGATGCCAACGCCAAACGCGTTCTTTCACGCCTGTTATGTGTTAGCGAACCGATCGACAAGTCAGCGACTCACGCCCGGTTGCGCACAGCAGCACACTCACTGCTGCCGCCGCGACAGGCAGGGCGCTTCAACCAGGCAGTCATGGAGTTGGGGGCCCTGGTCTGCACGTCCCGTCGACCCGGCTGCGTAGATTGTCCCCTCAGTCACTGGTGCTTAGCGCATCAGGCAGGGCTCGAACAGCAACTGCCAACACGTTCGCCACGCAAGCAAGCCAAGCGGGTCAAACGAGTTGCGGCAGCCCTATGGCGCGACGAGCGTCTTCTCTTCGTGCAACGCCAAGAGGGACCCCTTGCTGGGTTTCCTGAGCTACCAGCCGTCGAGCTGAATGAAGGCGAGACTGTCGCTGATGCACTGGAGCGTCTGGTGCGAAGCGTGGCAAGCCTAGGGCTGTCAGTAACTGCGGGTGAGGATCTCGGCGGCGCACATCACGCCTTCTCCCATCGGATCTGGGATGTGCAGGTATACACACTACAGTGGGCAGACGGACAGGTTGCAGAAGAGAGTCAACCGATCGCGGGTGCTACGCTCGCCAACAACCATACCCCGTCATCCTCCGAGGCGTTCTCCTCCCCAGTGTGGCTGTCTCCCACCGAGGCCCATCAGACGGGACTGCCAGTAGCCATACGTAAGGTGCTGGACGTGGCGCTGGCTAGCAGCAGGACGATCTGATAGTTGCCGGGAAATGTGATTCACAGTGACGCCCCGTCAGGCGCAGCGAAAGGCAGGGGTTCCTGATGGAGGATGCGAGAAAGCCCAAGTTGCTAGAGGAAGCTATCCAAGCGGTATCACGGGTGTCGGGTGCTAGTGTGTGCATCTACGACCTGAAGAGTCTCCTGGAGGGGGTCCACGGCTCAGCTATCAGAGGAAATCGAGGCCACATGTGCAGTTTCTGTCAGAGGCTGCATGATCTCCCAGGAGGCCTAGACGCCTGTGTCAAGTGCGACACTGAGGAGACCGTAGCTCTCGCCGGGCAGTACAAGCGGCGATTCTTTCGCACATGCCACGCAGGGCTCACAGAGATCGTGATTCCGGTGATGCGCCATGGCGAGTTGATTGCCGTTGCTTTCTGTGGACAAGCTCGTCTCAGAGGTGAGACGAGCTGGGAAAGCGTGCTTGCACGGATAAGGCCCTATGGCCCCGATCCGTCCGAATTCCTCCAGTACCTCCAGGCATTGCCGATGATGGATCGGCAGACTCTTTCCGCTGCAGCTACTCTGCTTGATCTATCGCTGCGCTATCTAGTTGAGGTGACCAGCCGCTGGACCCTTGAATCACTGGCCATCACCGAGCCCGCAGATCCTATCGCTGAGGCCCTGAAATTCATAGGGAATCACTACCATGAGGGCATCGGAGCGGGCGATGTAGCAGCTCATGTTCACCTTGATCCCTCGTACCTGGCCCGCCTGTTTAGGCGGCGCCTAGGGCATACCATCACCCATCAGATTGCTTTGGTACGAATCGAGAGCGCTCGCCAGCTCTGTGCAAGCACCACCATTCCCTTGTCCAGCATTGCGTCCAACGTTGGGTACACAAGCTATCCATATTTCGCCAGCGTGTTCCGCAGAATCACTGGTGAGAGCCCTTCGAGGTATCGCGCCAGACATGCTGCCACAGCTGGGGATGATACACAGGAAGCCCTGCCACTGGCGCCAGTAGCTAAGCCTCTACACCGCTAAGAACTGCGCCCTTACATCGGCATTTGCGTACGGGCACGTGATGACACATGGCTCGGCCACCACTGGCCGATATTTGGTAATGGGATCATGCTGACGCAAGGCGTCTGCCAGACTCTCCGCAGTCACTTCCGCTCCGGGCACAATATCGACTTCAGATCCGACATACTTGAAACCGCTGTCACCAGCCACCACATAGCGTTTGGCCCAATCGCAACGCTTGCCGTCTACAGGTGTGAAACGGTGCACGTGGTTTTCACATCGCAGATGAACCTGCCGACCAGCCAGAGCATTCGTGGGGCACATATTCACACATGCGTGATCGCAGTTGTCGCACAGCCGCTCTCCTTCGGTCAGCGTGTAAAGTGCGGAAGCCTCAAGTTGGGCGTCTGTCACAATAGCAATGAAGCGCTGTCTGATCCCAAACTGGCGCGTTGCGATATGGCCAGCATCTGTAAGATAGCCCACTCCTGCCGCTAAGGCCGCAAATCGGTTTGAGCGCAGATCAGCCTGCAACCCCCGCGGATTGGCCGTGACTGATGCCGTGCCCATGAGGTCACGCACCATGACCGCTTTGTGGCCCAACTCCTCGAGGCGCTTCACGAGGCGAGCACCGACTAGCGCACCGACCCAGTTCGTCACGTATGTCTGGAAAGCATAGGGGCCTACGGCTTCAGCCGGAGGTTTGGTAGCCCACCGTATGACTTCTGAGTGGAGACGTAATCCGAACACAACCACCGATTTGGCACCCGGAAGGTAATCTTCGGGTACCTTGACGGTGCGCTGACGCACCGTTACCTCGGGATCCCAGGGCGTATAGGGTGTTGACCTGTCACGGGCATCCAGGAGTTCCTCGCCATCAAACAGCGGCCGCAACCCCTTCGCCAATTGAGCGAATCTGGTCAGGTTCGTGCAATATGCAAAAAAGCTCACACTGCAAGCCACCGACGGTAGCATCGATCAGTACGGCGTTGCGGGCATTTTCTGGGATAGCTGGATCACCCTTCCCTACACCTGGGGTGGTCGCTGGGTCTCTGACGATCTAAGGACCTTTGAAGGAACGCGACCGGAGGCAGTGGCCTCTCTGCAGTCCCTGCAGGATTTGGTCTACGAACACCGAGTCATGGCCAATGGAGGTGGCCAAGGCAACTTCATCTCCGCCAAGGGCTCCATGGCAGGTCTAGGCACTTGGTCTCTCACAGCCCTTGCCCAGGCGGACTGTGACTGGGAGTTCATGCCCTGGTTCCGGGTGAAAGACACTGCAAAGGCAGCCATCTTCCCCATCGGCTATGGCATCCTTTCGACGTCAACGAATGTGGAAGGGGCCTGGGAGCTTGTCCGCTGGCTAACGTGGAATGAGAAGGCCAACCTGGAGTACGCTACGGCGGCAGGCGCCATTCCATCACTGCGAAGCAACCTGCCTGCATGGCGAAATCACTGGCGCGAGAGGGTGGGCAGACCCATTACCCTGGATGTGGTGCTTGAGCAGGCGGGGCTGCATGGCGGCATTGTCCAGATACGCAAATCCCCGGCTTTCTGGACCATCAATGACATTATGACTACAGCTGCGCGTGAGGTGACTGCTAACCGCAAGTCGGCGCAGTCTGCCCTGGAGGAAGTGGCACCTCATATCCAGCTGCTCTTGGAACAGACCGCACCTTGATGGGAAGACAGGAACGCGGCGTGTTCGCCCACCTAAGGGCGAGCGCGCCGCAAGTCCACAATTCACAGCGCTGTTTACACCTCGACACCGTTTTCGGCGTAGATGGTCACACCGCGCTCGAGGGCACTCAATGCCAGGCAGACGCGCGTAGCAAGCCGGGGTACGAGCTTCAACACGGCTTCCTCTTGCTGAGCAAACACGTACTCTGAGAGCTCATCACCAGCGACCACTATCGCTGCTATCTGATCTGCTGCTAGAACTCCACAATAGAAAACAAATTGCAGAGATTCCGTGCGGTCTTCGGTTGGAGACTGGTACTCAAGACAAAGAAGCCGCCCCAGACAGACGTCGAGACCCAGCTCCTCGCGCACCTCCCGCGCGCAAGCTGCAGCAGGTGATTCACCTTCCTCTACTACCCCGCCGGGAATCAGCCATCGGTCACGATAGGTCGGCTTCACGATCAGAATTCCCTGAGCGTCGTCTAGAAAAAGAGCCCCAGCTGCCATCCGCTTTCTGGGAAGCGTCAGCTGATACGCCCTGCCACTTAGCATTTCTGAGTATCCCTCACACTCTATCCCTCATCCTTCAGATAATCCGCAAGCGGTATTTTCGCTTCCCTCAGTCCCTCTACCACGAGTCTGGCAATCTCGACTGCTCCGTGCTCACTGAAATGGGTATTGTCCTCTTTCCCGTCTGGGTAGTTGGGGTGCTCACCTTTGTCCAGCCAAAGGAACAAGCGCTTCGTGCCGGAAACCCCTACTGCCTCGAACAACGCCTGGCTCTTCTGATGAAGATCAACCACAGGCACCTGCATTTCGTCAGCTAGCTCCAGTATGGCGTTCGGATACTCGCCATGGGAGAACCTGATCGTCCCGTCTGCTACGAAACCCCTTCGGTGCATAGGGGTAACCAGGATCGGATACGCTCCTTTGACTCGAGCACCGTCCACATACTGCCTGAGATACGCCTTGAAGCTCGTCTGTGGCTCAGTGTAACGTTTGGGGTCAGCGCTCTTCTCATCGTTATGAGCGAACTGGATGAACAGGTAATCCCCAGGCTGGATGGCATTGAGGATCGCAGTGAGACGCCCTTCGTCGATGAAGCTTTTTGAGCTCCGTCCAGAGACAGCCTCGTTTTTCACGGTGATGGCGTCAGTGAAAAAGCGCTCCAGAACCTGTCCCCAACCCGTCAATGGAGCCCGACTGGCCGGGTAACTGGCTACGGTCGAATCGCCCGCCAAGTAGACGGTCACTGGCTGATCCGCCTTCCTTGCTGCCATCGCCACCGTGGGGCAGAGCCCTGCAGCAACAAGAACCATGAGGAATGTAAGTAAGCCAACTCTGAACTCGACCACAGCAGATCGTACGCCCTCTATCAGTGGGCAGCACTCCAAACCCAACATTTCCATGGAAAACGTCCCCCTCATTTCTACAATCTCCCCTAGCTTCCATGGCCACACGCAATCACCTGCCCGCAGTAGTCCACCGAGCCCGCTCATAGGCTGTCAGAGTTGCGGCGAGGAGTCCCGTCATTGACCCCCTGTTTTCGCAATGCTAACATGATATTATAATGGAGCCTGCCACGTTTCTGGTATCGACGGGGGACCCAGAACGATGCAGGAAGATCACCATCTAGGCGGATTGATAGAAAGTGAAGTGTGACGTCGTATCAAATGAAGAGTCTCTGCAGAATGCTAATCTGACCAGGCGATCTAGCATCGCCATACTCGTCGTTTTGGCGATCACTGTGGGCGTAGGTGCTGGCTTACTCACTGTGGTATTCCACTGGCTCATCGACAACTTCCATGTCCTGCTTTTCGGGCTTGGCGACGGTCTTCTTCGCTTCATGGGCAAGTACTACATCATCCTTATTCCTGCCATTGGCGGTCTGCTTGTGGGCCCGCTGATCCACTTCTTGGCCCGAGAAGCTAAGGGCTGCGGCGTGCCAGAGGTCATGGAAGCCGTTGCGCTTCGAGAAGGCGTGATCAGGCCACGAGTAATGGTGGTGAAGACCTTAGCCGCTGCCTTCTACATCGGTTCTGGTGGCTCGGTCGGTAGCGAAGGACCCGTCGTGCAGTTGGGAGCAGCGGTGGGCTCCGTTGTCGGTCAGATCCTAAAGGTGCCAGGCGAGATCTGCAAGGTCCTTGTGGGATGTGGTGCAGCAGCCGGCATTTCAGCCACCTTTAACGCACCGCTGGCCGGAGTGTTGTTTGCATTGGAGCTGATCCTGAGAGAGTTCTCCACGGGCACCTTCAGCCTGATTGTCATCTCGTCTGTATTGGCTTCGGTTACTTCACAGGTCTTTCTGGGCAGCCAGCCAGCGTTTGCCGTACCTCCCTACAGCATCGTCCATTCTGGCGAACTCGTATTGTACGCGCTCTTGGGGGCGGCTGCAGCCCTAGTGGCCACCGTCTTTAGCCGCGTCCTCTACAGGACCGGGGACATCTGGGAGGAAATAGACTTCATGCCCCCCTATATCAAACCCGCCATCGGGGGTCTGATGGTGGGTGCCCTGGGCGTGTTTTTTCCACAGATCCTTGGTATGGGGTTTGACAGCATCAGAGCCGCCTTGCACAATCAGATGCTGCCCGGCTTGCTGATCGCTCTAGTGGCACTGAAGATAATGGCCACTGCTCTCAGTGTCGGCTCCGGAGGTTCTGGAGGCGTGTTTGCCCCCTCGCTGTATGTAGGGGCGATGCTGGGTGGGGCCTTTGGCAGTCTCGTGCACGCCCTCTACCCAACTGCCACGGGCGCATCGGGTGCCTACGCTCTCGTAGGCATGGGAGCGCTGTTTGCGGGGGCAACACAGGCCCCTGTTACGGCCATCGTGATGCTCTTTGAACTCACCCGTGACTACCAAATCATCTTGCCGCTGATGATCAGCTGTGTGATCAGCGCCATCGTGGCCGGATGCCTTTCCGATGAGACCATATACACAACGAAGTTGGCTCGGCGAGGCATCCACCTGCAAACAAAAAGTGGTACTGGTCTCCTGCACAGCTCACCAACGCCATAGAGCGGCATGACCAGTACCCCCAGGCAGACATGCCGGGCGTAAGCGAAGACGACCCCGCTTGGAGCGGGGTCGTCTTCTCATTGGGCCCTTGTCTGATCGCTCTTCACTGCTCAGCAAGTTCCAGCAGTAGACCCACGATCCGAGCTCTCACCCGATCGGCCGCTTCGGCAGAAAATGCCTTGACATTCCATGGTACCTCTTCGAGCAGCTGTTCCATTTCCTCAAGGATGTCAGTGCGACCTCGTTCCGTCGCCAACACCTTCAACGTGTGCATGTAACGATAGTCGTCAACACCTTCCCGAATACCTTCCCACTGCAGCGTCGGATAAGATCTGGTGGCGGTGAAGAAACTCGGATAGGTGATCATCGCATCCTTCTGTTCTCTATGACCTGCACCATCGAAGTCGTCGTAGGGCTGGTCTTTAGGACGCTGGAAGGTCCAGCTCCACATGCCCTCCGCTCCACTCTTAGCGAGGAACAACCCGCCAATATAACGATTGGCCAGCATGCGACCTTCCTGTCCCGTGTAGGAGCCGCTGCCGTAGCACCAGAAATGTCCCCCTACAGCTTCGGCCTCGGCACGACGGGCTGCTGCCGCGGTGGGCGATGCAGCAAAACTGATGTACCACGTTCGCACGTCAAGCACGTGATCGAGCAGTTCACTGACCATCTGAACGTTGTTCGCCGTGGTAAACGTGGGAAGTCCCATCTGTTTGATGATGCTCAGCAGTGCTTGCGCGTCACGCGCCTTCTCTTGGTTTGACGGCTCGTCGACGGCGTGGTAGACCATCTCTCCCCACTCTTCTTGGATCCCACGCTCAGCAAAGTGCCCGATCACTTCCGTGTAGAAATCTGCAAATCCGGAACTGCCCACATCCGTGCCAGTGAGTTGCTTGACTCGGTTGCGCAGACCCTGAAAGTCCATGACCATTGGCCCGTCAAGACCTACCTCGCGGGCCATCTTCATGTAACCAGCAAACTTGTCGGAGTTGATAACCAGCCTTCCCTCACGTACCGATATGGTGCTATGCACGAGAGGATACATGATCAAGCCCGTGATGCCGTGCTGGCGAAAATCGCGCAACTCGGCCCTTAGCAGCTCCTCCGTGAACAGATCCCACCTGCTGCTATCACTGTACAGCCCCCAGTGACGGTCGCTGGGCTGAGCCAGCGCAAAAGGTAGCACCCGGAGTTCGAGCCGTTTGCGTACCACCTGGCCCTGCTCATCCTTGAGGCTCACCACACCTTCATAAAGACCAGGTTGAGCCTCTTGGGGTACGTTAACTGAGAACCACAGCTGCGCCTGCTGAAAAGCAGCCAGAGAGAGGGCTGGCGAGGGAATGGGAATCCCTGGGTAGATGCTACGGATCATACGAGCCCGGCTCATGGGCATGTCCGGGTCGCGCAAGGGCACCAGGATTTCGGGGACGATCCAGAAGTCCTGACTATTCCAGTTCGTGCGCTGAGCCATGTAGTGCGCCTTATAGGTCTCGATCGCATCGGCAGGAATCACGCAGCCTCCAGGTCCTGCCAGATCAGAGACACTCACCTCGAGTCCCTCAACGGCTGACACAGCGATCAGACCAAGGGTGAAAGGCGCCACCTCGCCGGGAGTAGCAGATATGGCGGGCTCTCGCTCAAGAGCCCGAGCATCAGGGCGGTAGCCATATCGGATAGCCTCTATCGCCTCTGGCACAAAGACGTGCCAGGTAGTTCCTGCTTTCTCGGGCAACGGCCCGAACCGCACGCTTTCCAGTGACTCGGCAAAGCGCTCACCGTACCTTTGCACCAGATGCACGCGTTGCACATCAAGAGCCTGTCCTTGAGCATTGTACGTCTCGATCTGCCAGCAGTACAGGCCATGTTTTTCGGGAGTCTCGGTGACCAGGTCAACTTCGATCCCGTCCCAACTGATATCGTGATAGCTCTCCCGAAGAAGAACTCGTCTATCGGGCCCACCAGGCTCTGAAGAGACATCAGAAACCGAGAGTTCAACGACGAGATGCACGTTGGCAAGGAGGGCTGGGTCGACCTCTGGCCGAATCACCAAAGTCGGAAAGGCGCCCTCTGTGGAACTCAGACGCCCCCTGACCAAAGGCTTGTAGTCACCCGTGTAGAGCATGCTGGGCGTCAGGTGCAGCTGACTGTGTAGTGCCGTAACCGCCTCGCCCTCCGCGTTGCCAAGCTCGGCACTAAGATCATATGAGCCCGGTGGTACCGCCTCGGGCAAGACCCACTCTACTGGGTTGAGGGCATCGGTGAGGCTAAACCGTTCCTCACCCACCAGCTCCCCAGAGGTCTTCGTTAGTGCGAGACGCAGGTAGGCTGCGTCTGAGGGAGGAACCGCGTTCCAGCCGAAGCTCAACCTCAGCTCCTCGTCCGAAAGAACCACAGGGGCCCGCTGCATGCCCTGCAAGAAGGGAGCGATGAGACTTGCCGCCTGCGTAGAAAGACCGGATATCTCCGGCGAGAACCAGACGTAGGCGTCCTCCAGAACTCCCTGTGGCGGCGTGAGCAACTCCAACGACCACACCGAACCATCGGTACCCTTGGGGACCTCTACGCTCAGCACTTCAGGCGATGAGCCCCACGAAAGCAGCTCGCCGTGAATGGAACCGTCCGGCCTCTTGACGCGCAGACGCAGGTTCTCATTCGGCCCTCCCCCCTTGCCCCACACCTCGAAGACCCGAGTATCCTGTGGCACAAAGAAGTACAGGGGGCCAGCAGCGAAGATGATATGTATCTCTTGAC
Organism: Limnochordia bacterium; assembly: GCA_050951545.1. Classification (GTDB taxonomy): domain Bacteria; phylum Bacillota; class Limnochordia; order DTU080; family DTU080; genus DTU080. Next base: position 82,003 of record JBMNJG010000004.1, on the reverse strand, counting down.
CCTGTTGGGCAGGTATCACCCAGCCATCGGCCTCGGGCCTCACCTCCACGGCGTTGAGGCCTGTGTCCACGGCAAGGCGGTAGAGGCCTCGCCCAGGCGCCTCAAACTCAAAGACTCCCTGCTGGGCAGGCTTGAGCGCAAGCACGCTATCCCCGCCCACCTCTCTGGAGCCAGTGATGAGCCGCATGGAGACTTCGTCAACATAACGCCCAATCTGGACAGATCTGGCGTAGACGCGCACCAGGCCAGGTGATCCCACGTGCAAGAGGACCTCGTGGTTGCCCCTGAGGGTGAGGCGCCCCTGAGCTACCGCCCGCTCGTCACCCAACCTCGTTGGAAGCCACCCCTCACCGGGTACAGCAGCCATGCAACCAAGTGAACCCATAGCTAGAAGACACGCAAGAGCCATAGCCAACGCCAAACAACCGCTTCTGCCTCTTACCATTCGATCTACCTCCCATAGTGCATCTTCTAGGGGGAGGAAGCCTCCCCTTGGCGAAGTGTCATTCTAATTCCCTACCCAGTGTCCATGGGATGGTGCATTGAAGAAGGACTTGGAGGAGAGCCTATGACGAATCACACCGCTACGTCATAAATTGGCAATCGCGACGGGAGTCATCTCTACCCCACCGATCATTGCGGGGCTGGCGGCAACCGCTGTCTACCTGTATGAACCCACTGCCTTTGGGGGCCGGCTGTGGTACTGCATCACCCTACTGCTTCTGACAGCTGCCCCGCTTCTGTCCTATGTCTTCTCCTATGCGCTGCCGTCCATGAGAGAGCTAGGCCGGAAAGGCCAGCGCCAGCTGGCCTTTGTCGTATCAGTGCTTAGTTATGTCTTAGGCACCATCGTATGTATGTGCGGCCGAGCACCCCAAGTGGTCCTCGGCTTCTTCCTGTCGTACCTGGCTTCAGGTGGCCTGCTTAGCCTGATCAATGGGGCCTTGGACTTCAAGGCCAGCGGACACGCCTGCGGTTTTTCGGGCCCCCTGACCATCATGACCGCTGTGATCGGTCCTGCTGTACTGTGGGTCTGGATCACCTTGCCGCTTGTGTTCTGGGCACGCCTGCGAACGCAGCGACACTCTATGGCCGAGCTGATCTCAGGTACGCTAGTGGGAGCAGCCGCCAGCGCCGTGGTCATGGTCAGCATCATGTAGCCCTCGCCAGTCCCACGGCGCATCGCAGCACTCTGCTGGCTGGTCCTTTGGGCTGCCAGCCCGGATCACCAATTGGCCGTCTCGCGCAATCTGGCGGTGGTCAGCTGCTGCATGTTCTCGATCGCAGAGCCGATGGGAGTGGTACCCCAGGCGGCCGCCATGCTTTCTCTTTCGAGGATGCCGAAGAGACCGTTCTCCAGAGTGCCCGGATAGCCCGCCGAATCCAACTCTTCAAATAGCACCGCCCTGTTGAAAGGCGTTTCGCTCACTCTGACCCAGTACTGTGCATAACGACGGTCGGGGGGCACCATGCCCAAACGATCCGCCATGGTTTTCATGGCAGTCTCATTCGTCATGAAATCAATGACCCGCCAGGTGGCCTCTTTGTCTTTCGCCGTGCTGAGCATAACCCAGCTCAGGGCGTTGAAAAAGGGCTTGCGCCCAACTGGCCCGTAGGGCGCAGGAGCGACGTCCCACTCAAAGTCAAGAATGGTCTTGAAGTTGCCCATGACGACCGTGTTCGTGTTGACCATCGCATTGGTCTGATCCATGAAACCTATCGAAGCAGTTTTGCGGCCGTGCTCGGCGAGACCAGGAATAGCGCCCGTCTCCAAAAGTGAATGCATGAAAGCGAGGGCCTGGTGCATTCCTGAATCATTCCCCACGAAACGGGTAGGGTCGGTCCAGCTATCCACAAAGTCTGAGCCGTGCGCCCAGATCATGGGCACCCAGTTGCGCCACGTAGGCATCTTCCAACCCCAACGGGTCACGGTACCAGTGTCGTCGACCTTCTGCAACTTGACAGCGTTTTTCCTCACATCCTCATAGGCCCACCGGGTTCTCGGAACCGCAAGGCCAGTCTCATGATAGGCAGTGACATTGAGAAAGACGCCTGGCAGCTGCAGATCACGCGGAAGCCCATATACCTCACCTCTCAAGGTGTAGGCTTCGAGAATAGGAGTATACCAGTGATCAAACCTCGGTTCACGACGCACAAACTGAGTCAGCGGTGCGGCGAGGCCTGTCCTGGCCATATCCAGAATGATATAGGGGTCCATCACGCAAATGTCGAGTTGCTGACCACCTGCCACGTACACCTTCATTCTTTGCTCCGATGAGGAGGCCCCCAACAGCTCTATGGTGACATCAGGGTTTTCTTTGTGAAACAGGTCTATCATGTATTCGTCAAAGATCGGGTACTGGTAGTCGGTTCTAGACATCATGACAACCTTTTTGGTGGCCGCAGCACCTGAGATACTTAGTATAACCAACAACAATAAACTGACACTTAATGCTACCCGACACCGACTCTGTATTTCCATGTATACTCCTCCGATCAGTCATCCAGCCATGACGCCATCATTGCCTCGGCTTAAGGAGTCTCATCTGTTTCATCTGTTATGTTATGGACCCACCTTCTGTTTCCTGCCCGCATGCTCATGCAAGGTGCCAAGTTGGCACCACTTCCCAAAGGAAGGTGATGCCAACCCGATACGTTGAGCGTGGACTAGAGACAAATAGTGACGGCGAATCGCTCTAGCCAAGCCCTTTCTGGAGATGCGGGTCCGAGTACGTAGACCACCCCGGGATCCGCGGCCCATTCAAGAACCGTCTGTCCACCATCGCCATGCCCTTGTGCCAAACCTTCTGCGACAGACGCCTCGACTGGTATATCCGCAAGACGATCGCCGACGCCCAGCTTGTACAGTTGAAACGCGCCGACGTCTTTCGTTTCCGCAAGACGAATGGTGATCTGGCGCGTCCCTCCGCTTCGTTGCGTGACGACCAGTCTATGCCTGGCTTCGCGTTCAATGGCCAAATCCGCGGCTGCGTCCACTTCCACCGAAAGCTCCTCTGCCGCAATCAACACTCCGTCTAGAAGCAACATCGTCTCTTCCCCTTCTTCATCCCCTTGACCGAAGAAGGCCAGCTCACCCTCAAACCGTTGACCTGTCGCCAGAGTGGCCATTGCCTTCGCGCCCAGCGTTCCAGAATGGTGCCAGACCAACTGGTCTGGCCTATCTCCGTGCCCTGTGCGCTCTATGATCAGACCCGACACACCCTGTTTTTCATCCTCCAGACGCGCCATGCCTGCCGCAACGGGCTCCTGCACAAAGGGCTCTATCAGAGTGACAAACTGTGTTGATTTCCCCGTCCGACGGGCCATCACTAACGGTCGATCTGACAGCTTTGGTCCCCACCCCGTGGCCCGAATGACCTCGGTATCATCGCCACCTAGCATCATCGCCTGCAGCTGTGTGCCGCTTCTTCTCGGGTGTTCCCACATATGTTTCCAGGTGTCGTCTGTCTGCCTACTTCTGACGTTGACAATATGCTGATAGCCGGCCCTCGAGCCTAGACTGCCTACCTGTCGCTCTTCTGGGTCAGGAGCAGCCATTTCCTTGCCGTCCACATGCATAACCCAGTCATAGCGGTGCTCCTTCTCGGAGCTTACGGTGTAGTGATCAATCACGTACGAGGAATGGACCAGCACCCGGCGATTCATCCGCACGCCTTCGTAGACGTTATCGGTACGGGCTTCAGCCAGCGCGATCGAAGGCAACCCGACAAAATGCAGCAACTCTCCCGACGACGGTTGTTTGCCATCGGTGAGAAATAGAGCCTCGCTCAAGCCTTGGGGGTATTGCGAGCGTTCGTCAACGACCACACCTGTACGGGCCACACTCTGCTCATACCAAGAACCTTGCTCCGGGTGGCCTTTCGGATACTCGTAATCACCTAAGCCGGGAAGCCAATTATGATCTCCCGTGGACATCATCAATGAAAGATTGTCCGAGGCCTGGTGGCCGACCGTTCCATGGGGCTTGTACAAAAGAACCACTTCCGGCCCCATGGCTTTTTCTGCGCGCCCGCGCAGCGTCACCATGCCCGAATCCCGAAACCACGTGTGACCAGCGATGTTCTCTCCCTGGCTGCCAAAACGCTCAAAACCGATGGTGACTCGCTCGAGTTCGGGCGACTGTCGCAAGGCGGACAGATAGAAGAGCATGGGTGGCCCCCCGCCAGTTGACTGCGGAGCCCGCCGCCAGAGCCAGGCATACACCGGATCCCGATAGCGCTGGTACGCTAGAGCATACGTCCAGTCAAAGCGCAGCACTGTGCCCGGCGTCGCGTGGCCGACAATCGGGTGCTTGCCGTTACTGAATGTGTGGTAAATGGGGGCGTCAAACATATCCTTCATGGACTTTTCGCCCCAGGTGGCGCGGTACAAGTCGTATCCGCCACGGTAAGCCGCCTCGGCCAAATAGAGCCAAAGGCTAAGATTGGAGTAATGGTGGTGCATCGACTGCATCCATGAGAGGCCGTCGTCACGCAGGCCTCTGGGAAACAAGGTCATGAAACCCTGTGGGCCGAAGAGCACTTCGTTGATCCACGCTTCATGGTCTAGAAGAAAGGCCACCGCCCCGATACCCGCATTCTGCCTCGCTTGCCACGTATCACCTGTACGGACTGACCTATTGCGATCTATCACCGCGACAGCTTCCCATAACAGGTCATCTTCAATCTTTTGCCGATCGGCCGTGCTATACAATCCGCTGTTGAGCGTGAGATCATACGCCCATGCCGCCCGCCTAAGCCACTCCGCTTCATCTAACGTTTGGTGCATGAGACGGCCATCGGTGGTCGCATGATGCAGCGGATAATCTCCATACACCTGTGCATAGGCCAACAGTATCTTGCGAACCACCTTGGCCAACCCGACGTTGCCAGAAAACGCGTAGGCCAGTCCCGCGTTGACCGCGTCATCAATCAAGCGATAATGGGGTTGATCTTGACTGACATCGGTTCCTTTGCCCGGGATCTCGATGGGGGTACTGTAGCGCCCTACCAGGGCTCCAGCAGGCTGGATGATGAGAGACTGAAGAATGATATTAGTACTTGGATCTTCGGCGTCCCGCAAAGCGGCGATCTCCTCCGCACAAATGAACAGACGCGGGTGTTCGCTGGCCGGAATCTTGATCGGAGAGGCAGACACGGAGCCAACCCGCGGTGTACCTACGGGCTCCCGGCTCAACTTGACGAGACCAGAGGCCTCCAGATCCTTTGTCGCCGCCGACTCCTCGTCAATGGCCATCAAGGATACACCATCCCACCACACATTACCCGTGGCCCGGAAGAGAAACAGATCTAGAAATATGGAGTTCGTGCCTTCCGGTATGGCAAACTCATCGCTCAAGCGCACCCACTCCCCGTCGGTATCTTCTCTTAGGTGCACCTCAGCGTGCCTGCCGATGGCCCCTTGAGCGCCGCGAAACTGCACCCGCAGCATAGCGCTCCCCAGCCCTGAGCTGGGGTCTTTTTGTAGATTCTCCACGCGTACCCAGGCTTCTACTCGGTAAAGCTGCCCTACTTCGACTTTGATGTCTTGAGACACCCCAATCGAAGACCCTGCCACCGCTTTTGTCAGCTGCACTGAGTGATGCCCGTCAGAAGCATGCACGCCATCAATGGCTACCGTCTTGCCCTCCCCGGGGAAGGAGATGCGCCAGCCCGCCATGTCTTCTTCAAAACTTGCATTCGTCACTAAATTGTCTGGTGCAGGTTTCACTGCGTCATCGCGCTGTTGTGCGTAGGCACCCCAGGGTATCCACACACAAATGAGTAACAAGGTCATCACAATAGAAAGCCCTACCTTGTTCTCCATAGACACCATCGCTACACTCCCTCGGAGCAACATGGATGTTGCGACGCCGACGAAGCGCAAGGCGCTAGTCATGGTGCGTAGCGCCGGACGGTCGTCGGACGTCTAATCAACGCTTGTGACCGGAGCTAGTTCAATGAGCCGTGTGGCCCACACAGTGATATTGCCAACCCGGGATTGCAGTGATGGTGGCAACCACCCTTGAGGCCTCGTGCGATTGGAGAACCTGGGCTAGCGGTAGCGCGTCTTGCGGTTACGCCTAGAGCGTCTCACCTGCCTTCTCTTCTGCAGCTGCTGCACAGTTTGCTGCCCCGTGTGGTCTAGGTTGGCAGCCCACAGCACCTCGTGACCTCTCTCGAACTGGGCCACGATAGCCACACCTGTGGTCTTGCTGCTGGGGTCAATCTTCAGCTCAACCTCTTGGGTTTCAGACTCTTCCCTGTCCGTAACAATGATCGTGAAGGGGTAGCGGCGGTACACCTTCGCCCTTCCGGACTTGAGGAGTATTCTGGCTCTAGCCGGATGGCAGGGGATTACTGACAACTATCGAACCTTCCAGAAATACGGGTTAGGGAAGATCTCGGCAACGTTGAATCGGCGCTTGATCTCTCTGTTAAGCCGTTCCAACGGGTTCGTGGAGCGCAAACGCCGCCAGCGTGTCTTAGGGAAGTGCATATGGCCTAGAGGGACAGGCCAGTGATCTCCCGGCGTCCATCGTCACGCACAGCCATGGTCACAACAAGCGCCGTGCCCTGCATTCTGCTGGCCTCGCGTACCTTGAAACGCTGGTTAACGCCTGTTCTGCGGTTTTTTGCCATTCGAGAAGCCACTCGGGATAGTATGATCCTTAGACAGTCTCGCTATGTCGCGTATGAACGTCGCAGCATCAGAGCAAGTGCATCCGCTATGGCCTCATTAATCCTTGAGTACACCGCCTTGCGCGAGGGGGCCTCGCTGGCTCCAGCTACACTGGCGGCTACTATCGGGGGGGCAAAGCTGACGCGAATGCGTTGACCCTCTCGTCTGATGGCCACCGGGACGATCGGAGACTTGGCACGATGACTCAGCATCGCCGCACCGGCTCTCATAGCCCCCACACCTTCGATATCCCTACGCCGAGTTCCCTCCACGAATACGCCTAGCACACGCCCCTGCCTGAGCACTTCAGCTGCTGCAGCAATGGCCCGCCTATCTGAAATGCCCCGCCTTACGGGCAGACTGCCAGATTTGCGCAAGTACCAGCCCACAACGGGGTTGTGAAAAAGCTCATCCTTAGCCAGGAAATGCACCTGGCGCTTGACGGCAGCCCCAATGCAGAAAGGATCTAGATTACTTTTGTGGTTCGAGGCCAGGATGACGGGGCCAACTACTGGCACGTGTCGCGTATCAATCACGATGAGTTGCTTAGTGAGCCCCAGGTACATTCTCCCTACCGTCATGCCGACAGTGTACCACATGCATCACACGTTCCCTTCGTATGCTTCTACGCTGCACTATCGACATGAGTGAGCGCCCTGCTTCACACGGGACGCTCATACGTACTCCACAGCAAGGGCTCCTGTCATACCCGGAAAGCAATAAGGAGACCCGCTCTGCGCGGATGGCAAGAAGCCATGCGGTTCTCTTCTGCATCTGTTGCCCTATCCCTCCTGCCTGTGCGAGAGTAGTCTCTGGCGCCGCTTGGTGAGATCACGCCCATCTTGGCTGCGACCTGTACCACTGCGCCTGAGCTTGCCACATCCGACCGTTCGGAATACCACCTTGTCCAGCCCCGTGGCATCCGCTCTGAGCGTAGTGTGGCAGCCGATGCCACTGATATCATGCAACCAGCCCGCCACTTCGGCCTCAAAGAGACTCTCGTTCCAGCGCGCGGCCAAGCGTTGAGCCTCGTTGGCGATGCACAGGCTGTGACTGATCGTTTTTTCACAACCATAGTGCGTCAGCAGCGCCATCATGTCCACCCGAATGTCACCTGTCATAGCAATACCGCTAGCGAACGCCGCAAGGGTACTGTTCACCCGCAGAACCACCCTTTCCATCCACAGAAAGGCCTGCGGCTCACCTAATGCAATCCCCTGAATTCCACTTCACCGATCTGCGTATCCGCAGGGTTTGCGCCGCCGCGCAACACCAGGCGAAACCAGTCTGCGCTTACGCCGTGAGGCACCCATCCGTCAAGCTCAAGGCGGTACCATCCTGCTTCATTGGGCCCAGTGGCTTTGACCTGACAGACACAATCGCTCCACGTTGTCTGATCGTCAGAGACTGATGCGCCTACGCCATCCGGTGCGACACTCCTGCTGTAGAGGACGGTACGAAAGTGCTGAAGACGGGGTGTCTCCCAAATCAGGAACTCCTCCGTCAGCCCTAAGCGAACACGGCGATCGCCATCTTGCCAGAAGTCCTCAGGGTTATCCGTGGCGTACGTCCAGCCATCGGACACGGCACTGGTGCGTGAGAAATCAAGAACCCCAAACCAACCTGAGAGGGCAGGAGCATCGATGTTGTCCGTCATCTGCCACCAGTTGTCCACATGAAACCGGACCGATTGCCGCAAGGGAAAACCCAAGTTCGTCTCGACCTCCAATGCCATCTCATAGACACCATCTGGCATCTGCATCGTGTCCACTACCAACTCGCCAGGCGCAGGCAGTCCATCGTCCTCGTAGATCACAACGCCACCAAGCCTGATCGCTACCCCTGTCACTTCCACATCCATGCCCAGCGAGGCATCGACCACAACCGGCAGCAACTCCACTGGCATACTACCTCTGGCCACCGTGGTAGAGGTTGCGGATGGGTTGGCGAAGCCATAGGAGATCCGCTTGCCGCCTGCCAGACCGACGATGGCCCGTGACCCCTCTGCAAAGATGAAAGGACTCGGTGTGACCAACACCGCCACATGCCGCTGGTCGGGTCCGTACAGGTTGTCATACACATGGGCATTACCGCCGCTGTAGTAGCGGTAGCGCACGCTCCGCGTCGGATTGGGGTCGATGAACCAGTTGTGGTGGATATCAACGTACTCGCTGGGCACACCCCGAATCCTGATGGCCTCATAGCTAGTGATGAGAAAGGTGTTGTGGTGAATATCCACATAGGCACCTGCTGTCAGCACATCCTGGTCCGTACAGGTCGTTCGCCGAGGGCAATAGTCTGTACCGCCGTGCATGTCAAAGGCGTGGCTGATAGCACTCTCTCGCACGAGATTGTAGCGCGCCTCGTAACCCGTACCCTTAGTTCCCGTGGCGGCGATCGCATGCCGATAGTAGTCGAAGATATTCGCTTCGACCAGAGCCGTTCCGTCATCTACTACTACTGGATAGCCCAGTCCGGGTCGGCGAACGTCATGGATGAAATTGTGGTGAATATACGCGTTCTGGGCTCGCAAAATGGCCACGCCCGCATAGCTCCAGTTGAAGATCTCACAGTTGTCTACCTCCACGTCATTGGCCATGATGCGCATGGCGATGGAATCCGGCGTTTGTGGACTCGGACCTCGCAGACGGATGCCTGTGACGCGCACGCCTGGGCCACCGACGTTGAAGAGTGGGTAGGTCTTCAACTGAGTGGAGTAGATCAGAGGCCCCGGACTGCCCGCATCGCCTCGGTTGCCAGCAATGGTGACTCCTTGAGGCATCTCGACATTCTCCAGCCCTGTGAGGTCGATCTCAGCCTGCGGTAGTAAGTAGATGATCTCGCCTGGCCGAGCCCGTTTCAGTGCCGCCAGAAACCCCTCCCTGTCTTGGACTTCGTACTCTCCACCATGCACCAAACGTGTGTACCCCGTCCCACCTCCCAGTGGCTCCCCGGTCGGATTGGCCTCCGCTCCATATTCCGGCAGTGTCGCCAGCGCCTGCCCAGTGAAGCACAGAAGAGCAAGCAGGCACAGAGCCAAGATTCCTCTTGCGGTTCTACTCATGTGGATCCTTCTTTCAGTGTTCTAGGCCAGCAATCGTCGATAGCAGCGCCACCTGAGGCAGCTCAGGCCTCGTGGGATGCACCCTGCGGAACACCTCACGTCCAACATCAGTGTAGACTGCCCAGATACTATCGTCCAGAATCTCCAGAAAACCTTCCACGCCCAATGAGAAATACGTATCTGCCTTGAAGGCCTTGTCCCAACGCTGATCCAGCTGACCGAAGATGCCGTTGATGGCGCCGGGTGAATGACCAAACGCTACATGGTCGATACCAAACGACGCGAGAAGCTCTTCCACTGCTTCTTCGCCATCAGCCATCCATCGTCGTGTGCCAATGGGACTGTTCAGCGAAGAGTAGGGCTCCAAGAGAGGGTGCTGCCACTGCCTGTCGCGCAGAAGTTCCGAGAAGGCCGCGTTGAGTCGATCAATGCCTCCTGCGAAACCACAGGGTGGACCGCCATGGAAGAAGCCCCAGTTCCCCACCTTCTTGGCGACTGGTAGGCTCTCCAGCCATGCCAATGTGCCGTCCCGACGCAACGCGTCACGGAAAAGACCCGCCACTTCATGCGCGGCCTCCTTGGAGACGGAGGTGCACGCGTCAGCGTACTCAGAAGGATACTCGGCACTACCGGATGCCACGAATGTCTGTTGAAAGCTCTCTCGGATGGATGCCGTCGTCAGACGGGGCACACAGTGCCGCACAAGAGCAGCTTGCAGGTCAGCATCGGTGCCTGCCCAACTCCACACGGTCTCCCAGACCAGCGCAGAGGGGTCTTGCACCAGAGCCCGCAACAGCAACAGTTCGTGGTTTCCTATCAGTGCCGTTACCTGCTCACCAGCCTGCACCTGCAACGCGCGTACCAAGTGCACAACGTGCTTCGAGCATGCTCCCTCATCAATCATATCTCCACAAATGACAAGCTGCGCGCCATGACGTGCGCACCACTGGCACCTACCGTCTATCACCCCAGCCAGCTGCAACACGCGCTGCAAGCTGTCCAAACACCCGTGAACATCCCCCACAACAACGATGCGACCCCTAGATCGCCTCTGCATTAGTTCATGTCTCTTCTCTATCGACACTCCTGTGTGCCTCATCTGAGTGCCACCGCCTCCGACACTGCTGCGCCGAGCCACATGGCGATCGCCAGAAAAAGCACTACAGTCTCCTGATGATCCAGCCTAAGATCTGACAGCTTCCGCGTCTCACTCCACGCGCGCGGCGGGAATGTCTCTGAGATCAACAACGGGTGTGGAAGCGTCACCGCGCAGATCAAAGCACAGGCAGAGGTCTCCCATAGGCCGACTCTGAGAAAGGCCAGATTGGCGGCCGCCATGGATGGAAAAGGGAACTCAAATGCGTTGGAGCCCGCCATCCATCCAATCTGCACGCCTTGTAGCAGCAACACAATGAGGCCTGGCGTAACCCAACCAAAACGAGCGAACAGATTCCCTCCGGCTATCAGAAGTAGGATCATGCCATTCATCACCGAAATATAGAGGAACAGAGCAAGACCGGCCATCGAATCAACTCGTTCAGCAGGCTCCACCCCGCCGAACGCGTCGGGATAGGCAAGGGCCGCGCCAGCAAATGCGCTCCACAGCACAACCATGAACGCCACCCATACCACAGCAGCGCGTCGGAGGCCGCCTAACTGATAAGCCGAGACAAGAGCCCATCCATAGGTCAACTCCTCATGCTACGATCCGCAATCTAGCCTCCACACACCGACCTACCCCGTTGGTTTCTTCTCCAATCACCACCCCACCTGCGGCGTTAGGCAGAAAAACCGCGGATTCACCGATAGCAGGAATCTGACTGCTTCCCCCCAATTGGAGCGACAGGATCGCTGCTCCAGGAATGTGAACCTATCTCCCAGAAGGACACGCCTACTAGCCTGAGTGGAGGGGGTAGACCTATGGCTAGAAAACCCAACATCCTCTTTCTCATGACGGATCAGATGCAGGGACGGGTGCTGGATCCGAAGCATCCGTGCCTCACGCCTCACCTTGATCGCCTGGCAGACCGCGGCATGCGTTTTTCCCACGCCTACACGCCCAACGCAGTCTGTTCACCAGCCCGGGCCAGCCTCATGACGGGCCTGCTGCCGCATAGCCATGGCGTGCTCGAAGTGACGCACGTGGTGGATGACGACCAATGCTGTTTGCGTACTGACAAGCCGCACTGGGCGCAACGGCTCGTGCAACTTGGTTACCACACTGGGTATTTCGGCAAATGGCATGTGGAGCGGACTGACGAACCTGAGCCCTTCGGCTGGCAAGTGAACGGTGTCACCAGCGGCTCACTCTACCGTCAGCATCAAAACCAGCTTCGAGGCAAGCAGAGGCCAGAGCCTAAGCACGCACTGGCACACTACATCGATCATCCTCCAGGGTACCGGCGCAACCTGCTATACGCCGTGACGCACCAACCGCCACACACCCGAGGCATGGGTGTTACCACAAGCCTAGCCGAGGGGTTTCTGCAAGAGGTCTTGTTCGAGGAGACACCTTGGTGCTGCTTCGTCAGTGTCTCCGAACCCCACGATCCCTTTGTATGCGAGCAAAAGACCTTTGACCTCTATGATGTGGAGGCTCTAGAGCTGCCCCCAAACCTGCACGATGACCTCACAGACCGCCCCGGGCTCTACCGCAAAGCGAGCGCAGCATTCGCTCAGATGACAGAACAACAACATCGAGAGGCGGCGGCTTGCTACTATGCCAGCATCACGGAAATTGATCAGACCTTCGGCCGGCTAATTGAGCTTGTGGGGCAGGCTGGCGCGCTGGACAACACGATTATCATTTTCACTAGTGATCACGGTGAGTTTCTTGGTGCCCATGGCCTCTACTGTAAAAATGTTTCGGGCTTTGAAGAAGCGTACAATATCCCGATGGTGATGACGGGACCAGGCATTGCTTCAGGCGTAGTCAGTGACGCCCGGGTTGGCCTGCACGATCTTTGCCCCACCATCCTTGATCTCGTAGGCGCAGAGCCGCTCAGCGAACCCGACTCCCGTTCATTCGCCCCGCTCCTAAGTGACCCAGCTCTTGCTGTATCCTATAGAAAAGGCTATGCGGAATACCATGGCGGGCGCTACCGACTGACGCAACGCCTTTACTGGGAGGGCGACTGGAAGCTGATCTTCAATGGCTTTGACTACGACGAACTCTACAATCTGAGCTGTGATCCCTTCGAGATGCACAACCTAGCTACCGACCCCGCCCATCAGAGTCGGCTTCAGGACATGCTGGCGGCCATATGGCGACGCGTTCGCGACACAGGAGACCACGCCCTGTGGAACTCCCATTACTTCGGCTTGCGTATAGCTCCCTTCGGCCCTGGGATTGCAGGAGATCATCGCTGGTAGGCCCCCCCTCTAGCCCCAGTAATTGTGGCGAGGATCCACGCCCCTCAAAGGCGTAAGGATCTAGTGCAGCACACATTATCATGGGAGGCCTTTCAACCATGCGTTACGTCGCAGCACTACTCATAGCACTGGTTCTGTTCAGCGCTGTTCCAGTCGCGGCAGAGAGAGTGACAACCATTGATGCCATAGCCCTGCGGGAGAATATCCTATCGCTAGATCATGAATGGATACGGTCTGACTTGACGTCGACTGGCATTAAGTTGGCGGCTGGCCAACAGTCTGGGGATTCCGGCGAGATGACTCTGCTCGGGGGAGCGCTTGGCAAGCGTTGGTACGTGGCTGCCCCGGGAAATACGGCTCAGAGAGCCTACGCTGGTGGGTACGTTTTTGGGCAACACATCGTCCTGGACGATGGTGTGAAAACAGGAAGCCAGACCGCGGTAGGTTTGGTCTCAGAGCTAGGATTCAAGGTGAGAACACGCCTGGGAGCAACCATCGATGTGGGACCAGTGGTCACCATTCCGGTCTACGCCAAGGCCGTCTACCCTGATGGCGAAGTCGAGACCACTGATGTCCGCTTCACGCCCATCACCAACACGTGGAAACTGGGTGTGGGCTTTTCCTGGTAGTCCCGAAACTCGCTAGACCTAAGTGTGGACCCGCGGTGCCTGCCGCGGGTCTTACATATGCCTAGTACAAGGCGACTGTTACCTCCGGCACTGGCCTCTGGATAACACTCATCTTGCCTCTTCCCCGTTTCTTATAGTATATTTAGACATAGAGAACTATGGAGTCTTGCTTCGAATCACCGAAGGTCACAAGGAGGGCTATCCATGTTCCGACGACGTCATGTACATCTGGTCATCTTGCTACTCAGTGTGCTCCTAACCTGCGGTCCTGTACGTGCGGCCAAGATCCCTGTCACTCACCTCTCGTATGCGGCGCATTCCGACTCCTGGCACGAGTTTCTGCGACAGATGAAGCCCAAGTTTGAGAACCTGCACCCTAACTACGAGGTCAACATCGTCATCGACGCCCAGCCAGACCAGAAATTCGCAGTACTGGTGGCTGCGGGTGAGTCCCCAGAAGTTGTCGACATGAGTACAGGACAGGCGGCGTCCTTCATCGGAAATGGTGACTTTGTAGATCTGCGGCCATGGTTTGCCCGCACCAATCCGAAGGCCCTCTCTATGTACGCCCAACCCGTTCTCAACGGGCTTACAGATCCCAGCGGCCGCCTAATTGGGTATCCTGCGAGTGTTTACCCCATTGTCACCTTCTACAACCTTGACATGCTGCATGCCGCAGGCCTTACGCCACCTGCTGAACTTGGAAGCGGTTGGACGTGGAATGCTCTCGCAGAGTATGGCCGCAAGCTTACACGAGACCACAACTCGGACGGCGTTGTCGACCAATGGGGAATCGATCGCATTTCGGCTCGGCCGTACATCCAGGTAGCACAGGCCGGGGGGTTCTACTACGACCGAGAGATGCTTCCGACCGCTAGCCGCCTCACCAGCGAACCAGTCCTGCAAGCGATCGAGTTTCTTGAAAGAATCGTGGTTAAAGACCGCACTAGTCAGGCGCCCAGCACACCAAATCGCGCCAACACCTATATCTATATGGGAAATGCAGCTATCGCTACCGTGGATGGGCCTGGCGTCATCGGAACGCTGTACAAAGACGCCCCGTTCTCATGGGACATCTCCCTACAGCCTGTAGGGCCCAAAAGTAACGCCAGCGCCATCTTCCTTACGTTCTTCTCGATCAGTCGACACGCCAAACACCCGGAGGCCGCATGGGACTGGGTGCATTTCATCTCTGGGAATGACGAAGCTCAGCAGGCTTTTGCTCAGATCACCGGACGAGTACCCGTTCTGCCAAGCGTCATCCGACGCTACAATACGCTTGTGGACAACCTACCGAAGAACTGGTCGCTGTTCTTCACACAGATGGAGCAACCTGAAAACATCACAGGCTATGGCGTAGTTGCCGACTCACGCATCACAAGTACCGTCAATGCCGCCCTTAACCGCATCTGGTCGGGTCAGACACCTGGGCGCGTGGCTTTGGAGCAAGCTCATAGAGAGGTCACCGCCTTGTTTGAAGAGGCCAGCAGGCGCTAGACCACGGGTAATAAGCCTGACGCCCGTCACCACGGGCGTCAGGCCGCATACCGACACATGTGAGTCTTTTGTCAGTCAGGCAGTGTGTCCAGATAGCTATACGCATAGAAGTCGCCGACATCTGCCATGCGCTTAAGCTCGGATTTCGGGACCCATCTGATTTCAGTTACTTCCGGTCCCGGCACAGGAGTACCTAAGCGATCCGTAGACACTTGCGCTAGCCACAGATCAACGATACTGTCGACCCTCAAAAGCCGGGCCAGCTTGCTTAGCTCTGCAGCATGCAAGTCCAGTCCCAGTTCCTCTCTGGTTTCTCGAAGGGCCCCTGATAAGCTATCCTCGCCTGCGATAACAGAACCGCCCGTAGCTGCCCATATGCCTGGCTGCCATTCGAGGTGATCAGCTCGCTTCTGAATCAGGTACTTGCCGTGCTCATTCCGAATCCATATGTGCACAACCAAATGGAAATCCCCAGTCGCCAGCCTCTGCCCTCGCGTAATGGTGCGCCCCGTTCTTCGGGCCTGCCCGTCCAACACATCCCACAGTTCCATGACCTCCACGACCTCTCCCTATGCGTAAAACCGCCCCTACCCATCACGGGTAGGGGCACCCTTTGACTGATCTGGCCTTTTTCTCTTAAGCATCCCACATCACACGGTCTTGTCAGGGCCCGATAATCTTGCCGATATCATCGTCAAGCTTCTGCAACGAAGTCTCCACGCCCATGCTGCCACTCATAATTCGCGTCTCAGCCTGACCCCACAGAGTGTGTATCTGACGGATCTGCGGATGGCTGACTTCGGCCTTCGCAAACTCGAGAGACTCCAGGAACGGCCGATGCAACGGTTCGATCTTGAAGATGCGCTCGATCCACGCGCCGCGCCACGGATGCCACAGCGATACGTCGGTGTACCATTGCTCTGCTGTCTGCGGGCCATCAAAGAAGGCAATCACCTTCCAAGCCAACTCCGTTTGCTTTGACTGAGCACTCACAAAGTGGCCGAATCCATAGCTCACCGTGCTGGCTATACCATCGGCAAACTTCGGTAGCGGGGCCGAACCCACCTCAAACAGAGGTTGCTTTGCCATATACCCAAACACGTTATAGTTCGCATTCCAGTCAAACGCGCTACGACCTTGGGAGAAGAATGTGCCTGATGATGCAGCGGGGTCGGAGGCTCTCCGAAACAGCTCCTGGTACATATTGATAGCTTTCATGCTCCCCGGCTGCGAAAACTGCGGCCTGTTATCGTTGGAGATCGGCTCTACCCCGTACTGCCGCATCAGCGAGGTCCAGGTAAACGTAGGCCAGATCCAACCCCGGGGAATGCCAAAGCCAATCTGGGTGGTTTTACCGTCGCCATCTGTCTTGAGGAATTTCCTTCCTACCTCGAGCATTTCCTCCCATGTTGTTGGCACGCTGCCTACACCCCGTTTTCCGCCTTTAGGTCATGGCGGTTTTTGAGGCAAGTCGGGCGGTTGCACGGTTATGTGAATCCCGCGAGGCGCTCGGGGAGTTCGATTAGGCGCAAACCCAGGGTTTCTAAGATTCTCAAGTGCTCAGGTGTGACATTGCACCATTCAATTTCAACATCATCGTTAGGATGAACGGTTTGAAGTATGCAGATGCTGGCGAATTTCTTTTTGAGAAAACGGGTTGTCCAGGCCTCTTGAGCCTTTCGTGCTTCCCATTCTATGAGGGAGTACAATTGTAAGGCAACGACTGTGATCAGCACAAGTGAAGCGACTCGGTCATCAGTATGCACGAACAAGGGCCGGACACGTAAATGAGACTTGAAATCCCGAAAGCGATTTTCCACTGGGTTGCGCTTCTTGTACAGCTCCAGGATGCGACTGGCGGGATCGGCTTCCGAATCCTTCCGGTTGGTCAATAGAACGTAAAGCCCCTCGCCTTTTTTGAGGTGGTCAAGGGCCTCCTCGTTTGGCTCCCAATGCAACGTCATCTGCCCATCTGGACCACTAAGCTCGATGGCGAAACACCGCCGGTAAGCTGCATAAGAACCAGAGAAGATGCGATCCAGCTTAGATTGGACCTGCTGATTGGTCTTTAGTCGACGCTTGTTCAGTCCTTCGCTAAGCGTTTGTAGCTGTTCTTCGAGTTTTGCGAGCCTTCTGTTGCGCGTTTTCTCATCGCGGCTTTGCTTATTGGAGGAGCGAATGATGACGGCTCGCTCCCAGTAGGAATGCTGAGTTACTGGGTGCTCTGGGAGCCGACCGCGCTGCCCCGGTTGCCGTTCGGGTGGTGTTTGGTCTTCGTGGACCTCATCGTAGGTTACCAATATGCCAAGCTCAGTCGCCCAATAGCGATCGTGTCCCTTAGCACCCCAATAAGGTAGCTCCTCCCAAATGACCGTGCCCCCAGCGGTGAGCGACTCGAAGATAGCGGTGTCTGCTTGCCACGGCGCAAGAAAATGAATGCCTTGCTGCTCAAGTATATGCACGTTTTTTGGTGTTAACATGCCACCGTCAGTGATCTGTAGAAAGTCTTGACGTCGGAGGGCTTTCTTTAGAGCAGACACGTTAGCTTCCACCGTAGCCGGATCAGCTGTTTTGCCTGCCAAGACACGTCCATTCAGGGGCACACCACCTTCTGTGGAAACCGTAAGACCGACATTCACCTGCTTCTTGTCTGGCTTACCGTCTCGGCTATACCCAAAGGTGATGGTCTCTGAATCGTCATAGTCGCCCTCGAAATACAGTGAGGTCATATCGTAGGCCACAGTGTCAGCGGGCACCGCGAACTCGGTCATGGCACGTAAGGCCAGGGCGTTCTGGATGTCGCTAGCGTACTGATGAACTACATCCAATGTCGAGCGTATGCGGTCATCATTGAAGAGTTGTGCACTGCAACCATAGAGATCCGCCATACCCGAGTACTCCGCCTCCCGGGTATTCACCCAAAACAGGACTTGCCGAGCCACACTCGGCTTGACACCATCTACGGAATCGCCCTGGAGACGCGCGCAGCGCACGTAACAACCCTTGCACACAATTTTTCGGTTTTCAAGGAGCACTCGCAAAAGAGATGTTCGTCAAGGGCGGCAAATCACCTGCCGCGCCAAAGCAAATTTCGATGGGGCGGATTTGCGACTCAAAGTTTTGCACTGGTGTGGCTGCGATCCGTTGGGGCGGCCCCATCCCTTTGTCTTTTAGACGGCAGGAATTACCTGTGGCTAAAGCAAAAGCCCCATTAGAGCCGCTACGGAGGAGAAGTGAGCGAATGAACAATTTCCAGGATCGCTGCAACTTTATCTGGAGTATCGCCGAACTGTTAAGGGGCGATTTCAAGCAATCCGAGTATGGCAGGGTAATATTACCCCTGACAGTGATAAGGCGTTTAGACTACGTGTTGGCGCCTACCAAAGCCGAGGTATTGCGCCGGGCAGAAGCGCTTAAGGACTCGGAGATCACCAACATCGAGCGCATTTTGAACCGCGCAACGGGGCTTTCATTCCATAACACCAGTCAGCTTGAGTTTCCGATGTTGCTGAATGACCCCGACAATATAGCCGCAAACCTCATCGGCTACATAAACGGTTTTTCGGTGCGGGCAAGGGAGATCCTTGAGCATTTTCGTTTCGAAGAGCAGATCGCACGGCTTGACCAGGCCAATCTTTTGTTTTTGATTGTTCAGCGTTTCTGTGAGGTTGATCTACACCCGGACAACGTCTCCAACCTTGAAATGGGTTACGTTTTCGAAGAGCTTATACGTCGGTTTTCTGAGCAATCCAATGAGACGGCCGGGGAGCATTTTACTCCGCGCGAGGTTATTCGGCTCATGGTTGACGTCCTGTTCAATGAAGATGAGGATCTGGCAACCGAGGGAATCGTAAAGACGCTGTATGACCCGGCCTGCGGGACCGGCGGCATGCTTTCGGTCGCTGAGGAGTATTTGCGGGAACTCAACCCCGATGCTAAGCTCATCTCTTTTGGTCAGGAGCTGAACCCGGAATCTTTCGCCATCTGTAATTCGGATATGATGATTAAGGGGCAAAACCCGGATAACATCAAGTTTGGCAATAGCTTTACGCAGGACGGTTTGGCCGACGAGCGCTTCGACTACATGCTTTCGAATCCACCTTACGGCGTGGAGTGGAAGAAGGTCGAAAAAGAAATTAAAGATGAACACGAAAAGCTCGGGCACGCCGGTCGCTTTGGCGCAGGTCTACCGCGCATTAACGATGGTTCCCTTTTATTCTTGCAGCATATGATTTCCAAGATGAAGCCAGCCAACGGTGGGTCGAGGCTTGCGATTATTTTTAACGGCTCCCCTTTGTTTACCGGCGACGCTGGATCGGGCGAAAGCGAGATCCGCAAATGGATCATAGAAAACGACTGGTTGGAGGGGATCGTGGCCCTTCCCGACCAGCTGTTCTACAACACGGGCATATCGGGCCATCCTGTCCGCTTTGTCAGAGCAGGATGAAACGGCGGAGATTTGCCGCGATAAAAAAGGCCATCCAGAACCCGATACGAGCCTGCGGGACACCGAAAACGTGCCCTTAAAGGATGATATCCAGGCGTATTTCGAACGGGAAGTCCTGCCACATGTTCCGGACGCCTGGATCGATGTAGACAAAACCCGAGTGGGCTATGAGATCCCTTTTACCCGGTATTTTTATGAGTATCAGCAGCTGCGGCCGCTTGAGGAGATTGATCAAGAGATTCGCGACCTCGAGGGCGAGATCCAGGAGCTGCTGAAGGCGGTGATGGGATGAGATGGCGCGAAGAGCATGAGATGAAGGATTCGGGCGTGGAATGGTTGGGGGCGATATCGAAGCGTTGGGGCATAACGTATATCAAAAGGGCCTATGAAATTCAGTTAGGTAAGATGCTGCAAAACAGTCCGCTGGGTGAAGATGATATATCGGTGCCATATCTAAGGGCTGTCCACGTTCAATGGGATGGCATCAATACAGCCGATCTTCCTCTCATGTGGGTCAATTGTCGTGATCTAGAAAAGTACGGGATACGGCGGGGTGACCTGATTGTTCTGGAGGGCGGTGAAGTTGGCCGGGCAGCCATTCTATCCTCCGAGATTGAGGGCCCATGTATTATTCAAAACGCCTTACATAGGGTACGCAGTACATCCATTGGCAGAAACCGATTCTTGATGTATCTTTTACGCGTTGCCCGCCAAAGTGGCTGGTTCGAGGTGCTGTGTAACAAGGCGACAATTGCACATCTGACTGGCGAAAAGCTCGGGGCTATGCGAATTCCCTTGCCTTCACCGAGCGAGCAAGATTCGATTTTGTCATTTTTGGACGCGAAGACCACCGCCATCGACGCCCTTATCGCCAAGAAACAGCGTCTCATCGAGCTTTTGGAGGAGAAGCGCCAGGCCATGATCACCCAGGCTGTCACCAAAGGGCTCGATCCTAATGTGCCCATAAAGGATTCAGGGGTTGAGTGGTTGGGGGAAATACCGGCGCATTGGGATATCGCCCCAGTCTGGACGCTTTTTCGTTTAGGGAGAGGTAGAGTAATAAGCGCCTTGGAGATACAGAATCGCCCGGGTCCTTACCCGGTATATTCCTCCCAGACGGAAAACGACGGGGTTATGGGATCTATAGACACTTTTGATTTTGAAGGAGCGTTCCTGACCTGGACTACAGATGGAGCTAACGCAGGCACAGTGTTTTCGCGGCAGGGCAAGTTCAACTGCACAAATGTATGCGGTACCATGTCCCCAATCAAACGGGACACAGAACTCGATTATTATCATCATGTGTTGAACCAGGCAACTGGGCCATTTGTGAGGCACGATATAAACCCCAAACTTATGAACGGCGTGATGGCAAAAATCCGGGTACCTGTTCCGCCGGTGGCGGAACAAGCCGATATTTGTCAGTGTGCGTCGGTTTGGGTACAAACGACCGACGAACTGGCCGAAATAATAGGAAGGCAAATAGCAAGCCTTCAGGAATATCGCCAGGCGCTCATCACAGCGGCGGTCACAGGTAAAATCGACGTGCGGGAGGAGGTATCGGCATGCCTTCAGACCACAGGGAAATAGCCTTTGAGCGCGCCATCGAAGATCACCTGCTTAAACAAGGCGGTTACATCAAAGGCGATCCGGCCCGCTTCGATACGGGCATGGGTCTTGACGCGTCACAAGTGATCGGCTTTATCAAAGATACCCAGACCGATCTATGGCAAGAGCTGTCGCGCTATCACAAGGGAAGCCTTGAAAGGGCGGTCGTTGACGAGCTAATCAAAACGCTCGACTATCGCGGGACGCTTGATGTTATAAGGCACGGGATCAAGTTCTATGGCAAGTTGATTCGCCTCGCTTATTTTGCCCCGGCCCACGGATTGAATCCTGAGATCATGGCCCTGTATAACAAAAATCGCCTGATCATTACCCGGCAAGTCCCTTGCGGAAGTGATGGCAAAGGGTCCATGGGGATTTAGGTTCAATAGTGGCCAGTTCGTTTATCAAATCACGAATGCCCTTATCTAGCGCTTTGATTGACGATGGTATGGTCTTAGGGACGGGAATGAGGTGCACGTCACCTAACGAAATGCGCGGCATTACAACCTGTGGGGCAACGGCGCCGAACCAGTTTTGCATTTGCACTGAGCGCAACCAAGCCCATAGCGCGGTAACCGGGACGGAAGGGTGCGGGCGCACAACGGCTACGGCGTTGGAAACGATCAGTTGCTTTAAAGAGGAGGGGACAACGGCTACAGCACCACGTCCAGGCCGTACCATGGATACAAGCAGATCACCGGATTGGGCCACATGACGAGCGCGGGCCGGGGGGGCGGAAGAATCCAAGGTATGCAGATCCTTCAATAAGCCCGCCTCTACATCGATGGAGGATATGTCTACATAGGGGAGGCCCCTTTGAATAAGTTCATCGGTACTTCCAGGTGAAGTCACTATCTTGGCTACTTGACCAAGCGTATGCGCCGCGTAAGAAGGGCGGATCTTATCGGCGTAAAAAGATCCCGGTCTTAGGTTGGTATCACTTTGCAGAATCTGTTCAAGCGGGACCGTAAAAATAGACACCGTTACGCCCCCTCTTTCGTTGATTCAAGGTTGGTCAGAAAGGCGTCAACTACTTCACGTAGGGCTTGGATGGCATTGTCTTTCGGATCGTCCGCTCTCGTGGCCATTAGAACCTCGGAGCCGGGGGTAATTTCGGGGCCTTTTTTTCTCAGGACAAGAAGGGCGCTTGAAACACCGGTGCCGAGAATAGCGACGGGAATTCGGCTATCAGTTCCGGATAGGATTCTTGCAGCAGATATTGACGCGTCGGGGCATCTGATTGGCGAAACAAGATGGAGGTGGGCATAAGCGCGACAAGGTAACCACCTGGGCGAAGCGCCGATAAAGCGGTTTCCAGAAACAAGGACTCAGAAAAAGCCGTTGATCTATTTTGTGCCAATTCGAACCATCGACCAAGTTCTTCCGTGGGCAAGCGCAGGCCTATTGGTGGCTGGACAAAGATTGTATAAAATCCGTTCGGATGCATATCGCCCACGAGTGCTTTGGGATCAGTGGCCAGGATATCGCCCTTGAACAATCTGACCGATGTGCCGGTAGCCCTGGCTATTATTTCACCGGGTAATCCGATAATGGATGCGCGATCGATTCCAACCATGGAGATATCCGGGCGCCGAATTGAAAGGGCGGCCAGTACACTTCCGGCTCCAACTGCGGGATCTAAAAAGTTCTCATTCCGGGGGGTGAGCTTATCCAGTAGTTCCGCTAAAACTAGCGCAACATCGGGGTCCGTCAGGGACTCAAGGGAGTGCCTGCTATTTCGCAGTGGTTTCAATAATGCCTCGTACAGATCCCCGGGGGGGAGTTTATCCAGCTGAGCCTTCCGCAGCACCCGTTTGACGTTGTTTAGGCGGGTTTTATTATGTTGACTTAAATTGGCACGCGTCCAGGCGCCGTAGGTTGTTTCCGATTCATCGGCGGGCTGGAAGCCATGCATGTTCATTTCCCGAATCAAATGCATCAAATGCAGCTCGGGGTTATCGGTGATGCCGCGGAGTTCATCTATGCAGCGCCATAGGATTGACCGTACTTGGTCAGGTTTAGGCGGCGCTTCAGCGGGGGAAAACTCTGGTGCGGTGTCAAGGGGGTTCCATTTCCCGTTCGTGCGGCAGTACCAGGCCCAACGTGTCCCATCAGTGATGGCGAAATATCCCGCGTCTAAGATGTCGGCCTGTGTAAA
Organism: Limnochordia bacterium; assembly: GCA_050951545.1. Classification (GTDB taxonomy): domain Bacteria; phylum Bacillota; class Limnochordia; order DTU080; family DTU080; genus DTU080. The sequence goes on along the minus strand of JBMNJG010000004.1, from coordinate 58,547 downwards.
GGGTTCTTTAACGTCCTTTAGATCCTTCGACAACCTAACCACTGCAGCAGCTTTTTTGCCGTCACTTCCCGGAACATAACCGACGGCATCGGCTTTGGGGCGTCCCCTGCTTATAGAAACATCAAAATCTACCCATAGACAACCAATCCCAATGAGCGTGGTGGTGATTTCATCTTTAACAGAAATCGCGTGTGCCGGGTTTCCCGAATTAAGATCAACTTTTCTTGTCATGGTTTTGCCCTCCGTTCTGGCTTGGATACCGGGCATGTAAGCGCCCGGCATCTTCCATCTGCTGCCATTATATGAACGTCCACAAAAAATGTCAAGTCTTAAATAACCGTCGTGAGACGTGCCCACCTATTTGTCGGTCCACCTCTAGACCAGCCAGGGGCAAGGTGTTGATCATATTGCTGTGAAGGTAACCACGTGGTGGCATGGAACAATAAATGTGTGACTAACGTTTCGTTAGGGCCATTGATTGATAAATATGACGGGAGGGGGCCTAAGGGAAACGCAATCCGTTGCTTGGGGGTAACAGAGGCTTACCTAACGTTTTAGCCTCTTTTGTCGGAGGCGTGGCCTTCACACAATCTTGGAGGTGGAGTTAGAGTCTTAAGTAGTGGTGTAAGAGCGGAGGGAGCTAAATGACAGTCCCCCTAGGGGGACTGTGACCGAACGCCCGTTCGTCAATAGGCTTCCTTAGGCTATCCTGGCAGGAAAAGCCACCGTGTAGACCTGTTAAGCCATATGCATTTCCCGCCCAGTCATTGGCGGCGGATTAGATCAACGAATCCCCTGGAGCGTCTTAACCGCGAGATTCGGCGCCGTATCGATGTGGTCGGCATATTCCCTAATCGGCCGGCAACGATACGACTTACCGGGGCGATACTGCTTGAGCAGCACGAGGACTGGATGACAGGTAAAAGGTATTTTAGTGAACAATCCATGAGCAAGTTATATCAGCCTGTGACACAGAAGGGACCAGCTTAGGCCGTAGCGGTCTAGTTTTTGCTCGACGCGTTGGAGTTTGTAATTACACCACTTGACAAGACATGGCCCAATCATGTCAAGTCCCAACATAAAGTGTGACTCATTGCGATCTAGATCCGAGATTAACAATGATATCTTTGCATTATCCTGGGCCATCGCAACAGACGACAGAATCAAAATACCCAGCACGACGGAAACTAACTTCCTTGTCATAGTGAAAAATCCACCTCCGGATTCCTCTAATTCTCAGGAATGCTTACTTTCCCTCTAGTGTTTGGCGAACAAACCCTTGTTCCTGTCTGAGTAACCCCGCCCTAAAATTGGGCCATATGGGGCCTGGTAGTTGCATCATAAAACGAGTTTTACGCGTGAAAAGCTGGGGGCGTGGGTCAGGTGATCCAGACGCGATATTCTGCAATGCCGGGGGGTGTGGAATCCTCCGATCCCCTCGCGCGTACTGGTCGGAAAATCAAATTGCCGTCTGTTGTGTCTCACCGGCCCGGTCGCACACAATTACACGCAAATACCCCCCCTCGCGTATGAAAAACCTTCCGGGGTTTTTGGAGGGCCCGCCTTCGGTCCAGCAGAAACGCCCCGGCGCTCAATCAGGGGGGGGAGGGTCGCTTCGCTTTGATGCTCCGCTTTTAGGGCGTCCAAAAAGTCCGGTCTACTATGCGCCGACTGTCAGCTTCCTGCGGTCGCCTCCTCTTTCGTCAAAACCTCCACCAACACGCCGGATATAAGGCGTTTCACTGCGTGTACCTGCCGCAAGGCTTCAGGGCTACAACCTGCCAAAAGGCGTATCTCCTTTGCGGTATAGGTGACATAACCTTTAGGCGCTCGTTTCGCCGCTTCGCTGTCTTTCGCTAAAACAACGCGCTCCCCCAGTGTTTCACTGTCGATCAGCTCCCAGCCGTCGCCGGCCGCCGGTTCCTGCGCCTTGTCGGAAAAGGGTGCACCCGCTACGGGCACACCCTGACTTCAACTGAACCACTTACTCCCTTCCGTCCGCTGGATAGGCCCGTTAAACCGCAGCGTTAACCCGGCGGTCCCATTCCCAGATTGCCAGGTCAGTCTCCTGAGGTGACCAGCCAAGTTCAACAGACAGCTCCCGAACCCGACGAAGGTATCGCTTGTAATGCCCGATGTCGAACGACGATCGTCGCTCACCAAACAGCGCCCTCCAACCTCGGAAATCAATCACACAGTACTTTGCGGGATCGGCGAGAGCCAGAATTGCCGACGCAACTGGAACGCCTACTCCCCGCAAAGACGTCAGAAATCCGAAGCGAAGCTCAATCTCATAGTCGAAATCAGCCTCTTGCACTTCAAACGCCGCCCTGGTAGCAATTCGATAGGCAGCATTTGAGTTCATCGATCTTAGCCGTAATCCACGTCCGTACTGGCTCCCAAGCTTCCACTTAAAGATTGGCTCAAGGTCGGCAGCCCCAAGAAAGAATGGGATGCGCGTTTCGCGAAGTAAGTGTAAAGTCCACTTCAGTCGCTGGGTCTCGTCATAATCAGGGGCAGTGGACTTGAGCCCCTGAAGGTCTTCGGCTCGAATCATTATGTCAACCTCCCCTGCCGGTCTAACGTCTTTGCGTGTCAGCGGCGGCGTGCACTGCCATCGAGAGAACCACCCACACCTTCACCCGTCCGCTGGATACGCTTCTTAGGCTTCGCTTATCCTACGAAGCTGAACGCGAAGCTCGTATTCATAAAGCTCGACGCCTGGTACGCCGGTACAGGCTAAGAGGAGGTCTTCGGACAGCTCACGGGCCACAATGATACCTCGGACGCCCTGCCCTTCGTCGGCCTGATGCTTCCTGATCCAAGACATGTAACGGAGGAGTTGACCGACTACACGATCGTATCCCCGTGATACCTTGAGTTCAATTACAACAAGATTGGCCTCCGCATCCACGGCTAAGATGTCGATAAACCGCCCACCGGCAGGGAATTCCACTCCAGTAATCCCTTCGTCTTGGTACAAGTGCAGGCCAGCCTCTACCAGATTCAGGTTCTTTGCCAGGAAGTCCCGAAGATCCGCCTCGTACGCAAATTCGCTAGGGATCGACGACTCAACTTCGAGCTCGGTATCCAGTTGACTTAAGACGTTCGGCTTTTCATAGATCGGTGCGGGGTCACTTGCGGGATCAAATAGGCGGAAACGGCTCCCATCTAACTGAAAAAGCAGGTCGTCCTCGCCGGCCTTAGCGCTATAGTGCATCCTGCTACGGGCATTGGTAGACATACGGATGAGGTGGGCGGATATAGTCGAGTTCTTTACCAGCGGGTACTTCTCTGCAAACCAGGTCATGACGCGTTCCCTCGTCAGGACCTGCCCCTGCTGTAGTCCAATGTCTGCAATCAAATCATGCATTAGTAACCGCACGGGCTTATCATAAAGTGCCATGAGGTCCCTCCAGAGTACTAATAGATGGTTCACGGAAACTCCATAGGCCCTAATCTACGGGCAATAGGACGCTATGCCTTTCTTCCTTCTCCCTCCAGAATTCACCCCTAAAAACCCTCAACATTCGGGACATTCGACCCTTGACTCTGGGCAAACGCCTTCATAATCGGCGCGGGAGGAAATGTTTTTTCAATTTCCTCACCTCTATACACCGAGGTGCTGGTTATGCTTTTGCCCGCGCGATCTCACGCCGAATACAAGTCGTTTGTGTTCAAATGGTTACACATGCTCAACGCTATAGGCCGCACGTTTTTCGTCTCCGACCTAAAATGGATCGTTGCTTTTCTTTGCCTCGATTTGAGTCCGGTCTACGATTTGGTTCTTCATACTTATGCCCAAGATGAAGGCCGCCCCGCTTGGGATCCTTGTGATTTATTCCGTTCGCTCCTGCTTATGACCGCTACAGAATGCGAGAGTCCGGACAAATGGGTTCAAACCATGAAAAAAGTGCCGCTGTACGCCGTTTTATCTGGCTTCGAACCGGGAAAGATTCCGGGAGCATCTACGCTGCGTGATTTCTGCGATCGTCTTTGGGATTACGAGGATCGGCAGCAACGGCGTAAGCAGCGGAAAAAGCCACGCAAGTTACGTAGAAAACCCACCAAGAAATATAAGAAAGGAGAAAAGCAGCCACCGCGTCATCCAGGTATCGTGGCCCGTTTGGCTGAACGTTTTACCAAGGGTCGTTCGGCAGCTCGTCATTCCGAAGACATCCTTAATCAGGTGCTAAAGGCGTGCTTTGTGTTTCCCTCTGCCGAGCAGGGACTGCTCGGCGATCCGCAACAGCTTACCATCTCCGGAGATGGATCCCAATATGCCAGCGGCGCTAATCCTTTAGGACGCAAAACCTGTGACTGCCGAAAAAAGGGCATATTCCGCTGTGAGTGTGCTCGTACTTTCCCAGATCCCCACGCGTCTTGGGGCTGGGATTCCTATCGTGGCCGATATATCTATGGCTATGCCGCTTACGAATTGACCTCCGTGGGTGGAGGACACGATCTACCTTGCTACATACTTTTTGCTGCCTGCCAGCGCCACGATGCCGTATCCGGTTTGGTCGCTTTGGACAAGTTTTTTCAACTCTATCCGGAGCTCAGACTCCTTTACTTCTTGGCCGATGCAGCCCATGATGCGCTGCCCATTTACCAGTACGTTCTTAGTCATGGTGCACAACCAATCATTGACATTAACAAGCGTTCTCTTGGTGCAAAACAGTTGCGCGGGGACATCACCATCGATGCCCTGGGGCGCCCCATTTGCCCCGAGGGCTTAGCTATGCTCTTTGATGGCGCATGTCCCAGTCGCAACCGTTTTAAGTGGGTTTGCCCGTTGGCAAAAAGGGGTAAACACACTCCCAAATGTGCTTGTACAGACTCCCCCTACGGACGCACCACCTATACTAAACCCGAGGATGATCCTAGACTTTTTACACAACCACCCCGGGGCTCAGCCGAGTGGAAAAAGCTTTACGCTAAACGCTCCGGCTCCGAACGATCTAACAGCCGAAAAAAGACCGACCTTAATATCGCGCATACGCGCATTCGCTCCAAACACAGACGTTGCATTCAAATCGCCATGGCCGGCATGGTTCAACACCTCAACGCTTGGTTCAAACAAGCCGAGCAAGGACAAGGTTTCGCGGCATCCATTCTTGAGCAGGTAACCCAGATCCTGCCCATTGCCGCCTAAAAAAGCAGTCATATTTTACGGAAGGCCTGAAAAAACGTCATCATCAGGCCCGATTCAGCGCGCCCAAAATCAGGTCATTTCCCCCAAAAGCATCAAGCAACGCCTATTCATGATCGATTGGAGGGCACTACTCACCACGCATACCAGTTTTTAGTACTCTTGAGGGGACATCCGTCATTAGTTTCCGTGAACCCTCCATCTCATAAAGAGGGACTGGTGCGTGGCAACGGTTGATCACACAGGCCTCAAATACTTGCCCATGCGTAAGACCTCTTTCCCGCTCCATGGGTATGAGAGCATCAATCAGGCCACGAATGTTCATGCGTTCGGCCATGGCCTTGAGGAGAACGAGAGAACCGATCTCTTTGACAATCCTCATACGAGTGCCAATGGCGTTGAGTCTCCGTGCAAAGCGCGGAGGCGGCTCCGGCGGGCTATATCGACGCGAACGAGACAAGGCGAACCACCCCTGTGCGGGAGTTTTCTGACAACTTCGCGACTTATCCTCGACTTCCTGCCGCCTGGAAAAATAAACTTGCTCCGCGTTTCCTAATCCTCGATACCACCTCTCAGATCAGCACACCGTTAAGGCGGAAAACGGGCTACACCATACTGACCCATCAGATCATTGTTGCAGAACAGACCAAACACGCTGATCTCTGTAGCCATGAAGTATATGTGGTTGTCACGATACCTAAGGGTCTCCATAGTACCGGGCATCATCATCTTGGCCAACTCGGCCTCACTCTTGACGTTGAACGCAGCTAAGTCGATAGGGACTACCATTTTCTTCTCAATGTACTCCGCCTGATAACGTGTAGGTAGCGTAACGATGTCAGGTGCAGTACCAGCGGCATAGGCGACAATGTACTTCTCGGCATAATCAGGGATGTAATGAAGCTCTAAGTCAACGTCCCCAAACGCCTTGCCAAAGCCTGGCAACAAGGCCTCGTGAATCTTCTTGTACGTCTCGCTAGCGCCTGCCAGTGTCCACATCACGATCTTGGTCTTCGCCCCTGCCACAGTGCTGAGCATCGTACCCAGCAGTACCAACAACACGAAGGTTACCAGACTGATCTTGCTCGTGCGCATATCTGCCTGCCTCCCGTGTTCTAGTGCCCCTAGTGGCATCTTTACCCATTGCATAGGTTATTTCCTCTGCTTCGTGCTCTGTGGTTGCTTACTAATTGAACATCGTTATGCAATGGATTCGGGCAGGTGAGAATCCCCGCTACTGGCCCTCGAGGATAGCCGAGATTGTAGGAGCCACTTCGTCAAGTGCCTGCCCAGGTGCCTTCTGCCCCAGTATCACAGGCGTAAAGACCGAGTTTCGCAACATATTGGTAGCAGCCGCCGGTGTCTGACGCGGCAAAGGCTGGTTATGCGGTGCAGAGAGCATCTGAGCCACCGCGTCAATGTCCTTACCGCGGAAGTGCTGCAAGAACGCCCCAACCGTAACACTTCTGCGGGCCGGAGGGATGGCCCAGCCCAGCTTAATTGATAGCTGTTGGCCCTCAACGCTGGCTATGTACTCCAAAGCACGCCAGGCAAGATCCGGGCTTTTGGCCCCCACCGAAATGCCATACGGGGTTTCTGCCCATACGTTGGCGGCACGACCTCCCTTGAACGTTGGTATGAGAGCAAAATCCCAATCCAGATTTTCGTACTTCGGGAAATAGCCCGCCATGAAGCTCCCCCATAGCAGCGATGAGACACGCTGCTCAGCGAAGTCGGTCCAGCTTCCGCTTGTACGCATCGCCCGATGCACCTGGGCCAAATCTTGCAGAAACTGCAGTGCATCACGAGTTGCGGCGGTATTGGCCAGGAACCTCTTCCCGTCTTCGCTAAACAATGGTCCGCCCTCAGCGGCGTATATGAACGGATAGACTTCACTACCGCTCACGAGACCCAAGCCCCATCTGTCGATGACTCCGTCGCCATTCAGATCGACGCTGAGCTTCTTGAGCTGGCTGGTACCCTCGCCTTCCCAACTCCAAGCAGATGAGGGTGAGGCGACCCCCTGTTCGTCGAACTGCTGCTTGTTGTAGTAGTACATGGTTACGACAGTCCCCAGGGGCAAAGCGTAGAGACGGCCCTGATAGCTGAGGTCCTGTATCAGGTTGGGCCAGAAGTCGTTGCGTACCGACGAAGGCAAGCTTTGGAAGCGAGACGTGATGTCCTCCAACAGGCCTGAGGAGCCTAACTGCTTAGCGTTCCATGTGCGCACAAGATCAGGCGGCACTCCCGCGGCCACCATGACGGCCAGTTTTTCCTCCGGCGTTGTTCCCCCTGCACCGGGCACGATCTCTACGTCGATGTCCGCGTTTTTCCGGTCGAACTCATCGAAAAACTGTTTTGTACGCTCCAGATAGTCGCCGCCCTCATGCACCATGATCTGCAGTGTCTGCTTCGCGAGCACAAGCGGCGCTATCGCCAACCAAATGATGACCACAAAGATCCAGCTACATCTGTGCTTCACCAATACCAACCTCCCCAGTTCGGCTGCATAATGCCGTTCACGTCTGAGTTCTTGGCGGGTGGTCCTCGTGCTGCGCAATATCCACCAAACGAAACCCATGCAAATATGGTTCCTCACAAAGACATCTGCTCCTTGTTTGATATTTCTTCTGTAAGTGCAATGTTTGGTTCTGAAATCTCCCGCAGGGTCGGGCGCCCAAGCGCGGTTCGCGATAGACAGTCAGACGATTCTAGTTCAGGCAGGAATCGCTCCACCAAGGAGGAAATTAGCCGTACGTTGCCATCAGACGACAAAACAGAGAGGTGGGGCAAGAAAATGTGCTTGGCAAAGATGCGTCACTCAGTCGCTCTAGCGGTAATCATACTGCTGTGGGCTGCAGCCTTCACAGCCGAAGGTGCGAGAACTGAGAAGCTCGTGGCCATCAACGTTGGTTCGCTCGATGGTACCACGAAAGCTGTCGCAGAGTTCACACAGAAAACAGGTATCGAAGTGGAGTTGATCGTCACAAGCTGGGGGGCCTTCGACGAGAAAGTGCCCATGATGTTGGCTGCCGGGCAGCAACTTGATCTCATCCGTTTTGATCAGGGCCATGCCGCTAAAGCCGCACTGAGTGGCTGGTTGATACCGCTCACACCGCTGATTGCTCGCGACAAACTCAATCTGAACATGTACCCAAAGCCCGTTCTTTGGCACGCGCCTTACGACATCCTGGGCGATATCTACACTCTGCCCTACAACATGGCAGTCAGCACGACCTTCTATAACCGCAGTCACTTCCGTGACGCAGGAGTGCCTTACCTGACAACAGAGTATGGCCACCCATCCATGCAGCTAGACGCCTGGACGGCATCGCTGAAGAAGGTACAACGTATAGGAGCCGATAGCAAGGTTGAACGCTGGGGTACTATGATCTCCGTAGGCCCTGAGGCCTACTACCTTCTTGGGCTTTTCGGCGTCGATTGGGTTACTCCACGGGTAGATCGCTTCCTTGGGGCTACCCCAGAGGTCGTAGACGCCTACACACGCCTGATCGATATCTGGTTGAAGGACGGAGTAGCCCCCAAGGCCCATGAACGTGGAGGACTCGCCCTCCTCAATGGCAACCTTTCAACGCAGGTCATGCAGACAGGATCCTGGATGACCCAGGTGGACCCACAGCAGATTGACCTCGGCTTGGCTCCCCTACCTTGGGGCAGTACAGTAGCCGTTCAGGGTGGCATCAACGGCTGGGGCATCTCCTCAACATGCACAGACGTCGAGTCGGCATGGAGATTCGTCAAGTATTTCACCTACGATGAAGGCTATGTTCCTTGGCTGAAGTATGAGTCACTGTCACCGCCAGTGCACAGACAGTACTGGAGGAACTGGATGGACACCTTGCGGCGCGGTCTGCCTAACGCCGACCTGACTGTCGCATTGGAGGGCGCCAACTACTACTGGAATACCCGCATGTCTCTGTTGCCTGCCTGGGCTGGCACGATCAAGCCCGTTTTCGAAAAAGCCATATACAAAGCAGCACGTGGCGAGGCCCCAGTCGCGGCAGCAATGGGTGAGATTGAAGAGACGATGAATAGCCTGATCCGGGAGAACCCCCTGTTTAAGTAGTCTGCCAATAGGAGCTGAGTCACCAGTGAAATTCTACGTTGTCACCGATCTCGAAGGGGTCTCCGGTGTAGATCGATTCAACCAAACCTATGGGGATGAACCCTTCAGGTTTGCGTCCATGCGTCAACTCACACAGGAAGTCAATGCCTGCATTCGCGGCATCCTCGATGCGTGTCCTGACGCGGTGATTGATATGTCGGATGGACATGGCTCTGGCGGAATCATCAAGGAGGAAATGGATAGCAGGGCCAACTATGTCCGGGGTCGAGACCAGACCCGTCCTCGCTATACACTCCTTTCGCAGTACGATGCAGTCATGTTTGTCGGGCAACACGCCATGGCAGGTATGGCTCATGCTCCACTGTGCCATACCATGTCTTCCAAGAACATCGTCTACTACAGGATCAACAACATCTATGTGGGTGAGTTTGGGTTTTGGACCGCAATCGCTGGCTTCCAGAAGACCCCCGTGATCTTCGCCTGCGGCGACGACAAGTTGGTGGAAGAGGCCAAAGCCCTGGTACCCAACATTTCCACAGTGGTCACCAAATGGGGGAAAGGTTGGCAGAAAGCACGCCATGTGCCGCCAGAAGAGGTGTGCGCACAAATCCAGAGCACTGTCAGTGCCGCGTGTCAGAGGATCGATGAGGTAGCTCCCTTGTGCTTTGAACCGCCGTATGCATGGGAGGTGCGCTATATCTATCCTTATCGCACCCCTGCCAGAAAAATAGAGGGCGTCAGGGCTGACCAGATCGACGCCCACACGATGCTGTATCGCAGCGACGACATGATAGCACTTCTGAAGGTCATTTGGCCCCAATAGGCGTGCGCATCGTCCCATGAGGGTGATGCAGCCTAGAAGGACTCTTGCGGAGGAGCGTGGACCCAGTTGAACCCTTTCATCTCGGCGGATTTCCAGAATGGCAAGCTCGACGAATGGTCTATCACTTCGGGCAGCATACGTTTGGAGCTAGCTGATCCACGGAATGCGCCTTGGTTTTACTTCTTTATCCAAGGGGTAGACCAACAGACCTGGCACTTCGATATTCCTGGACTCGAGCTTGGCCAAGCGCCAGTAAGCATCTCGTATGATCGTTTCGACTGGACTGCTGTCGATGAAGTCCGTACACCTAGCGTTTTCGTACAACGTTTTCGTAACGAGGCTGCGGTTGTTAGTCTGACACCGCCTTACACCAACTGTATGCTCTACGAGCTATCGCTGTGGGCACGGCGTTCCCCGCACGTGGATTTGGAGCCCTTGGGGGGCCGTCACCTGCAGGACCCACTATGTATGCACATTACGGATTTCGGTGATCAGGCAGGCAAACCTGTAGTGTGGGTGGTTGCTCGGGAAAGCCCCATTCAGTCTGCGAGTTCATGGGTTGCGGAAGGCCTCATCCGCTTTCTGCTGTCGCCTCACCCCGTGGCCAGACAACTGCGGCGCACGTACCACTTCTGCGTCGTCCCTCTTCTTGACACCGCAGGCGTTGCCAAAGGCGAAAGCATCAGGCGACTGACCTGGGATGAATCTTTGGAGGGCACAACCATGGGCCACATTGCGCAGCTTCTTGCAGAGCAGCATCAGGCAGGCTGTCCCACCGCACTGACGGTTACTCTGACATCGCAGGTGCTGGGTGCTGGAGGCAGCCTCATGACGCACCAGACTGAACCAGTGGATGTCGCCTCGTGGTTCACAGACCTGAGAACCGCCTCAGAGCTAACAGCTGGCGGTTTTGGCAGCTGGGCCAGCCAACTCTACCCAGACAGCAAGGCGCTTGCGCTAGAGACAGCTTGGTACAGCCCAAAGGGGTTGCGAAAAAGTCAGTACGATCTGCTTCAGGAAGGGCGACAGCTAGCCCATCTGATTGGAGAGGCCCTCGGAGAGGCGATCAAAGAAGCTGCAGCTGGCGATGAGCCGCAAGACATGGAGAGCTTCTTGCCGCGCCTGGCCCGTCAAGCGCGGACGCCCGATGCCAGTCTTCTCTAGCTCACTTGAGGACGGCTTGCCAGTTGTGCATCTGGCAAGCCGTCCCTGCCCAGTGGAAAGCACAATTCATTTGATCATGACCTTGACACCCACAGAGGAACCCTCTACAATGAGATCAATCGTTGCGGACGAAGGTAGGCCAGAGGGCCACCGCCACAGCGAGCATAGGGACACGAGCAGAGGCGAGCCAGTTTAGCTTAGTTAGTGCTTCTTTTGGAGCCTAAATGAGAGCTATGAGATCCACCGCCGAACTCTGCAGCGTCGGCGGCTTTTTGTTTGCCTACAAGCCCTGCTAGACCCCTATCAAAAACCTATTCCAAGGGGGCGGCATCATGTCGACTCAGAAACCCGGCTATTTCGGTACCTTCGGGGGTCAGCACGTACCAGCAGTACTCATTCCAGTTCTCAATGAACTCGACGGTATGTACCAGAAGGTGGCAGCAGATCCTACGTTTCGGGAGGAGTACGCATACTATCTGCACCACTACGCTGGCCGACCATCGCCACTGTATCGAGCTGAGCGTCTCACGAAGGAGCTTGGTGGGGCTACCATCTATCTCAAGAGAGAAGACCTCAACCACACCGGAGCTCACAAGATCAACAACACCATCGGTCAGATCTTATTGGCGAAACGCATGGGGAAACAGCGGATCATTGCAGAGACTGGTGCCGGACAGCATGGTGTGGCTACAGCTACTGTGTGTGCTCTCTTCGGTCTGAGGTGTGTCATATACATGGGCGAGGAAGACATGCGTCGCCAAGCGTTGAACGTCTTCCGCATGCGCTTGCTCGGGGCCGAAGTACGGCCCGCTACAGAGGGAACCCGTACCCTCACAGAAGCTGTCGATGCGGCCATCGCCGATTGGGTGGATAACGTGTCGGACACCTTCTATCTTATCGGCTCAGCCGTCGGCCCGCACCCCTACCCGACCATGGTGCGCGACTTCCAGTCGATTATCGGCCGCGAGGCCCGCGAACAGATCCTGGCGCAAGAGAAACGTTTGCCAGATGCAGTGGTGGCCTGTGTGGGCGGAGGCAGCAATGCCATCGGCATTTTCCACGCTTTCGTTAACGACCCGGTACGCCTTATCGGAGCTGAGGCCGCGGGGCTGGGCATCGACACAGACAAGAACGCGGCGACGCTCACCAAAGGCTCACCCGGAGTCCTGCACGGTGCGCTGAGCTACCTGCTCCAGGATAACGAAGGCCGGGTTATGGAGCCCTACTCCATATCAGCAGGTCTTGATTACCCGGGTGTCGGCCCGGAGCATAGCTTCCTCAAGGACAGTGGGCGCGCCGAGTACGTAGCCATCACTGACGACGAGGCCGTCGATGCGCTCGTCCTATTGTCTCGTACGGAAGGCATTATCCCAGCTCTGGAGAGCGCTCATGCCGTAGCCCATGCTCGCCGACTAGCCCCTGAATTAGGCAAAGAAGCGATCATGATCGTGAACGTCTCCGGCCGCGGCGACAAGGACGTGCAGCAAGTGGCGGCCTACCTCAGCAGCAGACAGGCCGCTACGGCCACAAAGGCCTAAGATCGCCACCCGATCACGCGAAGAAAACTAGAGCGCCGTACCGAGCTGGTCGCGGCGCTCAACTCCTGGTTTCCCCTCCGAGCTAGTCTGAAGGAGAACCCACCGTAAGCTCCAACAGCTCTTGCGGGCTCAGCATCCGGCCCTCGCGCATCACTCTCATGTTGTCCGTTGAGATATCGTCGATAATCACAAGGCGTTCGTCAACCATGCCGCACTCGAACTTCATGTCCACAAGCTCAAGCCCCTTGGTCGACAGATCCTCACGAATAAGGATAGCGGCCTTCCTCACGAGAGCCTTCCCTTCGTGCACCTTGTCCAATGGCATGATGCCCAGAACGTCCAAGGCCTCGTCGACAATCAGTGGGTCGCCCCGCTCGTCATCTTTGAGTGTGATCTCGACAAGAGCGCCCAGATCGGCCCCCTCTTGCACATATCGACCGTAGCGCCGTACAAAACTGCCAAAGGCCCTAAAACGAACCACGAATTCCAGTCCATACCAAGTGGCTCGTCTGGCAATGAGAATCCCCTCATCTAAATCGACCGACACGAAGTGCGTCGGCACACCATGGGCAGCCAGTAGACTGAAAAAGTAGGCCGACTGTCTGAGAGCAGCTAGCCCCTTGCCTTCGACGTGACCAACCACTCTATTGCCACCCGGATCTATCCCGCCGTCTGTACCTGTAACGTCATCTTTGAACACCAAGACCACCTGGTCCTCGCCTAAGGCGTAGAGCGTCTTGGTCTTTCCGTCAGCAATTTTCCTCATCGTCGCCACCATCCTATGCGCCGCAGTGCCTGGAGTTAGAGATGAATCCCAGGGTGCCTATGTATGTGCAGTTCACGCAGTCAGGCCCTGCTGAGTCTAGTATGTGCTAATGCCAATCATTTGCAGAGCCTGCCTGCTGGTGATTTCCTGCCCGTGCAAGTCAGAAGCCAAAGCCGCTGCTGCCGCAAAACCAGCTCCAGCAACCTCAGCGGAGACCGCGTGCTCTTGATGCATCGCCTCAAACTCAGGTGCACTGCGGCCCTGAATAGCCGCCGCCTTGGCAATGGCTGAGACAGCTCCAGGTGTAGTGGGCACAAAGCCTGGAGCGATGCTGAAGACCGAAACGCCACTACCGTTCAACTCTGCCGCCAGTGTCTTTGCCAGCTCTGTCTGAGCCGTCTTGAAGACCTCATAGGCTCCCATGTAAGGCGCTGCTCCCGATGACGATACGCACATGAAGACCCCATACTTGCGCTTTACCATGCCCGGCACAAACGCTTGCGCCAACAAGACGGGTCCACGCACATTGGCTCTGTAACTGCGATCCCACTCGTGAATCGTCGTCTCCTGCACGGACCCAATCGGTGCTACAGCCGCGTTGTTAATCACAATATCAGCTTTGCCCACGCTTTCGAGCAAGCGTGTCGTCATGCGCCCCATCGAGCGCTCATCGCCGACATCCGTATGCAAAAAGGTGACGCTGCCTTCACCCATCTCCTCAGAGAGCTGGCGTTCGGCCTTACGACCCCGACGTCTGTCTAATTCAGCGATCACTACATGGGCACCAAGCCAGGCCAGCGCCCGGGCTGCCTCATAGCCGATACCATCACCAGCACCACTGACCACAGCGACTCGCCCTCGCAGCGACTCCTGCGTTAGAGTACCTGAGCCAACAAGAGGTAACTGTGGCTTTGCCATAGAGCATCTGACTCCCTCCGTGAATTCACCGCTTCATCAGGACTTGAACTCGCTCAGCCTCTCAACTGAAAGTATCCTTGGCCTTGCGGCCCAGCCACATGCATTCTCACCCAGCTGGGGCTGGCATCGAGTACCTGAGCCTTGTCCACGAGAAGATAGAGCGAAAGATACGACAGATTTGCTGGCCACTCAATGCGAGCCACCGGAAAGATCGCCTTGCACTCAGAGGTCTCCAGAAAGAACGACAGTTGATCAGCTGCCAGCGACCCCTTGCTGGCGTACAAGGACAGGCGAGCAACTAGGTAGTTGCCTGCCAGTACATCAGCCACCTTGACTGAGTGGTCTTTAGACTTCTCTAGTATGCTTGTCAACTGCAGCAGCACATCCAGAGAAACTAGATGCGCCTCCGAAATGGTGACCATGCTGCCAGTCGCCAAGAAGGACCTTCCCTTCACCCAGACCGGACTGATGGACGTGACGTAGTAACCCTCGGGTGGCGACAGACTCGAACACGCACAGTCGTCGGCCCAAGCAACTGCCGGCCCTACTACTCCAGAAGCAGACACAAGTAGGGCTAGTAGGACGAGCATTATCCGCCTGACCATAGCACTTCCCCCCAGATTCGTGCATTCACGTACGCATCTGATCGCGTCTTCTTGCACCACCGCAGACCATAGCTACTACCATGGCCAAGGCGGTTGCCGCGGCACATACAACAAGCGTACCTGATAGATCATTCATTAGTTCGGGCCTGATCAGAAGGGCCCCTGCGAAAGCTAACATGAGGCTGCCGCCTCCCAGTTTCAGGAGCCGACCATGCCGCTCTTGCAGACGACTCGCCTTGAGCGTGATCAGCACAGCGAGAAAGACGACGAGTTCATCCAAGAGGTACATCGCCATATACAGCAAAAGCAAGGCCGAGAACTCAAACCTGCCTACCCCTTGAGCCGACAGGAGATTTGACCAGACCATCGGAAACCCCGCCGTGCATGGAAGCTCCATCAGAGAAGCCCCCGCAGCCAAGACCGCTGTCGCCCCGACCGCCATTGCCGGACCCTCTTGAGCCATGATGGCCCGAATACCACGGTATATGCGGGGCTTGCTCTCCTCAGAGATGGTCAGAGACGGCCCGACGCCAAACGCCACGTACTCCTTGACGTTGAACGCCCCAACCAGAAGAGCGACCACAGCGGCCCCCACTTGAATCCAGCGCAAATACCCTACATAAGAAAACACACTAAACAGGCCTGCCAGAAAAAGCGAGTAGATCGTGGCGGTCACTACCAAGAACGTGATCCCCACGAGGAGAATTCTGACACGTGAACCTGAACGCAAAATCATCGCCAAGAGTAGGGAGAGCACCCAAAGCGAGCAGGGGTTCATGCCGTCGACAAGGCCAATAAGCACGGTGGCCCACACCAGAGAATGGTTCCGCAGATCGACCGCCTTGCCAAAAGGCAGACGCACGGTAGTTGGGGCACCCATAGCATCAGTGGGTCTTCCGCTGATGATGGCCTCAATGGTCTCGATCATCTCTTCGCCCATGGCTTCGTCGAAACCTATCCAAGCTCGCTCGCCAATGAACGTCACTGGCACGGCATCGACTTCAACACCGCGCTGTTCGGCCATCTCAAAAAGCAGCGGTTTGAGTTCCGGATGGTACCAGATTTCGTACTCATGTACTTCCAGAGCCTCTCCGTACTCCTTCTGGAGTTCGGCCAGGAACAGCTTCTCCTTGGCGCAAACGGTGCAGCCATCGCCCCAGAACAGATGGACGCTCACCGCGGATGCCTCAGCGCCGATAGCCACAGCTATTAGCATAAGGATACACAGACCAATGACCGCGGTGTAGTGTCTCACGCGTGCCCTCCTCCATAGATGCGTATCACGCCAGGTATTCAGTGTCGATGGCCAGGGTCCCTGTTCAGCCTGGCGAGTCTCACAGCCCTATTGTAGCAGAGGATTGCGCAGATATCTCTTCCCCGCGTGGCGTTTTGATCCTATCGGGATAAGAAAGATCCACGGTTCCGCATGGTATAATAAGCCATAAGGGTGAAACGAGGGGCGGGACGATGACACCTCAAAGCTTTGAACACTACTTCGCACACGAAGCACGCATCGCTGCCCAGAAAGATGCCCAACTCCAAAGGCACAGGGAGCATTTGACCCAACAGGCCGCTACTATGACTGCAGTACTAAGCATGCTGGGGGCTAGACGTATTTGGGTTTTTGGTTCTGTTGCCCGTGGCCAAGTGCGATCTGCATCCGATCTCGATATGGCAGTTGAGGGTCTACCCTACGCGCAAGACCAGCTGTTGGGGATTGCGGAGCATGTCCTCCAGCACAGAGTCGATCTCGATCTGGTACCTTGGGAGAAAGCGCATCCTGAGCTACGGGCGCGCATTGTGTCGGAGGGGAGACTGGTATATGAACGGGAGTCAGGAACGAGCGAGTGAACTTCGTGGGCTGCTCATCGACATGCAGGCAGATGTACCGGCGGCTACTCGTCAGTATGAGTATCCCTTTGGAGGACGTTCGGCCCGCGGTCTTGTCTTCCTGCACTTTCGCCTGTCTGGATGAGTTGCGCCGCATTCGACGCCTTGGCCATACGACCAGCGCTCAACCAAGACCTGCAGCAACTCGAAGATTTCATTAAGGCCCTTGTCGCACACCATGAGACGCAGCGCTAGGCCCCGATCATCTCTTGAGTTTGCTCAGGAACTGGCGGCGAAACTGGCGTACCTTAGGAGCCACGACTGCCTGGCAGTATGGCTGAAGCGGATTGCGGCTGAAGAAGTCGCTGTGGCCGTCCTCAGCAGAATAAAACCTCTCATAGGGGATCACTTCCGTAACGATCGGCGCCTCCCAGATGCCCTCTTTGTTAAGCGCCTGGATGACCGCTCTGGCGGTTCTTTCTTGTTCCGACGAGTGACAAAAGATCACTGATCGGTACTGCGGGCCTACGTCCCCGCCTTGACGGTTAGGAGTGGTTGGATCGTGAATGGTAAAAAAGACCACCAGTAGGTCGCCGAAGGAGATCTGACTTGGATCGAAAGTCACCTGCACGACCTCAGCGTGCCCCGTCTCGCCTGTGCACACCTGCTCATACGAAGGATTGGCCACGGAGCCGCCCGAATAGCCTGACACTACCTTCTCCACGCCGCGCAGATCGTCGAACACCGCCTCAAGACACCAAAAACAGCCGCCGCCAAAGGTGGCTGTCTCCCTTGCCCCAAGCCTCTGGCCACTTTCCATCCGTCCTACAACTCCTTCACACGGGTTTTCCCACGCAATATCATTCCACACGAGCACGCGCATCTGGTATTAACCCAGGCTTGTTCATAGAGCATTCCCACACTATGATAAGAGCAAGAGGTGAGCGACCTTGTCCGTAACACAACTGCCTGCCTGGCGCGCACTGGCTGCGCATCAGCAGAAGATAGCTCAGCAGCACATGCGCGAGATGTTCGCTTCCGATCCCCAACGATTTGAGCAGTTCTCCGTAGTATTCGACGACCTGCTCTTCGATTACTCCAAGAATCGTATCACACAAGAGACCTTTTCGCTCCTCCTACAACTCGCAGAGGAAGCCGGGCTACCTCAGGCCATTCAGACCATGTTCCGTGGCGACAAGATAAACACCACTGAGGGTCGCCCAGCATTGCACATCGCCTTACGCAACCGCTCCAACCGCCCCATCTACGTGGACGGTGAGGACGTAATGCCTGAGGTCAACGCGGTTCTCGATAAGATGCGCCATTTCTCCGAAGCGGTGCGCAACGGCGAGTGGCGGGGGCACACAGATCAGGCCATCACCGATGTGGTCAACATCGGCATCGGCGGTTCCGATCTGGGACCACGCATGGTTACCCACGCCCTGCAGCCCTACGGCCATAGCCGCTTGCGGGTGCATTTCGTCTCGAACATCGATCCAACTGACATTGCCACGACCCTCCATGGGCTGTCGCCAGAGACAACGCTCTTTCTGGTCGCATCCAAGACCTTTACCACACAAGAGACCATGACTAATGCCTACACGGCTCGAGCCTGGCTACTGGATCATCTACAGGACGAGGCCGCTGTAGCCAGACACTTCGTAGCAATTTCAACGAACCGGAAAGCGGTGCGAGCCTTTGGTATCGACCAAGACAATATGTTCGTCTTTTGGGACTGGGTCGGCGGGCGCTATTCCCTGTGGTCGGCTATTGGGCTCTCAATCGTCTTGCATATCGGCATGGACGGCTTCGAAGCGCTCTTGGCGGGCGCACACAAAGCCGATGAGCATTTTCGTTCGACACCACTTGCCCAAAACATCCCCGTGATCATGGGCCTTCTCGGCATCTGGTACAACAACTTCTGGGGCGCAGAAAGCCACGCCGTCCTCCCCTACGACGAGTACCTCGCCTACTTCCCTGACTATCTGCAGCAAGGTGATATGGAGAGTAACGGCAAACGGGTCACGAAAGATGCACAGGTAGTGGACTATCAGACTGGCCCAATTCTGTGGGGACAGCCCGGTACCAATGGCCAACACGCCTTTTACCAGTTGATCCACCAAGGCACCAAGTTGATTCCCTGCGATTTCCTCGCTGCTGCACAGAGCCATCATCCGCTCGGAGAGCATCACACCATCCTCATCGCCAACTTCCTAGCACAGACCGAAGCACTCATGAAAGGTCGCACCGCTGACGAAACGCGTCAAGAGCTTCTGGCACAGGGCTACTCCGGTGAGCTGCTGGAGACGCTGACAGCCGCCAAGACTTTTGAAGGAAACAAGCCCACCAACGCCTTCCTGTTCAAGCGACTTACACCAGAGACGCTGGGCATGCTGATCGCCTTGTACGAGCACAAGATCTTCACACAGGGTGCCATCTGGAATATCAACAGCTTTGACCAGATGGGTGTGGAACTGGGCAAACAGCTGGCTCAAGTGATTCTGCCAGAGTTGCGCGCAGAGGTGACGACGAGCGCTCACGACAGCAGCACCAACGGGTTGATCCGGATATACAAACGCTTGCGGTGACGCCTGCGGAAAGAGGGTGCGGAACCCATGCAGTGGCATCGAGAGCAGTACCTGGAACTCATGACTTTCGGCCGAGTAGAGCGCCCTATGTTCGTGGAGCTGTTCGGTCCACTGGTCGGGTTGGAGGAGGAATGGCGGGCGCAAGGGGCCAGCCAGGCCGAGATCGACATGGTCGCCTTCGATTGGGATTATGTTCCTGTAGTGAACTGCGGGGGCCACACGGGTCCTCGCAGTTGGATGAAAAGTGTCGTTCTCGAGGAAACGAGCGCATACCTCGTGCAGCGTGATCACTTGGGGCGGACCGTCAAGCTAGCCAAGAACGTGGCTACGATAGCCCTGCCCCTCGATTTCCCTGTAAAGGACATGGACTCCTGGCTCAAGTTGAAGCCTATGTTTCAGTTCTGCGAGGAGCGCCTAGATTGGGATCAGGTTGAGGTCGCCCGCCGTGCTCAGACTGAGGGCACTTTGGTAGTAGCCCACATCCCGGGTGGGTACGACACTGCACGGGAGCTAATGGGAGCTGAGGGGGCCTGCCTTTGCTACTACGACCAGCCAGAGCTCATGCGTGACATCCTGACTACTCTTGGCGATACTGCCATGCAGGTGCTCGAGAGAGTGAGCGATCACCTGACCATCGATCAGCTCTCGGTACACGAAGACCTGGCGGGTAGATCAGGCCCACTTGTAGGCCCCAGGCATATCCGAGAGTTCATCGCCCCCTACTATCGTCGCATCTGGAATATGCTCTCCTCGCGGGGCACACGTATCTTCCAGCAAGACAGCGACGGCAACCTGAACGGAGTGATTTGTGCGTTCCTGGACGCGGGTCTCACGTGTATGTACCCAATGGAACCAGCGGCGGGTATGGATGTAGTGGCCCTGCGTCGCCAGTATGGCAACCGTCTGGCCATGTTGGGCGGCATCGACAAGCATGTCCTGCGTCAGGATAGGCAAGCGATCCGCCGGGAACTCGAGTACAAGATGCAGCCAATGATGCGCCAGGGCGGGATGGTCTTTGGGCTAGACCACCGCATTCCTAACGGTACGCCGTTAGAAAACTACCGCTACTACGTGGATACGGGCCGAGAGATCCTGGGTCTGCCCCCCCGCGACTACAGCCGCCAAGGCTGGCGACGCATGGCCTTCTAGACCGTGCGGGAGTCCTCACAGCAACTGGTAACGCTGCAGTTCCGCTACCAAGCCTGCACTCCATGCCTCGGGCACCGCCCGAGCAGGATGGGGATAGCACAGCACACGTTCAGCGCCCAGGCTCGCCCGCAGCTCTTCACCAACCGCTTTCTGCACATCCTTGCCAAAGAGAATGACGCCCCGGGCCTTAAGAGCGCGCACACCTGCCAAGGTGCACTGTAGACGAAGCTCTCTGACTCTGTGCAACAGCGCCTGCAGCTGAGCATCACTCCATTGGCGCTGCCTCTGGCGAACCCGTGCACGGAAATCGGCTGGGGTACGATTCTTCGCACACTCTTTATCGATAAACAACAGGGAGCACGGGTTGGCAAAGGCCAATTGGGTGAGGCCATGCTCTGCGTCGCCGAAGGCTTTCTCCAGGAACCTAAAGATACGCACTGAGCTGGCTTCATGCTGGAGCTTCAGGTAGGGATGCAATGAGCTTGGTGCCAGCCCAGGCACAGCAAGAGGCTCCCGTGATTGCTCGAGTGCATCACGCAAGAGCGGCAAACACTCCCGGATACGCTTGATATCAGTGAAAGGGATCCCTGTCTGGCCCATACCGTAGGGACCAGGGTTCAGACCTATCCCCACTAGCCCCCCAGGCTCAGGTGGGTAAAGCTCCAGCCGGCGGGCGTGCCAGGGAGCCCCGTAGATCCCAGGATTGAGCACCAAGTAACCAGTGGCTTCTCGCAGATCCTCTGCGAGCCTTTCCCACTCGCGGCCGCAGGCCTCCCAGTATGCCTGGAAACGGACAGACACCATCGCTAGCTACAGACCCGAAGGCATCGACGCCACGGTGTCCCGAATCTCCCAATTCACGGGACCTCTTCCAATCTGCTGCAGAAAATAGTTGGCCCGTGAGAAGGGCCGGCTGCCAAAAAAGCCCTGGCGCGCAGAGAAGGGACTAGGGTGCGCCGATTCAATGATACAGTGGCGGCCTGCGTCGATCATAGACTTCTTGGCCTGGGCATTCCGTCCCCACAGGATGAAGACCACGGGCTCCTCCCGATCGTTCAGGACCTCCACGACACGATCGGTGAAGCGTTCCCATCCCTGTCCGCGGTGCGAGTTCGCCTGACCTCGGCGCACGGTCAGGACGGTGTTGAGCAGCAAGACCCCCTCTCTGGCCCACTGCTCCAAACAGCCATGGTTGGGAATCGGGCAGCCCAGATCGCTCTCTAGCTCCCCAAAGATATTCTGCAGCGATGGGGGTGGTGTCACGCCGGGTTTCACCGAAAAGCTCAATCCATGTGCCTGACCGGGACCATGATAGGGGTCCTGACCAAGAATGCAGACCTTAGTCGCGGCAAACGAGGTGAAATGCAGTGCGTTAAAGATGTCATACATGTCAGGGTACACCGTTGTGCTGCGGTATTCGCTGATAAGAAACTCGCGCAGTGTCACGTAGTATGGCATCTCGAATTGGTCGTTAAGCCTATCAGCCCAATCGTTCTTCAGTATCTTGACCACCACGAGGCTCCTTTGATTATCCTTGCCCAATGCATTTCCTCCCCCTTCGACAAGGACCTAGCGAACCCTGCCGCGCCTACGCCTCGGCGACCACGCAAGAGACAGCGATAGGTGACTGGAATCCCTGTCTCTAGGCGATGAGGTTGCGCTCTCACGCGTCTCATGTCCCGCTTGTGCACCACACAACCCAGCTTCGCCGTGAGAGGGCGACGCTGGTCCGTCCGGTTCATCGTCTGGGGCGTCAGAAAGGGTTATGTACAGTCCGCTGTTCGGGGTGCGGTTTTTGAGGTTGGGAAACAGCGATTTGGGGAGGGGAACCCGCCGTTTTCGTGGGTTGAGTCCGCCGAAGGTGGTCCGAGAGGGCGCCATCGACCCTATCCGGTGATGTGCTGTAGAGCAGGGCAGAAGAGCTATCAGAGCGTGGAACGAGGTTTCTACGCGCCCCTACTCCTAGGCGAAGAGATGCATCTTCAGTGGTTTCGCCTCAGCGAAGGCGACCCCGCGGACTAAGCTTGTGGTGTTTCCGTAGATTCACTGAGCGCCCAGCCGTGCTTGGCCTGCTCGCCGCACCGCTGGCACCTGGGCTTGAGAAGCCGGAACAGCTTCCGGTTGATGCGTACGTCGCGCGCAGCGGCAGTCGTCTGCCAATCTTCTTCTTGATCAAGCACTCCCGCACGGTACGCAAGCCGCTCTGCACACACCCACAAGCCCATTCTGTGACTATGGTGTGCGATTCACCTGGCTTTGGCTCCGTCGTCGCCACTGCTACCTACGCTACTTCGCTTCAGATCCTGCCAGCTAAAGTAACTGGTCAGCGACACGCCCGACCCAGCGACGTATGGTGTCGCCTTTGCACAAGCTACAGGCAAGGCGGATCGGCTCTCCAACTCAACTTGGTCATCAACGATCTTGACTTCGCAGCCCTGGGGTTGTATGTCAACCCTCCTCTCTCCGGATGGGCCGAGGAGAGAGTCTGAGGAACCCCATTTGGCTTGGCTAGAGCTGTGCGCGGGGATGCCATCAGAATCCCACCTCTTCACCCGAGGTGGAGGCTTTTCTACCTCATGAATGACGGATTTCTCCCGCCTCCTCTCCACAGGACGGGGAACAAGTATCTAGACAACAGATTGATCGATGGTAGAGGCTGTGGAGTCTGTGGGTAACCCGTAGGGTTATCCATCAGGGTCCACAGCCTACATCTCATCCACGATAAAGAAACCAGCGATGGCGTGGCTGGTTTTTCAAGAGCGTCTCGTTCTACGACTGGCTACCTTCCGATGAGCACACTAGGCCATTTTGGCTCATTCAGAGTGTAGCGTATCCACCCGTGTGCCCCCTACGCCTCACATGGGATTGACACCCTGAGCGAAGTGGCTTAGTATGATGCTAATGCCACTGTATTAGGTACCTAGTACACTAGGTCAATATGACAGTGTGGGGCGACTGGACGTACTGGATGTTCGGGCAATGGTGTGCCAGAGCTGTGGGAAGGGGGAGATTCAATGCAAATCAACTTCGACGAGTCAATTCCGATCTACGTACAGATCATGCAAAGCGTTATGTGGGATCTGGCAGTCGGATCGCTGGCGCCCGGCGATAAGCTGTTGTCGATGAGGGATCTGGCCAAAGACGCACGAACAAATCCGAACACAGTGCAACGCGCCTACACGGAACTTGAGAGAATCGGCATTGTCGAAACCCAGAGGGGCCAAGGCACTTTCATCAAGGCCTCCCCTGACATAGCGAAAGAGGCCAGATCAGAGGTGACGGCTACCGCAGTGCGATCATTCATCAACGAGATGCGCAGGTTACGCTATTCCGATGAAGAGATCATCGGATTGGTATCGCAGGGCCTGAATGGCTCGAACGGGGGTGTTCATTGATGCTAGCCATCGAAATGACGGGTGTTCAGAAAAGGTACTACCGCTCACACGCGCTTCGAGGCGTGAATCTCAAGATAGAGTCGGGTAAGATAGTCGGCCTGCTCGGGCCAAACGGTGCCGGAAAATCCACGCTGCTTAAGATATGCGCTGGGCTGACCCATCCGACGAGCGGAAAAGTCCGCGTGTTGGGGCGGGAAGTGTCCACGGCGACCAAGAGCCTCACCGCCTTCGTCCCGGAAAATGACACTTTCTACTCCTGGATGACCGTGCGGCAGGCTGTCACTTTCGAAAACTCGATGTTTGGCGACATGGACGTACCTGACGCCCTTGAGCTTCTCAAAGAGCTCAGACTAGATCCAGACAACAAGATCTCCGCGCTCTCCAGGGGGCAACGTGGCCGTCTGAAACTGGCGCTGGCGATGTCCCGCCGGGCATGCCTGGTACTCATGGATGAACCGCTCGCGGGAATCGACCCGCCGTCGCGTGCTAGCATTCTAGAGACCATAGCCTCGCGGTATCGGACTGGTGAACAGACGATCTTCATATCCACCCATGAAGTGCTGGAGTCGGAGAAGCTGTTCGAAGACGTGGTGTTCCTGTCAGATGGACAGATTGTGCTCTCCGGTAACGCCGACGAACTGCGGGCCACGCAAGGCAAGTCACTCAATGAGATCTTCGCGGAGGTGTGCTGAGATGAAGCGTTGGTGGACTATGGTTGGCAAGGAATGGCGCGACACATGGACGCTGCTCGCGGTGGCCATAGCAGCCGTTATAGCTCTTGACGTGTGGCTCGGGATCAAGTCCCCAAAGTGGTCCTCTCTGAGGGATGTCGGCGTGGTTCTGTCGTGCATTCCGTTTGCGGGTGTGGGCATAGCCACAGTCGTGGCAGGCTTTTCCACCATGCGCGCCGAGTGGCGGTCTCGCACCTCAATGCGAACCTTATCCTACCCGATGAGCGGGACTGGATTGCTCACGGCGAAGTTGGCTGTGATTCTGTTCAACCTGGTGCTCGTCACGCTGGTAGCGGTCGCTGGGGTGCTATACGTCACGAGTAGGACACCCGGATCAGCGGGGATGATGGTAATCGCTCCTACGGGCGGAATCTGGATAACGATACTAGCCATGTCGGGTATCGCTTTCATGATCGCCGTAGGGATGTTCTCCTTTGTTATCGGCACTTTGGTGCCCCGGGTTTCCGGCCTGATCGCAGTGATCGTGCATGTGCTGGTGTGGTATCTCTGCCTCGCCTTCGGCCCACATGTTATGTACATCGCCTCGTTCCTGCCTAACCCAGTAACCGCGAAATCCGTCAACGATCTGGATCCGGTGAGGGGAATCGCGGTGCCGCTGCTCCCAGTGTGGCCAGCACTAGCCGCCACAGTAGCCCTGCTCATCGTAGCTGGCAAGATTCTAGAATCAGAAGTGGACGCCTAAGGAGGGACGGATGAATGCATTCCAGAAGAAGCATAGTCCTCGTAGCTCTGGTCGGTCTTTCAGTCTTGGCCAGCATGACACGGCCATGGGTGCACGGTAGCGGGTTGCTTGCGAGCAAATACTCCGATGCGTTTTCCTACCCCTACTTCGGGCTTGACGCCCCCTGTAGAGCGGTGGACGATTCCTTCCATAGGGAGTTCGACACAGAGGGGATCCACAGCATTCAGGTTGAGGCAGGGGTTGGCGAAATCACCGTGACAAGTGCCCATGGCAACAGGATTAGTATCGACGGAGAACTAGTCGCCCACGGCCCCTCTGATCAGATCGCCCGTGAGCGTCTCCGCCACGTCAGCCTAGACGCGGTTCAGGACGGAGGTACGGTTCGGGTCGTTGGCTCGGCAATGCGTCCTGAGCCTTCATCGCCAGACGCGCCAAGCCCAACGGAGGGCCTGACAAACATGGTCCTTCGGGTACCATCGGGGCTGGCAGTCACCGTACAGGCAACGGCGGGAACAGTCCGACTCCACGACCTTCGAGGAACAATCGAAGCCCACGTGCGCATGGGCAGCATTGAGGCCACATCCGTTACCGGGAACCTGACAATCACGACATCGGCCGGACGTATTGCGGTAACCAACGCCACTATTGAACGCCAGTTGAAGCTCTCCACGTCGATGGGAGACATCACATTCGACGGGTCACTCGGCAAGCAAAACTACGTGGCGTCGTCAGCCGGCAAAGTGCGAATGACTGTCCCCCGCTCCACCTGCGTCAGGCTAGAGGCCGTTACCGACGCAGGAAAAGTGAACACCGATCTACCGGTTACTGAACGGAAATCTGAGGCGATGACGTCGTCTGCATTCGGCATTCTCGGTCAAGGAGAGCCAACCGGCGATCTGGAAATCCGGGTATCCATAGGAGACATCAGCATAGTAGGTAGATGAGTCTGCGTGCGGGCCCCGAGTTCCAGGGGGTAGGAGAGCTCAGGCGACTTGTTAGCCTGGTCGATCTACCCCCTACCCTACTCGATGCAGCAGGCATCCCGGTGCCAGAGGAGATGTCAGGGCGATCCATCGCATGGTACTGGCCTCCGTGCGTTTGTCCTCGGGATCCACAGGCACAGAAGGTGGAGGCCATCCCTTCTCGGTCTCCCCTCCCCTCTTCCAGCGAAAATCGCATCTTGGGTAGCCTTCGGCCAGGGTCATGGATCTAGCGAATCCCCAGCCAGACATGCGGTGCGTTGCGAAATCGAGATAGCAGTAATAGGGCAGGAATTCCTGCGCACCATGGGACAGATAGAGCTTTTGAGTGCCACACTCTAGGAAATCGCACCCGAAATCAAACGCTTCACCATCACCCTCTACGAACTCCCATACCCAGTCGCCAGGGTAAGGCCTCTCTTGCGATCTGCGCGCCCGCGCCTTCTCGCTAGCAACATACTCCGCAGTAAGCTCGAAATCGCGGCAGGGCAGCCGACCAACACTGGCTGTCACCGCCTCGTAGAGGATTTTGCCTGTCTCTTCCGCCGTTCTTCCCCGCGCCTTCATGGCCTGGTACAACACCAAGCTCGCTGTGGACCGCAAGAGATGACGCGTCATTGGGTTATGGTCGCCACCGATGTACGGAAGCGTAGGGATCAACGCCTTAGACCGCTCTTGGCTTTCACCAATAACGCCCTCGGCGAATGGACCACCGTAGGCGGCCGTGAGAAACGGTCGCCACGTCCGGGCGTGTGATTCGAGCATAGCGACGATCTCGGGCATGCGAGATAGGTAGTACTCGATACTCTCCCGTTCGTTCATACGTGTGCTCCTTCATCCCTCTAGTGCCCCAGGTGCAAATCATATCATCCAGATGGCCAAGCCCAGGCAGATCAGAAATCCAATGCTGGTTGACAGATCCACAAGACGGGCCAACTGCTGACGCTCGTCGTCGTCTTTTCCTTTCTTGACGGCCCAACGGGTGAGCACATCCTCCAATGGCCCACCGATGATAATCGCCAAAGCGATGAGTAGACACGCCACACACTCAGCGTAGGCAAAGCGCAGGATGCCAGTTACGATCACGAGGGCTCCCAGAACCTCTCCGATATGGCGCAATACACCATTCATCCTGTGCATCATTCGCACCTCCGTCAAAAGGGACCATCACACTCGTTGGCGATGGTCCCTTTCCTTCGTTTCCCCTCTAGCGCTCGATCTTCAACCAGAGTGTCTGCGTGGCCTGGATCTCAAGCGGAATCTCAGAAGCGTGTTCGGCCAACACCTTCCCCCCTAGGAGTTCCGTAACCCGGGCCTCAAAGGGCAACCGTAGCAGGCGCTGACCCCCTTCTACTCCATGCATAACGATGAAATCGTCCCGATGGTACATGAACATGTCGCCGGGCTCGACGTACGTGTGCACACCAGCCTGGGCGGCCACGTTGGCGATAAACTGCGGCGTCAGTCCTGAAGGATGACCGAGGTAGATGCTCGTGTAGCTGCCTGTTTGCTTCACTGCGGCGGCCACCCGGCCATCGTCGTAGCGCGCTAAGACCTGGGCCGTGGAATCGTCCACATAGAAGCGCTGCATCGCTGGCACCAGACCCAGCCCCACTGTCTGCCCCTCCACGCCCTGCAACAGACCCTCCACGATAGCCTCGTGTGCATCCCCAGCGTCCACGAAACGTGACTTGAGACTGTGCGAATCACTCTTCAGCAGTATATCGGTCAACTCGGCCATCGATTCCAGGGAGAGCCCTGCCGGGGTGACATATCCGGGGGCATACTGCCATAGCAGAACCTTGCCATCTCTCTTGAGACGTGTCTCAATGAACTCCCGTTTCTCCTCCGTGAGGTAGTACATGTTAAGAAAGACATAGACCTTGTAGTCATCCATTTCTTTCTCCAGCAGATCAGGCCAGTAGCATAGGTCGTAGCGCACTCCCGCGCGATTGATCGCCCGCTGTTGTGTGTTGAGGCTATGCAGATTGGCTCCGTTGTAGCTGTTGATCTGCTCCGTAGTCCAGAAGTAGCTCTCTTCATCGGCGACAAAGAGTATTTCGGCTGGGCTGATGGTATGCTCCTTTTCGTAGAGTTCCTGGCTGATGTCGTGCAACTTGCCGATCTCGGCCATGATCTCATCGTCATGGAACCAGCCGCCAGTCATCTCCATCCACCAAGCTCCACCGCTGATGGAAAGCAGCTTACCCAGATCGCGCGCAGCTGCTCCCCGGAAGTCTTCCATATTCCAGTATCTCGCTACGCTGAAGTCATGGTCCAGACTCTTGAACTGGCTTTTCCACGTGCGGAAATCGAATTCGGACATCATGATCTTGCCATGGGTGCGCACCGAATCGAAGACCCAGTTGATATGACCTTCGCTACCTGCATCTCGCCAGCCATAGTAACCTGGCTGAGCTCCCATGAAGTCGAGAAGATCGGAACGCAGCATGACGCTAGTCTGGGCATGCAAGGGATAGACGAGGAGGCTTGCACCCCGTCCGTAGTAGGCACCCACGATGACCTCTTTGGGTGAGGTCTCCTTGATGATGCGAGCCATCTCCAACAGGAAGCTGGCCAGCTCTTCGTTCAGATAATTGAGGAAATCGACTTCCTTACGGTTCTTCTGAGGATCTAAGAACGTACCTTGGTACTTCTCGTTCCTGATCGGTGGTCGCACGCTTTCATAGGTGAGAGTCGGATCATTCCAGGCCTGCCGCAATCCTTCCTCTGTGGGATAGCGCCGCTGTATCCAACGCTGGAAAAGGGGCAGAGAGCCAGGAGCATTCCCGTCTTGTATGGTCTTCTGTCCACTCGAGACCTGCCAGTAAAACTGGCCGTCTTCCCCACCTGTGAGAAAGTAGCCGATGACCGCTTTTCCGTAAGGCTGAGCACTGATGTGCTTGACGTAGGCCTCGATCAGATGATACACCTGCTGGCGGTACTCATCAGACCAGTAATCCGGCGGAGCGTAACGGTCATGGCGCGACGTGGTGTACTCGCCCGCACTATTCTGAGCTGCATCCTCCGGGAAGTCCTCGTGCCACGTGGGGTAGGGCAGTATGTTGATGTTGACGATGAAGTACCCTTCGGGATCCCGCAGTACCGCATCCCAGAGAATGCTGTCCACTTGCTCGAAGTTGTACTTCTGGTATCCATACCAGTGACGACGAGTCTGGTTAAATAGAGGTACGATGTGGACATTCAGGCTGTGCTCACCGAACTCTTTGAAGTAACTGCGCGCAGGACTGGCCACATCACCCATGTGAATCTGAGGCACTGTGGGCTTCCCGTCTACATGAAGCGTGGGAATGCCGTTCTCCGTACGCACGATGGCCGTCGAATCCGCCCGTTCGTCTAGCTTGCGCCGACCACCAACCATCATCTCTCGCAGTCCTGCGATACTCGTTGGCACCTCACTGGCAGGCTGCATCCAGAAACGACTGCCTTCTTTGGGCTCCGACAGGTACAGATCATCCAAAAGCATAATGACCGAGGGGCCCTCGAGCGTGAATACTAGTCGCACGAACTGCGCCTGATCAGAGACAGTGAAGCTACGGGTCTTGCGTCGCCAGTCATCGAGTGGCGAGTTAAACATACTACGGTGCGCCAGAAGCCCAGAGTATGAGGGACGCCATGCGGGCACGTCTCGGTCTTCGGGCTGGTTCGGGTTGGAGATCGTCACCAACGTGAACTCTGCCATGTTTCCAAACGATGCATTCTGGGTGCTATAGAGTCCAGTCAGCTGGTAGGTGGCACGAGGGCGCGCTGGCAGACGATCAGAGATCAGACGCACTGCGTCACCGCCACACTTTTCGATCTTCAAAACGAGTCCCGCCTCTGTCTGAACAACCTCAGCACTGGCGTCGCCCTCCAGGGTCCATCCCCTGAGGCCCTGGTCAAAGTCTCCGTTGGGCAACAGATTGGGGTTAAGCATCGCCGGCACAACTTCCCCGCGGGTGGCCCGCAGCTCCGCAGCTAGGCTCATGCTCGGGTACAGCAAGGCGATCAAGAGCAGCACATACCACAGCCTGATGCCAAGCAATCGTAACGACCTTGTACGCATACCCAGCCTCCTCAAACAATCTAGCGCCTGGCCCACATCGGCACCTGAGGCCCTGTCGCCAGGCGCGCTCAACCGCTACTTGCTCGCACTCATTTCGCGAAGAAGTCGGTCGTATATCTCAGCCGCCTGGGCGAAAGCGCTCTGAATGGGTAGGGTTCCCATCAGGGCGGGCCGAGCGAGTGGATTCCACACCTGACGTGTGAGCTCAGTGGACGCTAAGAAGGGGTATACGCCGCCTACGCTAGCGATCTCCGGGATAATCGGCATCCATGGCTGTCGCATGCGAGCGGTGACCCACTCCCGGGAGCGATAGAAATCAAGTCGGGGTGAAGTGACGTAATCAAGGGCATTGAAAATATCGATGTTGCCACGCAAACTGCCATAGTACTTGATAAACTCCCAGGCCAGTTCGGGGTGGCTACTGCCCTCAGTGATAGAGTACATGTTACCCCATACTGTGGAACCCCGGTGGCTACCAGAAGGGCCTTTTGGGAAGCTAGTTACCAGAAAGTTGAGGTCAGGTGCGTCCCTGTTCAGATGATAGGGGGTAGAGTTGAGGCCGTAGCCCATAGCTGCGCTACGCTGTGAGAAATTGCCTCCCAGCAGTCTGCTCTGCTGCAAACTGACAAGAAACTCCGCAGACTCAAGCCCCTCTTTGGAGTTGAACCCAGAACGAATGGGCGGCTCTAGGTAGAAAGAGCCACCGTTCGCTGTCAGCCAAGCGGTGAACTCCTGTGCCCCCATGCCCATACTCAACCCGTGACGGGTGATCGTACCAGAACTATCGGCTTGAACCAGCTTGCGCAAGGATGCTTTCAGATCGTCCCATGACTGCATAGCGTAGGGGTCAGTGCTCAACCCCGACTGTTCGAAGAAATCACAGTTGTATAAGAGCAGAGCTTCGTCCATCGCGTTGGTGATCCCGTAGACATCGCCATCTACCTGATTGTACACCTGAGTGGCTGGAATGAAGTTTCTTGGGTGCAGCTCAGGAGTCTTCTCGATAAACGGGTTGAGATTGAGCAAGACGCCGGCATCCCACAGCTCGCGAGCCCAGACGATCGATAGCGAGACCGCATCAGGTGCGGTTCCTGCGGCAGCACCGACCAGCAGCTTCTCGCGGTATGCTGTACCATAGGCCGCAGGCACATACTCAATCTCGACTCCTGGATGCTCTTCCTCAAAGGTCTCCTTCACCTGCTGGAACCAGGCCTGTGTTGCGGCCGTCTGGTGCAGCTTCCAGTCCATCACCTGCAGCGTCGTCTTTGCCGTGGAACACACGCTACCTGCAAGCAACAGCGTCAAGACCAACCACAAAGCAACCCCTGAACAGTGTCTACACCAACCGCGTTGTAGGGTAGCCAATGCCATGCCTCCATGATTTATGATTTTTCGTGATACGCGCGTCCGACCATCGCAGAACCTCACCTATGCCCTCCCTTGAACTCCTTCCAGATTGCATCTCGACATGAACCCTGACTCGCTGAGATGCTAAGTTAGGATACTTTCCATATGAAGAGCCCCCGCGGACAGAGCCTGCCTCAGTATCCGAACCCCCAGACTGTCCCCGCTTTCTTCCTCACGGCCTGCTCTTTTCCTTTTGAGCTCCAGGGATACTCAGGCTCACTCTGTAGACTGTGGGTTGGCACGGAGTGTACTTTCCCTCTAGACGAAGTTGGCGACGCCGGCTCGGGGCGACTGACGAGTCAAGGCCCCCTAAGCCTCCGCTGACCGAAGACCAGGCAAACACCATCGAAGGCGGCAGGCCCGAGCTGTTGGCCGAGCAACAGACTCTGCGCCAGCAACGGGCTCAAAGGGAGGCGCTCGCATTGGCGCAGCTGCTCGTACCCGAGTTTGGTGTGGGAGAACTGTACCGGATAGGCACAGATCGGGCTCACAGGAACTTCGAATGAGGAAGGAGGAGGCGTTGTGCCCCCTCCCGCAGTAACCTGAACTATGCACGAGACCTCACGCCGAGCCCTCGCTCATCTCGTCATACCGGACAACCCGGTTCTCGCGCGCCGACCTCTCGGCGGCCAGACACGCCTGCACCGCCCGCCTGGATTCTTCTGGGCTGATAATGGTCGGCTTCCTGTTTTCCAAGACACAGGTCACGAAGTAATCTAGCTCAGTGCGCAAGGCGCCAGCTCGCACGCCATGCAGCTCGGGCCAGTAAGTAGTATCCGGACAACGCCAGCCATCCTTGTCTACAACAGAGAAGTTGGGGTGCGTCTCGTGAATGTGGATAGCGCCTGCGGTCCCTATGATCTCCATGCGCTCGTCAATCTGGAAGGCTGTCTTGTCCGGCAAGAACCAGACGTTCTCACATACACCTACCGCACCCGAGTCAAAGCGATACATGGTCCAGCCGATGTCGGGGTATTTCAGGCCGCGTACACTGATGGTCTGGGCGTAGGCCGTCTCGATGTTAGCGCCTGTATACCACAACATGAGATCTGTGTCGTGGACGCCGTCACCTATGATCGGCCCGATCTTAGGCAATACCTGCTCACCTACGGATGCTGGGATATTGCGGCGCGCATAGATGGAGACAATCCTGCCAATACTGCCCGCGTCGATCTCCCGCTTAGCTGCAGCATAGCGTGGGTTGAAGCGGCAGATGTGACCGACCATGAAGGCCTTCTCTGACGCCAAGGCTGCTCGGGTAATCGCCGCACATTCAGCTACCGTAGAAGCCATAGGCTTTTCCAGAAAAACATGCTTACCAGCCTCGATAGCGGCCAGTGCAGGGGCAGCATGCTGGTCCCACATAGTGACAATGCTAACCGCTTCGACCTCAGGATCCGCAAAGCACTCGCGGTAATCCGTATATGTTTTTTCCACACCAAACTCCGTAGCGAGTTCCTTCAGACGAGATGGCGTCCGGGTGCACAGTGCGTGCAATTCGACGTTCGGTAGACCAGCCAGCGCCTCACAGTGCTTTTCGCCAAACCAACCCAAGCCGACAACCGCGTAGCGGATCTTGCGCATGTTGGACCCTCCTTCTTGGTCTCTACCAGGGGGGCAAAGCCATCGTGCCACCGTCGAGAACAAGCGACGTCCCGTTGATGTAACCGGCCTCGTCACTCAGTAGAAAGGCGGCGGCCCGCGCCACATCCAGTGGCTGGCCCAGGCGACGAACAGGGATCCTCGTCCTAACGTCCGCGTATAACTCCTCCAGAGACTGCTCCCAACCGCTCGAACTGGCCGCCAGCATTGGAGTATCTATGGTGCCCGGGCACACCCCCACCACCCGGATAGCTCCGGCATGGTCAGTGGCCAAGGCGCGAATGAGTGCGTCTAGAGCGCCCTTGGAGGCGCAGTACAGGGCATGTTCTGGGAATCCAACGAACGCCGCTACAGAGGTCGTAATGACGACGACGCCCTGCCCCTGCTGCTCCATCACTGGTACTACGTATTTGAGTGTGGTAAAGGCCCCCTTGACATTGACCCCCATCACAAAGTCCCAGTCGGCTTCGGTGAAGTCGTTGACGCGTCCGCCGCGCCATACCCCTGCGTTATAGTGCAGACCGTCGACGCGCCCGTAGCACGCCACGGCCTCCTCAACAAGCTGCCGCACGCTCTGCTCGTTGGTCAATTCAGCATAGATAAAGGTGACGTCGCGTCCCTCTGCCCTCAGTTCGGCCTCCAGCGCCTGACCTCGCTCACGCTGATTCGACGCTGAGATCACAGAGGCGCCGATTTCGGAGAAGTAGCGCGTGCATCCTTCACCGATCCCTGATGTCCCGCCGGTGACCAGAATGATCTTTCCAGCAATAGACACGCTCATTCCCCTTTTCCGGGCGTGAACCAATGACCCGCCTCTGAACTCGCCATAAACTCGAAGACGGCACCATCGCTAAGCACAAAGACGACACGCATGGTCGCTGTAGCATAGAAGGGACCGAGCAACACCTCGCACCCAGCCATCGCCTGCTCTAGATCATCCACGCGAAAGGCCATATGCGGTAACTCCCTGACTGGCCCTTTTACAGGACTATCCTCTTCGTAGCGCAGGAACTCCACCTTGTATGGGTGTGTCGCCGGGTCGGTTACCCACACCTTGGTCTCTGCAACATACATCTCGTTGGGTTGTACGTCGTCGGTAGGAAGCCCCACGTGATCAAACTCTCTGCTCATGCCTGCAACCCCCTCCGTGATCCTTCAGGAGGTCTCCTCCCCTGAAGATTGTGTTACGCTATGCGGGCATATCGGCGGCTCGCGTACTCCCCCCCGGTACCCGGGCGTCGTCTAGCTGCGCCATGCCAGGGCACGATCGATCATGCGAAAGATGTCATTGTCGGGTGCGTAGCCAAGCACTGAGCGGGCTCGGGTGATGTTGATCTCAAATGAATGGTAATCTGGCGTGTTGAGTTCTATGGTCGGGATGCCCACCTTCTCCGAAAGATAGCGAGCAGCGACGTCGTAACTGAAGGGAGCAGGCCCCGCGATGTTAAACGAGGTGTTGAGAGCCGCAGAGTTGCCAAACGCTCTGCTGAAGGCCCGCATGAGATCGTCGATGTGCACGATGTGTCGGCGCAACGGCGTGCCAGTCGCATCCGTCAGAATAGGTATGCGTTCCTGCTGCTCAGACACGAGATCCCATACATTCTGCGGGACATCACCGAAACCGTGGCCCTCTTCTGCGGGATTGAGATTCTCAAGCAGCGAGAAGTGTCTAAGAATATCATCGTCCGTAAAGACCCACGATGATCGCAAAACCGTCACTGGTAGGCCATACTGAACGGTGTACTGCCGGGCCATCGCCTCTTCGATGACTTTGGTGAAGGCATAGTATCCGGGATAGGCCATGTAGGGGTGGTTTTCATCGATGGGGATCGGTTGTGGGTAAAACCAGATGCCGAAGGCAGCATCGCCGCCAAGAAGGATCAGCTGCTGAACACCCTCTTCCCGGCAGGCCTCGAGAACGTGGAACGTGCCGCGCAGGCCAACATCAAAGAAGGTCTCTTTGTCCTCTTTTGCCGTGGCCAGATGCACCACGATGTCACAGCCTCGAATCACCTCCCGCACAGCCTCTGCATCGGTGACACTGCCTGGCACCCGTTCAATCGCAGTGCCCGGGATCGGTGTCTTGTGCTGCAGAACTCGAGTTCTCACCCCCTGGTTTGCTAGCCAACTCACCACACGTCTGCCTATTTTTCCACTTCCACCAAAGACCGCTGCTGTCTCACATCTCATAAGTGCTCACCGCCAGTGGCATGCTGGACACAGTCGCATTATGGAATATTACGCTATAACGCGCATACTTCCTCCCGTGGCACAATTCGGCGACCCTTTGGCGACAGTATGCCGTTTTCCTGCTCAGAGATCTCCCTTTTACTCAGCCCACCCGTACCTTGCCAGGTCCGGAGTCGAAATGAAGCATGGGACAGGGCCGTCTGAGTGTAGACACCTTCTGCGACAGCAGGCCCTGGATTAATCCAAGGCCTGCCGTGTGCAGTGTACTAGCGCCAGCCTCTAATGTCCAAGCGTTCGAACTGCGGCCAGTCAGGGCCGCCCCCTGCCCGCACGATAACCTTCAGTTTCACGTCAGCGCGCACGCACCTCTCTCGAGGCGTAATGACACCCTTGGCATACTCGCCGCTCGCCCCTTCGTCCCAAGCGATCTGCCAAGGTATCTCCTCACAGTCTCCGCTTGCCGACACAATGGTCATGTCGATCAGCTCTTCCATCTTTGCCATCGCCGCCGGTGGCGCGTAGACGGTCAGCGTGAAATCATACAAGCCTGGCGTCTCATACAGCAGATACTCCTCTGCCGAACCGCTACGTTGCAGACGATCGACCTCATCCACCAAGACATGCTCCCAGCCTGCCGACTGCTCTTCGGTTGGACGCGAGTAGAGTTCACCGAACCACGTGTTGGGCACCGGAGCCCGGAACGTGTCAAGAATCGTCCAACTGGGCACGCTCACGGGCAGCGTCACCGATACCTCGTCCCGTATCGAATCGCTGAGAGTGAGCGTGTAACGCCGTGGGGCAACCGTGGGCGCCACATGAACCGTTACCGGAAAAGACAGTGATGTCTGTCCAGCATCAAGCCGGTACTCCACTCGCTCAGGCGAGATGCTGATGCCCGCAGGGGGCTCTGTGGCCTCCAGCAATCCTTCGATGGCTTCTGTCGCCTCCAGCCTCACCAGTGAGAGCGTTGTCTCGACCAAACCCTCTCGTCCAACCATGATGGGCTGGGTCCCTGACGGCATAATCTCCAGCGGCACGTACCTGCCGTACAACCGCTCAAGAATGGCCAGCGCCTCCGGCATCCAGGACATACTCCGGGAGTTCGCTTTGAAGTTGGCCGCTTGCATGACCATGGGCCAGTCCTCTCGGCGATCATGTAGGGCTAGCCCATAGGCTAGTAACGATGCGATCTGGTCTGTGCTATGGGGATTGTGCCATCCGGGAGCCTGTTTGTAGATGAAGCGCGTCGCATCCACGCGCATCTCCCGCGTCAGCCACTCGTAGAAGCGCGCAGTCGCCACCGCCGCCCGCGGATCTCCCGTCTCTACGTAAAGTCGCGCCACGCCTCTGGCCAAGATGCCCGACATAAACGACTGCCCGCCCTCATAGCTTGGTCGACCGTCCACTGGCACCGAGTAGACACCGCGAATCGGGTCTTGTCGCAGGTACACGTCGTTCGCTATTTCCCGCGCCGCTTGCAGATACTTCTCGTCGCTCGTGGCCCGGTAGGAGCCCATGAGCGCCACCAACGCCCAGCCAGGACCTCTTTCGACACCGCCGCGATACCAGCGATCTCTTTCGACTTCCGCTGCGAACCAATCACTGGCTCCTCGGGCCGCTTCATGGGTCAACTCATCACCAGTGATCAAGTAGTGAAGCCAGAGTCCTTCTGCCCAGGCGTGGTGAACCGCCACCCCACCTAAGTTGTGGTCGGGGTACCAGCCGCTTTCGACTACATGCTTCGAATTATGCGATCGTGGAGCACCCATAGAGTAGGGGTTAGAAGAATGATGGATCACATCGACATCCCGATAGTGCCGGGCTGCTTGATCCCCAATCTGCCAGAAACGCATGTCACCTGCTCGCAGATACTGCAGTAAAAATCCGTAGTGATGATCGTACTCCTGATTGCTCCAGAAGGTGTAGGATGGGCCCCATCCCCACTCGAAAGTGGTGTCCCCGAAGTTCTGCATCCCATACTCCCCGCGGTTCTCACGTTGGCGGAGATAGCCAGTGTACGCCTCCTCCACAGATGCCTCGTACGTTGCCTTGAAGGCTGGGAATTCCTCTGTCGATGGCAAGGCGACAACTCCCAAGGCACGCGTACCAGCGAGATACTCGGGATCAAAGGCGAGCACATATGGCTGGAAAAGCAGCGCACCCGCCTCCCTGACTTCATCGGTCTCAAGCCATCCAAAGACCAGTTCGTGCGTTTTCTGGAAGCCATCGGCTACCTCAAGAATCTGGCCAGTCTCTTCCGCCCACAGACCAAACTCGAGTCCGCTCTCGGTGACCCCAAGCGATTTCGGATACTGCTCCCAGAAGTGCCTTACACCCGCAAAGAAGGTGATGTCGTCGACCGGAACACTATCTTGAAGCGTTACCCACCCAGGGAAACGCCTCCCCCTCTCCGTCTGTTGTCCGCCCTCATACACTCCAAACCCATTCTCATTGGGCTGAACTAAAGACCAGCGGGCGCCACTTGCTTCCGCAGGTTCAGGCACAGGGAATCGGTTGATCTGCGCCCCGCTCTCAGCGGGAACCCCGAGGATGTCGCCAAGAGCTCCTGTCACACGAAACCGAATATCCTTCAGTTCCACCTTCCTGCCGAGCCGGTTAGTGAAAGTCGCATCCACCCACGCCAGAGGCTGGCCGCGGTAGAAACGCCACTGCAGGGTGAACTCCAGATCGGGCCGGTTATCGAGCACATAATGCCCACGCGCCCACAGAACAGCGCGTTCGCTTCCGTTCTCCAGAAGCCGGGCATCCTCGATCTGAGAATCTGTCAGGGAGAGCTGGCGCCCATCTGCGTAGGCAAGGCCGAAATCCATCCCCTCAACGTGTAGGGCTTTCCCATCGATGAAGGCATGAGCAATCTTAGGTGCGCCACTTACATCGAGCACCAAGCGCAACCGACCCGTATCCACACGGAAACGGTGGTCTCCAAGCACCTCGACCAGGCGGCGGGTAGAGGATGGCTGGCCCTCTTTCTCGATCTGCAGCACGTAGTCACCGGGCTGGCCCACGAAGGACAGGAGCACCCACTTAACAGATTCGTCGGGCCACCTGGCAAGAGACCTCGCCTGCACGGGAACAGGCCGCCCCTCTGCGTCGGTCAGCCGCAAGCGATCGAGCTGATCGGCACCCAGGCTACCTTGAGCTAGCGGAATGCCGTGAGAAACCGGAGCCACGCGGTTGACGCCCTCCGGGCCTTTCACTCGCAGCACGACGCGCTCTGTCAGAGCGTCGCTTGGGAACCAAGAGCGTACATCCGCCAGCTCAGGATCTGGTCCAGCCAGGTACGCTGCAGGAAGCAGGTAAGCTTTGTGCACACCCTCTTCATTGGTGCCTGCTTGATCCGAATCAAACATCATAGTGACCCGCTCGCCAGCCTCCAATGGCACCAGTTCACCGATAGCCCAATGCTCCCGCAAGTCATCCGCTGACAAGACAAGGCTGAGCAGCCCCTCCCCACCACGATGCAGTGCAAGGCGGCTTCTCTTACCCGGTGCGTCAGTAACCTTGACCGCCGGAAGGTACTGACCATCAGCGGGAATACTGACGCTACCCGACCCCTCTATGGCCGGTATCCCCTCCAAGAAAGCCACCCGACTCACAAACACCTCCGTCCAGAAGGGGTCCTCGGTGGTCTGCCGATCCACGACAGCGATGCTCACTTCCACCTGGTCTTTGTCTCGCACCCACTCGGTGACATCCACTGTGCGCAGGCGATGTGGCCACGGATAGGGGTTTGGCCCGAGGACGTCTTCCTCCCATATCTTCTCCCCATCGAGTGCGATCTCCACAAAGCGGTGCCCTGCCTTCAGGTTTGCCGCCTCGCCAACCTGACGATCGCCTTCGAAAAAACGGTCCATGCCACCACGGTAGTCGTCGGCGAGATAGAAGGTCAGTAGCGTGGCGCCGTCCGCTTCCCTCTGTAGGGGAAAGGCGCGTCTGAGTTGCGCATGGTTACCTGCTGTGGCGGGGACGTCATCATGGCGGATCGTCACGATGTCACGGTCGTCCCACTTGATTAGGAAATCCCCTTCCCTGCCGGTCTGCCACAGGTCAAGGGTCATCTGCGCAGTGGCTGGACGCTCGACCCACGAGAGCACTGCGCCCAAGCCACCTTCTTCGTACGCCGCGGGGATCTCGAGCTCACCGCGAACCACCGTGCAGCTACTCGCTAGCGCGTAGTGAACGATATTCTCCATAAAGAGTCGACCGACAGACTCGTACCGGCCGCCATCGTTGTTGATCCATTGATGATCTGGGATCATCTGGACTAGAAGGATGCGGCCCTTGCCATAAGGGTACTCCATGATCCCGTAGTGAGGCTGCCCATCATAAGGCGGGACGCCAGTCTCGTTGCGGAAGAACGGCATCAAGTCATCGCCAGCCACAAGAGGAGTCCAGCCTTCCCCTAGGTTGACATAGGGGTGGTACATGACGCCGGAGTGCACTCTGGTGAGCGTCTCCAGAGTGATCTCATGCGGCTGGTTGAAGATCGGGTGTTCAGGCTTGAGGATCTCGCCTACCCTATAAGCGCCATCTTTCGTGGCTGGAGAAGGAAGCCATACGTCCTGAGAAGGTGACAGCCCCCCACCGTAGCTGCGAAAACCAACTAACACGGCCCCTCGTTCTATGGCTTGAAAAAGCCGCGAATAGGTTGGTTCGGTGGCCAAGAAATCCCGGTTGGGGAAACTCGACAAGAAGATGGTCCCATACGAAAAGAGGTTGAGATGCTCAAGCTCGTCCTCTTTCGCCAGCGTAACCTCTGCATCCAGTTCGAGTTTCTGCAGAGCGATATACTGGCTACTACTCCCTGGTCCGACGAACAGAACCCTGTTCGGCACGGAGGCAACTGCGCGCTCCTGGGCAGACGCCTGAGGGGGACCCATGGCAAGCAGAAGAGCCAAGGCAGCGAACCAGACACATTGCAGCGATCGAGATTTGAGTAAACGACTCATACACCAGAACCTCCAATTTCATCCGAAATCAGCGGTGGCCGCCACGACCTCGACACCTAGTGGGCCGCCCAGACGCGTACTCCCTACTCGTTTCGCTCGGGTTCTCTATTTCCTGCCATTCTCTCACTAATAGTCCTCTGAGGTATCACGTCCTCTTCGTCATCGTTGTCAGCTGGTCCGTATGTGACTTGCGATCTAAATGGCGAAACCGCCCTCAGCTTATTCCCGCGCTAGGATCCGACAGGAGTAATCGCCTGTAGCACGTAGTTCTTCGTAGAGAATGGAGTGATGCCCATGTGGAGAAAAACAGGGTTTGTGTTAGCGTTGGTCCTTTGTTTCATGGCAGTCATCGCGTCGAGCACCATGGCTGGTGGCAGCCAACTACAGCAGATCGTCCGCCCGGACGGTGTGAGACTAGCCCTTACCGGAACCGACATTGTCGAAGACGGTACC
This sequence comes from Limnochordia bacterium, assembly GCA_050951545.1. Classification (GTDB taxonomy): domain Bacteria; phylum Bacillota; class Limnochordia; order DTU080; family DTU080; genus DTU080. The sequence goes on along the minus strand of JBMNJG010000004.1, from coordinate 17,430 downwards.
ATGCCCGACTATGGAGTGCGGCTTGTACAGATCACTCCTGACTTCGAGGAAACTGTAAAGCTAGGCAGTACCCCCAGCACCATCGTGGTGATCGTCAATGATCAGGTAGCACAGGTTCTCGGCGGCGCCAACCAGTCCATGGCCGTCCCTTCCGTTCCCGCGGATGGGTACCTGTTGGTGGGCTCAGGCATCGGCTCCCGCTTCCTGTCGGGATTTGAAGTGCGAGATACAGTCAAGGTGATCAACAGGGAGCGCCTTGTCTGGGATCCAGAACCGACCAAGGTGTTTGTCGAAGATGGTGCTTCCATTCCCATTTCCTCGATCAACAAGGCCCGCGGCACAGACGAGCTGGTGATCTACACCCCGGATTTCGGTACACACACCCTCACCAATGAGTGGGGCATGGAAGCAGCGATAGTTGATGGCAAGGTAGCGGCCATCCGGAACTACCAGAACGCAGACTTGTTCGAGATTCCTGAGAATGGCTTTGTAATCTCCGGCCATGGCAACGGCCGCGCCTGGATCAGAAATCAGCTCCACATTGGGGTGGCTGTAGCTTTCGAAGCAATCACATCGGAGTCAGTCAGCAGAGCCCCGCTCACGGAGCAAGAGAGAGCCGGGTATGTCAAGTTCCCGATTGTGAATACCGCCTTCAGTCATGAAGAGGTCCAGTTCAGCTACTATCCTTGGTACACCCGGAATGAGGTTTCGTTTGATGGCTACAATCGACCCTACATCCGCTACCGCACCGACGACCTCGATGAGACCGGGTTTATCCACACCATGCGCGGCAACCGTTGGGTGGAGTTAGACTTCACAGCAGCGGTACGTGCTGCCTACCCCACTTTTGCCAGATTCATCAGGGGCGGTGGATGGAACGGTGCTCAGGTAGTGTTTGATGCAGCCGACCATCTCTACACCATTGTAGGAATACAACTCACCGATCGTGGCCAACGCAATGTTTTGCTTTACTCCACGGACTATGGTCGCACCTTCAGCGTCTACGAGCTTCCGGCCGGGACACCTGCTATCGAGCACTGGGTCGGCCACAATAGCTTGACCAGGCCTCCGCTGATTGGCCTTTACACCTTCCGGGCCGCCCATCCGGCCACCTATGCTGGTTACTATGATCTGTACGTCCTCCAGCCCGAGAAGAAGGATGGTCAGTTGATCTTCCGTGAGCCCGCTCTGGTGACGAGAGACAGCCTCCCTCCATCGCAGCATTCGGGTGGTGCCTCCTTCGCTGTTTCGAGCGGTGACAAAGCGTTTATCACTTGGGCCGAGGCGCGGGACCCAAAGGATGCTGTCCCGGGTGCGCCCACTTATGTCGCCACCTACGATCTGCAAGGCGACCAAGTGGTCGACAAGCAGTTCATCGCCTATGCACCCCCAGCTAATGATTCGCACAACACCCCGGGCATCGTCATAGACAGCAAAGGCTACCTCCATGTGATCACCGGCTCACACGGGGCCAACTTCCACTATGCGCAGTCGTTGGCTCCCAACAGCACAGGTGCTGGGTGGACCAATCCGGTCCCAGTGCTTCAAACTGGAGCCAAATCCGCCTCAGGTGCTGAGCGAGGTCGACAAACCTATCTGGCCTTTCTAGCGGATAGCAATGACACTCTGCACATCGCTTTCCGGCAGTGGAGGGAGAGCGTTGACAGCTACTTCAACGGCCGCCTGTATGGCGCACTTTCCTACCAACAGAAACCTGTTGGCCAATCTTGGAGTTCACCCACTTTGCTGGTGGTTCCCCCAACGACAACCTACAGCATCTTTTACCACAAACTCACCCAGGATCGAGAGGGACGGCTGTTCCTTTCGTATAACTTCCGCACCAATGTCAGCCCCTACACCTTTGACACCCCGGTATACCAGTACCGAGCGCTGATCATGTCGGGGGATGGCGGCAAGCGCTGGAAGCTAGCCACGTCCCAGGACTTTGCTGCTGGAATCCGATCTGGCGGGCCTGACGCCGCGGGTGAGCCCGGCCGCATCGTGACTCGGGTCATCCGTCAGGATGGCACCCCGATTCCCGGTGCGATCATGTCGACCGGGGTCACTCAGGCCGTCGCTGATCAAGCGGGCCGAGTCACTGCTGACGGCATATACGTCAACAACCTGACGTTATCCGTGCGAAAAGATGGTTTCCGGACATGGACTCAGGACGTAACGTTGCCTCCGAAGAGTCCGTTGGAGATCGAGGCTGTCTTGACACCAGAAGCAGAAGTTAGAGTGGACTGGGGCCAGTTGTGGTCGACTGCCACCCTTAGGATCGGGGTCACTTCGGCCAATACTAGCGATGGTGCTCAGCTGAAGTTCTCTAATGAAATAAGCGGCGTCACCTTTGACATCGACCCGGATGAGGGCTATTGGGGCCTACGATTCGAAGGTCGTTCTACGCAACCGACCCCCCAGGCTGTAGATGTACGCGCCACCCACCGTGATGGTGTGGTACCTAAAACAATCCAGCTAGGCAGTGCCTGGCAGGAGTATGAGTTTGAGGTACCAAGCACCCTCACCCGCCTGAACATGATGCGCACTGGTACCCCAAGTACTATCGAGATTCGCAATGTGAGGTTTCTCAAGGCGCAGTAACAAAATGGCAGAGGCCCCTAGTTTCTTAGGGGCCCAAAGCCGACTCGGACAAATGCCAAACTGCCCAGATATTCGATGCACCATCAACGCGTCTTGCAGCTCTCCCTACGGCAAAGCCAGCTCCACGACTACCGGGTAGTGGTCGGAGGGATAGCGCTCATCCACCAGATCAATCATGATCTCATACCCCTCGATGCTCCACTCAGAGCTGACGAAGATGTGATCGATAGGCTCCCCGGCGATACTACCCCGGAAACCATGAAAGGTGGCTCCGACCCGGAGATCGTGGGCGCGAGCCCACTCTTCCACGTTCCTCAGCCCGTTGCCCGATGTGGCATCTGCGGCGAGAAGCTGCATGGCCGGATTACTACTCGGGCAATTCATGTCGCCCATCACAGCCACGGGTAGTTGCCCGACAGTGCGTCGTTGTGCGATGTCCTGTCGCAAGAATTGCGCTCCGTACTCACGCCCTGGTTGACTCTGGTGGTCGAGATGGGTGTTGTACACAACAAACTCCTGGCCCGTGTCTCTCACACGGAAGTGCACCCAGGTGGCCATGCGGGCGTGATTTACCCCCGGAAACCGACTACCAGGTACATCGGGTTGATAGCTAAGCCAGAAGCTACCGGAGTCGAGAGCATCCAGCACCTCTGGGCGATAGAAGATGGCCATATACTCGCCTTGCCGACCGCCATCACGCCCGACGCCCACCCACTTATACTCTGGTAGGCGATCCTCGAGGTCCCAGAGCATAAAGTAGGTGCCCTCTTGTGTGCCCATAACTGCCGGAGCAGCGGTGCGAATGAGCTTGGCCACGGCATCTCGGCGATACAGCCAAGCGTTGACCCCGTCGCTCGAAGTCTCCACGCGCAGATTGAAGGTCATGAGCTTAAGGCGGCTGGTATCGGTTTCCGTCTTCTCCGCAGCCCACACAAGGCAGGTACTCAGCCAAGCCAGACCCAACAGCACTACCAGAACAAAGAGCCATAAAGCCCCATTTGAAGCGATTCTCACCATCCAAGCGGCCTCCCTCACTTCTCCGCGGCCAGGTGCGAGGCCCGGTTGGGCCCCGCCATGCCTTCAACAGACTAGTCCACTACCAACTCCCAGTCGGAGAAGATCGCTTCCCCAAGCTCCGCCCCAAGGTGCGATGTCACCGCGGGACCTACATACACCTCATCACCCAGATGCAGTCGGACCCGGTCAAAAACCGTCCATTTCTCGCCGTCAGCAGACCAGTAGGTGAGCACTTCTGTACCTCGGCGTACCATTTTCAGGTAGACGGGGTCGCCATTCTTCCATTTTGTCTGCCGCCCTCCGGCGCTGACCGATGATCCCATGCTTTCCAGGCGGTACTGGGTGATGATGCCGTTGGCCCCAGTACCCATCGCCGTGACATGCGGTGCACTGGCATCGAGGGCCGCCCGCACCATGAGACCAGCCTTAGCCCAACTATCACCCACTGGCGCCCGATGGAGTCGTACGGAAGCCGTGAAGTTGCCCTTTACTTTTTGGTGTACGAAGCCGAAGCCGTCTTTGCTTCCCCAGATATCTGCACCTGCAGCCGACAGATAGAGCTTGCCATCCTTCACCACAGCGCTCCCAGCTACGTCCACGTTGAGATCCTGCCGACTCCACTTCGCACCGCTCCAGGACAGCGGCTCGGGCATGGAGATGTCGATATGCTGGATTACTGTGGCCAGTATGCGATTGAGGCGCTCTATGCCCTCCATCCACACTGAGCGGGCTGGCTGGTTACGGTCGATAATGCGAGTCACCAAGTCACCGATCAGTGAGGAGGCCGCCTCCTGGTTTGAGTACAAAGGCTGTGGGTAGGCGTATGGGCCGGCATCGGTGAAGACGTGGACGTCGACCTCGTATAGATCGCGATTCAGTGAGCGCATCAGACGGATATACTCCGGCACTACCCGCCTATTCGCCGGTTGCAGGGCCACATACTTAGCTTTGATGGCATTAGCCTCAGGCCCCGCCAGGAACTTAGCCAAGGCGTACGCTTCGGGCAGACACTTCGTGTTGCGGTTGATGGCGTACCCGTCAATATTGGCCATGGTAGCTCTCACGCCAGCTGGTCCTAGAGGCATGGGAAACACGTTCCAGGTGAAGGGCATTTTAGGCGAGCCATCCTGCTTGACGCCTAAGGTCGAGGCTAGCCGCCACGAACCGTCCTCCATGATCGCTGACTTACCAGCTCCCCATGATGCCGAAACACCGGGCGGGGCAATACCGCCCACATTCCAGCGCAAATGCTGCAAGAACTCCATACCTTTGACCGCGGCCTCGCTGTTGAGAGCACTACGGGAGTTATCTCCATTGGCGTAGATCTCGGCCCCCGCGGGGATCATCCAGAAGTGGACGCGGTTGGCGTTAAAGGTCTTCTCGAACCCGTACACATCGATAATGCCATCGCCGTTAATATCTCTGGTCAACCGCTTAACCAGGCTCTCAAACTCGCTCCAACCCATGCAGTTCTCAGTGAGTGAGGGTGATGGCCGGGCCAGCCCCTGAGCGTCGAACATGTCTACATTGTAGTACATGGCGACTGTACCCAGATACTGCGGGAGAGCGAACTGAACACCGTTGTGATTGAAGGCGTTCCATTGGAGGGCGGCTACTGCCTCAAAGCCAGGGTTAGCTGATGCTCGCCCGGGCTCAACTCCAAAGTGAGCGTATCGTCAGCGAAGTGCCACCCTAACACTTCACCTGACGAAGTCACGGTATCAACTACCCGCTCAGGTAATGCCATGGTCACTGTAAACGACTGCGTACCAGGCACCGCTGGGTAGGCAATGCTTCCTACTACATCAGCGCTGTTCACGGTCATCTCGCAATCTATGGGAACAGAAGCGGTAAGGTTGATCCCAGCACTGCTTTGCCACGATCGGCCGTTGACCATGAGCAAACCTTGTACATCATCAGCACCTCGGTGCCACGCTGCAGCTTCACCATCAGTGTAAAGTCCTTGTGCAGCCAAGCTACCTTCTGAGCGGCGGAACAAGGCTACAGTCTGTTCATTACCCTCTTCGAGCAGCACACCTTCACCCGCGGTGGTTGTTAGCAGTGTCGATTTGAACTGTCTTTGCTGGCCTTTCGGAGCTGGAGCCAACACGGCCAAGAAATAGGCCTTGTTTTGTTTCTCTTTCGTAGTAGCGGTTAGGTGCCATTGCACTGGCTTGTTCATGGGCTCGTCCAACGGCACGGCAAACTGGTCAGTCTGGCTGTAAGTCAGGGCACTGCTACTCCACAGGAGCATATCCAGGGTGGCTGTATTCGCGTCTAGGAAGAGCCGATGATTGGGCTGGTCGATCTGCAGCGGTTGGTAGCTGTGGAACAACCAACTGTAGTTTCTGGGTTGATCGCACTCTAGATCATCGAACAGCACATAGAGGTTTGGCCGAATGTACATCACGTGCCGAGTGAACTGCCGCAGGCCGGGTGCATAGGCCTCTTTCGCTTCACCAGCTGTATACCCGAAGGATTTCCCGTTGAGGAAACTGCGTATCTCGCCTTTAGCATTCATCGATTGCACTGGTTGCCCTAATCCATCAACCAGAATGCTGTTATGTGCCTGAGTTGTTTTGGTCCAGCCCATATGATGCACACTGCCATACCAAGGGCGGTAACCTGACGAAATAGCCAAGGGCGTACCGAAGGCTTCCAAGGTAAACGAATTCTGATCAGCCATGCTATGACTGTAGGACCCGTAAGGACTGCTCTTGAACATGAATTGAAGCCGTTCGTGCACTGGCGCTACCAGACGATTGTGGAAAACCGCCCAGCCCACATCGGAGTAGCAGGCACCGGTAGGATACTCTTTCGGTGGCGCGCTCTTGAACCCCAGTTGGTCGTACAGATTGGCGCGAATAAATCCCCTTACTCCCATGGTAATCGTGGTTCCGAGCTCTTCGCCATACCACTTGTAGTAGGGATCCTGGTAGACCGTAGCTAGGTGCCACATGGCCTCAGCTGTAGGTTTCGTGGGACCCTCATCGGCGAAATCGCCGAATGGACCCATTTTGCTATAAGGCGGTTGCGTCATCATACGATGGGTGCCTGTATTGCGGAAGAACGGTTTCTGGTACAAATCCAAGCCCGTGGCCGCTTTCAAAGCATCAGCAAAGTCGAACGCCTTATTCATGGATGCGCCCCAATAGCGCGGACCTTCCGCCCAGCCACCTGGATCTCCGCCCCAAGGTGGATAGATGGCAAAGAATATGCGGGTGACGTAATCGAACCACTCTGCGGCCTCTGGGATCTCACCCATGAGGGCGATGGCCACTTCTCCCATCCATGGAATAGTGCCGCCGTTGTGGCTGTCATAGGGTTTGCTCTCAAACGGCGCCGACTTCAAGATCCGGAAAGCTTCATTGCCTCTGGTGCGAAGCGCATTGCGTACGGTTTCCCGCTCCTGCAGTGATAAGGCTTCGTGGGCCCAGGTGTAGGCACGGCTCAGGCTGATCAGGAGTGGGCGAGACGCATCGTCGTTATCGGCTGCGCCGGTAGCACCATGTGGGTCCCAAGAGGCCACACGCAGCATGAGTTGGCGCGCTGCTTCGCCAATACGCCGATCGCCCCCAACAAGATAAGCCATGGAGAGTAGCTCCAAATTGGAGGCGGTACGGTTGGCAATAGAGTTGGATTTTCGGTACAGGCCCACGTCCCATACCCCCTGTGGCCTAGTGCTGGGCGGTTCGTCAGGCAGTGGGTTGAGAGAAGCAGAAGTCGCTCTGGCATTGATGTCGCGCCAGATGACACGTATGAGTGAGTCCGTATTGGCCCGTTCGCGCCAAGCGGGAAGCGTTTCGGGAGTCACATACAGCCGTGGGTGCGACTGGGGTATCCTCTGCCTAACCACTGCCATGGGTTCCAGAGGGAGTGCAGTGGCCTTAGCGGAAATGTTGAACGCTCGGGTTGTGGTGGACGAAAGCTTATTGCCTTGTGCGTCCATAGCATGAACCCGCCAGTACCAGGTTTTACTGGCGTCTAAGAGAGTTGCCGGAGTGTAGATGCTGATATCGATATCAGTGATCTGCGTGGTTGCTGCGGCGGGAAAACCAGCAGCGGACGAGTACTCGAGCGTGTAGGTGATGCCCTGGCCACTGGTAGGTATCCAGATAAATGATGGTGGATTGGTAGTCACTACGGCGCCGTCCGCCGGTCCGTAATCCAGGGTGTCTTCGTCGGCAAATAAGTCGGCGCCGTCTTCTAGTTCCACCATAGTAAGAGAACAATCATCAAAGCGCTGTGTGCCAACGTTTTTGGTTGTTCGATATAAGATAATTGATACCCAGACTGCATCCCTCGGTGCCTGCATCGTGACTTGCAGATCCTCCCAGACGTTGTTGCGTCTGGTGAGAATGAACTTGTGGTCAACGCGCTTGCGGTTAGCTCCCCAGAAATCGAGATACAAGGCGACATTGACGCCTTGTGTTTCTGTCATTGCCTTGGCAGAGGCAGTGTATACGGCATCTGGGACCACAGGTATCGGGTTACTCCGCAAGCCTACAGCTGCTGGTTTGCTCATTTCGTCAAACAGCAGTGCTCTTTCTCCGGCATAGGCCTCTCCAGTTTCTACCTCCATACCATTACCAAACTGCCCAGTGAAAATGACCCAATCTACGGGTGTGCCATTGGGGGTCAGCTGTTCAAAGCCGGGGTTTGACAGCAAGTTAGATGCAGCTGAAGTGGATGGTGCACTCAACGCCAGGCATAGCGAAAGTGAGAAAAACAACGTGATGTGCAGGCTATGAATCCTTGATAGAGCCCTTAGTGTGGTGCTTCTGCGTGCCAGTTGACAAAGGTGTCTTGTCGACACAGCGTAATCCCCCCAGAGTAACCGGACTTGAGCTTGTGCTGCAGGATGCATCCTTCGTCTGCCTAGGAAACACAACATACTCACGCGAGGGGGTGGCCAAGAAACAGCAACTCCCGCGAGGCTTAGCTTTGGTTTTCCTTTCTTAGAGCCCGATCTCCCTGTGAGCCACCTAGTTTATGCTGAGCCAATCAGGGAGATGGCCGCGAGACTAGAGCTGGGCCAGCCCGTTGTGCCCGCTACCATCACACAAGAAGCGGGCACCAATCACGGCAGGAGAACGGTCTGTGCCTACAGAATGACCTTTGCTGGCATGGCTAGGGAGCACGCGTGACGGCTACCAACATGCTGGCGCAAGGTGACACTAGGAGGCCCGTGGCGTTGCAGATTGAGCAAGTAGAGCTAACTGAGATTCGCATGCCCCTGAACTTCCGCTTTGAAACCAGCTTTGGAGCCACTCAGGAGCGGCGCATACTCCTGTTGCGCCTGCGAACAGACCAGGGCGAGGGCGTAGCAGAATGCGTGGCGCCGGAATCCGCCGGATACTGTGAAGAGACCATCGACACTGCTTGGGCGGTACTTCCCACCCTCATCCTCCCTGCAGTCTTGGGCAAGCGCTTCGCCAATGCTACTGCGCTCGTGGGTGCGCTAGCGCCTATCCGCGGGCATCGCATGGCCAAAGCTGCCCTCGAGTGTGCCTTTTGGGAAGCCTTCGCTCGGGCGCGCAATCTCCCTCTGTGGCAAGTGCTCGGAGGAGTCTACAGTCAGGTGCCTGTCGGTATCTCTCTGGGCCTGCAGCCCTCCACCGAAGCCCTTCTGAGCCAGGTAGAGGCGGCGGTCGCCCAAGGCTACAGGAGAATCAAGCTAAAGATCAAGCCCGGACACGATCTCGCCATTGTCGCGGCCGTGCGTGCCTGCTTCCCGGAGATCGTACTCTCGGTGGACGCCAATTCTGCCTACCGCTTGTCAGACATCACGACTCTGCAGAAGCTGGACGAATATGACTTAGCATACATCGAGCAACCCCTGGCTCACGACGATCTCCACGATCACGCCCTGCTACAGGCTCGGTTAGCAACTCCGATCTGCCTCGACGAGTCCATAGGCTCGCCCGCCGATGCCCGTAAAGCACTTGCTACACAGGCAGCCCACGTGATTAACATCAAGTTGGGTCGCGTCGGTGGGCTGTTGAGAGCCCGCCAGGTGCACGATGTAGCGGAAGCTTTCTCGGCACCAGTATGGTGTGGCGGACGCTTGGAGAGTGGCGTGGGGCGCGCCTTCAACCTGGCCCTGGCCTCGCTGCCCAACTTCACCATGCCAGGCGACACAGCATCTGCTAGCCGCTATTGGCGGCGAGACATCGTTCACGAGGCTCTGGAGGCCAAAGACGGTTTGATGGACGTACCCCAGGGACCTGGTAGTGGCGTCACTGTGGATTGGGAGTATGTGGATACCTTGACCGCGCGCAAAGAGTGCTACCAAGCCGGGGAGTGAAACCAGCCTCAATGGGCTGATGGACACGACGATCTGATCACCAGATGCCCGGGATGAAACGATAGCGGACCAATTCTGCGTAGTCTTGATACCCCGGCAACTCGTGCAGCAGCGCTTTGTCTTCCAGACACGTGCGGAGAGCGTAGCCACATGCCACTAGCAGGCCTGGAGCAAGCGCCACCCAGGAGCCCAAGGCAATAGGACTCATCAAGGCAAAGACGATACCTCCTACATAGCCTGGGTGACGGACGTATCGATAGGGACCCTGCGTGATGACCCGATGATCGCGCTCCGTCTGTATACGGACCGTGGCAGAGAAAAAGGGATTGGAGGCCATCGACCACGTACCTAGGGCTCCCCCCGCAACGACAAGGAGCAAGGCCGCCACTTGCAGCATCGGTGTGATGCCCCGTGACCACTCAAACCGGATATCAAGCCCGGCCATGAGCCCTATCACAAGCGGCCCCCACATCGACACCAGGATCACCAGGGGCACGTCCCACTCTTTCGTTTCTTCCTGCAGCTGTGACCTTTCGACCAGCAGACTCGGGTCCATGGCCGCCGCGTTGGCCACCATGATGATACTCATACTGACCAAGTAGGCCCAGGCCATGCCCCAGCGGATTCGACCTGCGGCCAGAAACAAATCGGCACCTGTGATGATCAGGAAGACGATATTCTTCATCCACCAGGTTCTGATCGCGGCGGGCCGTCCAGACATGCCCTGTGCCCCCCTAGAACTTCACTTCCACCGGGCTCTGGCTCTCTTGACCAGCCTGAAAGTAAGACTCGGGTGTCAGATGAAAGATGGCTGCCAGCAGATTGGACGGAAAGACCTGCAGACGGGTGTTATAGCGTAGCACTGTGTCGTTGTAGAACTGCCGTGTATACGCCAGCCTCTTCTCTACGTCCTGAAGCTGCTGTTGCAGATTGGTGAAGTTCTCGCTGGCGCGCAAGACAGGGTAAGCCTCTGCCACGGCAAACAGCGATCTCAGCGCACCGCTAAGTGCCGATTCAGCCTCTTCTCTTCCCGCAACTGTGCTCATACCCATCGCGCGACTGCGAGCCTCAGCGACCTGTGCGAAAAGGCCTTTCTCATGCGCTGCATACCCCTGCACGGTCGCCACGATGTTGGGGATCAGATCATGACGCATTCGCAACTGTACCTCGATCTGAGACCAGGCGTTATGCACCCGGGCACGCAAGACCACGAATCGGTTGTAGCTGTAGGCAACCCAGAGGACCACTACCCCGATACCAATCGCCACATATGGCATGAATACCGCCTCCTTATGCAAGCTGTCTGCCTCGTAGGCTCGCCGCTATCCAGCGCTTCCACCGCCGCCACCGCCACCGCCACCACCACCAGAGCTGAAACCACCACCACTGCCTGAACCTGAACTGCTCTGCGACATGGCCACCTGCACCGCTGACACAAAGGAACCTGTCAGAGAGGTGATGGACTGGCCACCCTCGGAACTCATGCCAATAGCTAGCCAACTGGAAGCATAGTGGGGATCATTCCGCAACTCAGGCATCAGTACCTGCAACTGCCGGATAACTTCCCTTGCCACACCGAGTACAACAGCATAAACCAGATAGTGCTCCCAAATGGTAACTGAGTAGACTGGAGCATCTTCGATCTTCGAGAAATGTCGCAGAAAACGACGAAACGCCCGCCACTTAAGGCGCTCTGTTCGAAACTCGGGCGTATGCCGCCGGCTCAATGTAGCGCAGAGCGTAGCAGCAACGGCACCAACCAGTAAGCTGGCACCAGTGAGTCTGTAGCCACTGGCAGCGATCAGCACAAAGCCAGTGATCGCGAGTATTGCTGCGACGCCGCCCGCCCAACCGCGTCCTGCGCTATTGGTCGTATCAAAGATCTCATGCTTGTCAGCGGCGCGTTTGGCGGCTTTCGTCCAGTTCGCGTGCCAGGTTCTGAAACGAGAACCGTTCTTCTGAGCGTAACGGCGGATGCTTCCAATGGTCACCGGGTCGCCTGTAGGCAACCAGCCAGCGATATCCTCGAAGAGGAGCTCCATCAGGAGGCGTTCAGGGGCGCTCAGCGCATCTTTGCCGCCTTCCTCCGGCCGCCTAAGAATGAAATCCTCACGGCGCGAGCGACGCTTTTTGGCAGAGGTCTGCGGCTCAGCGGTCAGATGCTTGCGCCGGAGCAGATCCAACAGCGTGGCCGCCATATCATCAGGGGTACTGTGGCCGCGCCACAGAATACCTAGCACAGCAGGCGGGTAGTCCGTAGGCGGTTCACGAAAGTAGTCGCCCTGGAAGTCGCTGGGAAAGGGACGAGCGTACCTGTTCCAAAAGAGCATGGAACCCAACACCACTAAGGCCAACGTAAGCATGGCCACCTGGCCATCGAGCTTCGCTCGTGCCCGGACGCGGTTGGCCTGTGCAGCCCAGGCCTCCTCCTCTGCCAGTATGGCGGGAAGACCAGCTGTACTCTCACGCGAGACCACCTGCGGCACCAGAGAGGGCGGGAAAGTGAGGCGAGCCTCCAGAAACGTCCGTGCGGGTAGACTGTCGACCTCCCAGCGGGCTGTCGAGGCATCCACCACGTGGACACTACCATGAAGGGGACCATGTCCCCATACCCTTAGGGAGCCTGCAGGTGCCGCGCCTGGCAGTGTAACGACAACCACGGCCCGCTTCGTCGGGACGTCCCACTCCTTGCCGATGAACTGCCAGTACAGCTCTGCCACGTCGCTATAGGCATTTACCGCATTGCGTACGCGGTAGCCTATGGTAAAGGTACGCTCCTCATCTTTGGCTTCGTAATACCACTTGATGTCCGTCTGCTTAGGTGTGGACGTGACCTGATATGTTCCGGGTGTTTGCGCATCATCCTCGATGTAGCGCTGGCCACCTTCGGTTACCGTGATACCCTCAATCGGCTGAGAGGCATTCGTCGACAGCGTCATCGAAGCCCAGCTATAGCTTCCCGAAAAGCGGTATGTGCGCTCCTCGGAGACGAACAGTGAGCCATCTGACGTTATCTGGGCAGTTATCTGGGCCTTCGCCACAACATACTCCTTGGCGTTGGCCACTTCGCACCAGGCGAGGGCGAGCATCACGCACAGAACGAAAACGACCCAAGCACTCTTTCTGCCCACTAACATACCCCCTGCTTCTGCGCCTAGCTACATGCTATGCGTTGGCCTATACTGTAGGATCTGGTCAGTCTCCCAACCACACTGCACCGTCGCCTCCCTTGCTCAATCCTACCTCACCTGCAGTTCGCTCACAAGGAGGGTAGTGCACGGGCACGATGACCAGACAGGTAAGCATAGGGTTAACCGTGACATGGTAGCGACTTCAGCGTTAGGCATCGTCAGAAGAAAGAACTCCACGTATCCACGGAAATCGCCGAACAAACGGAAGACGTCCGCGTACCGTGCGAGCGTGGCACTCAAAGGACTGTCTACGTTGAGGTAATGTGGGAATAACCGCATCGCTCGCCAGCCGGAACTCGCCCAATTGAGAACAGTGATGCAGATAGACGCTGGGCGTCGTGTCGACGAGACCGAACATCACGCCGCTCGGTAGCGTTTACCCCCGCAGCATCTCTCAACGATTGACTGGCCTGCTTCTGCAGGTCTGGAAACCCGAAATCCTCTGCAGTCATCGTTCCTTTTTCACGATTGCAGGGCTCACAGGCCAGGCCCAGATTACTTACCCTGTTGCTGCCCCCCCTCGCAACAGGCGTGAGATGCTCCACTTTTGGATTTTCCCCACCTTCTGAGTCGCCCGGTAATCCCCTCATCACCGCGTCATCAGCGCGAACACGCCCCAGCCCAGGTATTCACGCGTGTAAGCGGCGTAGCGCTCGGGTTCCGAGGTTAGTTTGGCTCGAACATCTTTCGCGAACTCGTCGTCGGGATTGGCTTCAAGCCATCGGCGCATGGTGAGCCACTTGGCCGCCTCGTATCTGTCCCAGCTGTCTTGGTCTGCCAAAACCATTTCGACGACGTCGTAGCCGAGATGGCCGAAAGACGCGAGAAGGTCTGGAAGCAGGAGAAAGTCGGAGACTGAGCCGGCAAGACACCCCCTGGCAGCATCTTCCGTCGGAGGCAACTGCCGCCAGTAGGGTTCGCCGATGAGGATGATCCCTCCGGGGCAGAGGCTCTGCGCCAGAAGCTCGATGGTGCCGAAGACTCCCCCACCGATCCACGTGGCACCGATACAAGCTGCCACACCGGCCTTCTCGTCAGAGACGAAGCCAGCAGCATCGCCATGGATGAACTGGACTTGATCGGCGACACCGAGTTCTTCAGCGCGGAGTCTCGCTTGCTCGGTGAACAACCGGCTCATGTCGATGCCGGTGCCGATGACTCCGTAGTCGCGTGCCCAGGTACACAGCATCTCCCCCGAACCGCTGCCGAGGTCGAGCACTCGGGTTCCCGTCTCCAGACGCAGCGCAGCGCCGAGAGTAGCGAGCTTCTCGGGTGTGAACGGGTTATGGATGCGGTGAGCACTTTCGGTGATGTTAAAAATCCGCGGAATATCCAATGCATAGAATCTCCTTATGGTTTGATAGATTCGGTCACGGCCCAGCGAATCTGCGTGTCAGTGCCGGCTGTACAGCTCCCCGATCAACGCAGCCGCCAACTCCCGTCAGCATAATACGCTTGTTAGATGTTATGATGGGCCACCTGTGCGGCTTGGCGCATGGCCCACTTATTAACCGCCTCACCCCACCCCCGGGGCTTTCTGTGCTCCTGCATCAGGGGCCAAAGCTCCCACGCCTCGTAGGCCTGCCACACGCGGATGTGGTCGTAGCTAGCGGAGCGAAACTGCACCTGCCAGCCCTCCCGCCGCCAATCTAGGAGCACCCACCAGGCCCGATCGTCGGAGGTGTCCTGAGGGTTCCACCCCAGCGAGACGGAGCCAGCGTTGATGATGCGGTAGCGGCCTACCGTCCGGTCCATGCCGCAGTGGGTGTGGCCGCAGGCAATCAGGGTCGCCGGCTCGCCCTCGAGCAGAGCTAAGGCCTGCTCGTCCGTCATCGGCTTAAAGTGCGAGTTCACTTTGAACAGACCGCCAAAGCACTTGCCGGGCGAGGCATGGCAGACAACAATCTCCTGCGGTGTGCCGCTGAAGAGGCGCACCGTCATAGGCAGCTGGTCCAGGTAGGTCGTATCTTCTGTGCTCAACTGCTCCCGCACCCAGGCGATCTCGGCCGGCAGGAAAGGCTCGGCCGCAAAGCGCTGCTCGCGGTTGGGGAAGTCGCCGGTGAGCATCCAGTCGTAGTTGCCGCGCACAGCTATGTGGGGCAGCGAGCGCAGCAAAGCCATGGTCTCGGCCGGCATGGGGACACGCAGGACTGCATCGCCCAGGAAAGCCACTACGTCGGGCGATTCCCGCCGAATGGCGGTCAGCACGGCGGCCAGTGCCACTGCATTCCCGTGGACATCGGAGAAGAGAGCTACTCGCACAAGCAGTCCTCCTTAGCCATCACTACCACTTTCAGCTTTGTTCCGCTGGAACTTTTTCGCTTTGCGCCGCATTCTAGCCCTTTCTAACAATCCCAGATTGGTGACTGGGTCGAGTATCAGAAGCGTAGCTTCTTCATCGTCCGCGAAGTAGACTGCGCTGAAGTCCATATCTCTGGCAGCAATCGGTATGAGAGGTCCTCATCAAGCAACAGCTTCATGGGTACGATAACAGCCGGCGCTCGCGTTGTGCGGCAAACGCAAGAATAGCACGAATGTCCTCCACCGAAAGATCGGGGAAGTCCGCAAGAGTCTCTTGATGCGACATACCGCCAGCTAAATACTCTAACATATCCGATACGGTAATACGCGTGCCTCGAATCACAGGCTTACCACCACGAATTGCTGGGCCAATCGTGACCGATATTGAGCATAGCACGACCGTCTCGCTATCTCATTCTGCCACCAGTCTAATGGACTATGGGACTCGTGGCAAACAGGCCGCGACGAGATCGGTCCTTGCGTTTGAGCGGCGCACCACCCGACTACCGTTCCGCCTCCGGACACGTTTTAGGCGCAAGAACTGATCACCCTTCCGGTTCACTGCCATCATTCCGTGCCTCCAAGTGTGCCGACTTTGGCATTCGTCCGTCCAAGTCCTGTTGGGCGCGCCGCCGATCCGGCGAGGCGCACAAGGTGGCTCCAGTAGGGCATGGTGTCGATGTCAAGCCCTCGGAGCGCACATACCACCTTAGATCAACGGCTCCGACGCCCACTGCGGGCGACAAGCATCGTCGTTGGAGTATCGGGTCGCCTGCGTGGAAGTGCTCAGAGACAACCTGATCGCTTCTTGAATCGGGCGCCACCTTTCCGCGTCGGGCTACCCTTGCAGAATCAAGCCACACCGCTGTCGGTTCATCGAGACCATACGCTTCGAATGCTTGGTGGAGGGATACCCGGTCAAACGGAGTATGGCAGACAACGATTCCACCATCGAGGCGCTCCCGCAATGCGGGTTCAAGCTCCGGAAGCGTTGGGGCGTCTGCGACCATGTCCTCCGTAATCCCGTGAACATGAACGTTTGCTAGGCTGAACCAATCCTCAGGATTCACCAAGGACTTCCACTCACTGACGATGTGCCCGTCTCGAAAGCCGGCGATCCCGACCTGATAAATTGATGCCATGTCTGGATTCGCGGTCTCCACATCAATGGCCACGAAGTCCATCGCTCCCCTCCCGAATTGTAGGTCTAACGATCCTGCGTATCAGCGGCGCACCACTGGGGCACTGCTTTCGCCACCCCAACCACCATGCCTCAGCTGCATGCGCCTGTTAGAAAGGCGTTTCCAACTTGGGCTTACGGAAAGTATGCATACCAGTGTATGTCCTCAAGGTTATATTATCCTATTCATTGCTTAAGTCTCGGCGCTGAACATATAAGCAGTGCTGTATTTGTCGCATCCATCAAGAAATACTTCGGCAGTCCAGTATTTATCCGGGTACGGAATCTGTACACCTTGACCAAGCATAATGTTTCTGGTGACATCATACATGGCATCGCTGTCATAGCCTTCGTGTCTGTGCATAGCCTCCATGTTGCCGGAGAAGGTGGCATACGCAAACTGCGAAATGTACGGCGGACCCGCCTTGCCATCGTTATGCGGCACGAAGTCAAAATAGAGAAATCCTTCCGGCACAGGGGTTTCCGCCCTCATGAACCGCCCCCAAACACCATGCCACGGGCCAACATCCACACCTAACCCATAATGGTGCATGAACAAGACATCATAGGCAAAGTCCGATTTATAATCGTTCATGTCGTCCAGAATGAGAAAATGTTTCTTGCGAACTTCCATATTGTCTAAGTCATCGCCTTCACGCCCGATAAAGCGCATGGCGGGCATTGTCCTGTACTCAAAGCTATCCACTTTGAAGCCCTTCTGCTGCCTCTCAACCACGTCAGGCATAAACAGCGCCCACTGTACCCCTGCATCGCAGTCCTTCAGGTAATTGATATACCCAAATAACTCAACGCTATCAGTACCTGTAGGGCCT
>JBMNJG010000003.1:0-295880 GCA_050951545.1 Limnochordia bacterium | reverse complement strand
GAAGCGCAGTGTCATGTGTGCGAGGCGTTCGTACAGTTGAGCGCGTAGGTCGAGCATGATGCGCTGGGAGATCCATGTGATGAGATAGGTGCGGCCAACGTCCAAAAGCGCCGTGCCCATGGCCAAGGCTACACTGGCCAGAGACAGCAGATTGAGCAGTCGGGCATTTCCCTGCGGCAGCGCCTTGTCAATGATGGCCCGAATTAACTGGGGTGGAACCAAAGACAGCAGGCTGCCGATACCGATACTGAACAGGACCAAGCCGATTTGCCACTTGTAGGGTTGGAGGTAGATGAGGACGCGCTGCACCTCCTGCCAGCTGATATCGCTTTTGGGCTCGACGTCGGTGCTGGGCATGCCCCGATACGAGCTTCGAAGACCGCCTCCATCTGGGCCAAAGCCCCCAGGCCCACCGAACCTACTCATGATCTGGGCACCTCCCGACCTCGCCCGGACGCAGTGTGTTCGTCTGTAAGTCTAGGTGGAAGGAGCACGGGTTCCTTCTAAAGAGGGAGCGCGTGTCTACATGATGGCTGGGAAGCACGAGGGGCCTCTGACTGGAGGCCCCTCTTTTGGACGGAATCAGTCCAAGGCGATGCCGTTCTCCTCTGCAATACGGCGAAGGGCAGCAACCGTCTCCTTCATCCCACGTACGGTATCCCCGTCTGGCGCATAGTGCGGTTCGAGGGTAAGCGCTCCCGAATACTTAGAGGCGATTCGTTTGAGCTCGGTACGCCAATGAACTGCGCCCTCGCCCACGAGAGTTGCTGCAGACTGCCCCTTCTCCGGGTCCCATACGCCGTCCTTGACGTGGACGAGAGCTATACGGTCAGCGAAGACATCCAAATCCTCTTGGCGCGGAGGATGGCCGATGCGCGCCGCGTTACCAGGGTCATAGATGAACTTCACTCGTGGGTCAAGGCGGCGTGCGGCTTCAGCTAGATCCCCAGTATGACGGATCATGCAGGCGCCTTCGTTCTCCAGACCCAGTGTGACCCCGGTTCCCTCCAAGCGAGAGAGCGCTTCTTTAAGTGCTTCATTCAAGGTATCCCAGAAGTCGACGCCCTCTTTGTACCAGAACGTAAAGAAGCGAATCTTGTCGGTGCCAAAGACCTTCGCTAGCTCTGCACCTCGCTTGATGAGGTTCAGGTGCTCTTCATAGCTCATCTCGCGGGCAGCATGCATGGGGCCGCTGGCCTTATGGTCGAGCCCCGGCATCGTGCACTTGAGGAAGGGCGTCGCTACAGCAGAGACTTTCATACCGTAGCTATCAAGAAGTTTCTTGGCCCGCTCCACTTGGCTGTCTGTAAGATCGACGCTGTTGACGCCATCTACGGCTCGCATTTCCACGGACTTGATTCCCAGTTCAGTACCGATTTTCAGGGCTTCCTCAAAGCCCACATTCATCTCGTCAGGAAGGTATGATATGTACAGCAACGACACACACCCCTCTTATATGCTGCATGCCATCCGGTCCTCTAGGTGGCAGCTTCATTCTATCGAATCGCATCGGGAGAGGCAATATACATAGTAGGGGCCGTACGCCATCTCATATACGGCAAGCTCTCTTACACGCATGAATCCGTCGTCTCTTGCATCTGAGTCCAGAGGCGTCACGTTGAGCGTTCAATAGGACATACGGTCATCCTGCACTGTGGCATGGTACGGTCCATTATGTCGTAGTCGCAACGATATCCGGCCTTCTGAAGTAGCGGAATGACCCAACCCGGGCAGTGATCGCAGTAGCGTGCGAAGGCTCCGGCGTCGTTATCTAGAGCCTTGCTGAGGCTGGGACAGTGGTTCATCACCAACTCAAAGCGGTCGGGATAGAGCGTGCAGGTCATGTCGCAGTTTTCTTCAAGGGCAATGCGATCCCAGTATGATTTCATGCCCGCCAGGCCTTCTGACCTGAACAATTCTAGGCAATGCATCTCTTGCTGCTCGGAGATCACACGGTAATACGCCTCAAGTGCATCACCACCTTGGTTATCCAGGAACTTGAACACCTCATTGTAGAAACGGACGAACTGGTCGCTCGGAATCATGGCTGTCCCTCCGTGTTTCTACGCAGAATGCTCTGCACGCAGTGACCCTCTTCTATGACCGTGGTGCATGCCTCGAAGGGGGTGCCTTCGCACCAAGCCTCGTTGAGCAGAACGGTTTGATCACAGAAGAACTCTGAAGGCGCTAGCCCTAGCTTGCGCAGATGAGCCACTGCCGGACAGGTCTTGACGGTCAAGATGACCCCTGAGTCGCAGACGTCCAGCGTGTAGTCCGCACCTTCGCGTTCCATGTAGTAGCGCCAGTGCTCGATTAGCTCACTCAGATCTCCGCGCTTTAGCCCCTCGTAAATCGAACGGAAGACCTTCTGTGCGGTTGCTGTGAAGACGGAACGCAGGCCGTTTCGCCCGTAGTTCCTGCCGAGATACTCTACAGCGGCGTTCATGCTGCCATGGAAATCCTTGTGCAACTCACCAGTCTCGCGATAGCGTAGCATTTCAGTCCAGCTCCTCCCGAAACTCAGCGAGACAGTCTTCGATTTCGCGTTTGCGAGCTTCTGTGAGGGTCCCCATCCCCTGAGCCAACGTCAGTTCCGACGCACACAGGCCGAGGCACTTCAAGGCATATTTCTGCCCCACCCAGACCGTCTGCAGCTGCCTTCCGTAAACACCGTGGAAAAGCCGGATGAGGCGGTTTTGCAGGCGAACTGCCTCCGTGATGTCGTGGGCGTCCACCGCGCGCGCCAGGCGCACCATCAGCTTCGAGCCCAATGCTCCGATGCCGCACAGCATGCCATCGTAGCCTACTATCAGTGCCTCGTCGGCTGCCCACTCCTGCCCTTCCAGCAGTACTGTCTGCAATCCCTTCTCCTTTTTCATCAAGATCAGTTCGCGACGCAGATACATGCTGCTGGCCGAATTCTTTACTCCTTTGAGGTTCGGATGCGACATGATGGCCTGAAACTGAGCGAGTGAGAGGTCAATGCCGTTGTTCGGCGGGCAGTGATAGTAATAGACGGGCCGGTCGGCGTTGTCCAGAACGGTCTTAATGGCGCGCACCGGATCTGATACAGCGGATGCGGGGGGGAGCATGAAGACATAACTGTCAAAAAAGTGTATTGAAGCATGTCGCATGTGTTCCAGGGCCCGGGCCGTACTGGTAGCCGTAATGCCCACCAGCAGTTCGATACGCTTGGCTACCGCTGCAACACTCTCTGCAATCAGCGTATCTCGGAAAGTATCAGAGAACTGGCTCCATTCGCCCATTGAGCCCAGGATGAAAACCCCGTCGAGGCCGTGCCTGATGTTGCGTTCGATGATCTTGTGTAGTCCTTCAGTGTCTAAGCTCCCGTCCGCCGTGAGCGGTGTGATGGAGGCCGAATAGACTCTCTTTTGCATGCATGCCCTCCTGAGCTGTCGTTCTGTGGATGAGTGACCAGCTAGTCGCGGAAAAACCCTCCGAGAGAAGGTACGGACATGTCTGCGATGATCGCTCCGAGCACTGACGTGCACTGGAAGCGGAACTGGGATGCTTGCAGCTCCTTGACTTGTAGGTCAATTGGGTGCAGTTGTCCGACAGTCGTGGTTTCGCCTTGCTGCCATACTCTGTGCCACGTCTCACCGACCAGGGCTTCAACAATGAACTCATAGGGGTTACGTGCTGTAAAGCGCTCAACCCTCAGCGAGGTAAGTGCCCCATACGACACAGGTTGTGGCGGAGTCAGAATCACTGTACGGTTCGTGCCGCCTTGGATACGAATGCCCTTGCCACGAGCATAGCTGTATACTTCGGCATGTTCTACGTCAGCGCTCCAAACGCCTAGTGGTGTCTGGAGCTGTTGGAGGGGTCCCTCAGGTGCCCCTGCGAAGAGACTGGCGGTGTCTTTGACAGCAGCCGTGATCGGTTCGTCCCTGTACAACCAGGCAACTGGCACCCGCGTCACACGCAGGTGGGCTAAGCGACTGGCGCAATATCCTAAGAGGACAGCATCATCCAGAGGATGAACGGCGGTATAGCAGTACCACCCCTCTGGGTTTCCCTCCAGGACTTTGATGTGCTGCCAGGTCTGGCCTTCGTCTTGCGAGATCGCTACGCTCAATGGCACGCGCCGATTGCGGAGGCTTGATGGAATATGGGAATGGTCATTCCATACGAGCAGAAGATCGCCAGTAGACGGCAGGCGCTTGATCGAAGCGGGCGAGATGGGTGACGCCAGCGCCGAGGCGTGCGGTGGGCTCCAGGTTTCTCCGCCATCCTCAGAATAGGAAAGGTATTGGTATCCGCCGCTGGCGCGCATAAGCATCATGATACGTCCGTCTTTCAGCTCAACCACACCGGGTTCCTGAATGGTAATCCGTTCACCCGATGTGTCATAGCCCTTTCGTGTCGAACGACTTCGGCGCCAGCTTCGGCCGCTGTCGTCTGATAGGTAGCACATCACCGTTCCCAGGCGGTCCATCTCAGGCGAATCCTTGACCGTGTGCAGGCAGACGGGAGCTACTAGCCGTCCGCTCTTGAGTTGGATCACGCGGTCATTGTTTAGAACGTAGTATCCGATTTCATCAGTGATGCACATCATTGGTGGGCCCCAGGTTTCGCCTTCATCAGTTGACAAGCGCATCACTGGGCGGCAATCTTTTTCACTGTTCTTGCGTAGATAGAAAAGAGCAATCTCACCGCCTTGCAGGCGCAGCAGGCTCACGGACATGACGTTCATGCCGCCTTCATTTTCCACAATGAGGCGGTCTTCTGCACTCCATGTTCTCCCACCGTCGGACGAGTAACGTCCGCACAGCTGAGCGGGGTCATGGTCAGCCCCGTGACCCGCTGTATAGTGTGAGTAGATGAAGAGGATACGCCCGTCTTTGAGCGAAACGAAAGCCCCCTCGCTATTGCGAGGATTACCTGGACCTGGAGGAAGTTCGAGGGTTCGGATAGGTACTTCTCGTTCACCAGCGTACGCGGTGCAACACATGGCCAAGAGCGCAGGCAGACACAAGCTGGACAAACGCATCTCGTCTCATCCTCCTGCTACAGACTTGAGCTTGGAAGCTAGACCTTAAGACAGACTAGATGGGCATAGTGCATCGGTGCCACAACAAGGCTACCATAGTGCAACACACGGGAGCCGTCAAGAAAGCGTCTGGACACCAACCCTAGCGAACGCAAGCTGCTCGCGTGGCCCTCCTGGCTTGCAGCCACCGACGTGCTAAGCAGGCTGCCGCAGATAGTGATGTACCGAGAAAGGAGGTCACCCGATAAACCAACCAGGGAGATAGGTCTGTTCGGTGGCGCAGCGGCACCTCTGGAGATCGCGATGCAGGGCCATCCAGATCATATGGAAGCACTGCGTCCCTTGATCGGGGAGTCTAGCGCGAGCCAGAGCGAGATCCAAGTCTCACTTATTGCCAGGGAACCGATCGTGCAGAATATACTGGCTGCCTTTTTGAAGGACAATCTTCCGGATATGAGGCCCCTGAGCGTCAGGAAGCTGCCTGGCAGGTGACTTAGCCGCTGAGTTCATCGCACACCGCCTCTGCGACCATAGTGGTGTTGGCGTTGCCCCCGAGATCGGGTGTCTTGATGCCAGCCAGCAAGACTCTCTCCATCGCGGTCATGATGCGCTCTGCAGCGTCTTGCTGGCCCAAATGCTCGAGCATCATCGCTCCCGACCAGATCTGACCCAGAGGATTAGCCACTCCCTGACCAGCGATGTCTGGCGCAGAGCCATGCACGGGCTCAAACATTGAGGGGTACTCTTTTTCGGGGTTGATGTTGCCCGAAGGGGCCAAGCCTATGCTACCCGCAATCGCCGCCCCGAGGTCGGTCAGAATGTCTCCAAACAGGTTAGACGCCACTACGACGTCAAAGCGTTCTGGGTGGGTAACGAACCTGGCTGCCAGGGCGTCGATATGGTACTGATCGGTGCTGCAGTCTGGGTACTGGGCGGAGATCTCTGCGAACACTTCGTCCCAGAAGGGCATGGTGTGGTTGATCCCATTTGACTTGGTCGCAGAGGTTACATGGTGTCGGTTTCCTTTGGTCCGCGCTAAGTCGAAAGCGTAGCGCATGATACGTTCGACACCAAAGCGCGTGAAGACGGCGTTCTGCACGACTATCTCCTGTGGGCTTCCAGCATAGAGCCTCCCGCCCATGCTCGAGTACTCACCCTCGTTGTTCTCCCGTACGACCAGAAAATCGATATCCTCTGTTGTCTTGCCGGCTAACGGTGAGGGGATGCCTGGAAGCAGCTTGACCGGACGTAGATTCACATACTGGCGGAACTGGCGTCTAATCGGCAGAAGCAGGCCCCACAGCGATACGTGGTCAGCCACGCCAGGGAAACCCACGGCACCCAGGAAAATGGCGTCAAATGGGCGTAGCTGGTGCAGGCCATCCTCTGGCATCATGCGCCCGGTCTTCGTGTACCACTCGCAACTCCAGGGAAAAGCGGAGTAGGCTAGATGAAAGCTGCCGTCTATCTCTGCTACGCGATCAAGCACCTGCTGAGCCGCGGGCACCACCTCTCGACCGATACCGTCGCCAGCAATAACTGCAATACGATAGGTGTGCAAATCTGCCGTCCCCTTCCAGCTTTTCTGATGCCATTGTACCATGGGCGCATTGTCACTGGCAGAACAAGGAACTGCCGAGACACGTTTGCCAGACCTCAACCCCAAAGACCTGTGGTGAGGACTCGGGTATTGCAGGGTGTAGGCCTGATCTATCGAAGTTGTCTTCAGGCACTTTCTTGACAAGGGGGAATGAAGTTGCGTGGGGCACGTAGTGTATGGTCGGTCCTGCTACTGACCCTAGGGTTCCTTGCGATCTGTCAAGGGCATGGATTGGCGGGAGAGGAGTTGCTGTCGAATCCCGGTTTCGAGGTGCAAGCGGAGGAAGGCCTGCCACCGGGGTGGCAGATATTCGGTGGCGATGTCGGCCAGCATCTGTGTTCTGAACAGGAGCAGGTGTACGATGGCCAATGGGCGTTTGCCGTACACGATGATGATCCTTCGAGGGGTTTTGGTATTCGTAGTGATGCCTTTCCAGCAAAGGAAGGGCAGGTCTACCGCGCCTCTGTGATGACAATGACTGCCGAAGGAGGCAGAGCCTACCTCTACCTCGACTACTGGGGGGCTGACAAGAAACGTATATCGCACAAGTCGGTGGCCATAGGCAGCCCGTCCTGGACGGAGATGGTGGCTTCCATGGAAGCCCCAGCTGGAACAGTCTGGGTGTCGGTCATCATTGTATTCCTCAAGCACCGATGTGGGGATTGCTCGTTTTGACAACGCTTCACTAAAACTGGTGAGCGACGATGTGTGGGCGGGGGGAGCTGTGGATTTGGTGGTGGACGAGGGCAGTTTGGATTATGCTCCGGCGGATGGCGCGGTGGTCACGACAAATCCGCCGTCTTTTGTGTGGATTCCCGTGCCCGGGGCAGCCTCTTACGCCTTGGAGTACTCTACGGACCCAGCGTTCGGCGTAGACAAGACCACTGTGGTCGAGGACATCGATATCAGCATCTATACGCCATCCGTTGAGTTCGACAACACACAGACCTGGTATTGGCGGGTGTGGGCAGTAGATCGCAGGGGGAACGCGTCATCACCCACGGAAGTGCGGGCCTTCAATGTCGATGCTGATGCTGCTTCTTTGGCGTTACCGCCGTTGGATACCGTTCGGGCCAAGCTGCCCAAGACCCACCCGCGTCTATTCGTGACATCAGAGACACTGGACGAGTGGCGCCAAAAAAGCAAAAGTGATCTGTTGTACAAGCTCCTGTGGAGCAACATCAGTACCAGTGCTTTGAGTGCTCGCTTTGCTGTACTGCCCGATGAACCTCCGCACTGCAGGCCAGGCGGGGTATGGGATGTGAATCTCTGGCGTCAGTACACGATTACGACGAAGGCCACGAACACCATGGAGACCTTGGCCTTTGCTTACATGATGACCGGGGATAAGGAGACAGGGGAGGCCGCACGCAAATGGATGCTACATGTCGCCTCATGGGATCCCACGGGGGCTACTAGCGCGGCGGTAAACGACGAATCATCCATGCCCATTCTCTACCAGATGAGCAGGGCATACACCTGGGCTTACGATGCGCTGACTCCTGAGGATCGCCAGGTGATTCTCGATGTGATGCGCTATCGGGGTAATGAGGCGTACCAGATTTTGCGAAGACGCAGCTTTGAGAATCGGCCGTATGCGAGTCATGCGGGTCGTTCACTGGGCTTTCTGGGGGAGGCAGCTATCGCTTTCATGGGCGAGATCCCGGAGGCTACGGAATGGTTTGACTATGTAGTTCGTGTTTTCTACGCGATCTACCCCGCCTGGGGCAAAGACCCTGGTGGTTGGGCGGAAGGACACGCCTACTGGACAAGCTATATGAACCGCGTCTTTTGGTTCGTAGACGCTTTGCGTGAGGCTACGGGTCTTGATCTGTATCAGAAGGCTTTCTTCCAGAACACTGGCACCTTCAAGCTTTACACGCAGCCGCCTTACAGCAAGATGGGGCCGTTCGGTGATTTTGCCGATCGCGGCCCAGTCACTTCGGATGGTTCAGTTATGGCACATTTGGCTGCCGTCTACGGCAATCCGTACTACAAGTGGTACGCCAATAGACTCGGCGCCATCGCTGAGATGGGTGTCATGGGCTACATTCGGGCTATGCTGCATGATGGGCGAGGTGTACAGGCCGAAGAGCCTACCGATCTGCCGCCCTCTGCCTACTTCTCCGACATAGGCTGGACAGTGTTTCACAGGCAACTGGGCGATGCGAAGGACGGAATCCAGTTCATGTTTAAGAGCAGCCCCTACGGTTCTTATAGCCATAGTTTTGCTGATCAGAACACCTTTACACTGGAGGCATATGGTGAACCCCTAGCCATCTCCTCGGGATATCGTCCTTGGTATGGTAGCGAGCACCATATGAAGTGGACTAAGACGACCCAGGCTCACAACGGCCTACTGGTCAATGGCCGCGGGCAGCAGCCGCAATCGCTATCAGCCAGAGGCCAGATCATCGGTTTCCTGAGCGGCGACAGCTTTGATTATGCGGCGGGCGACGCTCAGGAGGCATATGGAAAGGCGCTGCTAGAGCGTTACGTGCGACATGCCGTCTATGTGCGACCCGATGTGTTTGTGCTCTTTGACGATCTCCTAGCACCCCAGGCGAGCACTTTCAGCTGGCTACTGCATACCTACCATGCCATGGACATCGACCAGGAAAAGGGCCACATTCGCTTTGAGGCGGATAAGGCCGCTCTAGACACGTATCTGTGGTCAGACCGCGGTGTGAGCTACAGCCAGACTGATGAGTTCGCTACACCCTTGGATGAGCCAATGAACAAGCCGAAGCAGTGGCATCTGACGGCCACCACCCAGCAGGCTAGCCCGGAGGCGTACTTCCTCGCCGTGTTGGCTCCAAGCAAGTCGGGGGCTGGGCGCGATCTGCGAGTGACGCCAGTTGATGCGGGTGCAGGCGAAGGCGTACGCCTACAGGAGGGGTCAAGCAAGGCACTGGTTTTGTTCCGGCGCGGTCAGGGTGAGCTGGCGGTTGGGGAGTGTGCCTCGGACGGCGTCGCTGCTGCCTGGAGCCAGCATAAGGACGGAGAGTATGGGTTGCTTATGGCAGAAGGGACTTCCTGGCGCTCTGAGTTCGGTCTGCAGCTCAGCGCCTCGGCTACCATCAGCGCCGAGATGAGCATTGACGCTCGGACGATCACGGGCACCGTTGTTCATCCGGCTGTTCCGGGATCACAGCCCTATGAGCTCTTGTTGCAGCTGCCTGGACAGCGGAGCGTAAAGGCCGTGGCCTCTTCGCATGAGCTGATCGACTGGCAAATGGAGGGCGACGTTCTGACGCTCATACTGGCGCCGGGTGAGCACAGGCTCACGATCACGTTCGACTAGGCAGTTTCGCCTTGCTGATCGGATACTGGCGGCGTACCGCTACTGATCCATAATGTGCATGCCGGGGTAGCTGGCGCAGGCCAGCTACCCCGGCTAGACGAGTCACGGGCGATCAGGGAAGAAAGGGGAATAGCCTGGCCTTTGCCTCTGGCGTAAGACCGCAACCGTATTCGCAGCACTCAAAGGACTCCGCGTACTTGACCTGACGTCCGGGCTCGCCGTAGGTAGCGACAAGCTGGTCACGGCACTGGTCGGCATCTCGGCCGAAGCGGGCTTGCATGCGTGCCCACAGCCACTCTTTTCGCTTGGCTTCCCCTTGCGGCACCTCGTCGAGAACCCCCTCATCATACGGCAGCCATTCATAGACCTGTGACTCATGGCAGGCGACCATGGCGATTTTGGTGTCGATGACGCCTGTAATATCCACCGCCACATCAGGGCTAAACGGTGTGGGCTTCTTGAAGCGGTCGGAGAAGTACATGATCGCTACTGGCTTGAGCAAAGGGGCTGTGAGAGGAGTCATATTGGGCACGCGTAGGATGTAGGAGGCGTCTTGCACGAGTTGCGATGCATAGCGATGGTCTGGGTGATAGTCGTTGGGGCGATGGGTCAGCATGAGGTCGGGTTCGAACTCACGGATGATCCGGATCACTTGCTTCCTGGTCGCAATATCTGGCATCAGTTCACCGTTGTGGATGTCCAGGACGAGTGATTCAATTCCAGCCACGGCTGCTGCGGCCGCGGCTTCGTCGCGGCGCCGCTTGGCCAGTGGACCACCTCCCATGGCATAGTGGCCAGTATCGCCGTTTGTCAAAGAGACGAAGCGTACCACGTGGCCCCGGGCTGCCCACAGTGCCGCGCATCCGCCAGCCTTCAGTTCACAATCATCGGGGTGCGCACCAAATGCCAAGACACGGATTTTGCTCATCTTGTTCTACCCCCAATTTTCCTCGTACTGTTCTAGAGATACTGCTTGAGTTGCAGTATCTGTTCGATGATCTCTATACGGACTGCGTACAGATCGCGCTGCTCCAGATCCTCCTTGAGTTCCGCCAGATAAGCCTCAGCCACCCTTGCCGCCTCTGTAGCTGTGCTGTTATCTAGGGCATAGGCTTTCTCGATATACTCGATCAGGGTGGTCAGGTAGCGCACATCGTCTACACCCTCGCGATAGCCTTCCCAGGCGATGGTGTCGATGACGCCGTCAATGGTGGGGTACGTGAGGTTGTGATCTCTGTATGTGGGGTGGTCGAAGTCGTTCCATATGCTACCGAAACTCATGTGGTAGGTCCAGGTACATGCCCCGTCGTATTCATGCTTCCACAATAGCAGACCGAAGTTGCGTCGATAGACCTCGGGGTCTTCCACGCCAGCCTGAGGATTGGCGTAGTTCCAGATCCTGCGCCCAGCCCCGTGCCACAGATCGGCTTCGGCTTTGTTCGGCCTTCCAGCGCAGATAAGGAGGTCGAGGACGTCGCCGACTAGTTCAAAGTGGCCGCGATAGCCAGACACCTCTATCTTCGCACCAGCCTCTTGTATGGCTTTCCAGGCTTCTTTCTGTGCGACGAGTTGCTCGCCCCTAGCCTCATCGATCCCATACATGTAGACTTCGGGAACGCCGTATCTTCTGGTCAGTGGAAGCAACTGCTCGGAGACACGGTAGCGCAGGTAGCCCAGGCGCTGGGGTGTCACGGGGATGCTGGTATCGAAGTTCAGGTTGTAGCCGTAACCGAGATGCAGATCTTGGCCACCCATGCCCACCGCCTGGCGGATCTGAAGGACTCTCTCCAGATCCGCAAGATCCATGCCCTGGTCCCAAGGGCGGGTCTGAAGCCTGACGCGAGGGTTGGTTACTCCGTGGGCATACATGTTCTCGAGCTCTTTTCTCATCTGCGTTTCGCTCTTGACCTCAGAAGAGACAGAACCCCTGCCAGTGGGGTCGAGCATGCCGCGGTAGTAGAGACTCGAGGTATAGTAGGGGTCAGATAACTTGAAGGGAAGAACGCATACTTCAAGCTGCAGTTCAGCCAACCGTTCCGTGCCCGCATACAGCTCAATGGGACCAGTATAGGTCCCGGCAGGTGCCTCGTTGGGCACATGCACTGTCAACCAGAATTGCTTGTCGTCACCGGAAGCGATGCTGACTGGTAGGAGCGTAGGGCTATCTTTTACAGGGTAGCTGTCGCACGAGAGGATAGTGCTTACGGAGACCCCCTGGGGGTTGCTAATCCAGACGTATCTCGTCTCTGCGGGGAAACTGAGCTTCAGGTAGTTCTCTTTGGTCTGGTGATCTACCTTGACAAGCGTGTCATCGTTGAGCAGCAGCTCGGGCACCAAGACCCTCTTGCTCTTGTTTTGGCCGATGCCAGTCCAGGCACTCCCTGCCTGGTACCAGCGTTTGACGGTCTTCACGTCAATCTGGGATCGCGAAATGGTGTTAGTACCGTTCTTGAGGTCGCCGACTCGCACTTCGAGATCATGGATATCCGACAGAGCATATACCACGAAGCTAGCGGGCTCGTATTCGCCGGGCGTGGCTGTGACGCCCAGCGTATCGCTGATCACCCCGCTGAGATCACGTAGCTCATCTGTGGTACGAGGCAGAACAGGCCTTGACGATATGGGGGGTAGGGTGGTGACAATCAGCCTTTGGGGGACACCGTGCTTCGCCAGATAATGCAGATTGGGAATCATGCTCTCAAGTCTGGCGATGTCAGCGTCAAACTCATGAGCAGCTGTGTTCCGAAGGGCGCCTCGGTGCCTGGCTTGAAGTATGACTCTCTCCAGTTTGGTGATCAGATCTGCGGCGGCAGCCTCCAATGGGGCCGTGTCGGCGTCTTCGACATGGATCTCAGCCAGCTGGCTCTCAAGAGCGGCTAACCGACTTTCCCAAGTCTGTAGTCTTCTCTCCACCTTTGCCCAGACAGGCTTCCATCTCTCCTCCATCTCTTGCTGGTAGGCGGCGAGTGTCGGTACTTCGCCCTCTATCGTGATGTCATCAAGGTAGATGACAATGCGATCTCCTTTCTTGCCCACCATAGTGACGAAGTAAAGCGTCATGTAGGCCCCGACATTCGTGATGTCAGGGTCGCCCCAATCGAACTGTGCGAAGTGGTTTGCCATTCGGGCGTTCTCCACGATGTCCTGCTCCCAAGCAAGCCATCGGCCCTTCACTTGGGGGCGGTAAAAGGAGGCCGTTGTGCCTGAGGAAGAACCCGCGACTGTACTGGGCGGGAAATCGTACATGGGCGCTGTGCGTATGGCATCCGGTAACCGGGCGGTGGTTGCGGGGTCGACGAAGAGCTTCCCGGAGAAGTGTAACCTGCCTTCGGCAGGCACCCGGCGGGGCATGGGTATCCGCCAGGTGATGGTGGCATCTTGTGTGAAGGTCAGGTCTAGTTTGAAAGACCTCTGACCGCTTGCTTTGTGTTCCGAGGTTAACCCCTTGAAGTTGACCTGATAGGTGCTTGGGCTGGCCGATGGGCTTACCCTCACCGGATCTGTCTCTTCGAAGTCTTCACGGAAATAGAAGCGTTCTGTCGGCAAATTTGCTGTGCAGCCTACTGATATCATGAGCAAGGCCAAGACACATCCTGTGTAGCACAAGAAAGAGCGCACGATGGGTGGGTCCTCCTTCGGAGTCTCTTTACATCCCTCACGTTGCACTATCGACATATGAGCACTTCATTCAGTGTTTCAATACGACGCTCGTGGTTCCTTTTCCCATGGGGACCGTACTTGCTGATGGGAGTGACCCTTGTAGGTGACACGTGTTGTGTGCACGATTGCCTCGTCGCACAGAGGAACTACCTTCGTGGTGGCTAATACGGAGAGCGAGGTGATCCCTGAATGGCATCGCATTTCCTAGGTACGGCTGCGGGCTATCGTTTTCACGAGTGGTTGCGCTCCCAGGTTTCAACGAGAGGGTCCACGCTTGTGCGACCGACGACACGCGAGGAGGTGGCTCCATACCAGGCGAGCGTGCGCCAGTGTATGCAGGAAGCTTTGGGGCCGCCTCCCCAGTACGGACCATTTCAAGCAGAGATACATCAGGTACATGAGCGAGAAGGATACCGCATTGAAGCTGTCTCTTTCAACACCTTCGGCGGGCTGCGTATGACGGCCAATGCTTACATACCCCATGGCGATGGGCCTTTCCCGGGTGTTCTGGCCGTGCATGGTCACTCGCTTCACGGGCGGCGCTCACAGCGCGAGCAGCGGCGATGCGCCGCATTGGCCACCCGCGGCTACTTCGTGCTTCTTGTCGATTGCTTTGGTAGTGGCGAACGAGCTGTCGAGCTTCCAGGGCGTTATCACGGGGACTTAGAGGCTGGTGCACTATGGCTAGTTGGCACCTCGCTTTTCGGCGTTCAGGTGTATGAGAACGTGCGCGCCTGTGACTACCTGGCATCTCGGCCTGAGGTGGATCCAGACAGACTGGCCATTTCGGGTGCTTCGGGTGGAGGAAACCAGTCGTTTTATACAGGTGCCTGGGAGCCTCGGTTCAAAGTGGTTGTGCCTGTGGTGGCGATTGGCTCCTACAGAAACCTTGTCGCCGCGAACAACTGCATGTGCGAGACCCCCTTCGGGCTAGCGGGCCAGCTTGAGCAGTCTGACATTCTTTCGCTAATCGCCCCTCGGTCGCTATATGTGATGAATGCGATTGACGATGCAGTTAGCTTTCGCTACGAAGAGGCAGCCCGTACAGTCGAGCAGGCGGCAGAAGTCTGGAAGCTGCTCGGCGTACCGGAACGAATCGCCTTTGGGGCGTTTCCCACGAGTCATGGCTATCAGTTGCCCATGCGAGAGGCGTGCCATGGTTGGTTTGACCGTTGGCTAAAAGGTGCTACACTCGCTGAACCTGTCGCTGAGCCCAATGTGGATGCCGAAGACTACGGAGCGATATCATGTTTCCCAACAGCATCTGTTCCGCAGGTGAAGACAATTCGGCAGTTCTTCGCTGATCGTCGCGATGCGAGACTGCGTGCAGAACCGACGGTGAGTCGTGATAAGCTGAAGGAACGGTTACGGGCCGATATGGACGCTTCAGCCTTACGGATGGAAGCTTTTCAGCGCCTATCAGTGCCCTCATCGCTGTCTGGGGTGATTGGCGTCAGTCGCTTACTTCACGCTGAAGACGGGCTTATCATTCCCTTGTGCGCGGCATGGAAAGACTTTAGGCTGCCCCCGGCGGAGCGGATCTGTATTCGCGTAGGAGATGAAGCGCGGCCCTTCGTTGACCAAGCGACGGCCAGACAGGCGATAGATGAAGGTTGGCAGGTCTGGGCTGCCGATTTGCCCGGGCTTGGCGGCGCTATCCTTCCTCATGAGCGAGGGGACACTCAGCTCAATGCCGCACGCGCCTGCCATATGCTCGGCTTTACGCTCACGGGTATATGGATCCGTCTCTTGCGCCAGATCATCGCTACTGCGAGGCAGGAAGGTGCGTCCCAGGTTGCTGTCTTTGCATCGGGCAGAGCCGCCACACCCATCCTTCTGTCGAGCGCTCTGTTGGAGAGCGTGGATCAGCTGGTAGTGGCCAATCCTCTGGCCTCCTTTGCTGAAGGGGATGTGTTCACCTCTGTCAGCTTGGCGGCCATGGTGCCCGATCTGCTAGAAAGCGGGGATATCCTCGATTGGGCAAGCCTGCGCATACCTGCGCCGTTGACAATCATTGCCCCGGTTGATCCCATCGGCGAACCTTTGTCTGCGGTCAAGCGCGAAACGCTGTTTGCACCGATTCGGGCCCGTTATGTCGCGGCGGGGCACGAAGCGGCTCTCCGCTTGCTCAGCCCTGAGGAGGGGGCTCTTACAGGCAACTCGTGGTTGCATTGGTGAGGTGACAAGGGCATGGCGGGTCTGGCTTCACAGCGGAACACTCGGAAGGGTTGACGGTGGACCCTTCCGTAACCGCAGTCGTACTTACTAACCATTATTTGTGGTACAATGATATCATCATAGGTGTTCGAATACGCGGGTCAACGTGCCTAACGATGAAAGAGGTGTCAATCCCATGAAACATGGATGCAGATGGTTGGCTGTAGCGGTAGGATTGCTTGTGTGTGGTCTCGCTGTGAGCCCTGCACTAGCACGCCCGAAAATCGCTTTTGCTGGCTTCTTCAGCAACTGGGTCGAGGGTGGGTTCCAACAGGCACTGGACAACTTCACAGAGGCTCACGGCGTCGATGTGGAGGTGGTAGACTCCACTAGCTGGCAGGATCTGTGGCAGAAAGTGGCCGTCATGACTGCCGGAGGCATTAGTCTCGACGTGCTCTATGGGGACAACACCACAGTCATGTATTTCGCCAGAGAGGGTTTGTCACAGCCCATCGAGCGGTTTGCCAAGGAAGATATTGACCTGAGCAGTTTTCCGCGCAGTGTCCTATCAGTTCTTGAGGAGAGGGGCCAGCTTTACGCTATTCCCACGGCCTTGAGTCTGCACAACCTGTACTATAGCGTGGATCTGTTTGCGCAAGCTGGTCTGGATCGGCTGCCGCTAAGCTGGGAGAGCAAACAGCTGCAGTGGGACGACTATGTGTCGATGGTAAGGAAGCTGACCGTCGATACTGATGGGGACGGACAGCCTAATCGCTTCGGCACGCAGACTCTGGGCTTTGCGTCTATCGGCCTCAACATGGTCGGCATGTGGGGGCTGCATCTGTTTAACCCTGAGGGCAATGAGTGGTATGGTGACACACCGGAGGCTATTGCTGCCCTGGAGCGCAATGCGCAACTGCGCACCGAGTTCAACGCGGTCGGAGGCAGTATCACGGCGGGTACTGCGGCTATCTATCCGGTGCAAAGCTACTACCTGAATACGCTTGCAGGCCTGACATCGCTTCGGTGGTCTGTGGGCCCCATGCCCAAGGGGACTCAACGTTCGAGCCAGGCCGGGTTCCACGGGATTAGCATTGCCAAGGACACGAAGCACCCAGAGTTGGCTTGGCAGCTGATCAGGTATCTGACCTATGATCCGAAGGGCGTCGTGCTATTCACCCGAGCTGAGAATCGGGTTCCCGTCCACCCGCGAGCTGGTCGCGACTTCGTCGAGCGTTGGGCTGGAGTCCTGACAGCCGACGAGGCGTGGTGTATCGTGAGCGGCGTGGGCTATGCGTATGAGTCGCGAATGACTCGTCCAGTTAAGCATCTTGAAACAAGAAAACTCATGGAGGACGGGGGCCGTCGGGTGTGGAGCGGGACGGCTTCGGTGAAGCAGATGATGGCTGAGATCAGCCCGCAGATACGTGCCTTGATGAAATAGGCCCAGCGAAAGAGGGCGTCCCATTTGCGGGACGCCCTTTGTGTATAACACGAAGCAGGGTGTTACTGACCTGCCTGACTGAATGCTTCCCGCAGCTGTCGCAGAAGGGCACCGTCCAGGCGGTAGCGATGCTGTCTGCCTTCAACAGTTGCCAGCCACTTCGCATCGCCTGATGCCTCGCGGGCCACTAGGCTACTACGCTTGCCGTCCAGTCCGGTAACCTGCAGTGTCCAACGCTTGCCACCAGCGGGCAGTTGTGTGGAGCGTTTCTGTTCAATACTATCGAGCTGCACAGCTCGAACCGCTGCTAGAAGTGAATCGACACGGCTACGCTCGATGGTGATGGGAGTCTTCTTGGGCAGTCCTAGCTGCCAGACATCACCATTCTTCTTGAGTGACCAGGTACCATCTGGTGTGATCAACTGCATCTGCTGTGTGCGTGCGGCCCAGGTAGAATCGAAGACCTGTTTGCCGATGAACTCCTCCGCCTTCAGCGACATGAGCTCGCTAAGATCAGTGCTGATCTCATAGATGGTCTTATCGTCTGCGCTAGACTGTACGTAGTAGGTGGTGGTAATCCCCCAGTAAGACCTCTCTTTGGGTGGCTGAACCTCTACCTTGCCGATGTCTAGTCTATGGGTTTTTTCGCCCTGACTGTTCCTGGTGACCATCTCGACCTGCAGGGCTGGTTTGTGCAGACCATAGGCGCTCAGATTCTGCGGCTTGTCAATAAACGACGTTGTTTGCAGGAAGCCTAGGCCCCAGACAAACTCCTCAGTAAGAAGCGGATCTGCCTCATCTTGGAATGGTGAGATGAGCTGCCATTGATCGCCTTGGCGCATGAGGACGATAGAGCTTCCCGCCGCGTTGCGGAACGACAGACGTTGCACATCCGTCACGACGACATCCATGATCCGTTTGTCTCGCAGTTGCGTGAGGTCTTGATCGAGGAGCTCCGCTTTCTCAAAGGAGAGCGTGTACACTGCTTCTTTGCCAGCAAGCCTCACGTAGCGGCTATTGCCAACGGGCGTGGTGTCTCCAAATTCCAGAGCGGTTGTCTGATCCGGTGTCTTTATTGTCAGGACAAGCTGTGGCGGCTCCAGTCCGTAACTGGCCGCGGCCTCGGGTTTGGCAAAACGCTCATCTGCCAGAAGATCCTGGAGCTCTTTCAGCAGGGTTGCGAGCGCTGTCGGATCCGCGTTCCAGGCCAGAGGCGACGTGATGCGCCAGCTATCTGGCTTGAGCTCGATCACCACTGGTGGACTCTCCGGGCGTTCGAAGATTAGGCTCTCCACGGATGCCGGATCAAGGGCGGTAAGTCGCCGCGCTGCTACCTCCGGGGATTCCTTTGCTCGGCGCAGGGACCATATGGTAACGGTCCCCAAGATGACCGCCAGCAGGATGACTACCCACGTCGGTGTGAACCGTTTCATAGAGAGCGCCTCCTCCACCAGACGGCGCCACCCATCAGCAAGACCGCAAGGGGCATCAGGATCACGGTTACGAAGAAGATAACCGTAGCCGAAGCACCAGTCAACTGAACCAAGCGGTACTCAGGTGACTTGGGCCGGATAGTGAGCATCTCTTCACGGCCGCTAAGCCAGTTTACTGAGTTGAGGAAGAAGTCTAGGTTGCCCTGGAAACGGAGGACATCACTGGTCAGCCAGGAGGAGCTACCCATGACGAGTATCCTCGCCGTCGGGTCCCTTTCCTGCTGCTCTTCTTCTTCCGACTCCTCTCTGTATTCAGCCTCGATGACGTATCCCAACCACAGTGGGCCTTCAGTATCTTTACTGTCTTTGCTGGGACGCTGTGCGGTGAGGTCTACCTCGCCCCACGAAGCGTCGCTTGTTTTCATGAGCCCCGTGGCCTGGTAGCCCACAGGAACGTCGCCCTTAGCGAGACTGCGAGAACGTGGTACTACTGTCTGGACGCGCTCCTTCATGAGATCGCGCGTCGTGGCATGGTAGTCCCACTGAGGAATGGGGCTACGAGAATCGAGGAAGTAGTTTCGTTCGGGATCCACGGCAATGTCTTTGCGTGCCTTGACACCCCATGAGCTAAGCCACTTTTCCAGCTGCGGGAGCGGCTCGCCTCGAGTGGGTGGGTCGAGCATCACCATTAGCCGGCCTCCGCCGCGGGCGTAAAGGTCTAGAGCATCGACCTCTGCCTTCGAGTAGTCCTTCTGAGGACCAGGCAAGACTACCAATGCTGCGTCATCGGGGACGCCAGCTTTCTCTGCGATGTTGAGCTCTTCTACGTCGTAGCCTTCACCTTCGAGGAAGGCGCGTACCTGGCGGAAGTCCATGTTGAGATTGCGTTCGCCATGGGCAGTCATGAAGTAAATCATGCCCGCCTTGCCTTGCGTGACATCACGGATGGCCCGCGTAAAGGCCTGTTCACCAGTGAACTCGGTCGCCTGGGAGGTCTGCGACTGCGTGAAGATGTCCCAGGCATACACCTTGCGAGTCTGTGCAGCTGTTTCAAAGACTACCATGTTCATCATGTCGATGTTGAAGCGCTGAGTGAGCGCTGGATTCTTGTTCGTATCGACAACTTCATACTTGAACTTGTCAGAGATGAGCGCGTACTCTTGGAGAAGCTTCGATACCTGAGTAGTCTCGTAGGTACCTGGCTGCATGAAGGCGTATGCCTTTATGGGTTGGTCGAGCTCTCTGAGAAGAGTCACTGTCTGCTGGGACAACGTAAGTCGCTTGTTGGCAGTGAGATCCCAACGGGCACGGTATTGCGCACCCAGGATATTCACGAAGAGCACGATGGCCACGACCGCAGCTGTAAGCAGAATCGCGTTGGTACCATAGCGGAATGAGCGCGCTGTTGCCAGCTGCTTCCAGGCATCGCGCTGGACATAGAGCCCGAGCCCAATAGCTAATACGGCTATGGCTCCTAGAGCCAACCCCACCCACTTGAGGTGCCCCCCCGCAGCCGAAAAGGCTAGGGCGACGAGAATCAAGATGACACTGGCGATGGTCACTGGGAAAACCCAACCTGTGCGTGTGAATAGTGTTTTCTTTAGCTTAGACATTAGCTCCACCTCCGCCGATCCACGGTACGGATAGTGAAGAACAGGAACAAGAAAATGAAGCTGAGATAGAAGATCAGGTCGCTCGTATCTAGGATACCTGTGATGAAAGCATCATACCTACCCAGCAAGCTGAATGAGTGTATGAGGAGACCCAGCCCGCCTCCAATGGCATCGGCTATCCACGTGATGAGCCACAAGGCCAGGAGAATGCCAAAGCCGATGATGCCTGCTACGATCTGATTCTCACTGAGTGATGAGGCAAACAGACCGACAGCAAGAAAGGCTGCCCCAAGCAAGAACAGGCCTAGATAGCCCGTAAAGATGAGGCCGCCCTCGGGCTCACCGATGATGGCTAGGATGAGTGGGTAGACGCCCGTGAGAAGCAGCATCAGTGCCCACACACTCAGTACACCCAAGTACTTACCTACGACGATCTCTGGCACAGTAAGTGGAGAGGTAAGAAGGAACTCATCGGTTCCCAAACGCCGTTCCTCCGACAGGCTGCGCATGGTAAGAAGGGGTGCCACAAACAGGAATGTGACAGCCAGATTGCCGAAGAGAAGGCTCATGTCTGCAAGTTGGGTTGAGAATAAGGCGATAGAGAAGACGTATCCAGCCAGCACCAGGAATGCCGCGATCACCACATAGGCAATGGTAGACCGGAACAAGCTGGTAAACTCCCGATGCCAGATCGTTGCGACACTATGCACCACCGTTCACCCCTTCTGGCTTGGTATCAGTTTCTGAAGACTGCCAGCTGGCATCGAGCCCGATGTCCTCCTCAGTAACGAGTTCGAGGAAGACATCCTCGAGGCTCATGTCGTGGCTCTTCAGTTCGAGTATTGGCCAACCCGATTCAGCCATGGTCATGGAGAGATCGCGCCGGATATCAGCTTCCTTCTCCACCTGCACCTCATAGAGACGGCCTAGCTGATCGGTTTGAGGCGCTACTGCCACCTCTGCCACACCAGGTATGTCGTGCAGCTTGGCCACGATCTCAGTCGGTGGGCCGTCTATGCGGACCAGGACCCGTTGTCCTTGTCGCAACCGGCGAGAGAGCGCAGCAGGGGTATCCACGGCCACCATACGCCCTCCGTTGATGATCACCACTCGTTCGCACAATTGGCTGATCTCCGGCAGGATATGTGAGCTGATGATCACCGTATGCTCGTCCTTGAGGTCGCGCAGCAGTTGCCGGATTTCGATGATCTGCCGCGGGTCAAGCCCAATTGTGGGCTCATCCAAGATGAGTACCGGAGGATCACCCACCAGAGCCTGGGCGAGGCCTACTCGTTGCCGATAGCCTTTGGAGAGGTTGCGGATGAGGCGATGGAAGACCTCCGTTATTCCCACTCTCTGGGCAATGCGATCTAGATGCTCTTTACGCTGCGATACAGGCACTTGCTTCACTCGCGCGACAAACTCAAGTTGCTCCTTAACGGTAGAGTCATGGTACAAAGGAGGGATCTCTGGCAGGTAACCGATATGCCGCTTGGCCTCTTGCGCCTGCTCAAAGACATCATAACCATTTACAGTGACCGTGCCACTTGTGGCAGGGTGGTAGCCAGTGATCACGCGCAAGGTAGTCGTCTTGCCCGCCCCGTTGGGGCCCAGAAAGCCTAGAATCTCGCCTTCAGAGACGTCGAAGGTGATATCCTCTACTCCACGCGCCGCACCATAGCGCTTTGTGACATGCTCCAGCTTAATCAAGAAGAATGGACCTCCCTTCCTTACAGAACAAGTGAGCACTCATTTCACCAACCGGGCGCTGTCATGACAGACGCCTCGTTTGGGACCAGGATGCTCGTTATTTCCATTCAGCTTGCGAAGGCAATTTCCTGCTGGAAAGGAGCGCCGTGGGAGGGAACTGTGGGTAGGTGCGTGCGAGCTATGTCTGCGCGGTGCGTTTCATCTTGTTCGCGTCGATCCACAGCCAGGCGATGGCTGCACCGCAAGCTGCGATGCCCGCGGCAATCCAGAACATCGCCGCCACGTTCATTTTCTCGGCCAGTCCAAAGGCTGGGGGTCCGGCTGCGACGCCAAAGAAGCGTACGGTTCCGTAGACGCAGGTAATGAGCCCTCGCTCTTCGGGTCCGGTGGAGCTGGTGATCAGGGTGTTAAGCGGTGGCAAGAGCAGACCCACACCTAAGGCACTGACAGAGGCGAGAGCAACGAAAAGAGCCACTGAAGCACCGCTGAATGGTAGCAAGGCAAGGCCAGCGGAGATAGTGATCAGGCCCGTCACCACAGCTGACTTGAGCCATGCTTGCCGGGATTGGAGGAACAAGCCCCCCACAAAGGAAGCGAGGCACATAGCCCCGACAGGGATGGCCAAGACACCTCCTTTGGCAAATCCGAATATGTGGAACTGTGCTTCCAGCTGATCTGAGAGAAAAGCCAAGAGCCCAAACAAGAGAAACAGACCGATGGCGCCTGCGGCGTAGGAGGCTAGCAGGGTCGACGCCTTCTCCTTGAGTATCTTGCCTAGACTCTCCGCGTACTGCGAAAGAGGCTGTGCGCGAGGCTTCTTGTCGTCGGGCTCGTGGACCACGAACCATACCAAACAGGCGATGGGCAGGGCTAACAGGCCATAAGCGAAGAAGGGGGCGTACCAGCTGATGAGACCCAAAGCTGCGCCAAGAACGGGACTGAGCACCTTGCCGAACCCATTGGCTGCTTCCAGATATCCCAGGGCCTTTGTGCGCTCTTCTGAGGTGAAAATGTCACTTGTTAGCGCCATCGCCAGTTGATACGTACCCCCGGCGCCAACGCCTTGCACTACTCTGGCGACGAGAATCATGACATACGGTCTGGCCAACAGCACAGCCGCGAGCCCAGCCAAGAGGCCACCTAGGCCGTAGACGACTAAGGCGGGCGCCATAACAATCTTGCGGCCCACTTGATCTGAGAGCACGCCAGCCAGCGGGATAAGAAGGCCAGCAGGAACGGAGAAAAGGGTGACCATTAGGCCCACCTGAAACTGCGTAAGATTCATGGCTTTTTCCATCTGTGGAAAGACCGGAATAAGCATGGAGTTGCCCAAGACCATGATGAAGGGCACCCCTGACAACACCGCGAAGGGGAGGATCATCTTCGGCTTCATGTGATCGGCGGACTCCTCTGTCGGCATGAGCATCTGGCGTGGGTGCTCGTGCCTGCACCTATTTAGTGTGCTACGGTCTGCACTAGGTCTAGGATACCCGAAGCCCGATATCCTAGACGGCGACAAAGGAGCCGTGGCTCTATTTCTCGTCGATGTTCATTTCCATCGTGTGTGGTCCGATGAAAAGATAGGCTTCAGATGATATGTTGGCCACCAGCTTCTGGCCGCTGAACGTGAAGCTAGGGTCAACTGCCTTAACGTTGCCCTCGATAAGCATCAGACGGTCCTCAGGGCTTGCTTTGGTTAGCCATTCCTGAACCAGGGCAGCTATGCGTCCTTCCATGTCTTTACAGGCCTGCTCTATGAGTGGCCGCATCTGCGGTGGTTGCCCTCCCACAAGCTGTTCAGCAGTGATCAGAGTCTCTTTGGAGTGGATGCGGATGCCGCCCGTGGCATTGATATGTTCGTCCTCGAGATCGATCTCGATTTGATCACCTGCGGTGAGTTCAAAAGCGTCGGTTCCGGACTGGGCGAGGCGTGGAGCCTCTGTCACAACGGCGCGCAGTCTGGTGGTCGCTTTGCTTTTGTCTTGAGGCGGTTGTGAAAACTGCCCGCGCACCCCGCTGATAGTGAACTCCTTGTAGTCTACCTGGAAATCACCGACGATCTCAGCTACCAGGCCGCTGTCGGACGCTCGGGTCCACGAGGAGACGCACTTCTCGGGTGTGCACACAAGGAGCGCTCTGCCCTCTGCGGCACGAGCCAGTGCTACCATGTAGCCTACAAAGAGCATAGCGAGACAGACGGTAAGCAGGAGCCGTTTGGTCGATTTCATGAGGTGACCACCCTTTCCTGGAACCAAGAGACTCATGCCGATATTCTTCCCGCCGCGACACCATTCCTGCTAAGTGGTTGAGCTGTGACGTGTACACTCTAAGCGGTTGACCACTTGACGAACAGTGAGGTAGCATCGCGGTGAGGTGATGACGATGCGCTGCTTTTGTGGGGATCGGTGGTCTGCTTTAAAGAGTAGGCTTGTTGTGTGGGCTGGTATACTGTTCTGTCTTCAGCTCAGCACTGCGATCATGGTCGCAGCACCCTCCCAGGTCAGTTTCCCTCTTACCTTTGATGAGGTCGTTCCTCTGAGTGACGAAGCTTGGGAGCTCCTTTGTTCCCGTTTGCGCCAAATAGACGCGGAGGCTGGTGAGCACTTTCCCCATGTCACGGAAAAGCTGGTGTGGCAGACCAGCAAGAGCGGGGATTGGACAGGTGGCTTTTTCCCAGGAATGCTGTGGCTGGCAGAAGAGGAGGCGAGGCGCCGCGGCGATGTGCAAAATGCAGGCGCACTGAGAGCGATGGCGATCCGATGGACCGAGCGGTTGGCGCCGCGCCAGTTCGACACCGGGACGCACGATCTTGGTTTTCTCTTCGTACCTACCTGGGTGGAGGCCTACCGTCGCACGGGAGAGGGAAAATGGCGCACCGGGGCTTTGAACGCCGCACGATCGCTGTCGCAACGTTTTGCTCCAGGGGGATTCATCCAATCGTGGGGAGCGATAGGACAGGGGCCTTACGCTGGTACGGTGATCATCGATAACATGATGAATCTCGAGCTTCTGTACTGGGCAGCAGTGGAGGGCGAAGATCCGCGCTTGGCAGAAGTGGCTACAAGTCATGCAATGGTTACCCAGCATCATCACGTGCGAGCGGACGGTGGCAGCTTTCATCTCGTCGATTTCAACCGCAGCACCGGGGTTATGCTGCGTGGTCGGACGCACCAGGGCTTTTTGGGTCATTCCACATGGAGTCGTGGGCAGGCTTGGGGCATCGCAGGGTTTGCCTTAGCTTATTGCCACACGCGGGAACCTAGCTTCTTAGAGACGGCTCAGAGGATGGCAGACTTCTTTATGCGCAGGTTGCCCGAGGATCGCGTAGCACCGTGGGACTTCGATGCCCCCACTCCTGCAGCAAAGGACACCTCAGCCAACGCCATCGCGGCCTATGGGCTCTTATGCATCGCCCAATCACTTCAGAACGAACAGCCACTGGCTGCTGCGAATCGGGCGGAGCAAGCCCGTCAGCTGTTGCAGGCACTTCATCGATATTCCCTGTTTGCGCACTCCGAAGTGCGGCACAAGGGCGGCTTGCTGACAGGGGGAACATACAACTTCAAACAGGGCTTGGCAGTGGAACAGTCAGTCGCCTGGGGTGACTACTACTACCTGCGCGCTCTGTTGGCGCTTGCACAGTGGGACAGAGAGCAGCGCTAGGCGACGTTTGGGGCTTTACTCCATCTAGAGCAGTATTTACATCAAGGACCTAAGGTGCAGCTCAGCGAAGCGGAAGGCGAAGAGAGTGCTCTCTTCGCCTGCTCTCCAGGAGCAGAACGTGTAGAAGCTCTTTGTCGAACATGGACTTCTTTCCTGGGAGGTAATGCGCTGTGCAGGCTGCTTCGCTCTGCCATTCTCCATGGCCTCCGTTTGTGCAAGACGAAGGTTCTCATGGACTGCGTGTGTTGTTGAAAGCCCAACGAGGCGATGTGGCATCGGCCTATGTCGTCTACGGCGACCGCTACAACGATGACATGTCAGGACGAGCCACGCTCAGCAAAGTAGGTTCGGATGAACTCCATGATTACTTCATCGGTCAGTTGGCACTCACCAGCGGACGCTTCAAGTATGTCTTCTACTTGGAGGGCAGTGATGGGCAGGAGGGGTGGTTCTCAGAGGCGGGACTAAGTCAGGATCTATGGTCAACGAGAGTCTTTCAGATGCCCCATGTTGCGGCCTTGCCTACTTGGGACGGGCCTGACTGGGCGCAGGATGCGGTCTGCTACCAGGTGTTCCTTGATCGTTTCCGCAACGGCAATCTAGAGAATGACCCGCCACACGTCAGCGACTGGTATAGCAAACCCTGTTTGAAGACTCGTCTAGGTGGTGATCTGCAGGGAGTTGTTGATGCACTGCCCTATCTCCAGGAGTTGGGAATAGATATGATCTACCTGACTCCCATCTTTCTCGCTCCATCGGCTCACAAGTATGATCCCACAGACTACTATGAGCTAGATCCTGAGTTTGGCGATCTCGATACGTTGCGCGCATTGACTTCACAGGCACATGCTCGGGGTATGCATGTGGTACTGGATGGCGTTTTCAATCACTGCGGCGTAGGCTTCTTCGCATTTCAGGACGTGCTGACAAACGGTGAAGCTTCGCCCTACAAAGACTGGTTCCATATCTATGGCTACCCGGTACGCATGTATCCACCAAACTACGAGACTTTTGGATCAGCCATATCCGAGATGCCGAAACTGCGCCTCTCAAATCCGCAGACGCGCGAGTATTTTCTTGATGTGGCCACCTATTGGATACGCGAGGCGCAGATCGACGGCTGGCGTCTTGACGTCGCCAACGAGATGGACCTGGAGTTCATGCGTGAGCTGCGAAGAAGGGCACGGGCCGTTCACCCACAGGCGTACATTGTCGGCGAAATCTGGCACGGCGCCGAACCCTGGCTGCGCGGTGATACTCTGGACGGTGTGACCGCCTATCCGTGGAGAGACGCCGCTCTGGCTTTCTTCTCCGGCTGGCGTTCAGATGCGGCCTGGCTTGACGGGCAGTTGACTAAGCACTACTGCAGTGCTCGTTTGGAGGCTTTGCGTTCGTCACTCAATTTGCTCGGGAGCCATGACACACCACGAGTCTTGGAGTTGATGGGCGGCGATCACAACAAAGCCAAACTCTTGACGGCGTTTCAGTTCGTGTCGCCTGGGATACCTCAGGTCTACTATGGCGATGAGGTAGGCATGCGTGGTTGGAGCGATCCGGAGTGTCGACGAGGCATGGTGTGGGATCCTGGCAAACAGAACCGTGAGCTATTAGACCTCTATCGGCATCTGATTCGGCTGCGGAAGCGGTATCCGGCTCTGCGGCGAGGAGGTTTTCGTTCGTTGTGGCGGGAATCGGGAGATCCCTT
This sequence comes from Limnochordia bacterium, assembly GCA_050951545.1. Taxonomy (GTDB): domain Bacteria; phylum Bacillota; class Limnochordia; order DTU080; family DTU080; genus DTU080. Next base: position 268,577 of record JBMNJG010000003.1, on the reverse strand, counting down.
GTATGCTATGTTGCGGACGCATTCTGCGGGCAACGTGGTGGGTGTCTTCAATACTGCCTGGCACGAACGGCAGCTGGCCTTGCCCAGTGGATGGCTCAAGGCACATGAATGCCTCAAGATGATTAACCTTACAGGTTGGGGGCACCTCGCACAGGATGAGCAGCCAACACAGGCTGCTACCAGTGGTATTCGTCGCGAACCAGTGCACTTACGCATGGGGCCCCAGTCTGCTTGTCTCTTGGTGACAGAGTGAGGAATCGCGAAGGGAGCGCGGCAGGGAGAAGAGTGACAGACCCAGAAGTAACATTCAGATGTGTAACTTCTGACGCGGCGAATTGAGGTGATTGCCCAATGGCACGGGCATCGGGATTCCTGCGCAACTTGGTGATCGCCTTTCTATTGATAGTGGTAGTTGCTCAGCTCGCTTTCGCGGCACAGACACTTTCGAATGTGGAGCTTTTTGATGCCGTATGGGGGGCCGTGGATGAGTCCTATGCTGGTCCGGGTTTCAAACCTCTCGAGTGGCAGGCGACTTGGCGTGAGCTGAGGCCACTTGCAGAGAAGGCGAAGGATGTAGCCGCCACCCATAGCGTCATTGATCGCATGCTATCTCGACTGAACGATCCGCATACCTATTACCTCAGTCCAGAGCAGATGGTCGAGCTGAGACAGGCGAAGTTGGCTGAAGATCGCCTTGATGTTGTAGGCATCGGAGTACTTCTGACACAGGCACCCGACGGTTCAGTGGTCGCTCGGCAAGTGCTTCCGAAGAGCCCGGCTGCTCGGGCCGGAATTCGCCAAGGAACGCGCATTACTGCGGTTGACGGACATTCGGTGAAGGGATTACCAGTGGCTGCTGTTGCTCAGCGCATTCGAGGGGACAAGGGTACCAAGGTCATTCTCTCGCTTATGGACCCATCGAATAAGTCTCGTAGTGTTACTCTCTCACGGACCGATGTGAGATTTGTGGCCGACGTGCGTTCCAAGGTGCTTCCTGATAACATCGGTTATCTCTATCTGCCCGGCGGAGGCGATGGTTTCGAGCTGAAGGTGCTGGGCCATTTGCGCAAGCTGCAGCGCACGCAGGGGCTCATCATCGACCTGCGTTCGGGTTGGAGCGCCATTGATCTCAGTCATATGATGCCCATACTGAGGATTGCTGGGCTGTTTACCGACCTATCTTTGGGGACCTTGGTCTCCAGACAAGGCACTTTCTTGCTGACTCCGCAGCGTAAGTGGGAGAGCTCCTCCTCTGACTCGTGGTGGAGGTCGCTGTTGACCCCGCCTCCTACAGCTATGGATGTGTACAAGAAGCCCGTGGCCTTTGTGGTAGACGACTCCACAACCTGGGACATTCTTGCTGTGGCGATGCAGGAGATCGGACGGGCTGTCGTAGTTGGTCGGCCTACAGCTACAGGAGCAGGAGCACTGGCTGGCGGGTACGAGCTAGTCGACGGTTCGGGGCTGTCGGTGACGATCACTTACTACTCATCGCCGAAACAGCACACTCTGAAAGACGGCATGAGACCAGACGTTACCGTTCCCATGGATCTGAAGTATTTGGCTGCGTGGTACAGGGGGGAAGATCCAGATATTGGTGCGGCAAAAGAGACCTTGTTGGCGAGAATCGCGGCGACGAAGGCTTCGGCAGGAAGATAAGGGCATGTGTACGCGGTACTCAGGAGGGCAGGGAGGCTGTGGTGCGATGGACTCTTGGCGAGCGGTGAGCTGCGTGAAGTCGCGGCTCAGTATCGGGGTACTCGCCTTGGTGCTTGTCAGTCTTGTTTCTTCAGGACCAGCCCAAGCGGCACCGCGTATGGAGTTGTTGACGGCTCTTGGCTACCAAGACAGGCTCGGCTCTCTGTGTGCATTGATCGGTGCCACCCTGAAAAAGACGGGCAAGAACTATGACGTCGGACTTCATCTATCGAGTGTCCTGACTCCAAAGGCTGAGGAGAGCCTCGTGAGTATCGGTTTGGAGGGTGAGCTGTGGCGCATGCAACCCTTGTCATACTATGCATCGGTCAAGGGCTCGGCATTTCTGCAGCAACAGGCCGATAATCTAGGTCGGCGTTTCTCACTGGAGGCGCAAGGCATGTTCGGTAGCATGAAGGGAAACGTTACGTTGGGCTACGTAGAAAGACGAATGGCCACATTCCCTTGGGAGAATGAGGACGTCATTAATGGCATCGTTGAAGGCAAGCCGTACATATATCTTCAGACGACGATGGCTGCCAATGTAGCTCACGACTGGGGCCTGAAGTGGAGCCAAGATGCTACGTTCCGACGTCATGTTGGAGAGGCGGGGTACCGGTTGGGTATCTCTACGGGCCCAGAGATCAGGTTGGGGCCAGGTTCTTTGACCACTCAGGGGGGCTTTATCCTGGGCGCTGATCGCGTGAGGCCCATGGCCCAGGTTCGCTTTGCCGTACGAGATCCCTTTGAGGGCAAGACCGAGCTCTCTTTGTCGGCTGCTACCACATCGTTGGGGCGCGATGTGCCCTTGTATCAGGGGTGGTATTCACTCGATCAGGACACTTGGCGCTTTCAGGCCTTGTTGCGTTTGGAGCACCCCATTGATGGTAAGCCAGCACCTACTGTCTATGTCGCCATTCAGCCGAAGTTCTAGGCTAGAGACGAGGCCTCCTGGGAATGGAGGCCTCCATCATGGTTAGCTGGAACGTGGGCCAAAGAACGTGAAGTAGGGGCCACCTTCTATCTCTCTCTTGAGGTAGAGAGCAAGCTCCCTAAGGTGGTAGTCGCCCCACATGGATGACTCCGAATGGGGTATGCGACTGCCGGGCGGTATGTAGTCCCAGCCATTGGGTCGGTGGTAGACGGAGTGTAGCAGCAGTCCTTGATGCTGCGGATCGGTGGAGAGGTAGGGTTCTTGGCACAAGGCACGAGCCACTGTCAGTCCTGCTGTAGCGTAGCGTTCTGCCCCGGCATCCTGCTGTGAAGTTAAGAGTCGCGCCAAGCGCAGCAGACCTTGAGCTGCAATAGCTGCAGCCGAGCTATCTACAGGCTCCCAGTCGTTGTACGGATCAGCTGGTTTGCTGCGGTAGTCACCTAGCTGGTTGAGGCCAGGAGCGCCAGTGTCCCAGTAGGGAATGCCATCAGCAGCTGTATGCTCGATGTAGAAGTCGGCGGTAGCCTTAGCCGTCTTCACAAACAGGGAAAGCACCTCGGCTTTGGGGAAGGCGTCAGGGAAATCTGCTTCCGGTACGTCGATGAGGAATTCTAGTTGCTCTGCATAGCCAGTAATGGCCCAGGCCAACCCGCGCGTCCAGGTGCTAAAAGGCGAGTAGCCCTGTTGGGAATTAGGGCAGCGGAACTGCCCGTCGTTGGTGTTGAACACCGCTTCGTGAGCCACACGGCCCCGAATGTCGTAGGCATCCCGTCCTTCACCGAAGTAGATGTTGTAGCGTGTGGTGTTCACGGCGTGTTCTACTAAGCGCGACAGTAGCGAGGTCTGGCGATCCCCTTCACCCATCAGCGAGTGTCCCAGGGCATGGCCTAAGGCCAAGATCCGCAATGTGCGGATGGTGTCAACGAAAAGTGACTGGGGGCCGTTAAAGGAGTAGATGTAGCCAGTGGTGTCATGCGTAAGCGTCCAGCGCGAGGCCTGGACAGCCGCCGAAACCTTGAGCGCTAGCTCGTACAGGCGCATCTCCCATGGTGAGACGTTGTACCTGCCTTCCAGGGCTAGACGCCTGAGATTGCCGTAGGTAGAGACGTTGTTGAAGCCGTGATCGTGGACACCTGTATGCGTAAGATGGGTATCCATGTGATCGAGGGTCAAGCGCCGGCCTAGCTCCAACAGGGATTCGTCCCCTGTAGCGTCGAATTGTAGAATGACGGATCCATACTGGAACCCTTGGGTCCACTCGGTCCATCCACGGGTGGTGTAGCGGCCCTTTACTGTGAATACGGGCGTACCCCTGGTGGGATCCCAGGTATCCTGCAGACTGTGGATCTTCTGCTCAGACAAAGAAAACAGGCGCTCAATGGCTGGTGCCAAGTCTTTGGCACGCAGGCTGTGGTCTAGCTTCATGCGTGGAGACTCCTTTCCATGCCGGGGGTTGTTGACTTCTTTCGTAGTGACAAGGAGACTCTCCTCTTTCTGGTCGCTGCAGCAGATGGAACTAGGTAACAATAGGGATGGAGGTGCGAGCATGGGTTTTTTTGACTTGATATGGATCTTTTTCATTATCAGCTCCCTGACGCCTATGATCAGGCAGCGACGTGTGGAGTCGGCCAGGCTAGCGCATATGCGCAAACTACAGGAAGAGCGAGGAACGCGTCTGATCACACTGATCCACCGCCAGGAGTCGATGAGCTTTCTTGGCTTGCTCACCCGCCGCTTCATCAATGTGGAGGACTCAGAGGAGATTCTGCGGGCGATTCGCTTGACTCCGGACGACGTCCCCATCGATCTGATCCTACATACACCGGGTGGACTGGTCTTGGCTAGCGAGCAGATCGCTAGGGCTCTCATGAAGCACCCGGCCAAGGTGACAGTCTATGTCCCGCATTACGCCATGTCAGGCGGTACCATGATCGCCTTGGCGGCAGACGAGATCCGTATGGATGAGAATGCAGTCTTGGGCCCCATGGACCCTCAGCTCGGGCAGTATCCTGCAGCTTCAATCATTGCCGCGGTAGCGAAGAAGGACCCCAACAGGGTCGATGATGAGACGCTAATCCTCGCGGACATGGCCAGCAAGGCTTTGCGCCAGGTGCGAGAGGTCGTCACAGAGATCCTGCGAGAAAAGCTGCAAGATCGGGCCGAGGAGACTGCAGAGATCTTGACGGGCGGTCGCTGGACACATGACTACCCCATTACCTGTGAAGCATTGGCCAACCTGGGTATTCCTGTCTCCTGCGGTTTGCCGCGCCGCATCTACCAGCTGATGGAGCTGTATCCGCAGCCGGGGCAGCGACGCCCCTCTGTCCAGTATGTACCGGTTCCCTACCATCGCCATGGGGGCGGTAGCGACCACAGGGAAGGCGAAAGCTAGGCTACGAGCAGGGATATGTGTCCTGGCGGTGAATTAACCAGGCGAGATCTATCGCCACAGGCTGTGCCGTGAGGCTGGGGAGGCTAGAATATGTCCCAGCGTCAACAGGTGCGGCTTCTTTTCTTTCTCAGTCTTGTACTCGTTTCGGGTGTTGGCTGGCGATGGTGGTTGGTAGCTGGGCCGGGTCGCAGCAGTCTTGAGTGGATTGGAGCTCCTCTCATCACCAGGGTGCAGGCTGCGAAGCTACCGAGCAACACTGAAAAAGATCAGAAAGCATCTCAGGAAACAGAGGCTGCAGCGGAGGAGTCTGTTGGTCAGCGGGTGGCCGAAACGCATGATTCTGAGAAGGCGTCCAGCGAGCCGACGCCAGTGCTGACCGTGCTAGATCTGAACACAGCCACTCAGAAAGAGCTGGAACAACTGCCGGGTATCGGTCCGGTACTCGCCCGCAGTATCCTGAAGGAACGTGCCAAACGCGGCAGATTCGCTAGCGTGGAGGATTTGCTGAGCGTGAAGGGGATCGGACCAGCGCGCTATGCGCGTATCGCACCCTTAGTGAGCGTGATCGTGTCCACGCCATGAGGTACCCGTCTTCACGTGTGCTGTTCACAGGGGCGCTGGCGTTCGCCATAGGGATCGCTGCAGCCTGGCAACTGAACTGCTTGCTCTTGTGGCCGTGGTGTCTAGCGTTGGTAGCTTGCTTTGGTCTGGCTTGGGCAGTACCCTCCCGGCCATGGTACCGCTGGAGTCTCTTGTGTGGTGCTCTGGTGTGCCTTGGAGGCCTGGCGGCATCGGGCCAATGGGCGTGGTGGGCGGTATGGGCCGATCAGTTGGCCAGTATACGTCGCTTGGAGGCGATGGAGACCACGGCGTGGCTGGCAGCAGGCGGCAGATGGCTGGTGGCCGCGACCGGAGATCAGTGGCAGGTGGGAAGCAAGCGTCGTCCGCCAGTACTCCAGTTGGCGCGTGGTGCGCTGGATCCAGCGCACCATCTCCGGCCCACCCATGCGGGTCGCTGTATCTCTGTTTCCGGACGTCTGGCGCCGCCAAAGAGAGCTGGCAATCCTGGCGAGTTCGATCCCTTGCTTCATGCCCTACGCAGGAATGTGGTCGGTGATCTGCGTCTCGATGCGATCGGCACATGCGTCGGAGCGACTCCGTCACGCCCTCCTCTTGGGGCTCGCTTCAGCCGTACACGTGAGCTTTGGCGGCAGATGATCAGCAGGGCGATCTCAGGTGAGGCTGGCCATCTGGTGGGTGCGATAGTCTTGGGGGATTCCTCGTTCTTGTCTCTCGATGTGCGTGAACAGCTGCAGCGAGCAGGCCTGGCACATATCACATCGGTCTCCGGGTTACACGTGAGCTTGGTTATCGGCACAGTGTGCCTGCTTGTCGGAGGGGCGACTGGTTGCTGGGGATGGGTGCCGCTGTTGGCCGCAACCCTCTTTGTCTTGCTGAGTGGGGCCAAAGCCTCTTCTACTCGAGCCCTAGTGGCAGCGGCGCTGACCCTAGTTGGGCGTCGGTACCGTGGACATGTCGACCCTTGGGCAGCTGTTTCGATCGCCTGGCTCTACCTGCTCACAGTGAATCCTGCCCTGTTGGGCGATCCTGGTTTCGTGCTGTCGTTCTCAAGTGTAGCTGGTATTCTGCTCTTGGCACGTCCTGCTATGCTGCCCGCGCCCAAACTGGCTAGCATATGGCAGAGACATTGGCGTCAACTGTGGAATGGTTTGGTGCTGAGTGTGGGCGCTCAGCTGGGAACGGTGCTGGCGTCTGCTCGTTATTTCCATTCGCTACCCATTTTGGCACCTGTCACTAATCTGTTAGGAGTGCCCTTGGCAACAGTGGCGTTGGTGAGTGGTCTGAGCGGCTGCCTCTTGGAGGCATGGCGCGGGTTTCTACGACTTCCCGGGTATCCTCTGCTGTGGATCGCGGGCAAGGCTGCTAGCGGTCTCTTGTGGCTGGGTGCTCATATGGGAACTCTGCCTTGGGCAGCTGTAGAGTTAGCGACCCCAAGCTGGGGCACCGCGCTTGCCTGGGTCTCGGCGATGGTCTGCTTGTCTTGTTTTGTTCAGGCGTGTCGTATGCCCAGGCCTTGTCGTCTCTTGGCCTTGCGCCAGGCTGTCAGATGGGGCCTGCTCGCCGCGTGCATACAGCTGTTAGTTGTGGGGCGACAACTGTGGCCTCCGACAGGGCGCATGAGCATAACCTTCTTTGATGTGGGTCAGGGCGATGCGCTGTTGCTGCAGACACCGGGGGGACGAGCAGTGCTTGTGGATGCAGGAGGGCGCACGCGCACTTGGGACGGCTCTAGGGTGCTGATACCTCAGCTGCAGAGGCTTGGGGTGCGCGAGTTGGCCGTGGCGGTTAACACGCACCCCCATGCGGATCATCTGGGGGGTATGGCCGGAGTCTTAGGTGCTCGTCGGGTCTTGTGGATGTGGGAAACCGGGAGGGAGGTCGAGAGTTTGACCTATGATAGTTACCGCCAGCAGCTGATAGAGAAGGAGGTGCCCGTACGGTTGGCTCGAGCAGGTGACACACTGCATCTTGGAAAGGTCGAGGTGCAGGTGCTGTGGCCGCCTGCAGACATGGCGGTGCATCATGATGTCAATGCCCATTCCATCGTCTTGCGAGTGGTTTTCGGGCGGGTAGCGGTCTTGCTCATGGCAGATGCTCCAGTGGGGGTACAGCAGGCATTGCTTGAGACGACGGCTTCAATGGACGCGGTCTTGTGGAAGGTGTCGCACCAAGGCGCTCGTTCCAGCTTCCTACAGACCTTCGCCACCGCCGTGAACCCTCAGGTCTCCGTGATTTCCGTGGGGCCCAACACGTATGGACATCCTGCGCCCGAGGTGGTCGATCACTTGCAGGGGATGGGGGTTGTGTGTCGTACAGACTTGGATGGAGCGGTGCAATTCGTAACGGATGGTCGGAAGTGGTGGGTCAACAGCAGACACGGCACGACTTGTCGGGCAAGCGGTAAGCAGTAGTTTGATGCGTGTGGGGGTCAGGCTCTTGCTCGTGGGCGAGTTGAAAAAGCGTTTAAAGAACAATGAGATCTCCCCTTTGTACCTGGTGGTGGGGACTGACGTGGTGGCTAGGCAGCAAGCGCTCACGCTTCTCACCGACCACGTCTGCCCGGGAGAGCTGAAAACGTGGAATACGCAGGAGCTCACTGGTGCCAATGCGACAGCACAGTCTGTGGTGGCTGCCGTAAGGACCGCGCCTTTCTTGGGGGAGATGCGCTTGGTTGTGCTGCGTGACTTCAGTGAGATGCCACCGCCGGAGCAGGCGCATCTGGTGCAAGAACTCCAGTCTGATCAGGGCAATGTGCTGGTAATCGTGGCGAATGCGCTTGACAGGAGGACGAAGGTCGCCCAGGAACTCTTGCGGCAGGCCACCGTTGTGGAAGTGGCGGAGCCGGGTTCTGGTAATATCGTGTCGTGGGTCCAGAGCCGGGCACGTGATCAGGAAGTGACCATGACGCACAGTGCGGCCAGACGTTTGGTAGACATTGCGGGCAGCGATACTGGTTTCTTAGATCAGGAGATCACCAAGATGGCGACCTTCTTGGGGGGAAGAGGCAAAGTCGACGAGGAGTTGGTTACGCGTCTTGCGGCGCGCGGCGAAGCGGAAACAGGGCAGTATACGATCTTCCGCCTGACAGAGGCCGTCGCTGAGGGCCAGACGGGTCCGGCCCTGGCCTATCTTACGGAACTCTTAGAGGCGGGAGAGCCTCCGCTAAGGGTGTTGGCCATGATTGCTCGTCAGTATCGTCTGTTGCTGCTGGCCAAGTCGCGGGCATCAGAGGGGGTGACCGTGGCGGCTCGCGAGGCGGGCATGAAACAGTATCCGATGCAGAAGCTCTTTGGGCAGGCTCGCAGTCTGAGTACTGAACAGATTGAAATGTCCCTGGAGGCGATTTTGGCCACTGACATAGCGATCAAGTCCAGTGTTGATGCTGTTGGGGCTCTTCAGATGCTGGTGGTTGGCTTGAGCGAAAGAAAAACGCCCGACGTTGGCGACGGGCGGTTGGGGTAGAGCCCCAAAACGAAAGGCGAGCAGGATGGTGAGCCTAGGCGCTCTGGTGTAGACGCTTAGCTAGCCGTGACTTCTTTCGGGCCGCTTGGTTGGGGTGTATGACACCGCTTTTCGCGGCTCGATCCAACGCGCTGGCTGCCTGGCGATAGGCAACTTCCTTCTGCGGACCCTCCGCCTCTTCAAAGCTTCCTACATATGTGCGTACCGCAGAGCGAACCGACTTATTGCGAGCCTCACGCTTCACAGCTTGGCGTGCGCGCTTTCTGGAAGACACGATAATGGGAATGTGTGGCACTCTTTCACCTCCGATCACCGAGTTCGGTAGGAAAAACTGCTACTAGTGTAGCATGGGTGCTTGATGAATGCAACGTGTGTTCCACGATGACGTGCGTGCGACACAAGCAGGTATTGCTCCGCCAGAAAGTAGGTGGCTTTCGTGATCATCAGTCATGACATTCACGTTCACACCGTTCTCTCGTCGTGCTCGCATGACCCGCAGGCTACGCCTCGGGAGTACATTCGCCGGGCTGCTGAACTTGGTCTGAAGACTATTGGCTTTGCAGATCACCTATGGCACAGTGCCATTCCAGGGGCTTCTAAGTGGTATGCTCCGCAGGACATGAGCCATCTCCTGCAGATCAGGGCAATGCTTCCGGATGAGCCCCAAGGCGTCAGGGTGTTGATCGGTTGCGAGTCCGAGTATTGCGGGAATGGCAAGGTGGGCATATCCCGGGAGGCTGCGGAACAGCTTGATTTCGTGTTACTGCCGATGTCTCATTTCCATATGGCGGGTTTTGTCCGACCTGAAACTGTCAGTCAGCCCAGTGATGTTGCTAGGCTACTGGTAAGGCGTTTCATAGAGGTCGTGGAACTAGGGATCGCGACGGGAATAGCGCACCCATTTCTCCCTTTAGGTTTCTCTGAGAATACGGACGAGATCATCGCCGAGATCTCCGATAGCGAGTTTGCGGACTGCTTCGGTCGCGCTGCCGAAGCTGGTGTGAGTATCGAGATCCAACCTGGGTTCTTTCCGCAGGCCTTGGGCAGGGAAAAGCCTGGCTTGCATGATGAAACCTACATGCGTGTCTTCTCATTAGCCAAGCAGGCCGGGTGTTACTTCCATTTTGGCAGCGATGCTCACTCCTTGGAAAGACTCGATAGCGTGCTGGCCCTCAGTGAGTGTGTGCGTGTGCTGGGCATAGAAGATGGAGACATTCTGCCCTGTTTGCGTCCTAACGACGCCTGAGCGCTCCAGTGCCCCTTCCTATCTCCAGACCAGTTGCATATTTCGCCATGCGAAGGTAAAGATTAACTGCGTTGTGGGAGGGGAGAAGTGTGCTCCTGCATCGCGAGTACGTTGTGGTCGCCAGTTCACGCGTGTGCGGGTTGCGTCTCTTGCCAGTGTTAGAGATCTGGTGTGGTTTGACGAATCGCCTGTGTGTGGGCACGGTGCGGCCAGTTGGATTTGTTGTCCTCACGGACGATGCTGGGTACTGGCTGGTTGACCCGCACTTGCTGGACGACCTCGTACAAGCCGTCCTCTCCTGCACGTCCTAATATGCAGGCAGTCAGCCATGCGGAGGTGCGTCACTTGCGAACCGAGTCGGTAAAACCAGCTGATGCTGATTTTCAGGAACGCTATGGAGTCCGCACAGATCTGGCTCTTGAAGCACACCAAGTCATTGTGGATCGTGAAGGCCCACCAGAGATACCTGGGGTGCGCGTCGAGAATGAAGAGACCGAACATGCAAAGATCAGTCGGGTCGTCATTGCCACAGACGAAGGCGCTCGGATGATGGGCAAGGTAAGGGGCAACTACGTCACTGTGGAATCAGAGGTATTCCGCTTGCGTGACAAAGAGGCACAGGAGGAGGTCGCACAGACAGTAGCACGTGAGATCTCGAGCTTTCTTGAGCATATGGGCCTGGCACAGGACGCTGGCGTACTCGTGGTAGGGCTTGGCAACTGGAATGCCACCCCTGACTCAGTGGGACCCAAAGTCGTGGGGCAGGTGCTCGTCACTCGTCACTTGTACGAGATGTCTCCTCCGGAGCTCAGGGGTGGGCTGCGACCGCTATCGGCCATGGCCCCCGGCGTTTTGGGGCTTACGGGCATTGAGACTGGTGAGATCGTGATGGGCGTAGTGGACAGGATCAAGCCTCATCTGGTTATCTGCATCGATGCTCTGGCCTCACGCTCGTCCCAGCGGGTATGCAGTACGATCCAACTGGCCGATTCGGGGATACATCCGGGTTCAGGTGTGGGCAACAAGCGAATGGCCATTACGCAAGAGGTTCTAGGCATTCCTGTTCTCGCGATTGGCGTGCCTACGGTGGTTCATGCGGTGACGATAGCCGGGGACGCCATGGAGCTGCTGGCCCAGGAGATGGGATTCCGGCCCCCGGTAGGGCTGGATGCACCCCTGCCGCCAGCTCCTGGACGTCTTGATCCAAGCCGCATCAGAGTGATGGATGCAGACCGCCCCGTGGTCGAGTCAGAAGGTCCGCGCCACGACGCTTTTGGCCTGCCAGTTGATCCGCAACAGAAGCGCTACATGATGGCCCAGCTGTTGCAGCCTTACATGGGGAGCATGATCGTGACCCCCAAAGACATTGACGCCTACATTGACGACATCTCAACGGTTGTTGCCGGGGCCCTCAATGCAGCTCTGCATCCAAGCATTGATCTGACAGAGATCCTCAACTACCTGAGCCGTACGAGCTAGGCCTAAGGCACAGCGATCTCGGCAATGGCGGCGATCGGGGTGGTCTGAAGCTCTCGCGCAAAATGGGAGGCCGACATCTCTCCTTTGAGCACTGCCACCAGATTAGGTACCACGCTCTCTGTCATCACGCGTGTCACTAGACGGGCCAACTGGTCGTCAACTGGGGGGGTGACGGCGCTTGCGCACCATTGCAGCAATAGACGCATGTCTGCCTCTGGGAGAAGCGAGCTGGCCAACCAGCTCTCCAGCGATGACTGGTGAGCTGGCACAGAGAAAGTGCGTGCCGCGGTCCAAGAGCCCATCTCACGACTCAGATATGCCGCCACGAGGCTGGCCGCCCTGGTGTGGTCGTCTCCTTTGTACTTGCCCTGGCGAAAGACGGCGTAACCGCTGAGAGTGGCTGCGACCCAGAGTCGCTCAGCCATCTGTGGCGGAGGGATCCAACTGACACTTGGCTGAACCTTCTCGAGAGGCCGAGACGAGGCGACTGTGCTGGCAGTAGAGGCCGGGTCACTGCCTTGAGGGGAGTCCAGCATGCCCACTCGTTCCAGAATGTGATGCAGGAGCCAGGGGTTTGCTGGTGCAATACCCAGTGCCTTGCCGTCCCAGAATCGTGCCAAGCGCGTGCGGGCAGCGGTCTCCACGTCGGCTGGCATGAGGCCCTTTTCGACCCAGGTGCGCAGCTGTTCTGCTGCGTCCTGAACACTCTCCTCTGTCCATTGAACGGTTCCGTCGGGCCCCAGCAGGTTCTGTCCTGTCGCCGAAATCATGAGTTCGTAGAAGAAGGCCGGATCGAGCACGTTCGCGGCGAGTCCGCCTCCGCCTGTCTTCGTTCGGTTCTCCGCTAACGCTTCCGTCCACTGGGCCCAAGTTAGAGCCGTCAGTGGGTTGGGCAGAGTGTCATTCAGGCGGATGACCCACCTGGCGGGGCTTATCAGGCTGGGGAAGGCCCACAAATGCTTGTGGGTCGCTCCTTGTCGAGCTGCAGGTAAGAGATCGTCTCTCTGATCGATGCCTAAGTAGTGTTCTAGAGGCACCTGGAAGTCACTCGATAGCAGACGTACCCCACCGGGCATGCTCACAACGTCGGGGGCTTCGCCTTGCTCTACTGCGTCACGAAGCGCTCCGTCACCCTCATTCCAGGGACGCAGCACTACGTGGACGATGATGTTGGGATGCTGTTGGCGAAAAGCCTCCGCTCGTTGAGTTAGAGTCTCCTCGTAGGTGGCTTTGCTCCACGGCAACGGTAACTCGTAATCCCAGACCACGATGCGGTACTCTTTCTTGGCATTTATCGACACCTTTGGGTTAATGCGCACTGACCCCACCTTCAGTCTAGGTAGCCAGGGCTGCCATAGCACCATGAGCACGCTCAGAAGGATCAATGAAGCAATGAGCAGAGCAGGAAAGCGTCTGCGTGCCATACTGGTTCGCCCCCAGATATCATCACTTCAGGCCCAAGATATAGTATATGTCGGTGTACACTTTGCCGTCGGAGGGCAAACCGTAGAGCTCTTGGAGACTGCGTGCAGCCGCTTCAGAAGCTGGTCCCCAACGGCCATCCGCTCCGCCAACGGCGAAACCGAATTCTTGCAGACGGCTTTGCACCGCGACGACGTCTTTCCCGCTACTGCCCACCGTTAGTGTTCGCCCAAAGGCGATCGGCGGCGTGTCGCCACTGATGATGACTGTGGTTCCGAGGGGGATCCAGCTGTACAGCTCTTCCACATGATGGTTATACATACGGATGCAGCCGCCGCTAGCTCTCGTGCCGATGCTGTAGGGCTTGTTGGTACCATGGATGCCGTAGACACCCCACGGCACATTCAGTCCCATCCAACGAGTACCAAATCCGCTGCCCCAGTTGACACCCTTGTTGACGATTCTCCATTCGCCGACAGGGCTCCAATCCCATTTCTTCTGTCGGCCAACTGCGATGGGATAGCTCTTGTAGGGCTTGCCATCGACGAAGAGGGTTAGTCGCAGGCTGCGGGTATCGATCACCAAGTGCATTGAACCCTCTGGCTTTGGTAGAGAACTCTTACTCACGGGTATGGAGCCGCTCGCTAGGGCCAGCCAGGTGGCATCGCCCACCGCGCCGTTGGCTGTTAGTCCCTGATCACTCTGGAATCTGCGCACAGCGAGTTCCAAAGTAGGACCGAACGTTCCATCAATGCTTCCTGTGAAGTACCCCAGACTCTGGAGTCGTTGCTGAAGCTCTGCAACCTCCCCTGCATTGGCCTGGGGACCGGGGTATAAGGGGCCAGGCTCGAGGCCGCAGGTGCCTGTCCAGGCGTGCATAGGTTGCCACCAGATAAAGACTCCGAAAAGCACCATGACAGTGAGGGTCAGTGACCAAAGACGATGATACACTGTGTCGATCACCTCCACGTCAAAACAAGCCTATGGCCGATCCCTGACATTTAGACTAATCCGGTGTTACACATACAGAGCTAGCGCTTCCCATATGCTTTAAGCGGCTTTCTGTATGTCAGGGCAGGTGATAACATGCTGACCGCAGCTTTTCGGATGCGCTTCATGAGGCTGCTGCGCAGGCACATGAGCGGGCCACGTGGCGGCTTCGCGATTCGATGGCTGCTGGTAATGGTACCTTTATTGCTAGTGCTTACGCCAGTCACCAGTTCCTGGCTCGGTGTGCTAGTGGGGCAGATCGCCCGCGAAGGAGCGCGTATGGCACCAGCGGTGGACGGTTGGCTAGGCATGGATGCAGTGCGAGGCAAGGCTATCCTGCAGCAGACGTTGCCAGCCATGGCTGAGGTGGGGCCGGATCCTCCACCGCGCTTTGGTTGGCGTCACGTACTGCGCTCATGGTTGTACGTAGTTCTCGGTTACGACATGTCGCAACCCCAGACGCTTGTCTTGGCGGCCATGCCCTATGGTCTCTACGTGCCGGCACCGGAGAGGCCAACGGAGTTCGCTGGAGAGAAGCAAGAACCTGAACCTGTTGCTGACCACGAGCTGCCATCGTCTCGTGTGATCCACGCCTCGACCACGACATTGGCGAAGCTGCAGAACAGGGAGTGGGGGCGGGAGCCCTTGGTGCTGATTTTCCATACGCATACCTCAGAGATCTATGCATCTAGTGAGGTTGTGTCATCGTCTCCCCAGCAGTACCATCGCTTCAATACTGCGGACACGGGAGTGGTGCGGGTCGGCGAGGCCTTGGCGCGTACTCTTAGCGAACGCTACGGCATTCCGGTACTCCACTCTAAGGCGATCCACGACTTTCCCAGCTACACCCAGTCGTATCAGCGGGCCGCTGTCACTGTGCAGCAGCTTCTGCAGAAGTACCCCAGTATTCGCCTCGTGCTTGATGTGCACCGTGACGGGGCACAAAACGTGTCGTTTGTGCGCGATATTGGTGCACAGAAGATGGCCCAGGTCATGGTTGTTGTCACCAAACCAGTGAGCTATTCCGAACGGCTACACCCGCGTTGGTCGGAGAATATCCACGTCGCCAACGTGATGAAAAAGAGCATGAATGAGCTATACCCTGGGCTGCTACGATCCTATCCTGTCGTTGGTAGCAATCGGTACAATCAGCACCTACATCCGCACATGGTCCTTTTGGAGATTGGCAACTACATAGATGACGAGCAGTTTGCCTTACGCAGTGCAGCTCTGATGGCCGATGTGGTGGCTATGACGCTCCATGACCTCCCCAGTGTGTCAGTTCGGGCATCGGCACTTATTACTCAGCCCGCCTCATCTGTACCATCAGCATCTGAGCAGAAGAGGCAAACGAACGTTCAGCCTCCTGTGCAGGTGCCAGTACCAGGTACTCGCAGACCCTAGTCACGGGCGGGGCGGGCAGTACGGCCCGCAGACAGGGCCTGCTTGAGAAGCGAGATCTCTTCCATACGCAGTGCGAAGGCCATAACCATGTAAACGAGCACACCCGCGGAGACGCCAATAGCAACCTCCATGAGACGTCCCCCGTACGAGGCAGCGATGGTGGTGGCAGCTTTGGCCGTCAATCCCATCGCTACAGAAGCTACGAGGGCGAGGGTAGCTGAACGCAGGAGGCGCCGTCCGTCTATACTACCGATCGCTCGACGTAGACCGCGCAGATAGCTCACCATGTTCCACATGCTCGTCAATGAGTAGGCTAGAGCCAGACCTCCGTGACCAAGCGAGGTAAAACGGATGAAAAGGAGCCCAAGCAGCGTGTTGATGACAATCGCTTGTGCAGAGACACGCACTAGCGTCTTGGTGTCTTGCAGGGAATAATAGACCTGAACTAGGATCTGGATGGCTGATTGACTTACCAGACCGGGGGCATAGAACAACACGGCGCGGGCTGCCATTGCTGTGTCCTTTGCTCCAAACTCTCCGACCTGGAAAAGCAGCCGGATCAAAGGCTCACGCATCACGACCAGCCCTACCGCTGCTGGAATGGTCAGAAACAGCACCAGACGTAGGCCATGGGAGAACGTGTTGCGGAATGCCTTCATCTCATCGCGGGCCATGAGACTCGAAAGGGTGGGAAGTATTACCATGGATACCCCCATGGCGAAGACTCCCAAAGGCAGCTGAACCAAGGTGTTTGCCGTGCGCAAGGCACTGATGCTTCCCTCTTGCAGGCTAGAGGCTAAGGAGGTGATGATCGTGAAATTGAGCTGAGTGATCGATGAGCTGACGACGGCTGGCCCCATCAGGTGGAAGGCTCTTTTTATGCCTGGATGATGGATATCGAAGAAAAAGGGATGGGGGGATGCCTTGCGGACGAAAAACGGTAGCTGTACCAGGAAGTTGCTTACCGCCCCGACCACTGTGCCAATCGCCATGCCCATGATTCCCAGGCGGCGCCCCAATGTGTACGTGCCAATGATGATCATCAGGTTATAGGCGATCGGTCCCCATAGCGGAGCGCCGAAGCTCTTGTAGGACTTGTGAATGCCCATGCCCAAGCCGGCGAGTGCAGTAAAGGCCACAGCAGGGAACATCACGCGCATAAGGGTGATAAGCAGCATCTTCTGCTCTCCGCCAAAACCAACAGCTACTAAGGGGGCTAGGGCTGGTGTGAAGACCATACCAGCGATGGTCATAAGAGCGAGCAGGCCAATGCCAAGGGCGAAGAACGTCCAAGCCATGCGCCAGCCCTCTTCTTCTTCGTCTCGGGCCAAGTAGGCGGTGAAGACGGGTATGAAGGCTGCGTTGAGTCCCCCGGCTACGAGAAGGAAGAACATGAGGTCCGGGATGTTGAAGGCGGCTCGGAAGACGTCCGTTCGCCAGTCCATACCGAAGACCTCGGCGATCGCTCGTTCTCTTACGAAACCCAGCAGGCGACTGAGCATGATAAGCAGCATGACGACACCAGCTGTTTTGGCCACAGGACGTTCAGACAAATCTCCACTTCCTCTATCGGTTGGTCGACTCTGTATGGGGCATCTTGCTGGTCCGCGCCAGTAGCCCCCGTCTCGACCGGTTCTCGACCTGCTTCTTCTCTTCGACTCGCCGAGACCCATGCATCCTTGTGAGCAGTAGACGCCAATGCTATAATTAGGTGTGCTATGCCTAGGCGGCAATGAAGGGGCGAGAGGTGGCGACGTTTGCAGAACCGCGTGAGGAACTTCTGTATTATTGCTCATATTGACCATGGTAAATCCACACTGGCTGACCGGCTCTTGGAGCGCACAAACGCTCTATCAGAGCGCGACATGACTGACCAAGTGCTTGATTCCATGGATATTGAGCGTGAGCGCGGCATCACCATCAAATTGCGGGCCGTGCGCATAGAGTACAGGGCTCGTGATGGCGAGATCTATACACTGAATTTGATCGATACCCCAGGGCACGTCGATTTCTCGTACGAGGTAAGCCGGTCGCTGGCCGCCTGTGAAGGGGCCTTGCTGGTGATTGACGCGTCCCAGGGCATAGAGGCACAGACGCTTGCCAACTTGTATCTTGCTTTAGAGCATGATCTGGAAATTATCCCGGTGATCAATAAGATTGATCTTCCCGGTGCCAATCCCGAGTCGGTCTGCAGAGAGCTGGAAGAGAGCGTAGGCATCGATGCTTCTGATGCTCCGTTTGTCAGTGCGAAGACAGGCGAGGGGATCGAAGGCGTTTTCGAGGCCATTATCACGCGTATCCCTCCTCCAGAGGGTGACGCAAGTCAGCCTCTCCGGGCCCTGATTTTTGACTCTCACTTCGACCCCTACCGGGGAGCCATTGCTTACGTACGGGTCGTGGACGGTACGGTACGAATCGGCACTCACATTCAGATGATGGCGACTGGTCGTACATTTCAGGTGACTGAGATGGGCATCTTTCGGCCTCACATGACCCCGATCGACGAACTCAAGGCTGGTGACGTAGGCTGTGTGATTGCTCAGATGAAGGATCTGAGGGACACACGCGTAGGCGACACGATCACAGAGGCCGAGCGGCCAGCGGCCGCGGCGCTTCCTGGCTACCGAAAAGCTGTGCCGATGGTGTTTTGCGGTCTGTACCCTGTGATCAATGAGGAGTACACTGCCTTGCGCGAAGCCTTGGAGAAACTTCAACTCAACGATGCATCCCTGATCTTCGAACCGGAGACGTCTATGGCTTTGGGCTTTGGCTACCGGTGCGGCTTTTTGGGCCTGTTGCATATGGAGATCATGCAAGAGCGACTGGAGCGCGAGTTTGATCTGGATCTCATCGCCACCGCACCTAGCGTGGTGTACAAGGTCTATCGCAGCGACTCGCAGGTTCTGAGCATTGACAATCCTGCCTACTATCCTGATCCCACTACCATTGAGAAGGTGGAGGAGCCCTTTGTGCGGGCAGCGATCGTCGCCCCGCGAGATTTCGTAGGCCCGATTATGGAGCTGTGCCAGAATCGTCGAGGGCAGTACGTAACCATGGAGTACATCACCCCGGAACGTGCTCGCCTTGAGTACGAGCTACCCCTGGCAGAGATTCTTATGGACTTCTTTGACAAGCTCAAATCCCGTTCCAAAGGCTACGCCTCCCTGGATTATGAGCTCATCGGTTACCGTGAGAGTGAACTGGTGAAGCTTGACGTCCTTCTGAATGGCGAGCCAGTGGATGCCCTATCATGCATCGTCCATCGCGACAAGGCCTATGAACGTGCGCGCCAGCTGACAGAAAGGCTTAAGGAAGTCATCCCTCGTCAGATGTTTGAGGTACCTATTCAGGCCAGTATCGGTAACAAGGTGATTGCCAGAGAAACGGTTCGTGCCCTACGCAAAGACGTTCTGGCCAAATGCTATGGCGGCGACGTCTCACGGAAGCGCAAACTTCTGGAGAAGCAGAAAGAGGGCAAGAGACGGATGAAACAGCTTGGGACCGTGGAGGTGCCGCAGGAGGCCTTTTTGGCTGTGTTGCGTATCGGAGATGCCTGAGCGACCTACACCCATGCCAGGAGCCGGAGCTGGTATCTACGTCCACGTGCCCTTCTGTTTACGTAAATGCTGTTACTGTGATTTCGTCTCATATCCCGCATGTACAGAAGAGATGCAGACCTACTTTGAAGCTCTAGCCCGGGAGATTGAGACGGTTGCTCGAGAGATGCTCCAGGTACCTGTGACGAGCATCTTTGTTGGTGGTGGTACACCATCGGTCTTGCCCTGCGCCATGCTGTGCAGCATCCTGCGGCAGATCCTTTCCATGTTCAAGCACTCGCCGGATGTGGAGGTGAGCGTGGAGGTGAATCCCGGGACAGTAAACGCGACAAGTCTGGCTGCCATAAGGGCTGCTGGTGCCAATCGCTTGAGCATTGGCGTGCAAAGTCTCGACTCCAGACTACTAGAACTCCTGGGGCGCCTACACACAGCGCAGGATGCCGTGACTAGCGTACTGGCAGCTCGGTCAGCAGGATTTACGAACATCAGCATCGACCTTATGTTTGGCCTGCCAGAGCAAGCCATGCCGCATTTTCGCCAGACTCTTGAGCAAGTTCTTGAGCTGACTCCAGACCATGTCTCTTGTTACAGCCTGATCGTCGAGCCCTCTACGCCCTTGGCGACGCTACTACGCGAGAACAAGCTCAGCCTTCCCGATGAAGAGACGGAACTGGCCATGTACGAGTGGGCCATTGAGAGATTACGCTCTGCTGGCTACGAGCAATACGAGATCTCCAACTGGTCTCGACCGGGACATCGTTGCCAGCACAATGAGATCTACTGGCGCAACGAGTGGTACAGGGGCTTGGGCCCTGCCGCTCACTCTCACTGGGGTGGGCAACGTTGGGCCAACACGTCTGATGTGGAGGCGTACAGCCGGGGGCTGGAGCAAGGATTACTGCCCATCGCAGAGCGGCGCCAGCTCTCCCCGGACGATGAGATGGATGAGACCATGATCATGGGTCTGCGTCTTCTCGAGGGTGTAAGCGACGGACGTTTCCGGAGTCGTTTTGGACGCGGACTGCGGTCGGTGTATGGTGACGAAATCGCCCGGTTGGTGCGACTTGGTCTCGTGGAGTATGACACCTCGGTCAGATTGACAAGAAGAGGGCTGCTCTTCGGCAATCAGGTGTTTGCTGCTTTCTTGCGTTCTTCTTGACAAAGCAGGGGGGCGGTGCTATGTTGGGTGTGATGATTAGCACTCGCCCTAGGCGAGTGCTAAAGCGAGAGGGTTACAGACTGTCGCGGCATATCTTTCCGGTGGTGAAGCAGGATGGATAAGCGAAAAGAGGCTATCCTGCGGGCTATCACCGACGACTATATCGAAACAGCTGAACCAGTCGGGTCGCGGACAATTGCCCGCAAGTACAGTCTGGGCGTAAGTCCCGCCACTATCCGCAATGAAATGGCTGATCTAGAGGAGTCGGGTTACCTGCAGCAGCCGCATACTTCGGCTGGACGTATCCCCTCGGACAAGGGATATCGGTTCTATGTGGATGTGCTCATACCTGATCCCAGGGTGTCCGAAGAAGAGATGGTCTTCGTACGGGAGAAGATGATGGCTCCGCAGGTAGTCGTAGAGGAGATCATCCGCCGGGCCCTACGCGTGTTGGGCATCGTGACTCATTATGCCGCAGTGGCTGTTGCGCCCAGTATCTTAGATAGTGTCGTGCGTGCAGTGCGCTTTGTTCCTATTGATGATAGCCACCTTCTGGCTGTGGTGGTCACCGATCCGGGCCTTGTGCAGAACCGCATTGCTGAGGTGGAGCGTATGGTGCCGGAGTCGCTCATGTTGGCGGGTCAGCGTATCAGCGCCAGGCTGAGAGGCAAGGCTTTGCGTGATGTGACCAGCGAGGTCTGCAGGCAGCTTGCTGACGAAGTGCCCGACCCCATTCTGTACCCGGTTTTGATGGAAATGCTCGTTGAGGGGCTCACAAACACCTCGGAAAAGGTGCTGGTCGATGGAAGCATCAACCTCATCGATCATCCTGAGTTCCAGGAGATCACTAGGGCGAAAGCTCTGCTTTCGGCCTTGGAAGAGCGCGAGCGCCTCATAGAGGTCATCAGCAGAAGCACAGAAGGCATAGGGGTCAGCATTGGAGAGGAAAATCCCTATGAAGGGGTGCGAGACTGCAGCGTAGTAAGCGCGACCTATGGTAGCGGAGGGCGGGCAGTCGGTGCTGTTGGCGTCATCGGTCCTACCCGAATGGAATACACCAGGGCGATTGCCATGGTTCAGTTAGTAGCCGACATGCTGTCAGAGCTGCTCAGTGGAACAGTGTCGGCCTAGAAATGGTAAGAGAGTCTCTACCTTGGGAGGTCGTTGTAACTTGGTGGATCCAGACGTGCCGCAGCCTGACGCAACACATGAGGAGGCGGCGTGCGAGGCTGCTGAGGCAGTCGAGGTCGTTGAAGAAAGCGACCGCAGCCGGGATGCGGAGTTGGAGGAAAAGCAGCAGCAGCTAGAGGTCCTGGCTACGCAGTACGCGAGGTTGCGTGCTGATTTCGACAACTTTCGTCGCCGTAGCCAACAGAAGCTCGAGGAGCAGTCCGAAAGAGGCGCCGAGCGGCTGATAACTAAGCTGCTGCCTGTGTTGGATGATCTCGATCGAGCCTTAGAGGCAGCGTCCAGCGCCGGATCTAGTGATGGCCTCGCCGAGGGTGTGAGTATGGTGCAGCGGGCGCTTCTGGCTGCGCTTCACTCTGAAGGGTTATCGCAGGTTCAGAGCTTAGGAACAGCATTTGATCCTCATTGCCATGAGGCGGTGGCGCGTGAGGAGTCTGCTGGCGGTGAGCTCTATGTCGTTGCAGAGTATCAAAAAGGGTACAGTTTTGCTGGTCGTCTACTACGCCCAGCTAAGGTAAAAGTGGGACCTACGCCGGAGAATCCGACGAGCTAGCCAGTGACACGTTGTGTCGGCTGGGCAAGATCACGTCGACTGATGCATACCAGAGTGGAGGAAGGATCTATGAGCAAGGTGGTCGGTATTGACCTTGGCACCACCAATTCGGTCATTGCGGTCATGGAAGGCGGGGAGCCAGTGGTCATCCCCAACGCTGAGGGCGGTCGGACAACGCCGTCAGTGGTGGCCTTCAGCAAGAAAGAGGACGGTCAGCAAGCAGAACGCCTCGTAGGTGCAGTGGCCAAGCGGCAGGCGGTCAGCAACCCTGATCGCACAATACTGTCGATAAAACGGCAAATGGGCACTGAATACAAGGCTCGTATCGATGGCCGCAACTATACTCCGCCAGAGATCGCGGCAATGGTTCTGCAGAAGCTCAAGGCTGATGCAGAAGATTATCTAGGTCAGAAGATCACGCAGGCTGTGATCACTGTTCCTGCCTACTTTACGGACGCTCAGCGTCAGGCGACGAAGGATGCGGGCACGATTGCGGGTCTGGAGGTTCTGCGTATCATCAATGAGCCAACTGCCGCGGCGCTCGCTTACGGTGCCGATCGCACCGAGGATCATACGGTGCTGGTCTTTGATCTCGGAGGCGGAACATTTGATGTCTCAATTCTTGAGCTTGGTGACGGGGTCTACGAGGTAAAAGCGACAAGCGGGAATAACCGTTTGGGCGGCGATGACTTCGACCAGCGGGTTATGGACTACCTTGTGAATGAGTTCAAAAAGACCTCTGGTGTCGACCTGAGCAAGGATCGCACAGCTCTACAGCGTGTGAAGGAAGCGGCCGAGAAGGCCAAAGTGGAGTTGTCGGGGATAGCTCAGACGACAGTCAATCTGCCGTTCATCGCTATGAAGCAAGGCAGTCCGCTCCATATGGATATCGCTTTGACGCGTGCCAAGTTTGATGATCTGACCAAAGACTTAGTCGAGGCTACTATGGGGCCTGCGCGGCGGGCCCTGGCTGACGCAGGTCTGGAACCCAGTGACATCGACCGCGTCATTTTGGTGGGCGGATCGACGCGCATCCCAGCGGTTCAGAACGCCATCCATAAGCTTATAGGCAAGGAGCCCCACAAGGGTGTCAATCCTGACGAAGTGGTGGCTGTGGGAGCGGCTATCCAGGCTGGTGTTCTCGCTGGTGAAGTTAAGGATATCGTGCTTCTCGATGTGACTCCGTTGTCACTGGGGATTGAGACACTCGGTGGCGTTTTCACCAAGCTGATCGAGCGCAATACTACGATTCCCACAGTGGAGAAGCAGATCTTTTCCACGGCTGCAGACAACCAGACGCAAGTCGACATTCATGTGCTGCAAGGTGAGCGTCCGATGGCTTCCGACAACGTCACGTTGGGGCGTTTCCAGCTGGGCGGCATCTTGCCCGCTCCCAGAGGAATACCGCAGATCGAGGTTTCTTTTGACATAGATGCCAACGGCATCGTCAAGGTCTCGGCGAAAGATCTGGGCACTGGTAAGGCGCAGGAGATCACTCTTACGGCGCGTACGGGCCTGAGCGAGAAGGATATCGACCGTTTGGTTCAGGAGGCAGAGAGTCACGCTGAGGAAGACATGAGGCGGAAGGAACTTATCGAGGCCCGCAACGAGGCGGATGGACTTGTCTACTCTGTTGACCGCTCGCTTAAGGAGTTGGGCGACAAGGTTACCGCCGAAGAGCGCGAGGAGATCATCGAGGCACAGGAAGCTCTGAAAGGGGTCATGGGTGGCGAGGACATTCAGGCCATCAAGGACAAGCAAGAGGCCCTGAGTTCGGCGTTGTACAAAGTGACCTCGCGAGTGTATGAGGCTGCAGGTGCTGCATCGAACGACGCGCCGTCTGACGATGATGGCGATGATAGTGGGGATCATGAGACGGTTGACGCCGATTTTACTATGGATGACGAGAGTTGAGCTGTGGATGTGCGCTGATGGTCAAGTGCGACACATGGGTGATTGAGCCCATGTGTCGCCGCGTACTGTGTGGAATAGCTGCCAGGGGGCGAGAGAAGGCGTGGCGAAAAGAGACTATTACGAGGTCTTGGGGGTTGGTAAAGACGCTTCCGAGGCCGAGATCAAGAAGGCATACCGCCGTCTGGCCCATCAATACCACCCGGATGTAGCCAAAGATGACCCACACGCGGCAGAGAAGTTCAGAGAGGCCACGGAAGCCTACAAGGTCCTTCAAGATCCGGATGCGCGTGCGAAGTATGACCAGTTCGGCCATGCGGCCTTTGACCAACAGGGCATGGGAGCAGGGGGCTTTGATCCTTTTGGGGGCTTCGGAGGCTTTGATGATCTTGGTGGTATCTTCGACGCGTTCTTTGGTGGGGCAGGCAGAAGCGAACGGCGCGGCCCGCAAAAAGGCGCTGATCTTCGCTACGATGCAACCCTAGAGTTCACCGAGGCAGCTTTCGGCACCACTATCGAGATCACGATACCGCGCAGTGAGACATGTCCGCACTGTCACGGGAACAAAGCAGAACCAGGAACGCCTATCGTTACCTGTGAGGTCTGCGGAGGCAGTGGTTCGATGCGCCAAGAGCGCCAAACCGCTTTTGGGCGTATGGTGAATGTCACTGCTTGCACCCGTTGCCAGGGTGAAGGCAAGACTGTAAAGCAGCCATGTTCGGAGTGTCAGGGGCGCGGTGTTGTGCATCGGCGCCGCCAGATAAAGGTGAACATTCCGGCCGGCATCGACGATGGCATGCGGGTACGGCTCTCCGGTGAAGGAGAGGCTGGTAGCAGAGGAGGACCTCCCGGCGATCTATACGTCTTCGTCCGGGTCAAGCCCCATAGTCTGTTTCACCGCGAGGGAAACGATGTAGTCTGTGAGATACCCATCAGCTTTTCCCAGGCCGCGCTCGGAGATGAGATCGAGGTACCGACCATGGACGGTAAGGCCAAGCTAAAGATACCCGAGGGTACTCAGACGGGAACAGTCTTTCGTTTGCGGGGTTTGGGCATAGCGGCGGTCCGCGGCTATGGACGCGGTGATCAGCGGGTGACCATCAAGGTGGTGACGCCAACGCGGCTGTCTGCGCGTCAACGCGAACTGCTACGCGAACTCTCGCAGCTTTCGGGCGGCGATGGTGACACGAATGGGCAGCAAGATAAGAACCTGTTTAGGCGAGTGAAGGAAGCTTTTGGCAACCCAGGGCGGTCCGAGTAGACGCGACCAGCGGGCAGGGGGACTGAATTCGGTGTGTGTTTCTCAGGACTGGCTCGAAGTCAGCGTGGTGACGAGCTCGGAGGCTGTAGAGGCAGTCAGTGAGATGCTGATGGATTTGGGTGCCGGGGGCGTGGTGATCGACGACCCTCGGCTCGTGATGCGGCGTGTCGAACAGCTAGGCACGGCACTTATCGATGAGCCCGACGCGGGCTCATCGCCTGGCAATGCAGGCCCGATGCTGACGGGTGTCACAGTGAAGGCGTACCTACCAGCTGATACCTCCGCCCAGGTGCTGGTCGGTCTGTCTGGCACGGTACGGCGCCTGGTGGAGGCGGGGTTGGATCCCGGTTTGGGGCAGGTCTCTGCGAGAATGGTGCATGCTGAAGACTGGGCCAATGCCTGGAAGAAGTACTACACGCTACAGCGGATTGGCCGCCGATTGGTCATCGTCCCCTCATGGTTAACGTACGAACCGCGGCCGGGAGAGGTGTTGATTCGCCTGGATCCTGGCATGGCTTTTGGGACTGGCACACATCCGACCACGCGGCTTTGCTTGCAGGCCTTGGAGGGTACTGTGGCTCCGCATGACTTTGTGCTGGACTTGGGCACTGGCTCTGGAATCCTGGCGATTGCCGCAGCGAAGCTCGGAGCTCGCGTACACGCCTTGGATATTGACTCGCGAGCAGTGTCTGTTGCGCAAGAAAACGTGGAGGCCAATGGGGTCGCGACGAACGTTACCGTGGCGACAGGTGTCGTGGATGATGTGCAGGAGATGCGTTTTGACATCATCGTAGCCAACATTATCGCCGAGACCATTGTCAAGATTCTGCCGCGGGTGGCAGGCTACTTGCGCCCAGGAGGATGCTTTATCGCTTCGGGCATTGTGGCTGAGCGCATGGGGGCTGTGCGGGCGGCCTGGGCCGAAAGTGGTCTGGTGATCACCCAGGAGCGGCAGATAGACGAATGGTTCTGTGTGATAGGCGGTCGTCAGTCTTGAGCCTTCCCCGTTTTTTTGTGGTGCCAGATCATATTGAGCGCGACGGCGAGACGGGCGCGCGTCGGGTGCAGATCCTAGGGGACGAGGCCCAACATGCCGCGAGAGTACTACGCTTGACATGCGGGCAACGCGTCGTGCTATGCGATGGTTCAGGTGTGGAATACCTGGGAGTACTCACGCAGGTCGCGCCCAGGGCATGTCTGGCGGATGTGATCAGTGAGCGCCAAGGTCCCGCAGAGCCGCGCATGCAACTGCATCTTTTCGCGGGTCTGTCCAAGGGAGACAAGATGGATTATCTGGTGCAAAAGTGCACCGAACTAGGTGCGGCAGCTATTCATCCCGTGGTCACAGAGCGCAGTGTGGTGCGCCTCGAGGGTGACAAGGCCATTGTTCGCAGTCAGCGCTGGGAGAGAATCGCTCGTGAAGCAGCCAAGCAGTCTGGTCGGGCGCGCTGGCCTTCGGTGTCGCCTGTCGAACCTTTGGCCGAAGCAGTGCGCCACTTCCCCTGTGAGCAGCTGGTTGTCGCCTGGGAGGGGGCGTCAAGCCCTTTGCGTTACTGGCTGAGTGGACAGCATCCAGCGTCGGAGGTTAGTGTTGGAGCTGTGATTGGGCCGGAAGGAGGGCTGTCGTCAGCGGAGGCATGTGGCCTGCAAGATCAGGGGGCTTTTGTCTGCAGCCTGGGGGCTCGCATCTTGCGGACCGAGACTGCTGGCGTGGTGTTGGTGGCGCTGATAGCTAGTGCGTTTGGCGAACTGGACGGCATGACACAAGAGAGTGATGGGGGCTGGTCATGCGGATAGGTGTTTTGTCCGATACCCATATCCCAAGTCGCGCCCGGCGTCTTCCCCCGGAGGTCTGTTCGGGAATGGCCGGGGTGGACCTGATCATCCACGCTGGTGACCTTGTGCATCCTGATGTGCTCTCAACTCTAGCCACGACGGCTCCGGTGCATGCAGTGTGTGGCAACATGGATCCACCTCCGCTGCGACGGATGCTTCCGCGCAGGCGAGTGGTCGAAGCACAAGGGTGGCGCATCGGTGTCGTACACGGCGATGGTAGCAGTGGCAGTACGCTTACTCGCGCCGTGCGCTCCTTCGATGACGTGCACTGTATCGTATTTGGCCACTCACATCGGGCTGTGTGCATGAGACATGAGGGTCTTGTGCTGCTTAATCCGGGTTCTCCAACGGATAAGCGCATGAGTTCACAGTATTCCTACGCTATCTTGACGCTGTCGGCGGCAGGGGTGGATGCCCAGATTGTCTACTTCGACTAACTCGATGAGGCTGTTTGCCATCGGCGATCTACACTTGCCAGGAGGCCAGGACAAGCCCATGGATGTCTTTGGCATTCAGTGGCGCGATCATGTGACGCGGCTGCGTGAGGCCTGGCATAGCGTTGTGCACAGCGACGATTGGGTGTTGGTTCCGGGTGATATCTCCTGGGCTATGCGCCTAGAGGATGTCCTGCCTGATCTGGCCTACCTCGGCGATCTTCCTGGTCATATTGTCTTGTTGCGAGGAAATCATGATTATTGGTGGCAAGGCATCGGCAAAGTGCGCCAGCTGTTGCCCTCTAACGTGCAGGCCATTCAGAATGACTGCGTACTTTTGCCTGACGCTACGGCAGTCTGTGGTGCGCGTGGGTGGGATCTTCCCTCAAAAGAAGGGGTCAGTGCGCACGATATCCGTATCTACGAGCGGGAGCTTCAGCGGTTGCGTTTCTCACTAGAACATGGCCGGAGATCCGGAGCCCGCCGCTTGGTGGCGATGATGCATTTTCCGCCCGCAGAGAGCGGTGCCATGCCTACGGGATTTACGGAGATCCTAGAGGAGTACGGCGTGGCGCTATGTGTCTATGGTCATCTTCACGGCGAACCTGGCAGGCGAGCTCTGCAAGGATGCTATCGAGGTGTTTTCTATCAGCTGGTGGCTGCTGATGCCCTTGGCTTTCGCCCGTGGCTGGTTGACAGCGTCTGCTAGGGGCAAACGCGTTCGCCAGTGACTAGATAGATCACGCGTTCAGCAATGTTGGTGGCGTGATCTGCGATTCTTTCCAAGTAACGCGCCACAAAGAGTAGGTTCAGAGCCTGCTCCGCACGCACCGCACTGTCCCCTTGCACAATGAAGCCCAGCAGCTCGTCGTGGAGTTCTGAATAGAGCTTGTCAACAGGGTCGTCGTCACCACAGACCTTCTCCGCCAGAGCCACGTCGCGTCTGACGAATGCATCGAGGCTCTCATGTACCATCTGGCGGGCCAGAGTGGACATGCGTGGGATATCAACAAGAGGCTTGATCAGTGGGTTGACTCCTATCCTCACGGTGATAAGGGCAATATCGGTGGCATGATCACCCATGCGCTCCAAGTCGGTGATCACCTTGAGGGCGGTGGTCACAGTCCGCAGGTCGCTGGCCAGAGGATGGCGGAGAGCTAGGATGCGTATGCAATCGGTTTCTATGCCTCTCTCCAGATCATCGATGGCTTTGTCGCCCTCAATGACGGATTCAGCGAGGCTGAGGTCTTGTTCTGACAAAGCGCGATCGGCATCGCGAATCGCTTCTTCTACAAGAGTGCCCATGCGCAGGATGTCATGGTGGATGCTCTCTAGTTGATGGCAGCAGCGGCCTTCGTTCATGAGTTCCTGCCTCCAGACAGATCCTGTGATGATGAACGACTTACGAGGGAGAGAAGCCTTTTGTAGTTCCCTGTAAGGAAGCTCTCGGTGCGAGGATCTTTGGGGCGCTCGAAGAGGCTCTCTGTAGGCCCTGTCTCGATGATCTTCCCGCAACAGAGAAAGGCCATGTGCTTGGCCACCCGCCCGGCTTGGTCGGGCTCTCGGGTCGCCCAGAGCAGAGTCATGGTGCCTGCCGCGGTGGCCGCCATCACAGTATCCTCAAAGCGGGCTCTGCCAATGCTGTCCAGACCTCTTGTGGGGTCATCCAGCAATAGCAGTCCGGGAGAAGTGGCGAGGGCGCGAGCCAGAGCCATTAGGCGGAGAGTCACCGGGTTGTTGACGTTGTACGGTCTGCGTAGGCGATCACGCATTTCGTGCCATAGGCCCACCAGGCGTAGAACTCGCTCGGTCTGTTCACCGATCTCCTCTCGAGACAGGCCCCGCAAAGACAGGGCGATCTCGTCAAAAGGTGTACGAGCCAAGGGTGTGGGGATAAGCAGGCCGACGCGTCGCCGCAGCACGCGTGAAGCGACCTGGGTGATATCCACTCCGGCCACGAGAATCCGCCCGTCAACGTGAGCGCCTGGCACTTCGTCCAAGAGGCGGTTGATAGCCCACATCAGTGCCGATTTGCCTGAGCCCACTGGACCCACGATCGACAGGCTACCACCAGCCGGTACCTCAAAGGAAACGTGATCTAGCAGTTGCACCCCATCCACCTGCGCGGTGAGGTTGGCCACAGCCAGAGAAAGCGAGCTTGGCGGTTCAGGTAATCTCATTCCAGAGATCCTCCAACGTAGTAGGTTGTGCCCCTTCACGTAGCTGCGGGCGAGGCTCTGTTGAGCGCAGAGCCAGGGCAGACGCCTGGGCGGCACCAGCCATGACCGCCCACACCAGTGCAGGTGCTGCAGAGAGACTCTGGCGGGGGCAGTTGAGAGCGACTAGGAATGCCGCACTAGCAAACCAGGCAGCGGCTGAAGAGAGCGCCTGGCTGAGGAAGAAAACACGGCCATAGGGTTCCATGGTCGGCAGACCCAGAGCTCCTGCCGCTGCAGCAGCTGTGGCTTGACCAGGCCTCAACATGCGTCTAGCTGCTAGGGAATGCGCCCACCGTGCGGCGATATCTTGAAGCGCGATGTAGACAGCCAGTCCAGCAATTGCGAAAAAAAGCCAAATGGGTTGCTCGGCCTCAAAGATGGCCACGGCTGGGTAGGCCAAGAGGATGGGCGACAAAGCAGCTGCACTCACGGCTAGCGATGAAAATGCCCTGCAACGGATACGGCCACGGCTACGCCTCCACAGCAGTACCAGGGAGCCCGCACCGGCAAGAATGGGGAGCGCGTCGCCTATAGCCGCCCGCACAGCATCTGTCTGTATGGGCGGCTGAGACAAACCAGACAGTGTTCCGGCGGCCCAACTGTGCAAAACGGCTAGGCCTCCAAACTCTAGCACAGCCGCAGCCGCCACAACCAAAACTGTAGTATACAGCGTCAGGTAAGCGGGAATCGCCAATCTAGGCGTAACTCGTAGGCGCGGTGGTAATTCAGGGAGTGGGCCAAACAGAGGTGGATAGATAGGCCGACCCGTACCGGTGACAAATACCGCCAGGGACCTTCGAAAACACAAGATCGAGATGGGCAGAAGGCAGAGTGCCCAGGCAATGCTACCCCTTGCTTCTGAGATCGCTGACAAAGCGACCAAATCCGCTAGAAGACGTGACGCATAGAGTCCGACTGCAGCGCGTAGCGTCACACGGGCTTTTGCGATTGTAGCCACCACGATTTGCCATACTGACAGACCCAATGCACGACCAGCTACCAACTCTGTCCAGTGGGGCTCGAGAGCATGCAACAGGAGAAGGACGCTGAGCGGCAGGTATGATAAGACAATGGCTACGCCGCCAAGCACGAAAGAGATCCGACCAGTGAAAGCCAGGGCAAAGGCCAGGTAACCGACTCCCGACAAGACAGAGGCCCACTCCATGCCAAGGCGCACGAAACTGGCAGCGCCCTGCGGAAGAATGAAAGCGATTGTCGCGCTTGTAAGCCCCGCAAGCAGTAGACTGGCTACGGCTGTGCTGGTGACTGTTGGCAAAGACGCCACTAGGTTCAGCGCGATCCCCCCCGACATTTCATCACCTTCAAGTATAACACCACAAACCCAGGACACGCCGTCTGCAGGGTAGTAAACAATATGTAAAGACTCAGGACAGGTAACTAGGGGTGTCTCGGGAGGGCAATCGTGAAGCGACTTCCGTGTCCCATTTTGCTTTCCACGTGGATCTGACCCCCGTGTTGTTCGACGATGTGTCGGACGATGGAGAGGCCCAGCCCCGTTCCTCCCATGGCTCTTGATCGAGCCTTGTCGACTCTATAGAATCGCTCAAAGAGCCGAGGCACATGGCGCGACGGAATTCCTTGACCAGTGTCACAAACGCTAATCGTGACGAGCCCATCTTCGGCGACGTCGCTTCCTTCTATCCAGACGCGCCCACCTTGCGGCGTGTATTTGATGGCATTATCGAGAAGATTTAGAAGCGCCTGACGCAGCTGGGAGGCATCGGCTTTAACCTGAAGACTTGCAGGCACCTGCAAGGCAAGAGTGAGGCCCTGTTCTTGGGCCATGGGCGCCACAAGCTCGAGGGCTTGCGTGGCTTCGGCCTGTAGGTTGAGAGTCTCCAAGGTCATAGGGGCTTCGTCTTTTTCCAGACGTGAGAGCTCCAGAAGGTCGTCAACGAGACGCGCTAGTCGCTCTGTTTCGCTCGCGAGGATAGAGAGGAAACGCTCGCAAACCTCAGGTTCGTGCATCGCCCCGTCAAGGAGGGTTTCCAGGAAACCTTTGATGGAAGTAATGGGGGTGCGCAATTCATGGGAAACGTTGGCCACAAACTCGGAACGAATCCTCTCCAGTTGCCGCAGTTGCGTGACGTCGTGCAACACGGCGACTGCTCCGGACAACTTGCCGGCTACGGTTCGCACAGGAGCAACCTCAGCCTGAAGATGGCGAGGTGGCACGTCAATCGTCTCAAATTCGAAGGTAATAGGCTGTGCTCCACCTAAGGCCTGTTGCATGGCCCGGGATAGCTGACGATGCCGGATGACTTCTAGGACAGTGCGACCTTCGACCTCCTTAGCCTCGACGTGAAACAAGCGCTCGGCCCCTGGGTTGATGAGCGCGATGCGTCCTGATGAGCCCAGGGCGATTACGGCGTCACGCATGCTGGTAAAAACTGCTTGCAGGCGATCTCGGTCGTGCTCAAGCTGCGTCAAGCGTTGCTGCACGCGCTCATGCATCTCCTCGAGAGTGGCGGCCAGGTGGATGAGCTCGACGCCTGGTACCGAAGAGAGACTGGGCAGCTTGCCTTCAGGCAGCTGCGCGATCGCGGCCTCAAGCTGGGCCAGGCCCGCCCTCGCTGCAGCACTACGGTAGGTCACTTGCCAGGCGAGGTACGCGGCGAATCCCGCAGGAAGCAGCGCCCAGCCCCAGAAACCTAAGCCGATAAGCAAGCCAGCGACTCCAGCGCTGGCTATCGCGATGACCCGCTATACTGCCAGGCTGCTCAAGCATCTTGTCCGCCCTGCTCTCTGAAGCGGTATCCTACGCCGTGCACGGTCTCGATATAGCGAGGGTTCTGCGGGTCATCGTCGATTTTCTGTCGCAGGCGGCGAATATGCACGTCCAGTGTGCGGGTTGCCCCAGCGAAAGCGTAGCCCCACACCTTCTCAAGCAAGAAGTCTCTCTCAAGTGCTCTGCCAGCATTTTCGGCAAGCATCTTGAGTAGATCAAATTCCTTCGGCGTGAGTTCCACGAGTTCTCCCGCAATGGTCACTTGGTGCCGTTCACTGTCGATGACTAGGTCTCCGGCGACCAGGCGGTCGGTTTCCTGGGCAACAGGGGAGCGGCGCAGCACCGCACGAACTCGGGCCAGCAGCTCACGTGGACTGAAAGGCTTGACAACGTAATCGTCGGCGCCCAGATCCAGTCCGCGGACGCGGTCTTGTTCTTCGCCTCTGGCTGTCAGCATGATCACGGGCACAGCACTTTGGGCACGGATGAGCTTGCAGACCTCGTAACCGTCGGGTTCGGGAATCATCAGATCCAGGACGACCAAGTCGGGCTTCTCAGCCGCGAACACTTCTAGAGCGCTCTTGCCGTCGGCTGCTGTGACGACGTCGTAGCCTTCCTTTTTTAGGTTGAAGGAGACGAGCTCCAGGATGGCTGGTTCATCGTCGACAACCAGTACGCGCTGTTTCAACGCGGTACACCTCCATCTTTTGGACTCTTTTCGGCGGGGTGCTGAGTGTACCCTCTTTATGAAGAGCTGCCTGAGCTCTTGCCACAAGAGACCCCAATCGCTACACTGTTGCCGGAGGGATTAGCGCTGAGTGGTATAGCAGAGCCCAAACGAGCAGCCTTTACGACACTAGGCTGTAAAGTGAACATGTACGAGACGCAAGCTGTGGCTAGCATGTTTCGCGAGCGGGGATACCGTATCGTCGACTTCAGTGAAGAGGCCGATGTCTATGTGATAAACACCTGCAGTGTCACGAATGTCGGGGCGAGGAAGTCGCGCCAGATGATCCGACGTGCCGTCAGGCGGAATCCTGGGGCTATTGTGGTCGCCATGGGTTGCCACTCACAGGCAGCAGCTGCTGAGGTAGCGGCCATTGGCGGCGTAGACATTGTGGTCGGTACCGATGGGCGGAGGCGGATTGTGGACTTCGTTGAGAAAGCCGCGGCAACTGGGCAGCCTATTGGCGCGGTGGGGAAGATAGCCCAGTGCCGGGAGTATGAAGAAATGCCGGCGACTCACGTGGAGGGGAGAAGCCGGGCGGTCATCAAGGTGCAGGATGGCTGCAACGAGTTCTGCTCATACTGCCTGATTCCGCGGATTCGTGGACGCAGTCGCAGTCGTCTCCCACACCATATACTGGAGGAGGCGCAGGCTCTGGTGTCCGCTGGCGTTCCGGAGATCGTATTAGCTGGGGTACACTTAGGAGCCTACGGTGCGGATCTGGTGAGCCCTCTAACCTTGGCGGATCTGGTGCAGGCGGTAGCAGCAGTGCCTGGGCTTCTGCGTCTACGCCTCAGCTCGCTCGATCCCCATGAGATCACTTCCGAGCTCATCGCAGTCATGGCGGGCAACAGGCGCATATGCAGGCACTTGCATATCCCGGCACAAGCAGGTGACGACACTATACTCCGAGCTATGAGGCGGCGTAACTCCGTTGCTGAGTACGCTCAACAGGTAAGCCAGCTGCGTAGGGCTGTGCCAGGCCTGGCGATTACGACGGACATCATCGTGGCCTTTCCTGGAGAAACGGACGCCAGTTTCGAGGCAACCTGTGATTTCTGCGCTGGGATGGACTTTAGTAAGATCCATGTCTTTCCCTACTCGCGTCGGGCAGGGACACGGGCTGCGGCCATGGGAGGACACGTGGAGGCGGCTGTCAAGCGCAAGCGGACACAGCGGCTACTCGCGCTGAGCGATGACCTGGCCCTGTCCCATCATCGACAGCTCGTTGGTTGTCCGGTGGAGGTGCTTGTTGAGGCCCCATCTGACAGGTTTCCGGACTATGTGCAAGGTCTTACGGATACGTATGTACGGGTGCATGTTCCAGGCATCGATGCTGCCAAACCAGGCAGCATGGTGAGAGCTACCGCGGTGGAAGCCTTTGTCGACGGACTAAGAGCGAAGGAGCCGCAGATGCTGTAAAAATGTGGCACAAGTGAAGGGAAAACCTTGCACTAAGCAGGAAGCCGCTTTTCTCTGGCGAAATGGGACTAAGCGTACACCACCCATAAAGATGATGGGCGCTCATGTCGATGATGCAGCGTGGAACGACGTACTAAGGAAGTGTCAGCAAAAGATGACGGATCATGATTGCATCTTCTGTCGCATAGCCGCGGGCGATATACCTGCTAATATCGTGTATGAGAATAAGCAGGTTGTGGCTTTTCGGGATATCAACCCGCAGGCGCCCGTGCACGTAGTGATCATTCCTCGCAAGCACATTGCGTCGCTCGCCACGAGTACTACGGAAGACGTCCGCATCTTGGGCGGAATGCTGGAGGCCGCCAAAGAGATCGCTAAGCAGTTGGAAGTAGATGCTTCTGGTTACCGTGTCGTGAATAACTGCGGTCGTGATGCGCAACAAAGCGTTCAGCATGTCCATTTCCATGTATTGGGTGGGCGCCAACTGGGGTGGCCGCCAGGGTGATTGGTGGTTGACCCTTTGGCAGCAGGCGTGTAGGATTCTCAGTGTAGTTGAGGCCGCTGAACACAGAGTCAGGCGCGAAAGGAGGGATCGTAGTGGCAGAGGTTCGTGTTGGTAAAAATGAATCCCTCGATCGCGCTTTGCGACGCTTCAAGCAGACCTGTCGCAAGTCAGGAGTATTCACTGATGCTCGTAAGCACGAGGTTTACGACAAACCCAGCGTAAAAAGGAAGAAAAAGGCGGAAGCAGCGCGCAAACGTGCTGTAAGATCGCGTAAGAATCCCCGATAGGTGAACGGCCAAGTAGGGGATGCGATGGCGGGCCACTCTCCTCTGGACGGGTGGCCCTTCTGTCATTAGGGGTGAAACCGGGATCTGTCACGGGACGAAGGGGTGGAGATGGCCGTGAGATGGTCACAGGGCCGCAGTGTGTCCCTGGGCGTCGGCAGCCTACTGATAGTCTTGGTCCTATGTAGTCTGTCTGGGGCAGCCGGGGTTGCAGCACCAGTGCATGTACTCTCGGCAAGAGGCACGGTCGATCAGGGGTTGTCGGCGTATATATGCCGTGGGGTCGCGCAAGCGGCTGAGGAGGCCGCTGCGGTGGTGGTGGAGATTGATACCTGGGGCGGGCGGGTAGATGCGGCAGTTCAGATACGCGATTGCCTTGTCTCCTCAAAGATCCCCGTGTTTACCTTTGTCACCAGTAGAGCGTGGTCTGCAGGGGCCTTGATTGCCTTGGCAGGTAGCAAGATGGCGATGGCTGCTGGCAGCAGCATCGGTGCCGCTGAGCCGCGTCCTAGCGACGCCAAGACTGTGTCTGCATTACGGGGGGAGTTTGAGGCTACAGCGGAGCGTTTTGGCCGTGATCCCCTGGTCGCGGCGGCTATGGTCGATGCACGGGTGGCGATTCCGGGGGTAGTGGAGGTGGGGGAGCTGCTCACTCTGCGGGCTGGGGAGGCGCACCGCCTGGGAATCGCTGAGCTTGTAGCGCCTACTAAGGAGGCCCTCGTTGAGGAGTTTGTGGGGCAATCGCATCCCTTGGTTACTGTCCCAATGAATTGGGGGGAGAAGGCGGCCCGTGTGCTGACCAGTCCTTCTGCAGGTAGCTTCCTGTTAGCAGCCGCAGCCATAGGTCTCTTGGTCGAGATACTCACACCTGGATGGGGTTTGCCAGGAATTGTCTCCTTGGCATCGCTCGCCCTGTTTTTTGGGGGGCGATTGGTTGTGGGACTCGTGGGGTGGGAGGTGATCCTCCTATTCATCATTGGCCTGGTGTTGTTGCTATTGGAGGTTTTCGTTATCCCAGGATTCGGTGTAGCCGGAGTGGCTGGCATTGGGGCTGTGCTTACTAGTCTGTTTCTCTCCTTTCCGGACCCGCATCTCGCGTTACAGGCGATCGCCGTTGCAGGTGCGTTGACGGTTGCAGCTGGATGGTTGTTGCTACGCCAGCTGTCCAAGGGCGGCAAGGGTCCGTGGAATCGAGTCGTGTTAGGAACGCGACAGGAAGCTGAAGAAGGCTATGTGGCTGGTAGCGAGCATCTGGACTTGCTGGGCAAGGAGGCAGTGGCGAACAGTGTTCTTCGTCCGTCGGGGGTCATAGAAATTGAGGGGCGGCGTGTTGACGCCGTATCAGAGGGAGCCTGGATCGCGGCCGGGCGGCGAGTGCAGGTAGTCAGCGTGCAAGGATCAAGAATTGTTGTCCGGGAAGTATAGAGAAAAACTCAGCGGTACCGAAAAGGGGGAGTGGGTAATGCCAGAAGTGGTCCTCTCTGGGGTTCTGCTCGTGATTGTCGCTCTGGTGTTCGTTCTGCTCAGTTTCGTCCCAGTGGGCTTATGGATCTCTGCTTTGGCGGCTGGGGTTAGAGTGAGTATCGTTACGCTTATCGGGATGCGTTTGCGGCGGGTGTCGCCTGGACGGATAATTCTGCCTATGATCAAGGCGGAGAAAGCTGGCATTGATGTGACGATTGACAAACTGGAAGCGCATCACCTGGCAGGGGGTAATGTAGACCGGGTGATCGATGCCCTGATCGCTGCTCATCGGGCTCAGATCGGACTCACCTTCGAACGGGCTGCGGCGATAGACCTCGCTGGACGCCAAGTGTTGGAGGCCGTTCAGATGAGTGTCAACCCCAAGGTGATCGAGACGCCGATTATCTCGGCCGTGGCTAAGGATGGCATTGAACTGAAAGCAAAGGCCCGGGTTACAGTACGCGCTAATATCGATCGCCTCGTCGGAGGAGCGGGCGAGCCGACGATCATCGCTCGTGTCGGCGAGGGCATAGTCACTACAGTGGGCTCCGCAGGGTCGCACAAGGAGGTACTGGAGAATCCGGACCGCATCTCCGCGACTGTTTTGAGCAAGGGGCTCGACGCAGGCACTGCTTTTGAGATCCTGTCCATTGAC
This sequence comes from Limnochordia bacterium, assembly GCA_050951545.1. Taxonomy (GTDB): domain Bacteria; phylum Bacillota; class Limnochordia; order DTU080; family DTU080; genus DTU080. The sequence goes on along the minus strand of JBMNJG010000003.1, from coordinate 231,047 downwards.
ATCGCAGACGTGGATGTTGGTCGTAACATCGGTGCGGAGCTACAGATAGATCAGGCAGAGGCCGACAAGAGCATTGCCCAGGCCAAAGCTGCGGAAAGGCGCTTTGCTGCCCAGGCTCTGGAACAAGAGATGAAGGCGCGAGTGGAAGAAATGCGCGCCATGGTCGTGGAAGCTGAGGCAGAGGTGCCTCGGGCTCTTTCCGAGGCCCTGCGTGCCGGAAACTTGGGCGCCATGGATTACTACACGATGCGCAACTTGATCGCCGATACCAAGATGCGCGAATCTCTGGGAAAGCCCGACGAGGGACAGGAGCAAGGCCCGACTGACACGCCATTAACGCAGTAGAGGTGATGAGGATGGATGCCCCCAAGGAACAGCTGGAGATGGCGCCTTCGGAGGTGGTGATGAAACCCGGCCACAAGGAGCCTCCGGCTCAGTCACTGGTGGCGGTGGTGGTGCCTGAGAAGGCGAAACTGACCCTCAGACAAGGTGTCGTGATGGCCGTGATTCTGGGTCCCCCTCGCAGCCTAGCGCCTTATCGTGGAGGCGGTTGGTCGTCATGAGACTACAGCTTTTCGCATACAAAGCATAGGGGCAAGTACACGGTTAGTATCGCGGGAGGTATCTCACTGTGTCTGTCTGGCGCCGCTTGCTTGAGGGGTTCACGGGCCAACTGGAGATGCCTCAAGAGGTTTTCCTCGACTTGCCGCAGGCCGTACTGATCGGCAATCGCAGTATCCAGATCGGAAATCACAAAGGGATCCTAGAGTACTCCCCTCGGAAGATTCGCGTACGGACAGGGCAGGGTGAGATGATTGTCACCGGCACCCACATGAAGATCGCCAGCATTTTCCAGCAGGAAGTCGTGATTGGCGGACGGATTACCAGCGTGCAGTTCGCGGCGAAACCTCGGGGTGGGGGGCTATAGGGTGCCCGGACATCGCTTAGGGCCTTGGGGCGGTCTCATCGTGATCCGGGTGAGTGGAGCCGACCCGGAGCGTTTGCTTAATCTGGCTGTGGAGGCGGGGGTTTCCCTCCACAACGTAGAGAGGCCAGCACGAGATATGCTGGTGGCGACGATCCATGGGCGCCACTTTCGTAGCATCTGTTCCTTGGCTCGTCGCAGATGGAGAGTCACCATTGTGCGCCGAGTAGGATGGGCGTTTGCCATTCAGAAACTAACGCGTCGCAAGGCGCTTGTGGCTGGCGGGTTGGTAGCCGTTGCGGTGCTCTATGCGCTCTCTTCATATGTCTGGTTCGTGGATGTGCGAGGGGCAATCGAGGTTCCCAAAGAGAGGATTTTGGGCGTGGCCCGACAAGCCGGGCTACGCCCAGGGGTGTCGAAAAGGGCTCTCTCGATTACTGCAGTGGAACGAGAGCTCATTCTGAGCCTTGAGCGACTGGTCTGGGTCAACGTCGAATTGTGGGGTACCCTGGCGACTGTCAGTGTCGCCGAGCGCATCGTCCCAGAGCAAGACCAGAGGCTTCCTGGCGATGTTGTGGCAGCTACCGGCGGTGTGGTGGAGAAGCTGGTCACCTTGAGAGGGATTCCCATGGTCCAGGAAGGCGATCCGGTGATGGCTGGGCAGCTTCTGATCAGTGGGCTGATACCGCCCCAAGCCCCTGAACACAAAGAGTTGCTAGCCAAAGGTGAGCTACCCTATCTTCACGCACAAGGCATAGTGCGAGCCCGGGTATGGCATGAGGGTGTCGCGGAGGGGGCCATGGTGCGGCAAGAGGAGACGCCAACGGGCCGGGTACGACGCCAGTTGCTGTGGCAATGGGGGCCACGTCAAGGCATCTTGGGATCCCCCCCTCCTTTCTCAGCCTTCTCCGAGGTGTGCAGATCCTGGCGTGTATGGCCATTTCCCGCAGTGATCACCTGGCTGCGACGTGAGGAAGTGGAAAGACGGCTCGTACCGCTTGACCCCGCCCTAGTTGAAGCGAGCGTTCTGGATGCCGCTTGGGAACAGGTAAAACGGGCCTTGCCTGCGGGAACAGCCATGGAGAGGCCAGCACGCGTGGAAATGGAGACGTTCACTATCGGGGCAGTCGAGGTTCTTAGAGCGAAGGTGACTGTGGAGGCTCTGCAGGACATCCATTATTTTCGTCCCCTGACCGCGCCCTCGGTAGCAGCGGTATCGGCCATAGAGCGGTTCGTGCAACCTGTGCCGGGACCCTGAAGCGCGTTTGTGCTGTAGCTGGCCTGCCGAGATCTGATATACTGTAGGCGATCACCTTGGTAGGGGGCGATGGACAAGCTTGGATGTCTCTTTGGTACAAGACCGCTTTGCGGTCGACAACGGCACCTCCTTATGCGCCCTCTTTGGGCCGCGCGATGAGAACTTACGCGTTATCGAGCATGGGCTTGATGTGCGCATTGTCGCCAGAGGTAACGAGTTAGTCATAGACGGGGCAGCCGAGGCTGTGGGCACCGCTCGCAAGGTGCTCACTGATCTGGTAGGCCTCTGTCATAGACGTCCTTACGTGACGCCTCAGGAGGTGCGCTACGCTGTGCGGCTGGCATCTAGCGAGGGCAATGCCCGACTTGAGACCATTCAGGCCGACGTGGTAGCGGTCACGGCCCGCGGCAAAAAGATCAGCCCCAAGACCATGGGGCAGAAGCTGTATGTCGATGCCATCAGGCGTAACGGCATAGTCTTCGGCATTGGTCCGGCTGGTACAGGTAAGACCTACCTGGCAATGGCCATGGCCGTCATGGCTCTAAAGAATAAAGAGGTAAGCCGGCTTGTTCTCACGCGGCCAGCTGTCGAGGCTGGCGAGAAGTTGGGTTTCTTGCCCGGTGATCTTCAGGACAAAGTCGACCCATACCTGCGACCGCTCTATGATGCGTTGTATGACATCATGGGAGTAGATAACTTCCAAAAGATGATGGAACGCGGCCTCATTGAGGTGGCTCCTTTGGCCTATATGCGTGGGCGAACACTCGATGATGCCTTCATTATCCTTGACGAAGCACAAAACACCACGCCTGAGCAGATGAAGATGTTCCTCACCCGTATGGGTTTCGGCTCGCGGATCGTGGTCACTGGTGACATTACTCAGGTCGATCTCCCCGATGGTAGCTTTTCGGGCCTTGTAGAGGTGCAGCGGATTCTGTCCAACGTGGAGGGGGTTGCCTTCACTTACTTGGATGAGAAAGACGTGGTCCGGCATGAGCTTGTACAACGCATTATCCAGGCCTATGAGCGCTATGACGCTGTTCAGGCAACGGAGCGGTCTTCGACAGATGCCCTCTGTGGTGCAGACGAGGTGAGTGCATGAAGCGGCCAGCCCTGCGTAGCCCCAAGCGCGGGTACGTAGAGGTTCTGCTACGGTTGAGGACTAGCCAATGGATTGTGCCTGTGCTTGTGTTTGTCTCCCTCAATCTCGTGCTCTTGGGTAATCTCTTGCCTAAGCCCGTAGAGATGTCGGAGGGTCAGGTTGCCAAGCGTGATGTAGAGGCCCCACGGCGAGTCACCAATCGCTATCGTACTGACCTTCTTCGGGAAGAGGCCGCGAAGGCAGCTGTGCGCGAGGCCGCTGCCCTCGCATCCAACTACGAGATCAACCAGGCTGCAGCCATAAACGCCGAGGAGTTGGTTGGTAACATCTTCCGGGTGTTACGAGGAGAAGAGATCCAAACGGGTGCTCACGCCGATGCGACTGCTGTGCCTTCGTTTCGAACAACCGATGCAGCCAAGCAGTACCTGAAGACGACCTTGGGGATCGAGATGCCCAATGAGGCCGTGCGAGCTGGGTTGGCGGTTTCCAAGGAGGGCTTGGTGCAATTAGAGGCTGATGCCCGAGAATTGGTCGCCAGTCTCATGCGCACGGAGCGGATAGATGAAGAGCATGTGATTGCTGTTCGCAATGCAGCTGAGAAGCGTGTCGTAGCGCTCGGGCACCCGTCTGCTGAGCGTCTGTTGCTGACCAGTGCCGTGAACAGCGTCATCAGGCCGAATCTCGTATTGGACCCTCAGAAGGTGGAGCGGGCGCGAGAACAGGCGATGCGCTCAGTAAGACCTGTGTACGTCGAACAGGGGCAGATGATTGTTCGCAAGGGCGATATCGTTCAGCCTGAACATGTCACGATTCTGCGGGACTTGGGTCTGTTGGGTCAGCGAGTGAACTACGCCACGGTCTTGGGCGTGGCTACCATCGTCCTCATGCTTATGGTCATGATGGCGGTCTATGTGCATCAGTTTCATCGCCGACTGATGCAGAGCCAATCGGTGATGGCCCTTCTGGGTCTGACAATTGTGGTGGTCTCTGCCCTCGCGAAGATCGCGAGCCTAGTACCTTTGGAGGGGGCAGGCTACCTTATTCCCACCGCCGTGGCAGGCATCTTGATCAGTGTGCTTCTTGACTCCCGTCTTGCTGTCATGAGTGTGATTTTCCTTGGCGTGGTCGTGGGTCTGGTGATGGGTCAAGACATCAAGTACGTGTTGGTGGCCCTGTCAGGTGGTCTGGCCAGTGTATTCAGTGTCTCACGGCTCAGTCAGCGCAGCGACGTTACTCGAGCTGGTCTGATTGTAGGAATGGCCAATTTTGTCTCGATGATCGCTTTGGGACTTTTTCGCTCGGAGTGGCTCATGGTCAAGTTCTCGGTCCTCGGTGTGTTGAACGGGCTAATCTCGGCAGTGCTGGCCATCGGCCTCTTGCCCTATCTGGAGTCTGCCTTTGGTATCACATCATCGATCCGCTTACTGGAGTTTTCGAATCCCAATCATCCGTTGCTACGAAAGCTGCTGATGGAGGCCCCAGGGAGTTACCATCATAGCATGATTGTGGCTAACTTGGCTGAGGCCGCTGCTGAGGCGGTGGGGGCGGATACGCTGCTTACGCGTGTGCAGGCGCAGTACCATGATGTAGGCAAGGTGCGGCGACCGTATTTTTTTATTGAAAATCAGTATGGCGCCGAAAACCCCCATGAGCACATGACGCCTTCACTCTCGACCCTGGTCATCATCTCCCATGCTAAAGACGGTGTGGAGTTGGCCAGGCAGTACCGCGTACCCCAAGTCATTATCGATGCAATTCCTGAGCATCACGGTACGGATCTGGTACGCTTCTTCTACCATAAGGCAGTAGAGCAGGCCGCAGGCCAAGCTGTCGATGAAGCAGACTATCACTATCCGGGCCCACGGCCACAGACCAAAGAGACTGCGATCGTAATGTTAGCCGACAGTGTAGAGGCAGCTGTGCGCTCTTTGGCCCGGCCCACCCCAGGATGCATCGAGGCCATGACGCGCAAGATCATCAAAGAGCGGCTCAACGATGGTCAACTCGATGAGAGCGACATTACCTTCAAGGATCTCGGCAAGATTGCTGAAGCCTTTGTGCGTATTCTGAACGGCATTTTCCACAACCGTATCAAGTACCCGGATGTAGTGGCTGACAGCTCTGGCCACTAAAAAAGAGAAGGTGACAGGAATGGGTGCTGTGGTGGCGAGTCAGGTCAGCAATGTGGACGAATCTGTCTTAGAGCTGCTGGAGGCAGTAGTCAACGCGGTACTCGATCATTTCGACATCGCAGATGCTGAGGTCTCGGTGGTGTTGGGCGATGATGAGATGCTACATGAACTCAATCGCAGTTGGCGGAACGTGGACGCGCCGACGGATGTCCTATCTTTTGCCCTGGAAGAACAGGATGCCGATGAGCCGATGCACGAACTCGGAGAGGGTGAGCCGCGCCTTCTCGGAGACATCGTGATCTCGCTGCCCCGGGCGAGGTCGCAAGCGGCCGAATATGGTCACACCCTGTCTCGAGAGCTGGCTTTTCTGGCTGTTCATGGCGTACTGCATCTTCTCGGGTTCGATCATGACGAAGAGGCAGAGCGTCAGGAGATGCGAGCTCACGAAGAGATGATCTTGTCAAAACTGGGTTGGGGACGGTAGAAGAGGATGACGAGCAAATTCAGGGCTCGAAACTTTACCGAGAGTCTCAACTACGCTGTCGCTGGTCTCGTTTATGCATTCCGAACACAGCGCCATCTACGGGCGCATTTCCTCATTACCGTGCTGGTAGTGTTACTAGCGATGGCCTTCGATTTGACTCCGATGGAACTGGCGCTCCTAGGGCTGACCATAGGTCTGGTGATTATCTGTGAACTGGTGAATACGTCGGTGGAGGCGACCGTGGATCTGGTTACGGAGGAGTACCATCCCTTAGCCGCCATTGCCAAGAATGTGGCAGCTGCTGCTGTGCTGATGGCAGCAGTGACTTCGTTGGTGATGGGGTACCTACTCTTCTTCGACAAGGTCGCTTGTCTACATCAGGAGTCTCTGTCTCGCACCTTGGCTACCCCACCTCTTGTCACTGTGATCGCCCTGGTTGTGGTACTTATCGTGGTTGTGGCGATGAAGTCTGTCGGCACTCCGGTCCGCATGCAGGGAGGAATGCCGAGCGCGCACACCGCCATCGCTAGCTCATTGGCCACGTCGATCTTCTTCCTGAGCAACAGTGGGACAGTGTCTCTTTTGGCCGTCTTGCTGACCGTTTTGGTCGGCCAAAGCCGCGTGGAAGCCAAGATTCACAGCATCTCCGAGGTGGTGGTAGGAGGCCTGATTGGCTTTCTGGTGACGGCCCTGGCCTTTCAGCTCATTTCGTAGAGCACGCGTGTCGGCAACCGATTGCCCGCACAGCGTAACACACGGCCTACTGGGAGGAGAGAGCGTCATGGACACTCTTGATCTTGTGGCGGAAGCCATCAAGGCGAGAACCTACGCGTATGCCCCTTACTCGGCTTTTGCAGTTGGTGCCGCCTTACTGGGCCGAAGTGGCAGGGTATACCATGGATGCAATGTGGAGAACGCTTCCTACGGAGCTACCGTTTGTGCGGAGCGGGTGGCTCTCACCAAGGCCATCTCCCAGGGTGAGAGGGATTTCGAGGCGATCGCCATTGTTTGCGATTCCGCTGAACCAGCATCTCCCTGTGGGATCTGCCGCCAGGTTTTGGCAGAATTCGCTCCCCAATTGGAGGTCACCATGGCTACGCTGCAAGGGAAGTCTGAGACGATTCGCTTGGATGTGCTTTACCCTTGTGCATTTGGGATCTCGACCCTAGGAGGTAAGGGCAACTGATGGAGCATGGTTTCGTCTCAGGTTTTGCTGCAATAGTCGGGCGTCCGAATGTAGGGAAGTCCACACTTCTCAATCGGTTCATTGGTCAAAAAGTCGCTATCGTGTCCGATAAGCCCCAGACAACACGGAACCGCATTGTCGGGGTCTATCACGGACCTGAGGCGCAGGTGGTTTTCCTTGATACTCCCGGAGTACATAAACCCCGCCACCGACTCGGCGAATACATGATGAAGGTCGCGACCGAGGCCTGGTCGGAAGTGGACTGCATCCTGTTTGTTGTCGACGCAGCAGCGGGTATTGGTGGTGGGGATCAATTCGTTGCCGAACGTGTGCATAGAGTAGGCACACCGATCATCCTGGCTTTGAACAAATGCGATCTGCTGAGGTCGGAACATGTGCTGGAGGCTCTAGCCAAAAGCAGTGAGCTGGGCGACTTTCATGCGGTCTTCCCGTTGTCTGCGGAGACCGGTGATAATGTACCGGAGTTGCTGGCCGCGATCGTGGGGCTGATGCCAAGCGGACCGAGGTATTTTCCTGAAGGGATGATCACCGACCGGCCGGAGGAGTTCGTCATCGCGGAGCTGATCCGAGAGCAAATACTGCACCACACGCGGGAGGAAGTGCCGCACTCAGTTGCAGTGGTCACTGAGGAGTTCGAGGAGGGCGTCTCAGACGACGTGGTTCATATTCGAGCGCGCATCCATGTCGAACGCAAGTCGCACAAGGGCATTATCATCGGTAAGCAAGGCTCAATGCTGAAGGCTATCGGCACGGCGGCCCGTCAGGAAATCGAGGCTCTGTTGGGCAGTCGGGTCTATCTGGACCTGCATGTTAGGGCAAGTGAAGGCTGGCGCGATCGTCCTGCACTGCTGCAGCGCTTGGGCTACCTCTGAGGTATACCGATGCGCGTATCTGACTTTGATTACGAACTGCCTGACGAACTCATTGCTCAAACTCCGCTAGAGCCGCGAGATGCCTCGTTGCTCATGGTGGTGGGACGTCACCGAGGGGTGCAGGGTCACAGGCATTTCCACGATCTGCCTACGCTCTTGCGGGCAGGCGATTGCCTCGTCCTCAACGATTCGCGGGTACTCCCGGCACGCCTGGTGGGCCGAAAGAACACGGGTGGCGTGGTGGAACTGCTCTTGCTACGTCGCTGTAGCCTCTTGTGTTGGGAAGTACTGGCAAGGCCGGCTAGGCGCTTGAAAATGGGGGCCAGCGTGGTCTTTGGCAGTGGGGAGCTGACCGCACGAGTGGTTGCCGAAGGCGAGGATGGTCTGCGGCATGTGGAGTTCGCTTGGGAGCATGGCAGTTTCGAGGAGGTGCTGGATCGCCTTGGGCGGGTGCCTCTGCCTCCCTACATTCATGAGGAACTGGCTGACCCGGAGCGCTACCAGACCGTGTACAGTCGCCAACTTGGCTCTGCAGCAGCGCCAACCGCAGGTCTGCATTTCACACCCGAACTCCTGAGTCAGTTGCAGGAGGCTGGCGTCAGGGTAGTCACACTGACTCTTCATGTGGGCCTCGGTACCTTTCGGCCAGTGCAGGTCGAGGATGTCGAGGCGCATGCTATGCATGCCGAGGCCTTCTCCCTGGACCCTGAGACCGCAACTGCCATAAACGCGACCCATCGGGAAAGAGGGCGGGTGATCGCTGTGGGTACCACGTCTGCTCGCACCCTCGAGTCGTTGGCAGCCAGTGATGTACAACGAGAAAATGGCATCATTGTGGAGGCAGGAAGCGGTGAGACCTCGATCTTTATCTACCCGGGATACCGTTTTCGAGTTATCGATGGTCTGCTGACCAACTTTCATCTTCCTAAGTCCACTTTGCTGATGCTTGTGGCGGCGTTTGCTGGCACGGAGACCGTGCTAGCTGCCTACCGTGAGGCAGTGAGCATGAAGTATCGGTTCTTCAGCTTCGGTGACGCTATGCTGATTGTGTAGGCTCCCGACAAGCACAGCGTACACGATCTACTGGGGAGGACAAGATGGCTATCCGGTTTGAGCCCAAAAAGATAACTGAGGCAGGTGCCGCTCGCTTAGGAGTGTTACACACCCCCCGCGGTCTTGTGGAGACACCCGCTTTTATGCCCGTGGGAACGCAGGCCACGGTTAAGGCGATGGCCCCGGAGGAGCTAAGGCAGATAGGGGCTCAGATCATCTTGAGCAACACGTACCACCTTTACCTACGGCCTGGTGCTGATGTCGTTGCCGAGGCGGGTGGACTTCATAAATTCATGAACTGGCCAGGACCCATTCTCACAGATAGTGGAGGCTATCAGGTATTCAGCCTCGGTGATCTGCGAGAGATCCGGGAGGAAGGGGTCGAATTCCGTTCTCATTTGGATGGTTCGCGGCATTTTTTCACGCCTGAACTGGCAGTCGCGGTTCAGGACGCTCTGGGCTCAGATATTGCCATGGTGTTGGATGAGTGTCCGCCCTATCCAAGTGACAGAAGCTACGTTCTGACTTCCATGGAGCGTACGACCCGTTGGGCTGAGCGTTCGCGGCAAGCCGTGACTCGGAAAGACCAAGCTTTGTTTGCCATTGTTCAGGGCGGAATGTACCGCGATCTGCGGGAACGCCATGCCCGCGAGCTCACTGATCTCGATTTCCCTGGCTACGCTGTCGGGGGTCTCAGTGTAGGCGAACCCAAAGAGTTGATGTATGAGATCTTGGAATGGGTGACCCCGCTGTTGCCCAAGAGCAAACCGCGCTATCTGATGGGAGTGGGCTCCCCAGATGCTCTTTTTGCTGGTGTAGAGCGTGGTGTCGACATGTTTGATTGTGTATTGCCCACGCGCCTCGCCAGGCACGGTGTGGTGCTGACACTGGATGGCCGGCTCAATCTTCGCAATGCGGCTTATGCTAGGGACTTCTCGCCTGTATCGTCGGAGTGCGAGTGTCCAGCCTGTAAGTCCTATAGCAGGGCATATATTCGGCATCTGCTAAAGGCCAATGAGATCTTGGGTATGCGCTTAACGACAGTGCATAACCTATACTTCCTCCTTCGTCTGATGGCTGATATTCGGACCAGCCTGGCACAGGGACGCTTCAAGAGCTTTCATCGGGAGTTCATGTGCAGGTACCAGGAGGCAGAGGAAAGCACCATCCAGGTATAGAAGTTGGTCGAGTCAAAAATCTCGTTACACAAGGTGGGGATAGCAGAGATGACATTTCTTGCAGCCGCGACACCGTCAGGGGTCTCACCCTTACAGGCGGGTCTTGTTGCGCAGTTGTTTCCCTTTTTCGTGGTCATCGTCGCTTTCTACTTCTTCTTAGTAAGGCCGCAGCAACAGCAGCAAAAGCGTCGTCAGGAAATGCTTTCAGCCCTGAAACGTGGTGACAAGATCCTGACCTTAGGAGGACTACATGGGGAGATTGTGAGTATGCGCGACGATGTGTTGACTGTGCGCCTTGCTGACAACGTGGAAGTGCGTCTGGCGCGCATGGGTGTCTCGCAGATAGTGGATTAGCGCAGAGGCCATCAAGGGGGGCGGCGTGGTGATCGGCGCTAGTGAATGGCTGCTGTTTGCCATGGCCTTCTTGGGACTAGTGGGAACCGTACTGCCAGCCTTTCCGGGTACGGGGCTTATTCTCGCGGCTGCGATCGTTTACGCTTGGGTGAAGCGCTGGGCCGTGCTGAGTGGCGGTGACCTGGTGATCCTCGGCGGGTTAAGTGCTATCGCGTATGCTGCAGAATTGTGGCTCGGGGCAGGAGGTGCTCGTCGGTCTGGGGCTGGGCGAGCTGGCATGGTGGGTGCCATGGTCGGGGCGCTCGGTGGCGTACTGGTTTTAGGCCCGGTCGGCGTGATACTGGGACCGCTTGTGGGCGCGGTGGTAGGCGAGCTGTTGCGCGGGCGGAGTTGGCGCATGGCTTTCAAAGCAGGCGTAGGGGCTGGCTTGGGTTCTGTGTTAGCACTACTGGTTCAAGTAACTATCGCGGTGGTGATGCTGCTTTACCTGGTCTGGCAGGTGGTGACACAGTAGCGGATTTGCTTCGGAGTACGCGTGGTTGGCCGCCCACATGCCCGCACAGCGCCACATCATTTTCGGGGAAGGACGTAGAGCATGTGATGCATCGTCGGTGGCGTGTGCGCCCGGTGGACGCGGAATTGGAGAATGCTTTTGGCAAGCAACTGGGAGTGAGAACAGTCACCGCCAGGGTGCTGGCTGCCCGGGGTGCCCAAACCTTGGAGGCGGCGCGTCTCATGCTGGATGCCAGTCTGGGCCCTCTGCACTCACCGTGGGAGTTGCCACATATGGATGTCGCTGTGCGGCGCCTTACGCAGGCCTATGCAAAGGGCGAGAAGGTGTCGGTGTATGGCGACTACGACGCCGATGGTCAAACGGGAGCTGCTCTTGTGGTGCTGGGGCTGCGGCGGCTGGGCATGGAGGTAGATTACTACATACCCCATCGCCTCGACGAGGGCTATGGGCTCCACTCGGCAGCCGTCGCCGCCCTGGCCAGTAGCGGGACGAGCCTATTGATCACAGTGGACTGTGGTACAACGTCCGCCGTTGAGGTTAGCCAAGCTCAGGCGGCAGGTGTGGACTGCATCGTGACAGATCATCACGAGACGGCTGGCACTCTCGCTTCGGCTATGGCGGTGGTCAACCCCAAGCTACCCCGGGCGCGTTATCCCTGGCGCCATCTATCAGGAGTGGGTGTTGCCTACAAGCTTATGAGTGCTTTGGGGGAATCGTTGGGGCAGCCGGATCTCGTCGCCGACCTAGAGGATCTCGTTGCCTTTGGTACTATCGCTGACGTAGTACCCCTCCAGGATGAGAATCGTGCGCTGGTCTACCGCGGGCTGAAGAAACTCAACACGTCTCCTCTGCCCGGCTTAGCTGCACTGGCCGCTATCAGCCAGTGTGCCCCTGGGACGATTGAGGCCCATCATGTCGCCTTCCAGATGGCGCCTCGCCTCAATGCGGTCGGTCGCATGGCGGATGCCGCGACAGGCATGGAGATGCTAATGGCACCCACGCTGGAGACGGCTCTACCTCTGGGAGTGCAGCTCGATGAGGCTAATCGGGCTCGCAAAGAGGAGGAGGAGCGCATTCTTGTACAGGCCCAGCAGGCTGCCGAGGTCTTGTCAGAGAACCCTGTCTTGGTGGTTGCGGGTAGCGACTGGCATCCCGGTGTGCTGGGGATCGTGGCTTCCCGTCTGGTAGAGATGTATGGGCGGCCGACTTTGGTGCTGACCAGGGAGGGCGACGCCGTTACAGGTTCAGGCCGCAGCGTGCCTGGGTTTCATATTACGGAGGCCTTGGAAGCCAATAGGCACTTGCTTGCGCGCTATGGCGGCCATGCCATGGCCGCGGGGTTGAGCCTTTCTGGTGCCCATCTCGCGGAGCTGCAGAAGGTGCTGGACGAAGAGGCCAGGCGTCAGTTGGGTCCCGACGGCCGAGCGCCACGGCTATTGGATGTAGATGCTTGGGTGGAGCCAGATGAGCTCGACGCGGCGTTGCTGGGCGAGCTCAACCGTCTTGGTCCGTTTGGCTGTGGTAACCCATCACCGGTACTGGCTTGGGCTTCAGTGGTTCCTAGTGAAGTACGGGTCGTCGGCAAGGAGTCTCGTCATCTGAGGTTGACATTGCCGATGGGCAGATCACAGGTCACAGCCGTGGGTTTTCGCCTGGGGCACAAGGCCGCCGAGGCTGCGGCGACCAGTCTAGACCTAGCCTTCGCCTTGACAATCAACGAATGGCGGGGCCAACGGTCACTGGAGTTGCGTGTGAGGGACTTGCGGCCCAGCGAGTTTGGCAGCTGCGAAGAGGTGGCTGTCTCGAGCGAGACGGATCTGGGGGTAAGCAGTGAGATCCCCTGCATCGATGCCAGATCGGCGCGTACCGAATGTCCCGCCTATGTAGGAAGCATCGCCCGGCGGAACTTGCGGCCCGTGCTCTGGACCTGGTGCCAGGATATGCCGGCAGAGGGTGAGGCTCTTGTGCTATTTCCCGGGGCTCCCTGGGCAACGCCGCCGTCTAGTCCCTGGGGGCTTGTTTTGTATGACCCACCTGTAGCAGAGGACTGGATACGAGTGTGGTCGTGGCTCACGGCGGAGGCCCCGCCTGCCGAAGTGCACATTCTCTACGGGGCGCGCGAGGCCGCTAAGGGGAGAGTTCTCATTGACGCCGATTGGCCGGCGCGCGACGGGCTGGCACAGGCCTATCTGCAGTTACAGCGTCTTCAGAGGGCGGGGCAGTGTCTCACCCCGGAGGCGATCGCGGTAGGTAGCGGCCTCAGTCCCTCAGGGGCTCTCTACGCGCTGCGCGTGTTTGCCGAACTGGACCTTGTAAGGCAGGATGGCCAATCGTGGGTCCTCATGGCTAGGCCTGGCGACAAGCTAGACTTGAGTTGGGCGGTCAGCTATAATGAGTGTATGGTTAGACGACGCGCCGCGTCTGAGCTGCTCACTGGTCGACAGCCATGCAGTGCTCTGGCTCACTGGCTCAGATGCGAATCGACATATTCAGGCTAGGAAGAATAAACGAATTGCTGCGCAAACAGTACGTCGGGTTCACAATGACATTGGCTGGTGGAGGTAGGCGTCGAAAATGGACTTGCAGCGGCTGATACGGGTAATTCCCGATTTTCCAAAACCAGGTGTGAGCTTCAAGGATATCACGACTGTCCTTAAAGACGCCCAAGCTTTGCGCTATGTAGTGCAAGAGATGGCTCGGCATTATACGGATCAGGACATAGATATCGTGACGGGTATTGAGTCGCGCGGCTTTATCTTCAGTGCTCCGTTGGCGTATGAGATGGGGTTGGGCTTGGTGCCCATCCGCAAGCCAGGCAAGTTGCCTGCTGAGAAGCTGCGCATCGAGTATTCGCTAGAGTACGGCACGGACGCGCTGGAGATTCACCGCGACGCCATTCGCCCTGGTCAGCGTGTGTTGCTCGTCGATGATTTGTTGGCTACCGGTGGCACGATTTCCGCGGCGGCTGACCTCATAGAGCAGCTTGGTGGCGTTGTGGCTGGGTGTGCTTTCTTTGTTGAGCTGGGGTTCTTAGGAGGACGAGAACGGTTGGGAGATAGGGAGATCTTCTCCCTCGTGATCTATGATGAGTGACGGGTTTTTTCCCGGGAGTGAGTGGTGTGAGCTATATATCAACCGACTCCCCGCAACCACAGGTGTTCTCTAGTGCGGATATGGCGCTGCTCTTGGATAAGCTGCAGCGACTGCACGGCCACGACGAGCTCGCCTTCATTTCGAAAGCGTTTCGCTTCGCTGCCGAGGCTCACGACGGGCAGGTACGCGAATCAGGGGAGCCCTATTTCCAGCACCCTTTTGAAGTAGCCTGTGTTTTGGCCGACATGGAGCTGGATGTGGTTACGGTGGCCGCGGCCCTTCTGCATGATGTACTGGAGGATACCACGGTCACGCGAGACGAACTGGAGGCGGCCTTCGGTGCCGATGTCACGAGTCTTGTCGACGGAGTGACGAAGCTCACGCGCATCCCTTTCCAGAGCAAGGAAGAGCAACAGGCACAGTCTCTGCGCAAGATGTTCCTGGCGATGGCGGATGACTTGCGGGTGGTAATCATCAAGCTGGTTGACCGCCTGCACAACATGCGTACCCTGACCGCTTTGACCCCCGAACGTCAGAGGAAGATTGCGCGAGAGACTCTGGAGATCTACACTCCTTTGGCACACCGCCTGGGTATGTGGAGCATCAAGTGGGAGATGGAGGATCTGGCGCTGCGCGCACTGGATCCCGCTGGATACTCCGATCTGGTAGCTAGGGTCGCGAAAAAGCGCCAAGCTCGCGACGGCGAAATTGAGGAAGTGATGGAGACCCTGCGGTCGCAGCTGCAGGAGGTCGGTGTGGGACTGGCGGCCTTACAGGGCCGCCCAAAGCATTTCTACAGTATTTACCAGAAGATGAAGGGGCAGCAACGCGACCTGTCAGAGATCTATGATCTCATGGCTGTGCGCATCATCACTCGCTCTGTCAAGGACTGCTACGCAGCATTGGGCCTGGTTCATTCTCTATGGAAACCCGTCCCCGGGCGGTTCAAAGATTACATCGCCATGCCCAAATCAAATCTGTATCAGTCTTTGCATACGACTGTCATTGGGCCTCGAGGAGAGCCACTCGAGGTGCAGATTCGTACGGAAGAGATGCATCGCGTGGCCGAAAGAGGCATCGCTGCCCATTGGTTGTATAAAGAGGGGCGTGCGGAGGCCGAGTTCGAGAAGAAAGTGGCATGGCTGCGTCAGCTCATGGAGTGGATGTGGGAGATGAAAGACCCACAAGACTTCATGGAGACGCTGAAAATCGATCTTTTTGAGGACGAGGTCTTTGTCTTTACTCCAAAAGGCGACGTGAAATCGCTGCCCGCTGGCTCCACCCCAGTTGACTTCGCCTTCAGTGTGCATACCGACATAGGCATGCGTTGCACCGGTGCTAAGGTAAACAGCAGATTGGTGCAACTTGATACAGAGTTGGCCAACGGTGACTTCGTAGAGATTCTTACGGGCAAGGTTGCTTCTCCTCGGCAGGACTGGCTCAGCTTTGTCAAGACATCAAAGGCGCGCAGCAAGATTCGTTCGTTTTTCAAGGAGCAACGCCGTGAAGAGGCACTGGCACGCGGTAGGGAGGTTCTAGAGAAAGAGCTGCGCCGTTTCGACCTTGATGCGAAAGAGTCCTTGCGAACTGATAGGGTGCAGGATGTACTGAGACGCTACGGCTTCTCAAGTATCGACGATCTGTATGCGGGCGTTGGTTTCGGAGCAGTGACGGTCTCGCAAGTGTTGGCTGGGCTCCTTGGTCGGCGAGAGTACGAACAGCGTCGGCGTCGGCTGCGCCAAGCCAGGCAAACCGAGCGGCCGCAGCGCTCACAAAATGGGATTCTCGTCAAAGGTATGGACAACTTCCTGGTCAGGGTATCGAGGTGCTGCAATCCAGTGCCGGGAGACGCGATTACCGGCTATGTCACTCGCGGTCGTGGGGTATCCGTACACCGATCTGACTGCCCCAACATTCAGAGCCTTGACGACAGCGCTCGGAAAATCGGGGTAAGCTGGAACACAAGTGAAACAGGGTGGTACCAAGCTGAGATCGAGGTAGAGGCGTTGGATCGTCCGAGCCTCCTTACGGGGGTCATGGATGCTATCAACGACAGCGGTACGCACGTGGCGTCTGTCAATGCTCGGACCACAAAAGGCCGCATTGCGATTATCGATCTGATCGTAAGTACCAAGGATGTGAGCCACATGGAGAGCGTCATGCGACGCATTCGGAAGGTCGATGGCGTGGAAAGTGTGTACAGAGCCAGACCCACCTGACCTGGGCGACAACCCAGCGTAACACGAACTCTCTAGGAGGTATCTTTGTGCGTGTACTGCTCCAACGCGTCGCTTCGGCCAGTGTCTCAGTGCAGGAGGATTGTGGGCGCGCGCTGAATCAACAGACCATCCAGAGCGGATTTGTGGCGTTGGTGGGGGTGACGCATGAGGATACGTTTCGCGACGCGGAGCTTTTGGCTGCTAAAGTAGTCGACTTGCGTGTTTTTGCTGACGATGAGGGAAAGATGAACCTTTCTCTTAGGGACGTGGGCGGCCAGGTGTTGGCGATCTCGCAGTTCACTCTATATGCCGATTGCCGCAAGGGACGGCGCCCTAGCTTCACGGCGGCTGCCGAACCCGACATGGCTTGTGAATTGTATGAGCGGTTTGTATCTGAGCTACGGGCAACAGGGATGCAAGTGCTTACGGGGGTCTTTGGGGCACATATGCAGGTGATGCTGGTCAACGATGGACCGGTTACGATTCTGCTCGAGACTGAGAAGGGCAACCTTGTCTAGTGAAGCTCGGGCGGAATATGCCAATATTGCCTGTGAAAAGCAAAAAGCGGAAGGCCATTTCGTTGACACTTATTTGCGGTGTCCAGTACAATGGGTTAGGCAACGCTAAGCACACAGCTGATCCGGTTTCCCATTCTGTAGGCGTGCGTCTGGCGCACTCATTTTCTCAATAATAGTTGGGAGGCACCGCGCTTATGGTGTTCCGCACTCTGCGCAATAAGACTAAGGGCATCATCATCCTGATAGTCGTGGCCTTTGCAGTCACCTTGCTATATGTAGGAGGGCCAGGCATTTTTGGTCGAGGCAGACAACCTTCCTACGTGGCCAAGGTGAACCGGCAGGCTATCTCCTATGAAGAGTTAAATGAGGCCTTTCTGAACAACCTCAGATTCTACGAGATGTATCAAGGTACACTATCGGGAACCGAAGCCTATGAGGTGCGTTTCCAAACGCTGCAGCAGCTGATCAATCAGAAGCTGATGCTGCAGCAAGTAAAGAAAAACCGTATCAAGGTAAGCAAGAAGGATATCGAGGCTGAGCTTCAGACCATAAAAGAAGGCTTTGAATCAGATGCCGACTTCAAAGCGAAGCTAAGAGAGAATAAGCTAACCGAACGCCAGCTTCGCGGGCACATACGTGACAATCTCGCCATCAAGGCACTCCAAGAGAAAAAGTCAGAGTTTGAGATCACCGATGAGGATGTGAAGATGGCCTACGAGCAGGTGCGTGCCAGCCACATTCTTATCAAGCCTGAAGGTGAGAATTGGGATCAGGCCAAGCTGCAGGCAGAGAAAGTGCTGGCGGAGATTCGAGGCGGTAAGAGTCTGGCCGAGATGGCCAAGAAGCACTCTGCCGATACAGCCACAAAGGACAAAGGTGGCGATCTTGATTTCTTCTCCCGCGACTCCGGGTTCGTAAAGGAGTTTGCGGATGCGGCCTTCAGTCTCAAAGTGGGCGAGATCAGTGAACCTGTCAAGAGCCAGTTTGGCTATCACATTATCAAGGTGACAGGGCGCAAGGAAGCCACCGGATCTGATTTTGAGAAGGAAAAAGATGACATCAGGAAGCGGCTGGAAGAGGAAGGAGCCGCTAAGCAGTTTAACGAGTGGTTCAGTCAAGTACGCGCAGACGCCCGTATCGACGTGACAGATCCGTCGTTACGTGCGCAGCAGTTCGTGCTGAATAACCAGTTGCCCCAGGCAGTGTCTCAGTACCAAGAGGCGATTCTGAAGGAGCCAGGCAATCCGTATCTGCACGTAGCTTTGGGTCGCGTCTATCAGCAACTTGATGACGTCGACCAAGCGATCAGCGAGTTTGAGCAGGCCGTTGGCATAGGGGGCAACGATCCGGAGATCTACCTCTATCTGGGCCTAGCCTATCGGGAGAAGGACCGGGATATTGAGGCTGCGGAGCAGTTCAGACGCGCTTCAGAGCTCGACCCCATGGATTTCCAGCTTCACCTCGCGCTCTTGCAGTTGTTTAGCAGTATGGGACTGGAAAAGGACGCTAAGGATGAAGAGAACAAGCTAATCGCGATTCAGAAGCTCATGCAAGAGCAGCGCGAGGCGTACGAGAAGCAGGCCCAAGAACAGGCTGAGCTTGAGAGGAAACTGGCCGAAGGGGAAGCCAAGGGCAGGTAACAGATACGGCCTCTTACGGTCCAGGTCGTTGGTCTATGATACTCTGATGAAGGAAGGCCCGCTTCAGCGGGCCTTCCTGTAAACAACTGGGGATGTGACCGAAATGTTGGTAAAAGCACCGCGAGGCACAACAGACCTGCTTCCCGGACAGGTGGAACGATGGCAGTGGTTTGAGCAGGTTGCCCGCAACGTGTTTCAGCAGTTTGGGTATGCAGAGATCGTGACGCCCATCTTCGAGCACACAGAGCTTTTCGAGCGTGGTATCGGTGAGACTACCGATGTAGTAAATAAGCAGATGTATACTTTCTTGGATCGCGGGGAGCGCAGCTTGACACTGCGACCTGAGGGGACAGCAGCTGTCGTGCGGGCCTATCTTGAGCATCATCTGAACAGTGGGCCTCAGCCTGTGAAGCTGTTTTACATAGGGCCCATTTTTCGCTACGAACGGCCGCAGGCTGGTAGGTATCGACAGTTCCATCAGCTGGGAGCAGAGGCTCTCGGTAGTCAAGACCCTGCTTTGGATGTGGAAATGATCGCCATGTCCATTGAGATCTTTCGTCGATTAGGGCTCGCCAATTTCCTTGTGCACCTCAACAGCATTGGCTGCGAAGTGTGTAGGCCAGCGTACAAAGAGGCGTTGCGTGTCTATCTGAAGCCGAGACTTGGTGAGCTATGCCGCACATGCCATGAACGCTACGACAAGAACCCGCTGCGTATTCTTGACTGTAAGGCCACGGAATGTCAAGATGCTGCTAAGGGTGCGCCGCGATCGGTGGCCTATCTGTGTGATGCATGTCGTGGGCACTTCGACACGGTACGGGGTTATCTCGATGAGCTAGGCATCAGCTATGTGTTGAACGACCTGCTAGTGCGGGGACTCGACTACTATACGAAGACAGTGTTTGAAGTGGAAAGCCTCGATTTGGGAGCGCAGTCGGCCCTCGTGGGCGGAGGGCGTTACGATGGCCTCGTGGAGGAATGTGGTGGTCTGCCCACGCCCGCAGTCGGCTTTGCTGCTGGCATGGAGCGGGCAATTCTAGCGCTGGAGCAGCAGGGAATTCAGGCTCCATCGGTGGGCGGTGTCGACGTCTTCGTCGTTGCGTTTGACAATGAGTGGCGGGGGCGGGCTCTTGCCCTTGTGCATGTACTGCGGCAGGCGGGACTTGTCGTTGACACTGATTATCTACAACGCAGTATGAAGGCTCAGATGAAGGCGGCAGCACGTGCACACGCTGCGCGTGTAGTCATTTGCGGCGAAGACGAGCTCTCGCGCGATGTTGTGCAGGTGCGCGACATGGCGAGCGGAGTCCAAGAGGAGATGTCCCTCACCGCAGTGGTAGATCGGTTACGTGCCGAGTTGTGTTAGGAGGTCCAAGCGTGGAGCAGAGTATGCGTAGCCACGTATGTGGCGAGTTGCGGGTCGAACATGTCGGGCAACGGGTCAAAGTAGCAGGGTGGGTCCATCGACGGCGCGATCACGGGGGATTGATCTTCGTTGATCTGCGCGATCGGTGGGGTATCGTGCAAGTGGTCTTCAGCCCTGAGCGGGGCGGGGCTGTTTTTGAGCGGGCTGAGAGACTGCGAAATGAGCATGTGCTGATGGTTGAGGGCGAAGTCACAAGACGCCTAGAAGGCATGGAGAATCCCAATCTGGCTACTGGTGATATCGAGGTCTTGGTCGACGCTCTCACTGTGTTCAACGAGGCGAAGACTCCGCCATTTCAGTTGGATTCCCGGGCCAACGAAGTGGACGAAATGCTCCGCTTACGGTACCGCTATCTTGACTTGCGTCGTTTTGAGATGCAAGAGACGCTGATTCTGCGCCATCGGGTCGTCAAGGCCGTACGGGATTTCCTGGATGGAGCTGGGTTTTTAGAGATTGAGACTCCGATGTTGACCAAGTCAACGCCGGAAGGCGCGCGTGACTATCTGGTACCGAGCAGGGTACATCCTGGAGAGTTCTTTGCTCTTCCCCAATCGCCGCAGCTGTTCAAGCAGTTACTGATGATGGGAGGGCTCGAGCGCTATTTCCAGATCACGCGCTGTTTTCGCGATGAGGATCTGCGTGCTGATCGGCAGCCTGAGTTTACTCAGATTGACTGTGAGATGTCCTTCGTAGAACGGACAGACGTCATGCGGCTTGTGGAGCGCATGGTGGCGCAGGTCTTCGCCCACACCATCGGCGTGCAAGTGGAGTTACCCATTCCTTGCATTAGCTGGCAAGATGCCATGGATCTTTATGGTTCGGACAAGCCAGACCTGCGCTTTGGGCTGCCTTTGGTGGATGTATCGGAAGAGGTAGCCGGGTGTGCTTTTCGAGTATTCTCAAATGTGGTGAGACAAGGTGGCCAGGTCAAGGGGATCAACGCCAAGGGGGCAGGTCGCTGGCCGCGGCGTGAGATCGACCAGCTAGAGGCCGTGGTCACTCCGTATGGAGCCAAGGGACTTGTCTGGATGGTGGTCGGTGAAAACGGCGATTTACGCTCGCCTGTGGCCAAGTTTCTCACCGCGGAGGAGATCGGCAGTCTTATCCGAGTCTTCTCTGCTGAGCCAGGCGACCTGCTTTGTCTCGTGGCTGGTCCAAGAGAGATGGTCGCAGAGTCTCTGGGACGTTTGCGCCTGTACCTGGGTGAGAGACTTGGGCTGATCGATCACACACAGTTCAAGTTTGCCTGGGTCACCGAGTGGCCGCTATTGGAGCGGGAAGCGGAGACGGGACGGTGGAGCGCAGCGCACCATCCATTTACGTGTCCGGTCGATGAGGATGTGGAGCTCCTGAGCTCAGACCCCGGCAAAGTGAGGGCCAAGGCGTATGATCTTGTGCTGAACGGCGTAGAGCTGGGCGGGGGTAGCATCCGCATTCACTGTACAGAGCTGCAGGCTCGAGTCTTTGAGGTGCTGGGTATTAGCGACAGTGAGATGCAGGAGAAATTCGGATTCCTGCTCGAAGCGTTGCAGTATGGGGCACCTCCGCATGGCGGCATCGCTCTGGGGCTTGATCGCATGGTGATGCTGATGGCAGGCCGAGACTCGATTCGGGACTGCATTGCTTTCCCAAAGACCCAAAGCGCCACTGATCTTATGATGCAGGCTCCTGGACGGGTGGCGGAAGCCCAACTGCGTGAGCTGCATATTCGGCTTGCGCCGGAGGCCCGTGTAAAGGACTCGGTCTAGGTATGGGCGCCAGTAGGTGGAGGGTCCTTATGTGAATCTATTCTCGAGTGCTGGAGCGGCGGATGCTGCTCGTCAGGCGCCCCTTGCTGTACGCATGCGGCCCCGCGACCTGGATGAGCTTGTGGGACAAGGGCATATCGTCGGTCCGGGCACTCTGTTGCGGCGGGCGATCGAAGCCGATAAGCTCGTGTCTGTTATCCTATGGGGTCCTCCCGGCAGCGGGAAAACGACGCTGGCGCGTGTTGTGGCTGCGCGCACAAAGGCGCATTTTGAGCAGCTAAACGCTGTGACCTCCGGCGTTCAGGATCTACGCAGAGTCATAGACCAGGCGCGTGATCGGCGTGACATGAACGCCAAGAGGACTGTCGTCTTTGTCGATGAGATTCATCGCTTCAACCGCGCGCAGCAGGACGCTTTGCTACCAGCGGTTGAGGAGGGTCTAGTGACGCTCATCGGGGCGACCACCGAGAACCCGTTTTTCGAAGTCAATGCGCCTTTGCTGTCCAGGCTGCGCGTCTTTCAGCTGAATAGCCTAAGCGACAAAGATATGGCAGAACTTCTGAGGCGGGCCCTAGCAGACAAAGAGCGCGGCTATGGGGAGCGTCACGTGCGCGTGCATGACGAAGCCCTTGAGCACTGGGTCACCTGGTCAGAGGGTGATGCTCGAGTGGCTCTGAACGCTCTCGAGCTGGCCGTGGAAACGACGCCAGCTCGAGATGGTGAGGTAGTTATCGACCTGGAGATAGCCAGAGAGGCCATCCAGAAACGCGCCCTGTCCTATGACAAGGGTGCCGATGAGCATTACGACACGATCAGTGCGTTCATCAAGAGTGTTAGGGGCTCTGACGCCGATGCCGCTTTGTACTGGTTGGCTAAGATGCTTTACGCGGGCGAGGATGCGCGCTTTATCATGCGTCGTCTACTTATCCTAGCCGCCGAAGATGTGGGTTTGGCAGATCCCCGCGGGCTTGTGGTTGCTGCGGCTGGGGCGCAGGCTCTTGAGTGGTGCGGCTTGCCTGAAGCGCAGTATCATCTGGCCATGGTCACGATATATCTCGCGACGGCACCCAAGAGCAACAGTGTGGGCGCCTATTTCCGTGCGCTCCGTGACATCGAGCAGCAAGGGTCAGCTCATGTGCCTGATCATCTGAAAGACCCTACCCGTGATGGAAAGCACATGGGGCATGGGAAGGGCTACGTATACCCGCATGATGTGCCAGGGAATTGGGTAGCCCAGCAGTACGGTCCTCCAGGCCGACAGCTGCCCCAGTACTACCAGCCAGGTGATAAGGGCTATGAGAGTATAGTCCGACAGTGGCTTGAGAGGATGCGACGAGGCGAGCCCCCTGCATGGCGGCATGTCTGAGGAGGTTGTCATCTCGGTGTCCAAAGGAAGGGTACTGGTGGCCATGAGCGGAGGCGTGGATAGCTCCGTAGCAGCCGCTTTGCTAGTTGCTCAAGGCTATGAGTGCCTGGGTGTCACTATGCGTGTCGGTTCGTCGGACTCAGTTACCGATGATGCCCGTGCGGTGGCAGACGCTCTTGGTATTCCTCTCCACGTCTTTGATCTGCGAGAGGAATTTCGAAGAGAGGTTGTCGAGGTTTTCGCCGCAGCCTACATGGTTGGGCGCACGCCCAACCCCTGCGTCGTCTGTAATAGGAGGATCAAGCTCGGCCTTCTCGTGGAGCGAGCAGCCTATCTTGAGTGCGACTACGTCGCTACAGGCCACTACGCACGGACTTTCCTAGACCCTCAGAGTAGGCGTTGGTGTTTGGCGAAGGGCCGGGATCGAGTGAAGGATCAGAGTTACTATCTCTACGGGCTCACCCAGAAACAGCTGGCTCGGCTGCTGCTGCCCTTGGGTGAGTATGCCAAGGCGAAAGTACGCGCCATGGCCGCTGATATGAAGCTGCCAGCGGCTGAGCGCAAAGAGAGTCAGGATATCTGCTTCATGGAGGGCCGTGACTACCGATCCTTTCTGCGCGAGTCGTGGCCTGAGAGCGTGCGTCACGGCCCGATTGTGGACAGAAGCGGCCACGTGTTGGGCAGGCACGACGGCCTAGCCTTCTACACACTAGGTCAACGCAAGGGGCTGGGAGTTAGTGCTCGGGAACCACTGTACGTGTTAGAGCTGGACCGAGAGCGGAATGCAGTAGTGGTCGGGAGTTCCCAGGAGCTGTACTCGAACTGCTTGGTCGCGAACACGGTCAACTGGGTGTCTGTGGCTGAGATCACAGGCCGCCAGCCAGTCACCGCCCGAGTCCGCTATCGGGCGGAGCCTGAGGGTGCTGTGATTGAAGAGTTGTCAGATGGTCGGGTGCTTACGGTGTTTGGGCAGCCACAGAGGGCCATCACACCGGGACAGTCTGTGGTCTGGTATCAAGGCGATTTGGTCATCGGAGGCGGGACCATTGAGAACTCGGAACCGGAACACAACAAAGTAGCAGACAACGAGAGCGCTTCTGACGAGGCGGAATGAGGTGGTGCAGCATGACAGATCGGTGCTGGGATGTGCTTACCTTAGGCGAGACGATGATCCGCTTAACCCCGCCAGCGGCACAGCGGCTGGAGCAGGCGGCGCAGTTCGATGTGTACGTGGGCGGAAGTGAAGCCAATGTGGCTGTAGGGCTGGCTCGCTTGGGGCTGCGCTCGGCATGGGTGGGGCGTCTGCCTGATAACCCACTCGGGCGTCGGGTGAGCGCCGCCTTGGGTGGCCAAGGCGTTGATGTGAGCGGTGTTATCTGGGCCAATGAGGGTCGAGTGGGTGTGTACTACCTGGAAGTAGCGGGCGCACCGCGCGGTTCACGGGTGATCTACGACCGCCAGGGCAGCGCGGCCAGTAAGCTCCGAGCGCAGGACCTTGATTGGACGATACTGTCACAGACACGTCATTTCCACGTGTCGGGCATCACTGCTGCCTTGTCGGCGTCATGCGCTGAGGTAGTGCGGCAAGCTCTGGCTGAGGCGCAACGACGGGGGGCTACGACATCCGTCGATATCAACTACCGTTCACGGCTGTGGTCTCCGCAGAGTGCACGGGAGGTCTTGCAGCCCTTGCTCGGTGTGGATTTGGTGTTTTGCACTGCTGAAGATGCCACTACAGTATTCGGCGTACAAGGGCCTCCTTCTGAGGTAGCCGAGCGCCTGCGTCACGACTGGGGTGCCAAGATGGTGGTGCTTACTCTGGGAAGTAGAGGCGCTCTTGTGTGCAGCGCCGATGGTTTGTGGCAAGGCAAAAGTCATGAGGTGGATCCTGTAGATCGAGTGGGGGCTGGCGACGCTTACGTTGCTGGTTTCCTCTATGGCTACGCGGATGCTGATATCGACAAGGCTGTGGCCTATGGTGGGGCCATGGCCGCCTGGAAGTACTCAGAACCTGGCGATTTCTGCTGGGCCACATCGTCTGATATTGAGACGATGCTGGCGGAAGCTGTGTCGGAGATTCGTAGGTAGATATTGACCACATGAATGAGGGTGCGTATGGCAACTCTACCCTAAGAGGGGGTGAGTGCCAGTGATGCGTGTGCTTCGAAGCAGGCTTCTTTGGGGTATTTTTGGGCTAGTGGCAGGAGCTTGGTCGTTGCATCTCATGCGCGAGCGAAATGAGCAACAGCGGACAGTAATGCAGAGCAGGCGAGGTCTCTGGCGCCGAGTCACTACTGGAAGCCCTAGGCCGAGGGCGCTGGCCATGGCAGCGAGGGCTGGACGGACAATGATGGATACGACCATGCGTACCGTGCGCGCTGTGGGACGTCGTTGATGGCGTCTTGGGCATGCTCGACCGATCGCGCCTTCTGATCCTCCTGATAGCCGCAAGTGGCGTTATTGTCTTGTTGTACCTAGTACGCGGGGTACTCGTGCCGTTCGCCCTTGCGGCTGTCGTGGCCTACGTCTCTAACCCGTTGGTACAAGCGTTTGAATCTCGACAGATCCCTCGCAGCGGGGCTATAGTACTGGTTTACGTGATATTCGCGGTTGTTGGTGGGCTGACGCTATATGTAGGTGTTCCTCTGTTGGCCGCAGAGGTCGAGGAGATGCTGGCCAACTTGCCACAGGCTCGCGACCTTAGCGACTACACCCGAGGCACTGCCGCGAGTGTCTTGCACCTTAGAGCGTCCCACTTGCTGCGAACTATTCTGAGTGCTGGGGCGCAGCGGGTGGAAGTGCTGCTTGCGCAGTTGGTAGCGCGCAGTCTTGAGGTCATTCTAGCTTTGCTGGCGCGTACTTTCACCATCTTGCTGGTTCCCTTTCTCGCCTTCTACTTTCTGCGTGATACTGAGAAGATTCAGAGGTGGTTCTTGTCGCTTCTGCCTCCAGCGCGCCGTCAGGAGGTACTGGTCTTGGCTCAGAGACTAAACGAGCTTATGGGAGCATTCCTGCGCGGCCAGTTGATTGTCGCTGCTATAGTAGGCCTGTTGATCAGTGTGGGGCTCGCAAGCCTGAAGGTGAAATACGCATTGGTTATCGGTACCGTGGCCGCTGTGTTCGAGTTCATCCCCTATTTCGGGCCGGTCATCGCAGCGGTGCCAGCTGTTTTGTTTGCATTTGTGCAGTCTCCGGCTACGGCTCTTTGGGCGGTAGTGCTCGTCGTTGTGGTGCATCAGGTGGAGGGGGCTGTCCTTCAGCCACAGGTGATGAGCGGCAGCATGGACCTGCATCCGTTGACAGTGATCTTTTCGATTCTGGTGGGAGGCGAGTTGCTTGGCATATGGGGCATGTTTCTGGCCGTTCCTGCTGCAGCTTCCCTGAAGCTCATTATTGGATACCTTGCAGAAGAGGTGACCGGCTCGTAGGGGCGTGATGCGTCTGGGCTCATTGACGGTCGTGGCGAGCTCTTGTATCATACTGATTGTACCATTTATTAGGCACAACGCTGGGTTCACATCATAGGGGGGGCGTAGATGTGCAAGCGATGACGGTGGACCAACTACGCACCGCGTATTTGGAGTTCTTTGAGGCGAAGGGCCATTTGCGGTTGCCCAGCGCTTCTCTGGTGCCAACAGCAGATCCTACTCTGCTCTTGACAGTGGCCGGAATGATACCCTTTAAGCCCTATTTTGTGGGCAAGGAGATTCCGCCGAGAAATCGGATTACGACATGTCAGCGCTGTCTGCGCACAGCAGATATTGAGAACGTTGGAAAAACCGACCGCCACGGTACGTTCTTCGAGATGCTCGGCAACTTCTCATTTGGCGACTACTTCAAGAGCGAGGTCATTGCGTGGGCGTGGGAGTTTGTAACTGAGGTGCTGGGTTTTGATCCCGCCTCTCTGTGGATTACCATATACCTGGACGACGATGAGGCGTTCGAGATCTGGAATACTCAGATCGGTGTTCCTGCGGAACGCATAGTTCGACTGGGCAAGGAGGATAACTTCTGGGGTATTGGCGTCGGACCTTGCGGGCCATGTTCTGAAATCCATGTGGATCGCGGGGCGGCCTATGGCTGTGGCAATCCGGACTGTCAGCCGGGGTGCGATTGCGAGCGTTTCATGGAGCTTTGGAACTTGGTGTTCATACAGTTCCACCAGGATGAGAACGGCGACCTGCACCCTCTGGTCCGCAAAGGCATTGATACGGGTATGGGCCTGGAGCGCGTTGCCGCCATATTGCAGGGAGTGCAGAGCATTTTTGACACGGACTTGTTGCGTCCGATCATCGACCACGTGGCCCAGCAAGTTGGGGTGGTCTACGGCGCAGACGCTCAGTCTGACGAAAGCCTGCGTGTGATCAGTGATCACATGCGCGGTGTCGTTTTCATGATTTATGACGGTGTTCTGCCGAGCAACGAGCGGCGAGGCTATGTCTTACGTCGACTTCTGCGGCGGGCTGTGCGCCATGGTCATCTTCTCGGCATCAAGCGGGCGTTTCTGACGGGTGTCGTGGATGTCGTGGTGAAGCAGATGCAGGTGGGATATCCCGATCTCCTTGACCGAGTCGACCATATTAAGCGAGTGGTAGCCCAAGAGGAGCAGCGCTTTCATGCGACACTCGAGCAAGGCATGAGCATTCTCACGCGGTTGATGCAAGAAGTAGATCCCGAGAGCGGTGTGATCTCGGGAGAGGATGTCTTCCGCCTGCACGACACGTATGGTTTTCCTCTTGAACTGACTGAAGAGATTGCAGCTGATCGAGGCATAGGGATCGACAAAGCCGGTTTTGAGGCGATGATGAAGCAACAGCGCGCCAGAGCACGGGCGGCCCGCACCGAGACAGGCTACCTCGGGGATGAGAGCGAGGGCTATGGTGATCTCGAGCTACCTGCCACTTTGTTCGCAGGATATGAGACCTGTGATCTTACCACAGAGATTGTGGCTGTGGTTACTGATGGTGAGCAGGTTGGACATGTGAGCGGAAGCGGCACGGCAGGGGTTGTCTTGGCGAAAACACCGTTCTACGCCGAGAGTGGCGGTCAAGTGGCGGATGCAGGCGTGATCAAAGGCGCTCAGGGGAGTTTCGCAGTGCAGCAGGTTCTACGCCTCGGTAGCGGAACCATCGTTCACCACGGTCGTTTTGAGGGTGAGATGCGCGTGGGTGAGCAGGTCCAGGCGCAGGTTCATCGAGATAGGCGCCTGCCTACGCAACGAAATCACACAGCCACGCATCTGCTTCACTGGGCTCTGCACGGAGTCTTGGGTGAACACGCCAACCAGGCCGGTTCTTTGGTAGCACCTGATCGCTTACGTTTTGACTTTACGCATTTTGCCGCTCTGGACGCCGAGGCGATCGCTGAACTTGAGAGACGGGTAAACAGCCTTATTCTACAGAATCTCCCTGTCACCACGAAGGCGATGTCGTATGAAGATGCGGTCGCCTCGGGGGCCATGGCTCTCTTCGGCGAGAAGTATGACAACCAGGTGCGTGTGGTACAGATCGGTGAGTACAGCCAGGAGCTATGCGGGGGCACTCACGTCCGTAGTACAGGTGAGATAGGGCTTTTCCGCATCGTAGGCGAAAGTAGTGTAGCTGCTGGCGTGCGCCGCATCGAGGCGGTTACTGGTGAAGGTGCTCTAAAGCTTATCGCGGAGGAGTCGAAAACACTGGCGGCTATTGCCACTCTTCTACAGGTCGGAGTACCCGAGGTGGAGGACCAAGTCGAAAGAGTGATGGATCAGCTCAAGCAGCTCGAAAAGGAGCTGGAGTCCGTCAAGTCCCAGTTGGCAGTCAGTCGGCTGGATGACCTGCTAGCCTCTGCTGAGCAGATCGATGGGTTGGCGGTGGTGGCAGCCGAAGTAGACAACATGGACACTGACGGTCTATGTGCGTTGGGCGACACACTGAAGCAACGCCTGGGATCTTCAATCCTGGCCCTCGGATCGGGTGACGGAGAAAGGGCTTACCTCGTGCTCATGGCGACACCAGAGGCCGTTGCCAAAGGCGTGGCGGCTAATGCACTAATCAAGCAAGTGGCTCCCTTGGTGAAAGGCGGAGGTGGCGGCAGCCCGGCCATGGCCAGAGCTGGGGGCAAGAACCCCGCAGGACTAGGTGAAGCGCTGGCTAAGGTGAAGGCTATGGTTAGTGAGACATTGCAGGGACAGACCGGGGTTAGGGACTAGCTGCGGGAGGGAAACGCCTCGGGGGCCCAGAATGAAGGCCTGTACTGCAGGGCCAACTGGCAGATTCCGGGAGGTTATAGTCCATGGCGGAGTTACCCGATGAAACCATGTTGTTTCGTGTGGGAAAGGACCAGACAAATGTGGGCCGGGTCTTGCAAGAGGTCTACCAGGCCCTACAGGAGAAGGGATACGATCCCGTCAACCAAATCGTCGGATACCTGATCTCGGGCGATCCAACGTATATTACCTCGCATCGCAATGCTCGAGGGCTTATGCGAAGCGTCGAGCGCGATGAGATCATAGAGGAGCTAGTAAAGCTTTACCTGAAAACGGTGGCACCGTAGTACCCTTAGCTGGCCTCACGGAAGTGACCGGATCTGAGGCAAGGGGGTTCATCTGTGGCAACAGACGGGACCGACACCTATCACGCTGGCCACGATGAAAAAGAAGTGGCTTCACAGGTCACCGCTCCTATGCAGCCTGTGGCTAAGCGAACTGCGCGCCATCTGTCAAGCCTTGCAATGCCGCAGCGCCTGGCGGCCGCGGCAATAGCTCTACTGGCGCTGGTCATTCTGATTTCTCTTTTTTTGCCGCGGGTCACGGTGGTGGTGGCGCCAGTATCACGGACTCTAGAGCGGCCGCTTACGATTCCCCTGTCGAGTGAGACTAATGGCTACGGAGGTGTTGCACTCCGTTCTCTGGAGATAAGCGTAGAGGCTTCAGCATCTGCTCCCGCTACAGGGAGGCGTCAGCAAGGCGTGGCGGCGGCCACGGGTACCGTCATACTCTTCAACGAGACAGAGCGCGAGATAGCTGTAGCTGCGGGAACCATAGTCGCCACCGATGGTGGCCAGCGTTTCACAGTTGCTAATGCTGTGCGTGTCCCAGCCCGCCGAGCTGAGTATTTCATGGAAGTTCCAGTTGGCATTAAGGCTGGCCAGACGGAGGCCCGTGTCCGGGCCCAGGAGTTGGGCAACTCCGGAAACGTAGCAGCAGGGCGCATCACATCCCTTCCCCAAGGGCCTGCGGGGTTGAGAGTTGTCAATCCGGAAGCCATGCGCGGGGGTGCGGAACGGACAATCGCCTATGCAACTCACGATGACCTTGCTGGGCTACGTCAGCGACTTGGCTCTGAGTTGCGGCTTAAGGCGCAGCCGCTTCTGAGTTCGGATGCTGGAGAGGGAGCCTATCTGATTCATTCCTTGGTAGAGGTACAAGAGACTGAGTTTGCGGCGCGACCAGCTGTAGGCGCAGCGACAGATGCTGTGCATGCTACGCTACGCGGTAGGGCTCGGGGTAGGTATGTCCTCGTGGAGGATGTGCGCCGCTATGTGCGAAAAGAGGCCGACGCGTTCGTGCCCAAGGGGTATGTGGTGCTGGGCTCACCCGTTGTTTCCATAGAAGGCGAACCAGAAAAGGGTGGCGTTCAGGAGTTGCGGGTTTCGTCGCGGATATCCGTGGGAGGCACGGTGGATCCTGTAGCGATCTCTCGTTTGGTAGCTGGCCGTACGCCTGAGCAGGCTCGGCGGCTGTTGCTAGAGACTGGTGAGGTGGGCGACATGGATGTGCAAGGCCGTCTGCGTAAACACCTTCCGACTTGGACACCCTGGATTCGTGTGGTTGTAGCTGGCACGAGCGACAATGAGGTTGAGGTGATTGCCCCTTGAGTTGCGGCAGGCTGATGGCCCTGGATGTTGGCGAGCGAAGGATTGGTATTGCCATCAGCGATCCCTTGCAGATCACCGCTCAGCCGAGCGAAACGCTGCAACGCGGTAGGTCGGAGGCGGCGGATATTGACAAGATCATGGAAATAGCCGAAGCTCAGGAGGTGGTTGCTTTTGTGGTCGGTTTGCCAAGGCGTACGTCCGGAGATGAAGGGCCAGAGGCAGCAGAAGTCCGACGCTTCGCGTCCATCTTAGCGGACCGCAGCGCCAGGGATGTGCATTTGGCGGACGAACGCTACACAACAACCATTGCCGAGAAGGCCCTCTTGGAGGGTGGCGTAAGTCGCGCCCAACGTCGCACGAAAATTGACAAGATAGCCGCATCGGTGATTCTACAGGGTTTTCTAGGTAGGCAGCACAGCATGGAAACCACGGACTGTCAGAGA
Source organism: Limnochordia bacterium (assembly GCA_050951545.1). Classification (GTDB taxonomy): domain Bacteria; phylum Bacillota; class Limnochordia; order DTU080; family DTU080; genus DTU080. Next base: position 199,658 of record JBMNJG010000003.1, on the reverse strand, counting down.
GGGGGAGCTACATGCTCCAAGACGGAGAAGACCTAATCACCTTGGTGGATGAGGAAGGGCAAGAACACGAATTCACCTTGGAGTGTACGCTTGAAGTGGATGGGCAACTCTACGCCGTACTGATACCACATGACGACATCAACGTAGATGAAGATGAAGATGAAGAGGAAGAGGCCTTTGTCTTCCGCGTCGAGGTGGAAGACGGCGAAGAGCAGTTGGTGATGCTTGACGATGAGGAAGAATTTGCGCGGGTGGCCGAGGCATATGCAGAATTTGACGGCTGGGATGAAGAGGGCGAGATCGACCCTAGAGAACTGGAAGACTAACTGTTCTTGGGTGACAGCGGTTCTCCTTTGCCTCGTCCTATTGGGGGCGGGCTATTTTGTCATGCCCGCAGGCAGCCGTCGACGTGGTGAGGTGTACGTGCGGGTGGCGGCAGGTGCTGGCGCCCGCACCATTGGCAAGACCCTCGCTCAGGAGGGGATCATTCGCTCGGGCTTCCATTTCGTCTTGTGGACCAAGGTCCTGGGTGCTGAGGGACAGCTACAGGCTGGGGAGTATAAGCTGCACCCTGGAATGACGCCGTTAGGGGTCGTTTGGCGCATCAAGAACGGGCGGGTGGCTTCGCCTGGGGTCACCATTCCCGAGGGTCTTGATGTGAGACAGATTGCTGCGGTACTGGCTACGGCGGGTTTGGCAGATGAAGGGGAGTTCTTGACCCTGGCTCATGATGCCGCGACTGTGTTGGAGGGGAGCGGACTTCCGTTACCGCCCACCAACAGTCTGGAAGGGTATCTGTTTCCTGACACCTATCGCATCGCGCCCGGTACACCTGTGGGCGATATCCTCCGCCTGATGGTTAGGCGCATGCATCACATGGTCGCGCCTCTGCTAGAGGAGAGGGCGGCGCCCCTTGATTTCGACTTTCACCAGCTACTCACCTTAGCATCCATTGTGGAGAAAGAGGCCAAACAAGCAGAGGAGCGCTCACTGATCGCTGGCGTGTTCCTCAATCGTCTACGTCAGGGAATGCCTCTGCAGGCTGATCCTACGGTAAAGTATGTGCTTCAGCCCGCGCCTGTACGTTTGTCACTGAAGGACGTAGAAGTAGACTCACCGTATAACACCTATCGCTACCCGGGCCTTCCACCGGGACCGATTGCGAGTCCGGGGGTTGAGGCCATAAAGGCCGTTCTGGAACCTTCACGGACCGAACACCTCTATTTTGTGGCGCGCGGCGACGGGACGCATATTTTTAGCCGCACCTATCGTGAGCATCTCGCAGCTCGTCGTGAGTTGGATGCGGTGCCGCTCCCGTAGTATTTCTGCCCTAGGGACGTGCACCTTCCTGACACGACTCTCATACTCTGAGAGTGGAGGTGCAGCTATTGGCCGTTCTGCTTGCCGCTATGGCCACCGTCTTGCTACAAGGTCTTACCTTTCTTGTTTCCTACGTTGCCAACAATGTATTCCCGAGTCCGCTCAAGCCGGAAGAGGAGGCTGCTTATCTCGAGGCCTTTGCCGGGGGTGATCGCACAGCGCGCAATGTCTTGATAGAACGCAACCTCAGGTTGGTGGCCCATATCGTCAAGAAGTTCGACAATACTGGTGAGGATACGGACGACCTGATCTCAATCGGCACGATAGGCTTAGTAAAGGCGATCAACACCTTTGACAGGCACAAGCAGACCCGACTGGCCACCTACGCAGCTCGATGTATCGAGAACGAGATTCTCATGTATCTGCGGTCGACCAAGAGGCTGCGCAATGAGGTCATGCTGCACGATCCTATTGGCGCTGACAAAGAAGGCAATGAGATCACTCTCATCGATGTGTTGGCTAGTGATGGTGATGTGGCAGAGTGCGTAGAGCACAAGGTAGATCAGGAGCGGATGTATGCCAGTTTGTGTCATTTGAGTCGACGCGAGAAGCGAGTCTTAGAGCTGCGCTATGGTTTGGTTGATGGCGTGCGCAAGACCCAAAGAGAAGTGTCACGATTTCTGGGTATCTCTCGTTCGTATGTGTCGCGTATTGAGAAGCGGGCGATCAGCAAATTGCAGCAATCACTGCTACCTGATGGGACTGAGGGCTAGACCTCATACGTGGGTTCTCAGGCCGGTGCCGGGACTGGGCACCGGCCTGATTCGCGTGGGGATGCGCTGAGAATGCGCATTTTGTGCTATAATAAAGAGCGTATTAGCGTATGGGAGTGACCCCGCATTGGCTCCACTCCTTACATGAGGAGGCTTCGGTTGCTAACGGTACTCTGTCCCAACCAGGTGGCCAAGTCTGTACTTGACATCAACCTTGATGACCTGGCTGACAGAGGAATCAGGGGTCTTATTGTCGATCTGGATAACACTCTCATGGGTTGGGATGCCGCCGAGATGTCGCCGCAAGTCCGCGAATGGGTGGCGGCAGTTCGTGAGCGTGGATTCGCTCTGTGTATCGCCTCCAACGGTCTTAATGAGCGTGTTCGTACGGTAGCGCGCATGTTGGGCATTCCTGCCATTGCCAAGGCAATCAAGCCGCGAAAACGCCCTTTTAGGGAAGCATTGCGTTTGCTGGGCGTGGCGCCCGGGGAGGCAGCGGTGATTGGTGATCAGATCTTCACCGACATTTTGGGTGGCAACCGAATGGACATTCACACCATTTTGATTAATCCAATAAGCAAGAATGAGTTGCGTACGACGCGGATGGTGCGGTGTGTGGAGAGGCGAGTGCTTTCCTGCCTCAGAAAAAGGGGTCTTCTCCATGGAGGAGGTTCATCAGCTGCGGGGGGATAGAAGGGAGGAACTGTCTATTCAGCAGCTGCCGCAAGCCGATTTAGTCTTATTAGTGACAGATATTGTGGATTTTGAAGGGACGTTTAGCAGGCGATTGGCCTTGCAGTGCGGGCCTCGTGTGATGGTTGTGGCAAACAAGGCCGACCTTCTTCCATCGAGGACAGCCCATGCTGACGTGCTGGCGTGGTTGGTCGACAGGCTAGAAACGGAGCATATCGTTCACGCTGGGGCGTTTGTCATCAGTGCCCTGGAGAGTACTGGTCTGACGGCTCTCTGCGAAGGGATCAGGCGAGAACTTAACACGCCAGCCACCTTGGCGATAGTGGGCGCAGACCGGGTGGGCAAGAGCACGCTGTTGCAGGTGTTATCGTCCATGGGCGAGCAGCAGGCGAAACCCAAAAAACGGGTACGCCGACGTAGCAAGGCCAAAAGACGAAAAAAGGCGGTTGCCCAAGGTGTCTGATATTAAGCTGACTAAAGTGGCTAGTGTGCCAAATCGGGGGCGCATCTTAGAACGGCTGTGTACTGAGTGCGCTGCGAAGGTAGCACCAACCAAGCCTCTCCGGGCAAGACGGCTGAGGTTGAGACGCAGACAAGCCCTGATCTTTGGGGGCATGGCTGCGGTGGTCGTGCGCGAGGCCCACTCGCCAGGCCATAACGCTTGGGTGTTGAGCTATATGGCCCCGAGTGTTCCTGTTCAGCGCAGCTCGGAGTCAGTGATTGATCGCTTCCTAGAGCCCGACTCAGACAGCTGGGATTATTGTGTGTGCTCCGAGTGCCTGCAGCGCTTGGAGGAACGGGGTTGGGAAGAGGTAGAGCTGGAGATCTCTCCCGCTCAGGATCTCGTCTTTCATGGCCTGGGCTGGCTCAGTGTGCGTAAGGCGGCCGTCGTTTTTCGAGTAGTGATACCTGCTGGCATTCATGTGTCTCATCGTCCGCAGCTGGTCCCCAGTAAGTGACAGGGTAATGACATTCTAAGATCTCAGCTTCTTGTGGGGGGGTGGCGGGATGCTGCGGTATGTGACTGCTGGCGAATCGCATGGCTCTGCGCTGGTGGCGATTATCACAGGCATGCCAGCATGTGTGGAACTGCTGGCTGCAGATATCGATCATCAGTTGAGCAGACGTCAGCGTGGCTATGGTCGTGGTGGACGCATGCGCATTGAGCATGACCGTGTGCAGATCTTGTCGGGTGTCCGGGGTGGCCGTACACTAGGTAGTCCGATCGCCCTTCAGATTGAAAATAGGGATTGGACCAACTGGCAGGAGTGCATGGCTCCTGGTCCGGGCCATGCAGCTTCCCATAGGCGAGTCACGTGTCCGCGACCCGGGCATGCGGATCTTGCGGGTCTTCTCAAGTACGGGCATCGCGATATCCGCAATGTCTTGGAGCGGGCAAGTGCACGAGAGACTGCAGCCAGGGTCGCTGCTGGAGCTGTTGCCCGTTGCCTGCTACGCGAGACGGGCGTGGTGATCTACAGTCACGTACTGAGCATCGGCGATGTCCGTGCTGCTGTGCCGCCGCTGCCTCCTGAGCAGATAGCAGTGATCGCTGAGGCCAACGATGTGGCTTGCGCTGACCAAGAAGCAGCGGCAGCTATGCGCGCCGCCATTGATGCTGCCAAAGAAGCCGGAGATACTCTAGGTGGTGTTTTCGAGGTCATCGTGGAGGGATTGCCTCCCGGCCTCGGCAGCTATGCTCAGTGGGACGAGCGCCTGGACGGACGGTTGGCGAGAGCTCTGATGAGCGTGCAGGCGATCAAGGGTGTAGAGATTGGTCTGGGTTTTGCCTCTGCACGGCAGCCGGGCTCTTTGGTACATGACCCCATCGCCTATGAAGCGGGGCGCTACATTCGTCTCTCGAACCACGCTGGAGGCCTGGAAGGCGGCATGAGCAATGGTGAAGCTCTGATACTGCGGGCGGCAATGAAACCGATAGGCACCCTGTATCAACCGTTGCCTAGCGTGGATATTGACACCAAGGAGGAGGCGCTTGCTGCTGTGGAGCGCTCTGACACTTGTGCCGTCCCTGCCGCGGCTGTCGTAGGTGAGGCGGTTGTCGCCTTCGAGGTGGGGCGGGCTCTTTTGGAGAAATTCGGTGGCGACAGCGTCGGTGAGGTGTGTCGTAACTTGCAGGGGTATCTGGATGCACTGCGTCATGCCTAGGCATGATCAGGGTCCTCGTAATATCGTTCTGGTAGGCTTTATGGGTGCCGGCAAAAGCACTGTCGGTCGTCTGTTGGCCAACGCTTTGGGCATGTCCCTGTGCGATACAGATGCCCAGATCGTGGAGCGAACAGGGTTAGGCATTCCGCAAATCTTCGCCGAATTCGGGGAGCCCTTTTTCCGTCGTGTGGAGGCGACGGTGGTGCAGCATGCTGCACGGGCGAGCGGCCAAGTGATCGCTACGGGTGGAGGAGCGCTGGCTAATGCAGAATCTCTGTGCAGCCTTCTGCAGGGCAATCTGGTCGTGTGGTTGACAGGTCCCGTGGATATGCTGTTGGTCAGGGCCAGACGTCAAGGAGACAGGCCACTGCTGGATAGGTCAGCCCAAAGTGGCCTTAAGAAGCTTTATGCTGCTCGTGTGGAGCAGTATGCTGAGGCCCACCTTATGGTGGGGGCAGATGCACCCGCAGAAAGCATTGCAGAGACTATCCAACATTACTGGGAGCTAGCATGTCAGGGAGGGGTAGCGGTGCGGAGTGTTCCCGTCCGATGTGGCAATCAAAGCTATGCCGTGCACGTGGGATCAAACCTACTTCAGCGCTGCCATGAGTTCGTTACGAGCTCGCCAGCGCGGGTTTTGCTGATCACCGACAGCAACGTCGCTCCCCTCTACAGCGGACGCGTGCTCGCTTCCCTCGGCCAGGGCGGGTGGGACGTTGAGCGAGTGGTCTTTCCTGCGGGCGAGGAGCACAAGACACTTCAGACTCTGGAGTCGCTCTATGAGGCATGCGTGCGAGCAGGCCTTTCGCGTGATGGCCTCGTCGTCGCCTTAGGCGGCGGGGTGACGGGTGACGTCGCGGGCCTAGTGGCTGCCACATATATGCGAGGCGTCCCTTTGGTGCAGATCCCTACGACGCTTTTGGCTCAAGTGGATGCCAGTGTGGGTGGAAAGGTCGCCGTCAACCTCAGACAGGGCAAGAATCTGGTAGGGGCCTTCTATCAGCCACAAGCGGTGATCGCAGATACGACGGTGCTCTGCAGCCTTCCTCAGCGGGAGCTGTTATCTGGTTTGGCCGAAGTGATCAAGCACGGCGTGATGGCCGATGAAAGTTTGTTACGGTTTACCGAGGAGCACCTTCCGGATATTCTCACTCGAGATCCGGAAGTGCTCGGCCACTGTGTTTATTGCTCATGCGTGATCAAGGGGGCCGTCGTTGGAATCGATGAAAAAGAGACCGGGAAGCGCGAGGTGCTCAACTTTGGTCATACAGTGGCTCATGCTCTGGAGACTGTCACTGCGTATAGAACCTACACACATGGCGCAGCAGTGGCTGTCGGCATGGTGACGGCTGGCCGTCTCTCTTGCCTTGCAGGAGGATGGTCTGCTGCAGATCTTGATCGCTTGCTGGCCGTGTTACGTCGGGCTGGATTGCCTGTCAGCGCTCCGCGCGTTAGCATTGACGAGTTGTTGGCGGCAGTCGAGCGTGATAAGAAGGTACGGGCCCAGCAGTTGCGTATGGTGTTGAGCCCGCGTCTCGGCTCTGCGGAAGCTGGTGTCCCGGTGACCCGCCAGCAGTTGCGCGAGGCACTACAGTGGCAGCAGAAGCTCTGAGGAAAAGGAAGTGACAGCTTGGAGTTTCTAGTGCTTCATGGTCCCAATCTCAATCTACTGGGTAGGCGCGAAGTGAATATCTATGGCACGTATACACTTGACGATGTGAACAAGCTTCTGCTTCGCAAGGCAGACGAGTTGGGTGTGGAGGTACGCGTCCAACAAAGCAACCACGAAGGTGTGCTCATCGATGCCATCCAGGGAGCGGCCGAGTGGGCCAGTGGCATTGTGATCAACCCTGGGGCTTTGACACACACCAGTATTGCTATCCGCGATGCCTTGGCCGCAGTGTGTGTGCCAGCGATTGAGGTGCATCTCTCCAACATTCACGCCAGGGAGGCCTTCCGCCATGTCTCAGTTACCGCGCCAGTATGTGTGGCGCAGGTCGTTGGGCTGGGGCCGCTAGGCTATAGCTTAGCCCTTCAGGCTTTGGTTGAAAGGAAAAGACAGGCAGGTTCGGAGTAGGAGGTGTCGAGTGATTGCGCAAAGATTGGAGCAGGTGCGGGCCAAGATGGCGAGTGCAGAGCTAGATGCACTGCTCATTGGCTCGCCCGCCAACCGCCGCTGGCTCACTGGTTTCTCCGGGTCAGCGGGCAGCGTCGTCGTGGGGAAAAGACGAGCTTTTCTTCTCGTCGATTCGCGATACGTGACCCAGGCGAAAGACGAGGCTCCTATGTTTGAGCAGGCCGAGTATGTAGAGCTGTATCCGGCTCTGGCCGAAGTGCTCAGCAACATAGGGGCTGAGCGAGCAGGGTTTGAGACCGAGCACGTGGTACATAAGAGCTGGCAGAAGTTGCAGTCTCGGGTCCCAGGTTGTGACTGGGTAGCGGTTGATGGCTTGGTTGAGGAGCTCAGGGGTATTAAGAGCGCTCACGAGCTTGCGCTGCTCGTCAAGGCTGTTGACATAGCCGACGAGGCTTTTGAGGCTCTTTTGCCCCATATTCGTCCAGGCATCAGCGAGCGTCAGCTGGCGCTAAAGCTGGAGACCCTGTTGCGAGAGGCTGGTGCAGAACGCTTAGCTTTTGATACCATAGTGGTCTCAGGGCCTAGAGGCGCTCTGCCCCATGGCACGCCAACCGACAAGCTCCTGCAGCGCGGGGAATTGGTAACTCTTGATTTCGGTGCGGTATGGCAGGGGTACCACTCGGACATCACGCGTACGGTCGGAGTCGGCACAGTCGATGCCAAGCAGCGGACGATCTACGATATTGTGCTGCAAGCGCAAAAGGCGGGGATCGCCGCAGCAGTATCTGGCAAAACGGGCCAGCAGGTGGATGGTATTGCCCGTGGAGTAATCGCTGCCAGTGGATATGGCGAGTATTTCGGTCACGGTTTGGGGCATGGTGTGGGTCTCGAAATTCACGAGAGGTACCCGCGCCTGTCACGGCTCGGAGAGGGTGCTTTGGCAGAGGGTATGGTCTGCAGTGTGGAGCCCGGTATCTACCTGCCGGGATGGGGAGGGGTACGCATCGAGGATCTCATCTGTGTCACAGCTGAGGCCCCTCAAGTGCTCACCAAGGCCACAAAGGAACTGCTGATCTTGTAGCAGTCGTATGTCTATGCTCTCGGCGGGTAAGCCTATCAGAAGAAGCAGGGGGTGGCGGTGTGATCTCCGTCAACGATCTACGGACGGGTTTGACCATCGAAATCGATGGGGAAGTCCTTTCTGTGGTGGAGTTTTTGCATGTGAAGCCAGGTAAGGGCGCGGCGTTCGTGCGCACAAAGCTGAAGAACGTGAAAACAGGTGCGGTACGGGAGGTGACCTTCCGCGCGGGTGAGAAGGTAAATCGGGCGCATATCGAAACTAAGCAGATGCAGTATCTGTATACCAGTGGCGACGAGTTCACCTTCATGGATACTGAAAGCTATGAGCAGTTAGTGCTTACTCGGGATCAGCTCGATGAAGCTCCCAAGTGGCTTATGGACAACATGGTCATCGGGATTCAGTTTTTCCAGGGGCAGCCAATAGGCGTTGATCTTCCGACATTTGTGGAGATGGAGATCGTACATACGGAACCCGGTTTCAAAGGCGATACAGCAACCGGGGGCACGAAGCCGGCTACATTGGCGACAGGTGTGATCGTTCAGGTTCCTCTGTTTGTAGACCAGGGCGACAAGATACGAGTGGATACGCGTACAGGCGAGTACCTATCGCGGGTCTAGCAGACAAGTCTCCAGGGGGTGGCGAAGTGAAGGTAAAAGAGCGCATCGCATATTTGCGCGGTCTTATCGACGGATCAGACTTTTGTGGGCAGAACGCCCAGGTGAAATCTGTCTGGGATAGCCTCTTGGCCCTCTGTAGCGATCTTGCTGACAAGGTGGAGATGCTAGAATCGGGGCAGGCCGAGACAGAAGAATACATGGAAGCCATTGATTGCGATCTGGCGGATCTCGAGGATGAGCTTTTCGGCTGCGGCGATGACGATGATGACGACGACGATGACCTTGATGGCGATGTTGTGGAGATGGTCTGTCCTGAATGTGGTGAGGAGGTCTTCTTTGAAGAGGATTTCCTCTACGATTCGGATGTGGAGGTCACCTGCCCCGAGTGCGGGGCGGTGGTCTATGCAACTGGAGAGAGTGCGGGACGGGCGCACACCAACGGTGCGACCTTAGAGGAATCCGAAGAGGATTCGTCTGAAACAGACATCTAGTATAGAACACTAATCACACATGGTGGGGATCGTTTCCCTTAGGGGGCCGGTCCCTTTTTTGTTCTTTTCTACATGCGAGGCGGCATAGGTTGTACAGAGGTGAGCGGCGTGAGTTGTGCGCTTGATGACGTGCTAGGCTACCTTCCCCCTACACTCCGTCATGCCTTGGGCAAGCTGCCAAGGCACACGCGCGTGCAACTTGAAGAGATCCGGCTCCGCTGTGAGAGGCCAGTGATGGTGGTTTCGAGCGATGGGGATTATTTTCTGACGAGCGACGGCCGATTCGCTTCGGCCGAGGAGGCACTGATCTGGCACCAGCAGCAGGCCACAGAGTTTATCGAGGCGATTAGCAGAGCCTCTTTGTACGCAATGGAGGATGATGTGCGGGCTGGCTTTATCACGCTGCCAGGGGGACACCGGGTCGGATTGGTGGGACAGGCTGTGCTGCAAGATGGGCGTCTGCGCACCATGAAACATATCGCCAGCTGCAACGTACGTCTGGCCCGCGCGGTGGTGGGGGCGGCAGATAGGGTTCTGCCAGCACTAGTACGTGGGAATCGCCTACTTCACACGCTAGTTGTTTCGGCACCTGGTTGTGGGAAGACCACCTTGTTACGTGACGTGACTCGTCAGGTGTCAAGTGGTGTTCCTGCCATAGGACTCCCAGGACTGCGTGTGGCGGTGGCTGATGAACGCTCTGAGTTGGCCGCCTGTTGGCGTGGTGTACCTCAGTTGGATCTGGGGCCCCGAACAGACGTGTTGGACGGCTGCCCAAAGGCCGAGGGAATCATGCTCCTGCTGCGTTCTATGTCACCAGAGGTGATTGTGAGCGACGAGGTCGGCAGTGATGCTGACGCAGCGGCTCTGGAGGAGGCCCTGTTTAGCGGAGTTACCTTGCTGGCTACCGCGCACGGCACTTCACTGGAGGACGTCGAGCGGCGGCCTGGTCTTGCTCGGCTGGTTCGCCGAGGAGCTTTCGAACGGCTCGTCGTGTTAAGTCGCAGGCAAGGGCCTGGCACCGTAGAGCAGATCGCCAATTTGCGTCTGAGCGGGAGCGGTGAGTTCGGGCGAGCGAAAGTAGTGGGGATGTGAGATGCGGTGAAGGCCGTGGGGGCAGGATGCATTGTAACCGCAACGACGCTGCTGGGAGAGCGAGCAGCACAGAAGGAGAAGCGTAATCTGGCGACGGTCGAGGCTTTGCTCAGAGCTCTCAATGTTCTAGAAGCAGAGATTGCCTTCCTATCCTCTGATCTGGAGGAGGCTTTCGAGAAGGCGGCAGCTTCGGCATCCGAGACCTCCGATCTTTTTACGCTGGCAGCGGAGGCCTTGCGTGAGGGTATGAGGGCGCGCGAAGCCTGGTCATCTGCTTGCGCGTCGTGGGGCAGCGGACGGCAGCTACCAGCCCGTCAAGCGGACATACTCGAGGGTGTCGCCGCTGCCTGGGGCCCGTGGCGTGCAGAGGATCACGTTCGGCATCTTCGCCTGGCCCAGAGCCTTCTCGAGGAAGAGCGACAAGCTCTACACGAGGGAGTTGCGAATGCTTGCCGCTTGTGGCGCTATTTGGGGGTTAGCAGTGGCCTGCTTCTTGTGCTTCTACTCTACTGAAAGGCGGAGGGGCGAGCTGCCGTGGATATTACAGCCATCTACAAAATCGCTGGCTTGGGCATTATCGTAGCGATTCTCCATATTTTCTTGACACAGGCGGGAAGGCAAGAGCAGGCGCAGATGCTCTCGCTAGCAGGTGTAATCATTGTGTTGCTTTGGCTTGTACAGATGATATCGCGGCTTTTTGCAGACGTGGAGACTGTCTTTCGCTGGTGATGAGGGAGCAGGAGGGGTGGCTTAGCCATGCAAGAGATCACCCGGATTGTCGCTATGGCTATTGTGATGACTGTGCTGCTCACCTATCTACGCTCAGCATCGCAGACAGCCTTAGCCTCTCAACTAGCCATCGGTTTCATGGTGATGCTTCTTTTTCTTATCCTTCCGTCTCTACAACAGGTGATTCGAGTATTTGCAGATCTAGGCAAACGAGCCCAAATCAGGAGCATCTACATGGCCGTGGTACTCAAAGCCGTGGGTACAGCGTATGTGGCAGCCCTTGGTGCCCAGCTGGCCAAAGATGCTAAGGAGGAGACCGCCGCAACAGTGGTAGAGATGGCAGGCAAGGTGTTAATCATGTTCCTGGCGGTGCCGTTGGTTGCCAGTATCATGGACGCGCTGGTGGGCCTCATGCCATGACAGGCCGTCGGTGCTGCATAGGGATCTTCTGGATAGGTGTGCTGCTTCTCATGCTTGCACCACATGCGTGGGCGGCGCCGCTGCCAGAAGCCATCGGGGATCAGATTGCCGCCTTGCAGACGGGCGAAATGGAGGCCTTCCTGGGTTCGTTGCAGGCCGACTTGCAGCAGGAACTGCCGCGGTTTGACCTAGCCAGCATCATTTCTGGTTCAGGCAGTGATCTGGGCTTTGACCTAGCGGCCATGATGCGTAGACTGCTATCATTCACGCTTCGCGAGGTCACACGTAACTCACACCTTTTGGGGCAGTTGGTGGTTCTGGCCGTCTTCTGCGCTGTGCTAAGGAACCTAGCGAATGTTTTCCCAGCGCAAGGAGCCTCGGACGTTGCGTTTGCTGTGTCATTGTTGACCCTGCTCTACCTAGCTATTCAGTCGTTTCGGCTTGTTGTGGACGTGGCAGTGGACGCAGTCGATACCATGGTTTCCTTCATGCAGGCGCTCTTGCCCATGATGACGACCATGCTGGCGGCGGTGGGTGCCGTGACCACTGCCACCGTTTTCCATCCCCTGCTTTTTGTCGTCATCAATGTGGTGGCCACAATAGTGAAAAGCTCCGTCCTGCCTATGGTGATGCTAGCTGCAGTTTTGGCGGTGCTGGGTACACTCTCGCGGGAATTTCCGATGAAGAGGCTGGCGGCGCTAGTTCGCCAGTGGGCCTTGACGCTCTTGGGGCTTCTCTTCATCCTCTTTTTTGGGGTACTCACTGTGCGCGGGGCCATTGCGCCGGTCTCCGACGGGCTGGCCATGAAGACCGCCAAGTTTCTCACGGGGACGTTCATTCCAGTGGTGGGCAGTCGCATGGCAGAGGCTCTCGAAGTGGTCGTGGGCGGTTCGATGCTGATCAAGAACGCCATCGGTGGATTTGGTATGGCGACGGTTTTCATGCTCATGATCTTTCCGGTAATCAAGGTCTTCTCGGTCTACATGATCTATCGTCTTGCTGCGGCCTTAGTGGAACCTATCAGCGACGAGCGCCTGGTAGAGGCGATGAGTGCTTTGGCCACCAGCCTCTCTTTGGTTATCGCGTGCCTGCTTACAGTGGGTCTGATGTTCTTCGTCAGCATCACCATTCTTGTTAGTATGGGCAGTGTACCAGCATTCCTTCGTTAGGGTGGGTGCCTCCAATGCGAGAGGTGGTCTATGCATGGGCCCAGCAACTTGTCTTTCTTATTCTGTTTGTGACCGTGGTCGAGATGATCTTACCAGCGGGCGAACTGCGTCGCTATACCAAGATGGTCGTGGGTCTAGTCGTTATCTTGGCGGTTCTAGATCCTCTCCTGCAGGTTGTTCAGGGGCCTCGTTGGACGGATTTGCTGATACGTGTTCCTGCGGATGAGGTGATGGCCCCCTCGCGCGCCGTAGAGGCAGGGAGGCGTATGCTAGCGGATGCTACCATGGCCACCAAGGCGGGCGTAGCTGAAGAGGCGGAAGCTCTTATCTTGACTGTCGATGGCGTACAGCGGGTGGCCGTGGACCTGGATGGCGATGAACCACGGATCGCGATTGTAGCTACTACGACGACAAACAGTGCGGATGTGGCAGAGCGAGTGGAGCGACTAGCTAGGGTCTTTCTTGGCGTTGCGGCGATCTCCATACGGGTGGAAGTAGAGCAGGGAGGGCCATGAGATGACGCAGCTGGGGGATCTTTGGACGCGCTGGCTACAGAAGAAGGCGGACTCTTCATCGTCGCCAGAAACAGGCAGCAAAGAAGGCGGAAAGGTTTTGTTAGGCAATGCCACTGGCAAGGGCTTGGCCGTCCTTACCCTGGTAGGCGTCGCCCTGATGATGCTGAGTCGAGGAGGTGGAGAGCCTTCTCAGCCCACCCTAGGATCCACGCAGTTGCCTGCGACGGGCCTCGCGGTCAGTCTTGAAGAGCGCCTTGCTCAGTGAGCTACGGGAAATCCTGGGTCATATCGAGGGTGTGGGTGAGGTGCAAGTGTACGTAACACTTGAGGCGGGAGCGGAGGTGGTGATCGCTGAGGAGGTCAGCGTTCAGCGGACTACGGGCGATCAAGCCCATGCGAGGGTAGCCGACGACCTACACGAAAGCAGACGTCCTGTCACGCTGCGGGACGACGCAGCTCGGACAGAGAAACCCCTGATTATCGTGGAGCGAAAGCCAACTGTCAGAGGTGTTGTGGTTGTGGCTCTTGGGGCGTCCTCGCCTCGAGTACGCTATCAGCTGACACAGGCCGTACAGACGGCGTTGTCCCTGCCAGCCAACCGAGTGGCGGTTTTCGCCATGCGCTCTGTGAACGAATTGAGGAGGTGAAGGAACGTGATTATCGTGGTTGAACGACAGCGTATTCGGCGTATAATACTAATGCTTCTTCTGCTGGTTATTCTGGGTGTACTCTACATGGCAGCACGTCGTGAGCGCACCCCTCAGGTGACGGACTCTGCCATTGGTGTGACGGCACAGGTTTTGGAGGGTCCAGTCGAATCTGTGGATCATGGATCAAAGCCAGAAGTGTCGGTCAAGCGCACTAGTGCCGGTTACTTTGATGAGTACCGGATTGAACGAGACAGGGCTCGATCTATGCAAGTCGATCTCCTGCGGGCTGCAGCAGCCGAGAGTGGTATCAGTGAGGTTCGCAAGGCGCAGCTTACCACGGAGCTGTTGGCTCTGCTCAAAAGAAGCGAACGCGAGATGCAGACGGAGTCTCTACTACGCGCCAAAGGCTTCAGTGACGCGGTGGTAGTGCTGGCCGACGACACCGCCAGCGTTGTGCTTCCCGAGTTTTTGCAGCGAGACGACGCGGCGCGTGTTGGGGAGCTCGTGGCTAGGCTCGCCAATGTGGCCCTTGAGCGCATTGCGATCATCGACGGAGCGGGGGATGCTTAAATCTACTCACGGAAGGAGATGCCTGTCCGTGAGTAGAAACTAGTTTGACTGTGCGCCTGTTCACAAACGTCTCTCGCAGATGAGGGGGCGCTCATGTCGATGCTTTAGCGTAGAAGGATTTGCGGAGGAGTGGGCCCTTGGATATCAAGGAGATCAAAGAGCTCATCCGGGCTCTTCAGGCTAGCGATATCGCGGAGTTTACTCTGGAAACAGAGTCTACCAAACTATCCATTCGCAAGCAGACCGCCTTCAGTGCTGCAGCTGTGGTGGGGCCTACCTGCCCAAGCATGACACTGGCAGCAAGCGTCCCGGAGGCACGCGCGCCAGACGCCTTACAGCTTTCGTTGGAGGACGCTGAGAATACCGTGACGATCGTTGCGCCGATGGTGGGCACCTTTTACCGGGCACCTTCGCCCGATGCACCAGCCTATGTGCAGGTGGGCGATGAGGTCGAGGTAGGGCAACCGCTGTGTATCATCGAAGCCATGAAACTCATGAACGAGATTGAGTCTGAGATGAAAGGCAGGGTGATGCGCATTCTCGTCGAGAACGCCCAGCCGGTGGAGTACGGACAGCCGTTATTCGTGATCAAGCGGGCTTGACCGGCACTATAGGAGGCGTCTCTGTGTTTGAACGAGTTCTCGTGGCCAATCGCGGTGAAATCGCCGTACGGATTATCCGGGCCTGCAAAGAGCTGGGAATAGAGACGGTCGCCATCTACTCGGAAGCCGATCAAGATGCTCTCCATGTGCGATTGGCTGACGCGGCCGTGTGTGTGGGTCCAGGCCCTATGTCACGTTCATACTTGAACATCCCCAACATCATTAGTGCAGCTATGATAGCAGAGGTCGATGCGCTTCACCCGGGTTATGGCATGCTGTCTGAGAGAGGGCAGTTTGCGGAGATCTGCGAGACCCATGGCATCAAGTTTATCGGTCCGTCAAGCGCAACAATAGAGCTCATGGGCGACAAGGCGCGCGCCAAGCAAACGATGCGTGAGGCTGGTGTTCCGGTGGTGCCTGGTGGTGAAGGTGTGGTGACCGACGAAGCACAGGCGGTAGCAGTAGCTGACGAAATTGGCTACCCTGTGATGATCAAGGCGGCGGTGGGTGGGGGCGGCAAAGGAATGCGTCTGGCTCGTACCCGCGCTGAACTGTGCCGCGTGCTGGCTCCTGCTCGCGCTGAGGCCGAGGCCTCCTTCGGTCGCCCGGACGTCTATGTCGAGAAGCTTCTTGATGAACCGCGTCATATTGAGGTGCAGGTTTTCGCTGATAGTCATGGTCATGTGGTACACTTAGGGGAGCGCGAATGCTCGCTGCAGCGCCGACACCAGAAGGTCCTCGAGGAGGCCCCAGCACCCTTGCTCAGTGCTGATCTGCGGCGGCGCATGGGAGAGGCGTCAGTGCGCGGAGCACGTCATGTCGATTACGTAGGTGCGGGAACAATCGAATACCTTGTCGATAGGAGCGGTCAGTTTTTCTTCATGGAAATGAACACACGCATTCAAGTCGAGCACACAGTCACGGAGATGGTGACAGGTCTCGACTTGGTGAAGGAGCAGATCCTGGTTGCAGCGGGCGAAGAGCTCTCGTTTGGCCAAGCTGACGTATCTACGCGAGGACACGCCATTGAATGTCGTATCAATGCCGAAGATCCCGACAGGGGCTTCATGCCCTCACCGGGGACCATCAGCTTTTACCATGCGCCAGGTGGCCCTGGCGTACGCGTGGATAGTGGGGCTTTTGCGGGCTACGTCGTGCCACCTTTTTATGACTCATTGCTAGCCAAGCTGATCTGTCACGGGGCCACGCGCGAAGCAGCTATTGCTCGTATGCTGGCTGCCCTGCAGGAGTTCTCAATCGAGGGTGTGGCGACTACCATTCCTTTTCATCGTCGTCTGCTAAGCAACGAATCGTTCAAACAGGGGCACCTGTCCACGGGTTTCTTGGAGCAACATATGGTAGGGGGTGCTGACATTGCCCGATCAACGTGAGCGAAGTGAACTTGGTGAGTTACGAATCGCGAACGAAGTGGTAGCTGTCATCGCTGGCCTAGCTGCGACCGAAGTCGATGGCGTCGCTGGGATGAGCGGTGGTATTGCAGGCGGCATTGCCGAGATGCTGGGTCGAAAGAACCTCACCAAAGGCGTCAAGGTGGAGGTAGGAGAACACCAGGCCGCGGTTGACCTTTATGTGATCGTAGAGTATGGGGTGCGGATCCCGGATGTGTCTTGGAGTATCCAGCAGAATGTGAAGCGGGCCATCGAGACGATGACAGGCCTCAATGTCGTTGAGGTAAATGTGCACATTCAGGGAGTCCATCTGCCCACTGAAGAGCCGCGTGCGGAGGAGAGTCGAGTGAGGTAGAGGTGGTGCTACTGTGTCCCTGCTTGACCGGGTGATCAACACCGTCCTGGCGCTGCTGTGTATTGTCTTAGCCACAGTATTGATCGCTATTGCCTCGGGTTGGGAAGCCACCTCTTCTTTGGGTGTTGTTATCGAGCGCATGCGTACCGTTCCCTGGGAGACGGCCATCATCGCCATAGCGGTACTAGCAGCGGGTTTGCGACTCCTGGCCGGGGTGTCTCCAGAGCGCCCAGAAGGTGCCGTGGTGCACGAGACTGAGTTTGGCCTGGTGCGGGTTTCGTTGCAGGCCATCGAACACGCGGTTCGTCGCAGCGTGCAGCAGCTGCTCGGTGTGCGTAGTCTAGACGTTAACGTCGTCTTAGGTTCTGAAGGGGTGGATGTGCACCTAGTGCTGGTAGCGACTGGTGATGTCACCATCCCGGATCTCTCTACACAGGTGCAGCAGACTGTGGAGCGCTACGTGCGGGAGACGATTGGAGTCGCAGTGGGGAGCGTTGCTGTCGAGATTTCCGCCGTCACTGGCGACGTGCGACGGGTTGAATAGGAGGCCCCAGTCGATGCTAGAACCCTGGCAACTCCTAGAGCTACTGCTTCGTCATCGGGGCAAGATCATAGGTGCTGTTGTGGGCGTGGTTCTGGGCTGGATGGTGCTCGTCTTTGGCATATGGCGCACCCTGTTTGTGCTAGCTTGTGTCGCTGTAGGTGTGGGCGTGGGTGCGCGCATTGATGACGGTGAAAACACGGTATGGCGGCGTAGGAACTGAGGGGTGAGGGCCTTGTTGAGCAGGAGACTGGCCAGAGAGGCCGCTGTTCGAGCACTATTCCAGATCGATGTGGGACGTAGCCATCCCGAAGAGGCATTGGCCTATAACATACAAGAGTTGGCAGTACCAGAACCCGCGGCAGACTATGCTCGGGTAGTGGTGCATGGGACGCTAGACCACCTGCCTCAGATTGACGCGCTGATCAGTAAATACACCGTCGGATGGTCTTTAGACCGTCTTCCTCTTACAGATCGGATGGTTCTTCGACTCGCGGTTTTCGAACTCGATCACCTGCGCGACCAAGTCCCTGTCGCAGTTGTCATTAGCGAGGCAGTAGAGCTGGCGAAGATGTATGGTGATGCGACCTCAGGGCGGTACATCAATGGCATTCTGGCAAGCGTTGCTTCGGCATTGAACAGAACGGATGACGGTACTCTAGGTCAGGAGCCAGAATCCCCGGTGAAGCAGTGACGCAAACGGTGGTCGTCGGTATCGACACAAGCGCCTACACCTGTTCTGTGGCCGTCATGAGCTTGCGGGGAGAGCTTCTTCGCGACATCAGAGTGCCCTTGCGTGTCCGGCCAGGGACGCTAGGTTTGCGGCAGGCAGAGGCATTGTATCAGCATGTACGCTGCTTGCCGAGCGTAGTAGAGGAAGCCTTCGTCGACCTTGAGCCGCGCCAAGCGACCTTGTCTGGTGTTGCAGTCAGTTATGCTCCTCGCCCCCAAAAGGACTCTTTCATGCCAGTTTTTCTGGCCGGGCACGGGGTGGGCAGAGCTATTGCAGCTACGCGGGGAATTCCATGCTGGGAGGCCTCGCATCAAGAAGGGCACATCTGGGCGGCCCTGTGGGCCCTGCCTGCTCTGAAGGCTACTCGCATTCTGGCAGTTCATTTGTCTGGGGGCACTACCGAAGCTGTGGTAGTGCAAGGGGTTGGGCAAGAGCACCAATCTTGCCTTGATCTCCATATCGCTGCAGCCACTAGCGATATCAGTGCTGGACAGTTTGTGGACCGTGTGGGCAACGCCCTTGGCCTGCCGTTTCCTGCGGGCCCAACATTAGAACGCTTGGCCCAAGAGGGTCAAGCGGGCCGCGTGCGCTTGCCAGTTGGCGTTCGGGGTGAGAGACTCTCTTTTTCGGGTCCCGAAAGTGCTGCGCAACGAGCGATTGCCAGCGGCGAGCCGCCAGCCGACGTGGCCCGCGGGGTGCTGGATTGCTTGGCAGAATCACTGCAACTGTGGCTGAAGGCGGTAGTCGCGGTTACGCACACGCCTGATGTAGTATTGGCGGGTGGTGTAGTCGCCAATCGTCTGTTGCGGCAATCGCTAGAGAAAAGCCCGCTTCTTTCCGACTGCCAGCTTTGGTTTGCTCCCCCCAAGCTGAGCAGTGACAATGCTGTGGGGCTAGCAGCCTGGGCTGCAGCTTGTGCAGGCTGTCTGCCGATTGCCTGCCTTCCTGGTCCAAGAATGCAAGCAAGCGATGTGCTATACTGAATCTTAGGCGCGGGATCAAATCAAGACGGGTGGGTGGGACATGCTCGAGGGCGGGAGGGTATGGCAAGAGGCTGAGTGCCTCACTGTCTCCGAGGTTACCCGCATAATCAAATCTCTCATAGAGGAGACTCCAACGCTAAGGGATCTCCTTGTCAAAGGCGAAATATCCAACTTCAAACATCATTCGTCAGGACACATGTACTTCACGCTCAAGGACAGCAAAAGTCGCTTGCGCTGCGTCATGTTTCGCAGCCATAGCTCGCAAGTGCGCTTTCGCCCGGAGGATGGATTGACGGTGATCGTCCGAGGCTCTGCGGGCGTCTATGAAGCTTCAGGTGATTACCAGCTCTATGCACGAGAGATGTACCCTGCTGGTCAGGGAGCTCTGTTTCTTGCGTTTGAGCAGCTCAAGAAGAAGCTGGAAGCAGAAGGGCTCTTTCGCGAGCAACGTAAGCGCGCATTGCCCTACCTGCCGCGGACTGTAGGGGTCATAACCTCGCCCACTGGTGCGGCCATTCGAGACATCATAAGCGTCTTGCATCGGCGTAACCCAGGTGTAGGCATTCTGCTGGCGCCTTGCCTCGTGCAGGGTGAAGGCGGGCCAGCGAGTGTTGCTGCGGCCATCGAGCTGATGAACAAGGCTAATCTAGCCGACGTGCTCATAGTGGGTCGAGGCGGGGGCTCGCTAGAGGAATTGTGGACCTTTAATGACGAGATAGTGGCTCGCGCCATAGCCGCGTCAGCGATTCCCGTCGTGGCAGCTGTCGGGCATGAAACCGACTTTACTATCGCAGATTTCGTGGCCGATCGTCGGGCACCGACTCCGTCGGCCGCAGCCGAGCTCGTGGTACCGGAGCGGGCCGCTCTTCTGCGGGAAACCGAGGAGCGCTACTTGCGCGTGGCCGGGGCATTGCGGCGCCTGGTCAGTGGTTGGCGAGACCGATTGCGGTTGCTGAGCGCCAGCCCCGCTCTGATGCGTCCCTCAGATAGGACAAATCAGCTGCGCCAGCAGGTGGATGAACTGGCCCGCGCAACAGAGGCCAACTTGGGGCAGAAACTCTCCAGCGAGAAGGCACGGCTGCAGACAGTAGTGGCCAAACTCGACAGTTTGTCGCCCTTGGCCACCCTAGGACGAGGTTACTCTATATGCCAGTTAGCTAAGACAGGCGATGTGGTGCGAAGCGTTTCGCAGGTGCGTTCGGGCACGCGGCTCGTGGTGCGAGTTGGCGACGGTACATTCGGCTGTCGCGCGGAAAGCACTGCTACCAGAACGGGTCAGGAGTTGCTGCCCATCTAAGTGAGGGGGTGTGTGCGGTGAGTGATCAAGTCCAAGAGATGGGTTTTGAGGAGGCCTTTGCCCGTCTTGAGGTTATTGTGCGCCAACTCGAAACTGGCGAAGTCAAGCTAGATGAATCTCTCCGACTCTTTGAGGAAGGCGTGGCGCTCAGTCGGCGCTGTGCCTCGCTTCTTGATCAGGTTGAGGCGCGCATCCAGGTGCTCGTGGCCGTCGAGAATGGGGAACCAAAGGTGCAAGAGTTTGAGAATCCACCGCCGGGAGTTGCATAGTGATGCTTTCCGATCTTGAGACCTACATGCGGAAGACGGCCGCTTTGATCGAAGCGGAACTTGCCCGTCTCATACCGCCGGAGTCAGAGCCTCCGGGTGTCATTCACAAGGCCATGCGCTACAGCGTCTGTAGCGGAGGCAAGCGGTTACGAGCAATGTTGGCTATGGAGGCTGCTGGCCTGCGAGGAGGGCCGCGCAGGCGCGCTCTTCCCGTAGCTGCTAGTCTCGAGATGATTCACGCCTACTCCCTGATTCACGACGACTTGCCCTGTATGGATGATGATGACTATCGCCGCGGTCGGTTGAGCAACCATAAGGTGTTCGGTGAAGGCTTAGCGGTTCTTGCTGGTGATGCGCTGCTAACGGAGGCATTCGTTGTTCTTTCTCGCTTGCCTGAGCTGATTGGGTTGGCGCCGGATGTAACCGTTCGAGTAATAGCTCAGGTAGCCAGGGCTGCAAGCACCGTGGGCTTGATCGGGGGACAAGTCGCGGATCTAGAGGCCGAAGGAGCGCCGTTAGATAGCAGGGCAGCCGAGACTCTGCGTTTCATCCATGAACGAAAAACGGGAGCACTGTTTCGCGGCAGCCTCTTGGCGGGCGCTCTGGTTGGAGGCTTGGATGACTCTGACTTGGTGGTGGTAGAGCGTTACGCGGAACACTTTGGTCTGGCCTTTCAGATTGTGGATGACCTGCTCGACGTCGTTGGCGATTCAGAGCGACTGGGCAAGGCTGTAGGTAGCGATCAGCGGCAGCAGAAGCTGACCTATCCTCGTCTCTATGGGCTAGACAGATCGCGAGCGATGGCTCAAGAGGCAGTAGAGGCAGCCCAGGAAAGCGTCAGAGTATTTGGGCAGGCTGCCGAGGGCCTTGTAGACTTAGCAGCCTTTGCTGTGGTCAGGGAACACTAGGTAAGCTCTTGGCGCCAGCGATCATTTTATGTGTCTTGGTCTCCGACGAAACCCTTCGCGAGAGAAGAGGTGATGACCCAGGTGGTTCGCATTCTTGATAGCATAGACTCGCCAGCGGATCTGCACCGACTGAGCGTTGATGGCCTTCGCGATCTGGCTGCTGAGATACGTGAGGAGATCGTGAATACCGTCAAGCAGACGGGGGGCCATCTGGGCGCCAACTTGGGTGCGGTGGAGATCATTCTCGCCGTTCATTCGGTGATCAGCAGCCCGGTCGATAAGCTGATTTTTGACGTGGGACACCAGGCCTATCCACACAAGTTGGTCACGGGACGGCGTCTACAATTTGCCACCCTGCGTCAGTTGCACGGGCTTAGCGGTTTTCCTCGTATGTCAGAAAGCCCTCACGATGCTTTTGGCACAGGGCACGCTGGCACCTCCATTTCAGCAGCGCTAGGGTATTGCTTGGCCCGGGACGTTTTGGGAGAGAAGTACAAGGTGGTCACCATTACAGGTGATGGGGCGCTTACGGCGGGTATGAGCTTTGAAGCAATGAATCATGCTGGTGAGCTAGAGACGGACCTTGTGGTTGTGCTGAACGACAATGAGATGTCCATCGCTCCCAATGTAGGAGCGCTGTCCAACTACCTGACTCAGTTGCGGACGGATCCTACGCTGCATCGTGCCAGAGAGGACCTCGAGCGTCTGATCAGTCGCATACCCGCTATTGGCGGTCAGGTATGGAAGGCCGCGGAAAAGTTCAAAGACACGGTACGCTCGCTGGTCGTTCCGGGTGCTCTGTTTGAGGAGTTGGGTTTCACCTACTACGGGCCCATTGACGGCCATGATATCGGCATGGTGCAGCGAGTGTTGCGCGAGGCCATCGGCCGAGGCGGACCAGTCTTGATTCACGCGATTACTGAGAAAGGAAAGGGCTATGCTCCCGCTGAGAATGATCCAGGGCGGTTACACGCTCTCAAGCCAGCCAACAGCTGTCATCGGTCAAGTGTTGCTCCTACGTTTTCTGATGTATTTGGGGAAATGCTGCTAGAGTTGGCCTGCAAAGACAGGCGAATTGTGGCCATTACGGCGGCGATGCCCGAGGGAACGGGTCTAGACAGATTTGCTGCAGAACTGCCCGATCAGTTCTTTGATGTAGGCATTGCCGAGCAGCATGCGGTTACTGTGGCTGCAGGCATGGCCGCAGGAGGGCTGCGGCCAGTGTGCGCCGTCTACTCGACTTTCATGCAGCGATCGTACGATCAGATCGTTCATGACGTGTGCATGCAGAATCTGCCCGTGGTCTTATGTCTTGATCGAGGTGGCCTCGTGGGGGATGACGGACCCACGCATCATGGGGCTTACGACTTGTCATTTCTGCGCTCCATTCCCAACTTGTTGATTATGGCACCTAGTAGTGGTCAAGAGTTGCGCGATATGCTCTATACGGCATTGTCTCATTCTGGACCGTGCGCGATTCGCTACCCACGGGGCACGACCGATGTCCCAGCCGACCATCAGCCGAGTGCATTACCCATTGGCCAGGGTAGGCTGTTGCGCATGGGAGAGCAGGTAGGCATTCTGGCTGTGGGTTCCATGGTCGATGCTTCGCTTCAAGCGGCCGAGCTGCTTGCCTCTCGGGGCGTGATGGCGGCTGTGGTAGACGCTCGTTTCGTGAAGCCTATCGATGAAGGGCTGGTTCTTTCGCTCGCGCAGGCGTGCGGTTGTCTGGTGACGGTGGAGGAGAATGCACTGATCGGTGGCTTTGGTTCCGCCGTGCTCGAGACTTTGGTGAAGCATGGGCGGGTGACTCCCGTACGCTGCTTGGGCATACCAGATGTCTTTGTTGAGCACGGACCTACAGAGAGGCTGCTAGAGTTGGTACGTCTCAGGCCGTCAGATATTGCCTCTGCTGCGGAGCAGCTTCTCAGAGGCAGTGAGGTGTGGAAGGGGTCGGCGGTGGTCCAGTGAAAAGGGTGCGGCTGGACGCCTTTATGGTACAGTGTGGTCTGTTTGCTAGCCGCGAGCAGGCTCGCCGTTCGATAATGGCCGGTGAGGTCTACGTAGATGGCCGCCTAGAATCCAAGGCGGGCGCGAGCGTGGCTAGCACCGCCGAAATCGAGCTGCGGCCGCAGACCCCGCGTTACGTCTCGCGCGGCGGGCTGAAGCTGGAGAAGGCGCTACGAGTCTTTCAAGTGGCAGTTGAGGGCCGCGATGCCGTGGATGTCGGGGCGTCTACAGGAGGCTTTACGGACTGCTTGCTTCAGCACGGAGCGCGTCACGTCTGGGCCGTGGATGTGGGCTACGGGCTGCTGGACTGGCAGTTGCGGAATGATCCTCGGGTGACCGTGCTTGAACGGACCAACATCCGCTCACTTGAGCCCAGCCAGATGCCAGCCGTTGGGATAGCCACGATTGACGTGGCCTTCATCTCGCTCAGCAAGGTCTTGCCAGCCGTGGTTCGCCTTCTGGTGCCAAAAGGAGATATCGTGGCCCTGGTGAAACCTCAATTTGAAGCAGAGCGGGAATTCGTCGGTAGGCGAGGCGTTGTTCGTGATCCTCGTGTGCATGTGCGGGTGTTGGAGGACGTGGTTACCTTCGCCGACTCTCTGGAACTTGCCGTCTGTGCTATCACCCATTCACCTATCAAGGGACCCAAAGGAAACACTGAGTTTCTCATGCACATGTCGATGGCTCCTCAGTCTACTGTGGGACAGAGTGTAAAAGGCCAGTTGTGGGCCATTGTGGAACAGGCCCAACAGGAGCTGAGTTCGCGCGAGCCTTGAACTAACTCCCGTTCAACGTCGCAAGCTTCTTTCGGAGGAAATCGCGCATGCGCACCATAGCGTTGCTGCCTCACACTGGCAAACCCAAAGCGGTTGACCTGGCTCGTTCTTTGGTGCCGCGTCTTCTTGATGCTGGAGTTGTTGTCTGCACAAGTTTCGAGGCGGCAGCTGTTCTGCCGCTGCCACATGTACGTTGTGATGTTGAGGCGCTCCACAGTGCCGAGGCGGCGATTGTACTGGGCGGCGACGGCGCATTGCTGATGGTGTCCAGATTGTTATACGGACTGGATATCCCCATCTTAGCTGTGAATCTTGGGCGGATGGGGTTCTTGGCAGCTATTGAGCCAGATGAACTCGATGAAGCCGTTCAACGGCTGCTGATAGGCGACTTCGCGGTCGAAGAGCGGATGATGGTTGAAGCCTGTGTATGGCGCGGAGGGAAATGCCACTCCACGCACCGGGGCCTCAATGACATTGTCATCGCTCGGGGTACGTTTGCTCGCATGATCAGCCTCGAGGCCTCGGTAGGCAAGTCGACCTTGGGTAGGTTTGTGGGCGACGGGCTGATTGTGGCGACGCCAACAGGCTCTACCGCGTATTCGCTATCGGCGGGAGGCCCCGTAGTGCATCCTGCTGTTGACGGTATGGTTGTTACGCCGATCTGCCCTCACTCACTGGGGGCCAGAGCCGTCGTGGTGCGAGGTGAAGACGAAATTCGCGTTAGGGCTGAGACACTTGGCCACGATGATGAGCTGCTGCTGAGTGTTGATGGGCAGGCCGGGACCAGATTGATGGTTGGCGATGACATCCTTGTCCGGCGTGCGGAGGCCGTCACTAAGCTCATTCACTTTAACGGGCGTACGTTCTACGATGTGCTCGGGATCCATCTCCGCAATCCACACGTTTGGAGGGACGAGCGTGAAGATACGGCGCCACGAGGCTATCCGCAGGATCATTGCTGAGCGGGTCGTGACAACTCAGGAGGAGTTGGCGCAGGCTCTGGCTGCTGAAGGCATGGAGGTAACTCAGGCAACAGTCTCCCGAGACATCCGGGAGCTAGGGTTGGTGAAAGTACCCGATGAAGTTGGCTATCGTTACGCCGAGCCAGCGCCTACACTGGCGAGCGATACGCTCGGTCGGGCGAGACAGAACTTCGCCCAATTCGTTGTGGGCATTGAGCGGAGTGGTTCTTTGCTCGTAGTGAAGACAAGCCCAGGCTCTGCCAACGCGGTAGCAGCGAGTATTGACGAGGTAAAGCTCGACAATGTGGCAGCCACCCTGGCTGGAGATGATGTTCTGCTGATCGTGGTCCGCGAGCCGCATGAAGAGGGACGGCACCGGGCTGCTGTTCTAGCATTGGAGGCTGAGTTATTTAGGCTATGGGGGAGGCCCATGGAGTAGGTTGGAGGGGGCAGGGCGGTGCTCTTAGATCTTCACATTAGGGATTTCGTCTTGATTGACCGCCTTGATATCGCTTTTGGTAGTGGACTGACTGCCCTGACTGGCGAGACAGGTACTGGGAAGTCCATTGTGGTCGATGCTCTCGCCGCGGTGCTTGGCGGCCGCGTGGTAGCTGCTGATGTTATCCGCACGGGTGCCGAATCAGCTCTCATAGAGGCGGCGTTTGCGCCACACGTCAAGACGGATGCTATTCTCCGGCAGGCGGGTATCACTCCCGAAGATTGCTGCGTGCTGAGCCGTGAGATCATGAGATCGGGTCGGAGCCGCTATCGTGTGAACGGACAGATAGCAACCCTCTCGTTGTTGCAGCAACTGAGTGAGGTGCTTGTGGACATCCACAGTCAGCATGAGCATCAGGGGTTGCTCGTCGCTTCACGGCAGCTTGAGATGCTTGACGCTTTCGGTGGAACCGAGATCGCGAAGCTCCGGGATCAAGTGGCCGAACTGGCGTCGCTGTATCGGGAGCGTCGACGCGAACTGACAGATCTGATTGACAACGAGCGTGAACGCCTGCAGCGCCTTGAGCTTCTGCGCTACCAATGCGAGGAGATCGCCGCGGCGCAGTTGCGCGCAGGTGAAGAGGAGGAGCTGGAACAGGAACGCTCCGTACTGGCCAATGCAGGTGAGCTGGCCAAGGAACTTGATGAAGCATATGCCGCGCTTTACGAGAATGAGAGTAGCGCAGCAGCCGATCTGTTAGGCAAAGCCGTAGTGAACTTGACAGAGGTGTCCCGCATGGACACTTCTTGCCGCGATATGCTAGCGGCCTTGGAGGGCATCGAATCACTGCTCGCAGATGTTGCCAGAGAGGTGCGGCATCGTCGAGAAGATATCAGGATGGATCCACGGCGATTAGATGAAGTCCAATCTCGCCTGAGTTTGATCCACGGGCTCAAGCGTAAGTATGGTCGCACGATAGACGAGGTCCTGACTTTTGCTCGTTCTGCTGAGGAGGAGCTAGAGAGCCTGATGGCCGGCGAAACGCGAGCGGCGGAGCTGGAAACTGTGGTCAAGGAGTTGGCGATTTCGCTCCTGGATCAAGCCTGGAAGTTGCACGACAAGCGCCTAGCGGTTTCAGAGCAGCTTGCGGAGGCGGTAGAGAGGGAATTGCGCGACCTGAGCATGGAGAAAGCCCAGTTTCGCGTGGGCTTGACCTGTGAAGAGCAATCAGACGGTGTGCAGTCCGGTGATCTTCGGCTGGCAGTTCGCCCGGATGGGTTTGATCAATGCGACTTTCTCATATCCGCCAATCCCGGTGAGGAACCACGTTCTCTGGCCAGGGTAGCCTCGGGTGGCGAGCTCTCTCGGGTGATGCTCGCACTCAAGTCGGTCTTGGCCTCTGTCTATGACGTGCCGACCTTGGTCTTTGACGAGGTTGACGCTGGCATTGGCGGACGCACGGCTCAGGCAGTAGGTCGCAAGCTGCAGGCCATTGCGTCCGAGCGCCAAGTGTTGTGCGTTACTCATTTGGCCCAGATCGCCGCTCTAGCTGACGCACATATCCAGATTGACAAGAGTTCGCACGGACAGTCCACTCAGGTGCAGTTGCACTTCCTTTCCGCTCAGGAGCGTGTTGCGGAGCTGGCTCGAATGCTCGATGGCACACAATCGCCGACAACCCTGGAACATGCCAGGGAGATGCTGGCCTCAGCACAGGAAGGTGCCAGACCCTAAAGAGAAACTGAGCTTGCCCCCCCGGGTATCCTAACGGGCAGACGGATGCCTGGGAGGAGGAGGAACCTTGCCAAGGGCCAATACCTCGGGTGTGCTGGGGGTAATGGTGCTGCTTATGCTTGTGGTCTCTGCTGCACCGGATGTGTTTCAGTTTCCGCGTGAGCTCAGGCTGCTGCCTGGACAGGAATACGTCTTGCATACAGGTCCCCTGTTCACCGTTGCTGAGGTGGCCGCCGACAGCAATCGTATCCTATCTCATGCGGACGGTGCAACGGTGCTGTGTGGGACTGCGTTGGGTGAGCACAGTCTTCAGTTGAGGGCCTTTGGTTTCCTACCAGTGAGGGCGGCTACAATCCATGTGGTGCCAGAGATGCGCGTGGTTCCTGGAGGGCAGTCAGTAGGTGTGTTGCTCTCAGCTTCGGGGCTGTTGGTGGTGCGAACCATTGCAGTGATGGGATCCGACGGCAAGACTCATTACCCAGCGCGTGACGCTGGTATCAAAGCAGGTGACTTCATCTTGCGTGTGGGTGAGAAGGAACTCGTCCACCCCAGCCAAATTGAGGAGGAGGCCATGCGCTACGGAAGGCTTGGGACAGCGTTACCTGTTGTCGTCAGGCGGGACGGGCGGGTGCAGCGCCTGCTAGTGAAACCGGTGCTGGGTAGCGATGGAAACAGGGCTGTGAATCGGTTTCTGTTGGGAGTGCTTGTCAAGGATCCGATTGCAGGCGTGGGTACCCTTACGTTCTGGGATACCCAAACCCGGCGCTATGGCGCCCTCGGACACATGATCACTAGTGACGAACGCCAGCCCGTGACAGTCGATGACGGACGTATAGTATCAGCGCATATCCACGGCATTCAGCCTGGGGTGAAAGGTCGGCCTGGCGAGAAGCTTGGGCTGTTCGAGGACGGTGCCAGTTCCTTAGGGACCATAGACAGCAACACGCGGTTTGGTATCTACGGCACCTTGTTTCGCTTCCCTGACCAAGCACGGCCTTCCGTCGCGGTCGCCATGGTGCACGAGGTCACGCCGGGTCCCGCTGAGATCCTGACTGTGCTGGACGGCGAAAACGTGGAGCTTTTTCAGATTCAGATCCTTGAGGTGAGTCGCCAGTTTCGGTCCAATGGCAAGGGCCTAGTCATTAGGGTAACTGATCCCCGCCTGCTACGGCGGACGAATGGCATCGTGCAAGGCATGTCAGGAAGTCCGATCTTGCAGAACAACCGCCTGGTCGGGGCAATCACTCACGTCTATATCAACGATCCGACCCGCGGTTTCGGTATCCTGGCAGAGTGGATGATCTACGAAGCAGGCATTCATTCTCGTCGCAGTGAAAGTATCTCGTGGACACCGCAGGCTTCCTAGCCGTACATGAATGTGAAAAAAAGGGGGAAGCGGTGTGTCGCTCCCATGCGATGTCATTTTGGCTGATCAAGACCGCGAGTTCTGCGCAGAGTTCGCTGAAGAAATCGCTCGACATTCTAATTTTCGCCTTGCATCTACCGTTCATGATGGTTACCAAGTGCTGCAAGCTGTGGAAAAGCATCAAGCGCAGCTTCTGGTCATGGATCTTGTCGAGAGCGACCCTGTAGATGCCTTTGAAGTGTTGCAGGCATTGCGCCGCTGGGACCAAAGACCCAAGAGTATTATACTGAGTGCCTGCGCTGGGGAGGCGCACATCGCTCAAGCGTTGACCGGTGGTGCCCGATACTACATCATGAAGCCTTTTGACATGCCGACGGTGATGCTGCGGCTGACTCAGCTCGCGCAGCCTATGGCGGTATGGCGGCAGATGCGGGCACAACAACGGCGGCGACAGGTTGAGCTACAAGTAACACAGCTTCTCCAGACGTTGGGGGTACCACCGCGCTTTTCGGGTTTCGCTTACTTGCAGCAGGCGATCACCATGGTGGTAGAAGACCCTTCGCTGCTTGGCCAAGTGACGAAGATGCTGTATCCGACAGTTGCTGTACAGTGCAGTTCCTCTTGGTCGAAGGTTGAACGATCTATGCGTCACGCTGTT
Organism: Limnochordia bacterium; assembly: GCA_050951545.1. GTDB lineage: Bacteria > Bacillota > Limnochordia > DTU080 > DTU080 > DTU080. The sequence continues at coordinate 170,253 of JBMNJG010000003.1, read as the reverse complement.
GAATCAACCTGGATCAGAGGAGACCTCACAGCGATTCAAGCCTTGTTTGGGCATTCAGTGGACCTGAATCGGGGCAAACCCACAAACTCCTCATTCATTGCTCGATTGGCAGATCATGTGCGTATGCAGATGCGCCTTGGCTAGCATAGCTTCCTAGCCGCCGTGGATACTAGAAACGAGACGGCGACTAGGGGAGGTTCGTGTATGTGGAAATATGCGGCGTGGCACGTGTGGGAACGCGTACCAAAGAGCTAGTTAAGCGTTTGCAGGTTGGGGATATTGCCGTTATCGATCATCGTGATCTGGATGAGGTAGGTGCCGATAGTCTGGCATCTGCCCGTGTGCGAGCCGTCATTAACGCGGCTTCGTCGATTAGCGGGCGCTACCCCAACAAGGGCCCAGCCCTTCTGCTTGAGCGTGGAATCCCCCTTTTTGACAATGCTGGGCCGAGTGTCATGTCCGTTGCCGATGGCGAACCGCTGATGGTTAAGGATGATCTGGTCTATACGAGTTCCGGGCCGATAGCTAGGGTGACTCCTCTCGACATAGCCACCGTGGAGACCGCTCTAAGGCGAGCGCAGCAGAACCTTTCCGGCACGGTGGAAGAATTCATCGATAACACTCTGGTTTACGCAAAGAAGGAGAAGTCCTTTTTTGTTGGTGAGCTACCCTTGCCTCCGTTGCGTGTCAACATTCGCGGAAGACATGCCTTAGTTGTGGTGCGTGGTCTCCATTACCGTCAGGATCTGAGGACCATCAGCTCATACATCAGGGAAATGCGTCCGGTGCTCATCGGGGTCGATGGCGGTGCCGATGCTCTGGTCGAGTGTGGCCATATGCCGGACATGATCGTCGGAGACATGGACAGCGTCAGCGACTCAACCTTGGCTTGTGGTGCGGAGCTGGTTGTGCAAGCCTATCTTGATGGTCGCGCTCCAGGACTTGACCGTGTGCATCAGCTGGGTCTCCAAGCCCATGCTATACCTGCTCCGGGCACTAGTGAGGACCTAGCTTTGCTGATCGCGTATCAGCTAGGGGCTCAGCTGATCGTCGCCGTGGGTACGCATTCCAGTGTGGTCGACTTCCTGGAGAAAGGACGGCCAGGTATGGCCAGTACCTTCTTGGTTCGTCTGAAAATAGGATCGGTTCTTGTCGACGCCAAAGGCGTCAGTCAGTTATACACGGGCCAGCCTGGGGCTCGACACCTCTTGCAGATTGCTGTAGCGGCTCTAATCCCTATTGTGTTGGTGGGTCTGTTGTCAGACACCCTGCGCCAGTGGTTAAGGCTATTTGCCCTAGGGGTACGCTTGGCGTTGGGCTATTGATCTGAGGGGTGAGCTCGTGATTATCGATATGAGGCATCATCTTTTCTCATTGGTTAGCGTGTTCCTTGCGTTAGGGTTAGGGATTCTTATTGGAACGTCAATTAGTAGTGATGGTCGGGTGGCCAAAGAGCAGTCGGTGGTTATTGATGCCATAGAGGCGCAGCTAAGCCAACTGCGGCGTGAGCGTCAGGCCATGCAGGCCGATCTCTCTCAAACAGAGGCGGCCTTGACGAGCTATCAGGAGTTTGCGCACCAGGTCTTGCCGCAGCTTGTTGCCGGACAACTCATAGAGCGAAAGGTGGGTCTGGTGATTGTAGGCGAGAGCACCGACACAAGTTCCCTACAGGAGCTGATGCGTCTCTCTGGAGCGCAGGTGAATGGAAGCGTATTGGTCAATGGGGATGCTCTCACAGCATCTGGCAAGGTCCAGACGCAACTGGTCCACGCCTTGGCCGCGGCTTTTTTTCACGATGTAGTTAGCACGCCTGGAGACCAGCTCATGTGGCAACAGATGCCCGTCGCCAAGGTGGACAGCGTGGTAGTAGTGGATAGTGCCAGCGCCCAACGTGCTCGGCAACTCGCCGCTCTACTGCAGACTGACGTGCAACCAGCAAGCGTGGTCGTCGTTGGAGATCTCGAAACGCCTATCGAGCAGTGGGCATTGGTAGAGCACCTGGCGAGGGATAGGCCGTGAGCGGGGGTAGGGTATGCGCGTCGGCGTTGTGATTCCCGCGTGGAATGAAGCCGGACGTATCGGTCCGACAGTGCAGGCGGTCCGTTCAATTCCTGCTGTGGATGTGGTGTGGGTAGTCGATGACGGATCAACCGACGTGACAGCGTCTGAGGCCCGCGCAGCCGGAGCACAAGTCTTGGCCTTACAGAGCAACAGTGGAAAGGGGAGAGCGCTGCAAGCAGGGGTACTCGCTTGCCCCACAGATGTGGTCATGTTGCTGGATGGGGACCTCGGGGTATCGGCGGTGGAGGCCGCCGCCTTGCTTCCCCCAGTACTGACAGGCGAAGCTGACATGACCATCGCGCGTTTCCCGCGTCAGAGGCCAGCTGGTTTTGGCTTAGTACGGGGACTGGCACGGTGGGGAATTCGGTATTCCACTGGCTTGACGATGGAGAGCCCTCTATCGGGTCAGCGGGCAGCTCGGAGAGATGTGTTTGCCAGCATCCGCTTCGCTCAGGGTTGGGGAATCGAAGTTGCCTTGACTATTGATGTAGCCAGACGGGGGTATCGCATCAAAGAGATTCCGGTGGCCATGACCCACAGAGAGACATCGAGAACGTGGCGCGGCTTTGTGCACAGAGGTAAGCAGTTTGTGGCGGTGGCCAAGGAACTCATCCCCAGGTTGGTATGGCGGAGGGCACCCGAGTGCTAAATACGGCGCTAGCTGGATCCGCAGTCCTCACCTTTGCGCTTGGCGCATGGTTGACCCATCCTGTTCTCCATCTTCTTGAACAAGGAGGGCTGGTACGGGAAAACTACCGCATGCAGGTGATTCCCACAGGGGCTGGTCTGCTTTTGCCCCTGGCCGTGACACCGTCTGCACTGCTTCTGTTCGTAGCGGCCCCGTCGGAGCCGCTGGTCCCACTGCTGTCTGCGGAGCTTGTGTTGCTCAATGGAATGGCTCTTCTGGGGTTGCTGGATGATAGCGCCGGGGGGAGTGCCACGCGAGGCTTGGTAGGTCATCTGCGGTTCCTGTGGCGTGGTGAACTCACAACAGGGGGAGTAAAGGCGCTATACGGAGTATGCATTGCACTGCTAGCGGTTTCCATGCTGCCGGAGCCGCGTCTTCTGGCCAGGGTGATCCCTACTGCGGTGATTGCGCTCAGCGCCAACGCTGTGAACCTGTTTGATCTGCGGCCCGGACGAGCTCTGAAGGTCTTTTTTCTCGCCTACGTGGTACTCATACTGACGACGGGAAGCACCGGGGTGCTCACGCTTCTGGTAGCAGTGGCTGCCCTGACTATAGCGCCTAGGGACTTTGCAGGGCAAGCCATGATGGGCGATACAGGCTCCAATGTGCTCGGTAGTATGTTAGGGCTTTTCGTGACGACTCAAATGAGCCTGCATGGCCAGATCTGGGCCCTGGTACTGCTGGTAGCCTTGCACACGTATGCAGAGGTTTTCTCCATCAATCGATTGATAGAACGCGTCTCTGTACTGACCTGGTTAGACTCATTGGGACGATAGAAAGGGTTATGCCAAGCTGTTGCCGAAGACCAGGGGCTGTCAGGAGGCGGAGCGCTTGGCAGTGCTGGAGACGAGGCGGGCGGCAGAGATCCTGGGACCGAACGGTCCGTTCGTTTCCGCCTTCGATAGATTTGAGCTGAGGCCGGGTCAGCAGCAGATGGCGGCTGGCGTAGCTGAGGCTCTTGAGCAAGGTCACGTGGCTCTTATCGAGGCTGGTACTGGCACAGGCAAGTCACTGGCCTATCTGGTGCCGGCGGCGCTGTTTGCGATTCACCACTCCCAGCGTGTCGTGATATCCACTAACACGATCAACTTGCAGGAGCAACTGCTGCAAAAGGACATCCCTATGGTACAGCAGACGCTCCTTCCGCACCTGCGCGCCCGACTTGTCAAGGGTTGGAGCAACTACCTGTGCCTCATGCGCCTGCAGGCGGCGGTCCAGGAAGAGGCACTTGAGCCAGGTGCTGAGGATGGCTTGGCGCAGATCTGCGAGTGGGCAAGTAAGACCGTGGAAGGCAGTCTAAGCGAACTGGGGCGGAAGTCGGCGCTATGGACTGAAGTCTGCGCGGAGAGTGACGGTTGTCTCAGAAACGACTGCCCCTTTTTCTCGCGCTGCTTCCTGTTTCGTGCTCGTGCTGAGCTTGAAGAGGCTCACTTGCTGGTGGTGAATCACCACCTTCTGTTTGCGGATGTGGCGGTGCGCCGTGTCGTCGGGTGGGACACTGAGCGTTCAGTTCTGCCTTCCTACAGCCATGCCATTGTGGACGAAGCTCATCACATGGAAGAGGTAGCTACGGATTTCCTTAGCGCCTCTTTGAGCGAGTATGCTCTATCCCGGTTCTTGGGCCGACTGTACCGCCGTGGGCAAAGGTCATCGCGCGGCGTCCTCTCTCAGATTGTCGGGTATGCGAGTCAATGGTTGCTTGAGGATCGGCAGCCTGCTCGTGCTGAGCGGATCCTTTCTCGGATCGAGCACACGATCCAACCGATGATGGGCAAGGCTGCGGCTACGGTTCAGGGTTGCTTTGAAGCTGCACGACTCTGGCTGGGCAATCAGGCGACACGCCGAATCCGCGACAAAGCCGAATGGCATACACAGGTCGGTAGCAGCCTTTTGGCCCTGGAGGAATCACTCAAGGGATTGTCTACCAATCTCGGGAAGCTAAGCAGTGATGTCGGTCCTGTCGTGGCGGATGAGCCGGGAGTGCGAATGGAACTCGAGGCTCTTGTGCAGCGAGGGCTTGCGCTTGCCGAACTGGCCCGGAAGCTGGCTCTTGCTGAGGGTGATGACGAGGTTTTCTGGGTAGAACAACAGGGGAGGCGAGGTCGGGTGCGCATGGTAGCCACGTCTTTGGACGTGGCTCCAGCGATCGAGGAATGGATAACAAATCTTTCGGCAATAGTATGTACCTCGGCGACCCTCACCATTGGTCAGAGCTTCACCTACATGCGCTCCCGGCTGGGCTTGACGGGTGTGGACTGCACGGAGCTGGTCATCCCTTCGCCTTTCAACTACAGGGAGCAGGTGCTCGTGAGCGTCCCCAGAAGTATCCCTGATCCCAACGACCCCAAATACCCCGAGACCTTAGCCTGCGCTGTTGCTCAGATCGTGAAGGCCAGTGGGGGCAGAGCCCTAGTGCTATTCACATCATACAGCATGTTGCGGTACGTGGCGCAGGCGCTTCAACCAGTAAGTGACCAAGAGGGTTGGCCTCTGCTTGTTCAGGGTGAGCAAAGCCGCGCTCATATACTGAACGCCTTTCGAGACAGCGCCAGTGTCTTACTGGGTACCGACAGTTTTTGGGAAGGTGTGGATGTGCCAGGCGAGGCTCTGTCCTGCCTGGTACTGACGAGATTGCCGTTTCGCGTGCCCGATGATCCTGTAGTAGAGGCACGCCTGGAGCTTTTGCGTCGCAGAGGGCAGGATCCTTTCTATAGCTATTCCTTGCCCGACGCTGTCCTCAAGTTCAAACAAGGTTTTGGTAGGCTTATCCGCACTCGCCATGACCGGGGCGTCGTGGTCATTTGCGATCAACGCATTCTCGCACGCAGTTACGGCAGGGGTTTCTTGGCCTCTCTTCCCGAGTGCGCATCGCACCAGGGATCTGTGGAAGAGGTGGTCTTTGCCATCCGTGAATGGCTCTAGACATCCTTCGGCCTCCTCGGGCATACGCATTACACAGTGCCACATACGAGGGGGACGAAGCGGATGGTGTTGTATCTCAGCCGAAAAGGCGCCTTTGCCATCTTGCTTTTGGTGGGGGTGCTTGTGGCGTTGGGGTTGCTCGCCGCACTGCAGCCTGCAGTGAGTGTGTTAGCCCTACTGACCAACCGCCTTGTTCCCATCTACAAAGTGGATGTTCCAGGCAAGCGAATCGCCTTATCGTTTGACGCCACCTGGGGGACCGAGCTGACGGATCAACTGTTGGCTATTCTCCGCGAAAACGATGTGAAAACCACGTTCTTCTTGGCCGGACACTGGGTGGAAAACTACCCCGAATATGTGCGAAAAATCGCTCAAGAAGGCCATGAGATTGGCAACCATAGTTACGCTCACGCACACATGAATTCGCTTTCGCCGGAACAGATCGAGGCTGACCTGCGCAAGAACCACGATCTACTGCTGAGCCTGACTGGTCGCGAAAGCGATCTATTTCGGCCACCATTCGGGGAATACAGCAACAAGCTTATCGAAGTCGCCCACACGCTGGGCTATCATACCGTGCAGTGGTCAGTTGACTCGCTCGACTGGAAGGATGTGAGTGCGGATTTTATGGTAGAGCGCGTCTTGCGCGCTGAGTCAGGCGATATTGTTCTGTTCCACAATGCAGGCAAACATACGCCAATAGCAGTGGCGAGGCTGCTCCCGGAGCTGAAACGACGCGGATTCGAAGTGGTTCCCGTGGGTGAACTGATCTACAGGGACGGGTACTTTGTCGAGCGGCATTCTGGCGTGCAGAAGAAGCTCAGCAAGGCATCGGAGGAGCAGATGCGATGATTGTGGTTGTCATTAGACCTTGGCAAGCGCGATTGATCATGGCACTGGCTTTTGCTGTGTTTTTAGCGGGAGCCTATCATCTTGCGGATCAGACTTCGATCACCTCAGTGCTGGGGCCCCCACCGCTAAGCGAACCTCTCTTTGCCATTCCTGGCGCCGAGGCGATGGTGGGTCTGGCGGTCAATGTTGACTGGGGCGGCGATCAGATACCAACTATGCTCGCCCTATTTCGTGAAGCAAGGGCCCACGTCACCTTCTTCCTAACTGGTCGCTGGGCGCAGGAGAACAAAGAACTGGCCCGCCTCATTGCGGAAGAAGGACATGAAATAGGCAATCATGGTTTCACGCACACTCATCCTAAGCAGTTGACGAATCAGCAGTTGGCTGATCATATTACTAAGAACCAGAAACATTTGGAGGAAATCGTCGGGAAGGTGGGCAAGCTCTACGCCCCTCCGTATGGGGAGTGGGACCGGCGCATTGTACGCGAAGCCGCTTCGTTAGGATATCGCACCGTGCTGTGGACCGTTGATACCGTAGATTGGCAAGATCCTCCACCGGATCAGATTCTGCAGCGGGTCTTGCCGAAAGCTCAGCCTGGCAGTATCATCCTGATGCACCCGAGAGCGAATACGATTCTTGCACTTCCAAAGCTCATGCGGGGGCTTGAGGAAAAGGGCCTGCGAGCAGTGACCATCTCAACCATGCTAGAGGCATCTGAGAGTAATCGCTGAGCTAACCTAACATATCTCGAATCACAGCCCAACAGCCGGGATCCTCTTGGCCTAGACGCCATACGCTGATCCCTCCCAGTTGGTAGCGATTGACGAGTTCCAGCTTGTAGCTGAGACTCTGCCGGTTTTCGAACCAGATTTGCCTACCATCGCCATAGCGGATGTGGGGTACCTTGGCTTTGGAGTCCCACAGTACTGGGACTTTGTACTGGTTGGCGATGTTCAAGGCTCCCTGGTAGGTCACCGCGCGTCCTTTGCCGTGCGCAGGCCAGTCATAGCCGTAGCCAGCTATGCCGAGGATGATCTTGTGTCGCGGCACTCCGGTACTCAGGGCGTAGCGAATGACATCCTCCACCCAAGCGATTGAGGCTACCGGACCTGGACTTCCGCCACTCCAGTGTTCATCATAGGTCATCAGCATCATCTGGTCAGTGTAGCGACTCAAGACTGCGTAATCAAAGGCTCCCGACCACGAATCGTTGGGTAATTCGCGTGTCTTGGAGGGAAGTGCCATCGTGATCTCGAAACCCGCGGGGTGAAGTATCTCATGTAGCTCCTGCATAAAGGCGTTTAGGTGGTGACGATCACTTGGTTGAACCATCTCGAAGTCAACATGCACGCCGCTCATACGCCAGTCCTTGAGAACCTGCAGGATGTTGTAGACTAGCCGCTTTCTGGCAGTCGGATTGGCAAGCAGCTGATGGGCTAGTGTGGAGTTGAAGTTACCGCGGCCCTTGGCATCAAGCGCCATATTGTGAATGAGGGCATACGTGCGGAGCCCTTGCTCGCCTGCGTGCTTTAGGGCGGCTGCAGTGTCTCGGGTATCAAAGGAAGCGACAAGCGTGCCCGCTGGCGTGACTTCCCATGTCCAAGGGCTGATGGCGGTGAGCACACTGTCGTTGGTTCTGAGAGATGGGAAAGACGGCAGGCGCGCGTCCGACACATAGTAGCCAAGAACCGTGTACGGTGATTGCCGCTCGACTCCCTTGACAGGCGCAGCATCGCTGGCGGGCATGACGGTGAAGGCGGTAACGTAACCGACTTTCCCGGATGACAGGCGAACCTGATACCAGCTGCCTTCGCGCTTGAGAATTTCAACATAATCGCCCCGCTGCAGTTCTGCTACGCTTTGGCGGCTGCCGATGGCGTCGTAGACGACTACCACATGACCTGTGACAACGCCACGTCCAGTGTCCGGAGTGCTCTCCGTTATCTGAGATGATGGAGGATCCACCTGCCGTGGAATGGACGGCGCTACACCGCCGAGCAGGCTGGAGAAATAGAGGGCTAGTGATATGAGTGTAACGAGAGCTCCTTGGAACAACGCCTGCCTCCTCAATTCGCACGCTCGTAGTGGCGGCGGGAGAACTCACGGACTCCTTGGAGGGTTCTTCTTTGAAAGTAGGCTGGTCCCTTTGAGCAGAATTGTGTAGTCGCGGCAGAAGCTGGTAGGGGCGCGTACTGACTCTCTGTTCCACACCTTTACACGATCGCTTGCGCATCTTTATAATGGGGCTGTGGCTTGTTTCCTAAGTCCAGCGCTGGCGGGAGGAGTTCCCGATTGTATCGTAAGACAATTCTGGGTAACGGTATCCGCGTGGTTACTGAGCACATCCCGTATGTGAGGTCGGTCACCATTGGTTTTTGGTTCCGTACAGGCTCACGGGACGAAGGAGCCGAGAATAACGGTGTTTCTCATTTTATTGAACATATGGTCTTCAAAGGTACAACGACTCGTAGTGCCAGAGAGATCGCCGAAACCGTGGATGCCGCTGGCGGTCAGCTCAATGCGTTCACAAGCAAGGAGCACACTTGTTTCTATGTACGTGTGCTGGATGGGCACTTGCGCTTAGGCGTGCAAGTGTTGTCCGATATGCTCCTCAACTCGCGGTTTGATGCGTGCGAGATGGACAAGGAAAAAGGGGTAGTCATTGAAGAGATCCGCATGTATGAAGACTGTCCCGACGAACTGGTGCACGATATGCTGGCTGGCGCGGTTCTCGCTGACCACCCCCTAGGCAAGGGTATCCTGGGAACAGAGGCGATCATTTCGGATCTCGATCGCGACACGCTTGTCAGCCATATGAGTAAGCATTATACGGCAGGTAACCTAGTGGTAGCTGCAGCAGGCAACGTAACTCATGAGCAAGTTGTGGCACTGGTCAACGAATTCCTAGTCGATATGGAGGGCGATCAGACCCCTGTGTCGACGAGTAACCATCCACCAGCCAAGGCGCACAGTCGCGTCCGCACGAAGGACACGGAGCAGGTGCATCTGTGCCTCGGAGGGCTGGGCGTGGGCCGGCACAGTGAGCAGCGCTATGCACTCTACGTGTTGGACATGGCTCTCGGAGGAGGCATGAGTTCGCGGCTTTTCCAAGAACTGCGCGAAGAGCGTGGTCTGGTGTATGCCACCTACTCTTACCACACACTCTTTCAGGACACTGGTCTGTTCTCGATCTACGCTGGATGTGGACCGGCTAATGTGCCGCAGGTTCTCGAGTTGGCGCGGGCAGAGTGTGATAGGCTTGTGACATATGGATTTGATGCACTCGAGCTGCATCGGGCGAAAGAACAGCTGAAAGGGTCACTGGTGTTGAGTCTGGAGAGCACCGCCAATCGCATGAGCCGTCTGGCCAAGGGTGAGCTGTTTGAGGAGAAAGTCCTGACTCCAGACGAGCTAATAGCGCGTATTGACGCAGTTACCCCGTCGCAGGTGCACTCCGTAGCAGAGAAGCTTCTAGGCAACGGTAGTCAGGTTACAGTGGCCATCGGTCCCATTGAGCCTTCTTCTGTGGGGATTGAGGATGAGGTAGAGGGGTAGCTTATTTATGCAGTCGGAGATCGTTGTGAAGGTCATGCGGGTCGGAGCGCAGCATGCGCCCCTTCCTCAGTATCAATCACCCGGGGCGGCAGGTCTGGATCTCGCGGCCAATATCGCTGTCGCCATCACCATCGCTCCGAGAGCCAGCCAGCGCATCCCGACGGGTATCGCGATCCAGATCCCCGAACGGAATATCATGGGCCTAGTCTTTGCTCGTAGCGGCCTCGCTGCCCGTCATGGCATTAACTTGGCGAATGGGGTGGGAGTCATTGACTCCGACTACATCGGCGAGATTGTCTGTGTGCTCCAGAATAACAGGGAGCAACCTTATGTAGTGCATCCTGGTGATCGTATTGCACAGCTGGTCTTCGTGCCTGTGGCCGTTGCCACTTTACGGGTAGTCGAGCAGTTGGAGTCGACGGAGCGCGGCAGCGGAGGGTTTGGCTCGACTGGAGTATAGCTTGCACCCAGAGAGCATAAAGTGCTGTAGGTCATTTTGTTCTCTGGTGGTGACAGGCATGAGATACTCCGAGATGGCGGGAAAAGAGATTGTTGACATCTCTGCGGGAATGCGTCTGGGGCTCGTAGCCGGAACTGATCTCGTGATCGATACAGTCACGGGCTCTTTGGAGGCTATAGTTATTTTCCAGCGCACTGGGTTATTTGCCACACATGAGATCACCGTGCCGTGGGACGGTGTCAAGAAGGTTGGCAAGGACCTGATCATTGTTGACATAAGCGCAGCAACAGAGCCGATGACAGGGCGGTCAAGAGTATCACGGCTACACAGCCCGAGGCGGACTCTGCACTTCGTTCCCGGTGTTGCTGCTGACGAGGACAACTCCACAGAAGCTTCCTTTCCCAGCGACGGTGAGGAATCGTACCTTGCGTCTGCCGAATCTGATATCATGGAGGACAAAAGATCATTCCGGCGGCGCAGCGGACGCTAGGTGTTTTTTCGGCGTGCCCTAGGAATGGACAAGTCGGTCAAAGAGGTGCTGAATATGGCATTGCGGGTTCTCGTCTCTGGGGCAGGCGGAAAGATGGGACGGGAAGTGTCTAAGGCGGTGCATGGCGCCAAGGACATGGAACTGGTAGGTGCAGTTGACCCAGGGTATGTAGGTGAAGACGTCGGCACATTGGCGGGCATAGACGGAATAGAGTTGTCTATCGCATCCGATCTGGGCCAGGCGCTGGCTGCTCTGCGCCCCGAAGTCGTAGTCGATTTCACTGCGCCCAGAGCTGTTATGGCGAACGCTCGGGTCGTCTTAGGGGCCGGTACTAGTCTTGTGATAGGCACGACGGGATTGAGCAGTGATGATCTTCTGGAGCTTGATGAGCGTGCTCGGACTCGAAGACTCGGTGTTGTACATGCTCCGAACTTTGCTTTAGGAGCCGTACTAATGATGCGCTTCGCTCGTGAGGCGGCCCGCTTTTTTCCAGGCGTGGAGATCATTGAGCTCCACCATGATCAGAAGAAAGATGCTCCCTCTGGTACGGCGATTAAGACAGCAGAGATGATCCGCGAAACCTGGCAGGGCGTGCATAACCGAAGTGTTGGACTAAGTGAGGAGCTCGTGGAAGGTGCACGAGGCGGAGATTTTCACGGGGTACATATCCACAGTGTGCGCCTTCCCGGTCTGGTCGCGCACCAGGAGGTGCTCTTTGGTGGGTTGGGGCAGACTCTTAGCATCAGGCACGACTCAATGAGCAGGGAGTCTTTTATGCCCGGTGTTCTTGTGGCGATCAGACGCGTCGGTAGTATTCAGGGGCTTGTGTACGGCTTAGAGCACCTGCTTTTTGATAGCTGAGGTCCCCTCTCAGGCAGACAAGCACCGCCTCTTTGGCCAGACATATATTACTAGCAGCCGTGGGGGCGTGGTCGCTAGCGCGGCTGTGGTCAGTGGATCAAGCGATCTCTAGAGCCTGCGCACTGGCGGAGGGGGAAGCGCGGTGCTTCGCATACTGGAAGGGAAAACGGTGGCGCTCTTGGGGGGTGACGAGCGCGAAGTGATCTTAGCGCAGGCTCTGCTTGAGCAGGGGGCGCAGGTGCTTTTGGTTGGCTATGATGAACGCCCGAACCTTGCTGGCGCTGTGCACAGCGATTTACTAGCTGCGGTGCAGAGGGCAGATGTCGTGGTTGCACCCATGAGCAATACAGATGAAGAGGGATGTATCAGAGCCAGGCCGGACTCTACTGTGGAGCTCAAGCTAGACGACGCTGCTTTTGCAGCCATGGCCGAAAAAACGCTCTGCATCGGAATGGCCAAGCCGATCGTGCAAGCATTAGCAGATCGTCACCACGTGCGCGTCGTGGAGACAGCCGAAAATGACGAGATAGCTATTCTTAACTCAATTCCCAGTGCTGAAGGGGCGATCTTGCGGGCGATGAAGGAGCTGCCCATCACCATCCACGGAAGCTGCAGCGTCGTTGTTGGTTTTGGGCGCTGCGGCATGACCTTGGCTCGCATGCTGCACGGCATGGGAGCTCAGGTCGTGGTAGTGGCACGCAATCCAGCGCAGTTGGCGCGGGCGCGTGAAATGGGTCTGTCCGCCAAACGCCTAGAGGATATCTCACAGGCGGTGCAAGACGCTGATGTGGTGTATAATACGGTGCCAGCTCTTGTACTCACGGAAGATGTGATAGAAGCCTTGCAGCCGCGAGCACTTATCGTGGACATTGCCTCAGCGCCTGGCGGTACTGATTTTGCTGCAGCGCATCGCAAGGGGATCAAGGCCTTTCTCGATCTGGGGATACCGGGCAAGGTGGCGCCGCAGACAGCGGGCGAGGTCCTAGCTCATACCATGCCACGATTGATCGCTGATCTATGCCGTCGCTAAGGACAAGAGATTCCGCCCTCACCTAACGAGTAGGGGGTGGGGCGAGTGCAACTGGCGGACAAGTGCATCGGATGGGGTTTGACAGGGTCACACTGCAGCTACGAGGAAGTTCTGCCCCAGATGGAACGCCTGATGCGCGAGGGGGCACGTGTGATACCAGTGCTATCTCCAGCAGTGGCCGAGACTGATACTCGGTTCGGTACAGCTAAGACACTAGTAGAGCGTTTGGTTCAGCTTACGGGTCGGGAACCGATCACGAGCATCGTCAAGGCAGAACCGACAGGTCAGAAGTTGCTGTTTGACTGCTTTGCTATCGCACCCTGCACGGGTAACACGCTGGGCAAGTTGGCGAACGCTGTGACCGATACGCCCGTGTTGATGGCGGCAAAGGGTACTCTGCGAAATCTGCGCCCCGTAGTGCTGGCCATCTCGACGAATGATGCTTTAGGGGCCAACGCCCGCAATCTTGGAAATGTGCTCAATATGCGTCACGTCTATGTAGTGCCTTTTGGGCAAGACAATCCGGACGCCAAGCCAAACTCATGTGTGGCCGATTTCGGCAAGATCGTAGAGACAATACAGGCCGCCTTGGAGGGTCGACAGCTGCAGCCTGTGCTCGTGGAGCGCAGCAAGCGGGTGGTGCTGTAACTCAGGGTGGTTTGAGTGGGGGAAAGCTAATGCGCAAGCGTAATGTGGCAATTGTCGGAGCAACTGGTGCGGTAGGAGAGGAGCTTCTAGGGCTGCTTGTCAAACGAGGCTTTCCCTGTGACGAGCTGCGGCTGTTAGCTTCGCCGCGCAGTGCTGGCAGAAGGCTGGCAGTGGGTGACCGTGAGTACGTTGTGGAGGCTCTGAGCCCGCAGAGTTTCGCTGGCATCAAGGTGGCGTTTTTTAGTGCCGGAGGCAGTGTCAGCCTTGAGTACGTGCCGCATGCCCTTGCTGCTGGAGCTGTCGTCATTGACAATACGAGTGCTTTCCGCATGGATCCCGAGGTGCCGTTGATCGTTCCCGAAGTGAATGCTGATGATATAGCCAGTCACAAGGGCATCATTGCCAACCCCAACTGTTCAACGACCATCATGGCAATGGTGCTGGGTCCCCTGCATAAGGCCATGCCGATAAAGCGAGTTGTGGTTTCCACCTATCAGGCGGTGTCAGGGGCTGGTGCTCGAGCTATCGAGGAACTGGAGCAGCAGGTTCAGGCCTACGTGGCTGGCCAGCCTCTGCAAGCCCGTCTTCTGCCATGTGCGGGGGCGAGCAAGCATTACCAGATAGCATTTAACTTACTACCACACATTGATTCCTTCCAGGATATGGGTTACACCCGCGAGGAGTGGAAGATGGTCTATGAGACACAGAAGATCCTCCGAGAGCCCAACCTGAAGGTGACTGCTACCACAGTACGGGTGCCAGTGTTTCGCAGTCATTCAGAGAGCATCAATATCGAGTTTTCCGGACCAGTTTCTGCGGAGGAGGCGCGGCGAATCCTTGGCGAGGCTTCTGGGATTGTCGTACAAGATGATCCCGACCACATGGAATATCCGATGCCTGTAGATGCCGCTGGTCAAGACCCCGTTTTTGTGGGACGCATTCGCGAGGATAATTCCTTGCCAAACGCCCTCAATCTCTGGGTCGTGGGTGATCAGATCCGCAAGGGTGCTGCGCTTAACAGTGTGCAGATCGCAGAGCATATGGTGGAGCACGATATGGTGTAGATCCTCATGTGCGGTGGTGATGCGGTGTTGAAGATCGTCGTGCAGAAGTTTGGCGGTTCCTCTGTGGCTACCGCGCCGTTACGTGAGAATGCGATTAGGCACGTGTCACGGGCTATGGGGGAGGGGCTGAGGCCAGTAGTAGTGGTGTCTGCGATGGGGCGCAAAGGTGATCCCTACGCGACCGACACTCTGGTTGGCTTGGCTCGGGAGGCTGGTGATTCTGACGGATCTCGGGAACTCGACCTGCTGATGTCTTGTGGAGAGGTTGTCTCAGCGGCCATCATGGCCCTCACCATGAAGCGCAGGGGGTTGCCAGCTGTGGCCCTGACTGGTGCCCAAGCAGGCATCACGACAGATAACCAATTCGGCGAGGCCCGTGTCCTGTGGGTGAGTACTGATCGCCTTCTGCGCGAACTGGAAGACGGGAATATACCAGTCATCACGGGGTTTCAGGGAATCACCACAAATGGGGATATCACTACGCTGGGACGCGGAGCCAGCGACACGTCTGCCGCTGTTGTCGGGGTGGCTCTCGGCGCCGAGCTGGTGGAGATCTTCACAGATGTCGATGGTGTGAAGACTGCCGATCCTCGCGTGGTTCCTCAGGCCGTGACTCTGGAGCGTATGACTTACTCCGAGGTTGTCGAGATGGCTCTCTTGGGTGCCAGAGTTGTTCACCCAAGGGCTGTGCAGATAGCCCGCGAGGGGCGAGTCCCGCTAAAGATACGCTGCACGGCGGGCGATGGCTCCGGCACGTTGATCACAGATGGGCGTGTTCCGGGGCGAAACGGTGAGGTGACGAATGATCGGCTGGTGGTCGGCATTGCTCACGTGCCGGGTCGAGCTCAGATCCGCCTCGACATGACGGCGGCGACCCAAGAGGCTGTTCCGGCTGCCTTTTTTCAAGCCCTGGGCGACGCAGGGATCAGCGTAGATATGATCGGGGTGTCGCCAAGTCAGCTCCGAGTGACCATTGCCAGCTCGCACGTGGAGATGGCAAGGGGGGTCCTAGGGCGACTCAGCCTACCCGTAGAGATAGTGCCTGGCTTTGCCAAGGTATCGGTGGTTGGGGCAGGCATGCATGGCGTACCTGGCGTGATGGCCAGGGTGGCAGGGGCTCTGGCGAGCGTCGGCGTGCTTATCTACCAGAGTACTGACTCACACGCGAACATCTCCTGCCTGGTGCGAGAGGAAGAGGCGGCGTTGGCGATTGCCACGCTGCATAGTGAATTCCAGTTGCACGTTGTCGGTTCAGACAGATGAGCATCTGGGATAGAGGAACGCGTGTCGGCGGCCAACCACTCGCGGCAGTCGGGGCAGCTGCGGCAGGTGTTCGTCGTAACGTTCAGACCGTTTTCAAGGGAGGAATTGCCTTGTTTGGCTCTGTGGTAACAGCGATGGTGACTCCGATGCGGAAAGACGGAGCACTGGATATGGCGAAAACAGAGCAGCTAGCACGCTATTTGGTAGATAATGGAACCAGTACCGTATTGGTCAGTGGCACAACGGGTGAATCGCCTACGCTTTCTGATGATGAGAAACTGAGCCTCATGTCGACAGTCGTCCAGGCCATAGACGGGCGGGCTAAGGTGATGGCGGGCACGGGTAGCAATGACACCCGGCACAGCATTGAACTGGCTCGGCGAGCACAGGACGTTGGGGTTGACGGGCTTCTGCTAGTGGTGCCCTACTATAACAAGCCACCGCAGCAGGGGCTGTACGAGCATTTCAAGACAATTGCTGATAGCGTCGATCTGCCCTGCATGATCTACAACATTCCTGGTCGGACGGGGGTAAATCTTCTTCCCGAGACACTCGCCAAACTGGCACAGGTGCCTGGTATTGTGGCTGTTAAGGAAGCCAGCGGCAACCTGGATCAGGTGTCTGCTGTATGTGGCCAGGTGCCGGAGGACTTTGCGGTATACTCTGGGGATGACAGCTTGACGTTGCCCATCCTTTCAGTTGGCGGTGTAGGGGTAGTAAGCGTCGCTTCTCATCTCGCAGGCAATGAAATAGGGGCAATGGTGGAGCATTTCCAGGCCGGAAGAGTGAAGGAAGCAGCAGCGGTACATCATCGACTCAGCCCTCTGTTCAAGGCTCTGTTTGTCACGACCAACCCCATCCCCGTGAAGTGGGCGATGAGTCTGATTGGGATCGACTGCGGGCCGACGCGCCAGCCTCTCGTGGCGCCTAGCGCATCTGAGCAGGCTACGATAGTTGCTGCTATGCGAGGCCTCGACTTGCTGGCTTGATGGAACAAGATTTCCTGGCTTCAGCGTGTTCTTTATGTATAATCTCTCGTAGAGGGTGCGCTGAAGCCAGAAGAGGACCAACGCGCGCTGGTCGGCCGGACCGCCGTGGGTACGACTAAGTGCGCATCAAATGAGGTGGTGTTTTTTTTGTGAGTAGTAAAGGCGATAGCCTTGTTCTCGTTCCACTCGGTGGAGTGGGCGAGATAGGCAAGAATATGTGGGTAGTTGGGTACGGTGATGATCTCGTTGTCTTAGATTGCGGGGGCATGTTTCCTGAAGAGGACATGCTCGGGGTGGATCTCGTCATCCCGGATATTAGCTATTTGGTAGAGAATCGTGATCGCGTACGAGCCATCGTCCTGACACATGGCCACGAAGATCACGTAGGGGCATTGCCCTACGTTCTGCAGCAACTCGATGTTCCCGTGTACGGGACGAGACTGACTTTGGGGCTGGTAAAAGGGAGACTGGATGAACACGGGCTCGGCAAGAACGCTGAGTTGCATGAAGTCCAGGCCGGACAGTCCCTGCAGTTGGGTGCAATGACTCTCGAGTTTGTGCATGTCAATCATAGTCTGGCCGATGTTGTAGCTATCGCAGTGCATACGCCGGCAGGCACGATTGTGTATGCCACAGACTTCAAGTTTGATCACACCCCAATTGATGGCAGGGTGACCGATCTTCAGCGGCTCGCAGCTCTAGGAGCCAACGGGGTGCTCTGTTTGCTCTCGGACAGCACAAATGCGGAGCGTCCTGGGTATACATTGTCTGAGAAGATCGTCGGCGAGACCTTCATGGATGCCTTTAGGCGCGCCCAGGGCCGGATTCTTGTGGCTACCTTTGCTTCGAACGTGCATCGCATTCAGCAGGTGATGGCTGCCAGTGCCCGCTTTGGCCGTAAGGTCTGCGTGATGGGTCGGAGCATGGTGAACAATGTGGGCATCGCTTCTCGGCTAGGTTACCTTCATGTGCCGGAGGGGCTCATCATCGATGTGGAACAGATGGAGGACTACCCTCCAGAAAGGCTGGCGGTCATCACGACTGGCAGCCAAGGGGAGCCCATGGCGGCTCTTACACGCATGGCGATGGCCGAACATAGGCGCATTGAGATTGTCCCAGGTGATACGGTGATCATCAGTGCTTCGCCCATTCCTGGCAACGAACGGCTGATTGGACGGACCATCAACCACCTGTTCCGGCAGGGCGCCGAGGTGATCTATCACGCGGTGTCAGGGGTCCATGTGTCAGGTCACGCCAGCCAAGAAGAGCTTAAGCTGATGATCAACCTGATCAAGCCGCGCTATTTCATCCCGATCCACGGTGAGTACCGAATGCTGGTGCACCACGCTCGGTTGGCTGAGCAGGCTGGTCTGTCACCAGAGCACGTGATGATCGCTGAGATTGGCGACATGGTGGAGATTTCTGCCAAGAGCTTCAAGAAGACGGCCAAGGTTGAGGCTGGCTCGGTGATGGTTGACGGTCTTGGCGTGGGCGATGTAGGTACTGTCGTCCTGCGTGACCGACAGCAGCTTGCTCAGGATGGCATTCTGGTTGTGGTGGTCAGTATTGACAAGCAGACCGGTGAGATCCTAGCAGGACCGGAGTTTGTCTCTCGGGGGTTCGTCTACGTACGAGAGTCAGAGAGACTGTTCGAGGAGGCCAAGCAACGCGTGAAGGTGGCCCTGGAGTCGTGCGAGCCTGTGCTAGGCGAATGGAATGTGATGAAAAACCAGGTGCGAGACACACTCTCCGGTTTTTTCTGGGAGCGCACTAGGCGTAGGCCGATGATTCTGCCAGTGGTGATGGAAACATAGTGGGCCTCGTGTATGGCTGCCTGAGCTTGTGGCGGTGGGCCAGACACGAGTAGCGTACAGAGGGGTCGGCAGTTTACTGCAGGCCCCTCTGGTACTTACAGTAGTCACCTACCGACATGAACCGTGCAGCAGACGAGGATACTAGGCTGGGGAACACCTGATACGTATCCGGAGAGGATGACGCGTGGTGTGCGACGACCAGAATCAGGAGCAATCTGCCACCCCTGCCCTTTTGCAGCAATTCGGACAAGTACAACCTCCTCCCAGGATGGAGTCTTGCATCCATCTCCTATCGATTATCGGGCAAATCGAAGGGCACATGCTGCTGGCTCCGAAGAACAAGACCACGAAGTACGAGCACATTATCCCTCAACTGGTAGCTATCGAGCAAAGCCCCAAGATCAAGGGTGTCCTATTGATCCTAAACACTGTGGGCGGCGACATCGAGGCGGGTCTAGCTATTGCTGAAATGATCAGAACGTTGTCTAAGCCCTCTGTGTCTCTCGTCCTTGGTGGAGGACACTCTATTGGGGCCCCCATCGCTGTCGCTGCCAACTACTCGTTTGTGGCTAGTTCTGCTACGATCACTATCCATCCTATTCGACTGAGCGGCCTGGTAATCGGTGTGCCGCAGACCTATGAATACCTGAGCAAGATGCAGGATCGCGTGATCAATTTCATCGTCACTAACTCGCGGATGAGCGAAGCTACCCTGCGCGAGCTGATGTTTCGCACTGGTGAGCTGATGCGAGACGTAGGAACCGTCTTGGTGGGACAAGAAGCCGTCAATGCAGGCTTGATCGACGGGCTGGGAGGTCTGTCACACGCCATGGCCAAACTGGAGGAGCTGATCCGAAGTCGTGAGGCGTCTTTCACCATGAGGGCCACCGGATTTCCGTGGTCGTGACGAGCCAGCAGTGAAAGGGTGCTGATAACGTGTTTTACACGATTGTTCCGGACGAGCTGCTACTCGACGGGTTCCATGCTGAACGTCGATTCATCACAATCTTCAGGGGAGGACTGCTTATGGAGGTAGAGCCAGTGGAGGCGCCGTATGCTCGTCTGCTCAGGATTTTCTCTACGGATCCACAAGACTACCTTGATCCTCGCTGGCAGCCTGGGAGCACCGTAAGCCTAACGGCCCATGATCTGAGCGAACGCATTGATGATGACGCAGAGCCTTGATCAGTCCTAGATCCTCGGGAAGGGGCGCCAGACAAGAACCTCACGCTCTGGTTTCGGTTTCGCAGGTTGGGGCGTTAGCTCTTCAACCACAGGCGTTAGCTCTTCAACCACAGGCGTTAGCTCTTCAACCACAGGCGCTAGCTCTTCAACCACAGGCGCTAGCTCTTCAACCACAGGCGCTAGCTCTTTTGCACACTCCACACTAGTCTCAACCATGGTCTCTACCTTGGCCCACTCCCGCAGACTCTCTAGCTCCTTGCGCAAGGCGATGAACTCGCTTCTCATCTGGTGCAGTTGGTTTTCCAGGTCGTCAAGACGCTCGCTCATGACGGTGTCCGCTATGACGACATCCGTTGGCTGCAGTTCGTGCTGCTCAGGCGTGACCGATGAATCCGAGGTTTCCAAGGATAACTCGTGATCCAGGCAAGGCATCTCAGACGGATCATCGCGGGTTGTGCTCCCCGCAGGAACTGATTGCTCGTCACTGTCACTTGGGTGAGGTTCGATAATGTCCTCACTGTCAGGGTCAGTCAGCACAGCCTCAGAATCTGGCGAATCACTGGTTTCGGATAGCTCCAGTTCCAGTGCATTAGCAGCCGGCTCTGGCTCAAACAAAGGCGCTCCAATAGGTTTTATGGCATCACTCGAGGCTGCCCCATCGCACGCTGAATGACAGACGGGTTGCTCGGCGGGTTGGGCGTCGATATTCCAGACTTCAAAGGCCACATGCATAGTGTGGCGTAGCTGTTCGCTTTTGGGATCATAGGAATGATCATGTCTTACCTCCACTACGCGTGCCTCTAGCGCTCCTTCTACGGCTGGAGGGATAGGCACTTCAAAATGCCAGGGGATCTCCGCACCCTGACCTTGCACCCGGTCGCAGCCGTCAATGTTGTAGTATACGAAGACCTGTAGCTGCCCGCGTACCAAGGCCTTGTCATCCTCGCGGTCGGCAGTGCAGGCAAGCACTTTGTCGCGGATATCTACTATCCGAATAGCACCAGGCAACTTCCCGCCGCCTTCCAGTACAAGCTCAAGACGTTCGCACCACCCCGAGCCCGACACTGGTTGTTGCATGGTGTGCACCTTCCTCCTGACGTCATATATACCCTTTGATATCTATGCTTCCGAGTGAACCGTCATGCTCTGGGATGACCACGATCTGGCCGTACAGGGCATATTTTACCAAAATGCCAGCTGGAGGTGCCTTCGGTTCTTACATAGAATTCCTCGAGCGGTGTGAAGTGCAGTTAATATCTGCCGTCTGAGGAGGTTCTTGATCTTGATCGCGAGAAAAAGTGGATGGATGACGTTGGCCCTTGTTATCTTGGTGGGGGTAGCCACACTCAGTGAGGCAGCATCTTTCAGTTACGGCTTTAGCACCTTTGACACGGGTTCTGGCAGTCGCCCGAGCTGGAACATCGACTGGGGTTGGTACAAGCCCAAACCCAGCCCCAAACCTGTTGATCCCAAGCCAGTACCCGATCCGGTGAAACCCCCGGTACAGAATGGAGATCTGACCAGTGCGGAGAACCTGGCTGTGGCGAAGGTCAATGCCGAACGCAAGGCCAGAGGCATCCATGAACTTAAGGTGAACGATACTCTGGTTAGACTGGCTCGCTTAAAGGCGAAAGACATGGCAGAAAATGGCTATTTCAGCCATATCTCTCCTACCTATGGCTCGCCCACCGAGATGATGCAGGCCGCTGGGCTCTCCTTCAAGTGGTGGGGTGAGAACATTGCCCGGGCATCATCGGTCACAATAGCCCATGACGCCTTTATGGAGAGTAAGGACCATCGCGACAACATCCTATCTGCTGGCTACACCGAAATTGGTGTAGGGGTGTATGCGAAAGGCAATCGCGTGTACGAATCGCAGATGTTTATGAAACCTCGGTAGGAGAAGGCCCTGCCAAGGCAGGGCCTTCCTCATGTGGTTGGCTAATCCAGTTGGGGCGGGAACGGCGGCCAGAACTCCCCGCGTTCGCAAAGATCGGCCCACTCGGGACAGCCAATCGGTGACACTTGCACACATTCGGGCGGTTGCGGACAGAAACGAGCCCTCTCGATTTCCAGCTGCACCATGAACGTGACCTTGATGACCATGAAGATCCCAACTTCGCACTCCACGATACCTCGAGTCTCTTCGATCTCACGCACCCGACAGTTGAGGCAGCGTACGAGGTGGAAGAACTGCAGCTTCATGCCCTGACGGGCGCCGCGCATCCGGATGCGCTTGCGAAACTTAAACGTCCTCCGAGCGGTGTGATCTACGCCCTCGGAGTCGGTATAGAGTATCTCCTGCACCCACTCCAAGGTGAACTCGACTTCGCCGTCGCGCGGAATCCCCGGCGATACTACACGCACTTCCATTACGTCGCAGGCAACTACGTTGGCCGGTTCGGGGCACAGGTCAGCGAAGCGAACTGTCGGACACTCACATACCGTGCATTCGTCGTACACCTTCTCTGCCATGATGCACTCCGGACGGTAATCTTCGCCCTCGGCCCCTGCAATGGGTGGCAGACTCTCTGTACGCTGCTGTTGCCAATAGCTGAGATTAAGGCTGCTGCTTCTTGCCATGGGGGTCTTCTCCCTCCTTCGTGCAAAGCCTCTGCCGCGGGAAGTCCTCACGGCACGGTTTGCTCACGAGCTGCTACATAGTATGGGGGTACTAGTGGATTGGTGCGCGGTTCCTAGTCTCGTATAGGGGTGAAAACTACGGGCAGAATAGGGGCGGATGGTACTCCGATACACATACTGGTTCTTAGGGGTTGACAACCCGGTGCGTAACGTGCGACACGGATTACCGAGGCTGATCGTTGTGTTGCTGGTCATTAGTGTTACGGCAGTTATCGGCGGGCACATGCTTGGGGTTCGACCCGCGCCGATCGAGGCACAGTCTACGACGGGTTGGGATGTCAATCTGCTGGCTCGGGTTGTGGCTGCAGAGGCTCAGGGAGAGCCATACACGGGTCAGGTGGGTGTGGCCGCAGTGATCCTCAATCGCGTACGTCATCCGTCTTTTCCAAATTCCCTCAGTGGTGTGATATACCAACCACACGCTTTTGAATCGGTCTCCAACGGCCTCATCTGGCATAGAACACCGGATGTGACAGCGGTATCAGCTTCCAGACAGGCAATGAATGGTTGGGACCCCACCTACGGAGCTACTTTTTTCTGGAACCCGAGCAAGCCAGTGAGTCCGTGGATCTGGTCTCGTCAGATTGTCCTGCGCATCGGACAACATGTATTTGCCCGCTAATCGGAAGAAGGGTGCGATGATCGTGGAGCGATACGGGCGGATTGCGGCAGCGGTAGCAGGGGTTGTGCTGGTGTTGACCGTGGCCTGGGGTGTCTCACAGTTTAGCGCTCGCAGGGCGTCAGAGCGTCAGCTGGCAGCGGGCTACCAAGAACGCTTCTTTGAGGCGGTTGCTCATGTGGAGAACATTGAGGTGTTGCTTGGTAAGGCGGTAGTGGCCCTGGCCCCGGCCAAACGGAGCAATGAATTGTCAGTGACTCTACTCTCGGACCTGTGGCGCCAAGCGTTTGCCGCTCAGGCGAACCTGACGCAACTACCTCTTCTCCAGGGGACGCTGATGCGCACAGGGAAGTACCTTACGCAGGTTGGCGACTTCGGCTACATGCTCGCCCGCAAGATCGGTGCGGGAGAGTCAGTCGATACAGAGGAATTGGCCAAACTGGAGGAGTTTCGTCGCGACGCAGCCGTCATAAATGAGGCGATGCAACAAGCACAGGTCAGCGCTGCACGTGGGACTATGCCCTGGTCTGACCTGCGGCAGAAGACGAATACGCGTCTCTCGCAACGGTCGAAGCAAGTTGATGAGGACCAGTTTGCCCGTCTTGAGAAGCAGGCGGCTGAATTCCCCACGATCATCTACGATGGACCCTTTTCCGACCATGTGGTGCAGCAAAAACCTAAAGGCCTGACTGGGTCTCCTGTGTCCGAGACGAAGGCAGATGAGATTGCTGTGAGTTTCATGGAGAAGGCGACGAAGGAGCGCTTCGTATCCGAGGTAATAGGAAAGGTTGATGGACCACTCCCTGCCTATCAGATGCGCATACGGCGGGTAGGCCAAGGCCAGGAGATCGCCCGTCTAGACATCACGCGTACAGGTGGCCATGTGATCTGGATGCTCAATCCCAGGCAGGTTCAGAGACCCACACTCACTTTGGAGGAGGCAGGGCGCAAAGCGAAGGATTTCCTTGTGGCCATGGGTTTCCAGCACATCGTGCCCACCTATGCCAACAAGGCAGATGGCTGGGCTGTCATCCCCTTCGCACCTGTGCAAGAGGGCGTCATCATCTATCCAGACCTGATCAAGGTGACAGTCGCCTTGGATAGTGGCGACATCGCAGGTTTCGAAGCCGTAGGCTATATCATGAACCATCACGAGCGCAGTCTGGCCAAGCCAAAGGTTACTGCTAAAGAGGCCCTGAAGAGCGTCAGCCCCGAGCTGAACTTGATCGGTGAGCCTCATCTGGCGTTGATCCCGCTAGAAACGCTGGAAGAGGTACTTACCTATGAGGTCAAGGGCCAGATCGGTGATCAGACCTATGCAAACTACGTTGATGCTCTCTCCGGTGAGCTAATAAGGATTCTTCAGATTGTCGACACACCTGAGGGCCCCCAGGCTATCTAGCAGGTTGGGGGTGCTGATTGGGGAGAAGAGCAGCCTTGCTGCTCTTCTTGCGTTTTGTTGGTTACCCCTTCCGCATGGCAGGAACATCAGGGGCAAAGAGGAAAACTAAGAGAGCGGAGCAACATGGACTGGTCGGAGGGGTATAGCGTTGAGCCTATTCCACGCGCTAGTGCTGGGTGTTGTGCAGGGACTTACTGAGTTTCTGCCTGTGTCGAGTTCGGGGCATCTAGTGATAGCACAGCACCTGTTCGGCATCTCAGAGGGCGTACTTGCCTTTGACATTGCGGTTCACATGGGCACTTTGCTTGCGGTACTGATCGCACTACGTGACGATGTCGCGCTTGTGCTAGCTGGTCTTAGACCAGGGCACGATCCGCAGGCCAGAAGTGGTCGGCGGCTGATCTGGCTGCTCGTCATAGGTACAGTCCCGGCGGTTGTGGTAGGGCTGCTGTTCAGCGACATTATCACAGGTTTCTTCTCATCGATCGCTGTCACAGGCGTAATGCTTCTCGTCACTGGAACGCTTCTGTTTGCGTCAGAGCGGGCCAAGACGGATGCTCGGCGACTGAGGTCTTTTCGAACCTCAGATGCGTTCGTTATTGGCTGCGGTCAAGCGCTAGCGGTGATGCCAGGTTTGTCGCGGTCCGGAACCACGATTAGTGCAGGCCTTGCGCGAGGAGTCGTTGGTG
The DNA here is from genome assembly GCA_050951545.1 of Limnochordia bacterium. Lineage (GTDB taxonomy): Bacteria > Bacillota > Limnochordia > DTU080 > DTU080 > DTU080. Next base: position 145,015 of record JBMNJG010000003.1, on the reverse strand, counting down.
AGGACGCTGCTAGGTTCTCTTTTCTTCTGGCTATTCCGGTCATTCTGGGGGCAGCGGTCCTCGAACTGCCAGCTACCCTTAAGGCAGGAACGGGACCTTCACCGTCTGTGCTTGCCGCTGGGGTACTGACATCTGCCGTTACAGGCTATCTGGCGATCGCCATGTTGCAGCGCTTCATTCGGCAAGGGCGCTTGCGCGTCTTCGCCTATTACACGTGGGTTGTCGGAGCGCTGGTTCTGCTCATGGCGTATGTCGGCATATGAGATCTCGGTTCTGACATTGACACTGCAGTAGGAGATAGGGAAACCATGGGGCAGCCAATCCCCCCGCGACGTCGGATTCGACGGCGGTTTTCGCCAATCATGGTGGCTATCCTGGGTTTAGCCGTCATCATTGTTTGGTTTGTCTTGGTAAAAGCAAGTGGACTAATGCTGCCGTTGCGCTTGCGTACCACAGTGGCTCGTTGGGATGTCGTTGAACAGCAGTGGACAGGGAGTGCCTTCGCAGTGCGCAAGGAGACCGTGGAACGTGCTCCTGCTGAGGGCCGTGTCAAACTGCTTGTTCCTGAAGGAGCCCGAGTCCGAGCTGGCGTTGCTGTGTGCCAGATTGGCTCCTCCAACGTGCGGGCTCCCTCGCCTGGGGTGGTCAGCTTCTCCTTGGATGGCTTAGAGGAAACAGCGTCAGCTGATTCGTTCTTGCATGGTGTAACTGTACCCAAGAGGGAGGAACCAGCACGGGTTTTGGCTGACGGGGAGCAGGTAAGCCTCGGTACACCCCTGTTTCGTCTCGTCGATGATTTCTCTTGGCACCTATACGTGGCAGTACGTGGAGCGCAGCCTCTGCCGACTGGCCGAAGCGTTGTGGTTCGGTTTGCCACAGGGGAAGTGCAGATGCGGGTCGACAGGGCTGAGGAGCGCGAGGACAAGCTACTCGCGCAATTGACAGGAGATCATCTTCCGGCTGAGTGCCTATACATACGGTCGTTTGACGTCAGATTGGTCGCAGATCGACGCGAAGGCGTGGTTGTGCCTGTCGCGAGCCTGGTGCCCGAGGAGAACGGCCGCCGTGGGGTGTTTATGCTTGTGGAAAAGAGCCCGCTCTACCGCCGCTTAGACGTATTGGCAGCTAACGAGGAATCGGCCCTGGTGACGGGTGTACCTGTGGGGGCACGCGTGGTCACCAATCCTCGCGCTTTGCCCCGAAGATACCGCAAATAGCTGTACAGGCTGATCCAGTTGCTCGGAATGGCGGTTTCAGCCCGAAGAAACTGGTATGGATGGAGGACTTATGCTTGCAGTTCATAGCTGAGAACGTTCAGGCGGTCCGGGAACGCATAACCCAGGCCTGTGAGAGGGTGGGGCGTTCCTCAGAGGAGGTAACGCTTGTCGCGGTAACGAAGACGGTGCCCGTCGAGTTAGTGCAAGCCGCCGCCGCATGTGGAGTCACCGATTTCGGTGAGAACCGAGTGCAAGAGGCCGAATCCAAAATCGCACAGCTACCTGACATAGGAAAGTGGCACTTCATCGGTACCCTTCAGACGAATAAGGTGAGGAGAGCGCTCTCTTTGTTCGATTGCATCCACTCAGTTGATAGGCCTCGTCTGGTCCATGCTCTGGCTAGAGCGGTTCCTGTCGGTAGATCGCTACTGATGCAGGTGAATGTGGCTGACGAGGCCACAAAGCATGGGGTGAGTGTTGAGGAAGCCCCCGAACTCGCTCGACAGATGAGCGAAAAGGGTCTGCAGTTGGCTGGGCTGATGACTGTGGCACCTTGGGTTGATGACCCTGAGGATGTGCGCCCGGTGTTTCGCGAGCTGCGGCTTCTGGCGTGTCGTCTTCGAGACATGAACCTTCCTGGGATTGATCCAAAGCATCTGTCGATGGGGATGACCAGTGATTTTGAGGTGGCGATTGAAGAAGGAGCGGACTTAGTACGGTTGGGCTCGGCGGTTTTTGGACCACGACGGACCTAGATGGTAGCCGGGGGGTAGAGGAATATGAGTGATCGCTTCTTGGACAGAGTCCTCGATTTCATGGGCATTCAGGATGAAGAGGACGAACAGGATCTACCATCCGAGACGGACGCGGAAACAGAGACCCCAGGGCGCACTCGGCGTGGTAGGTTGGTCAGCTTCCCCGCGAAATCAGGGGCGCAGCCTGAGCCTGGGACAGGTGCACCTGTCTCGGCCGTCCCCACTAGCAAGTGGCGGATGGCAGTCTTGGAGCCACACTCGTTTGACGACGTTCAGGTTATCTGTGATCATCTGAAGCAGCGACGGCCAGTGATCGTGTCAGTGGAAGCACTTGATAAAGAGCTCTCCAGGCGCGTGATCGATTTTGTCAGCGGTACCACCTATGCTATCGATGGCCAGGTGCAGCGCGTCGGCGACGGCATCTTCGTTTTTGCTCCAAGCAATGTGGTGATCGAGGCGTTCATCAGACGGCAGTGGGAGGAGGACGAATCATAGTGACCCAGATACCGATCCCTTCGCTGGCAAGTGTGGGTGCGGGGGCGATGGCGAGTGCCCTGCTTAGAGCCTGGCTAAGAGCGGGCCTGCTCAAGGCGGAAAGCGTCGTAGCGGTCGACATACTCCCGGCCAGACGTCAGGCCCTTGAAGAGGAGCTGGGCGTGCGTAGCAGCGATTCCGTTTCTGCTGGGGTGGCGCGAGCGCAGGTAGTGTTGGTGGCGGTCAAGCCACAGCACGTGATGGATGTGCTTCCTGATATCCGTGCAGGGCTAAGCCCCGATACTCTCGTGGTATCCATTGCTGCTGGTGTACCCTTGGCACTGCTGGAAGAGGGACTGGGTGCTGACACGGCTGTGGTCCGCGTCATGCCGAATACACCTTGCCTTGTTGGGTGTTCGGCAGCCGCGCTAAGCCCTGGCAAGCGAGCCAGGGCTGCCCAGACTGAGCTGGTACTGAAACTCTTTCGGACTGTTGGGAGGGCCTTCGTGCTAGACGAAAGCCTTTTGGATGCCGTTACCGGACTCTCCGGATCGGGTCCGGCCTACGTCTATTTGATGATAGAAGCGCTGGCAGAAGGGGGAGTAGCCGCTGGTCTGCCCCGAGACGTGGCACTGGAGTTGTCTGCTCAGACCGTTTTGGGGGCGGCACAGATGGTCCTCGAAACCAAGGAGCATCCGGCACGGTTGCGCGAGGCGGTCACCTCTCCGGCTGGCACCACTGCAGCAGGGGTTCGGGTTCTGGAAAAGGGGGCCCTGCGGGCTCAGCTAATCGAAGCCGTGTTGGCTGCTGCAGCTCGATCAGAGGAGCTGGGCTTGGCGGTAATGCAGGCCCGCCGTTCGCGTCTGAGAGATAACGACTAAGGGGCGAAGCCTGTGCTACATCAGCTCGTGGCGACGTTATTCACAGTGTACGAGTGGCTCATTCTCATACGTTTGATTTTGTCGTGGATTCGGCCGTCCCCCTATCATCCGGCGGTTCGTTTTGTGGTACGAGTGACGGATCCCGTGCTGGAACCAGCTCGCCGTGCCATCCCGAGCGTAGGGGTTATCGACTTCTCACCGATTCTCGTTTTTCTGGTGCTAGGCTGGTTGCGTCGGTTCCTAGTGATCAACCTCATTAGGATTGGTCTGTAGGTCTGTGGGCTACAAAGGGGCGTGGTAGCAGTGATGCACGACAAGGGGCGCTTGCTCGCTCACTTGGAGGGCAAAGAGGAACGCTTGCTTGGGGCGCGGATCATCGACACGGCTACGCAAAGTCTGACGCAGGATTGCCCGGTGGCCACTGATTTCCTCGATCCGCATGCACGTCAGATAGCCCTGGGTGTTCTAGGGGCCATGCCTGTCGCCAAGCGAGCGTATGGGGGATATGCCGAGGCTGAGCGGCAGCGACTGCTTGTCTACCCTGAGCACTACTTGATTGAACTCTTGGAGCCTCCTCTTCGAGCGCTCGAGGTAAAGATTGGTGGCCAGAATCAAGAGCTAGGGCATGGGGATTATCTCGGCGCCATATTGGGCACAGGCCTTGATCGAGGCCAGGTAGGTGATATTCTGCTGCAAGAGAGCGGTTGCCAGGTGATCGTATCAGAGACCGCTCTTAGAGCCGTTCTTGCGGAGCTACGGCAGGTTGGCCAGGCTTCAGTGCAGGTAGGCGAGATAGATCTGGAGCAGTTGGCCGTAGCACCGCAGAGAGTCAAGGAGTTGCGTACTACCGTAGCTTCGATGCGCCTGGATGCCGTAGCGGCTTTCGGGTTCAGCATGTCGCGCACCAAGATGGTCCGTGAGATTCGAGCAGAGCGGCTGAAGTTGAACTGGAAGGTGGTTACTGATCCAGCGCATGCAGTGGCTGAGGGCGATGTGATCTCTATGCGTGGAAGAGGACGGGTTTCTGTTGATCAGGTGACAGGTACCACTCGCAAAGGGCGCATCGCCCTGTTACTGAAACGAGCGTTCTAGTAGGGCATCTCCGCCGCATGATTGAGCCATCATTCATCAGTAGAGAGGTGCTCATGTATCTAAGCACAGTCGATTTCCACATGGAGGAGGATGCCTCTTGCTTACACCGCGTGATCTTCTGCGCGTGCAGTTTGAACCTGCATTGCGTGGCTACAACCGTGCTCAGGTTGACGAGTTCATACGCCGTCTCATAGGCGAGTACGAAGAGCTCGTCCGCGAGAATGCCAAGCTCAAGGGGGGCGAGGCTGTACCGCAGCCAGCCCAGGTATCCGAAACAGCTGAACAGACGCTGGAGCAAGCGCGCCAGCAAGCCGAGGTGATCGTGACCGCGGCGCGGGAGCAGGCTACCGAAGAGGAGGCGCGTCTGGCGGCCATTCGTCAGGAGACAATGGGTTTTCACCGTCGCATGCGTACGCTCTTACAGGAGTTCTCATCGCTTCTCGATCAGGGCGAGGCCGAAACGTCACGGCTGCTTCAGTTGATTGACGAAACACTCGGGGAGGCCGCAGTTAGCTCGGTTGACTAGCGTCCCGGTACATCAGGATTCCTTTTGCCACTGCCTCTGCCACTCTCCTGCGGAAGGCGGGGGTGCGAAGAAGCTGCTCTTCATCGGGGTTACTGATATAAGCCAACTCCACGATAACCGCTACCATCTTGCTTTCCCGGGTAATCAGGTGGTCTTCTGGCGTTGGCTTTGCTGCACCATAGCCTACAGCAGAGCGCAGGTTATCTTGAATGAACGTGGCCAGAAGTTGGCCTTGCTGCGAACCAGGCTGATAGTAGGTGCGCGGACCTTTTGCGGCGTGCGAGTGGAAGCTGTTGCAGTGAATGCTTACCAGTATATCGACTTGCTGATCATGGGCTACTCGCACGCGTGCTCGCAGATCCCTGCCCTGGGAGGTTCCCAGCCTCCCGTCATCCTCACGCGTCAGAAAAGCTGGCTCGCCCGCTGCGTGAAGCAGTGCCTGCACGCGGAGGGCTACATCGAGGGTAACCACCTTCTCTTTGAGACCGTGTGGGCCGACGGCTCCCGGATCAATGCCTCCGTGTCCGGCGTCAATGGCTATCGATAGAACCGGCCAGACCATAGGCCACAAGCGCTGAGTGAGAGAAAAAGCGACTACCACCATTATCATGCCTATGACGATACAGAAGGCTGTTTTCGTCGCAGGCTTGTGCGGGCCCGCCCACCATAGGACCAGCCGCATACGTATAGCCCCCCTAGGAAATCGTGTTATGCTGTGCGGGCATGTCGGAGGCTGCCCTCAGTGTTCGCCGCTTGCGACACAAGCTTCCTACCCATGGTATACGCTGCGGAGAACACCTGCCGCGGCCGCCTCGACTTCCGCGTGTGGTTGGCCGCCGACACGCGTACTCAACGGAGCACATGTCTACACTTACGCAGCTTCTTCTCTATCAATGATCGCCATGAGCGTATGGCAGGGCTATGATGCTAGACGTGGAAGTGAGAGCCAATACCCAGAGGGTAAGGAGATCGCCGTGTACACAAATGTGGGTTCATGCTATGTGCAGAGCGATACGGATTCCTTAGCGATTGGCAACGGGTACATCGAGCGCAAGTGGTCCTTTGTGGCTGGGTTGCCTGCGGCTACACACATTATCGACAAGATAAGCGGTAAGCAATGGCTAAATGTAACGCAAGCAGAACCCTATCCGCTGAAGGGTTTGTTCACGGGCCAGGTCGATATCGATCGTGACGACGACCTAGGGTTAGGCGAAGAGGCCGTACGCATTAGAGTCGTCTTTGCCCATCCATGGGGTGATGTCGTTTGGGTTCACTGTATTTACCCTTCTGCAGCGTTTATCCGTAGCTCGTGGGAGATCAGACCCGGCGCAACGGCGCCAGACTCGGTGGCTGCGGACTTAGCTACACTGGCAGACCCAGGCATTCTTGACAGGTTTGCGCTTGCGCCTACCCATGTCGAGTGGCGCAGTGTCATGCTTCGCGACCGTACGGATCACTGGGACAATCTGCTCAAAGAGGAACACGGACTCCTCTACAGCGGCGAAGCACGTACTGCACAGGGCAACTTGCTCTTCATGGAGGACTCTTTGGATCACAATAGCCTGATCGTGGTAAAGGAAGCACCTACACCACTGGGACATCTCTCGTACCCTGGACACGACTTTGCCATCAACGCCTTTTCCGTTCATGTGTGTGGAAGCGGGCTTACCGCAGGTGATTGCAGAGCGGGCCAACCTGTTTCTTCCTATGGCGTGGCCGTTGGCGTGAGCCAGGGCGGTGAAGCTGGTGCACTGCAGGCTCTGCATAGGTATCATCGCTCTGTACGTTGCTTTGAGCCGAGTCGAGAGATCTGCGTCATGAGCAACACATGGGGAGATCGCACGCAAGACACGCGGATAAATGAGGAGTTTATCATGCACGACCTGCCTCATGCGGCGCGTCTAGGTGTCAATGTGTACCAGATCGATGCTGGTTGGTACCGCCGTGGCACATGGGAGGTTGACCCTGTTCGCTTCCCCCGAGGTCTGCAGCCCATCAAGCATTTGGCTTCGTCGTTAGGTATGAAGCTGGGACTATGGTTCGTGCCTACAAAGAAAGACGATTATGCATACTGGAATGATGATGCAGAGATACTGCTGGGCCTGTACCGTAATGAGGGCGTGACTCATTTTAAAATCGATGATGTGAAGCTTCCAAACAAGTTGGCCGAGGAGAGGCTAGTATGCATGCTGCGTCGAGTGATTGCCGAATCAGGTGGCAATGTGGCATTCAACCTGGACATTACAAACGGCACTCGTCTGGGCTTCTTCGGCAGAGCTCACTATGGCACGTACTTCCTGGAAAACCGCTATACCGATTGGGCAAACTACCATCCACATCGCGTACTGCGTAACCTATGGACACTGGCGCGGTTTCTTCCTACTCGCTACCTTCTCATGGAAGTGCCAAACGTGCTCCGCAACCAGGAGAAGTATGCCAATGACCCATTGGCGCCCGCAGTCTGTGGCCAGGCCTATGCTTTTGCGGTGACGATGTGCTCAAACCCACTGATCTGGATGCATCCTTCCGACATGGATCCGCAAGAGCAGCTGGAGTTAGGCGCGTTGGTAAGCACCTATCGCTCTTTTCAAGAGGAGCTGCTTCAAGGAACGGTGCTTCCGATAGGCCAGGAGCCTAACGGCACTAGGTGGACCGGGTTTCAGTCCATGGCATCAGTGTCTTCTGGCTACCTAGTTCTTTATCGGGAGCTGCATCCGGCTAGTTCTCACCGCCTCCAACTGTGGGAACTGGCCGATTGTGAAGTGATACTCAAGCCCGTTTTGGGTAGGGGCGTGCAAAGGAGTATCCATGTCGATACACACGGAGAAGCGGTCTTCTCCTTGCCAGACCCCTTCTCCTATGCAGTATATCGCTACCAGGTGCAGTAATAGCCTGCAACGTAGGGAGTGGCGGCTATCGGTGATAGCCATAGAGCGTATAGCTGATTTCCCCCCGCCGGGCTTGCTGGTATTCAGTCCTCACGGTATAGGTGCCCGGTGGGACGCGTAAAGAGTGATAGAGCTTAAGGTGACCTTCCGAGTCTGTGTAACCCCCGATGATCGCCTTCCCTTCAGGGTTGATGATCCTAAAGACGATCTTTCCTGCCTTCACTGCTGCTCGAAACTCCACCACGAGACGGGGGAGTTGGCGGGGCAGTACGATTTCAAACTCCTCAACTCCATCCGCTTGACGGAAACGGATGTAGTCTGCCTGTGCGGACGATTCGCCACGGTAGACGTAGGCGTCGTATCCGCGGAATCTGACAGTATGGCTCCCTGTATGGCTAGAACGGCAACCTGTACACACAGCGAGAAGCGCCAGAAGAGTCACAGCTATAGAAACCCTCTTGTGCACGAGACGATTGGACCCCCTTGCTAATTCAGCGAACACCTGCCACAGTTGCCTCGATTTCCGCGTGTGGTTGGCCGTCGACATGCGTACCTGAGGAAGAATAGGTCAAGCGACGGTGGATCTCCTGCTGGCAAAGCAGATCAGTCACAGATTCAGCAAAGGAAGTACAGCATCGAGGCTTTGCTGGAGACTATACATGGCGTCATGATCTTTGGGGCGTTTCAGGATAAGCTGGGGTTGATCTACACTGAACTGCTCAGGTGTCACTTCGCCGAGCTCCGCCCAGGAGACGGGGACCGAGACAGGGGCGCCAGCGACGGGTCTGGGCACGTATGGTGCCACGATGGTCTTTCCAGGCAGATTCTGAAGGTGATCGATATACACTCTCCCGTTGCGACACTGGACAAGACGTTCATTGGTCGCCTTTTCCGGATAGGCTTTGACCAAGAGTCTCCCTAGGAAACCGACAAACTGGCTGGTCTGCGCAAAGCTATAGCGAGCGGCTAGCGGGACATAGATGTGGATGCCTGTAGCCCCCGAAAGCTTGGGGAATCCAACAAGGTCCAGCCTCTCAAGCAGAACTCGCACCAATCTGGCGATCTCTACCACATCAGCCCACGTGGCACCCTCGGCAGGGTCGAGGTCAATGACTGCGTAGTCAGGATAGGCGGGATGCTCTACGGTTGACATCCATGGGTGAATCTCAATGGTTGCTTGGTTGGCTAACCAGACAAGAGCTGCGGCTTCCTCGGCCAAGAGGTAACGCACCATGCGCCCGGGGATTGAGGAAGCAACGGCGTATGTCGGCAACCAGTCAGGGGCATGCAGGGGTGTGTCCTTCTGGTAGAACATGTCACCCGTGATCCCATCGGGATAGCGGGTGAGGGTAAGGGGGCGTCTTCTGAGGTGAGGTAGAAGTCTTTCGGCCACTGAGGCGTAGTAGTGAATGAGATCACCTTTGGTGATGCCTTTGTCTGGCCACAGTACCTTGTCAAGATTGGATAGCTCAAGATGCCGCTCACCTACTTTTACGGGGTACCTGGTCATAGGGAAGAGGCTCCTGTGCTGGACGGATGATCGGCCGCCAATAGGCACTCAAGAGGTGGCTTATCCGTACGGATGCCGCGAAAGACCGGATGGCGCAGTAGGCCTTTGGCGGTCCATGTTAGGTACTCGACACGGCAGACCACTATGGGTCGAACCCAGGAGGCTCCGCGAGCTAGATTTGGGGCAATCGCCGTGAAGGGTGGCGCATGGGTCAGGATGCGGTAAAGAAAATTCAGAAGGGTTTGGCTCTGGTTCTCGGAGAAACCCGCGCCCACGCGGCCAACGTAGTGCAGTGTCTTCGCAGGGAGCAGATGCTGTCCGAGTAGCAGACTTGCCAGCTGCTGAGGGCCTCTTTGTACGAAGCCGCCGATCACACAGTCGGTTTCCTTGACATTGCGGACCTTGATCCAATAAGGGCTTCGCGATCCAGGCGCGTACGGACTCTCTAACCTCTTAATCATCGTCCCCTCACATCCGTGGTGTACCACTGTTTGGTGAAAACCAGGCCCCGCGCCAACCACTGCAGGTGAAAGTGCCACGTGTTGCCCCGGCTCTAGGTGCTGCTCAAGCAAGCTGCGACGGGCACGCAGCATCTTGTCCATCAGGCTAATCCCGCGGTGGTAGAGAAGATCGAAGACAATAAGAACTGCGGGATGGCGCTGCGCCAGATGAGTAATGCGTGTAGGGGTAGCTGTCAGATTGCGATCGCGTACCAGATCAAAGCTTGCTTTTCCGGTGTCGTCAAAGATGACAAGCTCTCCGTCTAAGACCCAGGGTTCACCGTGAAGGCAATGTGCCAGATCCGCCAGGTCCGGGAAGTGAGCGGTCATGTCCCGACCGTTACGGCTCATGAGGCGAAGCCTCTTATCCTTGAAAGCTAGACAACGCAGGCCGTCCCACTTTGGCTCGTACAAAGACTCCTTGGAGTAAGTCAGAGGACCTGGTGTAGCGAGCATCGGAGGGATAAACGGGGGGAGGGGCATGGCTTGCTCTAGCCCTTGCGTCGTCGACCGGTAGCCAACTTGGCGGAGCTAGCCACCTCGGTCTTGGACATTACCTTTTCCTTTTCTACCGCGCTAAGGCTTGCCTCAAGAGCCGCCATCAGATCCATGACATCACCCGCCAACGGCGTCGGCGTCGGCGCCTCGTGTATCTGGTGGCCAGCGGCTTTGGTCCGGATCAGCTCCAGCAGAGCGCTACGATATCCATCTGTATACTTGCTCGGTTCGAACGGGGTCGTCAGGCTTTCGATGAGCTGCAGAGCCATGCGCAGCTCCCCCGCGGCTACCTCGGGGTGGGTCTGTAGAGGCTGCAGTTGTTCAATAGAACGCACTTCGTCGGGGTAGTGCATGGTAGCTACAGACAGGAGATCACGGTAGACGCGCAGACAGCACAGGGATTCTCGTGTCCGGATGGTGATCTTGCCGAGAGCTACCTTACTACTCTCCTGCATGGCTCGCAGCAGAAGCGAATAGGGTTTTGTCGCGCCTTCCAGGGGCTCGAGGTAGTAGCTTCGTTGGTAGTAGATGGGGTCGATCTCCACCAGATCAATGAAATCTAGGATTTCCACTGTCTTAAGCGTTGGCACAGGAAGAGAGGCGAAATCGTCTTCTTCCAGGACGACGAAGCCCCGGTTGTCGTATGCATAACCTCGAATGATCTCCTCTTGCTGCACTTCCCGTTCGCAGGTGGGACAGAACTTGGCGTAGCGAATAGGGGTATGACACTCTCGATGTAGCTGACTGAAGCTCAAATCCTTATCTTCAGTAGCGGCATACATGCGTACGGGGATGTTCACTAAGCCAAAACTGACTGCGCCTTTCCATAGGCTACGCATGGTTGACCTCCGGAAAAAAGTTCGTTGCTCTACCATTACGGTACCCCGAATGGCTCCGGATCACGACGAAGCAGACCGGAACATGTTGTTACCATCGGCAGCCTTTGGCTCTTCGCGAAGGGGCCACGCAAAAAACTGCGGTAATCTCTCTGCGTTCGCTTGGGTTGGTGGTAACAACCTAGCGATGCGGTCTTCGCGAATCGCCCGACAGGCTCATTTTGATCGCCCGACAGGCTCATTTCGCCGCCCAAGAGCACGCTTTCCCGCCCTGATTTCGCTTCTGGGGCTACTGGGCAGTACATAACCGAACAGTGTCGATACCTTTTGCCACTCAGCCGATTGGGGTCAGCTCCCCAGTGCGCGATCACGGCGGGCTCACTCGGGTCCCTCTGCGGACCGACCCTTCAGTGTTAGCCCGGTCGGTGTGTTTCGAAAAGAATGGGCGCATGGACACGCTTGCGAGACTCGCTCGCCGAACGGGATTTGTCCGCATTGGCATGCGAGTAGCGACCAAGGATCCGACCGTGATGGCAAAAGAGCCGCCTCATTAGCCCCCGGGCCCAATGTACGTGGTAAAAGTGCAGCGATGCGGTCTTCGCGAAGCCCTTTTTGCTCATTTTGACCGGCTGAAGGGCTCTTTTCCCCCCAAAAGAGCGCGCTTTCCCGCCCTGGTGGCCCTTGTGGAGCTACTGGGCGGTACATAACCCGGCAGTGTCGATAGCCTTTTGCCACTCAGCCGATGGGGTCAGCTCCCCAGTGCGCGATCACGGCGGGCTCACTCGGGTCCCTCTGTGGACCGACCCTTCAGTGTTAGCCCGGTCGGTGTGTTTCGAAAAGGCTGGACGAATACCATGCACCATGCACACGCTCGCGAGACTGGCTCGGTAGTCGGACGGGATTTACCCGGATTGGTACGTGAAGTGGGGGCCAAGGATCCGACCGCGATGGCAAAAGAGCCGCCTCATTAACCCCCGGGCCCAATGTACGTGGTAAAAGTGCAGCGATGCGGTCTTCGCGAAGCCTTTTTTGCTCATCTTGACCGCCCGAAGGGCTCATTTCCCCGGCCAAGAGCGCGTTTTCTCGTCTCGGCGGCCCTTCTGGGGCTACTGGGCAGTACATAACCGGACGGTGGCGACAGCCTTTTCCCACTCAGCCGATGATCCGAGGGGGAAATGCTGTCGACTCCCAGTGGCCACCGGGTCTTAGTCGGCAATGCACGCGCAGTCAGCGAAGAACTATTGTCTGTGGAAGGATTCTGGAGCCGCACATAGAATTCAGCATTGAATCAATCGAACACATGGTCGTTATGTGAGGTGAGGCCCTTGTACTCTCTCTATGTAGATGAGGTGAACGTGCCGCTCTCACTGCTACTGACTCGCGAGCTAAAAGCCAGCGAGAAGATCGTTTGGATGGCCTTAACGATGGATGATCAGCTGGAGGAAAGTTTCCTTTTCTCGCCCAGCCGCCTGGGGCGGCGCACGGGTATGTCCCGGCCTACCGTTCGCAGGGCGACAGCCAAGTTAACCACCGAGGGCTGGTTTGCTCCACCGGCTAGGCGGGGACCTAGCCAGACCGCGGCACAGAAGCCATCCCCGGATAGGGTCTCCGTACCTGTGGAGTTAGTCATGGCTACTGAAATCCATGCACAGGCCAAATTGGTTTATGCCCTACTGCTGTCCAAACCTACGGACCCACCTCGCAAAAGGCAGTTCACATACGCTGAGTTAGCCGGCCGGATGAGTCTGAGCCCCCAGACCATCAAACACGCGGCTCGTCAGTTGGCCAAGCATGGTTGGCTGGAGATGGAGCAGGCGCACAAGCGGGCACCGATTCGCTTCACTCTCCACAACCCGGTTGATAAGCGAAATGTCAAAGAAATACTAGACGTGCAGGATGAGCTCCACCGCGCTACGCACCTCGGAGAGGCTCTCATGCAGGCTATCTTCTTGGCGCTTGTCGATTGCCTTGACTTCGACGACGGAATGCGCCCAGGTTTCATGAGGAACCCAGCAACTGGCAAGCGTCTGGAGGTCGATCTCTTCTATTACTTGCACAATACGGCCATGGAGTTCAATGGGGCGCAACACTACCGCGTCACGGAGCGGAATTCGGCTGAGCAGGTCCATAAGCAGCAATGCCGTGACCAGACCAAACAGCAGATCTGCGCTAAGAAGAAGATCAAGCTGATCGTGATTCAGGCTCACGAGCTGTCCTGCAAGATCATCAAGCGCAAGATTCACAGGCGGCTGCCATTCCGGCGCGGTCAGGACTTCAACCGGAAGCTCATCAACTATCTCGAGTGTAGATGCGGTGAATACCAGCAAAGAATAGATGAGCGCGGCTGGGGAACCGCCAGCCAATCTGACGAAACGCAAGACGAGTAATCACCCTGGGTCACCTCGTCCGTTTCATTAGTGCTCACATCAGCCGTGCAGCCAATGTTAGTGCGCGTCCACCCGCCGCTGGCGATCGTGCAGAAGCGACAACGTGAGCCAAACCCACTGGCTATGCACCACAGGATTGAACAACTGATCGGCCAAGGCCCACCAAGTGCATCGGTGGCCGAGGCCACCGATGCATCCCAGAGAGTCCGTAGCAGTAGTCGTGAGCCTATGCCTGCTCTGACTTAGGCAAGCGTTGGGTTAGATCTTTGGTGAGTGAGCCATACGGTCTTCGGTAAGATTTACTCGTGGGTTGACACGCACTCAAGAGGCACTTTCGCAGGAGGAGATGAACCCTTTATCCGAGGCTGGAGGCCGCTGGCTACCCCATTGGCAGCGGATGCGTAGAAAGCGCCTGTAAGCAGGTTGTTGTTAGGCGCCACAAGCAATCGCGTTGGAGCCAACTTAGGGCACAGCAGATGCTAAACGTTGCAGCATACTCCCACGGTGAACAGTGGGACGATTTCTGGGAGAGGCGGGAGGCAGCATGATCAGGAACGGGTGTTCGCCGCGATTTCACGTGTGTGTGTATCCCTTCGCGAAGAGACGATTGACAGTGACGGCAATCTTGGATACAATAATTCTTGCCCCTTGCACACTAGGTTGGGTCATGGACGCTTAGCTCAGCTGGTTAGAGCGCCGCCCTTACAAGGCGGAGGCCGCAGGTTCGAGTCCCGCAGCGTCCACCACCTGGTCCTAGAGTGGTATAAAGCGTCTTGCGGGGCATGTGCAGATGGTGAGTAGTCTACACCGAGAAGTGCTTGACAGCTAGTAAGCACCATGATAGGATACAAAATGTCAAAGGGAACCGTGGTGTAGTTGGTTTAACACGCCGGCCTGTCACGCCGGAGATCGCGGGTTCGAGTCCCGTCGGTTCCGCCATGGTTGGGGCCTTATCAAAGGTCCCAACCCTAAAACTTAAGCTAGTAAGCCAAGGTAGCTCAGTTGGTAGAGCACGTGACTGAAAATCACGGTGTCGCCAGTTCGATTCTGGCCCTTGGCACCAGATGCGGGTGTAGCTCAGTTGGTAGAGCACAACCTTGCCAAGGTTGGGGTCGCGAGTTCGAATCTCGTCGCCCGCTCCAAATGAAGACGCCGACCTGAAAGCAGGTCGGCGTCTTCCATATCACAAGCTGGTACGATCACTGGCCGTGCGGAGATCCGGCTTGACTCATCTTCTCTGGTCTGGCGTTGAACAGTTGAGGGGCACAACCGAAATGCGAAATGGCCTAGTATAGCGTTTTTTGGGCGCGAACGTGTGGCCACAACCGCAAAACGCGTAGTTACAACCCTATCTGTTTTCGGCCTTCCCTTAATCGCTTACCTGTGGTATAATATAGTTACAATGTATATGCGAACCGTATCCGTCAAAAAGAGTCACAAGACCTTTCGGTATGTGCAACTCTGTCATAACTATAGAGACCCTGTGAAGGGAGTTTCAAAGACCAAGGTGCTTCATAACCTTGGCCCGGCCGATGCCCTGGATACGGAAGCTCTGCGACGTCTGGTCAATAGCATCTCCAGATATCTGGAGCCGGATGAAGCCGCTGAAGCGCAGGTAGTAGCGGGCAACGTCCAGCCCTTTGAGTTCAAGGGATCTAGGGAGTTGGGCGGAACATGGCTGCTAGACGGTCTGTGGCAACGTTTGGGCATCCGAAAGGTGCTCGAGACTCTTCTGCGTAAGCGAGAGTCTGCTACGCCGATCGAACGGCTTATCTTCGCCATGGTGGCGAATCGGGCGTTGGCTCCATGCAGTAAGCTTGGACTCGAGCACTGGGTAGCCAAAAAGGTACATATCTCAGGGCTTGATGAAGTTGAGGTTCATCAGCTTTACCGGGCGATGGATTTCCTTCTCGAGGCCGATGAAAAGATTCAGCATGACGTGTTCTTCTCGGTGGTCAACCTCTTCAACCTCGAGGTTGATCTGATCTTCGTCGATACGACCAACGTCTACTTCGAAATCGAGCATACGGATGACGACATTTGTGGCGACGATGGCGAGCCGACTTGGGAAGGGCTGCGTAAGCGCGGTCGAAACAAGCAGAAACGGCACGACCTAGCGCAGGTTACCATCGCCTTCGCCATCACTCGTAGCGGCATACCCGTGAGATGCTGGTCCTTCCCCGGCAATAGCTGTGATCAGAACCTAGTCGAGGCAGTAAAGAAGGACCTGAACGATTGGCAGCTGGGCCGGGTCGTGATGGTTATGGACTCAGGGTTCAACTCGGCCGCCAACCAGCGCGTCTTACAGGGCGCGGGCGGTCACTACATCATTGGTGAGAAAATGTGCCTAGGACCAGGCGCCGAGCCAGCGGAAGCCCTCAGCCGCCGCGGCAGGTACAAGAAACTGGCCAACGGTCTCGAAATCAAGGAAGTACTGATTGATGAGGGTGGTGCAGCCCAAAGACGCTTCGTAGTCGTACGTAATCCTACGGAGGCCAAACGTGATCGTTTGAAGCGTGACGACATCGTTGCCGAGATCGAACGCTGCCTGGAGGCCCTAGAACAGCTCGAGGGCGAAGCCCACACCAAGGGAGCGTGCGAGTTGCGTTCGCACCCCACCTTCGGGCGCTATCTGCAGCAGAATCGAGCAGGCGTGCTTAGCCTGGACAAGGCGAAGATTCGCAAGGAGACTCAGCTCGACGGCAAATACCTGGTCAGTAGCTCAGACGACAAGCTGAGTGCTGAGGACATCGTCCTGGGCTACAAGCAGCTCTGGGACATTGAGCGCGTGTTTGACGACCTGAAGCATGTAGTAGACATCCGTCCTGTCTACCATCGCAAGGACGAACGCATCCGCGCTCACGCTCTACTATGTTGGCTTTCACTGCTGCTGATTCGCGTGGCGGAAAATGCTACGGAGGCCACATGGCATCAGATGAAAAAGGCTTTTGACACCATGCAGGTAGGCATCCATTCAACGGATTGTGGGGAGGTCTGGCAAACCACCAAACCCGGTGAAGTTCAAAAGGATTTCCTGCAAAAACTGCAGCTAGAGGCCCCTCCGCGCTATCTAGACATCAAGCCACCAACGCAGCCATAGACCCAGAAAATGTAGCTACAACCGAAAAGTGGCCGTCATGTGCCGGAAATGGCTTAATGACGGCCTTTTTGGACCCTGGTTGTATCCACGCACTGTTCAACGCCAGTTGGTGCCAGATAGACATACCAGTAGAGCGCACCCACAAAGCACGCCCCACCGATGATATTGCCCAGAGTGACGGGTACCAGGTTACGGATGACAAAGCTACCCCAATTCAGCTGCGCAAGATTCGCTCCTGCCAAGGCTTCCTGTAGGGCAGGCTGACCCTTCAGAGCGATGCCCATGGGGACCGTGAACTGGTTTGCTATGGAGTGTTCGTGACCACAGGCCACAAAGGCCATCACAGGGAAGTAGATGGCGAGGATCTTGCCAGCCACATCCCGGCTGGCCATGGCGAGCCATACGCCGAGACACACCAGCCAATTCGCAAAGACCCCTCGCACCATGGCGGCTACGAAAGGTAGGCTTACTTTGGCATGGGCAGTTAAGGCGAATCTAGCACCTACTAAGCCTCCTTCGGTCTTCCAGAGTCCCGAAAGATAGACTAGTGCGGCGACTACGAGTGATCCCAGGAAGTTGGCGAGGTAAACCACTATCCAGTTTCTTACAAGCTGTCTTGCGGTGATCCGCTTAGATAGCAGGCCTATGATCATGAGTGCATTTCCGGTGAAAAGCTCGCCGCCTCCGATGACGACCAGGGTCAGACCCATGGAGAAGACGCTTCCGGCAAGGAACTTGCTTAGTCCGGCTCCCACGTATTGGCCCAAATCAGCTGTGACGACAGTCGACAGATTACCGGCCATAGCTACATAGGCACCTGCCAAGATACCTAGGACTATGAGGTCACGAAGCGCCATGTTGGCCTTCTTCTCACTGGTGGTCAACATCATCGCGCCGATCTCAGCTGGCGTGTTATAGTGGTTCATCCTCTGAAACCTCCTCGCATTAAGCGATTGATTCGCTATGGATCCAGTGGAACCTGTCCAAACCCTCCTTTTGAGGTGAGTGCGTGTGGTTGGCCGTCGACATGCACGATCAGCGTAACACGATTTCCTGGGAGGGCCTTGACACCGCTGTGTACCTGACATATACTTTGTATGCGTCTGATGCTATTGGGCGGCATAGCCAAGTGGTAAGGCGGAGGTCTGCAAAACCTCTATTCCCCAGTTCGAATCTGGGTGCCGCCTCCATATATCTCCAACACAGTAATGTGAGGAAAGACGTGGGGAAGTAGATCAGTTGGTTAGATCGCCACGTTGACATCGTGGAGGTCCACGGTTCGAGTCCGTGCTTCCCCACCAGAAAACAGCAGCTAGAAGCCCTACCAAGCGGTAGGGCTTTCAGCATTTGTTGCTTCTGTACTGCCATTGTACTGCCATTAGGTTTTGGTAGCTAGAGGCGGGAGGCCATGGGAGGTACAGATGGCAGCCCGGCGAGAATGGTATCCATCACGTCGGCGGCCCGTTCGTCTTGGCCCGGCATCAAGTGGCCGTAGGTCTGAAGCGTGATCGTGATATTCTCATGGCCCAGGCGTCGGGAGATTGTCTTGATGTCGACACCTGCGGCGATCAGCAGGCTGGCGTGAGTATGGCGGAAGGTGTGCAGTGTTGCGTCTTCGAGATCGGCACGGCGGACGATGCGCTTCATATCACGTTTAGATACGTTGGTGCGGCGTAGGAGACCGCCTTGGGTATCGGTGAAGACTAGGTTCTCTTCATTGACCCATCTGCCACCAGAGGCAAGCTGCTCTTCGAGTCTGATGCTTGCGTTGTCGGCGCAATGCTTGAACGGCGTCCTTCGGCAAAGAGATGGTTCTCCTGCTGGCCTTCGTTTTCACGTCGCCCAGATATACCTTCCCCGAGACTTCGTGAAGCGCTTGCCTGACAGTGAGCTTTCCCTGTTGCAGATCGACGGCATCCCACGACAGGCCAAGCCATTCGCCGGGACGCATACCGGTATTGATGGCTAGAATGAATGCATTCTCTAGACGTTCGCCCTTGCAGGCTTCGAGGAAGCTGGCCAGCTCCTGGGGGTTGAGAAAGCGAGCTTCCTTGTCTCCCCTACTGAGCTTTGCAGCCAGTTTCCCTTGATTGGAGGGTACAAGCCCTTTGCGCACTGCGTCTTCAAGTCCTGAGCGTAGGATGGCGCCAATGTCGTAGATGGTGCGCGGGGCGAGTTTGTCTTCCCGGTTGTGTAGCTCATCGTAGAAGGCGTTTATGCGGCGGTAATCCAAGTCCTTCAGTTTGATACGTCCCAAGGAAGGGATAATGTGAGTCTGAACATGCCCTTCGTACTGCGTATAGGTGCTCCTGGCGACGCCAGCTTTCTTGGAGCGCAACCAGTCTTCAAAGTGCTGCTTCACGGTAAGCCTGTCGTTGGGGATCGGCTTGCCTGCTAGAATGTCGCCCTGCAGGCGCGCCATGGCATCGAGTACTTCCTGCTGAGTCTTGCCGTAAAACGTCTTACGAACCGTGCGCTTTCCGCTTGGTCTGTGCGGTACCCTAGACTGACTTGGCCACACCAAAGGCCCTTGTCAGCCCGGAATCTCACAGAACCTTGCCCCTTCTTGGCTGCCATGCCGTCATTCCTCCTTTGTGTTACCTTCAGTGTCGGATACCCAACCTGCAACCGTTTCAGGATCGGAGTCAAGGCGGGTAGCTATTTCTTCAATCCGAACCCCTTTGCTATGGAGTTGGCGGGCGGTAGCTTTACGGTTGCGGTAGGCCTTTACCCTACAGGCATTTGAGCAGAAGCGTTTGGTTGTGCGCGCTACCTCCGGCGAAAGCTCAAACCATGCCCGGCATTCGTCACAACGGCGGTAAGTCTTGTTGCCGTCAATGGCTTGGGCGAACTGCAGCCAAAGGGCGCCTATGAGCGATTCCGGCATGAAGTGCAGGTTCAAGTGCGTATAGTCTGTGTCCCAAAGTACCTTTGGCGATAGTCGCCCTTCAAGGTGCTGGTTTACAACGTGTTGGACCTGGAAGAGGGCGGGGGTAACAAGATCACCATGCAGCAGAATACCGACTCAGGCGGGGTTCCTCGTCAAGGTGTGCAACGGTCCTGGTGGTTCGTTCTAGCCCTGGCCCACTATCGTAATGCACACTGTTCCCTGACCAGTGAATGAAATCGCTAAGGCCAGTAACATCGCGGTCCTGCGCCATATCCCACAAGGTAAGCGCTTGGTTCATATCAGCAATTTCAGACACCCACAACGAGAGCGGTTCCCCGGCATCGAGGGTGCCTTCTCTGGGGCTCCTTTCCGATGGCACTATAAGCATCTCGCCCGGTGCAGTAAGCCTTCCGTACTCATTAGCAAATGAGCAGGATGTCGTCCTCTGTCTGGTGTGATGTCCGCAAACGACCGAAAAAGCGCTGAGTGCAGTTGCAGTGGCTGGTAACGTTTGACTTTTCCGGTCACATTCCGGTGTGCTATCAGAAAACGGCCCGGTTCTCCCTTCCACCGTCTTGGCGTCGGTCCACTTGTAGCCGCTCGTAGGCACACTCCAGGCAAAGAACACAGGTTCATTCGGCATGGCAATCCTCTCCTATCGCTGAATGGTGTTGCCGTTACGCTAAAAACACAGTAACACATGTTGCCTAATTTGTCCATGTGTGTTATGGTGAACGCATACCAACACGTAACAGGAGGGGGTTATCCATAATGAAGGCGCAGAAAGGAACGGAAGCTCTTTTGTCAGACGGACTGATGACGGTGAACGAGGCGTGCGAGTGGCTGGGGTTTGGGCGGACCAGGGTTTACCAGCTTATGTCTAGTGGTGAGTTGGTTTACGTCAAGATCGGCAATTCCCGGCGAGTCCCAAGGAAAGCCTTGGTGGAGTTGGCTGCCAGAGGGTTGGTGCAGTGTGATGGTTAGTGCATTGTTGACAACGACAACAACGACAGAGCGCCACCGCGGTAACGGTGGCGCCAGGAGGTGCCTTCATGTGGAGACAGCGACACACCACCAGTTTACCACAGGCGAAGGCGAATGTGCGCTTATTCGCGGCCATGCTGCGACAACGGCGCACCTGAACCCGTAGCTGAACGGGTAGTCATGGACCTGCTGCGCGAGGAGACCGGCTCTAGCGAGACGGCCCGGAAGGACGGTAAGCAGCGCCTTATCCATGTGGCTGAATGCCTGGCCCGGTATTTCGTACCGCGGCCTATTTTGCGCGAAATTCTCACTGAGCTAGAGCAACAGCATGGCCTTCTTCTAGGCGATAAAGAGCTGGAGCAGCTTATCACGGCGGCGATCACAGCGGCGGGTGAACCCGATGAACCAAGACGGCAACCTGTTCCCCTAGCGCTGGAGTTGCATTCCCCTCTTGACGGTTGGAGGCGGCATGTCATTCTAGGAGCTACGGGCGATGACCGTTACAAGACGATTCGATCTCTGAGCGGAAGTCTACTGGCCCGAGGTGTCGACCCATACGTTACGGCGGCATTGGTGGTTGCGTGGGCATGGATGCGATGTGAGCCACCTGTTCCTGCATATGAGGTGCTTGGCATCGTCAATTGGGTCGCCAAACGCCATGCAGAGGGGGTGGCGTGATGCAAGAGCTGGACGGACTGGATGCATTGGCCAAAGCGAAGGAGCAGCAAGACGACGAATCCGCGAAGGGCAAGCCTACTCAAAGGGAACTGCTGATTGAGATTGCCAAGACAGCGGAGCTATGGCACACGCAGGACTTCGAGCCTTGGGCGACTGTAACTTGTGATGAGCATCGGGAACATTGGCCCGTGATGTCTAGCGGCTTTAGGCGATGGCTAGAGGCGACATATTACGAACAGCACGAGAACGGCCCGTCTTCGCAGGCGATGACCGATGCGCGCAACACCATTACTGCGATTGCTTGCTACAAAGGCGAACAGCACAACGTCTTTATCCGCGTGGGCGAGGCGCAGGGGTGCATATATATTGACTTGGCTAACGATGCTTGGGAGGCGGTAGAGGTGACCGCTACAGGTTGGCGAGTCATATCTAACCCTCCTGTGCGCTTTCGGCGCGGGCGGGGCATGGCGCCCCTTCCTCACCCTGTGGCGGGCGGGAGCATCGATGAGCTGTGGCCTTTCGTCAACATACCCGACGAAGGACAAAGGGTATTGGTGGTGTCTGGGCTAGTTTCGTGCTACCGACCTACCGGCCCCTACGCTGTATGGATTCTGCTAGGCGAACAGGGTTCGGGAAAAAGCATAACGGCGCGGGTATTGGTTTCGTTGATTGACCCATCGAGCGTACCCCTTAGAACGGCGCCGCGCAACGAACGGGATTTGGCGATTCATGCTAGTAACGCTTGGTTGGTCTGTTTGGACAACTTGTCGGGTGTTCCTGTGTGGTTGTCGGATGCTATCTGTCGCGTGGCAACGGGCGGCGGATTCGCAACGCGTGAGCTGTACACAGACAGCGAAGAAGCCCTGTTCGACTACCAGCGGCCCGTGATTCTTAACGGCATTGACGACATTGCAACCCGTCATGACTTAGCAGACCGTTCGCTAAATTTGGTTCTGCCACCCATACCCGATGCTGAGAGGAAAACCGAGGCAACTTTCTGGCGAGATTGGGAGCTTGTTCGCCCGCGGGTGTTTGGTGCGTTGCTTGATGGCGTATCGACCGCGCTGCGGCGAGTGGATTCTGTCCACCTGCCGCGCAAGCCGCGCATGGCTGACTTTGCGGTGTGGGCAACGGCAGCAGAAGAGGCTTTCGGGTGGCCCGAGGGCACAGCGCTTAAGGCGTATGCCGAGAACCGCGCCGAGGCCGTAGATCTTGGCATCGAAAGTGACGCAGTAGCATTCACGGTGTGTGAGCTTTTGAAGCACAAACCGGACGGCTTCGAGGGCACCATGACGGAGCTATTGGATGAGTTGGAGGACCACGCGAGCGATAAGATGCGAAACGCCAAAACGTGGCCCGGTTCGGCCCGAAGTCTGTCTAACCGGTTGCGGCGAAGCTCTACGGCTTTGCGACAGGTTGGCATTAATGTTGACCTGGACAGGCGCGCCGGCGACAAAAAGGGGACCCGACTTGTGAGGATAGATAGTACCCACAAAGTAGCGTCAGACACGTCAGATGCGTCAGATGTGGCCCCTAAAGGCGATAACAACGGGGTTTCTGCGTCTGACGCAACGTCTGACGCAAACCCATCATCGAACATACTTGCGTCAGATACATCGTCAGACAGGAAAAGCCCTTCGTTGCGCGGTTTACAAGGTATGTCTGACGCAACTGACACATCTGACGCAAGAAAACACACACTATCTGCCGCGGAGGGGAATAAGGCTTCGGAGGTGTTCGAGCTATGACACCCATGCAGTTGCTGATGGAGTGTAGACGGCGTGGCATCGAGCTATCGGTAAACGGCGACAAGCTGCGCGTGGTAGCTGACCCGCAGGGCGCGGTGACGGACGAGCTGCGGGAAGCACTACGGCGCCACAAGCCTGCATTGATGGAGTTGCTTCGAGGCCCGACAGCGGAGGACGTTGCCGAAGCTACCCGGCAACTCCATGCGAGGGGTTGGGCGTTACTAGATTCGGCGGCACTAGGCGAGCAGGTGGCGCTATGCAGGGACGTGGCGGCGGCCCGGCAGCACCTGGACAATGGCACAGTAGCCTTCGCCATGGATGAAGTCATGCTAGTCATTGATGCGAATCTGCCAGCGGGCGAGCTACACAGTGTCATCAAGGCGAAGCTGCTTGTGGCAGGTGTCATGGTGACGAAGGTGGATGGTGGCACGCCCGATACCACCTGGTTCTGCACGGCCCTTGGGCGGGCACTGTTCACCGACGGGCACGGATTAGAAAGGATTGACAACGTTGCGTATCGAGCAGAACCCGGCAGCTAGAACACGAGTAGAACGTGACGGCGCCTACAGGTCCTTAGCTGGCAGGCGGGCACGTTTTGGCGGCCTTCCCCATGGGGGAACAAGCGTACGAACACATAGTAGTCACCTAAGACGTCGCGAAAAAAGCCCATCAAATAGCGGTGTACGGACGGCGTACTGCCACAGTACTGCCAATAGAAGAGCATCGGAGGTGCTGACATGACACAACTAGGCAAGAAACAAGGCAAGGGGAAGGGCGGACCCAAGACGCCAGAAGGCAAGGCGCGGGCGCTGGCCAACCTGAAACCGTTTAGAGAGAAACGAGACCAGCACGGGGTGACGGTTATTAACCCGGGACAGCCCGAGGTGCAGGCAGTGTCGCAACAGATCAAGGACTTGCTTGCAGGTGATAACATCTCACACCTACGACCTGCGGACGAGGTTGCCTTGGAGCTGGCGGCGGTAGCGATTCGCAAGGTGATGCAAGCTGAGGAGTATATAGCGCAGCACGGACTTGTCAACGATCAGGGGAAGCTGCGTCCTGTGGTGGAGATGCAGCTCAAAGCGATTGAGACGGCAGCCAAGCTCCTTGACCGTCTAGGACTAAGCCCGGCATCACGGGCGAAGCTAGGACTCACACAGGGGCGAGCGGCAGGACTTGCTGAGGCCTTGGCTGAGCTGGAGACACGTCGAAAGGAGGCGGAACGCGATGCGTAAACGCACATTCGAGATTACTGACACTTGGCTTAGATGTCCGGAGTGTGGCGTTAAGTCTTGTCGGGAGCGGCGCAAACAGTGTGTGGCGCCACAGCTTGCAGGCATTACCTTTGTGGAGCTTCGCTGCTTGTCTTGTGGGCACCAGCACAGGAGCAGGCTAGTTGAATCGGCCTAGCGGAAGGAGCGAGCACATGGCTGCCAAGACGTACTCATGCCCCAAGTGTAAGCGGGCGGTGACGGTGTACATCGGCAAGACGGCGCCGATCTGCACCAAGTGCGGCAAGCGCATGGTACCCGGCAAGACGAAGGGCAAGACAGCGTAGGAGGTGCTGAGCATGGCAGTGCAGGTGGTGGCTGGAATCATCGGCGGGAGCTTGGGGCTTGTGTGGCGCCTGAAGCGGCGTCATGTGCAAGCGTATCTTAAGGCGAGGTGGCGGCAATGGCTTCGCTCAGACTGAGAACGGGTGAGACGGTGCAGGTGGACATGACCGATGTTATCGGCGTACTCATTGATACTCTGAAAGGCCTAGAAGCGACAACCAATCCTGTGGCGCGGATGGTTGCCCAGAGTGTAGCGCAAGAAGGCGAAGGACAGTTAATTGCCTGTCTGCGAGAGTGTTTGCGGGAGTTGGGAGGTGGCGGTAATGGAGCGGCTAACGGCGGCGCTAGAGCGCTGGAAGGATGACAGAATGACATTCCGGCGGGAGGTGCTAGTCTTGCCTGACGGGCGCTCTTACGGCGCCTCCCTGGAACCCTGGCAAGCGGAGGACTTGGCGGCGCTCGACAGGCGGCAGGACTTGCCGAATGCTTCCATTTGGCGACCTCGCGGCCACAGTAAGACCTCGGACCTGGCGGCGGAGTGTGTGGCGGAGCTATTTTTAGGCCCCAAGGGCGGGCGTCTTTATGCAGCAGCGGTGGACAAGGACCAGGCTAGTCTGCTGCATGAGCTGGCTACAGGCTACATTCGGCGGACGCAGCTCCTGGCGATGAACGCAGAGATAACTAAGGACGGCATTGCGGTTCCAGCAACGGGCGCCAGACTAACGGTGCTATCGTCGGACGCACCTTCGGCCTACGGGCTTCTACCCACCTGGATATGCTGCGATGAGCTTGCCGAATGGCCCGACAGGCGCCTATTCGATGCGCTTTTCTCAGCAACAGGCAAGGTTCCAGGTTGCCGGTTCGTGACTATCGGAACCTGCGGAGTGATTGGGCATTGGTCCGAAGAGCTGTACCACTTGGCACAGAACACGCCAGGCTGGTACTTCAAGAGCCGCGGCCAGTGTGCCAGTTGGATCAAAGAGGAATGGTTGGAGGAGCAGCGGCGCCTATTACCTGCTGAGGTTTTCCGGCGGTTACACCTGAACGAATGGGTCAGCTCATCTGGTTCTGTGCTCACAGAAGACGAGGTGCAGGGGGTGTTCGACAACACTCTAACCCGGCAGGTGGAGGGCAAGCATGGCGTTGCGTATTTCGTTGGTGTCGATCTGGGGTTAGTGCATGACAGAACGGTGCGAGCAATTGTTCACCGCGAAGGGCAAAAGACGGTGGTTGACAGTCTGAGGACGTGGCAAGGTTCGCGAGAAGAGCGGGTGCTTCTTTCGGACGTTGAGGACGATCTCCTGCTAGTGAATCGCGCGTTCAAGAGGTTGGTAGTTTCCTGTGACTTCTGGCAAGCGGCAGGCTTGGTGGAGCGCTTGCAGGCAAGTGGTCTGCGATGCGTAGACCAGCGCTTTACCACGGCTTTCCGGCAAAAGCTCGACAGCCACCTGCTTCAACTCATTCGGGACGGCTTGTTGAAGTGCTATCCACATGAAGAGCTGATGGAAGAGCTGCGGCGCCTGCAAGTAGTGCAAAACCGCAACAGTTGGCGGCTTGACCATCCTTCCGGCGGGCACGACGACCACGTTACGGCGGTGGCCCTGGCGGCCCTAGCGGCGGAGGAGCAAGCCCACAAGGTCGGCACCCTAGAGACGGGCAGGATTAACCTTGCTCCTGCTTGGAGTGACGAAGACTCCCAAGTGTCGAGCTTGCTTTACCAGATGGAGACCATGCGCAAACGGGCGCGGCGGGACGGTGTGTATGTCTACGAGTTCAGTGTTCAGCACGTTCCAGGTGATGAGCGCTAAGGAGGTGGCGAGGTTGGAGCAGTGGCAGAAGGACGCAATCGTTAAGGCGGCATTGGTGGCGAAGGCGGCAGAGCACGGGGCGAAGTCTCCCCAGAGTATCGTTGCCCTGCACAAAGGCGAGGTTCAGCTTGACGACAAGGGCGGCGTGGCGAACATTGATGAGGTTATCGACGGTTCCCTGCGCGACCGCGGCGGCTTGTGGGCACCAAACAAGCAAGGGACCGGCGGGACTGGCGGTAACCCGGTCTCGGCGCTAAACCAACAAGGAGCGGAGTGGTGGCAATGGAGTTGTGGAGCGTAGAAACGGCGGGCGCTTATCCAACAGGCTATCGACGAGTTTAAGGAGGACGTGGCGCAGGTGTTTGCCAATCCGCGCTGGCGGTACTACTCTGATATGTCACTTGAAGCGCTACGACCAGTTCGAGGCGCTACGCCAGGCGGCCCAAAGGCTAGAGAAGGCATATGGCGACAGTGTAGCCCTAGCGCGTGAAGCTCAAAACTACTGCGAAGCGGTGGCGCGAGACTTCCGGCAGTCTGCTAGTGACCTGGTTTCCCCTTCGCAGTTCGGCAACGAGATTCTAATCTTTGACCGGGAAGTTGAGGCAAAGATTAACCTAGCGCGCAAGCCCGATGACGTGGTAGCGGCATTCAAGGAAGGGACAACATACACAACCAACAAGGCGCAGCGCTATGCTTGGATTCGCAACATGGACAAGGCCTTAAGGCGAATCGAGGAGCTGACACAATCGACAGAAGGCCCCAGCTTCTTCCCTGAAACGCAAGAGCAACGAATCGACGCCCAAAACCGTACCTTGCGGACCATCACGACGAAGCGGGCGGAGCTGGAGCAGTTGAGTGAAGCGGCGTTCGCTGAGACCTTCCCAAAGTACGCAGACCTAGTTTCCAGAGCGGAGCAATACGAGGAAGAGCTGCACAAGAACACAGATGACAAGCTCGGCTTTGACCGTCTATTGCTACAGAACGCGGTGAAGGGCGCAGCAGCAGATGCAAGCACATGGTGGGCGGAGGGTGTAACGGACGACGGCCCGGTGACGAACCCCTTGCTTGATGAATTCGCGGCGGAGTTCGGTAAGCACCTAGCAGAAGGCGCCTGAGTGTAGCTCACAAAACGGACGGAGTAGCGAAGCCCCAGGGGAAACCTTGGGGCTTCCCCTGTCTGGCGAGCGAGAACCCTGCCAGGCGCACAGGAAGGCCCTTTCTAGGCGAGTAGACGGCGTGGGGCACTCTTTACACCTGCGCCCTTCTTGCGTGGCTCAAAACGGCGTCTATGAAGGCCATTTGTTTGCCAACAAGGCTGGAGCCTGCGGCGCATTGCGGGGCGGTTGGGGGTTCAGCCACATGACACGGTGCGAGCAGACCGACAGCCGAAGGTGTAGACAAATGTCTACACCTGCAACAGTCACCGGTTCGGACGGGAAGGAATACCCGGCGGCGCGAACGACGGCAAAGTCACGGCGGGGACCGCGGGAGTGAGAAGTCAAGCTGGACGGATGCGCATCGACGTTCAAACAAGGCCCCACGTCACCGCGCGGACGGCGGTAGCGGGCGCCCGAGCGGCGGCACGAGCGGGAGCGGGCGGGCGGCGGCAAGTTCTCAAAGTGATAACTTGCCCAAAACCATTGACGCGGTTGCCGCGGAAAACAAAGTAGGCCGCGCCACTGTTCACCGCGCGGCAACAGGTATCGGTAGCGGGCGCACCTATGACAAAGCGTTATTTTGTACTGCCACAGTACTGCCAATAGACCGGAAACGGGGCGACACCAGCGAACAACACGAAGTCGGCGAGAATAACCAAAGGCCAGCATACAGGCCACATTCGGACGCAAGCGAACACGGGCGCAGAGAGGCAATTCTGAGCTGAATATAGTTGACATCGTGGAGGTCAGCGGTTCGAGTCCGCTCTTCCCTACCAGCAGGGGGTCCTATCGACAGGTAGGACCCCTTGCTATTGTAGTTAGACCTCGGTTAGTCGCAATTCCCACAGACCCCGCTGGACAGCTCTGTCAGGCTGAAGTAGCACTCTGTAGAGATAGTCTCCCCACGTCGCTCTTAGGTGCTCATCGTCGACGCTGATACGCTCGATGCGCGAGCTTAGACCCTCACCACGAAAGGCCAGAACGGCACGCCCTTCGTCGAGCAAAATGGCATCGGCTCCGACCATCTGTGGTTCCTGTGGGGTCATGAGCGAAAGAACAATGTCAGCCGAGACAGTGGATAGAGCGAATTCATCAAAAATCTGTATTGCTGGGCTCGGGCGCCGTTCGAGACGTAGTCTGCGTTGCCAGTGCTCTATACCAGCCGCCTTAGGATAGGCCGAGGAAATGTCTAGGCGGAGTTCCGCACAGATGTCATCGCTGTGATAACTCACCGCCCGCGCACGAAATGCTTCTCCTGCTTGCTGCTGCACGCCGTTGACCGTGGGCAGGTTGTGGAATGCGGATTGCATGGTCCAGATTTCGTAGCGCCTCGACGAAAAGGTCTTGGCGGTGTAGGTTCCGACTCCGACGTCAATCAAAATCGGGCGCCCGCTGGCATACACTACGAACTGACCCACATCGTTGTGGTTGTGGCTTTCCGCATTGTGCCCTCCTTTGGCGGCTAAGTATAGGCCTTTATCTGAGCATGTGTCACGGGCGGTCATAAACTGGATGTGGGGAAGCCAGGCGTCCCTGACAAACTGCGGACGGGTGGAGGCTTTCTCGATGTCTGAGAAGTTGAAGATGGCAGGGAGAAGGCGAAGCAAGGGGCCATGCAGTAGTGACCTGCGTTCTCTGCGCGCATGATGGGCACTGGAGCCAAGGGCACGGAGCAACGGATCGTCAATGCGGCGCCCGTAGCGGTAGACCAGATCAGCTGCGATGTTGACCACTGCTCCACCGTCCGCGAAGTTCACGAAGTAGTTGCCGCTGATAAATGAGCGGTACAGATAGCGCCCGATATCTTGAATAAGTGGGTTGTGGTATACGCACACTTCGCCACCTGAAGCTGTGTAAAGCAGCTCGAGACAGTCGAAAAGAGAACCGCCTGCTCGGCTCCAATACGAGGTGCCCTCATCGCAGCCACCGTCTTCGGGGTATGGTGTAAGGAAGGCATCCAGGATGCGCAGAGCCTTGGCGATGGCACGAATGCGGCGCTCAGGGTCCTCCTCGAGCAGCAGATCCACTGAGAGGCAGTTAGAGACACACCATGGAGTCCAGTTGTTTAGACGGCGTGCTGGCTCGGATAGGCCCATCCACCAGAAGTCATCGCGGTTCAAGAAGGGGTCCAGAACTCGCGTCTTTGTCTCTCGGCGTATGCGTTCGCCAATCAGAGGGCTTACAGCATCCAAGCGAGGCTGTAGCAGATAAAGAGCCCAAGCGAGAAGAGCTGCAGTCTCAGCGGCGAACAGATCGATAGTCGGCTCCGCCGAATCGGGTAATGGTTCCCTCGAGTAGACATGCGCCGGGACACCCCAAAACGATTCCTCGCAGATGCACCAGATGCCGTTGATGATGTCGTCGAGATAGCGTCCTTGATCTTCCACACACTCTGCTACGGTCAGAGCCTCCAGAGCCTGGCGCCGAGCGAAGTGTGGTTTTTCGTAGAGCTTACGGTCACCGCAGCGCCGGAACTCCATGAAAAGGGTTGCCGGCAATGCTGGCCATTGCCAGCCGAGATACTTGGTCGCAGATTGCAGGAGCCCTGTCTGAAGGCTCTCAGGTAGGATCTCCCAGGCGCACCGCTCTGCGACTGTGGGGAAGGGACGATACTGCTCGCGCGGGATGATCAATCGTTGCAGATCCCTATGGGCGTACCACTTGCTGAGCATCATTTCACCGCCTGTTGAGGTTCTCTTCCCTGAAACAGCCACGCAGGGCCACCTTCGGGGTCGGCACCTGCTGTGCGCCCCGCTACACCTCTAGGAAGGCGTCGATGCCATAGGGCTACGTTGACTTGCCAGCCTTCCGGAAGGTAGTTCTTGGCTACATGCAGGGCGATACGGTCGGCTTCTACTGCCCAGGCATTGCGATCGGCTTTTGCAGGCGGGTTCTCTCCGGTCCACGTCACGTTAAGCTCGACTACCCGGTTACGATGCGCCTTGATCTTGCCTAGCTTGGCATAAGGTAAGTCATCTTGCACTTCGCCAAGTCTTGCAATGACAGCATCTTTTTCCTCTTGCGAAGCGTCGCCTGGTCTTTCCGGCGTGGGAATGAGCCAGACTACAACCATCCCGACACACACCAGGGCGACCAGAATCCACAACACACGCGACCAGAACTTGGACATGCATCTCACTCCATGCGGACCATTGGCGGAACGTTTATTCATTCCGGATCGGGGCTACTGCCTCCTGCAGTACAGCTAGCTTAGCTGAAGCATAGGGCAATACAGCGACACATATACTAGCTAGCAAGGGGGAGTGTGCTCGGTGGGCGAGCTCGTGATCGCCACAGCATCCCACGGATCCGTTCTTCGTAGACAGTTGGGGCAGCAGATGCCCCTTATGCTTCGTGACGGGCTCCTTCTGCGGTGGCGGGAGATGGAATGGCCCACGGAGATCCGAGTCATATGTGATTACGAAGAGATGGGTGAACCAGCATACGAGATTCTGATCTATCATGTCGCCTCGGCTGTGACCGGCATTGTTCGCAGCAGTCTCATAAGTCAATGGGTGCAGAGACTGGTGTTGCGCCAGGCTGTCGACGCATCTGCCAGTGAGCGCCACCAGTTACAAACGCGGGCTACCAAGACGTTAACCGAGGCTGCCTGGGTGCCTGGCGAAGAAATACTCGCTCGAGTAATGGAGTACTTGGCTGCTCACCACTTTATGCATCTGGAGGGGTTTGCGAGCTTCAGGCTTGACGACCATGTTCAGCGGGTATCCGATGCCGTCACCATCGCCATCGCTGAGTGGAACACCGAGCGTACTCGTCACGACATCGTGCAACTGTTACGCTACTTTGTGGCGACAGCCGACAGCTATGTAGACCGTGTCGATGTGTTTTTGCAGCGGAACGGGCGTTTCCGTCTTGTGGACAAGCCGGGGCACGTTGTCGACAACGCTTATCTGGCACGCTATGTCTCAGACCTGCGGGACGGTGCGGTTGACCCTGGCGATCTACTCGTCAGTACGCTCATCACCCTAGCTCCAGTCGAGCTCCATTGCTACTGTGAGACTGAGCTGCCTGTAATGAGCATGATTCGCGACGTGTTTCAAGAGAGAGTGACCTTTCATCAGGGGTGTCACTGGTGGCGCGTCCGACGCGCGCGGGCAGGGAGGCGATTCGGATTGCTTGGCCTGAGACATGACTGATGCAGGCGGGGCAGGAGGTCTGTGTCTGCGCTGAGAATACGAGTGGCAATACTATCACCTGGAGGCGACGTGGATTGTTGAGCGCCGAGTGGTTAGTGTTGCCTACTGTAGGGGCCCTCATTGGCTATCTCACGAACGTGATCGCCATTCGTATGCTTTTTCGGCCGCGTCGTCCCTTGGTTATTCCTGGTACCAGTCTTACGTTTCAGGGGCTTATCCCCCGTCGTCATGCCGATCTTGCCAGGGCCATCGGCGACATCGTTGAGAAAGACTTGCTTCCGGTCGATAGCTTGGTGGACAGGTTCGATACGGGCGAGTATCACGACGCGATCACTGGAAGCATTGCTGATCATGTGGACAAGCGTGTTCGAGCTGTGCTGCCTGGTTTTCTACCTTTGCCAGTGCAGGACACGATTGCCACCTTCGTGTGCGAAATGGCAGGTCGGGAAGCCTCTCAGATGGTCGCGGCGGCCACAGAAAACCTGCGAGGGCGTATCAAACAGGATCTGCATGTCGGCGAGCTCGTTTTCGAAAAGGTAATGGCGCTCGATCTTGATCAGCTCGAGAAGATGGTGCTCAGTATTAGTGGACAGGAGCTGCGCTACATTGAGGTGTTTGGCGCCCTTCTCGGTTTCGTGATCGGCGTCATACAGGCGGCCCTTATTCTCGCCTGGCGTTAGGGATTGACAGGCTGAGGGCAGGGATCTATAATAAGTGCCACATACTGCAAGGCGATGATGAGGATCTGTCGGGGAGCATACCTCTCCAAGAGAGACTGGGCCGTTGGCTGAAAGCCTGGTTGAGTAAGGTAACCTCGAAACCACCTCTAAGCTGTAGTCCGAAAAGCGCAAAGCTAAGTAAGGATACCGGAAGCGGTCCGATACCATGCCGCAGCACAAGGCGGGCGAAAGGTTCTTTCGTCAACCCGGGTGGAACCGCGAGGCATACTCGTCCCAGGAGTGTGCTTTTTTGTTTGTTGCAGATGCATCGCCTCAATGCCTGGGCGGTCGCCGAACCAAAGTCGGTAGCCGCCAGCATCAGAACTCGATTTTCAGAAGGGTGAATGAGATGTCAGTTGTCGTGGTTCAGCTTCCTGATGGTTCGCAGAAGGAGTTCCCCAAAGGGACGACTGCTTACGAAGTGGCGAGTAGTATTGGTGCTCGCTTGGCTCGTGAAGCAGTAGCAGCCAAGGTCAATGGCCAACTCGTCGATCTGAGCCAGCCGATCGAAGAAGACGCTCGAGTGAGTATCGTCACTGCTGACACACCTGAGGGTCTCGAGGTCCTGCGCCATAGCGCTGCGCATCTGATGGCACATGCGCTGCAGCGCCTGTATCCAGGTACGCATTTGGCTATCGGTCCTGTTGTGGAGAACCGGTTTTACTACGATGTACAGAGTCCGAGGAGCATCACCAGCGATGATTTCGCAGCCATTGAGTCTGAGATGGAGCAGCTTGCCAAAGAGGACTTGCCTGTTGTCCGCGTTGAGGTCAGCAGGGATGAGGCCGCGGAGCTGTTCCGGGACGAGCCGTTCAAACTGGAGATCCTGGAGGAGCTCGAGGATAAGCACATCACGCTCTACAAACAGGGTGATTTTGTTGATCTGTGCCGCGGCCCTCACGTGCCGAGTACGGGGCGTCTGAAGGCCTTTAAGCTCCTTTCTGTAGCGGGTGCATACTGGCGAGGCGACGCCCAAGGGATTATGCTACAGCGAGTTTACGGTACTGCCTGGTCAAAGAAAAGCCAACTGGACGCCTATCTACACCAGCTGGAGGAGGCTGCCAAACGAGACCATCGCAAGCTCGGGCGTGAGCTCGATCTGTTCGCGTTTAGGGAGGAAGCCCCTGGGTTCATGTTTTGGCACCCCAAGGGTTGGACGCTCTATCGCCTATTGGAAGACTTCTCGAGGCAGTTGCAGGCGGCACGAGGATACCAAGAAGTCTTCACGCCATGGATCTTGCGTTCCACGTTGTGGGAGCGCTCTGGACACTGGGATCATTACAGAGAGGACATGTTTCTTATTGATAATGAAGAGGAGCCTATGGCCTGTAAGCCGATGAACTGCCCTGCGCACTGTTTGCTCTACAAGGCAGAGACTAGGTCATACAGGGATCTGCCGATTAAGCTGTCGGAGTATGGTCCATTAGCCCGCTTTGAGCAGTCAGGTACGCTTCATGGTGCCATGCGAGTGCGGGGGTTCCACCAAGACGATGCTCACCTGTTTCTTCGGGAAGATCAGATCGCCGAGCAGATAAAGGATGTGCTGGAGATTGTCGATGTGATCTACAGCACGTTTGGTATGCCCTACAAGATCAAGTTGTCGACCCGCCCTGACGATTACATGGGAGAGCTGGCCCTGTGGGATCAGGCGGAAGCTTCGCTGGTTGAGGCACTGGAGTCATTGGGCAGAGAATATGAGCTCAATCCTGGAGATGGAGCATTCTACGGCCCCAAACTCGATTTCGATGTCACGGACGCCATCGGACGCACCTGGCAGTGTGCTACCGTTCAGCTCGATTTCCAGCTGCCCATTCGTTTCGATCTCACCTACGTGGACGCCGACGGATCGCAGAAACGTCCTGTGATGATTCACCGGGCAATCATGGGTACGCTAGAGCGCTTTATCGGCGTACTCGTAGAGCACTATGCAGGAGCCTTTCCTGTATGGCTATCGCCCGTACAGGCCAAAGTCTTGCCGATCAGCGATGCCTGTAACGACTATGCCATGGAGGTGGCAAAACAGCTGCAAGCTGCGGGGGTCCGTACAGAGGTTGATGACCGGAACGAAAAGATCGGGTACAAGATCCGGCAAGCCCAGTTGCAGAAGATCCCCTATATGCTGGTGGTAGGGGAAAAGGAAAAACAGGAACGCACCGTAGCTGTGCGCTTGCGCGCGGGTGGCGAGAAGGGAACCATGGCTCTGGGCGACTTTGTGGCACAAGTGACAGCTGAAGTTGCCGAGCGCAGGTAGTGCTTGACCACCGGTCGGAAGGCGTGATATACTGAGGCGACATTAGAGGGGGATTAGATCCCTTAACTATGTGCGTAAGCAGAGGCCGTTTGCTTCTCACCCTGCAGTGCTATAGAATAGTTGCTAGCAGGCGTTTGCACAGAAACGTTCATGTCACGCCGATGATGGTGGGACGGATGTTGCGTGTAAAGCGAGCGGCCAAACCGCTCGCTTTCTGTTTGCGTAACAGAAAATGAGCTACGCGTAGAGGCGGATGGAGGTGCAGAACACGATGCCGAAAATGAAGACACACAGAGGTGCAGCCAAGCGTTTCCGGAGAACGGCGAGTGGGAAATTCAGGCGGGGTAGTTCCTTCCGAAGTCATCTCATGGGGTCGAAAACTGCAAAACGTAAGCGGAATCTGCGTCAACCTGCATTGGTCAGTGAAAACGACGCGAAGCGTGTCGCCAAGATGCTACCATATACGTAGTGGAAGCTGACTCTGACAGCTTCCGGTCAAGGGGGTAATGAAGATGCCACGGGCAAAGGGCGGCGTAGTAGGCCGGCGCCGGCACAAGAGAGTCATCAAGCTCGCCAAGGGTTACAGGGGCCACCAGAGTAAGCTGTATAGACCAGCCAACGAGCAGGTCATGAAGTCGCTGATGTATGCATACCGAGACAGACGAAATCGCAGGCGCGATTTTCGGCGTCTGTGGATTACCCGCATCAATGCGGCCTGCCGTTTGAATGGCATCTCGTATAGCCGCTTCATCAATGGGTTGAGGCGCGCTGGGGTGCAGGTCAACCGCAAGATGCTGGCTGACATGGCGGTCAATGACGCCTCTGGTTTCGCGGGTCTAGCTGAAGTGGCTAAAAGTCAGCTTGTCTAGGCTAGATGAGTATCTCCAGCATCCACAACAGCAAAGTGAAAAGCGCTAGATCCCTTCGCGACCGCAGGCAAAGGCAGATGTGCGGCGAGCTTTTGATCGAAGGGGGACGCTTCATTCTTGAGGCCTTGACGGCGGGAGCCAGTATTGGCAGCTGCTTCTTCACGGATGCCGCCTCAGGGCGCTGGCAGTCACTGCTGCAGGAGCTGGAGCGAAGTGGCGCGGAGTTGATCCGCGTGACTGAGAGGGTAATGGGCACGATTGGTGATACTGTCACGCCTCAGGGTTTGGTGGCAGTTGCCACGGCACCAACTGACATGCGAGAAGGTGTGCTCGAGGGCGGGCGCTTGGTTCTGGTTGCTGATCAAATTGCCGATCCGGGCAACCTCGGCACCATGCTGCGCACCGCCGCAGCAGTTGGGGCTGCGGTGATCCTGACAACTGGTTGCGTGGATCTCACGAGCCCCAAGGTGGTGAGGGCCAGTGCAGGGGCCATGTACTCGGCTCCGCTATGGATAAGCGCTGACTACTCGGAGGTTATCGAGGCGGCACTGGCCAGAGGCTACCGCACGATTGTGTGCGATGCTACGGGCGCGTTGCCTTACCATGGTGTGAGTCTAACTGGATCCGTGGCGGTTGTTGTAGGCAACGAGGCCCACGGGCCGGCACGTGCTTGGAGTTCCGCTGATCCAGCTCTGGTACACATACCCATGCCGGGGCGAGCGGAGTCACTCAATGCAGGCGTGGCCGCTGCGATCGTCTTATATGAGTCACTGCGCCAACGCGGGGCGGATCCTTGTTAACGAGTTGTAAACGCTGAAACGGTATGATATAATGTGGCCAGCACACCCGGAGATCAATCGAAAGGGTGGGGTCCCTCATATGTCTGCCGCTGAGCTGTTTTGGAAGATCTTTGAGGCAACTGGCTCCGTAGCCGCATATCTCCTCTACAGGCAACTTAAGGCACAGGCCAACTAGGACCCCGGGGAGTAAAAACGCGCGTATTTGGCGTGCCAAAGGCAATGAAAGAGAGAAGTAGTCCGGGCATAGGAGTCACAGGGAAGAGGGTCGCAGACTGAGAGCCCTCGGGCGTACCGTCCGGATGAAGTTCGCTCTTGAGCTATCCGCTGAACATCCTTAGTAGGCGGTATCGGTGTCCCACCGTTACAAGGGTAGGCTATCCTCTAGGCCGATAAAGGGCTGTGTACATGTTGCGCAGCCAGAAATAGGGTGGTACCACGTGAGAGCTGCTTTCGTCCCTTTGACGGAAGTGGCTTTTTGTTATGTATGCGAAAGCGCTGCAAAGATCGGGAAAGCAGGTGAGCCTGGCTGTGCATGAACAAGTCGAGCAGATTAGAAGCATAGCAAGGGAACGCATTTCACGGGCTTCATCCACACCAGCCCTCGACGAGGTTCGTGTTGAGATTCTGGGGAAGAAGGGGAAGCTAACCCAGCTGCTACGAGGCATGGGTGCGCTATCTGCGCAGGCGCGCCCAGCAATGGGGCGCCTGGTAAACAGTGTGCGTGATGAGGTGGAGCAGCTTCTGGAAGAGCGAGGGGCGTTTCTCCACAACATCGCCTTGGAGGAGCGTCTGTTGGCCGAATCGGTGGATGTTACATTGCCGGGGCGGCCAGTGCCTTGGGGAAGCCGACATCCTCTGACATTGGCGCTGGATGATATCAAAAGGGTCTTCGTCGGTTTGGGCTTTGAGGTGGTCGAAGGGCCCGAGGTGGAGACTGATTACTATAACTTCGAGGCCTTAAACGAACCGAAGCACCACCCTGCCCGGGATATGCAGGATACCTTTTATATCACTGAGGATCTACTTTTGCGCACGCAGACCTCACCGGTTCAGG
This sequence comes from Limnochordia bacterium, assembly GCA_050951545.1. GTDB lineage: Bacteria > Bacillota > Limnochordia > DTU080 > DTU080 > DTU080. Next base: position 107,680 of record JBMNJG010000003.1, on the reverse strand, counting down.
TGAGGACCATGGAGACGCAGAAGCCTCCCGTACGGATGATAGCCCCTGGCAAGGTGTACCGGGTAGACGCAGCCGATGCGACGCATTCTCCGATGTTCCATCAAGTTGAGGGGCTGCTCGTCGATGAGCATGTCACATTCGGCGATCTCAAAGGCGTCTTGACGCTGGTCATCAGAGAGCTGTTTGGTAAGGAGCGCGGTGTGCGATTCCGGCCGAGCTACTTCCCCTTTACGGAACCGAGTGCTGAAGTAGATATCTCCTGCTTTGTGTGTGCGGGCGAGGGATGCCGTCTGTGCAAGCACGAGGGATGGATCGAGGTCTTGGGCGCCGGGATGGTGCATCCGAGTGTGTTCGAGGCTGTCGACTATGACCCCGAGCGGGTGACTGGATTCGCTTTCGGCCTAGGGGTTGAGCGGGTAGCGATGCTGCGCTATGGCATTGATGACATGCGGTTACTCTATGAGAGTGATGTTCGCTTTCTGCGCCAGTTCTCGTAGGCTTCGTGTTCAAATGAGGGGGATTAACCGATGCTTGTGCTGTTGAGTTGGCTACAGGAGTATGTGGACGTCCCTTGGCCTGCGCAAGAGCTGGCAGATCGAATTACCGATGCTGGCCAGAAGGTGGAGAGCATACGCCGCTTTGGCGCAGACGTCTCTGGAGTCGTCGTAGGTTTGATAGAAGCAGTGGATCCGCATCCAGCGACAGAGCGGCTGTCAATATGCAAGGTGGATGTTGGTAATCGGCGCATTACCCTGGTGAGCGGAGCGCCCAATCTAGCGGTCGGGATGAGGGTTCCCGTAGCATTACCTGGGGCGCGAGTCGCCGGGCGTGAAGAGCCTATCAGTGTGGTTGAGTTTCATGGCGTGGAGTCGTACGGCATGCTGTGCGCTGAGGATGAACTGGGGATCTCGGACGATCATTCCGGGATCATGGTGCTTCCTGACGAGAGTGCCGTGGGCAGCGATCTTGCTGCGTTACTGCAGCTCGGGGACGCCGTCATCGAGTTTGAGATCTATCCGAACCGGCCCGACTGCCTGAGCGTGGTTGGCCTGGCCCGCGAAGTGGCAGCTTTGACCGAAGGACCGTTGCGCGTGCCCGTACCGCAAGTCGTGGAGTCTGGAGAGCCTGCAACAGCTCTGACCCGGGTGACGGTGGAGGATACTGACTTGTGTCAGCGCTACTGTGCACGCGTTATCCGCGGAGTGCGCGTAGGTCCATCACCGCTGTGGATGCAGCAGCGGCTGCGGGCTGCGGGCGTACGGCCCATCAACAACGTGGTCGACATCACCAACTATGTCATGCTAGAGACAGGGCAACCTCTGCACGCTTTCAACCTGGCCTTACTGAAGGGACAGCAGATCATCGTCCGGCGGGCAAAAGCAGGTGAGACTCTGGTGACTCTGGATGGTCACAGGCGACAGCTCGATCCGGAGATGCTGGTCATCGCAGATGCTGAGCAGGCAGTAGCCATCGCCGGTGTCATGGGCGGTGAGAACAGCGAAGTAGGGCCTGAGACCACGGATCTGCTGCTCGAATCGGCCACCTTCAACGCTGTAACCGTAAGAAAGACATCTCGAAAACTGGGGTTGCGTAGTGAAGCGTCAGGTCGCTTCGAAAAGGGACTCGATCCACACCTGCCGCCCATAGCTGCTAACAGGGCTGCAGAGCTGTTCTGTAGGTTGTGTGGGGGTGCGGTAGCTCCTGGACTCATCGACGTGTGCGAGTCTCTGGAGGGTCCGCGCATTGTTGCGCTGCGACCGCAGCGGGTCAACCAGATTTTGGGGACAAAGATGACGGCTTCCCAGATGATTCACTGCTTGCGACGGCTCGGCTTCGAGTTAGAAGAAGATACTCGTCATGTGCTGCACGTCTCCATTCCAAGCTTTCGGCGGGATATTGAACGCGAGGTTGATTTGATTGAGGAGATTGCTCGCATCCATGGCTATGACGCCGTCCCGGCTACGCTGCCTCAGGAGACAGCCAGTGCTGGCTCGCAGCAGAGAGAGATGCTGCTTCTGGATCGCGTGAGGGAGGCTTGCATTGCAGCTGGCCTACATGAGACGATCACCTATGGCTTCATGTCGCCGCGTCACTTCGACATGCTTCGCTTGGCGCCAGACGATGCCAGACGGCAAGCCATCCCTGTCCTCAACCCCTTGAGTGAGGAGCAAAGCGTGATGCGGACCACGCTGATGCCTAACCTGATGGACGCTCTCAGCCGCAACGCCGCCAGGCAGAACGGGGTTGTGCATCTGTTTGAGATCGGCAGTATCTTTCTGTCGAGACAGTGGCCAGTCTCTTCGCAGCCGGAGGAGCGGCGGACGCTAGGCATTGCCATGATGGGGCGTCCTGCTGGTGCTTGGGGAAGGTGTGAAGTCGATTTCTTTACTCTCAAAGGGATACTTGCGGTGGTGGCTAAGGCCCTGGCCATCGACCTGTCAGTCAGAGTCGGAGATCAGGCGGCTCTACATCCGGGGCGCACCGGGGAGATTGTCTGGAATAGCCAGACTGTAGGCTTCTTGGGTGAGGTTCACCCTTTGGTTCAGGAGGCGTATGATCTGCCGGAACAGGCATTCGTGCTCGAGCTGGACCTTGACGCGGTCTTGGCGGCAGGTGGGGGTATGCCGCAGCTGACACCACTACCTCGCTACCCTGCTATTCTGCGCGACCTGGCGCTCCTGGTGCCTGTTGAGCTGCCAGCGGAGCGCGTAGTGCAGATCATTCGGAATGAGGCAGGCTCCAATCTCGGTGATGTCGAGCTTTTCGACATTTACCAGGGTAAGCAGATACCCGAGGGGCATCGCAGCCTGGCTTACTCTCTTAGCTTCCGAGCACCCGATCGCACGCTAACGGATGAGGAGATCAGCGCAGTTGTGGAACGCATCGAGCAGGCTCTAGCGGCACATCAGGTCTCCCTGCGTCGTTAGGGGGAGTACCAGAGAGGCGGTAGACTATGGTGGCAAAGTCCCAGGTTCACAGGCAAGGGGTGGCCTGGTTTAGGAGCCGCATTACGGAGATTCTCGAGCAGACTGTCAGGATATGCGAGATAGAAGCACCGACCTTTGAAGAGCAGGCCCGGGCCACGCACGTGGCGAGTGTGATGCAGGAGCTACCGCAGGGAACCACCACGATCGATGAGTGTGGCAATGTGGTTCATGTTTTTCAGGAGCCCGAGCCGGGCCAGGGGTCTCTGTTGGTCACCGCCCACCTCGATACAGTGTTTCCCGCGGGTACTGATGTACGCGTGCGGCGCGAGGGGGAGTGTTGGTATGCTCCGGGCATTCGCGATAACTCCGCCTCAGTATCGATGGTGATTGAGTTGGCTCGGTTCTTGGGCGAGATTGGCTACGGTCCAGGGCACGGTCTCGCCTTTGTGGCCAATGTTGCTGAAGAAGGCTTGGGCAATCTGCTGGGGATGAAGTATCTTTTTGATAAGGGTCTGGCAAGTCGCTGGCCTGTGAGTGCAGTGCTCGTGTTGGATGGCGATCTGCGGAACATCTGCTACCAAGGGGTCACCAGCCGCCGGTTGGAGGTTACCATCAGCGGTGATGGCGGACATAGCTGGTATGATTACGGGCGTCCCAGTGCAGTGCACGCTCTCGGGCGGTCTATTGCGCAGATCGATGCTCTTCGTCTTCCCGTCAAGCCGCGCACCACGTTGAACGTGGGCGTGGTCGAAGGCGGTGTCTCGGTAAACTCCATAGCCGCGCAGGCACGAATGCTGATTGACATGCGATCAGAAGCGGCAGAGACGTTAGCCGAGGTGGATAAGGCTGTGCGTGGGGCCATACTGCGCGCGATGGCCGGAGAGCAGCTGCATGCTGCGATTGAGGTGGTTGGAGAGCGCCCGGGTGGGAGCTTGCCAAAGGATCATCCGCTGGTCCAGGCCCTCGCCGCTGCCTCGGCTGCCCTGGACGTGCGGGTATGCCCCATGTGGGCCAGCACAGATGCGAATGTGCCACTGTCTAAGGGGATTCCTGCTGTTTGCGTGGGAGTAGCTTCAGGTGGCTCGCTGCATTCGCTAAAGGAGTATCTGGACGTTTCTTCTGTGCTTCCCGGAGCACGCTATGCGCTCGGTGCGCTACTGGCATTCAGCCAATGGATAGAGAGCTCATAAGAGGAAATCGTGGATTGTCTTGCGAACCTAGCCAACGATCGAGGACGAATCTGGGGGGAGTTCCATGGCCACTGATGTGGAGAGTGGCGCTAACCGAGCCAAGGTTATCATATGTGGCGAGGAGCTTATGCTCAAGGGCATGGAGACCGAAGCATATCTGCAGCACATCGCCGAGGTAGTCGGTTCTCATATGGAACGTCTGCGTGGTCTATATCCTAACCTCGTACGCCATCGGCTTGCCATCCTGACAGCGATACACTTGGCAGATGAAGTGGAGAAGCTGAAAATGGAAAACAAGGAACTGTTGCAGGCGCTCGAGGAAGCCCGCTGAAGCGGGCTTCCCCATACAAGGAGCGAACCCTACTTTGACAAATCTGAAGATCGCGGCAGCTTTCTCAGAGATCGCCGACCTGATCGAGCTAAAGGGAGAGAATCCGTTTAAGATCAGGGCGTATCGTAGAGCTGCTCAGCTTCTGGAGAACTTGGATACAGATGTAGCGTCTCTGGTGGACACTGGGGAGCTACGCCATCTTGAGGGGATCGGCAGCGCACTGGCTGGTAAGATCACCGAGTATGTGCGCACCGGCAGAATAGGGGCTCTCGACAAATTACGTCAGGAGATTCCTTCGTCACTGCATGCGTTGACGACAGTCCCTGGTGTTGGACCAAAGGTAGCTGCCCGTCTGTTCAGGGAGCTCGGCATACGAGATCTGGCTGGTTTAGAAGAGGCGCTCTCTCAGCAGCGCATACGCGAACTGAAGGGTTTTGGTCCGAAAACGGAGGCCAACATCGCCGTGGGGCTTGAGGAGCTAGCTCGCTATCAAGGACGCAGGCCCTTGTATGTGGCCTTGCCCCTTGCGCGCGAGCTCGTTGCTGGTTTGCAGGCTCTGCCAGCGGTTAACAGGGTAGCGATAGCGGGCAGCGTACGCCGCATGCGGGAGATGGTTGGCGATATTGATATCGTGGTTGCAACGGATGACAGCGAAGTAATCGGGCATCACCTGACCCACTTGACTCTTGTCGAACGGGTGATGGCTCGCGGAGATACTAAGGTGAGCCTTGTCTTGCACGGAGGGTTGCAGGTAGATGTCCGCATGGTTGCATCAGGTGCCTTTGCCAGTGCTCTGCATCACTCAACTGGTTCACAGGCGCATAATGTGGCGTTACGGTCGTTGGCCTTGGCAAAGGGCCTCTCGATTAGCGAGTATGGTCTGTTTGATCGCCGAACCAAAGAGCGTCACGAGCCTGCAAACGAAGAGGAGCTTTACGCACTGCTGGGGTTGCCCTACATTCCACCGGAGTTGCGCGAGAATGCGGGCGAGATCGAAGCGGCTATGGAGGGGGCGTTGCCCGGCTTGGTGAGCCGCAGTGACATCACAGGCGATTTACACGCCCACTCCGATTGGAGTGACGGCACGGCCACCCTTGAGGAGCTAGCACGAGCAGGGGCGGCACGCGGCCTTCGCTATGTGGCAGTATGCGACCACTCACGGTCATTGTCGATAGCAGGGGGGTTGACATCCGAGCAGCTTGATGCCCGTGATCTGCAGATAATCAGGGTCAACGAACAGAACACTGGTGCGATGCTTCTCCCCGGAGTTGAGGTCGACATTCTTGCTGATGGGTCTTTGGATCTACCCGATGAAGTGCTACGGAAGCGTGTGGTAGTGGTGGCCTCTTTGCACTCGGGATTGCGCCAGGAACGCGCTCAGCTGATGCGTCGTCTGAAGGCTGCCATGGAAAATCCATACGTACATATTATCGGTCATCCGACGGGACGCCTCTTGGGTCGCAGGGTGCCGAGCGACGTCGATGTCGATGAGCTGATTCGGATAGCGTCGGACACGGGGACGGCCTTGGAGATCAACGCCTCGCCTGATCGCCTCGACCTCAGTGCTGAGCACGCACGCCAAGCGGCAGCGGCGGGGGTGATGATCGCCATCAATACGGATGCACACGACGTGTCAGAGTTTGATTTCCTGTCATATGGGCTTAGTGTTGCCCGTAGAGCCTGGTTGGAGCCCAGTGCAGTCTTGAATAGCCAGCCTCTGGAGGACCTACGCCAGCGACTGGCGCTGAAAAGCGGAAGACGGAGGGGGTGAGGTGTTGGATGAGCGCACGCTACGGGTCTTGGAATTTGATAAGGTGCTGCAGCATCTAGCTGGGCACGGTGCGTCGAGTCTCGGCAAGGAGTTGGCGCATCAGCTACGTCCGAGCAACGAAGCACGTGTCATCGCCGAATGGCAACAAGAGACTACCGAGGCAGTTCGTCTTCTGGAGATGGGCGGGAACGTTCCTTTGGGTGGACTGCATGACATACGTCCTCTACTGCTGCGCGCAAGAGCCGGGGGCGTCCTGTTGCCTGAGCAGCTACTGGAGGTAGCTGATACTCTGCGGGCTGTGCGATTGCTGCGAGCATACGTACTACAGCACGAGGGCCACGTGGTTGGTGGACTTTCTGACGATGCTGAGTCCCTGCTGGTCGATCGTGCCCGTTCCATGGGCACATTTCTGCGTATGGAACAGGAGATCGAGCGTTGCATAGGACCCGAGGGCGAGGTGGTGGACGCGGCCAGTCCGGCGCTGGCTCGCTTTCGTCAACAGTTGAGAGCGCTGCAGGCACGGGTGCGGGAGAGACTCGAGGCGGTTCTTCGCTCGGCTTCGACCCAGAAGATTCTGCAGGACAGCCTGATCACATTGCGCAACGGCCGCTATGTGCTGCCGATTAAACAGGAGTATCGGTCGTCGTTCGCTGGCATCGTACATGACCAATCAGGCAGCGGCGCCACGCTATTCGTAGAGCCGATCGCTGTCGTTGAGCTCAACAATGAGATTAGGCAGGTGGAAGCCGAGGAGCTGCAGGAGATTGAGCGGATTCTCAAGGAACTGACTGGCGCAGTGGGTGATGAGAGTGCCGTGATACGCCTCAGCGTGGAGATCGCCGGAGAAATCGATTTCATCTTTGCCAAGGGGCGTCTATCCTTGGACTGGCGTTGCGTGGAACCACAGATTGCGAAGGATGGCTGGATATCCATTCTCGCTGGCCGGCATCCATTGCTCACAGGGCGCGTCGTACCTATTGATGTCTGGTTGGGCCGTGAATCGCTTGCTTTGGTTATCACTGGGCCGAACACCGGGGGCAAGACCGTCACCCTCAAGACTGTCGGGCTTTTTGCGCTGATGAGTCAGGCAGGACTGCACGTGCCAGCACAGAGCGGAACTGAATTGGCTGTGTTCGATTGCGTGCACGCAGATATCGGCGATGAGCAGAGCATCGAGCAGAACTTGAGCACGTTCTCCTCGCACATGAGCAACATCGTTGGCATTCTGACAGCGGGCTACGGCGAAGTCGTTGGTTCTTCTGGATGAACTCGGTGCTGGGACGGATCCTACCGAGGGGGCGGCATTGGCCATGTCCATCTTGGAGCACCTGATGGATCTGGGGTGTCGCACCGTAGCGACTACACACTATAGCGAACTCAAGTCCTTTGCCTATACAGAGCCCGAGGCGGAGAACGCCAGTGTGGAGTTCGATGTGGAGACGCTGCAGCCAACGTATCGCCTATCGATCGGAGTAGCTGGGAGCAGTAACGCTTTTGCCATCGCTCGACGTCTGGGGTTGGCGGAGGCCATCGTGCAAAGAGCAAAGGCTCGGCTTACGCAAGAAGACATCAAGGTCGAAGAGCTGATACGCACTGTCGAGGAGAATAGGCGTCAAGCGGTAAGAGACAGCGAAGAGGCGAGCCGCCTGCGTGGCGAAATGCAGTCTCTTCGTGATCGCTATGACGAGGCGTTCGCCAAGCTGCAGGAGCGGCGCAATGCGATCCTTGATCAGGCCCGTCGCGAGGCGGCACAGCTGGTATCTGAATCGCGCAAGGAACTCGAGCAGCTGATCGGTGAGTTGCGGCGCAGCAGGCAGACCGATCTGGAACAGCTGGCTCAACAGGCGCGTGAGAGGGTGCTTGAGAAGCAGGCCAGCCTACGGGAGCCTGAACCGTTGGAACCCGACATTGAGCCGTCGCCCAGAGCCACAGCAGGGCCTCTTCATAAAGGGGATTCTGTGCGAATCATCAGTCTCGGACAAGAGGCGGTAGTGTTGGTCGAGCCGGACAATGATGGCCGGGTTGTTGTGCAGGCAGGGATGATGCGACTGTCGCTGGCGAGTTCGGACGTAGAGAAGTCTGCAGGCGAGCCTCAGGCTGAGGTGCACAGGAGTTCGCTGGCTAGTCTGGCCCGCAGCAAATCGGCTGCGGTAGCCACCGAATTGGATCTGCGCGGCATGACCGTGGATGAAGCCCTGGAAGCAGTGAACAAATACCTTGATGACTGCATGCTGGCTGGTCTTCCGCGGGCCCGTATTATCCATGGAAAAGGGACTGGTGCTCTGCGTCAAGCGGTGAGGGAGCATCTGAAGGGATTGCCCCAAGTGAAGACATATCGCGGTGGCGAACCTAGTGAGGGTGGCGCTGGTGTAACGGTTGTAGAGTTCTAGGCTGCCTTGGTCATCATCGACATCGCGGAGTGATAGCCTGTGGCGCAGAGGCCTCGATGAAGTACTCTTGGGTGACCGCAGTGGATGGCAGCTGACAGCCCTGCGGCACCAAAAGACCGTTGCTGCGATCTATGGCCAGCGGGCCGACCAGGCCCGACTGAGGCAGCCTGAAGTCCTCGACGGGGTGGCCAGCCAGAGCCTGTTTCATGAAGCTGGCCCAAATTTCGGCGGCCTTGGCGCTTCCAATGTTGCCAGTTGCGCTCGTCATCGGCTCACGTTGTAGGTCGTTGCCGATCCATATGGTAGCGACAAGCTGTGGAGTGTAGCCAGTAAACCACGCGTTCGTATAGTCCGAGGTAGTGCCTGTTTTGCCAGCAGCAGGACGGCCTATGGCTGCTCGTCGTCCGGTACCGCGTTCGATGACCCCCCTCATCATGTCGGTCATCACGAAGGCTAATGCGTCACTCATTGCGGTGCGGGTGACCGTCTTGGCCTCGTAGAGCACGACGCCGTCGCGGTCCTCGACTCTGGAGATGGCATACGGTGCCGTGTAGACGCCACCGTTGGCAAAAGGCGCGTAGGCGGCGGTGAGCTCCAGCGGTGTGACACCCTTAGTTAGCCCTCCTAGAGCGAGGGAGGCGTTTAGGTCGTTTTTCCCACCCTTGTCTACAAACGTAGAGATGCCAAGTCGCTGCCCATAGGCCACCACGGCCCGAGGGCCAATCTGCTGCAGCAATTTGACGGCTACGATATTGATGGACTCTTCCAAGCCCTCTCGAAGGGTGACATTACCGCGATAGCGGCGATCGTAGTTTTCCGGTTGCCACGTCTTGCCGTCGCCCATCTTGAGGGTGAGTGGCTCATCCTCCACCATCGTGGCTGGCGTATGTCCGGCCTCCAAGGCGGCGGCGTATAATATGGGTTTGATGGCGGAGCCAGGCTGCCTTTCTGCTTGCACAGCGCGGTTGAACTTGTCGTCGCCGCGTCCGCCCACCATGGCCTTGATAGCTCCGGTTGCTGGATGTAGGGCCAGCACAGCGCCCTGTGGCTGTTGCAGGCCATTGCTATCTACCTTGAGCTTGGGCAATGCTGTCAGTAGTGCTTTCTCTGCTGCTTGCTGCATAGTAAGATCGAGTGTGGTATAGACTCGAAGCCCGCCCGTATACACGCGTTGCTCCCCGAAGAGTTGGAGCAGTTGCTGGAGCACATAGTCAACGAAGTACGACGCCTGAGTCTGGTGAGGTTGCCTAGGCAGGGTGCGCAATGGAGACTGGGCGGCGGCCGCCGCATCTTCGGCGGTAATGTAGTTGAGAGCGCGCATTCGATTGAGCACAAAGTTGCGCCGACGTACCGCAGCCTCGCGATCTGCAAAAGGGGAAAACACGCTAGGGCCGTTGATCACTCCGGCCAGAAACGCCGATTCCGGGAGGGTGAGGTTGCTGCTGTGCTTTCCGAAGTACATTTGCGCAGCAGCCTCAACGCCATACGCGCCATGTCCGAACCAGACTTCATTAAGATAGGCTTCCAAGATTTCGTCCTTGGAATAGCGGCGCTCGATCTGAATTGCCCATAGGAGTTCACGGAGTTTGCGTGAGAGGGTGCGCTCATGAGAGAGGAAAGCGTTTTTGGCCAGTTGCTGTGTTAGCGTGCTTCCTCCTTGACGAATCTCACCAGCACGGGCATTGACAAAGAATGCCCGGACGATGCCTCGCAGGTTTACACCATAGTGCGTGTAGAAGCGACTGTCTTCCACAGCGATCACCGCTTGGCGCATGTGGAGAGGTATTTGGGCCAAGCGCACTGCATCGCGATTCTCCTTGAACAGGCGCGTCAAGACTCTACCCTGAGCATCGTATAGATAGGTAGTCAGTTTCGGATTGAAGGTGACTTCGGCAAGAGTGGGCGCACTTCCCACATAGCCAGCTAGTGCCCCAGCAGCAGCGCCAATGGCGATGGACAGGAGAAAAAGAAGCAGTATAGCGCGACCTCTGCCAGAGCGACGTTTCTTGCGCGCCATGTGTGTCCTCCAAGACAGAGATAGGGTAGAACCCAGAGTCTGCCCTATTGTACCACAGTACCAGGACACTGGGTGGGGATGCGTTGCCTTGGCGCCAGTCGGACAGACCTCAAACCATTCCTATGGGCTTTTTTGGGCTCTGCTCGAACCAGGCACTGTGTGCCGCTATCCTATGAAAAGATACCTAAGGGCGGCCAGCACGCTGGCCGCCTGTGACGCGGTGAGCTTCGCTTGGACAACTTTCGCCATGGCGTGACATTGTTACAGTCCGGTGAGATCGCAATCGGTATGTGTTGACGACGGGTACAAGGCGGTGGTATACTTCGTTTTGTCCGTCCAAGCAAGTCTCTATACGAAAACGGCTGGCGGGTCGAAATGATGCTTGACTCAGGATGGAAAAGAGTATATGATTAACCTTGCTGCGTGGGCCACTAACCTGGACCCAACGCAAAGAGAGTCGGTCCTTGACAACTAAACAGCGTGCAAAAAGAAGCAAGGGAAAGCGAGCGCCGATCGTAATGGATTGGTTGCGAGCTTGAGAAACCTATGAACACTTCTCGGAGTAGCAACTCTGAGAGGTGCGAGCTTCTACGAGTAATTTCGAAGAAGCCAGGTAAGCATCCAAGATTATTCCGGTGCCTAGCACCGTAATGATACCAGCTTGGAGAGTTTGATCCTGGCTCAGGACGAACGCTGGCGGCGTGCCTAAGACATGCAAGTCGAGCGAAGTGCGACTTCGGTTGCACTTAGCGGCGGACGGGTGAGTAACGCGTGGGCAACCTGCCCCTCAGCCTGGGATAACTGTCGGAAACGATGGCTAATACCGGATGCTGTATATGGATCGCATGGTCTATATACGAAAGTTCAGGCGCTGAGGGATGGGCCCGCGTCCCATTAGCTAGTTGGTGAGGTAATGGCTCACCAAGGCGACGATGGGTAGCCGGCCTGAGAGGGTGACCGGCCACACTGGGACTGAGACACGGCCCAGACTCCTACGGGAGGCAGCAGTCGGGGATCTTCCACAATGGGCGAAAGCCTGATGGAGCGACGCCGCGTGAGGGACGAAGGTCTTCGGATCGTAAACCTCTGTCTTCCGGGACGATAATGACGGTACCGGAGGAGGAAGCCACGGCTAACTACGTGCCAGCAGCCGCGGTAATACGTAGGTGGCGAGCGTTGTCCGGAATTACTGGGCGTAAAGGGTGCGTAGGCGGTGCCTTAAGTCTCGTGTGAAAAGTGTCGGCTCAACCGATACATGCCACGGGAAACTGGGGCGCTTGAGTGCCGGAGAGGGTCGCGGAATTCCCGGTGTAGCGGTGAAATGCGTAGATATCGGGAGGAACACCAGTGGCGAAGGCGGCGACCTGGACGGTAACTGACGCTGAGGCACGAAAGCTGGGGGAGCAAACAGGATTAGATACCCTGGTAGTCCCAGCCATAAACGATGAGCGCTAGGTGTTGCGGGTATCGACCCCTGCAGTGCCGCAGTTAACGCAATAAGCGCTCCGCCTGGGGAGTACGGCCGCAAGGCTGAAACTCAAAGGAATTGACGGGGGCCCGCACAAGCGGTGGAGCATGTGGTTTAATTCGACGCAACGCGAAGAACCTTACCAGGGCTTGACATCCCCTGAAGGGCGTGGAAACACGTCGTCTCTTCGGAGCAGGGAGACAGGTGGTGCATGGTTGTCGTCAGCTCGTGTCGTGAGATGTTGGGTTAAGTCCCGCAACGAGCGCAACCCCTACTCTGTGTTACCAGCACGTCAAGGTGGGGACTCACAGAGGACTGCCGGTGACAAACCGGAGGAAGGTGGGGATGACGTCAAATCATCATGCCCCTTATGTCCTGGGCTACACACGTGCTACAATGGCCGGTACAGACGGAAGCAAACCCGCGAGGGGGAGCGGATCCGATAAAACCGGTCTCAGTTCGGATTGCAGGCTGCAACTCGCCTGCATGAAGCCGGAATCGCTAGTAATCGCAGGTCAGCACACTGCGGTGAATACGTTCCCGGGCCTTGTACACACCGCCCGTCACACCACGAAAGTCTGAAACACCCGAAGTCAGTGGCCTAACCCGCAAGGGAGGGAGCTGCCGAAGGTGGGGCAGATGATTGGGGTGAAGTCGTAACAAGGTAGCCGTATCGGAAGGTGCGGCTGGATCACCTCCTTTCTAAGGAGAAATGCCAAGGCGGTCAGTCTTGGCTACTCCTAGGTCGGCCCTTGCTGATGTACGCTGTTTAGTTGCCAGGGACTGGCACAACAGCTTCTCGGAAGCTGTTGTTCTGTTCTGGGCGATTTCTGAGGGCTTATAGCTCAGGTGGCTAGAGCGCACCCCTGATAAGGGTGAGGTCGGTGGTTCGAATCCACCTAAGCCCACCAGACGTGGTCTTTCAACAGAAAGGCACGTTGGTATGCACCTTGACAACTGCACAGAGGAGAAAAGGTGACGATACGCACACCTGCCGCGACTGACATCGACGCGGTGAGGTGTGTATGGAGATCGTTTGATGGTCCCTCGACCATCATGGCGACTCCTAGTTGCCTGAGGAGACTTACAAACCTAGCGTGGCTCAAAAGAGCACACGCGGGCTTAATCGGTCAAGCGAAATGAGGCGCACGGCGGATGCCTAGGCGCCAGGAGCCGAAGAAGGACGTGGCAAGCTGCGAAATGCCTCGGGGAGCCGCAAGCAGGCTTTGATCCGGGGATATCCGAATGGGGAAACCCACCATCCCAACGGATGGTATCCTACGGTGAATCCATAGCCGTAGGAGGGGCACCGGGGGAACTGAAACATCTAAGTATCCCGAGGAAAAGAAATCACAGAGATTCCCTTAGTAGCGGCGAGCGAACAGGGATGAGCCCAAACCGGCCTTGTGCCAAGCCTGCAAGCGTTGCAGGGTCGGGGTTGTGGAAAGCCAATGTGAGTTGCAGCTCACTACAGCCGAGATCTTCTTAGCTGAATGCTCTGGAAAGGGCAGTCACAGAGGGTGAAAGCCCCGTAGGCGAAAAGAAGATGTAGGCTGGGCTTATCCAGAGTACTACGAGGCACGAGAAACCTCGTAAGAAGCTGGGGCGACCACGCTCCAAGGCTAAATACTCCTGGCGACCGATAGTGAACTAGTACCGTGAGGGAAAGGTGAAAAGCACCCCGGGAGGGGAGTGAAATAGAACCTGAAACCGTGTGCTGACAAACAGTCAGAGCCCCAGATGTGGGTGATGGCGTACTTTTTGTAGAACGGACCGGCGAGTTATCGTATGCAGCAAGGTTAAGGGTCAAAAGGCCCGGAGCCGTAGGGAAACCGAGTCTGAATAGGGCGTCATAGTTGCATGCGGTAGACCCGAAACCGGGTGATCTATCCATGGCCAGGGTGAAGCCAAGATAAGCCTTGGTGGAGGCCCGAACCACGTAGCCGTTGAAAAGGCTTGGGATGAGCTGTGGATAGGGGTGAAAAGCCAATCGAACCCGGAGATAGCTGGTTCTCCCCGAAATCGCTTTAGGGCGAGCCTTGCTTAAAGACCATAGGAGGTAGAGCACTGATCGGGCTAGGGGCCCTACAAGGTTACCGAACCCGTTCAAACTCCGAATGCCTATGGAGGGAAGCAAGAGTCAGACTACGGGGGCTAAGCTTCGTAGTCGAAAGGGAAACAGCCCAGACCGACAGCTAAGGTCCCAAAGTGTGGACTCAGTGGAAAAGGATGTGGGATTGCACAGACAACCAGGATGTTGGCTTAGAAGCAGCCAGTCATTTAAAGAGTGCGTAATAGCTCACTGGTCGAGTGATCCTGCGCCGACAATGTAGCGGGGCTAAGTCCACCACCGAAGCTTCGGATACGTACACGCCTTGGTGTGTACGTGTGGTAGGGGAGCGTTCCTTGTGCATGGAAGCCGTACCGAAAGGCGCGGTGGAGCGCAGGGAAGAGAGAATGCCGGTATGAGTAGCGAAAAGACAGGTGAGAATCCTGTCCGCCGAAAGCCTAAGGTTTCCTGAGCAAGGTTCGTCCACTCAGGGTAAGTCGGGGCCTAAGCCGAGGCCGAAGGGCGTAGGCGATGGACAACAGGTTGAGATTCCTGTACCACCGTGTGGACATTTGAGTGACGGGGGGACGCAGAAGGGTAGATACCGCCGGCGGATGGAAGTGCCGGTCCAAGCGGGTAGGGAGTGTGGCAGGCAAATCCGCCACACACGGATCCCGAGCCGTGATGGGGAGGGAACAATAAGTACCGAACGGGTCGATCCCATGCTGCCGAGAAAAGCCTCTAGCGAGTCCACTGGTGCCCGTACCGCAAACCGACACAGGTAGGCGGGGAGAGAATCCTCAGGCGCGCGAGAGAACCCCTGTTAAGGAACTCGGCAATCCAACTCCGTAACTTAGGGAAAAGGAGTGCCAGCGAAGGTGAACATCCAAGCGGCGGGAGCTTTTGCTGGCCGCAGCGAACGGGCCCAAGCGACTGTTTACCAAAAACACAGGCCTCTGCTAAGGCGCAAGCCGACGTATAGGGGCTGACGCCTGCCCAATGCCGGAAGGTTAAGGGGAAGGGTTAGGGCAACCAAAGCTCTGAACCGAAGCCCCGGTCAATGGCGGCCGTAACTATAACGGTCCTAAGGTAGCGAAATTCCTTGTCGGGTAAGTTCCGACCTGCACGAATGGCGTAACGACTTGGGCGCTGTCTCAACAGGGGACTCGGCGAAATTGTAGTACCAGTGAAGATACTGGTTACCCGTGGCAAGACGGAAAGACCCCATGGAGCTTTACTGTACCCTGAGATTGGATTTTGGTATGCGATGTATAGGATAGGTGGGAGGCTACGAAGACGGGACGCCAGTCTCGTTGGAGCCGTTGGTGGAATACCACTCTTCGGATGCTGAAATTCTAACCTACGGCCGTGATCCGGTCGGGACACAGTCTCAGGCGGGCAGTTTGACTGGGGCGGTCGCCTCCTAAAAGGTAACGGAGGTGCCCAAAGGTTCCCTCAGCGCGGTCGGAAATCGCGCGTACAGAGTGTAAAGGCAGAAGGGAGCTTGACTGCGAGACCAACAAGTCGAGCAGGGACGAAAGTCGGGCTTAGTGATCCGGTGGTTCCGCGTGGAAGGGCCATCGCTCAACGGATAAAAGCTACCCTGGGGATAACAGGCTCATCTCCCCCAAGAGTTCACATCGACGGGGAGGTTTGGCACCTCGATGTCGGCTCGTCGCATCCTGGGGCTGTAGTCGGTCCCAAGGGTTGGGCTGTTCGCCCATTAAAGCGGTACGCGAGCTGGGTTCAGAACGTCGTGAGACAGTTCGGTCCCTATCTGCCACGGGCGCAGGAGATTTGCAGGGGAGCCGTCCCTAGTACGAGAGGACCGGGACGGACGCACCGCTGGTGCACCGGTTGTCCCGCCAGGGGCATGGCCGGATAGCTATGTGCGGCAGGGATAAACGCTGAAAGCATCTAAGCGTGAAGCCCCCCCCAAGATGAGATCTCCCACCTCCATAGAGAGGGTAAGACCCCTGGAAGAAGACCAGGTTGATAGGCCCAAAGTGGAAGCGTTGCAAGACGTGGAGCTGATGGGTACTAATAGGTCGAGGGCTTGACCTAAAAGTAGTAAGCTCTCAGGCAGCAATCGTCATCTTATCTTCTGTGCAGTTGTGAGGGTGCACAGCACCTGGAGACTTTGTCGGTGGCAATGGCGGAGGGGACCCACCCGTTCCCATCCCGAACACGGCAGTTAAGCCCTCCAGCGGTGATGGTACTGCAGGGGCAACCCTGTGGGAGAGTAGCTCGCTGCCGGCAAAACCCTTAGACGTCCCGCCAAGTGCGGGACGTTTGCTTTTGCTGCAGCTCACAGGGTTGCCCCTGGGCAACCGGTGCCACAGCTGAGCCTTTGCGAAGCAAAGGCCAGCTGAAGGCGCGGGAGAGTAGCTCGCTGGCGGCAAACCCTTAGACGTCCCGCCAAGTGCGGGACGTTTGCTTTCTCTGCAGCTCACAGGGTTGCCCCTGGGCAACCGGTGCCACAGCTGAGCCTTTGCGAGGTGCTATTTGCTCAGTATGGTTCGTATAGTGTGTTTGTCAATCGAGAATGAGGCCATTTGATCACCAGAATAGAGCCACCCTGTCGGGGTTACGCGCTCGGCGCATCACCTCCTTGGCTGGCGCGCCGGTTGTTCTTGAACCGATAGCTTTCTCCGTTCATGAGTAGGATGTGTGCACGATGGGTCAGCCTGTCGAGCAGGGCAATCGTCATGCGCTCGTCACCGAAGACTTCCGTCCACTGAGCAAACTCGAGATTGGTCGTGATCATGATGCTCCCGAGTTCGTAGCGGGCGGAGATGAACTGGAATAGGAGTTGGGCCGTAGTCGCATCGAATGGTAAGTACCCCAGCTCGTCGATGATCGCCAAATCGATCCTCGACCACTGCTTCTCGTACCGGTTGAGCGAATGCTCCTCCCTGGCTGCAAGCAGGTCGTTTGCCAGCGCTTGCGTTGTGGTGAAACGGACCCGGTACCCAGCTTCGCAGGCTGATATGCCTAACGCGGTGGCGACATGTGTCTTTCCCGTGCCGCTGTTGCCACAGATCAGGACATTTTCCTTAGCGGGGATGTAGTGATTCCTGGCGAGCTCCTTCACCACTTGTCGGTTGAGAGAAGGGATTTCGTCGAACTCAAACGTGTCTAGCTGCTTCAGCAGAGGGAATCGTGCCGATTTGAGGAGCGTCCGAACACGGCTCACTTTGCGATTCTGCAACTCCTCCTGCAAAAGGCTCTGCAGGAACTCTTCGTATCCACACTGGTCGCGCCGGGCCTGAGCGGCTAGTTTCTCATAAGAACGGGCAATACCGGGTAGTCCAAGCGTCTTGAGGTAAGAAGGTATCACTTCTGTACTCACAGGCCCATGCCCCCCGAAAGAAGCTCTGAGAAGCGATTGATCGATTCGTGTACGATTGGGAAGCTCAGGCGATCCTCAACCTTCGCCGGTTCTGACTTGGGCTGACCCGGCTCCAAATCCAACTGGGTGTGGAGGTAACGGAGGCTCTCCATATCAAATCGGTCCAGCTTAAGTGCCTGCTCAATAGTTCTGTAGAACCTGGCCGGGTCCAACTCCATACCCCAGATGGCAATCTCTATCCAGCGACGATTAGCGCGATCAGGGTCCACCTCAAGCAGACGATCATAGAGCTGCCGCATGATGGGTTCGAGGCAAGCCCGCTGGAATGGCTTCGCAAACGGCAGAGCACGGGGTTTGCGCAGTAATGCCGTCAGGTAATGCGATAGTTCAAAGGAGACGGTCCGCTTTACGTATGACCTGACGTGCGTTGCGATCACCTGGTGGTCACAGAGGACTTCGACATGCCAAGGATAGGCCCTAAGAGTCAGCGCTTCCAGTCGTTTCTCCGTCGGAACAGAATACTGGTTTGTGTCATATGTCACGAGGCTGGTCTTCGAAGCCGTTACCGGGCCCTCTTTGCAGCACCGGAAAGGTGGTGGAAGCGCTCGTAAGACGCGGCGTTCCTCTTCGAGGAGCTCGCCCACCGTACGCCCTCGCTCCTCCGGGTGGTGACGCTTTAGGTAACGCACGTTTTGCGTGTCCACATACGCGATCAGCTCTTCCCAGGCATTGAACTCAGGCAATCCGGAGAACCAGTTTCTCTGGATGAACCCCACAAGGCTTTCTACCTGGCCTTTTTCGTTACCTGATGCTCCGTTGCAGGCCTCCGTACGAAAGCCGTAGTGAGTCTGAAAGGCATCGTAGCGCTCGGTCTCAACGGCGTTTCTGCCTAAGCCACTCTTGATAGCGGCCTTCAGATTGTCGATGATATGCATCACCGGGACGCCATCGAAGAACTGCAGCGCCCGTTGCTGGCCGTCCAGAAAGCACTCCTGAGTCGCTCGGGAGTATACGCCGACGCATGTGGCTCTGCTGTAACTCAAGCGTTGTGCCCAGAAATAGACTCTGCACTTCTCACCGTCGATCTTTACCGTGACCTCTCCAAAATCCCCTTGCATGCTCTGCCCCGCAACGAAGCCCAGGGGGATGAACGGCTCGGGATTGCGCTTCTTAACCTTACCCACATACCGCCGTACCGTCGACTCTGCCGGCGAGCTGTCCTCGCCGAACTCCTCAATGACCCTTTCCCATATCCGCCTGCTCGTATGGCGCTGCTTACGGTTGATCTTCTTGTCGCTCTCGATGATGCCATCGATGAAGGCCATGATCTGGGTGGTCATCTTTGACGACGTGCGATCGACAGGCTCCGACTTTGGCAGATATCTGTCGGGGTTGGCCACCACGCGATCCACTGTCCCCCTCGAAATCCCGAAATGCTTCGCAATCTTTCGCTTGGACCAGTCTTCCCGTTCGTAGAGATGAATGATATCCTTAACCTTGGCCACCTTAACCACTCCAGTTTCCCCCCGTATGCTCTGTTTCGCAACTCAAGCATACAGGGAATTGGATAATTTTGGTGGCCTCATTCTCGATGATCATTTGGCCCTACTTGAGGCTATCAAAAACATATAGCCCCCGACACCCCGTCAATGGTCGTACGCGCTGGTGCACCGCTCCAAATTCTGTTGAGGGCAGGCATCAACAGAGCCCAGACCTCGCTGTAGTTGTGGAAATAGGGTTCTGGTTCTGCATACTCAGTAGCCCTGAAGAAGGTTGTCCAACTCACTTTGGCCAAGCTCGGGAATTGCCGCGGGAATGTGTCGAGCCAGTACTGAGCCACCGATCGGCGAGAAGGCTGTAGCCCGGCTACATTGGCTCTTACGGTCATGGCGTAGCGGCTGGCCAAAAACTCAAGGAGCTTATAGGCTTCATCGGGATGCCTGGTTGTGGATGTAATCGCGTATCCGTCGGAGCTTAGGTATGATACTGGCCCCAACGGGCCCCGGGGCGACTCAATCACGGCAAGTTCAAATGGCACTTCGTAAAGCTTGGCTTGCGACACTTGCCATGGCCCCCTTTGTTATGAGCGTATCCACGTTGCCAGCCTGAATGCGCCATCTTGCTTCGGTACCCTGAGGGGCGATTCTTTCCTTGTGAACCAAGTCCTGGAGCCACTCCAGGGCAGCAATTGATTGAGGCGTATCAAGGCCGAACGTTCGCATGTCGTTATTCTGGAGCAAAGAGCCCCTGGCGCGCTTAATGGACATGCCCAGACGGTCTTGAAAACGCAGAAAGACAAAGCCGTATTTGTCAGGTATTCCATTGCCTGTGAGGTCGGCCGTGAGCTTCCGCCCTGTTTTTACAAAGTCGTCAATGGCCCAGTCGCTGGGGGGTAGCGTAACACTAGCCTCGTCAAACAACGTCTTGTTGGCCAGGGTGGTCACGGTGCCAGCGTACTGAGGTAGTGCATACGGCACGTTCCCTAGGCGGAAATAGGCCATCTGATTAGGGAAAAAGTCGTTAAGATCAGTCCTGGTCATGCTGCGCTTGACATACGGATCGATATCAAGCCACATTCCCTCTATGGCTAAGTGCTTGAACTCCGCGCCCCACCACGAGACCACATCGGGGCCTAGACCACCTATCACTGCAGTCACCAGCTTGTCGGTGCGTCCCGTATTTGAGAGAGGTTGCAGGTCTACTCGGATACCCGAGTTTTGCTTCTCAAACTCGGCAACAATCTCGGCTGCCGCGGCCATTCGCTCGGGTACATCTGTTTCCCAGTAGGTCAGGGCGACTTGCTTGGCGCGCACACCGTGTACCCTAGGCCGCTTGTTGCTAGGCATGCCACGAGAAGTAACGCGCTCCAGAGTTTTTTCACTTTTCCTCCTCCTAGTCGGGTTGGTGCTTCACATCGGCTCTATGGTTCGGTATTCTAATGCTTGGTCCAAACTGCAAGACGCGCTCTTCGGCGTCGCGTGCCGAAAACCTCTCAGTGTGGGGCGTTGGCTTTTGCTACGGCTCCTTGAATGATCCGAATCGGCGATGTATACTCCGATGTAGGAGGTGTATTATGGAGGACGCCAGAATGAAACGGAAGCAGCTGTATATTACATCTCAACAGGACGTCATGCTCAAAGAAACCGCCGCCAAGTATCGGGTTAGCGAAGGCGAGGTGGTGCGCGCCGCGCTAGATGCACGCCTCGGAAGAGGTGTTGGCCCGCGTACGGGACCGAACCAAGCGGTCTGGCAAGAGGAGTTGGCCTTCATCCGTCAACGGAGTAGAAGCGGGGTGGGTGGAAGCTCAGGCACTCGAGAGGGGGCTCGCCGCTGGCGGCGGAGCGATCTCTATGGTTCCTAGGATCTTTGTAGATACGAATGTCCTGGTCTACGCGTACGATCGGGAGTGGCCGGCGAAGCAGCAGATTTCCGCCAGGCTACTCGACGACTTGATCACTAGCCAGCAAGCGGTTTGTTCAGCCCAGGTCCTGGCCGAGTTCTTCGTGGTGGTCACACAGAAGATCCCTGAGCCGCTGTCGTTAGAGCAAGCCTTAACCACTATAGATCGACTGAGACAATGCGTTGAGGTAGTACCAGTCACAGCAGCGGTGGTAAGAGAGGCGGCACGGGCAGTTGTCACGTATCGCATGTCATTTTGGGACGCCCAGGTATGGGCCGTGGCCCACCTCAACCAGATAGAGCTCATCCTGAGTGAGGATCTTCCGGGGAGCGCGTCTATTGAGGGCGTCAATTATCGTAATCCATTTCCTCAGTAAAGCCGATTGCCTGCAAAGTGTCCAAAACGCCTTGCACTGAGCGAGGCGCGGCCGCTATCACTTCTTCAATACCTTCCGCAAAGTTGGCCGGGAGGCCGTACTCCCAGCAGCTGGTCGCTTCGTGTCCACCTTCGTAGAGCATGGCTGACGTTGGCAGGTAGTTATCCCAAGGCGCTACTTGAGGGTTATCCCGAGCTGCGGCCGTGTTTTCCTGAGCCCCATGGTGAGCAGCCTAACAACCTCTTCGGCGGCGATTTGGCCCACCTGGTGGATGTCATCCCAGGTGCTTGTCGATGCGTTTCATGGCCACACCTGGATAGTCGGCCGAGATCTCGTAAGCACTTGCGGTAGAGGGGTGGCAGCACACGGGGCCATTTTGACATCGCTCTCACCGACAGCAAGCGGATAACGGCGCCGTGGCAGCAATTCACCCCATTACAGCGTTCTGATGGTTACAGCTACAGCCTATCGTCAAGCGTTGACTAGACGTCCGACGACCGTTCGGCGCTATGCACCATGACTAGCGCTGTGCGCTTCGTCGGGGTTGCAGTATCGATGTTGCTCCGTGGCACTCCTCGATCGTTCGATAGAGGTCGCCGCAGGAACCTTCCGAGTCAACGCCAGTGGGAAAAGTGCAGTGACGGGACCTTCGCTGGGCTCTCATGCTGGATTAGAACCGCCAAGGGGGTTCATCTGCTTGTTCTGTCAGTACATGGAATGTGTATGCAGGGGAAACGCAACTTGATGTGAAATGCATTGAGCATGAAGACACTGTGGGGAGGCCAAAGAGTAATGTGGAAAAGATTGAACAAGGGACTATTCATTGGCGCGGTTATCGTCAGTCTGTTTAGTTGGGTAGCTAATGGGAAAACGGTGCTCACTCACTTGACCTATCCGAACCACGGTGAGCCGTGGCAGGAGTTTGTGCGCAGTCAGGCCTTGGCGTTCGAACGGGCCAATCCTGATATCAAGATCGACCTTGTGGTAGGTTCGGGCGTATCCAAGTTCATGACCATGGTGGCCGGAGGCGTGGCGCCGGATATCACCGAGTTTGCCCTCGTATATGGTGGGACGCTCGCTGCTGACGGGCATTTTCTCGATCTGCGTCCGTTCTTTGCTCGTGATCGACAACTCAATCTCAACCACTATGCTCCGATTGCTATACAGGCCATGACGGCCTCTGATGGCGCAATGTGGGGTTTCCCTGCTGATGTGTACCCGGCTTCCACATACTACGATGTAGATTTCTTTGCGGATGCGGGTCTGCTTACGCCCAGCGAGCTGGGAGAGAACTGGACCTGGGATACGATGCTACAGGCGGCCAAGAAACTGACCCGCGATACCAATCGTGATGGCGTTGTGGACTTCTGGGGCATTGGCGGGGGGTCGGGCATGTGGGATCATATGGCCTTTGTCCGTCAGGCGGGTGGGACGCTCTATGATCGCTATGTAGATCCCACAGAAAGCAGACTCAACGAACCCGCAGTGGAGAGGGCCATGCAATGGTACGCTGACTTGTACCTGACCCATGGGGTTATCTACAATGGCTGGGACGGCATGACAAAGCGCATTGCAGCGATGTCATTGGTGAGTGGCCCTACCGCTATTGAGTCCATGCAAGCGGCTGGAGTAAGGGTCGACGTGGCGCCCCAGCCGAAGGGCCCGGCTAATCGGGGGGCTTACGTGGCTCAGAATGGATTCCAGATTGTCGAATCCACGAAGCATCCGGAACTGGCGTGGGAGTGGGTCAAGTTCCTCATCGGTACTGATGAGGCGATCAGTCAGTTTGCCCAGGTAACCACACGGTTTCCAGCCAACATGCGCGTAGCGCGGCGCTACAGGGACTTCATCGACAATCCACCGCCCAATATCGCGGCAGTGCTCGAAACAGCTGTGGATCCAGCTAGCTTCCACTTGCCAATCGGCAAGAACACGTCGGAAACCCGGTCCATTCTGAGCTCTATTCGGGGCCCAATCGTCCAGGGTAGCCTTGGGGTACGTATGGCTCTGGAGGATGCACATCGGCGGATCAACGCCCTCCTCAAAGGTGAGCGGTAGCCTGCATCATGTGGTGGTGGCCACTCGGAGGCCATCATCGCGCCGAGCGTCAAGGGTTGATGGAAGGGAGTATCAACAATGCACGGTCTTGGAGGACAAGGCGTGGTGGCCGTCTGCTTTCTTGTCTTCGCTCTTCTTGTGTGGTCGGGAGGGGCTTGGGGAGCTGAGAATCAGGCACTTGAGGCGTACAGCTTTTCCCTTCCGCCGCAGGCCTTCACTTTGGTGGCCATCGACCACATGGAGAACGTAAGGCCTGACTGTTTGCCGCGATCAGCATCGGACCAGCTATCTGCATCTGCCACACCAGGTGAGTATGAGCCCTTGAGTTTCGTCATCTACGCGCAGCAGGACCTGGATCAGGTTGAGGTGCGCGTGACTGATCTGCGTTCGTCGGGGCAAGCGATTGCGTTTGAGAACGTCGAGATGCGCTGCGTTCGCTGGATGGCACGCCGCTGGCGTTACTCTGCCACACCTCGCTCGGAGAATCTTGTACCCGATCCCTTTTATCTCGAGGCGTATCGGCCGTTCAGCTTGTGCGAGGGGCAGATGAAACAGATCTGGCTAACCGTCAAGGTGCCGGAAGATGCCGCTGCCGGGGAATACATAGGTCACGTAAGCGTGACTGCTGATCATCAAGGTGAGTGTCGCCTGCCTATTCGGGTGGAGGTCCTGCCGTTCACTCTCCGCAATAGCGAGAAGCGTCTCAGTATCTACTATAGAAACTATGGGGCACGCTCGTCTGAGCAGAGGCGACGGGACTTTCAGGATATGCGGGATCACGGGTTGCGGCATGCTATCATCCGTCCAAGCCTAACGTACCGAGTTCGGCGGGTCGACGGCGAGTTTCGGTTTGTCCCCGATTTTCTTGATGTGCGCACTGTGATAGAGGAGATGCGCGAATATGGCTTTGAAGGGCCCTACGTAGTGCATAGCGGTTTCGCGGGTTTGTGGAATCAGTTGGATGGCCTACCACAACCGCAACGGCTGGAGCTGTATCAGCGCGTTCTCGGGGACCTTGGTACCGCCCTCATTGAGCTTGAAGAAGAGCTTGGCGTGGAGATCGTGCTCCAGCATCTTGATGAGGTTTTCAAGACAGAGGTCCGCGAGCGGTATGAGCTCTTGACCCGTCCCACGGTAGGGATAGACGGGCTGAAGTTCTATATCACCTTTTATCCTCACGAAGATGAGACATTGATGCAATGGGTCGACCCTTTGGTTCATATACGTAACTACCACGGGGCAGCTGCTGATGCTTGGTTGGCAAAGGGTCGAACGTTTGACGATCTTGCGGAGTACATGAATCCCGAGGGTGATCGGCTCTGGCTGTACTACAATGCCGAGGAGGTGGAGATGGATCCCCGTTGGATGCGTATCATTAACGGTATCTACTTGTGGCTATCGCCCTACGAATTGCACGCCATTTGGGCGTACTCTGAGCCGAAGGGAGACCTCTTTGACGATACGGATGGCGCCTCCGGGACCATGGGTATGGCTTTCATTGACCCAAGAGATGGGAGCCTTCTGTCCACGCGGCATTGGGAGGCCTATCGTGAGGGTGGCGATGATCTGCGCTATCTGGCCACGTTGGAGCAGCTGATGCAAGAGAGAGGGGAGAGTGCTCCTGTGGCGTGTGCAGCGGCCCGACACTACCTCGAGGAGCTCAGGAGCTCTTGGTGGCCGCAAGAGCCCCTGGCGGGGAGAAGAGGCTACCAGGCGGCTATCGTGCGGGCGATGAACGCTGAGCACCCTCTCGGCGCCCTCAAGATTCTCCGTCGGCAGGTGGCAGACCACATCGAGGCCATCTTGGCCGAGTCGCTGCGTGACGAGCAGTAGCATACGAATAGGGCGAGGCGGCAATGCGGCGCTCAAGGGAGGACGGTCGACGTGACGGATGAAGCAGCAGCCGAGCTTCTCGCGCAGCTCGTAGGTCTTCCAAGCGTAAACCCTGCATTCCAGAGGGCAGGAGATGACCCGTCGTGGTTTGGGGAAGCACGCTATAGCCAGTGGCTAAGGGATTACCTGTTGGATCGAGGCTTCGAGGCCTGGCTTGAGGAGGTCCTACCCGGCAGGCCTAACCTCATGGCGCGTCTGGCGGGTAGAGATGGCGACAAGCGTGTCGTGTTGCTGAGTCATCTTGACACGGTTCAAGTGACCGACATGGTTGTTCCCCCATGGGGAGAGCGTCGAGGTCAGCGCTTCGTGGGCCGCGGGAGCTGCGATACCAAGGCCAGTATGGTTAGCTTTATCATGGCCATGGAGCTCCTTCGGGCTACAGGTGGCACGAAGACCGACGTGTTTCTCTGCGGCACGATTGATGAGGAGTCAGGCTGTGCGGGATCCTCATGGTTGAGCAGCAAGCACAAATTCGATGCTTGCATCGTAGGGGAACCCACTGAGTTGCGTCCCGTAGTGGCTCACAAGGGAGCGGTACGCTTCGAACTGGTGGCCGACGGCTTGGCCTGTCACAGTTCGACTCCGGAACTGGGCCACAACGCTATCCTCGAAATGCTGCAGCTGCTCGGGGAGTTCAGTGAGATGTTCGGAGAGCAGACAAGCCTGCATGGGCATCCGCTTACTGGCGAAGCTACGTGGACGCCAACAGTGATTCGTGGCGGCAGTGGAGTGAACACTGTGCCGGGTGAGTGCTGGGTCGTTGTGGACCGGCGTCTCGTGCCTGGGGAAGATGCGGACAGCGTATTGGATTTGGTCGATACCTGGATGGAGAACCACCGACAGGCGGGCAAACCATGGCGCCGGGGTCGAACTCTGGTTGTCGACCCCGCTTTCGCGGTGGAGTTAGGGGCTCCTGTAGTGGTAGCAGTACAGAAAGCGTTAGCTAGGCGCGGTCTGCTTTCGGACCCGGCGGGTATCGCCTGCGGTACGGATGCCAGCAAGATGGCTGCCGCTGGCATCCCGAGCTTGGTCTTCGGACCTGGAAGCCTGAAACAGGCCCATACCGCCGATGAGTGGGTGGATCTGGGTAGCATCCGCGAAGCGGCGTCGATCGTTGCCGATGCCGTGCATTTCCTCGATGAATCTCAGTGACTTAGGCTGATGGCCCTGTTTTCTTAAGACATCAACGCGGCGTGCTCAGCCTGCGATGGTCGCGTGTCAACCCACGAGCAAATCTTACCGAAGACCGTATGGCTGCAAGCAACTGGATCCGATCGCCCAGGGCTGGAATGAGAGAGATCTTTCGGGACAAGCCTACCCCTTCGTCTTGGTGGACGGCAGGTATGTCAAAGTGCGCGTGAATGACCGTGTGCGGTCTCAGTGCTGCCTCATAGCAGTCGGGTGAACGCCGAGGGCTATCGGGAGATTCTTGGCTTCCAGATCGGCGACAGCGAGTCTGAGGACAGCTGGTCAGAGTTCTTCAGCTGGCTCAAGGGGCGTGGCTTGTCTGGTGTCGATCTGGTCACCTCTGACAACCACTAGGGCCTGGTCAAGGCCGCCCAGCGGCACTTCCAGGGCATCTCGTGGCAGCGATTCCTCGCAACAGGAGAGAACGCTTTTTGGGCGACCCGTGCGGCTTTGCGGGTGCTCGATCAGCTCGGAGCCCATCCGTACCGTTAACGGTGTCGGGGGCAAAGTGCCCAAAGGAGGCCCCCCATGTCTGAAACCAGATATAGATGGTTGACCGGCCCTTATTTGAGCATCCTTTATGGTCCCGTGTTACTCATTGTCACTGTCCTGTGGTATAAGGTGTTTGCTCATGCTTTTGCGTGGACCCGGGAAAAACGATACCCCCCCGCGATGACGCGGGACATCGTCTATTTGGTGGCATTCATGGCTATAACTCCAGGGGTCTGGCAGGGCTCATTGCATGGGATATGGGGAATAGCCGTACTAGCTGTTTTCATGACGCATGGCAGAAGAACCGCGGTGGTCGGGAAAGACGAAAGCAAAATGTACGTGGCGTTATCCCCGGCTTTGCGCCTCAGATATTGCGACAGACACTCAGTTGCTTGGAGTGGGGTAGCGGCGGGGCTGGTTACGACGTTTGTCTTGTATGTCTATATCCTACGGCGCTTCGTGCAGCTGACGGATTGGTCTTTGGCGGCCAAAGCGAATGCTCTGCTGATCTACACGGTATTAGGGTCAGCGGCAGGATTGCTGAGACAAAAGATACGCGCCCGCTGGCCGGAGGCTATTGAGACAGGATTTGCTTTCGCTGGGCAGTCGAACTTCGGATTTTATGTCGACGAGTTCGTAATGCCGTTGGTCTTCAGCTTCTTGGTGTGGGCGGGCATGGGATCGATCGATGCTGCCTTCTTTTATGACATACTAGCTTGGCCTTTCATGATTATCTTCGCTATCCCGATCTATGCTTTATGGGCTTTCTGCCATACCGGAATGCTGGGTTGGCTAGGAGCCCTTGGGCGACAGCAATTCATGGAATCCGTGGCCTATGAGGTACTTTTTTCTGGCGATCAGACCCAGCGCTGGCTCGGCGGGCTAGATATCGTAGGCGACCCGATACACAACCGCTACGTGCTCACCGGAGTTTTGCCAAATCGGCCCACGCTCATGGTCATTGAAAGGCGTCTGCACGACATCCAAGGCGCAGAGGTTGACAGCGAAGCAGTCCGTATTGACCCCTTGCTTGCACCGGACTACCGCCGCTTAACGGCCCTATCCCGCAAGGGGGCACGGCCCACCCGATTACATTGACACTCGAAACGTGTTGAACGGAAGACTGGTTAGCATCGATTTGGGCAAATTCGATTGCACGGTCTGATCAGGCACCCAGCCGCTATCCTGGTTCGGTACCAAAGGCCCCTGCGTACTATAAGCTCATAGGTATAGTGCATTCCACTCGCGACCCTGCCGTAGCGTGGGAGCTGATCAAGTGGCTTCTGGAACCTGAAAACACGGTAGCCTATCACCTCTACACCCAGAGCCTTCCCAGCAGGCATGACGTGGCCGCAGGCCTCACCAAGGCAGCGCCCTACATGAAAGACTGGTATCAGGTGCTAGACCACTATAGCGTCGGTGCCCCCACGGGTATGGCCGGGGTTATACAAGCCGAAAGCGAACTCCTCCTACGGGGTCTATGGGGCCAGATTGACCTACATGAAGCCATCAACCGCATCAACAGTCGGTACCAAGCGGATCTGGATAGGGCGTGGGCATCAAGGGCGCAGTAGCTTGAGTGCCATTGCCATGAAAAAGAAGCATAAGACCTCTCGGCAAGTAGCGTTCGGTAAGATGGTGTAAAAAGCATAGCGGCCCCGCTGTAGCAGGAAGGGCGATCGTTCCTCTGGTAAGGGTGAGATTGACTAGAAGTCAGCTAAGGAGGAAGACGATGGCCCAGTAGCAGATTACCGTGAATGGCGAGATCCTGCAGTGCTTTTTCCTGGAGGAGAGGGTATGGCGAAGCTTGTGGAGCTGAACCAGGTGCTGAACGTGCAGGCCACTGAACAGCTCGGGGCGGCACCCTACGAGCGTACCGAGGATCGACTGGGATACCGTAACGGGTACCGACCGAGGAGTATGAAAACGCGAGTGGGACGGCAGGAGCTTCAGGTCCCGCGCCTGTGCGGAGTGGCAGCTTGTCCACAGAGCTGTTTGAGCGTTACTAGCGTAGTGAGCAAGCCGTTGGATGGAGATGGTCATCAACGGCGTCTCCACGCGGAAGGTGCAGCGTACCACCGAGGAGCTATGCGGCACCAGCTTCTCGAAGTCGACAGTGTCGGAGCTATGCAAGCAACTGGATCCCCTCGTCTGGAGCTGGAACGACCGAAACCTGTCGGGTCAACTCCACCCCTTTGTCTTGGTCGACGGCATGTATGTCAAAGTGCGTATAGATGGCCGTGTGCAGTCTCAGTGCTGCCTCATAGCAGTCGGGGTGAGTGCTGAGGGCCATCGGGAGATCCTCGGCTTTCAGATCGGGGACAGTGAATCTGAGGATAGCTGGTCGGACTTTTTTGGCTGGCTCAAGGAGCGTGGACTGTCTGGCGTCGACCTGGTCACCTCGATATGAGAACGGCCAGACGGCATCTGCGCGAGATTTTTTAGGAGTACATAGCGGTAGCACCAAGGGTGGCGGAGTGCCTAGAAGAGGGTTTCGAGGACACCATGGCCGTCCTGGCCTTGCCCCCTGCGCTATCGCAGGTGCCTAAGGAGCACTAACGCTGTGGAGAGGCTGAACGAGGAAGTACGTCGTCGAGAACGCGTGATTCGTATCTTCCCTAACGTCGACTCAGCGTTCCGACTGCAAGGAGCCGTCCTGATGGAACAAGACGAACAGTGGATGACCGGGCACCGATATTTCGACATGAAAGACTACTGGACATGGAAGGCACAGCAAGAGGACGAAAAGCAGAGCAAAGCTGCGATTCAGGAAGCAAAAGCAGCCTGATTAACAGCCACCTTACTAGGGAACGATTTTGCACCAACAACTAGGACTTGATCTTTGGTCTCGACATATCATGAATGTTGGCGCGCTAACCCCCTATTCTAGATTGCCAAACTGTGCTTTTTCTGCTTCCAAAAAGAGAGAGGGCGCATATCTCATGCTGGGTGGTGTGGGCGGCCAACGGGGGGACCCCGCTCCTGCCCGATTCTACAGCAGGTGGACTGGCGATGTGATCATGTCTATTATCAACGCGTGGAAGTGCAGGGGAACCGAGGAGAAAGGGGAAACAAAGAGGCATGGATAGGAACGCCACAAGTGGCGAGAAGTATGATCACTAGACAATGAGGGAGGATTAGGTTGGTTTGGTCGTGCGCCGAATCGACCGACACGCAGATATGTATATCGGCCAATTGAACATGGACCGCACCAATCTCACAGGGAGCTATAGGTTTTTCCATCGGGGAACACTTACCCCTTTTCCACCCGATCTGGCCTTTGATTCAGGCGGTGCCGATACGGGCGAAATACCGTTCGGCAGTGGTAGCCTTGGTACTGGATCCCCCGTCGGCTGGAAGTGGAGCTCGCTGATGGACACTGGTGTTGATATCCGCTTCAGTCTAGGCAGGGAGGTCTTTGTCGGAGCGGTCTGCCTAAAGCTTGCTGATCGTTCCGCTGTAGGATCTGTTGAAGTCTTCTCTCTTGTCGAAGACGAGCTTTCTTGCGTGGGCCGCTATGACGCACAGACCGGCGGACTGTTGAGTGGAGAACTCACGATTCCCATCGGAGTCCGGGCGGCGGTGATTGTTGTTCGTTTTCAGGCCGACCTTAAAGACATCGTCGTAGAAGACCTGGTCCTCATTGGTGCAGATTCCGACGAACCGGACATCTACCCAACACCCGCGGATATCCGGTACTATGTTGGCCATTACCCTCTTGCCGCACTAGAATCCATTGCAGCACTCGAATCGTCAACCGATGCGACATTTGCCGCGTCGTATTTACGGGAGCGTTTTGCAGAGTATTTCGGCATCGACATACCCGTTATCCCTTCCCAGAAGGGCTCTGTCTCCATCGGGTTGGATGACAGTATCCCCTCCGAGGGCTACCGCGTCCGCGTCAACTCTGACGGCGTGGAGTTGTTCGCGTCGTGTAGACTTGGTCTGCTGTATGCTGTTGAGAGCACTCTCCAGCTGGCCTCTAACGGTGCGCTGCCATATTGCGAGATTGATGACGAGCCCCGCGTGCCCGTGCGTGGCTTCCATTTCGGGCTTCCTCCTCGTGAGGAGTTGGCTTTCGCGCGGCGCTTGATCCGCTATGTGTTGATTCCGATGCGCTACAACACCTTATTCATTGAGTTCGCTGGTGGGATGCGGTTTGACAGACACCCGGAGATCAGCGAGGCGTGGGAGCGTGGCAATCGCGCGGCCAAGGCGGGTACGCAGCCAGCCTTCCCGCACGGTGAGATGGTGGCAGGTGGGGGTTTGCTTGAGAAAGAAGAGGTGCGGGAGTTTGTAGAGTATAGCAAAAGCTTCGGCTTTGAGGTGATCCCGGAGGTACAGTCCTTCGGGCATGTCCAGTACATCACCTATGCCCACCCCGAAATAGCGGAGGTGGCAGAAAGCGTAGAAAACAGCAAAAAGCTCGATACCCGCAGCGCTGACCAGCCACCTAGCACATACTATCACCACTCCTATTGCCCTCTGCATGACAAGAGCTACGAGCTCATCTACGACATCATCGACGAGATTGTGGAGGTCGTTGGCCCGGAGCGTTACGTACATATGGGGCACGACGAAATCTATCAGATAGGGCTCTGTCCTCGTTGTCGCGACCAAGACCATGCTGATTTGTACGCACTCCATGTTACGCGCATGCACGACTATCTGGCCAAAAAAGGCCTGAAAATGATGATCTGGTGCGACATGCTGCACCCTACGGAGCGGCGGTATAAGACCCACACGGCCATCGAACGCCTGCCACGGGACATTGTGATGCTGGATTTCATCTGGTATTTTCATTTTGACCTTGATATGGAAGATAACATTCTACCCTTTGGCTATAAGGTCATCATGGGGAACATGTATTCAAGCCATTATCCGCGATATGAGCAACGCATCGCCAAAGAGGGTATCATCGGAGGACAGGTCTCCACCTGGTGCCGCTTCGACGAACATACGCTCGCCAAAAAAGGAAAGATATTCGATGTGATGTATTCGGCTGAGATGCTCTGGTCAGAAGAGTACGACTCACGCGCCCGCGAGGTGTATACCGCATGGATTGCCAAACGGATGCCTCGTCTGCGCGACGAAGTGCGTGGCATCGCCAAGCCGATCGACCATCCCGTGCGATCCGAGGCGGTTGCACTGCCCATCACTTCTGCTCCAAGGCTGCCAGCTGCGGTAGCAGAAGCTCTCAAGCACTCTGCAAATGTTCTGGAAGATTGCACTTTCGATTTCACCTACGCGCAAAGGTTGTCCTGCGCACCCGTTGAGATTCCCGTGTCTGCCTCATTCCAAAGGCTCGTTTTCCTGCACGCGACCGAAAACAACGCTCCGCGTGTTGCATGGAAACCGCTGACCGAGGTCGGTCGGTATACGGTGCGATATGTAGACGGTTCACAGGTCGATATACCTATCGAATATGCGGGGAACATCTGCGTCTACACCAGACGGTATGGCGATCCTCTGCCACAGCAGTACTATCGCCATCAGGGTTATATCGCGACCTATTGGGGTGATCCCCTGCTGCAGGCTAAGACCAGCGACGGGCGCGATGTCACGGCGCTCGGCTTCGAGTGGGTCAACCCTCATCCCGAGCGTGAGATTACGAGTATTCTCTGCTCTGGAAACGACGAAACCGACGCCAGCATCCTTCTTCTCGGTATTTCCGGCATCAACACGCTTTGAGGTACCAGAATACATGCGAGTAACTAGCGCGTGTGTTTCGTGATCCATAGTCTTCCATCCCTCCCCGGTGGAGGGATGGAAGACTCTAGCAGCCCGAAACAGGCACATACCGCTTCTCGATGAGTCCTAGTGTGTTAGGCTCATGGCTCTGCTTTCTTCTGACTTCAGCGCTGCGTAGGAGCGCCATCCGCCAGCGAGGTTGGCGACATCAAGGCCAAGCTGTCTCAGCGCGCGACAGGCGATGTATGCCCGTCGTCCAACCTGGCAGTAGACGACTACTGGTTTCCCGCGGGGAATCTCGCTTAGGCGTTCTCGGAGCTGGGCCAGTGGGATGTTCAGGCTCCCTGGGATAGAGCCTCGGGCATGCTCCTCAGGCTCGCGAACATCAAGAAACGTGGCGATGTTCTCGAGGTCAGGGACCTGTGTGGCCTGCACCGTCGTCACATCACCAGCCAGAATGTTGCCTGCTACATATCCGGCTATGTTTACGGGGTCTTTTGCTGATCCAAACTGCGGTGCATAGGCCAGCTCGAGCTCTTGCAGATCGTAGACCGTAGCTCCCAGCCGCAATGCGGTGGCGAGAACATCGATTCGCTTGTCAACTCCTTTTTCCCCAACAACCTGAGCACCAAGAATGCGCCCTTTCTGGTCGAAAAGCAGTTTGATGGTCAGAGGTGTGGCACCGGGGAAGTAGGCGGCGTTGGAGTAAGCATGGATGACGGATGCCAGATGGGGGAGCCCTGCTCGCTTCAAGGCTGCCGAAGTGGCTCCTGTTCCCGCAGCGACCATACCGAGGGCGTCGACTATCGCTGTTCCTTGGGTGCCCTTGTAGGGGACACGGCGGCCATAGATATTGTCCGCCACAAGGCGGCCTTGCTTGTTAGCAGGGCCAGCCAGGGCAACGAGGGTCTGAGAGCCCGTCACAACATCTCGTGCTTCGATGGCATCGCCTATGGCGTAGATATGAGGATCTGAAGTGCGCAGGTACTCGTCCACAGCGATGCCTCCGCGGAGCCCCAAGGCCAACCCGGCCGCTACAGCCAGGTTCACTTCGGGTCGCACACCGATGGCTAGGATCACTGCATCGGCCTTCAGGTAAGAGCCGTTGCTCAAGACGACGGCAAGCTGACCGTCGTGATCGACGAACTCATGTACTGGTGAGCCAAAGTGAAGATGAAGACCCTTGCTGCGCAGGTGCGCATGCGCGAAGGCAGCCATATCTGGATCGAGCATGTTGGATAGCACTTGGTTGGTCATTTCCACCAGGTGTACCTTGACATTGGCTCGCAGTAGATTGTCAGCCATCTCCACTCCGATGAATCCGCCGCCTACCACTACTGCCTCTCGCAGCTTTCCTGTGTCGAGGCGGCTTTTCAGGGCATCAATATCCGGGATGGACCGAATCGTGTGAATGCGGCTATCATCAACACCGGGGATGGGTGGTCGCACCGCAGCGGCTCCCGGAGAGAGAATCAACGTGTCATAGGCTTCCTCGCTGCGTTGCCTATTGGTATCCTCCACAGCAATCGTCTTGGCTGTGCGATTGATCGATACGACGTTTGTCTCAGTACGGATGTCCAGGAGCAACTGGGCCCGTAGGGATGGCGCATCCTCAACGATGAGCTCATCGCGCTCGGGAATGACCCCGCTGGCATAGTAAGGAAGGCCACAGTTGGCGAACGAGACGAACGGACCTCTTTCAAAAACGATGATCTCAGCTGATTCGTCGAGCCTACGCAGGCGCGCTGCAGCACTCATGCCCCCTGCAACTCCACCGACAATGACGATCCGAGCCAATGGTGTGAGCCCCTCCCAATGGTTGTCCTTGCGTCCACCAGCTTGCAGCATACCTTATTCAACGATATCGCGCACTGGCAATGCGCACAAGAGGGATTTTGCAGATTGGTGCTTGGGGCCGATTGCTGCAGACAAACGTCTTCGTAGCTGTTACGTCACCCATTGGTACAGAACGGATCCCGGTTCAGCGAGTGATAGCGGGAGCCAGGCAGGAGACGGCAACGTCATGGTGAGCCGCCGTCTCCTGGTTCGCTTGAGTTCTTCAGTCATCAGCGTTAGAACCATCAGGTGTCTGTTGTTCCTTACTGGCTAGGCGCAGGTAGGCGCGCGGGGTCTGTATCCTGCGAAGGCCGGCGAGTGTCTGCAGCTCCTCAGCAGTGAATCCCTCCTTTGCGAGCAGTGTAAAGCAGGTGTGACGGAGCATGCTCACCGTGACCTTCTTGTGCGATAGCGAAGCCGCCGAAGCACATTTGTCTATCGCATGGTAAATGGCACCTTTGCTGATGGGTCTTCCATTGCGGTTGATGAATACTCGTGGTGACGAGACTGTTGGGCGTGCCTTAAGATAGGCTGCTAGCGCGTTGCCAGTTTCCTCGCTTAGTGGTATTAGACGATCACGCACGCCAAACGCGTCAAGACGCACGAATTCCCCTTCGAGACTGATGTGTTCCCGGTTCAGCTCCAGAACCTCTGACAAGCGGGCCCCGCAGTGCAGAAACAGGCGCATGATGGCATAGTCACGTTTGGGGTTAGGGCCGTGTGCGCGTACAGCCCGCAAAAGGGAAACGGAGTCCTCAAGTGAGAGAGGGCTTGGCAAAGGTTCCGGTGCTGACGGAGGTAGCACAACTGACGCTGGATTGCGTAATGGTTTGCTGGGCGTAGAGGCCACAGCGACTATGTAGTCAAAAAACGAGCGCAATGCGGCGAGTCGTCGCTTAGTACTGCGATTGGTGTTGCCGCGTTCATCTCTTAAGTAGTCCAGGAAACTACAGATGTGCTCAGGGGTAATCGCGGCCAGACGCAACTGAAGGGGCTCAATACTTAACTGTCTAGCCATGTAGCGCATGAATAGGGAGAGATCATGACTGTAGTGAATGATGGTGTTCTTGCTGAGGCCTCGCTCGTAAAGAAGATAGAAGAGGTACCCGTCCATCTTGTCCGCCACACGATCTGACGAATTGGATAACACTAAGATCACCTCACACAGAGATTAGTCGTGCTTTCCGATAGAAGCACTATCGGCTGCTTCGACACCCATAACCGTTATCCTTCCTATTCAAGGCCTTTGCTGTGCCTTTCTTGCGGTGGAAAGAATCTCGCATGTATCGTGCATACCAACCGGCGCTGGACGCCATACTTGGTAGTGATGTTGTTCTGAGTGAAAGGAGGGGGCCCCGTGCCTGATAACCTCGCGGCAGGTGCCACGATCCGCTCTTCTGATGCACGTGCCGAGGCCGGGGTCGCGTCAAGCTTCGCACCGCCGCCATTTCCTACGTTTCATGGTGTCACTCGCGTGGACCTCATGACTCGCGATCCCCAGAGTCTGTATGCCTACTGGGAGCTGACTCCGGAATTCCGGGAAATGACATCGCGTCATTTTGGGTGCGATTGGGACGAACTACCCTTGGTCCTTCGCCTATACATGATTGATGACGTAGACGATGGTCCACGTGTTATTCAGGAAGTGAATACGTCTCGCTTGACCGACAACTGGTTTTTTCATAGTCTGCTGCCCGGAAAGACCTATGTGCTTGATGTGGGCACGCGTAATGTGTACAACGTCTTCGTCACCCTATTGCGTTCGAACCATGCGACGACGCCGCGCAATTGGGCTGGCCGATCATTACCGGGTCAGCGACCCAGTGAGTGGAAGCCCGAGAGCATCAGCTCACCGTTTCACTTCCTAAGTTGACCATACGCCATCGCAGGAGGTCCGTCATTGATGAAGGGATACGTGGCTATCTGTTTACATACCCATCTGCCCTATGTGCGGCATCTAGATGATCCGAACGCCTTAGAGCAGCGATGGCTTTTTGAGGCCATCACGGAGTCTTATATACCTCTGGTGAATGTGTTCCACCAACTCCAGGCAGACGGGGTGGGCTTTCGTTTTTCCATGTCCATCACACCACCTCTTATGGAGATGCTGCGCGATCCCCTCATGCAGGCCAGGTATAAGGACCATCTTGATGGTCTGATTCGTCTAGCCGAGAAGGAGGTAGTTCGGCTCAGACACGACCAGGCTTTCCGATCAGTGGCGGAGATGTACCTGTGGAAACTGCGCGAAGCCCGCCACGTGTTCTGCGACCGATATAACGGTGATCTGTTGCAGGGTATCGCTCAGTTAGCGCAAGCAGGTGGTCTAGAGCTACTCACCAGCGCGGCCACGCACGCTTATCTGCCATTGCTGCGCTCTCGGGAGGCCGTCCGCAGCCAGATCAGGCTAGGTGTACGCGCGTTTGAAGAACACTTCGGGTACCGGCCGAGAGGTATCTGGTTGCCAGAGTGCGGCTATCGTCCTGGGCTGGACGATCTTCTGGCCGAGGAGAATCTGGAGTATTTCCTGGTCGACAGTCACGCTATCATGCATGCTGACCCGGCGCCACCTAGCGGTGTCCATTCGCCCGTGCGTACACATGCGGGTCTTCTGGCCTTTGGCCGCGATAGGGATTCAGCTAAGCAAGTGTGGAGCTCCAAGGAGGGGTATCCAGGGGATCACAACTACCGCGAATACTACCGTGACGTAGGGTTTGACCTCGATTGGGAGTATATCCGTGAGCATGTGCATCCTGACGGCATCCGGGTCAACACGGGACTCAAATACTATCGCATCACAGGAGACGGCCCCCATAAAGAACCTTATGTACCAGCCTGGGCAGATGAACGGGCAGCGGCCCACGCCTCTCACTTTATTCATATGCGGTTGAGACAGGCGGAGAAACTACACGGTGTGACGGGCCGACCGCCGATCATTGTTTCGCCGTATGATACTGAGCTGTTCGGACACTGGTGGTATGAAGGACCAGCCTTCCTGAATTACCTCTGTCGCAAGATGCATTACGATCAGAACGAACTGAAGCTCATAGCTCCCACTGATTATCCGCTGTGCGCTGAGGCACCTGTGGCCGATCTACCTGAATCGAGTTGGGGCAATCACGGCTACAGCTCTGTCTGGCTGAATGAGGCGAACTGCTGGGTTTATCGGCACCTGCACGTGGCTGAGGAAAGGATGGCCGCGCTTGCGGAAGGCCGGCCCAACGCCAGTGGCTTAGAAAGGAGAGCCCTGAACCAAGCGGGTCGCGAACTCATGCTTGCTCAAAGCAGTGACTGGACATTCATCATTAGTGCCCAAACAGCGGTGGACTATGCTAATAGGCGCCTAGACGAGCACTTGAGATGGTTCTACCTTCTTTGTGCGCAGGTAGAATGGGGCAAGATCGATGAAACGCAGCTGCAGTACTTAGAACGGGCACATGCAATATTCCCCTACATGAATTACCGGGAGTTCTGTGATACGACTCTCCCGCAGCCAGCCCTGATGTTTCCCACCGGAGCCCTGCGAGTACTGATGCTGTCATGGGAGTACCCTCCGTTGAGTGCTGGAGGCCTGGGGAGGCATGTGCATGAGCTCTCTCGGAACTTAGCAAGACAGGGCGCAGAGGTGCATGTGTGTACTTTGGGTAATGGTGCGCTAAGTGAGCGGGAAGTCGAAGAGGGAGTGGTTCTCCATCGCGTGCATGTGCCAGACTTGCCCGGTGACTCTTTCACGGACCTGGTCTTTCAGGGAAATGTACGGCTGTACGAACTGGCACGAAGGGTCTGGCTTAGCCGTCGCTTCGATGTCATTCACGGTCATGACTGGCTAGTCGGCGAGGTCTCACGCATGATCGCCCGGCGCTATGGGGTGCCTTTGCTCGCTACAATTCACGCGACGGAGTACGGTCGCAATCGGGGCCTTCACAGCTCGATGCAGCGGGCCATTGACCGACAGGAACGGATGTTGATGTCTGGTGCTGATCGGGTGATCGTCTGTAGTCAGGCGATGCACGGTGAGCTTAACCAGGTCTTTGGGGTTGCTGGTGATAAGATAGAAGTCATACCTAACGGTGTGGATGTCTCTTCTCTCGTATCGGCGACCACCTCATCACCATCATATCTACCACGGCATGGACATGTGGTAGCGTTCTTGGGCAGATTTGTGCGGGAAAAAGGCGTAGAACTCCTGATGGAGGCAGCAGGAGCTATCCTTCAAAGACGGGCTGATGTCTACTTCGTCTTTGCTGGACGAGGGCCGCTCTCTGACAAGCTCAAGGCCATGGCTGCGGAGCTAGGTATTGCCGACAGGGTTCTCTTTCCGGGATATGTGGATGATGATGGGCGAAACGCACTGTTGGCTCGGGCGTCGCTGGCTGTCTTCCCGAGTCTATACGAGCCTTTTGGGATCGTCGCTCTGGAGGCGATGGGAGCAGGAGTACCCGTGGTCGTGTCGGATACTGGTGGGCTCGCAGAGATTGTGGAACATGGTGTGGACGGGCTAAAGGTCTATCCTGGCGATCTCCACGGGATTGTGCGGACCATCCTGCATTTGCTAGATGACCGTAACCTGGCAGAAGCCCTGGCCGTTCGGGCCCGGGAAAAGACCCTTCGCAAGTATACGTGGTCTGCGGTGTGTAACCAAACGCTGGATGTGTACAAAATGCTTGCACAAGCCAGGTATGCCGAGGAGATCGACACTCCGATGGCAGCCGTAGCGAAGTAGGGTGCATAGGGGTCTCCACGATGCAGGAAGGGCGGGTATGGCTGTGGCTGTATCCGCCCTTTCATTGCTCACAGGTCGAGTCCGAGATCCAAAAGCCGATTGGCGTTCCTCCAGGCGATCTTCTCAAAGCAGCCTAACGAGATGCGACCGCTGTCTCGCAGTTGGACCAAGAAGTCCACCAGAGGCACTGGACCAGCCGGATCACAGATATCCAGACCGAAGTACAGCTTATCCTGGAACTCCTCAAGGAAGGACGCGCCGTAGTCCGGATCCCGACTGATAGCGTTGTAACCGCTTCCCGCCGAGAGATCGCCATGTAGGTTGGGGTATTGGCGCAATAGCCTAGGTACCACGCCCTCTTGCTTAACCGGTCCTTTGGGGTAGCCTGACCGACTCTCTACAGGCTCGAGTACAGCGATTTCTGCCCAGAAGGGAGGCGAGTGCCCGAGGAAGATCACGTCTGGAAACTCGTTCAGTGCTCTTTCGAGATAGGGCAGGCCCGGCTCCTCGTACACACCGTAGGTGCCTCCAATCTTCGTTGCCATGTCGAAGGTAACGGGCATTCGGTGTTGGTTACAGTGATGCAAGAGATTATCGACCAAGGGATGATTTAGGGGTAGATTCGGGAGCATCTCGCCGAGGCCCTTGCAGCCCTTGTCTTTGTAAAAAGCCAGCAGTTCGCCCAGTGGGGCCGTCTCGGAGTTCGTCATCGCTCGTGGATCGATGTTGCAGAAAGGAACAAAGCGGTCGGGATAGGATTCGCATATGTCCAGTATCTCGCCATTGGATTGGGGTTCATAGACCTCTGGACTGACCAAAGGCAGAAGTACTCCCTTAGCAACGCCCAAGGCATCATATCTGGCCAGCAACTGCTCGGGCGTGGCGAAGTTGTCGTAAGCGAAACGACCAGTGCCAGGGTATTTGCGAGCATGGGCGTGGATATCAATGAACATGCCTTCTGCGCCTCCCAAGAAAATCGCGTTACGCTGTGCGCGCATGTCGTTGGCCGCCGACACGCGTACCCCCCAATCTACTGCAACAGGGATGCCAATAGATCATGGATCTGCTGTAGACCAGTTGCCGCTGCCATCTGGCCATTCCATATGCGCCCCATGATGGGGTTTACAATAGCATCGATCTGCGTGGCGTTGGGGACCACGTACGCTGCATAGCCTGTGGGATCGAATGCTGTCTCGATCATGGCTTGCCAGTTGTTAGGAAGTGTGAGGCTACCTCCGACCTTCGGATAGCGGATCATCGCTTCCTTTAGGGAGGGCAGGCGGCCAGTAATACGCGCCATCTCCAGTTGGTTCTCTGTGTCAGCGGTCAGAAAACGTACCCATTGCCAGGCTTCATCTCGGTGGTTGCTCTGGGCGACCACCTGGAAACCGTCGGGGTTGACTCTGGCAGCCCGACTGGTTGGTCCCTTGGGCTGTCCGGCGATGTCCCATGAGAAGGATACGTTTTGGTAGTATGGCCCGATAAAGCCGGGGCCGTCGACGACCGAAAAACCCGCATTGCCTTTGTACACATCGTACGTGCTGTTGTTCGTGGCAATGCCGTCCACGTAAAGCTTCTGCAGGAACTCTACTGCGTGGAGGACACTCGGGCTGTTGAACTGGCTCTTGGTTGGGTACACGATCCTGTCGTAGAGCTGCCCGCCTGCCTGGTGGACCTGCATTTCCCAACGAGAGGTAGCTCGAACCGTCCCGTAGATCTCGGGAGCACCGTCACCATCGGTGTCACGAGTCAGTCTCTTAGCAGTCGAGGCGAGTGATTCCCATGTCCAACCAGCGCCGAGTTCACGGGGGTTAGGCAGCCCTTGTTGGGCGAAAATATCGATATTAAAGAAGGTGACCACCGGATAGACACTGACAGGAATACCCCACATCTGATTGTCAGGCGTGCGCACGCCGTCTACAGCCACTGGGGGGATGCGTTCAAGAGGGAACTTGTCGCGCTTGATATACGGAGTAAGATCCTCAAAGATGCCTTGAGCGATGAGCGGGGCGGCCATCATCGGGTGCGTGTCGGTGACATCCGGAGCCACGCCTCCAGCTACCATGGTCAGTAGCTTTGTTCTCAGGCCGCCAATTCCTCCAGATGACAGAACAACCCCAACTGTTATACCCGTTGATGCCTCAAAGCGTTCGGCCATGAGTTCAAGATACTCTTGCCACTTGCTTCCGTGGCCTTCATACATGAAGTGGGTGATCTGCACACCAGCCTCTGTGGGCACGGCGGAAGATAGAACTAGTAGCAGAGCCAATGCGTGACGAAGGGATTTGTTCATTTGTTCTTCCCCCTTCTACAGGATGCCCTTCACAACATGACCAACTGAAGGTTGTCTATCCCTAGGTAGGCGGATTCAGTAGGGCCAGGGCGTTGGCCTGCCTGATAGCGTCGATCTGCTTTGCCGCAAGGCCCTCAGTCTTGACGTCGAGTTTTTGGTGCGCTCCCTCGAAATAGAGAAACGGGCTATGGCTGCCAAAGACTAGGCGTTGCCAGGGAAAGGATCTCGTAGCGACAATCAGACTCTGGCTTGCCTCAACATGCGATATCTCACACCAAATGTTTGGCACCTCATTGAGAGCCTTGAGCTCACTCATATAGACTCCGCAGACAAGAAATCGGGTACCGGGATGCTGCTCGGCCAACTTCGCGATCTGGGCAGGAGGAACTCCAGGCACTTTCATGAGCGGGTGATGGGTACGCTCATCCATCATGCGCACCTGGATGCACAGCGGTAGGTTCAGATCACTGGCCACTGTGGCCAACTCACCGAGACTTGGATGATCGAGAGGGTAGCTATGGTAGTTCGGAGTGATTTTGATAGCGCGGCTGCCAAGCCGTGTGATACACTGTTCAGCATCTTTGCGCCAGGTAGCCAAGGTGATGTCAACCAGCGTCACAGGCACAAAGAAGGCGTCTTCTCTGGTTGCCATTAGCAGGGGCCAGTTGCCCTGCATGGGATCGGGATACAGAATCGCTTCGGCCGAGCTGACCCAAGCCTGCGCAACCCCTCGTGACAGTAGGTACTGTTTGAGTTGCTCGGGGTCGCGGTGGTTTAGATGACGAAAAGGCCAATACCCTGCGAAAACGCTCGTGTCGATGAGAAAGCTCATCGTGTTTCCTCCAGTCCCAGAACTCTGCTCGCATTGGCGTAGAGAATGCGATGTTCGTCTGCGGGGTCTAGGTCAGCTCCCAGCACTCGGCCAATCTGGGTACCGAAATCGCGCAAAGGCCAGTCAGACCCGTAGACGACTCGGTTTGCTCCCAGGCG
This sequence comes from Limnochordia bacterium, assembly GCA_050951545.1. Lineage (GTDB taxonomy): Bacteria > Bacillota > Limnochordia > DTU080 > DTU080 > DTU080. The sequence continues at coordinate 65,247 of JBMNJG010000003.1, read as the reverse complement.
GCGCACAGCGTACTCCACCAAGCCTGCCTCGGGTTGGCTGCCTGATGTGTCGATAAGCACATTGGGTAGATCGGCCACATCTAGCACCCCACGCACGCTTCCCCCACAAAGATGAGCCATAACCACGGTAACGTGCGGCCATCTCCTGGCGAGCTGAGCAATTTCCGCAGGCGTGGACTCCTGATACGAGTAGACGGTCTGTTTATACCAGGCATGATGGAGAATCAGGATGCCATGACGTTCGGCCCAATCCATGATACGATCAAGACAATCATCTGTGGCCTTGACGGCAATCCACAGCTTGATACCGCGCATGCCGCCTTTGGCGATGCAACGTTCCATCTCCTCTTCGACAAATGATCGCGGGTGTGCAGGGTTCAGATAGCAGAAACCGATATACAGATCGGGATACAAAGCCATGACCTTGAGTGTATGTGTGTTGATGGTCATGATATCCTGTGGAGTGGGGTTAGGACCTCCGACGCTTGTGAGGTTACCCAAGAGAACCAGACGGGCAATGCCGTAAGATCGAGCTAGGCGCTCCGCTGTAGCCAACTCATCTAGCAGTGGCTCGGGTCCCCGAGCGAGCAGATGGGTATGCATGTCAATGCGGGCCATGATCTTCACCCTCAGCCTTATACTGTAGTTGGTTCGGTCAGCTACCTCATCTATTAGACTAAGGCGGCACTTGTCCTTTGCTGAGACAAGGGAGTTTCTAAGAGGAAATCCGAGGTCGCTGGTCGTATGCTCCCTGAAGAGGGGGTGCGAAAGAGGTCTCTGATGGAGCAAAAAAGAAGCCCGAAAGGCAGGATAGACCCTGTCCCTGTCTTGCCACCAGTCTTCTATTGCGTGACAGAAGACGAAGACGGACATGAGAAAGGGGAATTGCGTTATGAATGAGTATGGTGACCTGGTGTTCTCCCTGTGGGAGACCCTAGCATCTAGGCTTCCGTCAATTGTGTTAGCGATTATCGTGCTTTTCGTGGGATGGATTCTCGCTCGGGCCATTGCGTCTGTGGTCGGCCGTCTCGTACATCGCCTGACTGGCGGGGTCCAAGGTCGTGGTCTGGTGGAGACTGGTGAGAAAGAGCAGATTGATCGGGTAGTTGTGCGCATCACATATTACCTGTTGATGCTCTTCGTCTTGGTACAGGTCTTCGAGATCTTAGGTGTGACCGCTGTCAGGGAACCGTTCTTAGCGGTGACGAATCAGCTGGCACTCGCAGTGCCCAATCTTGTGAAGGCCATCCTCATTTTACTGGCTGCTTGGGTTATAGCCACTATTCTGCGCAGCATTGTGGTCAGGCTGCTACGTCTGGAGAAGGTCGGGAGCTTTCTCGACAGAACCCAGGCTGTGGCTCCAGAGCAAAAGGCGGAGTGGATCGCTAGTGCGGGAAACCTCGTCTACTACCTTGTTCTGGTCGTTTTCTTACCCGCTCTGCTAGGCGCCCTGCAGCTCGAGGGTCTCAAAGAGCCTTTTGAGCAGGTAACTACGCAGGCTCTCAGCTTCTTGCCGGGATTAGCTGCAGCTATTGCCACAGTGCTGGTGGGCTATGTGATCGCCAAGATCATTCGGGGCATCGTCACGAGCTTTCTCGCTAGCAGTGGAGTCGATACGCTACCGGAGAGATGTGGCCTCGGTGAGGTCTTCGCTGCCACTCCTCTGTCGCGCTCATTGGGCACTATCGCGTTTGTGCTGGTGCTGATTCCTGTCGCTATCTCGGCTTTGGAGTCGCTTGGTTTGCAGGCGATCTCTGGACCTGCGATCAGCATGCTCACAATGGTGCTCAATATGATCCCCAGCATTGCCGTGGCCATCTTGCTGTTGGCCGTCGGGGTAGCCTTTGCCCGCTGGGTCGGGCAGCTAACGGCGACGCTGCTTGAACGGACGAATGTCACGCGGTTTCTCGCACGTTGGGGCCTTCTGCGTGATGAGAAGGCCGGCGGCGCAGATATTCCTCAGATAGTGGGTGGCGTAGTAAGTGGGATCACCTTGTTGCTTATCCTCGTTGAGGTCTTCAGCATCATCAGATTGGAGCAGCTCAGTGTCATCCTCGGTAGCATACTTGCATACATCCCCAATGCAGTCGTTGCCGTTGTGATCTTGGTGGCTGGCTATGGGGTGGGGCAGTTCGCGGCGCGCAGTCTAGCCGGTATTCTAGAGAACACCAACTACCCGGTATGGATGGCTTCCGTAGCTAAGTATGCCATTTTGGTGCTCGCCGCTACCATGTCGTTGGAGCAGCTGGGAATTGCGGAGACGATTGTCGTAACTGCCTTCTCCATTCTCTTGGGTTCGCTGGGCCTGGCTGCAGCCATCGCCATCGGGTTGGGCAGTAAGGATGTCGTTAAGGAATGGGCGGATGCCAAGACTAAGTCAAGAAGCGACTAACCATTCTATGCGGCAGCTTGCTGTGGCGTAGACTAAGGTAGTACCGTTCTGTTGTCAGGAGGCGGTGGAGCGTTTCGCTGAACCGCCTCCTGACAAGATTCTGTAGGGCTCTTGGTACGAGGCTACACGACATTACTGAGTAAGCAGGGATCGGTAAGTGGAGGCAAACATATACGAGATTCTGCAGTCTGTGCAGATCGACCACATTATCCTTGGAGGGGCCTTGCTCATTCTGGCCAGCGTCTTCACGAGCAAATTGGCCGGGAATCTGGGCATCCCGGCACTTCTGCTGTTTCTTCTGGTCGGCATGTTGTTTGGATCGGATGGCCCCGGAGGCTTCTACTTTGATGACCCATGGCTGTCTCAGCTGATGGGGGTAACAGCGCTAGCCATCATTTTGTTTGCTGGTGGCTTGAGTACGAAGTGGCAAGCAGTTAAGCCTGCATTCTGGTACTCGATCTCGCTGGCCACTGCTGGTGTGTTGATCACGGCGCTTTTGGTGGGTTTTTTTGTGCATCGGTTTCTAGGCTTCCCTCTTGTGGAAGCTATGCTCTTGGGCTCGGTCATCTCGTCTACGGATGCTGCTGCGGTCTTCGGTGTGCTGCGTTCACGCAAAGCGGCTCTCAAGGGCCATCTGGCCCCGTTGTTGGAGCTAGAATCGGGGGCCAACGACCCGATGGCCATTTTCCTGACTATTGGGTGCATCCATCTGCTTACGGAACCCGGTGCACGCTTGCTGGATATGGTCCCTCTATTTGTGATGCAGATGATTGTGGGCGCGATCATCGGCTTATTGGCGGGTCGCGGTTTGGTAGCACTGCTTAATCGCATTAATCTTGAATACGAGGGTCTCTACCCCGTGCTCCTGTTGGCTCTCGTCATGTTTGTCTATGCAGTGACTGCTCTAATACGAGGAAGTGGGTTCTTGGCAGTCTACATTGCGGGGATCATCATGGCTAATAGTACAGTGATTCACCAGCGCACCCTATCGCGTTTCTTCGACTCCTTGGCCTGGTTGATGCAGATCCTGATGTTCTTGACCCTGGGTCTTTTGGTCTTTCCCTCTCGCCTTATTCAGGTAGCCGGTCTGGGTCTAGCCGTCTCCGCTTTCCTGATGCTGGTAGCTCGACCGATTGCCGTGTTCTCACTGCTTAGTTTCACAAAACTGACGCTGCAGCAGAAATCCCTGATCTCGTGGGTGGGTTTGCGTGGTGCTGTGCCGATTGTCTTGGCAACCATGCCTCTGTTGGCCGGGGTTGAGGAGGCGGACACGATCTTTCACGTAGTCTTTTTTGTCGTGTTGACCTCGACACTGCTACAGGGGACATCCATCCCCACTGTGGCCAGGTGGCTCGGAGTGGGAGCCGACATGATCATCAAGCCGCGGAGTCCGCTAGAGATTAGTGTGGAGAACATGGACAACGATCTGCTGGAAGTAGCCATTCCAGTGACGTCTGCAGCGGCAGGAAAGCCGATCGCGGATCTAGGTCTGCCTGCTGAAACGCTGATTGTGCTTATCAATCGTCAGAGTGACTATATCGTCCCGACTGGGAGAACCACTGTCGAAGCAGGCGATATCGTCATGGTGCTCGGCAGCAAAGACCGTCTTCACGATGTAAGGACGGCGTTGGTAGCCTCCAAAGCTTCCCATGGAGCTGATCGCTCAGAGGCCACTTGACTGCTTTGCCGCGTCGCTGTATGATGAAGGCAGCCAATGACTGACCGGCCAGTCACACGGAAGGCGAGGAGCGTGCGCCATGGATTCAGTCGTTCACGGGGTGTCTATGAAGGGGCGCACGGTTCTGATCAGCGGTGCCTCGTCGGGCATTGGCAGGGCGATGGCCGCTTGTTTTGCCGATGCTGGTGGTGATCTTTGCCTGGTCGATGTAGATAAGGAAGGCCTGGAGAAGGCAGTGCAGGAACTACGCGACAGGTTCTCGATTACAGTAACGGGCCACATGGTGGATCTGAGAAACAAAGGCGAAATCACAGCTTTCTGGGAGTCCCTGACGCAAGTGCCTGATACGCTGATCAACAATGCTGGCATCTACCCGATGAAGGCTTTCCAGGAGATCGATGACGAGTTTCTGGCAATGACTTTTGATGTCAACACCAAGGCTGCCTTCTGGATGTGCCAAGACTTCATCGGTAGACGCTTGGGCAAGGGCGGCTGCATCATCAACGTTTCCTCCATTGAGGCCATCCTGCCCTTTAAGCGTAACATGGCCCACTACAGTATGAGCAAGGCCGCGGTCATCGCTCTGACAAGGGCCCTTGCTCGTGACTACGGTCGGCACGGCTTCCGAGCGAATGTCATTCTTCCTGGCGCCATTCACACTCCTGGCACGAGGAAGCTCATCCAGCGAGCGATATGTAGCGTGGATGTGCATCTGATGAAGACTGGTTACGACTTCAGTAGCAGACTGGCCCTCGGTAGATGGGGCAAACCCGATGAAGTGGCTGGAGTAGCCCTCTTTCTGGCATCAGAGCTAGCAAGCTATGTCCATGGTGCCGTGATTCCGGTTGATGGAGGCTTTCTGTCATCATAGTCCGCCAGCCCTTCCTGCTAAGCGCAGTTAGTGGTAGACTAGCTGCGGTGTGTGTTTCACGCGCTTTTTTCTCGAGAAGGGCGGATGCATACTTGGTTGATCGTACTTTACCCGCAGAGATCGCTCGGCGGCGAACGTTTGCTATTATCTCCCATCCTGATGCTGGTAAGACAACCCTTACCGAAAAGGTGTTGCTCTACGGTGGGGCCATTCACTTGGCCGGAGCCGTGAAATCTCGGAAGGCGCAACGGCATGCTACAGCCGATTGGATGGAACTAGAAAAACAGCGAGGCATCTCGGTGACCTCGAGCGTGCTGCAGTTTGACTATGCAGGTTACGCCATCAATCTCTTAGACACACCTGGTCACCAGGATTTCAGTGAAGATACCTATCGCACGCTCATGGCGGTTGATAGCGCGGTTATGCTTATAGATGCTGCCAACGGGGTAGAAGAGCAGACGCGAAAACTGTTCGAGGTGTGTCGCCAGCGAGGGCTGCCGATTTTCACATTCATAAACAAAATGGATCGGTATGGACGCCCGCCTTTGGAGCTATTGGCTGAGATTGAGGAAGTCTTAGGGATCCGATCGACTCCTGTCAACTGGCCAATAGGGATGGGACCAGAGTTTAGGGGTATCTATGATCGGGTACACCGCCGCTGTGAGATCTACCAGGAGGTAGGTCACGGCGAGAAACGAGTTCCCGTGATCGCCGTTGAGCCTGATAGCGAAGCCTTGCGTGTGGTGCTCGGCGAGGATGCACACCGTACTCTGGTAGAAGAGATCAGCTTGCTAGACATAGCAGGCGATCCGCTGGACATGGATCGCGTTGGCCGGGGTGAGCTAACTCCTGTTTTCTTTGGTAGTGCTCTAAACAACTTCGGTGTGCAGTCCTTTTTCGAGCATTACCTGGGCATGGCTCCTGCTCCGCTTGGTCGTAAGATAGAAGGCGGGACATGGGTGGAGCCAGTGGATGAGGAGTTCAGTGCCTTTGTGTTTAAGATCCAAGCCAACCTCAATCCGGCGCACCGCGATCGTGTTGCCTTTGTACGTGTGGTTTCCGGGCAGTTCCACCGTGGCATGAGTGCCTTCCATGTTCGCTTGGGCAAGCAAATGCGCATGTCTCAGCCTCAGCAGTTTCTGGCGCAGGAACGTTCGTTAGTAGATAAGGCATACCCGGGTGACATCATCGGGTTGTTCGATCCTGGGGCTTTTCAGATAGGAGACACTCTCACAGAGGGGCGTGTGATGCACTTTGTGGGCATTCCCTATTTCTCACCTGAGAGGTTTGCAGTTGTGAGGCTAAAGGATGCGATGAAGCGCAAACAGCTGGTGAAAGGGCTTGATCAGCTTTCACAGGAGGGCGCGGTTCAGCTGTTTCGCCCGGTTGGTTGGGGGGCGATAGATACCATCGTTGGTGCCGTGGGGGCGCTGCAATTTGACGTCATGAACTATCGTCTCGAGCACGAGTATGGGGTGGATGCGGAATTGGTCCCAGTCCCTTACCAGGTTGCACGTTGGGTACAAGGTGAGGCTGACCCCAAGCGCTTGGAGGGTAGTGACAGTCTGTGTGTGCTCGATCGCTTTGGACGTCTTGCAGTGCTCTTCAAGAGCGAATGGGCGTTACACTGGGCAGAGAAGAACTATCCGAAGCTGAGCTTCAAGGACACGGCCTCGGTTACCGGTAATGAAGCAGAGTGGATGGCCGCGATGAGGTAGAGTGAGCACACTAAAGGAGCATTGAGGAAGCCGTGGCGAAATCGCATAGAGCCCACCTATGGAGATGGGCCTTGGCCTTGATGATAGTGATGGTGATCGGCATGGCGATCATCATGACTCGAGAGAAAGCACCACGGCAGACAGCTAAGCATCCGGAAGACGAAGCAAGACATCCCTGGATTGTGGCGTTTTCCGGCTCCGATCCGCAGGAGACATTAGCGGGGTTGCGGGGTGAACTACGTGGGCAGGTCGACGTAGTCTCTCCTCATTGGTTGCGGTTTGATGCAGAAGGTAATCTGACCTCAGAGGTCTTTAGCGATGAGGTCGTGAGGGAGGCGCATTCACAAGGGGCTAAGGTCTGGCCGCTTGTCGCCTATGCAGGTCCGTATGGCACAACAGCTGGTTGCCCGGCGATTCTATGTCGTCAAGAGGGTGCCTTCCGCTTTGCTGAGAATCTGGCTAACTGGGCGAGAGAGCGACATCTCGACGGCTTGGTGCTAGACGTCGAGTATCTCGGGGCTAGCGTGAGACCTCACCTGGTGATGTTCTCTGCTGAGCTGCATGGCATGCTGAGGGCACGGGGCCTTCAGCTGTGGATAGCGGCCTTTCCGCAGGTAGATTTCCACGAGGCGTACGCGGTCTTACATGACCTTCCCGGTCTCGCTTCTGTGAGCGATGGTGTCATTCTTATGGCATATGATCGGCATGGACCTCACACGGGTCCCGGACCGGTGGCGCCCTTGATGTGGGTAAGGGATAATGCTCTTGAGGCGATGCGTCATGTTCCAAAGGATCGTCTGATTCTCGGTCTGCCATCCTACGGCTACATCTGGCATAAGCGGGGGGCGGGTTGGACTACCGAGGTGCTGCCTGCGCGTCGGATGAGCCAGTCGATGGAGCAGGGGCAAGGCGACGGGGAGCATGCTACTGTCTCCGGCGGGGATGCTTGGTGGGACGGGATACGAGCGGGGCGGTACAAGGCGTTGATGGCTCGCGACCTTGGTCTGCGAGGCGTGGCCGTGTGGCGGCACGGGCTGGCCACGTCAGATCTGTGGTTGCATCTGCGGCAGGCCCTGGATTCGTAGCCGCGATGAGTTGGGCAAGGGGGGGACTTGACGGTGGCCATTGTCGAGAAGAGGCTTGTAAAGCGGGTAAACTGGAACTTGGTCGGAGGCGTACTGGCCATCCTGTGTATTGGTCTGTTTACCCTCTATTCCGCGAGTCGTCATGCCACCTCCGATCCTTTCTACTATGTCAAGCGGCAGATGGTAGCCATTGCTATCGGCTTGACAGGAGCTACTATTGCCTTTCGCACCGATTACCATATATACCGCCACTACACGAGACACTTCTATTGGGCAGCTGTCGGTAGTCTAATCCTGGTTCTCCTGATAGGGCGACGGGCAGGCGGGGCTCAGAGCTGGTTCCGGCTTGGTGCATTTCAGTTGCAGCCTGCCGAATTTGCCAAGCTGGCCTTCATATTCGTGTTGGCTGACCAGCTGGAGAGCCATCAGGCAGGCTTTGATCGCGTACGCGATTTCCTGCCCATCTTGATCTCGACCGCTGTTCCCTTTGGTCTGGTAATGATACAGCCCGACCTAGGATCGGCTCTGGTCTTTGCAGCCATTCTGATCTCCATGCTATTTGTTGTCGGCGTGCCTGGAAGAGTCTTTGGGAGTATGGCTGCGATCGTGCTCCCGATACTGCCTCTGGTCTATCATTTCGCTCTTCGCCCCTACCAGAAGCTGAGGCTCACGATTTTTCTTAACCCTTGGGCTGATCGTCTCGGAGCTGGCTATAATGTGATCCAATCCTCGATCGCGGTGGGAGCAGGACGCTTCTTCGGTAAGGGCTATCTCAAGGGCACACAGGCGCAGTTACGCTTTCTGCCAGCACATCACACCGATTTCATCTTCTCAGTTTTTGCTGAAGAAGCTGGTTTCGTGGGTTGTGTGGTTCTTCTAGGGCTATTCCTGTGGGTCTTCCTAGACACAGTGAAGAGACTCCCCACAGGCTACGATCGCTATGGGATGCTTCTCACAACGGGACTGCTCGCGATGTGGGCTTTTCACGTTTTCGAGAATATAGGCATGGCTCTAGGGGTCATGCCGGTGACTGGTATCCCACTACCTTTCGTCAGCTATGGTGGCAGTGCCATGATCGTAAACCTGACTGCGGTGGGGTTAGTGGCCAATGTCCAGGCGCGTCGGAGTGGTGTGCTTTTCTGAGCGGCATGATGCACAAAGAGAGCACCCGGCGGGTGCTCTCCCGATGCTTTGGGGTTACATGTGCACGAACCGCTCAATGGGAAGAATGAAGACGGTCGCTCCTCCCACTTCTACTTCGACGGTTTCTTGCGGAATGATCGTCGGGTGCTCACCAATGCTCACAGGGTACGGCTCCGTGCGGCGACGACACGTCTGGCGGAGTATTTGCAGCACCTTGTTTACGTCGCTATCTTTGACGCCCAACAGTAACGTGGTATTGCCCTTGCGCAGGAAGCCACCCGTGCTGGCCAATCGAGTCGCCCTATGACCCGCTTTCATGAGAGCACTCAAGAGGGTTCTTACATCATCGTCACTGACAATAGCGACAAGCAGTTTCACGGTCGGCGGTCGCTACCCTACGAGGATAGCGACCTTCACTCCTTTCGCCTCAGTCTGGGATACGTCTAAGACGTTTCCCCCCTCTTTAACTGGATAAGCTGCGCACGCTCAGGCCTTTCTCGGAAAAACGAATCTAGAGGGTAGCATCCACTCACCATGCCGTGGCGAGGGGCTGTGGTGCAGTCGCTAAAGGTACGGCAGATTGCCTTTCGGTTGAGCTCCCCCTGCAGGCAATCGGTCGGGAAACGTGGATACGACAGCACCATGCGGCCCAGGCCAACACTGTCTACCCAGCCCGCTGCGACCACGGCTTGCGCTACATGGGGCAGAAACTCCTGCAGATAGGTATAGGCGGATCCGACCATGGGCAGGTTGGGAACCTGCTTCTTGAGTTGGCGAACGACCTCAATCTGCCGGATCACTCCCTGTAACGGATCCTCGGGTGGGAGGTAGCCGTCGGAAGGTGGAAACAAAGCGGGTCGTTGCAGGTGTGGGTTATAGTAGGGGCTGGCTGCGGTGATGTTGACCGCGGCTACACCCAGATCACGAAGTGTCGCAAGCAGCGCGATGGTCTCCGTCAGGTCGGTCTCTAGGGGGCTATCCGGATCGCAGCCAAAGGCATAGTGATAGGGGAGACAATGCTCAAATGGCTCGGGCTGTCCTCGGTGCTCTTCGTCTGGGCGATAGGGTACCGAATCAAATGCACTTAGCCGTACGCCGATAAGGAGCCCAGGGCACTCCCGCTGAATACCCTTGATGATTTCATGGAGGAAAGTTGTCCGGCCTTGCAGCGTGCCTCCGTAGCGCCCTGGACGGGAGAAAGCGCTGAGAAACTCGTGCCCCAGATAGCCATGACATGCTTTGACGTCGACGAAATCAAAGCCAATCTCTTGGGCCAGCTTAGCTGCTGCGACGAAGTCAGCGATAAGCTCATCGATCTCCATGTCAGAAAGCACTGGTCGGTCGTCTTGCGCATCGATACCTACGCGGGCATCTAGCAGAGGGTGGTGGTAGAGAATGCGTGGCTCCCCTCTGTGCTTTTCATTGGGGCGGCAGTAACGACCTGAATGCGTAAGCTGCAGACCAACAAGCAAGTCTGTAATCGTGTCATGATGCGCTTGATGTGCCGCAACCAGTATGCTGCGTAGATGCTCCAGGCGAGCTGCGGTGTCAGTGCCGATGCGCAGCTGATTGGGATTGGCTCGACCATCGTGTCGGACAGCGACTGCCTCACCACCCCAGATAAGCTTGGCTCCGCTCTCGCCAAAACGTCGCCAGCGACGCTCAGTTAGCTCGCTCGGACGCCCATCCGCCGTGGCATCCCAACCCTCCATAGGTTGGATACACCAGCGATTGCCTACGTGTTGGCCTGCGATAGAAAGCGGTGCGGCTAATGGCGAAGCAGAGCTAGTAATGATCTCGTCATCAATGGGCAGGTTAGCGCCAAGCGATTCGATGTACTCGGCAAAGGCATGAGCATCCTTGAATGAGGCAACACGCGGGTAATCAGACACGCCGCCGACCACTCCCCAGAAAAATGATGTGATGCTGTGCGGGCATGTCGGCGGCCCCGATTTTCATCCAGCGATGTGGTTGGCGCCGACACGCGTACTCCTTAACTAATCCTTTACGTGAGAATTAACTACAAGCCTTAGGGTTTCCTGCCTCTCTAGGGGACGGACGGGTGCAATCGGGAGGGGATTGCCTGTATGGGGTCGAAGGTTGCATGACTTGAGCGGCTATGGCGCAGGTTGTTGCGGCGACCACGGCCAGATGAGCAGGAGGCTACAGAGGGTGAAAGCGGTTATCCTGGCGGCAGGCAGGGGGACGCGCTTGGCCGAGCTGACACGTACTAGGCCCAAGCCTATGGTTACGGTAGGGGACAAACCTTGCCTAGAACGGATTGTTTGCGCGCTGTCCGAGGCAGGGGTGCGCGAGTTTGTTGTGGTAACAGGTTATCTAGCCGAGGTGGTTGAGCGGTTCTTTGGTGACGGCAGCCCGTGGGGCGTGAGTATTCGCTATGTGAGGCAACCAGTTCCCGATGGGACGGGTAGCGCTCTCCATCTGACCAAAGACTCCGTTGGTGACAGCGCTTTTTTTATGACCTATGGCGATATTCTGGTGCCAGCATCGAACTATGCGGGCATGATACGGGCGTTTGAAGAGACTAAAGGCAATGCGATACTAGGGCTCAACTGGGTCGACGATCCATATAGGGGGGCTGCCGTTTATCTGGCACCCGACAATCGCGTGCAGGAGATCAAGGAGAAACCGCCCAAGGGCACATCTTCCACGAACTGGAACAATGCGGGCATGTATGTGTTCGACCCAGTCGTTTTCGAGTACACGGCCCGTTTGCGCCCGAGTGCACGCGGAGAGTTCGAGTTACCTGATGCTATTCAGGCCATGCTCGCCGCCGGACTAGACGTGCGCGGCTATCCCCTCGCAGGGTACTGGCGTGACATCGGTACGCCTGAGGATGTGCAAGCTGCGGGAAAGCTCTTTAAAGAGGAATCGGGCGATGATAGCCAGGCTTAGGGCCTGGGCCGCGGATGATAGTGGCTACTAAAGGGGTGTCTTTGCTTCATGCCCAACCATCTGATCACACAGTTCAGGGAGCGTTTCCCAGGGATCGCTCCTACACACTGCGTACGAGTGCCCGGTCGTGTCAACTTGATCGGCGAGCACACAGATTACAATGGACTCCCTGTAATGCCTACGGCCATCGAACGCGAAATACGCATGCTTGTGGCGCCACGACTGGATCGTCGTGTTGATCTGCATAACACTGCGGAGCGCTTTGAACCGCGTTCTTTCATGCTCTCTGCAGATATTGGGCCCTATGCTACGGGTGACTGGGGAAATTACGTTAAGGCTGGCGTGCAAGGCCTCGTCTCCGAGGCGCTTGATGACGGAAAAGAGCTGAGCGATATGCGCGGCTTTTGCGCCCTCGTCGATAGTGATCTGCCCGCAGCAGCTGGTCTCTCCTCGTCATCAGCCATGGTTGTCGCCTCAGCTCTAGCTGTATTGGCGGTTCATGGATGGCCATTAGACAGGGTGAAGTTAGCTGAGCAGATGGCTGCGGCTGAGCGTTACGTGGGTACTATGGGCGGCGGCATGGATCAGGCTGTCGTGTTACTAGCTCAGGCTGGAACATCCTTGAAGATTGACTTCTTTCCTTTGCGTGCTACCACCGTACATCTGCCGCCAGCCTACAGCGTGGTCATCTGCAACAGTATGATTCAGGCGCCCAAGACGGCAGAAGCGCGTCTGCTTTACAACCGGTTGCCTATTGAGTGTCGGATAGCCACCGCTTTACTAGCGCATGCATTGCGGGACTACGGTGTACCTGACACAGTGGTTCGTGTCTCAGAGATACTCTCGGTGTTGCCTTCCGCACGGCTATTGGCGGAAGCAGAGAGGTTTCTTGGCGATGCTAACTGGAGCATAAGGCAGGTAGCAGCGTCTTTGGGAGTCACGACCGCGGATGTCGAAGAGCGCTATATGCGTCTAGGTGATGGAAACGCGCTTCCTATGCCGACAGAGGGGTTTCCGTTACTACGTCGCATGCGTCATGTGCTCTCAGAAGGTGAGCGAGTAGAGAAGGCGGTCAGGGCACTAAGTACTGGCGATGCCATTTCCTTTGGGCAGCTTATGAATGCTTCGCATGCCTCCTGTCGTGATGAATACGGCATCAGCTGCCCAGCGCTTGAGGAGCTGGTTCGTGTGGCGCGCTCTGCGGGGGCCGTGGGCGCCAGACTCACGGGTGCGGGGTTCGGTGGATGTACAGTCAACCTTGTACATCAAGATTCAGTCGAGGCATTTGTGCACACCGTGATTACCGAGTATTATGAGCACTATCTGAAAGGGCTTCACCCAGAGCTGTACGATGAAGTCCTCGCTCGTGGGTACGATGATGTCATTGTCATCGGGACTCCTCAGCAAGGGGCGGAGATCCAGAGCCTCAGCTAGTGATGGCCTCTGCGAGCATCCTAACCACCGATACCTGTGATTGACTGTATCATGCTGCGGCCAGCCTGTGCACCCTAAATCCGAGGGAGGGCGCATGCATGGTCGTCAGTGTGGATCGCATACGTGGTGAGTATGAGCGTGTCGAAGATCGGTTGTACACTCTGCGTTGCGCCTATGGATACAGTAACACCTATAGCAAGGTGTTCAGGAGTCTAGAGGCCCGGGCACGAAGACTGGACAGGATCCTCCGAAACATGGAGGAGATGTGGGGACTCAAGTAGGAGTCCCCTCTTCTGGATCTGGGACGACTGCCACTAGGTTCTCCATGGAAGTGATGGGGCAATGTGGGGAGGGAAGAAAGTGACGCTGGCCAACCTCGTAACGCTACTGCGCCTTCTGCTCATACCTGCGGTGGTGTGGCTTCACTGCGCGCACGCACCCGGACAGGCCGCTGTCGTCTTCGCCCTTGCCGCAGCGACAGATGCCTTGGACGGTTGGCTGGCTCGCCGACGAGGCGAGATAAGCACGACAGGCAAGTGGCTTGATCCGGTCGCAGACAAGCTGCTGCAGGCCACGGGTCTCATTTTGGTGGCTGCTAGTGGTTTCGCTCCCTTGTGGATCGTGCTCTTACTGCTAGGAAAGGAGCTGGCCCTCATAGTTGGAGGTGCCTGGCTCCTGTCTCAACACAAGGTGGTTAGTGCTCGCCCTCTAGGCAAGGCAGCCTCTCTGCTGTTATTCCCCGCCTTGGTGGCTGGTCTGGCGAATCTCTTTGCTCTTCGTTTCCTCCTGTATACTGGAGCAGCACTCTCGCTTCTGGCAGGGCTCGATTACCTTCTTGTGGTCATACGGGCGTCATCTAACAGCACTCATGCTGGCTAGCAAGGCTGATCCTTGGGCAAACCACACAGGCACTGCCTGACCGCGGCAGCTGCAGGGGGGCACATCTGTTGCTGAACGCTGTGTCTATCGCTGTGGTTTCGATTCTGCCTGGAATTTTGTGGGTGTGGTTTTTTGCCAGTCGTGATCGTCGTCGTGAACCTCTTGGCATGCTTGCACGAGCATTCGTAGCAGGGATGCTAGCCGTCATACCAGCAGCCTTGCTCGAGCGGCCACTGCGACCCTTACTCGTCGGCGAAGGAGCTTCACTGGTTGGTCTGCTAGCGATCGGTCTGATCGAAGAAGGGGTCAAGTTTCTGGCGGCCTTCGCGGTAGCCTTCTACTCATGGCATTTCGATGAGCCCGAAGATGGCATTGTGTATGCAGTTACGGCAGCTCTGGGCTTCGCGGTGGTGGAAAACGCTGTGTATACCATTGCTTTTGGCAGCCAGGTGGTCTTTGTGCGCGCCGTGATCACATCCTTGGCCCATGCATCATTTGCAGGTATTTTCGGGGTCTACCTTGGTCTGTATCGGATGGGGGCAGCCAACTCTTTCGCTGTGCTCAGGAGTTTCTTACTGGCTGCTGTGTTACATGCTTTATACGATTTTCTGGTGACTATCCGTACATTGTCACTACTGCCTGCTCTGTTACTGGTGTACGCAGTCTACCGCTATGTGCTGCGGCAGATGAAGGAGCTCACCTCGGTATAGCATCGCACCTTTGCAACCAGCTACCTGCGTGATAAACTTATGTAGATGAAGAGATAGCTGGTAGGGGGGGTGTATGCATGGCTGGACACTCCAAGTGGTCTAACATTAAGCGAAAAAAGGAAAAAGAGGACTTCTGGCGAGCTAAGGCATTCACGAAAGTAGCCCGACAGCTGACCATGGCTGCGCGTGAGGGTGGGGGCGACCCAGATGTCAACTTCCGCTTGCGGATGGCAATCGATGAAGCTCGTCTCATCAATATGCCCAGTGATAACATCCAGCGTGCCATCAAGCGGGGTACGGGAGAGCTGGAGAGTCTTACCTACGAGGAGTTTGTGTACGAAGGATATGGGCCAGGGGGAGTAGCGCTTCTTATTGACATTGCTACCGACAACCGCAACCGCACAGCAAGTGACATCCGATACATTTTCTCTCGTCACGGCGGGAGTCTCGGTGAGAGTGGATGCGTGGGCTGGATGTTTGAGCGCAAGGCTGTCATCTGCGTGGCCAACGCCGGCACTTCCCTAGGGGAAGACGAACTGATGATGAGCGCTCTTGAGGCCGGGGCCGAGGATATGGTGGCTACTACCGATGCGGGCTTCGAGATTATCGGTGCCCCTGAGGACCTAAACGCGATGAAAGAGGCCCTAGCACGAGATGGAGTACCTATCGATTCTGCGGAGCTGACCATGAGGCCGCAGAATACGATGGTTGTTGAGGAGTCCGAGGCTCGCCGAGTCGTCGAACTGATTGAAGCGCTGGAAGCCAATGATGACGTGCAGAATGTCTACACCAATCTTGAGTTGACGTCGGAGCTGTTGGAGGCACTTCAGGCGCAAGACTAGGCTACACGCTGCAAGGAACTTCGGATCTCTTTCCTGCCAATGTTTGCTCCATTTTGGAGATGCTACGGGCAGGAGCCCTGTTAACACAAGGGCCGGAGATCGGGGGTGAACTATGCGGCGCGTGAGTGGCTGGATCTGGTTAGGCCTGGGAATCCTGCTTTTTGCGGGCAGCTTTGCCTTCACCTATGCTCGCCTGTTGCCCGATCGCGGTTTCGCAACTGTCAGCGAAGAGCGCCTGATTTCGGGGGCGCGGATGACCCTGCGTTACATTCTTGATGACGGTCGAAGAGGAGCTGAAGCGAGCAGCCCAGTGCCCGTCGAATTGGTCGGGGCGACGCTTGTCGACGTGCATCGACGCCAACCGTCCTGGAGTGTGGTCCGTTTCACTGCCGACGAGATTGTTGCTGAAGTCCGCTGTGCTCCTTCGCCCAAAGGTGGCTATCTTGGAGAGAGGGATAGCAGGGTAGCCATTTTTGATGGACAGCCCGGGGAATGCAGTGTGCTACGTGGGATGACCGATATCCCCGTGGAGAGCATTCGCCCAAGCGAGCGAGAGCGTCTGAAGGCGGGGATCCCGTTTGCAGACGAAGACGAGCGGCAGCAGCTCATCGATGGGCTTATGGGCGACTAGGCTAAGACTAAAGGATGGGTTGGCGCAGGGAAATACTGTTCTGGGCCGAAGCTGTCAGGGAACCAGGTGGTCGCCAGGAGGTAGTGTAGCGGTGTTGATTCTAGGCTTGGATCCCGGGCTGGCGATAACCGGGTATGGTATCGTCGCGGCAAATAAGGGGGAGTACGAGGCCGCTGCTTACGGAAAAATCGCCACCGAGGCTCGGATGACTCACTCAGAGCGGCTCGTCATCTTGTACGATGCCATTTTGGAGCTTACCGCAGAGTTTCGTCCCGACATGGCCGCCGTGGAGCAGCTGTTTTTCAATAGGAATGTCACGTCTGCTCTGGCAGTAGGCCAGGCGCGAGGCGTGGCACTTCTGTGTCTGGCCAAACAGAACCTACCAGTCGATGAGTATACGCCTTTGCAGGTCAAACAGGCTCTCACAGGGCACGGACGAGCTGAGAAGAGCCAGGTAGGCTATATGGTGCGCACCCTGCTCGGCTTGGGCCAAGTGCCCAAGCCTGATGATGTGTCTGACGCCCTGGCGGTGGCTCTGTGCCATGCTTTTCATGCTGAAAGTGGGCTACTGCGGCTTGTGCGAGACGGTAACCAGTAGCTGGGAGGCGAGGGATTCGTGATAGCCCGCTTGCGGGGTGTGCTCCATGACATGCATGCTGACTACATCATCCTTGATGCGGGTGGTGTCGGTTTTCGCTTGTTTGTCTCCCAAGCGACACTAGCCATGTTGCCTTCAGTAGGCACGGAGGTCTCTTTGTATGTCTTCACTCACGTGCGTGAAGAAGCCTTGCTTCTGTATGGCTTCGCCACTGCTTCTGAGAAAGAGACATTTCAGTTGCTGATCAGCGTCAGTGGAGTGGGGCCTCGATTGGCGATGGCTGTGTTGTCAGGGCTCTCTCCTTCGGATCTGGCACGAGTAGTGGTAACCCGCGACCTAAAGGCACTGACTCAGATTCCCGGTGTTGGAAAGAAGACAGCTGAGCGTCTTTTCCTTGAGCTTAGCGATAAGCTCAAGGTGGATGATCTCATGACGCCGACGCCTGTAACCTCGGTAATGCTCGGAGATTCGAGACCAGCACAGGATGCTGTGGAAGCGTTGGTTTCGCTGGGATACAGCAGATCGGAGGCAGAGCGGGCAGTAGCCCAGGCACTGACGCGGCAACAGCCTCAGGGCGATGATAGTGCGAACGCCTCCGCCTTGCTACGCGCAGCCCTCGGCCTACTGGTATCGTCAGCATAGCGGACGAATTGCATAGTTGGGTTCTGAGGCGTGTTGGCGGCCCGCCACGAGCTATGAAAATGAAGGGCGCTCATGCCGATGCCGCAGCGTAGAAGGATTCTCAAAGGAGGCTTCCTGCCAGGCATGGAACAAGGGGAGCGTCTGGTCGGCCCAACACGGCGAGACGATGATAATGAGTACGATCTTTCATTGCGCCCCCGCTCTTTTGCCGAGTACATAGGGCAGGAGCGACTGAAAGAGAAGCTGTCAATCTTTGTTCAGGCCGCTAGTAATCGGCGCGAAGCACTCGATCACGTGCTTCTTTATGGGCCGCCTGGACTAGGCAAGACTACCTTGGCGAACATACTGGCCAACGAGATGGGCGTTCAAATGCGGATGACATCAGGTCCTGCCATCGAGCGGCAGGGCGATCTCGTAGCGATTCTGACTAATCTGACGGCGGGTGATGTTCTTTTCGTCGATGAGATCCACCGACTGAATCGCACTATCGAAGAGGTGCTGTACCCGGCAATGGAGGACTTTGCCGTCGATATCGTTCTGGGTAAGGGTCCCGGTGCGCGCAGTCTACGTCTGGATCTGCCTCGCTTCACCCTAGTTGGGGCGACGACGAGAGCTGGCATGTTAACCTCGCCGCTGCGAGACCGATTCGGGGTAATCGAGCGGCTCGAGTTTTACACGACCGCTGAACTCGCAGCCATCGTGGAGCGATCCGCCCGCGTGATGAACGTTCAGGTGGATGCCGGAGGAGTCAATGAGATCGCCGGAAGGGCGCGCGGCACTCCGCGCATTGCCAACCGACTGCTGCGACGAGTGCGCGATTACGCAGAAGTCAGAGGGGATGGCCGCATTTCCCGCGACGTGGCCCAACGGGCTCTGCAGCTTTATGACATCGATGAGCAGGGCCTTGACAAGACAGATCGGCGGCTCTTGCTGACCATCATGGAGATGTTCGGTGGCGGACCAGTAGGCGTAGAAACTCTGGCTGCTGCCACGGCAGAAGAAGTGGGCACGATAGAGGATGTGTATGAGCCGTACCTCATGCAGCTTGGGTTATTGCAGCGTACCCCACGTGGGCGTCTGCTTACCGATCTCGGGTATCGCTATTTCGGCGCTGAGCCACCCAGAGAGTACGGCCAAGGCAATCTTTTCGCATCCGAGGAGGAGCACGATGGGTGATGTGTCAGCAATGGGACGTCTACTGGTGACGACGGGAGCCCTGCTGGTCGTGATTGGGCTCTTGTTGATGTTCGGCGGTAAGTCCCTTCCCTTAGGCCGTCTTCCCGGTGATTTCGTGATCCGTAAGGAGAGCTTCTCTCTCTACTTGCCACTCGCCAGCAGCCTGCTGATAAGTGTAATTCTCTCCCTCTTGCTGCGTTTGTTTCGGAGGTAAATGAGCTACTTGGGGGCTAGTCTGTGTCTTTGCATAGGTTGGAGGGGCTCGTCTTGCGCGCCCGCGATCTAGGTGAAGCCGACAAGATCGTGACGCTTTTGACGCGAGAACGGGGCAAGATGGATGCGGTGGCTCGGGGGGCGCGCCGCGTGCGAAGCAGGTTGCTGGCTCTTGCCCAGCCTTTCACCCATGGTGATTTCCTGCTTTTCCTGAATAGGCGAGGCCTGCATACGTTGAGCCAAGGTGAGATAACCCAACCGTTTCGTAGGTTGCGCGAGGATCTTCTGCTTATGGCCTATGCGGCACATTTCACCGAGATCGTACATATTGCACTGCCTGAGGAACAGCCCGCGGAAAACATGCTTGAGATCATTCTGCAGGCCCTGAGCCTACTTGAGAGCGGCGAAATCGCCCCATCATTAGTATCGAGATGGTTCGAGTTGCACACCCTTGATGTAATGGGGTATCGACCAGAACTCGAGGCGTGCGTGCATTGTCGCCGCCCGTTTGCTGTAGGTAAGCAGGCATCGCTGCTGTTTAGCACAGCCGAGGGCGGTCTACTGTGCCAGTCGTGTGCGCATATGGATCCCCGTGCGCTATCCATAAGTGGGGCTGTATGGCAATCGATGCGGTTTCTCTTGGAGATAGCGTCTTCACGTCTGGTCACTTTTCGCCTGGGAGAAGCAGAAAACGCCTCGTTGGAGAGCCTATTGCTGGAGGGATTGGAGTACCGACTGGAGACAAGGTTGGAGGCTTGGAGTTTCCTGCAGTCTATTCAGGCCATGAATGGCTGAGGCGGGAAAAAGCCAGTTCCGGGGAGTACGCGTGGTTGGCCGCGGACATACCAGCACCGCGCAACACGATTCATTGGGGAGGAGCAAAGTGGAGAGCGCAGATCGTTTGACGAAGGTCGAGATGATCCGGGAACGTACAGGTTTATCATATGCCGAAGCGGCTGCCTTGCTTGATGAGGCTGAAGGCGATGTGCTTGGGGCTTTGATTCTTCATGAACAGCGTAGCCAGGCGCAGGGCACACGCACTGCTCAGTGGGAGGTCTTTGAGGCCAAGGGGCACGAGTTGGCTGCGAAGATCAAGGAGTTGGTTAAACGGGGAAATGTCACCAAGGTACGGATTAAAAGGGACGGTCGGACTCTGGCAGAGCTTCCTGTGACTGCCGGGGTTGTCGGAGCTGTGGTCTCACCCCATCTGGCCCTGCTGGGCAGTGCTGCTTGTCTATTGGGGCGTTGCAGCATCGAGATTGAGCGTGACGACGAAGCGCCTACCGTGGTGAGTTTCGATGGTCATGAGGGGCCGCAAGAGTGTTGAACGCCAGCCGGGCCGGACAACATCCGGTGCGGGCGTCGAGGCAGCTGCGGTAGGTGTTCGCTGGTCCACTTGGGGAGGCGTCTGTAACGAAAAATTGACAGAGAAATCGACGAAAAAGATCTTCCTCGGCAGGAAGTATGCTCCGGCATGCAGAACAGTATGGGGGTGTAATAGGCCCACCTGGGGCAAATGTAGTCCCTCAAGGGTGATGGTAGTCGCGCTTCGGTCTGTGAAAAACGGGTCGAGGCGTAGAGCGCGAGAGCATACGAGACACGGGATGACCTGCGCAGCGCCAGTAGCGCTGCTGGAGTAGAAGGGGAGGCTGTGTACATGAGCGTAAAGAAGATGGTCTACTTCTTCGGTGGTGGCGATTCCGAAGGTAGGGCCCAGATGCGAAACCTGTTGGGAGGCAAGGGTGCCAATCTAGCCGAAATGGCTTCACTCGGTATCCGGGTTCCTGCTGGTTTCACGATCACAACTGAGGTCTGCATTGAGTACTACAACAACAGAAACAAGTGGCCTGAGGGACTGGCAGAACAGGTGCGGGAGAACTTAGCCAAGGTCGAGGCGGCCATGGGCTCAAAGTTTAACGACCCACACAACCCCCTTCTGTTTGGTATCCGCTCCGGAGCGCGCGTGTCCATGCCCGGGATGATGGATACGGTACTCAACCTCGGCCTCAACGACGTTACGGCTAAGGGATTGGTCGAGGCTACGAGTAATCCCCGGTTCGTATACGACAGCTACCGTCGCTTCGTACAGATGTACTCGGACGTAGTCCTCGGTGTCGAGCACGCCGATTTCGAGGCTCTGATCGAGGCTCAGAAAGCTAAGAAAGGCGTCAAACTCGACACTGAACTCACGGCTGATGACTGGAAGCTCTTGGTGGGGCAGTTCAAAGCCCTCGTTGCCGAAAAGACAGGCAAACCCTTCCCTGAAGATCCGTGGGAGCAGTTGAAGGGCGCAATCAACGCTGTTTTCGATTCCTGGTACAATCCGAGAGCTGAACGCTATCGGCAGATCAACGACATTCCAGGCGATTGGGGTACCGCGGTAAATGTGCAGGCCATGGTCTTCGGTAACATGGGTGAGACGTCCGGAACCGGCGTAGCGTTTACGCGCGACCCTGCCACAGGCGAGAACATCTTCTATGGTGAGTACCTGATGAATGCCCAGGGCGAAGACGTGGTTGCGGGTATTCGCACTCCCTTGCCTATCGCTCAGCTTGAGAAGACGATGCCCGATGTATACGCTGAGCTCGTAGACATCTACCATAAGCTCGAGGAGCACTACCGGGAGATGCAGGATGTCGAGTTTACCATCCAAGATGGTACGCTCTATATGTTGCAGACCCGTGCGGGCAAGCGGACGGCTCAGGCTGCCGTGCGTATCGCCGTGGAGATGGTCGCCGAGGGTCTGATCGACAAAAAGACGGCGGTGAAGCGTGTACCTCCGGGGCAGCTTGACCATCTCTTGCATCCCATGATCGACCCGAAAGCCAAGGTGGCAGTAGCTGCCAAAGGATTGCCAGCCTCCCCTGGGGCAGCGGTAGGACAAGTGGTCTTTACTGCTGCGGATGCTGAGGCCTGGACTGAGAAGGGACATGCGGTTATTCTTGTTCGGTCCGAGACCTCTCCGGAAGACATCGGTGGTATGCACGTAGCACAGGGGATTCTCACCTCTCGTGGTGGAATGACCTCCCACGCAGCGGTTGTAGCGCGCGGTATGGGTAAGTGCTGCGTCGCTGGATGTGGTGACGCTCGTATCTATGAAGCTCAGCGCTATATGCAGATTGGCGACCAGCGTCTCAACGAGGGCGATTGGATTACTCTCAATGGTACCACGGGTGAAGTGACTATCGGCAAGGTTGAGCTTGTAGAACCGGAAGTGTCAGGTGAGCTAGGGCAGCTAATGGAGTGGGCGGATGAGTTCCGGGCGCTGGGCATACGCACTAACGCTGACACGCCACACGACGCAGAAGTCGCCAGAAACTTCGGGGCTGAGGGCATTGGCCTGTGCCGCACGGAGCATATGTTCTTTGGCGAGGGTCGAGTCCTGCCTGTACGTGAGATGATCTTGGCCGCCGATGCTGAGGGGCGCGAGAAGGCTCTGGCAAAGCTGTTACCAATGCAGAGAGATGACTTCTACGGAATCCTTAAGGCTATGCATGATCTGCCTGTTACCATTCGCTTGCTGGATCCGCCGTTGCACGAGTTTGTGCCGCATGAGGAGGATGCGCAGGCTGAGTTGGCTAAGGTCATGGGGGTCTCCTTGCAGACGGTCAAAGACCGCGTGGCGAGCTTGCGGGAGTTCAACCCGATGCTTGGTCACCGGGGCTGCCGCCTGGGCGTCACCTATCCGGAGATCTACCGCATGCAGGCCGAGGCGATCTTCCAGGCTGCTTGCCAGTTGACAAAAGAGGGCGTCAAGGTCTTTCCTGAGATCATGATTCCGCTCGTTGGTTTCCAGGACGAGTTCAACAGGCTCAAGGCCGAGGTCGTAGCAGTCGGCGAAAAGGTGATGGCAGAGACTGGTGTCAAGGTCGGCTATACCGTTGGGACTATGGTTGAAGTACCCCGAGCGGTCTTGGTCGCTGACAAGATTGCCGAAGAAGCGGAGTTCTTCTCTTTCGGTACCAACGACCTTACTCAGATGGGTTGCGGCTTCAGCCGCGATGATGCCACTACCTTCCTACCCTTCTATACCGAGAATGGCATCGTCGAGAAGGATCCATTCCAGGTTATCGATGAAGAGGGTATCGGTCAGCTGGTAGAGCTCGGTGTGCAGAGAGGGCGCAAGACGCGGCCTGATCTGAAGATCGGCATCTGTGGTGAGCATGGTGGGGATCCGACTTCGGTAGATTTCTGCCACAGGGCGGGTCTGAACTACGTAAGCTGTTCGCCATTCCGGGTGCCCATTGCCAAGTTGGCCGCAGCGCAGGCGAATATCGACAGCCCGCGCTAAGGCGAAGATGGCGTTGCGATAGATAGCGAACTACGGATGGCTGTGGAGAGCCCGCGCCAGCAGTAGAGGGCGCGGGCTCCTCTGTGCCTGGTAGCCATGCGCTCACGTAGGGACTACTCCGTCCAGGCGACCGCGATGCCGAGAGATACAGGTTATCTTGGAAGGAGATGGGCTTAGCTCGCAGAACCTTCGAAGTAGCGGGGCTAAATGAGTCCGTGACGTGGCTATCTTGGGTTGATTTTTATAAGAGGTGGGGGCGTGACAGGGGATCTCAAGGAGCAAGTTCGCGCTAGGCTAAACATCTCCGAAGTGGTCGGGGAGTATGTGCAGCTGCGAAAGACTGGCAAAAGCCTGGTCGGTCTGTGTCCGTTTCATCATGAAAAGACGCCGTCTTTCCATGTCGATCCCCAAAAAGGTCTCTATCACTGTTTTGGCTGCAAAGCTGGCGGCGACATTTTCGATTTCGTGATGAAGATGGAAGGGCTTGCATTTCCTGAGGCATTGGCATTACTGGCGCAAAAAGCTGGGGTGGCGATGCATACCACACAGACTGTCGATGCCTCCCCTCAGGCGCGTCTGCGCAGCGAGCTACTTGAGGTGAATGAACTAGCCTGCTCTTTTTTTCAGCGTGCTCTTCAGGGGCCAAAAGGGGAGAAGGCGAGAGATTATCTCCGAAGTCGTGGGGTAGAACTTGCGTGGATACGTCGCTTTCAGCTGGGCTATGCGCCAGATCGCTGGGATGCCCTAACGAACTTCTTAGTTGACAGCGGAAAAGCAGAGGCTGGGGAGAAGGCAGGGCTGTTAGTAGCAAAGAGCTCTGGAGGGGCATATGATCGCTTTCGCGGACGTATCATGTTTCCGTTTGCTGATACCCACGGCAGAGTGGTCGCTTTCGGTGCTCGAAGCCTTGAGGGTGGTGCACCAAAGTACCTGAACTCGCCTGAGACGGTCGTCTATGTGAAAAGAAAGCAGCTCTACGGACTCGCTCAGGCCAAAGAGGCAATGCGTCGTGAACGCCGAGTCGTGGTGGTTGAGGGGTATTTCGACTGCATCGCTCTACAGCGAAACGGTATTGGGTACGCCGTGGCCTCCTGTGGCACTTCGCTAACCGAAGAACATGCGCAGCTGCTGCGACGTTTTGCCAGTGATGTGTACTTGTGCTTTGATGCTGACGAGGCAGGCCGCCGAGCCATATCAAAGGCATCGGGGGTGCTTCAAGACAGCGGGTTCACTGTGTGGGTCGTTGGGCTGCCCGATGGACATGATCCGGACAGTCTCATCGCTGATAAGGGGAGTTCTGCTTTTCTTGCGCAAATGGAACGAGCCTTACCGCTGACGGAGTACCTTTTGGAGGAGGCCCTGAGCCTAGCGGATATGCGCAGCGTGGCCGGGCGTATGCAGGGAGTACGTGCCGCGGTGCCTATTCTCCGGTGCCTGGATAGCCCGGTAGAAAGGGACGCCTACATCCAGAGAATTGCATCTAGGCTCGGTGTTTCACCACGCAGTCTCGCAAGTGAGGTCATTGGTGAGCGAGGCACCCGGGCTAGGACGTGGCGGCATACAAATCCAGCATACCGCGATACTAGTAAAGGTTCAGCGGATAGTACGGGTGTGGTTGTGCCCGATGGGCGGATTTTGCTGGAGAGAGAGATGGTGCGTTGCCTGATCCATGATACTTCGGGGGTAGCTGCTGTAGTTGAAGAGCTTGGCCCCTCTCCTTTTCGGAGTGGGTGCTACAATGAGCTTCTGCAGGCATTGGCCGAAGGGCGATCAGGTTCGGCGTTGGTTGAGCACCTGGAAGCTGAGATGACTTCCGACATCGCCTCTATACTTGTGCAGCCGCCCGAGAGTGGTCTGTCTTGGCGGGATTATCTTACGAGGATGCGCCTCGAGCAATTACGAGAGGAACTAAGGGCAATAGAAGAGGGGTTGGCAGCACTAGTGGAACACAACCCTGTGGAGTACATGACGCAGATGAGCGAAGGCCTCTTGGCATTCCGTGAATGGCGGAAGACGTTACAGAGCTACTGCCGCACTCAGTCTGAGGCGTCATAGGGAAGGGGGGAACAAGCATGACTGGCAAAGAGGGACCGATCGAGGTTGAGGGGCTACGTGCTCTCATGCAGCGCGGTAAGCAGCAGGGCGCTCTTACCTATCAAGAGGTCATGAATGCTCTGGAAGAGGTCGAGTTGAGTGCGGACCAGATAGACGAGGTGTACACGCACCTACAAAGCCAGGGAATTGATCTCGTGGCCGATAACGCCAAGCCTGCTGACAGGGTTGTCACAGACGAAGCTGAGGGCCGTGACGCAGAGCCAGAGTCAGAGTCAGATGCATCCACGCATGATCAGGCCCTTCCGGAAGGCGTAGGTCTTGACGACCATGTGCGCATGTACCTCAAGGAGATAGGCCGTGTTCCTCTCCTTACTGCCGAAGAAGAAGTGGAGCTGGCTAAGAGGATTGAAATGGGTGAGGAAGAGGCGAGAAGAGGCCTGGCCGAGGCTAACCTACGCTTGGTAGTCAGCATAGCCAAACGCTATCTCGGCCGGGGCATGCTTCTCCTCGACCTGATCCAGGAGGGAAACCTTGGCCTGATCAAGGCTGTTGAGAAATTTGACTATCGCAAGGGGTACAAATTCAGTACCTATGCGACATGGTGGATTCGGCAGGCTATCACGAGAGCTATCGCTGATCAAGCGCGGACAATCCGCATACCAGTGCATATGGTGGAAACCATCAATAAGCTTACCCGTATCTCTCGTCAGCTTTTGCAGGAGTTAGGGCGAGAACCTACACCTGAGGAGATTGCTGAAGAGATGGACCTGCCCGTCGAGCGAGTACGAGAGATCATGAAGATTGCACAGGAGCCAGTCTCTCTTGAAACGCCTATTGGCGAAGAGGAAGACAGTCACTTAGGCGATTTCATCGAGGATCAGGATGCCCTTGCTCCGGCGGAGGCCGCCTCTTTCCTGATGCTCAAGGAGCAGCTCGAGGAGGTTCTCGACACCCTTACTCCGCGAGAGGAGCGCGTGTTACGCCTTCGCTTTGGCCTTGATGATGGGCGCACTCGCACGCTAGAGGAAGTGGGGCAAGTGTTCGGCGTAACTCGGGAGCGCATCCGGCAGATCGAGGCGAAAGCTCTGCGCAAGTTGCGGCATCCGAGCAGGAGTAAGAAGCTAAAGGACTTTCTGGAGTAGGCAAGCGCGGCGCAAAAGATGTTGACTACACAATCCGGTCAGGCTATAATTAGTATGGTGAGCTTGACCGGAGATAGTCCTCGGTAGCTCAATGGTAGAGCACCCGGCTGTTAACCGGGTGGTTGCTGGTTCGAGTCCAGCCCGGGGAGCCAAAGCCTGATGACGACATCGTAATCAGGCTTTTTTGCATGTACGGGCCAAGTCGGTTCCTAGAGCGCAGGCTTCGGGTCTCCATGCTCGATGATCTTTGGGGAGACCACGTAATGGCTTACTCCCAGATGTCGAGTCTTGGTCTGCCCGTTTGCGAAGGTTATTTCAGCCCAGGAGCGTACGCGATAGCCATCATACCCCGGGCTCAGCTGACGTTCCTCGCCGGGCCCGAGTTCAGGATTGTGTCTGCGGACGGTAGACGCTGGATTGTGAGATAGGATCTGGTGCCGCCACTTCACCGTGGGAGTCTCCTGCTGTCCATAGAAAGCCATGTACAGCGTGTCGCCTACGATCCTAGCCCAGATCAAGATCGGACCGGGAGTGTTGTTGTGGAATCTGTAATCGACGCCAGCGGTCAACGAGACTGTCGCGTCCTGTCCGGGTGGTACGTAGGGCACTACCATGGTGTGTGGTTTGCGTTGTACAACCGGTAGATTGCTGAGAATGGTGAGATTGTAGAGCATGGTAGCGATTCTGCATACCCCGCCACCAACGTCGAGGATGACCCGGCCGCCCACGTAGTTCTGCCCGAGGCGAAAACCTTTGGCTTCACTGTAGGGACCGACAGTCTGGTTAAGCGAAAAGACACTTCCGCCGGGGATAATCAGACCAGTAAGCCGTTCTGCAGCCAGTGCGATGTTGTGTGTCTCGTGCGCTACTGACTCGCCAAGTTCGGTTCGGAATGCAGCCATGAGCAGCGGGGTCTGGCTGCGCCTCATGGCGGCATGGAACTCAGGATCTTGTTTCCATGGCAGCTCTGAGGCCGGGACAGCACGACCTGACTCACTGTGGGACGGTTGTGCAACAAGCTCGGTGACGGCAGTGCCGTGGAAGAGCATGGCAGGATGGGGCTGCGTTGCGGGCAAACGCAAGGCACATCCTATCAGAGCAAGCGCCAGAACAGACCAGCACGCTCTTGGGGAATAGCCGCGCATATGTGGCTCACCTCTATACTAGGGTAGTGCGTGGCCGATGATATATGCACAAAAAAAGGCTTGTTCGAAAAGGGTTGTCTTGGTGTTAAGCAAAGTTGCCAAGGCCAAGCGACCGTGGTATAATAGGCCGCGTGACTGACAGGCGGGCCTGTAGCTCAGTTGGTTAGAGCGTCCGACTCATAATCGGATGGTCGCAGGTTCAAGTCCTGCCAGGCCCACCAGTGTTGGCCACCATCGTCTAGGGGCCTAGGACGCCGCCCTTTCAAGGCGGTGGCGCGGGTTCGAATCCCGCTGGTGGTACCATATGGGGAAGGAGGTTCCAATAGGAGCCTCCTTCTTGACACCTAGCCTAAACTGACGCTACAGGTGAGCATGGACTGTACAAAAGAGGGTGAGCGTTGACATGCGATCTGCGCATATGGTTCAGTTCTTGCTCAGCAAAACGAACGTGCCTTTTGTCAGTGCCATTCTGGCAGCAGTGGTAGCCCAGGTCATCAAAGCGCTCATCGCTGCTGTGACCCGTAACGAGGCTCCGAGAGCGGCTCTGGTGAAAGCAGGCGGGATGCCCAGCTCTCATTCAGCTCTCGCCTGGGCTCTGTTCATGTCGGTTTTGTGGCACAACGGCTGGCAGTCTTCGGAGACAGGTGTCGCGGGTATCATGGCAGTAATTGTGATTTATGATGCAGCGATTATCCGCCGTGCCATGCAGGAGCAGACCAAGACTTTGCGCATTCTTCTTGAGCGGGCTGCCCCGGATCTGCTTGAGGAGTTTTGGGTCCCCAAGTCTCTGGGTCATACGGGTCGAGAAGTCTTGGCTGGGATGGTCATGGGCATCGCCGTGGCCCGGGCAGTGTACTGGCTTGGATGCGTGCGTCTGTAGATGGTTGTGAGGTATGGCATAGCTCAAGATTGGGAAAGGTGGGGTTGATTTGCTAAGAAGAAAAACAACATACGCGGTTGCTCTGGTGATTGCCTTGGCTCTCACAGGTGTGGCATCAGCCAACCAAGCCGCGGGTGTGCTCGTGACCACTGGCAGCGCGGAAATAACGGCTGTTCCTGATGAAGCGACTGTAGTGATAGGAGTCTCAGTCTTGAGCCAGACGGCAGCCTCTGCGCAGTCGGAGGTAGCGATGCGTATGGAAGAGATGCGGCGCGCCATTCAGCGGTTAGGTGTACCTGACAAGTCGATTCAGACCCGTGACTTTCGCGTGGGAGCCGAATATGACTACCGTGAAGGCCAGCAGGTGTTGCGGGGATACAGGGCCACTCATGACCTGTATATCAAGATTGACGACATCGCCAGGCTAGGTGCAGTGCTTGATGCAGTTGTCAACGCCGGCGCGTCTAACGTGCGGGAGATTCAGTTTGGCACGAGTCGGGCACCTGAGCTGCTCCGGCAAGCGCTTACGGCAGCTGTTCGTGATGCGCGGGAGAAGGCGGAGGCTCTGGCCGAGGGTGCCGGAGTAACCACTTTGCGCGTCAACCGCATCCAGGATCAGACGGGCTATTCCGCTCCAGCCCGTAACGAGCTGCGCACAGCATCGAAGGCGGCGTTCGACATGGGTGCACAGACGGAGATTGCTCCTGGCGAGATCACCCTGAGAGCCAACGTCCAGGTGGAGTTCCTCTTCTGGTGAGATCCGTGCGAGTCGGTGATGTTCAGCGCTGGATGGAGGAGTTGGCGCCTTTACATCTCGCGGAGCAGTGGGACAACGTAGGTCTGCAAATCGGCGAGCAAGCCGCCCCCGTGAGTCAGGTGCTTGTCTGCCTGGGGGTCAATCAGGCGGTAGTTGACCAGGCTCTGCAGGCGGACGTGCAGCTGGTTGTGGCGCATCATCCCCTGATCTTCACGCCTTTGCGGACGCTGCGGGCGGACGATGCCCACGAGAGCTTGATCATGCGCATCGTGAGGGAGCGGCTCTCTGTTTACGTGGCGCACACGAACCTTGACGCGACGCCAGGCGGCCTGGGAGACTGGGCTGCGCAGGCGTGTGGGCTCGATAGCGGGCAACCGCTAGTCCCTCTGGACAGGCAGGTGCCGGGGGCGGGGTACGGTCGGGTCGGAAAGCTACGTGACCCTGTTGATTTTGAGCGGTTAACTGGCGCTCTTTGTCAGAAGCTGGGTGTGGGTCGAGTGCGTGTCAGTGGAGCGCCGCCACCGTGTGTGGAGCGTATGGCGGTTGTAAACGGTTCAGGGGCTTCTTATCTAGCTCAGGCTAAGGCGGCGGGTGTCGACGTATATGTCACGGGTGACATGAAGCATCATGACGCTGTGTATGCTGAGGCCCTTGGGTTGTGTGTGCTTGATCCCGGGCACTTCGCAACTGAGAGGATGGTAGCGCCGCAGCTGGCAAAGTATCTGGAGGAGCGGGCACGAACAGAGGGTCAAGCCTGCAAGTTCCATGTGGCTCATGAGGCAGATCCTGTGTCGTGCATGCCATAGGAATCGGTAGGCGTTTTCTACTCGAGGGCTGGTGTAGTGTACACGCTGGCCCTCGGTTTTTTTGTTGTAGTTGCTCACAAACCCCCGACCAGTAGCTGTAAACATCGTACAAAAGCGCTGAGAAAAGGCGATGCGTGAGGAGGAGTACTCGCCATGTCCCTAGAAATGACCATCCAGTGGGTGGAAGTGGAGGGAAGTGGAGCGAAGTGTTCCTGGGGGAGTATGCACACACTCTGGACGACAAGGGACGCATGATTATCCCTGCTCGTTTCCGAGAGGAACTTGGAGCCAGCTTTGTGGTGACCCGCGGGCTGGACCGGTGCCTGTTTGTCTATGCATCCCAGGAATGGGAAGCGTTGGCAGACAAGCTACGTGCTCTTCCTCTTACCAAGGCTGACTCCCGGGCTTTTGCCCGCCTGCTATTTGCTGGAGCTAGTGAGTGTGCACTAGACAAGCAAGGGCGCATTCTCCTGCCTCCTACACTGCGTCAATACGCTGGTATCGAACGTGATGTAGTATCCATCGGGGTAGCCAATCGGGTAGAGATATGGGCGGCTGAAGAGTGGGGGAACTACGCCAGTGCAGCTACCGAGTCATACGAGGCCATTGCGGAGAAGATTGTTGATCTCGGAATTTAGGGCGGGATACTGGGATGCTGTACCGGCATGAGACGGTCTTACGCGATGAAGCCGTGGAATATTTACAGGCGACCAAGGGCGGTACCTTCATCGACGGTACTTTGGGTGGAGGCGGACATGCCCAAGCCATTCTTCAGGCCCATCCGGAGACACGGGTGGTCGGCATTGACCGCGATCCGCAGGCATTGCTTGCTGCCGGGCAGCGGCTTCAAGCGTATGGAGATAGGGTGCGTCTGCTGCACGGCAATTTCGGGGACCTTCCTGATCTGGTACAAGCCTGGGTTTCGTCAGGTGTCGACGGCGTTTTGCTTGATATCGGTGTATCGAGCCCTCAACTAGACGAGGCGCAGCGCGGTTTTAGCTACCAGCACGAAGCTCCCTTGGACATGCGGATGGACCCACAACAAGAACAGACAGCCGCAGATATAGTGAACACGGCGACAGAAGACGAGTTGACCCGGGTATTGCGCGAGTTTGGCGAGGAGCGATGGGCAGCTCGTATAGCATCATTCATCGTCCGCGCACGACAACAGACCGCGATTGTGAGCACAGTTCAGTTGGCACAGCTTGTTAAAGAAGCCATTCCGGCGGGGGCCAGGCGAAGTGGTCCACATCCTGCAAGGCGTACCTTTCAGGCGTTACGGATAGCGGTAAACGATGAGTTGGGCAATCTAGAGCGGGGACTTCGAGGGGCGCTCCAAGTGCTTCGTGCTGGAGGCAGATTGGTTGTCATCAGCTTCCACAGTCTTGAAGATGCCATGGTCAAGAATTTCTTCCGCTCCAGCGCCAATCCGTGCATCTGTCCCCCACGTCTGGGGTGTGTCTGTGGACGAAAACCAACTATGCATGTCCTTACTACAAAAGGTGTTAGACCCAGTTCAGCTGAGCTCAAGAGAAACCCTCGCGCTCGCAGTGCTACTCTACGAGCGGCAGAGCGTGTTCTGTCGGCAAAGGAGAATGCATAGCCATGTCAGCGGTAAGCCATGGGACCGCCACTCTAAGAGTACCTTCAGAAGCCCAAGACGAATTCTGGCAATCCGCAGCACCTAACTGGGAAGGCACAGAGCCAGCTGAGTCAGTAGGGCAATCTGCACCCAGGAAACCGATTCCACTTGGGGCCACTGTACTCTGCGCTTTCTGCTGTCTGGCATTGGCCCTCGGACTGGTTGCACAAAAGACTCAACTCATGACGCGATCTGACGAGTTGGCTGCGTTACACGAAGAGCTGGCTCGAGAGCAGAAAAGGCAGAGCCACCTTCAGCTAGAACTGATGAGGGCACGCTCACCTCAACAGATCGATCGCTGGGCAAGGGAGCGCCTGGGGATGCAGGAGCCGCAACGCGTCGAATACCTGGTCCTAGTCCCCGCTCAGGGTGACACCCCGAGTCAGGTGGAGTTGACAGAGCCCAAAGAGCTGGGGGCTCTTGCAGCGGTAACCAAGTGGCTTACTGACAACTGGCCGCGCTGGGGCCAAGCAGAGGCCAGCCATCTGCAGTGACGCAGCCGCGGCGCACCGGGGGGAACAGACGGTTGGCCAAGTTTTCCATGGTGAGCGTACGGCGGCGTATCGCATGGTTGTTCATGCTGTTTGTGTCGGTCTTTGCCGTACTCGGGGTACGCTTGCTTTATCTCGAAGTCATCCGTAACCAGTATTTTCTGGCCATGGCTCTCGACCAAAGAATGCGGCCTATTCCGCTGCTAGCTAGCCGCGGCGACATTCTTGACCGGAATCAGAATAAGTTGGCTGTCAGTATGAGTACTGATGCTATCTATGCCACACCCGTGGAGATTCAGGACGTGGAGCAAGTGGTGGCACAGCTCACGCCGCTTTTGGGCCTGGAGCCCGAATGGTTGCGCGAGCGTCTCACGCGCAAACAGGCGATGGTCTGGCTGAAGCTGAAAGTTGATCCGGAAACGGCCCGGCAGGTGATTGAACTAGGCATACCTGGGGTGGGCGTCACCGACCGACCTCAACGCTTCTACCCGCACGGCAACCTGGCTGCGCAGGTATTGGGGTTTGCAGGGATGGACAACCAGGGATTAGAAGGCTTAGAGGCCTACTACGATCGTTACTTGCGTGGTAATCCCGGAATGATCATCCGAGAGCGCGACGCGCGGGGACGTGCCATTCCTGGAGGGACCGAACGGCGTCTAGCACCTCAAGACGGTTATGACCTGGTACTGACCTTAGACCAGGTCGTTCAGTATGTCGCGGAACGACAACTACAGAAGGCGGTCATCGAGACCGAATCAGAACTCGGAATCGCGGTCTTCGTGCGTCCGCAGACCGGCGAGATTCTGGCTTGTGCCGTTTACCCAACCTTCGATCCCAACGACTACGCGTCGGTGCCAGCAGAGACATGGCGCAATAGAGCCTTTACGGACCAGTATGAGCCCGGCTCCATCTTCAAGGTCATTACTGGTGCATCGGCTCTTGAGGCTAATGTGACAAGGCTAGATGAGGTTTTCGTGGATCCAATACGTCTGGTGCGTTGGGGCGGAGCGGTGAGTTGCTGGCGTAGCCAGGGCCACGGCTCGCAGACCCTTGTGGAGGCTACTGAGAATTCCTGTAATCCCGTCTTTGCCATCTTGGCAGCAGATCGTCTGGGGCCGAAGGCCTTCTACAGGTATGCAAGTGCTTTTGGCTTTGGGGCCCGTTCGGGCGTTGATTTCCCTGGCGAGGCCAAAGGGCTACTGCCTCGTCCAGGCGAGATCAAGCACGGCGAATTGCT
Source organism: Limnochordia bacterium (assembly GCA_050951545.1). Lineage (GTDB taxonomy): Bacteria > Bacillota > Limnochordia > DTU080 > DTU080 > DTU080. The sequence continues at coordinate 31,873 of JBMNJG010000003.1, read as the reverse complement.
GCAGTGGGCCAACATTGGTTTTGGCCAAGGCGTCGCCGTCAGCCCGATCCAGATGGCGATGGCAGTGGCGGCCATGGCCAATGGCGGGCGGCTGATGCGTCCTCACCTTGCTAAGGAGATCCGTGATAAATCCGGAAAACTGGTCAAGACCTTTGAGCCGCAGCTTGTTCGCAGGGTTCTCTCCGAACAGACAGCTCGGGATTTCGCTACGGTCATGCGCTCAGTCGTAGTCAATGGATCGGGATCTAGGGCGGATGTACCTGGCTTTCGCGTCGCAGGTAAAACAGGGACTGCTGAGATGCCTTCACCGCGGGGCGGCTATTCCAACGATCGTATTGCCTCGTTTGCTGGTTTTGCTCCTGTTGACGATCCGCAGATCGCGGGTGTGGTAATGCTGGTGAAGATCGGTGTTCGACCAGCCTATGGGGGTACCTGGGCGGCTCCTGTTTTCGCTTCGGTTGTCGAAGAGGCACTTGAGTACATGGGTGTTGAACGCCGGGCAGATCCTGGATCGCTGCAGACGGCCGCACCTGACAAGACGTTTGTGCCGAATGTGCAGAGCCTGGCTCTTGCTGATGCCACGCGTATGCTCACCGCCGTAGGGCTACGGACCGCGACTGACGGCCCGAATGAAGGCTATGTAGAGCTTCAGATGCCGCGGCCGGGCGCTGAGGTGAAGCGCGGCTCAAGTGTGCACTTGTCCTTGTATCCCGAGAGCGACAGAGCCGAGGAGGTACGTATTCCTAATGCCGTGGGCCGCACACTACGCGATGTGAGCGTGCTGCTTGGACAGGCGGGGCTACGTCTGCGTATTGAAGGCGTTGGAGAGCAAGCCTATGCACAGGAGCCAGAAGCTGGCTCATATGCTCGCAAGGGCGATGTGGTAACAGTGAGGTTTAGGTAGACACACTAACGGTGGCGGAGAGAGGTGTGGTTTTTGCTGAGACAGGGAAAAGTCACATGCGGCGAGCTAGCCACCCACATTCAGGGTTACCTCGTTGGTGAGAGTAGCATACGCTTGCATGGGGTGACGCATGATTCCAGGCAGGTGCGTCAGGGGGATCTCTTCGTATGCATCTCAGGCGCCCGCTATGATGGTCATGACTATGCTGCGGAAGCGGTTGCAAAAGGTGCAGTGGCTCTTGTGGTAGGCAGAATATTGCCTCTCCCTGTGCCGCAGATAGCCGTCTCCTATCCCCGCCGAGTCCTAGGGAAGGCGGCAGCGCTGGTATGGGGTTACCCCTCTAGAAGTTTGCGGGTGATCGGTGTTACTGGCACAAAGGGTAAAACCACAACGACGTATCTGATCAGACACCTGCTGGAGTCTGCTGGGAAAAGATCGGGTCTCATTGGCACGATCGAGCAGGTGGCTGGTAGACAGATGCTGCCCTCTGCGCGCACCACGCCTGAGGCTTCTGACATTCAGGCGCTTCTGTCTGCTATGGTCGAGGCATCGTGGAACGCTGTCGTGATGGAGGTTTCGTCACACGCCACAGAGATGCATCGTACAGAAGGCACTGAGTTTGATGTCGTGGTCTTTACGAACATCACTCGCGACCACATGGACTTTCATCCAAGCTTTGAGCATTATCTGCAGGCCAAGACACGATTGTTTGCTCAGGTGGCTACAGAAGCCACTAAGGGAGATAAGGTAGCGATTGTCAATGTTGACGATCCGCATTGGAGGGAGTTCGCGCAAGCTGCCCGAGTGCCACTGGTGACCATTGGCCTTGTTAACAAGGCAGACCTGCAGGCTGATGACGTTGAGGTCAGTGCCAATGGAGTCTCCTTTCGCGTGGGAGACCTACCGTTAAGTCTGCAGCTAACTGGGCGCTTCAACGTTTACAATGCGCTATGTGCCCTCGCAGCCGCGCAAAACGAAGGTATCTCTTTAGAGATGGGGGCAAGGGCGCTCGAGCAAGTTTCCGGGGTTCCCGGTCGTTTCGAGCGGGTTGATGTCGGGCAGGACTTCGCAGTTATCGTGGACTACGCGCATACTGAAGACAGTCTGCGCAACGTCTTGACGACCGCGCGTAGTCTTGGCCCCGGGCGTGTGATCTCAGTGTGTGGCGCGGGTGGTGACCGAGACCGGGGAAAACGGCCCCTCATGGGCCAAGCTCTGGCGGAGCTCTCGGACTATGTGGTGATCACTTCAGACAACCCGCGTAGCGAATCTCCCGAACAAATCTGCGAGGACGTGGTGAAGGGGGTCAAGGCTGCACAGATGGGGGCCAGCCGCTACGAGGTGATCGTTGATCGCCGTCAGGCCATTGAAAGAGCGGTGGACATTGCTAAGCCAGGTGATGTAGTGCTGATCGCGGGTAAGGGGCATGAAACCTACCAGCAGTTTGCTGATCATCAGATTCACTTCAGTGATCGAGAGGAGGCTCGGGCGGCGTTAGAGAAACGCATGTATGCGGGGAGCACAGACTGAGTCTCTGAGACGAGACGATGGACTGGGGGAACGCTCGTGGCCATGATTCAGCCCCGAGAGATTCTTGCTTGGACGGACGGTCACCTGCTAGGTGGCACGTTGAAGAAATGTTCTGGAGTCTTTATCGATAGTCGGCGTCCTCGAGTGGGTGGGCTTTTCGTGGCTCTTCGGGGCGAGCGCTTTGACGGACACGATTTTGTGGGTGAGGCCGCCGCTGCTGGTGCTGAGGGAGCGGTAATCATGGCTTCGGAGGCTGAACGGGTTTGTAGCAGCCTGGGTCAGGATGGCTTTTTTGTTGTTGCGGTTGCCGATACTCTAGCCGCTTTGCATGGGTTGGCTCACGGCCATCGTGGTCGCTTTCATGGTCCCATGATTGGGGTGACAGGCAGCAATGGAAAGACGACGACCAAGGAGATGATTGCTGCTTGTTTGGGTATGCAGGCAAGTGTCTTGGCGACATATCGCAATCTCAACAACGAGATAGGGGTACCACTCACGCTCCTAGGATTGGAGCCCGGGCACCAGATCTGCGTTGTCGAAATGGCCACTCGTGGATTGGGTCAGATCACGCAGCTGGCCAGCATTGTTGAGCCGAACCTTGGTGTAGTAACCAACGTGGGCCCTGTGCACCTGGCAACCCTGGGGAGTTTGGACAACGTGGCACGTGCGAAGGCGGAACTGGTGACAGCTTTGCCAACCTCGGGTACAGTGATTCTCAATGCAGACGACTCTCGTGTGGCAGCTATGCAGACGCTGACAAAAGCGCGTGTGGTCACCTTCGGTACCGAGAAAGCGGCCAACATTAGGGCAGAGGCGATCGTGCAAGACGAGCGGGGCGTTCGGTTTGCGCTCTGGATCAACCACCAGCAGGCGGTCAGCGAGGTGACGGTGAGCTTACCCGGAAAACATAACGTCTCTAACGCTCTGGCGGCATTGGCTACCAGCTGGGTCTGCGGTCACGACCTTGAAGAGGCTGCAGACGCCTTGGCCCAGTTGCGACCTGCCCCCATGCGACTGGAGATCTCGCGTTTGCCAGAAGACATACTCCTGATTAATGACTCATATAATGCCAGCCCGCTCTCTATGCAGGCCGCTATCGAGGTCTTGGCAGACTCTACGAGCCAGCGCAGGGTCGCTGTGCTTGGCGACATGCTTGAGCTGGGCAGCCAATATGAGTACTACCACCACCAAGTGGGAAGACAGGCCGTGGCCGCTGGCGTCGATTTTCTCGTCTGTGTGGGTGAGGCGGGGCGTCTCATAGCTGCTGGTGCACGAGAAGCCGGGCTGCCGCTTGATGCTGCGCTATGGTATGCTGATGCGCTGGCCGCTGCAGCGGCTGTGGGGCATTGGCTGTGTAGAGGCGATGGCGTGTTGGTAAAGGCCTCTCGAGGACTACAGTTGGAGCAGGTAGCCGCTGCTGTGATGGCTACTGCGCAAAGGCTTGAAGGGCGGGGTAGTTGGTGAGTGAGGAGAACGCCATTGTCTTGGCGGGGATACTATCATTTGCTCTCATTCTACTGCTTGGGCCAGCAACGATTCGTTATCTCTATCGCCTGAAGTTTGGTCAGCAGATTCGTGACGCCGGACCTTCAGCGCACAAGAAGAAGGGCGGTACGCCGACCATGGGCGGCGTGTTGATTATCTTGGCTATCTCGGTCTCCAGCCTGTTTGTGACTGATAGCTACTCGGCACTTCCCTACGCGCTTTTCGTCGTAGTGGGTTTTGGGCTTATCGGCTTGATTGATGACTTCATAATCGTGGCGACGAAGAGAAGCCTTGGGCTCAAGGCTCGTCACAAGCTCGTCGGCCAGATTCTCGTGGCTATGGTCTTGGCCTTGTACGTGACTGGCGAGCCCCGACTCGGGCCGTCCTTGCTCATCCCCTTCACAGGCACTGTGGTTCAGTTGCCAACATGGCTGTTTCTTATCTTGGCCACCACGACGGTGGTTGGGGCTGCTAATGCGGTAAACTTCACGGATGGATTGGATGGTCTGGCGGCGGGGGCGAGTGCAGTCGCGATGGTAGTCTATGCGATCATCGCCTACGCGCTTGGTTCGACCGATTTGGCTATTCTGGCCGCCGCGGTGACTGGTGCTTGTCTCGGCTTTTGCTGGTTCAACGCGTATCCGGCCCAGGTGTTCATGGGCGACACCGGTAGCCTCGCGCTCGGAGGGGCTCTGGGAGCGATTGCGGTGCTTACGGCTACGGAACTGCATCTTTGCATCATTGGGGGTCTCTTTGTGGTTGAGACCTTGTCCGTCATTCTTCAGGTGAGCTACTTCCGCTTGACTGGTGGAAAGCGTATTTTCAAAATGGCACCCCTCCATCACCACTACGAGCTCCTGGGCTGGCCCGAGTCCAAGATTGTCACACGTTTCTGGTTGGCGGCCATGGTCTTCGGGGTATTAGGGCTCTTGACGATCTAGTCTTTGCACATGACTCTTGCGTTGCTGGGAGGGAGTCGGTCATGGCATCAGAGCGGCGGCCGGATTACACGCTGATTGCCGTCACACTGGCACTGCTGGTCGTCGGGATCATCATGGTCTTCAGCTCCAGCTACTCGACGGCCAGGAGGGATACAGGCGATATCTACTACTTTCTCAAGCGTCAGATCATGTGGGCCACTGTTGGTCTGGCGACTCTAGCCGCGACGGCCCGCGTCGACTACCGGTTCTGGCGCCAATGGGCTGTTCCTGGCTATGTGATAGCTACAATTCTGCTAGGGCTGGTGCTCGTAGTGGGTGACGAGACCTTGGGGGCACGTCGATGGATTGATCTGGGATTCTTTACGGTACAGCCTTCGGAGATAGCCAAACTCGCGGTCATCAATCTGCTAGCCGCATACATCGCTGTCTACCGCTCTGATATGCGTACTTTCATCTACGGCATAGTCGTGCCTTTTCTACCGGTGGTCGTTGTTTTCGGGCTCATCATGCTCGAGCCCGATTTGGGGACCGGGGTGGCGCTCATGGGTACTGCAGCGCTCATGCTCTTTGGCGTTGGCGTGCGTCTCGACTATCTCATTCTCTCAGGTCTTGCGGCAATACCGCCTGCTGTGATACTAGTGAGGCGCGAGCCCTATCGCGTGCGTCGTATCGCCGCCTTTCTGAATCCGTGGGCGGATCCGAGTGATTCGGGGTGGAGCATCATTCAGTCACTTCTGGCAATCGGTTCAGGTGGGCTTTTTGGGTTGGGGCTGGGCGAGAGCCGTCAGAAATTTTCCTATCTGCCTGAGCAACACACGGATTTCATCTTCGCCATTCTTGCAGAGGAACTGGGGTTTTTGGGTTCAGCACTCGTGCTGTTGCTTTTCCTAGCCTTGGCTTGGAGAGGGTACCGGGCTGCTCTTAAGGCTCCTGATGTCTACGGATGTGCTCTGGCGACGGGTCTAACTACGCTGATCACATTTCAAGCGGTCCTGAATATCGCGGTAGTCAGTGCGCTGCTGCCAACGACGGGTATCACGCTACCTCTCATCAGTTCAGGGGGTTCTTCGTTGGTGGCGACGCTTGTGGGGATAGGCATCCTGCTGAACATCTCTGCTGCAGGTGAGAAGACGGTAAGTGGCAGGGCCTAGTCTGCGTGGAGGGGTAGTCATGCGCGTCCTGATTGCTGCCGGAGGAACCGGCGGACACATCTATCCAGGTATTACAGTCGCTCAGGTGCTCAGGGATCAGGGTGCCGAGGTGGTATTCGTCGGCACGAAGGATGGTTTGGAAGCGGATGTGATCCCTCGAGCTGGTTTCTGCTTGAGAGCGGTTCGGGCACACCATATTCCCAGGAGAGTGTCATGGGAGGTTCCCATGGCTCTGGTTGTTGCTGTAGGGGGCACCTATCAGGCAATGAAGGTGATAAGGCAATTTCGACCCCACGTGGTGATGGGAACAGGTGGGTATGTTTCCGGACCTGTGCTCTTGGCAGCAACGGTCTTGCGTTATCCTACGTTGATCCACGAGCAGAACGCATTCCCCGGAATTACCAATCGCATGCTAGCAAGGGTGGTCGACGAGATTGCTGTAGGCTATGCGGAGGCTAAGACATTTTTCCCGGCTCACAAGACCGTGGTTACAGGCAATCCAGTGCGTCCAGAGATCAGCACCTGTACGCGAGAGGCAGGGCAACGCACTTTTGGTTTGGATCCCAAGAGACGCACTCTACTGGTGACGGCTGGTAGTCAGGGGGCTAGAAGCGTGAACCGCGCTTTGCTCCAAGCCGCTCCAATGCTCCATGCCCGCCGTGATCTACAGGTACTTCACGCTGCTGGAAGAGCTTTGTACCCGGAGGTCGTCGAGCAGTTGAGATCACGAGGGGTAGAGCCAGATGCAGGTGGCGAGAAGATCAGCTACGGCAACATGTGCATCATGCCCTACATTTACGCGATGCCCGAGGCCCTAGCTGCCGCCGACCTGGTTGTCGGAAGGGGGGGCGCGCTGTCAAGTGCGGAGTTTACTATAAGAGGCTTGCCCGCTATTCTTGTGCCCTATCCTCACGCTGCAGAAAACCATCAGCTGCATAATGCCCAGGTTTTGGAGGCACACGGTGCGGCCAAGGTCCTCCTTGATCATGAGATCAGTGGGCAAACCCTGGGGAGTCTGGTCACGCAACTCCTCGATACGCCCGGACATCTGCAGAGTATGGCCCGGGCAAGTAAGCGTTTGGGGAAACCCAACGCCACGGGCGAACTGGTGGCTTTAGTCAAGGCCTTGGCTGCGCCGACATGACCGTTGATTGGAACTCTCTCATCGAGCAGGGAATAGTATTATCGTGTCAACGCCGGAACCTAATAGGTGTATGAAGGGGAATGTCATTGGACCTTTTCCAACAGGTGCAGGGTGACGTTCGCTTCGATGAGCCCATGCGACGCCACAATAGCTTTCGTATCGGCGGCCCGGCCGATGTTTTTGTCTCACCCGCCCATGTAGATGATCTCTGCACTGTGCTGCATGCAACCCACATGCACGGCATGCCAGTCATGACCGTGGGAGCCGGAACAAACCTGCTCGTTAGCGACGAAGGCGTACGTGGCTGTGTTGTCAAAATAGGCAGGGGTATGGGAAGCATGCACCATGACGGTGATCTTCTGACGGTCGGGGCTGGCTCGCCCATCGCTCGAGTCGCTCGGTGGGCCGGTGATCTCAGTTTGTCTGGGCTGGAGTTCGCAGAAGGTATTCCAGGGAGTGTCGGCGGGGCCATCGTGATGAACGCTGGTGCGCACGGTTCAGACATCAGTCGCGTGGTAGAGCGAGTTCAGGTTGCCGATCAGATTGGAAATCTCGTGCTCCTGCCTCAGTCGCACCTGAAATTCGGGTACCGTACCAGTCTCATCCGCACCACGCAGGACTTGACGGTTACGGCCGCGACATTTCGCTTGACCGCTGATGCTCCGGAGCTGATCCGGGAGAGAATGCGGGCTTTTGGCGAGCGAAGACGGCGGACACAACCGCTCGGGAAACCTTGTGCTGGCAGTGTTTTCAAGAACCCGCCAGGTGACTATGCGGCCAGGCTCATCGAGTCCTGCGGCCTGAAGGGCTACAGGGTCAACGACGCTATGGTATCTACGTTACATGCCAATTTCATTATCAATGTGGGTCGGGCCAAGGCGGTTGACGTTATGCGACTGATCGAAACCATCCGTAAGCGAGTGCTCGATGATAGAGGGGTCTATCTTCAGCTGGAGCTGGAGGTCATCGGCTTGGAGGGATACTGAGGCCACAAAAAGAGGTGTACTCGATGGACGTTCTGGTTATCGAAGGCGGCAAGCCTCTGTCTGGCTCAGTTCGCATTAGCGGGGCTAAGAACGCCGTACTCAAGCTCATGGCGGCGAGCCTCTTGACTTCTGAGGAGTGTGTGATTCGCAACGTCCCGCGCATCAAGGACGTCGAGAACATGGTGGACGTACTAAGGGGTCTGGGAGCCCAGGTGGAGCATGATGACAGTGGTGTCATGCGTATCCAAGCTGGTGAGGCCTTGTCCTGGGAGGCTCCTGACGATAACGCTCGCGAGATGCGGGCTTCCATACAGATCATGGGACCGCTGCTCGCCCGCTTGGGCAGAGTACGGATAGCGCATCCAGGGGGCTGTGCCATAGGTACGCGTCCGGTGGATTTGCATGTTGCCAATCTGCGCAAGATGGGTGCTGATCTACGCGATGAATTCGGTTATCTTACTGGGGCCTGTACTCGTTTGACAGGGCAAGAGATCTATCTTGACATTCCGAGCGTGGGAGCTACCGAGAATCTGATGATGGCGGCTACTCTAGCGAATGGCACCACAACTGTTCGCAATGCGGCTAGAGAGCCGGAGGTTGTTGAAGCCCAAAACTTCCTGAACCGCATGGGCGCTCGCGTCCGAGGAGCAGGCACAGACACCATTCGCATCACGGGCGTATCGCAGTTGGGCGGGGCTGACCATACGGTGATCCCTGACCGCATAGAGGTCGGAACGTATATGGTCGCGGCGGCCATGACACGCGGGGAGCTGTTGTTATCTCCAGTGATACCCGACCATCTCGAAATGGTCATGGCGAAGCTACGCCAGGCTGGAGTGGAGATGGATGTTCAAGGCGAGCAGCTGTTTGTGCGTGGGCCACGATCTCTTCGGCCACTAGATATTCGGACCGGTCCTCATCCGTGTTTCCCCACTGACATGCAACCGCAGTTTACGGCTATGCTCTGTTTGGCTCAAGGCACCAGCATCATCATGGAGAACGTGTACTCGAGCCGCTTCAAGCATGTGGCGGAGTTTCTGCGGATGGGCGCGGAAATCACGGTGGATGGGCGGCTGGCAGTGGTGCGTGGGCCATGTCGCCTGATGGGGGCTCGTATTAGCGCCATGGACCTGCGTGCGGGAGCATCGATGGTCTTGGCTGGGCTTGCTGCAGAAGGGGTCACCGAACTCGAGCAAGTGCATCACGTCGACCGTGGCTATGAAAGTCTAGAGACAAAACTAAGGGGGGTGGGGGCTGCTATTCGCCGCAAGAGTGTCGTCTCTGCAGAGGCTCTCGTATAGCGAAGAGGGAATCAGACGACGACAACGAACCATAACCTGAAACGTATATCGGATGGCAGATCCGATCATTCGGCCGCAGCTGCTACAGTAGGTGTCTGTGGGTATGCTGGCCGAAGGTGGGGAGTTCCTTGCGGCGATCACGGGCAGAACGTGGGTTTTCGGTAGCTCTTGGACTTTTCGCTTTGACGCTAGCGCTCTACCTGTTCCTGCAATCTCCTTTCTTTCGGCTAGAGGGTATCGACGTCAGCGGCACCCAACGCTTCTCAGAAGCTGATATCATGGTCGTTGGCGGTTTACAGCGAGGCCAGAACCTGTTTGATATTGACATAGGCGATCTCACAGAACGTTTGCGTGCCGAGCCCGTGGTGAAGGACGCTCGGGTCAGGCGCCGCTTGCCAAGCGGACTGACGGTGGTGCTTACCGAGCGTCAACCAGTTGCGGCTATTGTCGCTGACGGTGCGCTATGGAGTCTTGACGCAGAGGCCAGGGTGCTTGGTGAGGTAACGGGTCCGTTAGGGTTGGCAGTGATCAGGACGTTAGAGTCAGTCTCTAAGGTCGTGCCGGGGACCTTCCTCAGCGATCCCATGATGCGTGCCGCCACGGGCGTGGCAGCCGAAATGCCAGAGATGCTGGCTTTGCGTGTCGTCGAGATCCGCACCACTCCTGCCGGAGAGATTGAGCTAGTGACACGGGATGGGGTTGTGGCTAAGCTGGGGGCCTGGCGGGACATGGGCGAGAAGATGCAGATCCTTCTTTCGCTTCTGCGCCAGGCGTCGGAGAGAGGTGCTCTGCCCAGCGTGGTTGATGTTCGCCATCCGGACAAGCCTGTGGTCCGCTGAACGGACAAAGGTGTTCTTTTTTCAGAGGAATGAGCTTCACATCGTGGAAATTTAAAGCAGCTATGCACCCAGTTGCTAGGAGGAATGACCCCCATGTTCGAGTTTGACGCTGATGGCGCCCAGTTTGCCGAGATAAAGGTGCTTGGAGTCGGCGGGGCAGGCAGTAACGCTGTCAATCGTATGATAGAGGCTGGGTTGCAGGGCGTGCAGTTCATCGCCATTAACACAGACTCGCAAGCGCTACTGTCGTCCAATGCGAGTCACAAGATACGCATGGGAGAAAAGTTAACGAAGGGTCTCGGGGCCGGGTCGGATCCTGAGGTAGGAAAGAAGGCTGCTGAGGAAAGCCGTGATGAGATAGGTCAACTGGTCGACGGCGCAGACATGATCTTCGTCACAGCCGGGATGGGGGGCGGTACGGGTACTGGGGGTGCCCCCATAGTATGCGAGATTGCTAAGGCGTGTTCGGCGCTCACAGTGGCCGTTGTGACCAAACCCTTCGCGTTCGAGGGAAAACGGCGTCGCGACCAGGCCGAAAGGGGTATCGAACAGCTGCGCGGGCAAGTGGATACCCTCATCACAATTCCCAATGACCGCCTGTTGCAGGTAGTCGATAAGCGGACCTCTATCCTGGAGGCTTTTCGCATCGCCGATGATGTGTTGCGGCAAGGTGTGCAGGGGATCTCCGATCTTATCACGGTTCCAGGGCTCATCAACCTGGACTTTGCCGATGTACGGGCCATAATGACCAACGCTGGCTCAGCACTGATGGGTATCGGCCGGGCATCGGCTGACGATCGGGCCGTCAAAGCCGCACGTGAGGCGATCTCAAGTCCGTTGTTAGAGGCGTCCATTGAGGGTGCTAAGGGCATCCTGCTTAACATAACCGGAAGCTCTAATCTTGGTCTGTTTGAAGTGAATGAAGCTGCGGAGATTATCGCTGAGGCTGCCGATCCCGATGCCAACATCATTTTTGGCGCGGTTATCGACGAAGCGATGCAAGACGAGGTCCGAGTCACTGTGATCGCCACGGGCTTTGACGCAGATCAGTACGATCGAGCGTCACTCACGAGCAAGGAACTTGAGATCAAGCCGCTGGTCACGGATGAGTTAGAGATCCCCGCTTTCTTGCGTCGTAGGATCTGAGGAAGTGAGGGGTCCCCTCGTTGGACGGGCGCCCCTCTACTCCATGCGCTTTATCTCCCGGCGCAGCTTTTTGAGTATGCGCTTCTCGAGCCTCGAGATGTACGATTGCGATATGCCCATCGCGTCGGCAACCTCCTTTTGCGTCTTTTCCTGGCCATCCGTCAAGCCAAAGCGCAACTCCATAATCCGCTTTTCCCTACCCGAAAGCCGCCCTAAGGCACCCGCCAACAGGGCGCGGTCTACCTCTTCCTCAATGTAGCGAATCACGTCGCTCTCCTGGCCCAGTACGTCAGACAAGAGCAGTTCGTTGCCGTCCCAATCAGTGTTAAGCGGCTCGTCGAAAGAGATCTCAGCCTTCGTCTTGTTGTTACGGCGTAGATACATGAGAATCTCGTTTTCGATGCAGCGAGATGCATACGTGGCCAACTTGATTTTCTTCGAGGGGTCGAACGTGTTCACAGCTTTGATAAGACCGATGGCACCGATAGAGACAAGATCCTCTATGAAGACTCCCGTGTTCTCAAACTTGCGAGCAATATAGACTACTAAGCGCAGATTGCGTTCGATTAGTATCGTCTTAACGGCTGCATCGCCGTCGCCTAGTCGTTCGAGCAGGTAGCTCTCCTCGTCGCTGGATAGCGGGGGCGGCAGCACATCACTTGATCCTACATAGAACAGCTCGGTTGGCATTAGGCCCAGCCGCTGCAGCAGGCGCAAGGAGTAAAGACGGGTCACCAGACGCAGTTTCGCCATGGTTGACAGCATGGAGACTCCTCCTTATTGGTACTCCTCACTTACCCATTTGGTGGCGGGTAGCCACCTCTAGATTTGGGCACCCATGCGTGTATGTGCTACCAAGTTCACTGCCAGACCTAGAGGACTCTTGTTCGGTCGCATGACCCTCAACGAGATCAAGACCTATGAGAGCGTGATAAGCACCGTTGGGGTCTAGGGTCTGAGGCGACAGCGCTATGATACACGTAGGTGCTACGTAGACCTGCCCCGACAACCACAGACTCACAGCAGTAGGCCGAAAACCAATCATGAGGCCGTTGCTGGCACCAATGGATGTATAGGGAATGATGCGAAAACGCGATGACCAGGGCGTTGAGGAGATCTGGCTCGATAGGGTACTCAGATCGCCTTCTCCTAGACGCTCAATGGCTACTAGCAGACTGGGTGGGAAGATCTCGGCTAGCATGCGGTGTTCGACGACGATTACAGGTACTCCTGATAGTGGACATTTCAGCTGATTACCTGTATCCAGCAGAGCCGTGATGCTGGCTGTGGCCGTGCCAAAGGTGATCTCTAGCGGCACTTTCAGACTCTGTCGCCAAGAGCGGCGCTGCAATACGCCCCATCCAAGCTCTGCCACCAGCAGAATACACACCGCTCCTGCGGCGATACCTGCAACAGGCCGTAGTGTGTTGGGCTGACCAAACGTGCGCGCCACGGCAAGGCCCGTGCCGCCAGCCATGAACGCGATAGCGTAAAAGTGAGCGACTATGGACCAGAAGCGCCGGCGGGGTACTGGTGCGAAGGCAGTGAGAAGCATCAGGAATGAGACCACCACCGCGACGGGCAGCAGATGCAGCCATCCGTAGGCGGGTATTAACCGCAGCAGCGAGCACAGATACACAAGATGATATAGAGTGCCGATCGCCGCTCCGCCACAGAGGCGTCTCCAGCTTGCCGATGTGTGGGTCAGTGCTGCGGTAGCTCGAAGTAGGAGATAGTCGATCAGGAAGCTGGCCGAGAGCATGAGGAGCTGAACGTCCAAATAGACTACCAGACCATACTCTGGCATCATCATCACCCCTAGCACGGATCGCCTTGGCGCCTAACGGATAGTACCCACGCAGTTACTCCAATCCCTCCCATCGCTTCCCCTTTGAATAAGCCTAGCCAGCCGAGGTAACACTGAGAGATGAGCCGGGTGAAGTGGCCTCATTCGTGGGCTCGGCTTGAGGAGACAGAAGGCGATGAACAAAGTTGAGATCTGCGGGGTTAACACTTCCAAGCTTCCTGTGCTCACTAATGAGAAGATGCGCCGTCTGCTGCGCCAGATGCATGCCGGCGACGGACAGGCCCGCGACGAACTCGTGCAAGGAAATCTGCGCTTGGTGCTCAGCATCATCCAGCGGTTTAACAACAGAGGCGAGCTGGTTGATGACCTGTTCCAAGTGGGCTGCATTGGACTCATGAAGGCGATAGATAACTTCGATCTCTCACAGAATGTCCGTTTCTCTACATACGCTGTACCGATGATCATCGGGGAGATACGTCGCTATCTACGTGATAACAATCCAATTCGTGTCAGTCGCTCCTTGCGCGATGTAGCGTACAAGGCCCTTCAGGTGCGCGACGCTCTAGTAAACAGATATTCCCGAGAGCCGACGATTAGTCAGATAGCCGAGGAGTTGGGGCTTCCGCGCGAAGACGTTGTCTATGCACTTGATGCTATTCAGGAGCCCATCTCGCTGTTCGAGCCGATCTACCATGATGGTGGCGATCCTATTTACGTGATGGACCAAATCAGCGATGAGAAGCATGAGGACAGCAACTGGTTGGAGGGCATCTCCATCAGAGAAGGGCTGTCCCGTCTGTCAGAGCGGGAGAAGCTTATCCTGACCATGCGTTTCTTTGACGGACGCACTCAGATGGAAGTGGCGGATGAGATAGGGATCTCACAGGCGCAGGTGTCGCGCCTGGAAAAAGCTGCGCTAAGGAATCTCAGGCGACACATGGCCCAATAAGACCTCGGTACTGCGGAGCATTCTCTTCTGAAGGAGACCAGACCATGTTGCCTCGTTGTCAAGTCCGTTTGCTTTGGAGCGTACTCACTACCTGTTTGCTGATCACCTATGCGTCGTTGGCCCTGTATTCGCGCGAGACGGTGCGGATCGCACACAACCAACGAAACCTGCTACGGCTGCATGTTTTGGCTAACAGCGACTCACCGGCAGATCAGGAACTGAAGCTTGCAGTGCGAGACGCCCTTATTCCGCGGCTCGGCGAGATCGCTACCCAGGGCCGAAATGCTCAGGAAGTGGAGAGAAACGTTCGGCGCGCAGAGCAAGCGCTCGTTCATACGGCCGAAGAGGCCCTGCGAGCCTTGGGCTCTGACTACCCTGCGCGGGTGGAGATTGGCGACCACATATTCCCAGAAGCGTTCGGATCCAATCGCGTATTGGCGCCAGGCGAATACCGAAGTGTGCGAGTGATTATAGGTGAGGGTGCCGGAAAAAACTGGTGGTGCGTGCTCTTTCCACCCTTGTGCCTGGCAGAAGAAGGAGCAGGAGTAGGTGTGGCAGCGGTCACCTCGCAGCATGTCAACAGGGATGGTGTACCTGTTGAGCTACGGTGGCGTTTCCTCTCGCATTTCAATCAGCAGAACCTCACCCGCCTCGCAACCGCTATACGTGGACCCCTTGACGCCATGGCTAAGTCATATTCAGCCGAAGCTCGAGCTCGTCCGAGACAACAGTAGCAGGTCTTCTCGTTCGAAAGTGGACAGGCGCATACATTGTATCGAGGCGCATATGATGGGATACGAGCACCCGGGGAGGTATTGCCGGTGTTGCAGAAGGCCTCAGATCTTCGTATGCTTGATGTCATCAATCTCTGTGATGGCAGGCGCTTGGGCAATGTATATGACCTGGACATGGATGTAGGGACTGGCGAAATCAAGGCGATCATCCTGCCCGGGCCTGGCTCAGGCCTGTTTGGCTGGCGCCGCGGTTCAGAGATCGTCATTCACTGGGAACAGATAGTACGCATTGGTCAGGACGTCATTCTTGTTGATCTTCCACCTACAACGGCCGGATACGGCCTCTAACCATAGACCTAGCAACAGAGGGAATTTCCGTTAACGCTCGCGGCGAGCCCGGCGTCCTGAAAGGGGAACGCCGGGCTTAGTCGTACTCTTTGTCAGGGGAGGGTTGCTGTTGTTTGCGGTGGTTAGGCGCGAGGGCCCTTGCCTCGTGGAAGCAGAATTGCTTGACGACAGCTGGGTGTGTCATGCGATCACCACTCGCCACGGTGGTATCAGTCCAGCGCCGTTTGACAGTTTGAATATGGGGTTGCATACTGAAGATGCGCCAAGGAACGTCTTGGAGAATCGAAAGAGAGTCTGTGCAGCTCTCAACTATTCCCCGCAGGCTTGGGTGTCAGGGGAGCAGGTGCACGGGGTAGGTTGCCACGTAGTGACAGCCGCCGATGCTGGTCGCGGCGCATGGGCCTACAGGTCTTCTTTACCCGCAACAGATATTCTGATCACCCAGACACCAGGGATCCTGTTAGTCAGCTTCTACGCTGATTGTGTGCCAGTGCTGTTGGCGGACCCGGTGCGCCGAGCGGTAGGCATGGCGCACTGTGGTTGGCAAGGTACACTTGCTGGGGCGGCCCGTTTCGCTGTGCAGGCCATGTCTCAGGCGTTTGGATCCGCGCCTTCTGATTTGGTGGCAGTGCTCGGACCTAGCATCGGGCCGTGTTGCTACGAAGTCTCTGCGCAGCTTGCCCGACGTTTTCAAGAGGCGTTTGGCGCGGATGCCGTTTTGGGAAAACAGCTCGATCTGCGGTTGGCGAACCGACGTCTTCTAGCTAAGACTGGATTGTCATCTGCCGCCATCCATACGGCTCCTTGGTGTACAAGCTGTCAGCAAGACCTCTTCTTTAGTCACCGCGCCAGCGGTGGCAGGACGGGGCGGATGGCGGCGTTGATTGGAGTGCGGTAGGCAGGAGTGCGATGGTACAAGACGAAGCTACACATCCACAGGTGAGTCGGCCTCGCGCCGCTTACCAGGAGTATAGGTCACGAGTGAGGGTGAACAGGTAGTGAACCGGCGGTGGAAGGATGTCTGGGCAATTGGTTTGCTGGCCTGTGCCATTTTTGCCTTGGTCAGTCTGTACTCAGAGTCTACTGGTGTAGTGGGTGACTTGCTGGCGGGCGGTCTGCGCAAAAGTGTGGGTCAGGCCTCCAGCATTCCCCCTCTCATGGCCATAGCTGGCGCGCTGATGCTGTTGCGTTCCAGACGCGCGCGAGGAGGTGCGCGCAGGGGCGTCGCCGTCCTACTGTTTTTCCTCGTACTCGTTACGGCTATGCAGTTAGTGCACGAGCGGCGGTTTTCATCAGAGCTCGTGATGGTTCTGCCTCCGCCTACAGCGGGAGTGGGAGGTGGCGCGTTAGGGGCTGCGTTAGCCGGAGCGTCTGTACAGGCGTTTGGACTTGACGGCACTATCGTGGTGCTGATCGCCTTGTCCCTGATCGCGGCTGTACTGTGTACTGAGAGGCCAGTGGCCCATGTGGTGGCGAGACTCGTAGTCGCTACGGTAGCGCTTTTCCGGCTGGTCGGAGGCGGGTTGCGCGGGATAGTGGGGGCAGCCGTTGGTTCGATGCGCCATGTGCTTCGGAAGTGGAAGGATGCTCGAGCACTGCGTCGAGCGCAGCGAGCCGCCAAGGATGGACAGCGGCGGAGTGTCAGAGCGGCGACAGCCGGGGGCAGGGCGTCAACCAAGAAGAGGACCAGTAGCAAGAGCGGCCAACAGGCGAAGCAACTGCCCTCAGCTGTTGACGACGCTGCTGCCAACACGTCTGTACGCGATAGGCAGCTCAAGAATGCTTCCCCAGATGCGTCTGATACGATGGAGATCACCCCAGTGGCGCCGGAAAAGACACCCACGGCTATCACGCCACCGTCGACACCTGCAGCTGCTCCTCCGGAAAAACAAGCGGAGCCCTTTTACCAGCTCCCACCTGTCGCCCTGTTTGACCGGCCCAAGAGCAGGAAAAGAGTGGCCAATTTGCCTGACCAGCGCGAACTGCTGGAGGAGACACTGGCTACCTTTGGTGTAGAGGCCAAAGTCGTGAGTATCAGCCGCGGTCCGGTCGTAACGCGCTATGAACTCCAACCTGCACCAGGCGTAGCGGTAAAGCGCATTACCAGTCTGGCTGACGATCTCGCCTTGAATTTGGCAGCCGTTGGGGTACGCATTGAGGCTCCCGTACCCGGTCGCTCGGTTGTGGGGATCGAGGTGCCAAACAAAGAAACCTCCATAGTGACCTTTCGTGAGATAGCGGAGAGTGAGGCTTTTGCCAAGTGCCGATCTCAACTGGCCATAGTGATCGGTGCCGATATAGCAGGCAACCCAGTGGTAGGTGACCTTTCCCGTCTTCTTCACTTGCTGATCGCTGGCGCCACGGGTTCTGGAAAGAGCGTCTGTCTTAACGCTCTTATCTGTAGTCTGTTGCTCAAGGCTAAGCCCCATGAGGTGAAATTGCTGCTCGTTGACCCAAAACGAGTTGAACTGGCTGTGTATGAGGGCATCCCTCATCTGCTGGCCCCCGTCGTCATTGATCCTAAGCAGGCCTCGGGAGCCTTGCGCTGGACGGTACGCGAAATGGAGTCTCGATTCAAGCGGTTTGCCGATCGTGGAGCGCGTAATATCGATGGCTACAATCGGATGGTTCTTCAAGAAGAGTCTACGGAGGAGCCACTGCCCTACATCGTCACGATCATCGATGAGCTAGCTGATCTGATGATGGTGGCCAAAGGTGAGGTAGAAGAGAGCATCTGCCGTCTGGCACAAATGGGCCGAGCTGCTGGGATGTATCTTGTGATAGCTACACAGAGGCCTTCTGTAGATGTGATCACTGGGCTGATCAAGGCCAACGTTCCCTCGCGCATTGCCTTTGCTGTTAGTTCTGGCGTAGACTCGCGTGTGATCCTCGATCACGTGGGAGCAGAACGCCTGTTGGGTAAAGGTGACATGCTGTACCATCCGCTAGGGGCGTCAAAACCGATACGCGCTCAGGGTTCGTATATCTCTGATAGGGAAGTTGCGGCGTTGGTGGAGTTCTGGAAGGCACAAGGCACGCCGGAGTATCAAGAAGCCGTGTTGCAGGAGCAGCAAGAGGGGATAGAGATCGCGGCTGAGGCAGATGATGAGCTGTTTGATGACGCATGTCGCTTGGTGATCGAGACTGGCACTGCTTCCATTTCCATGATCCAAAGGCGATTCCGTGTCGGGTATGCTCGAGCTGCGCGGCTTATCGACGTGATGGAGCTGCGGGGCATCGTCGGCCCGTATCAGGGCAGTAAGCCCCGGGAGGTTCTCCGTGGAATGGATGAATTGGAAGGGGTGGTATCGTAATCCTTCAGGTACAGGTTTCATCCTTTTGGCGGGCACACTATGGCCGCTAGGAGGATGAGTAGTGGACGAATTCTCACGCTTTCTTCGAGATAATCGGCAGGCATGTGGGCTTTCGTTGGATGAGATCGAGTCACGCACTAAGATCAAGAAGCGCTACCTTGCGGCGATGGAGTGCGGTGATTTCTCACAGCTGCCTGATGTGGCGTATCGACGAGCCTTTGTCAAACTCTACGCGCGCGAGCTTGGCCTTGACATGCAAGATGTACTTGCGCGCTATGCCGCAGCCACAGAACCGCTACAGGCTAAGTCATCAACCCATGAGAAAGAGGCTGCCTGCCAGCCGTCGGCCATCTGGCAGTCTCTGTGGCTATGGTTCCTGTTCACTGCTGTGTTGGCGGCAGGCGTACTGGGCGGATGGTACGCATCGTGGCGTGTTGAGCTGACGCAACAGCAGCGTAGCGCACCCTCGGCCTACATGGAGTTGGATAAGCCAGCGGAGGTTACCGCGGAAGACCGTCAGTTGGTTTCGGTTGATGAGCATCTTGAGATGCCAGTGATGGAGAGTGATTTTGAGCTGAGCTTCTTTGGTCCCGATGAATCAGGCGATGTTGGGATTGAAGGTGACTAGAAAAGCTACGTAGGCGGAAAGATGGTCCGCTTGCGCAGCGATTGGGGCGAGCGGACTATGTGGCGAACCGTGCGATGGGGTCTGATTGCGGCTATCGTGGCTGTAGTTGTGGCTGTCAGCGTCTTCTCTGTCTTTTTCACGGACATGTGGTGGTTCCAAGCCCTGGGCTATCTGCAGCTGTTTGGCATTCAGATAGGCTGGCTATGGGGCGTAGGGCTGGGCGTAGGGCTGGTGGCTGCGTTATTCATCTTCGTCAACCTGTGGCTAACGCGTAGCTCGGTAACCCACGCCATGGATCGGCTACCTGAGGGATTGGCGCGCATGCTCAGTTGGCGTGGTGTACGTTGGGCCTACGTAGCAGTGAGTGTGGTTCTGGGGGTGTTGTATGGCACCAGCGTAGCTCCCTCGTGGCAGCGGATCGCGTTATATCTCAACCGTCAGCCTTTCGCTCTCACAGATCCGATATACCACAAAGACATCGGCTACTACGTGTTCACACTGCCCTTTTTGGGGCTGATCAACTACCTGGGGCTGGGGTTGTTTGCTCTGACTCTGCTGCTGACAGGCGGCATATACTTGTTAGCAGGTACCCTCCATTTTGAGCGGTTCCGTCTTTACTGGAGCGGGCGGGCCCGGGCTCATCTGAGTCTCCTGCTGGCTGGCTTAGTGGGGCTCAGGGCGTGGCGCTATCACCTTGACCTATATCATCTGCTGTACTCACCAAGAGGCGCGGTCTATGGGGCGACCTACACCGATATGCATGCCAATGCGCTTGCTCTGAGGGTCCTCATGGTATTGGCCTTGCTTGTGGCGCTCGGGATTCTGATCAACTTGGTTGTGAGAAGGGGCACCCGCCTGATCATAGGTTCTTTGGGCATGCTGGTGGTGGCCTCTGTGGTTCTTGGTGTTCTATATCCGGCCGCGGTGCAGAAGTTCGTAGTGGAGCCCAATGAGCTCGTGCGCGAGAGTCCCTATATTGCGAATCACATAGCGATGACTCGTGCTGCCTTTGGACTCTCCGACATTGCTACACATGAGATCGATCCTAGGGACGAGCTGACGGCGTCGCAGCTGGCAGAGAATAGAGCCACGATCGACAATATCCGGCTTTGGGATTGGCGGCCGCTGCTTACGAGCTATGGGCAGTTGCAGGAGTTCCGACTGTACTATGATTTTGCTGATGTTGACATAGATCGGTATCGGATCGCAGACACCTATCAGCAGGTGATGCTGTCCGCACGGGAGATTGATGCCAATAGCCTACAGAACCCCTCTTGGATCAACCAGCATCTGCAGTATACTCACGGCTATGGATTGGTAGCTAGTCCGGTCAACCGGGTCACGCCTGAGGGTATGCCTGAGTTCCTCGTTTCGGACATCCCACCCCATGGAGTGCCCGAGATGCGCATAGACCGGCCGGAGATCTATTTTGGCGAGAGAACCAACCAGTATGTAGTGGTCAACACCAAGACACCCGAGTTTGACTATCCTCGCGGGGACGAGAACGCTACCACGACTTACCAGGGGCACGGAGGTGTGCAGCTATCAAATCCATTGCGCAGACTGGCGTTCTCGTTGCGGTTTGGCACAGCTAAGCTCATTCTATCCACTGATATCCATAGTCAGAGTCGGATCATGTTTTATCGAAACATTCACGATAGAGTGCGCCGTATTGCGCCGTTCTTGAGCTATGATTCCGATCCGTATATGGTAGCCGCTGACGGTAGGCTATATTGGGTGCAAGATGCGTACACGACAACGGATGGGTTTCCCTATGCCAGACCCGTCACAGGCTGGGGGAACTACGTACGCAACTCTGTCAAGGTGGTTACCGATGCCTATAACGGCGACGTCCGTTTCTATCTAGTTGATGACACGGAGCCTTTGGCTGTGGCCCTGGACAAGGTGTATGGGGGCCTTTTTCGCCCTATTGAAGAGATGCCTAAGGAATTGCGTGCCCATATCCGTTATCCTGAGGATCTATTCAAACTCCAGGTTTCGTTGTTTCGAACCTATCACATGACTAACACCCAGGTATTCTACAACCAGGAAGACGCCTGGGCAGTTCCTAACGAGGTCTACGGCAGCAAGCAGCAGCCTATGGAGCCCTACTACACGATAATGCGTCTGCCGGGAGAGGACCATGACGAGTTTGTCTTTCTGATTCCTTTCACTCCTTCCCGCAAGGACAATATGGTGGCTTGGTTGGCTGCCCGCAACGACGGCGATGCGTACGGGGAGCTCGTACTCTACAGATTCCCAAAGCAGTCGTTGACCTTTGGACCAGCCCAGATTGAGGCGCGCATCGATCAAGATACACACATATCGCAGCAGCTCACCTTGTGGAGCCAGAAGGGCTCAGAGGTGATGCGCGGCAATCTCTTGGTGGTGCCTATAGCGGACACCCTGCTTTTCGTGGAGCCGTTGTTCCTTCAAGCCGAGCAAAGTCGCCTGCCCGAGCTCAAGCGCGTCATCGTGGCAGAGGGCAGTCGCGTGGTCATTGGAGAAACGCTTGCCGAAGCACTGGACATTCTGGTGGGTCGGCAGCCGCAGCCATCTCAGCCCCGCAGCGCAGAGGTCAGACCGTCCATAGCGGCTGTGTCCGAAGCTTTCAACAGGGCTGAGCAGAGGCTGAAGAATGGGGATTGGCAGGGATTTGGCGGAGCCATGGCTGAGCTCAAGCAGGCAATCAAGAGCTTCGGGGATGCGCGTTAGCTAGAGGGACATACATGCTCCTCCTTCGGCATATAAGTGTCGTGCCGAAGGAAGGGGGTAAGTATGTGGTAAAGCCAAAGCAACCAGGGTTCTTTCAGGAGAAGGATAGTTCGAACCTGACTTTCTTTCTAGTACTGCTGGTCATCGTGGCGGTGTTGGGGGCTAAGTACTTCGGGTTTGTTCCCCCGTTTGGCACGAAGGTGATCAAGGATGACCAACCTGGGGCGGACGCGCCGATGATCTTAGTGTATACCGCTCATCCTACTGAGAACTATGCCCCGGCACCGCCGCACGCAGATGAGATCGGTGACGTTGTTTCGGTTTGCCGGACTCTGGAAGAGTCCTTGAAGGAGCAGAAGCTGCGCGCTCAGATGGTCACGGGTCAAAAGCCTGTGCCGTGGAGGGAGTCCTTTGCTGAAGCGCGTCGGGTTCTGCTGCCAGTAATAGAGGCTGCTCAGGGAGTCGCTGCGGTGTTGGATATTCACCGAGATGCTCTTGATGGTAGGCCTGAGGGGTACACGACCGTAACAGTGGCCGGGAGACCAATAGCCAAGATGCTGCTTGTGGTAGGCGATGTGGATAACCCCTACATTGAAGAGAACTTGCGCTTTGCTGAAGCGGTGCGTGCTGCGTTGGAGGCGAGGGCGCCAGGAGTGACGCGGGGAGTAAAGGTGCTCCATGAGGCACTAAATGGTGACCTTCACCCACAAGCGCTTCAGGTACACGTCGGGGAGTACTATGACAACACAGTGCAAGAGGCACTAGACGCGGTTCCCCTTCTGGCTGGGGCTGTCTTCGATGTGCTGCAGACGCCCATGCCAGCTCTAGAGTGACAGGTCCTATGCGAAGCACATGTGGATTGGCAGCACAATCGGGGCATAATAGGCCGGGGCTGGTCGATGATGCAGATTCTACACGATCCCCGTAGCCTGGATGTGCTGCGGAGTTTTCTCACCCACAGCTATGATAGTAAGCCATGGTTCGATCTCAGAAGTGAGGCTGAACGTCTTTCACTGTTCCGCGGATTTGACCGCTTAGTATCACTGGATGCCTTGGAGATCGAGCTGTACGAGCATCAGCATGAAGCCGTCTTGCGGGTGTTGCGAGACATGCGCGGACGGGCCTTGCTGGCCGACGAAGTCGGTCTGGGAAAGACCATCGAAGCCGGGGTGATCCTCCGAGAGTATCTGTTGCGCGGCCTCGTACAGAGTGTTCTTGTTCTGGTACCGGCGTCTCTGGTAAGTCAGTGGCGGCTTGAGCTAGCAGAGAAACTCAGACTCAATATCCCGCTGGGAAGGACGCCAGCGTCTTTCTCTGGTGAGCAGATAATCGCCTCGTTGGATACAGCCAAACGCGCAGAGAACGCGGCGGTGATTCATTCACGCAGGTGGGATATGGTGATCGTCGATGAGGCGCACAGACTGAAAAACCGGCAGACAGCAAACTGGAAGTTCGTCAACGCGATCGAGAAGAAGTACCTTCTGTTGCTGACCGCTACGCCTGTTCAGAATGACCTCCGCGAGCTGTATAACCTGATAACCCTGCTTCAACCGGGGCAGCTCAAGACGTATTCGCAGTTTAAACAGGAGTTTATGCTCGACAAGCACTCCCCCAAGAATCTGGTACGCTTGCGCGAACTTCTGTCTCAGGTAATGGTGCGGAGGGGCAGACGGGAGGCTTTCGTTCGTTTTCCGAGGCGAGAGGTGCACTCTATGTCGGTGCCTCTTTCCAGAGATGAGCGGCTGTTCTACACAGCCATGGTGGGTCATTTGCGCAGTGCCTATCGATCACAGCCAGCTAACAAGCGAAATCTACTCCCCTTCCTGTTGCTTCTGCGAGAGACCTGCAGCCATCCGGCCGCGGCGCGGAGAACGCTGCAGGCTATGTGCCGCGCCCGGGGGGCCAAACTGCTTTCTGAGGGAGCCCTGGCCGAGCTACTGGAGCTGAGTCAGTTCGAGTCCCCTGCCAAACTGCACCTGACCATAGACTTCCTAACTAAGCTCCAGGAGAAGGCGATCGTTTTCACGGAGTTCAAGGCAACGCAGGCGGCTCTTGTGGAGGCGTGTCGACAAGCCGGAGTGTCTGCTGCGGTCTACCACGGAGGGCTAGATAGTACAGCCAAACACGCTGCAGTGGCGATGTTTCGGCGTGATGCTCAGGTACTGATCAGCACAGAGGCAGGCGGCGAGGGTCACAACTTTCAGTTCTGTCAGACGTTGATCAATTATGATCTGCCTTGGAACCCGATGCGACTGGAGCAGCGTATTGGGCGGGTTCATCGTTTGGGGCAAGAGCGACCAGTACTCGTTATCAACATTGTGACCGAGGAGACCATCGAAGCGTATATGCTCTATCTGTTGGATCGCAAGATCGGCATGTTCACCAAGGTCATTGGTGAGCTGGATATCATCTTGGCCAATCTCGAGGTTCCCTATGAGCGTGTTGTCGCTGGGATTGCTTTGAACTCGCATGACGAGGCCGAACTACGTGAGCGCATGGAGGCCTTTGGCCGGGAGTTGGCAGAAGCTTGTCGTACCTATGAGCGTGTACGCAGTCTGAACGCTCATATTTTCGATGATGATCCTCAAGCCATGGAGC
The DNA here is from genome assembly GCA_050951545.1 of Limnochordia bacterium. Lineage (GTDB taxonomy): Bacteria > Bacillota > Limnochordia > DTU080 > DTU080 > DTU080. Next base: position 7,353 of record JBMNJG010000003.1, on the reverse strand, counting down.
TAGAGGCATGAGTTCAGCGCATCAAGACGATGCTGTTCAGCATTTTGTGTTGGGTTTCTTGCGAAGCTGTGGGGCGCGGGTGGATGGTAACAGCGTTAGCTTGCCCACGGCCTTGGCTCGGAGTCTACAAGTCTCCGAGCAGCTCGAGCTCTGCTTTTCCCCTTCGCCGTCTGGTACTGCCGAATACATTACCTTCGGTCATCCGCTGCTCGACCGCATGTTGGCCCTGAGCTCTGGACGGGGAACTGCTGCCAGCCTGCTGTCTTCCCGCGCTTTTGAGCCTGATTTCCTTCATCTCGTTCTCCGGGACGATCCGTTCTTGAGTGTTAGGACAGGGAATAAGGAGTTCGACCGCCTGAGGCGGGCGCTACACAGAGTGTCCTTTCCAAACTCGCGGCCGCACCTCGTGAAGCGGTCCCTTTCTTACCAGCTGCAGCTTCTTTTTGGCTTTCGTGTCTCGTTTGTCTCTGATGAGAAGTCTGAGCAGCTTGTCTGGATACTTATGGATCCCATCACCGAATCTGCCGACGCGCTGATAGACATAGGCGAAACGATTTCCTTTGTGCCTGCCAAAGACGTGAGATCAAGTGGCTACGATATTCCTACTGATGGAGCACCCGTGCCGCTTGAGGTGATGTTATCACAGGCGAGTGAGATGCTGCCTGCACACGCCTATACCACGCTCCGCCTGTACCGCAAGGCCTGTCAGATACTGGAGGATCGCCTGAGGAGTGATCTGGAGAAATTCAGTGCTGATGCCGAGGTGCGTCTCAAGAAGGACCTGGAGCGGATCGATGCGTACTATGGGGGTCTTGCCCAGGAGGCGCTCGACCCTTTGCGCAAGGTGTTCAGGCAGATGGCTGCATCCTCAGTGCGGGTGCAACTGGCCCACTCGTATGACTCGGAGCACCGCTACGCGAAGCAGTTGCACCAGATGAAGCAAAGGGCACAGGCCATGGAAGCCGACTACGAGGAGGAGGTCGGTGAGCTCGAGAAGGAAAGGGCCCGTCGTCAGAGCGAGCTCATTGCCAAATATCAGACGAGAGCCGAAGTACGTCTGATCAGTCTTGCTGCCCTGTGGGTGCCACGCGTGGAATTCTCGCTACGCTTGGCCGGCCCGGTGCGCCGTGAGGTCAGCTTCGTCTACGATGTACTGCGCCAGCGATTGGTCGATCACATGTGCGACATGTGTGAACAGGCGTTGGATGTCGCCTACCTATGCGGCTGTGGCGAACTGGTATGTGTTGGCTGCTTCCACACGTGTGCGGATTGCGCCAAAGGAATGTGCGCAGCATGTGTGGCCGATCGGTGCCATATCTGCAACGCCCCTCTATGTCCCGATTGTGGCAGCTCTTGTCCGTGGCAAGGGAGGGCGCCAGGTTCACTGGCTGTCTGCGCTCGTTGCCGGGACGAACTGTGTCCCATCTGTCTTCACCTCGTATGCGGCATCGCTAGTTGGTAGGAAACGTTTGCTCCCATGCAGAACACATCAGCACTGTGATGGTGTCGCTGGTTCTTCAGGGGGGGTTTACGTGGTTCACGTTGATACTGTTACCGACGACCAGACCCTTGCACAGAGTCTGGCGGTGCGGCGCAAGGTTTTTGTGGAGGAACAAGGCGTCTCTACTGAGATCGAGTACGATGGCCTGGATGCTATAGCGAAGCATGTTGTGGCCTGGTTAGACGATCAGGTTGTAGGCACTGCTCGCCTGGTTGCTGAGGGGCAAGTCGGTCGTGTGGGGCGCATGGCAGTACTGCCGGAGTTTCGCGGGCAAGGGGTAGGCGGCAAGTTGCTTTCGGCGGTCGTGGCGATAGCCCGAGGCGAAGGCCTGGTTGGAGTCTATGTGCATGCACAGGTTCATGCGGCGGATTTTTACCAGCGCTTTGGGTTTGTGGCCGAAGGTGAGGAGTTCATGGAGGCAGGTATCCCGCATATCAGGATGATCACCTCTTTCAGTTCGCTGGGGGAGGCGTCTTCGTGAATGCGCGGCGTTTTATTGAACACGTAAAGAGCAGTGCTCACTATGCCGGGCAAGTGGTACATGTGGAGACGTTGTCGGCGCGCCCCGCTCGATTCACTTCGACTGCTCAGCCACTTCCTCTCGTCATAGAGCGGGCGCTTATCTCGATGGGTATCGAGCAGCTCTACGTCCATCAAGCTCAGGCGGTCGACGCAGCGCGTCGGGGCGAAAACGTCATAGTGGTCACTGGCACCGCAAGCGGAAAGACGCTGTGCTACAACATTCCAGTGCTTGAAACGCTCATCGCTGAAGAAAAGGCCAAGGCTCTGTACTTGTTTCCCACGAAGGCCTTGGCGCAGGACCAGCTACGCTCGCTGCTACGGTTCAAGGAGTTGGACTCGTCCCTGGAGATGCGAGCGGGCACCTATGATGGCGACACTCCGGCTGTCGGCAGGCGCCGTCTGCGGGATGAGGGTAACTGCATTCTTACCAACCCTGACATGCTCCATTCTGGTATTCTGCCCAATCATGCTGGATGGGCGGATTTCTTCAGCTCGCTGAAGTGGATCGTGGTAGATGAGATCCACACTTATCGTGGTATCTTCGGATCCAATGTAGCCAATGTGTTGCGCCGGTTGAGACGCATATGTGCGCACTATGGCTCGCAACCGCGGTTTATGTGTTCTTCGGCAACCATCGCCAATCCCGGGCAGCTGGCTGCTGAGCTTACTGGTGAGTCGTTCACTGTAATCGACGACGATGGGTCAGCTCGTGGGCCGAAGCACTTCCTGCTGTGGAATCCTCCGTCTCTGGGCGAGACCATGGAGCGTCGCAGTCCTCAGGCGGATGCCGTTCCTCTGATGGTGCATCTGATCAGGAATCGCGTTCCTACAATCGCTTTCTGTCGGACAAGGGCTGTCACGGAGCTGCTATATCGCTACACACGTGACCAGCTGCAGCGGGAGAGTTCGGGGCTGGCTGGTGCCGTGCGCGCGTATCGGGGAGGGTATCTTCCTAGCGAACGGCGGGAGATTGAACGACAGCTTTTTTCCGGTGAGCTGTTGGGGGTAATCGCTACCAATGCCTTGGAGCTAGGCATTGACATTGGAAGCCTTGACGCTTGCTTGATCGTTGGGTTCCCGGGTTCTATTGCCAGCACCTGGCAACAGGCGGGGCGCGCTGGGCGCGGTGAGGAAGAGGCAGTGGTTGTTCTGCTTGCTCAGAACGCACCACTCGATCAGTATCTGATGCAGCATCCCAAGTACTTCTTTGGTCGCAGCTGTGAGCATGCCATCGTAGACCCGGAGAACCCTCATGTTGTGCTCAACCACCTGCGGGCCGCGATCTTTGAGTTGCCTCTGTCAGTGGTGGCTGAAGAGGAGTTTGGCCCGTTTGCCTCAGCCCTGATCGATCTTCTTGCCGAAGATCGTCAGATCACCCGCCGTGGCAACGCTTGGTACTGGGTGGGCCGGGGTTATCCGGCGGATGACTTCTCACTGCGCAATGCCTGTGATAACACCTACACCATTGTGGATACAACTCAGGGACGCAACCAGGTGATCGGATCCACGGACGAGATATCAGCCTTTACTCAGTTGCATACAGAGGCCATCTATCTCCACGATGGGGAGACCTACTCCGTTTCGCAGTTGGATCTTGACGAACGCGTAAGCTACGTACACCGAGCAGATGTGGATTACTACACGCAGGCGATTACAGATCGCCGGGTGCGGGTGGAGTCCGAGCAGATGCAGATGGAGTGGCGCGGCAGCAGGACGTCTTTTGGTGATGTTGCGGTGACCTTTGTCACCTACATGTTCAAGAAAGTGAAACTTGGGGAGCGTGACAGTATCGGTTTTGGCACGGTGGATCTTCCCCCTGTCACGCTTGATACCTGTGCGATGTGGCTGGCTCCTCCGATGAGGGCGTTTCACGCGGCTCGCGTGGCGGGGGTTAGCGCCATGGAGGGTCTCGTAGGCATAGCCAATGTCATCGGTGAGGTGCTACCCCTGTACGCAATGTGCGACCCCAGTGACGTTGGTGCTGTGGTGGATTCCTCAAATACCGGGGTGCCGACGGTCTTTGTCTTCGATCGTTACAGAGGTGGGGCTGGTTTCGCCCTGAAAGCGTACGAGCTTGTGGAGGAGGTGCTGGGTGCTTGTTGCGACCTAATTCTGGGCTGCAACTGTACTGATGGGTGTCCGTCGTGCGTAGGTGCACCCTTACCACCTGCGGTAGCAGGCGATGTAGACGCTGAGACGAAGGGTCGGGTACCAGATAAGGAGGCGGCACTGGTTGTGCTGCATGCTCTGCTTGAACGGGGCGACTATGTCCCGCGTCGACGCAGACTACCCTCGCCTACAGCTACAGTGAACGCCTTTTCGGAGCCAAGCGAGGAGTATATTGAGCGAGAAGCAGCGCCACCGCTTCCGGAGAACACTGAGCGACGACTGCGTCAGCAGATGGAGAGGCTCAAGGCAGCACGGGGGAGTCAAGCGCGTTGAGCAAAGATCATCGCTGCCAGTCGGGTTCGTGCCAGCGCGCGTGGCTGGGCGCGGCGTTTCAGCTCTGACAGATGCTGCAGGTGCTGGGAATCATCAGAGAAGCTCTCATCGTCTGGAAAGAAGCGTTCAAGGATGCATCGCTCCTGTGCCATGGCAAGAAGGGATTCACGAGCCCAGCCGTCATCTTGCTTGCTCAGAGCCTGTGTCACGTAGCCGCAAGCAATGCGCCAAGCCTCCGTGATCTCAATCCTCCGCGGATCGATATTGGTTGGGATCTCAGTGGTGATGGCTTGGCAGTCAAGAAGGCGCGACAGGTCGGGTCGGATACAACCGTTGGTCATATCAACGCAGGCATCGACTAGCTGCTCGTGCTTCCATTGACCTTCGTAGGCAACACGGAAATGAAAAAGCAGATACGTTCGATGAGGCGCAGCGGAGGGTCGCTGATCTTTTCCCGGTAACAGTGTGAAACGGGCGAGGCGGCCCAAACGATGCGCGGAAGCTAACATTTGCTCAAGACGATAGCTGCCCGGGCAGACCAACTCGGCGCGATGATCTGTCTCGGCGCTCTCTTGGTCAAAAGCCAGATAAAGCACCGTTTGTTCATTTCGCTCCATGTCCCAGAAGGGCCGCGGACCAGTGCGCCCTTCCAGTTGGGCAAGCTGATCGGAAGTCAGCTCCACACGCAAGAGTCTGTTTTCCAGCGAAAGCGAGGCCCCTAGGGTCTCAAGGAACTGCATAGTGAAACGGCGGAGCTCTTGGCTTGCAGTTACCATACCAACCAGCGGTCGACTTGCTCGTTTTTCCCGCGTGCTGTCTCTGTTGCCTTGACAAAATCGTCTGCAAGTTCGCGCAAGCGTTCCTGCCAAAGTGAGGGGTCTTCTGCAGCTTCAGCCGCGATCTGGTAGAGGCGGCGTTCTAGTCCGCCACCTTGACCCATCTGCGCTAGGATAATGTCTAGCTCACCGATTACGAGGTTGAACATACTGATCTTCTCGTACAACAGGAACAGGATGTGCTCCTCCACAGTGCCGTTGGTCGCCATGTTGTAGATGTGTACATCGCGAGTTTGACCAAGTCTGTGGACTCTACCAATGCGTTGTTCTAAGCGCATCGGGTTCCAGGGGAGGTCGTAGTTCACGACATGGCAGGCAAACTGGAAGTTGAGGCCTTCGCCACCGGACTCGGTGCTGACGAGGACGTGACCAGCTTTGCGGAAGAGCTCACGCACCCACTCCTTGCGGCTGCTAGAAAGGGTGCCGTCGAACCCAAGCGTGGCAAAGCCAGCCTCTTCAAGGCGTGCACGCAGGTATTGCTGACTGGCTCGGTACTCTGTAAAGACGATCACCTTGTCTTCGATATCACCTATAATATGAAGAAGCTGGTCGGTCTTGCTGCAGGTGCGACAAGCATCAATTGTCTGAAGTAGGTCTGTAAAGACGCGGGCATCCGCGAGCTGCTCACTCTTGGATAGCAGCTTGCGCAGTGTCACCGCGGCTGCTACAGGCGAAGAGCAGAGCTCCCGCTGCAAAGTGAGCAGGGACAAGGCGTTGGTGCTCATCGCTCCCCAGGTATGGGCACTCAGTTTCAAGGCACGGGTCAAAGCGTCATATGCCTCTTGCTCTGCAGTTGAAAACTCTACGGCCACGGCCTGCACATGACGCCGTGTGAACTCGAGCGGTGTCTCCTTGCGTCGATTGCGCACCAGCACTTGGGAGAGCAGATGGCGCAGAGCCTGGGTATTTCTTGGCATACGCTTGTCGACCATGAAGTGCCGCTGAAATTGGCCGTAGGTGCCCAGTTGACCAGGTTTGAGCAACGTGATGAGTGTGTAGAGCTCTTTGAGGTCGTTTTGCACTGGTGTGGCAGTCAGCAGAAGGAAGTACTTCTTTTGGAGGCTGTTAGCGAAGCGCCAGTTCATCGAAGCGGGATTCTTCAGCTTATGCGCTTCGTCCACAATGACCAAGTCGTAGGAGATGTTCTGGATAATGTCGCAATGAGGCGGCCGCTTCGCCGTGTCCAAGCTGGCGATAAGCACCTGGCAACGTTCCCAATCATACTCTGAGCGCTGGATGGCGGCCAGGACAGCGAATTTCTCCTTAAGTTCACAGTACCATTGCCAACATAGGCTGGCAGGGGTGAGGATCAGGCATCTTCGTACCATGTTGCGCAGCATATACTCCTTGAGGATCATACAGGCCTCAATGGTCTTCCCCAAACCGACTTCGTCTGCCAGGATAGCTCTGCCGCCCATCTCTTTCATTACTCTCTTAGCGGTTGACACTTGGTGGGGATAGGTTATCACTCCCACGCGGCGCCACCGTTCACGCAGGTTGGACAGTACGAGCAGCTCGTCCTCGGGGGTTCGTAAAGACAGCTTCTCGGCCTTCCTAGCCAGCTGATACCAGGATAGAGGCGACCACTGTCCGCTGCCCATCTGATCAAACAGGCTGTTGGCAGACGTGCGGGAGAAAAGGACGCCGTAATTCTCGGTCACTGGGTCTTCGTCAGTGAACTCCTCTTCTGGATGTGGCTGGAAAAGGCTCTCGAAAGAGAAACTCAGAATCGGTACCGTTACTGGAAACAGGCGCAGAGGGATATCCTCTTTGGCAGGTATCTGCACATCGGGCATCAGAGCTGCTTTGCTTGGCAACGACCTAACCCCCGGCCCTGAAAGTGTGGGTGATCATAGTGAGTTTGTCGCTCGTCAGGTCCAGTATTGACCAATCCACTGAGGAAATTGCGTGGCAAAAGCTGACGCGGTGCTTGGCATGGATGGGCGAGTGATGTATAATGAGCAAGGTCATACTGCGCGAGGGCCTGTAGCTCAGCTGGGAGAGCGCTGCGTTCGCAACGCAGAGGTCGAGGGTTCGATCCCCTTCGGGTCC
>JBMNJG010000002.1:0-251257 GCA_050951545.1 Limnochordia bacterium | reverse complement strand
AGGTGTTTCCAGTGCCAGTCGGAGATCACTAATCCCCTGGACAAGAAACTCGCTGCGCGAGTTGGCGGGGTGACCTTTGAGAACGTCTTTGTCACCGATGACAAAGAACGGCCCGTTGTAGCAGGCATCTCGCTGAATCCACATGCACTCGAGGCATTCGCCAGCATTACAGGCGAGATCCAGGTGAATAACCCCGACGGTGCATTGGCTGAATGGGCTGGCCCGCTTGATCACGTCGAACTTGAGTTGAAACCTACGGTGGCGCCGATTACGCTGTACGAAGAACTTCAACAGCGACATGAAAAGGCAAAGGCCGATGCCCGAAGGACGGCCTATAGCTGGCCCACAGTCAAGTTCGATGATCTCGGAACAACTGACCAACCAGTGGTGACTGGTCTGTTAGATGCACGCATCACTCTCGCGCATGCCGAACCCAGTGCCGTCAAGAGCGTGGAGATTGTGTTTGATGGCTCGCCAGTCTATTCTGCATCAGCTCTGCCCGCTGAGGGTGAGGTGATGATTGAAACTCGGCGATTGCCGGATGGCAGACATATGCTTGAAGCCAGGGTTGCGCTCCATGATGAGCAGCGAGGGCTGCTTACAGGACCGATCACAGAAAAGGCTGCCTTCGTGACGCGTCATTTCTGGGATCTGTATGATGATTTCACAGCGCCTATCGGTACCGGCTGGTTTGCAGGCTTTGAGTTCTCCAAGACCTGTGCTGCATCTGCTGGATGGGAGTACTCTAGCGGTCGAGAGGAGGAGTTCCTTGGTGACGGCAGCCGCAGGGTGCGACCGAGCAACAGCACCGAAACACTTGGCCTGGGAGACTCCCCTGCTGAGTGGGTACAAACTTACGCTGTATGCGAAAGAAATCGCCATCAGTTCCGTCATCTGGGTTGCCAGGATTTCGGTCCCCCCCTGACGCGACAGACATGCCGAACATACAGAAGAGGAGTAGCCATCCATTCGATGGCCGCTCCTCCTTCCAGATAACATCCGCCAGTCGCCACTTCTCGCCCCAACCAAGGGCACGCTTTCTACCGACGCGGCTTTAGCCCCAAGACTTCTATGACCTGTCGGTTGACCAGCCCTTCTGGTATCCGACCCTGAAGCACATCCACCACGTTTTGAGCCACCCGCTTGGGCAGCTCAGCAATGGCAGTAGTCGACTGATACGCAATCAACGGGGTCAGTATCACGGACGGGTGAGCGCGCAGCCGGGCCAGAGCGCGATCTCTGGCTGCCATCTGCTCTGCGGTGTCCTTCACGTGCGCTTTGAACACTGGCGTATGCTCGCCCTCCAGCACATCCAGACAGGCACCACAGATGAGTTCCTCATCCAAAGCTTGCACGAGAGCCTCTGTGGAGATAATCGACCCCCGGGCGGTATTGACGATCAGAGGTCTCTTCTCCATGGCCCGAAAGGCAGCGTCGTCGAAGAGATGGTAGGTCTCGCGAGTAAGAGCCGTGTGGATCGATATCACATCGGACTGTGCGAGCAAGGTGCCGAATTCGACCTGTTCCACGCCGTGGGCCGCAAAGACCTCGGGGGTCACATAGGGATCGTAGACAAGCACCCGCATACCTAGCGCCTTCAACTTGGGCGCCAGATTCCGTCCGATACCACCAAAACCGCACAGCCCCACCACAAGTGTGCTCAGGCGCCGCAAGTCACTTGGCAGACGCCGGGGATCGTTTGCCTGCCTCAAGCGATCATAATGCACGATGCGCCGGTGCCAAGAGACGATGAAGGCCAAGGCATGGTCGGCCACATCCGCTTCACCATACCCACGGGGCACAGCCACGGCAATCCCTAAGTCGGTGCAGGCCTCGACATCGATATTGTCATAGCCCAGCCCATATCTACCGATGACACGACACTGCGTGAACCTGCTAAGAAAACCGCGATCGGCCGCTTGCGAAAGCAGAAGTGCATCGGCACTGAAGACACGTTCGGGAATACCGTCCTGGAGCTCCTCTGCGCCAACAGGGTCAATCATGACTCCAGCCTTGCCAAAGATCTCTCGTTCGATATCACCCGGACGCCGGCGCAACATGGCTACTCTAAGAGCGCACATCCTTGATCACCTCAATTATGACGCATTCTATGTGTCGCTCTTAGGCGTTCCACGGTCCCTGAGCATACGACTGTACTATGGAGGCGGCCCCGCGGCTGACACACCCGCCATCGGACCCAACAGTGACAAAGAGAAATCCGGCTTCTAGCCACTGGCTCTGGCGCCCTGGCCCGCAAATGCCGGGTATTTTGCCCGTCTGCCGACAGGCCTCTAGCACCTGCAGAATGGCCTTCTCGTGAACGGGATGCCCTTCTTCAACCTCCAGCGACAATGCCAAGTCTGAGGGGCCTATCCAGCAACCATCGACACCGTCTACGGCCAGGATGTCAGCTGCGCGCTCTACGCCCAGGCGGGTCTCAATCTGCACTGCCACAAAGATCTCTTCGTTAATCCCATCATTACCCACTGACTGCCAACTGCGCATCGATGACCCACCCACAGAGCGCCGACCCTGCGGCGCATAGCGAGCGGCATCCACGGCCGCCCGGGCCTCTTCAACAGTCTCGACCATAGGTACGACAACCCCAAGCGCACCCCGATCGAGCATCGAGCCGATGGCGAAGAAATCGTTCTTGACCACTCGGACCATGCCGATGTGACCAGCCACACCAATATTCCACAAAGCCTCTCCTGCCGTCTGCAGATTCCACGCCCCGTGCTGGGCATCAAGTAAGAGGAAATCAAACTTACTGCGAGCGAGCACCCCTGCTACCTCTGGAGAGCCCATACCGAGCACCGTCCCCAGTGCAGGCTTACCCGCCATCATGCGCATCTTGGCCTTGTTCAGCTTCAATTTGGCATACTCCCTTCGGACCCTAAGTTAGCAACACTTCTTTTGTCAGAGATCCACTACCTGCAATCGATCCAGATCATCGAAGCGGAATAACACCGTATAGGGGTCAAGTTGCGTCACCCGGACCCCCTCCACCTTCATGTGGCGACACTCCCTCGGATAGACGAAACGAATCTCATGCGCATACGGCGGATCCATCCGCAGAGGCTGGATCTGCTCGTATTGGCGCACTGCCTCCGCCGCCTTAGTACGGATAGCAGTACAAGACTCTTCGGATGAGAGATGCCGCGCCCTTTGCCACCCTGCCCCCCATTTTGTCGTCACTGTGACTATGTTCGGAACCAGTGCCCGAGCTTCAGCAACTGCCTTGTCATCCCCGGCGAAAAAGATGACACGCACGCCATGGTGACCAGCCCGAAGCGCTTCGATGCCAAACTCACCCACGAAGATCCCATTGAAGCGTTTGTAGACAACCTGCTTTGAAGAGTCCGTGTGGCACAACGGCGCATTCGCCAAGCCCGCCATGGCGTGCTGTCCGACGTAGAGATAGGTGTCAAATCCCTGATAGTCAGGAAAGATCTCACGCCGGGCTACTCCCCATGGGGCGTAGCGAGCCCGAGGGTCGCGTTCTTCGGCCACAATGCCTCCCCCGCCGTGTCTGTCGATCACATAGATGTCTGCCTGCGGGTCAGCAGCATGGATCCCTTCGATACAAGCGTTGACTTCCCGTGTAAGCAGCCGCATCGAAGCCCTCTTAAACGGCTCGTCAGCGTAGGTTTGGCTGAAGCGCTCCACGCCACCAGCACCCTCAAGATCCGCCATGATAATGTGTCTCACAAAAGCAGCTCACTTTTCGAACAAGAGATTCCCCAGTCGTTTGGCCTCTTCGAGACCCGCCTGGGGTGCGACACCCCTCCCAATGGCGCTAAAGACGTTGGTGCTCAGGATGGAGTTGATGTCCCTATACTTGATGAACGGATACTCACGAGCCGACTCCAGCAAATGCGGCAACATCCTGATAAAGGGACGCTCCTTCACGAAGGCCGACCATGCCCGCGTCCGGAAGAAGTCAAGTCGCGGTACGCCTGCTCTTCCATATACTTCAAAGAACTTCAGCTGTCCTTCGAGCCCAGTGTAGTATTTGATCCATTCCCAGGCCACTCCTTTGTTCTATAGAGTAATGCGGGTGCGGAGAACCATTCTTCGATGTCGTTCTCGCCTGTCACTCCATCTGCCGAACAGGTGGAGGAGATGAGGTAGGGTTATCACCCGAGGTGCTTTTCGACAGCTGGTTTGCCTTCCCCAAAACCATTCCCAGAGTGCTTGACCAAAAACTGGACGTGATTTGCATGCTCAAGGCAATGCCAAACGTGTTCTTCGGCTACGGTGGGCAGAAGCTCAATCTCAAGGCGCTGTACGGCAAAGTGAAGAAGCGATCTGGGCGCGCCGGAGTGCTAGCCGCGGCGCATGTCATCATCGGAAACGACGCGCAAGGTAACCCCGTCCCCGCACAGATCGTCTTCGTCAAAAACCGTTGCGGCGGCCGCGAGTGGCTGGCTATACTATCGACTGACGTGGAACTGCCCCCCGAGGAAGTGGTTCGCATCTACGGCAAGCGTTGGGACATCGAAGTGTTCTTCAAAATGTGCAAATCGCATCTAGGCTTGGCCAAAGAATTCCAGGGGCGTTCATACGACATGATGGTGGCCCACACGACCATAGTCTTCATGCGCTACATCATGCTGGCCATTCAAGCTCGCGAGCACGAGGACCCCCGAACGTTCGGCATCCTGTTCTACCACTGTTGTGATGAATTGCAGGACCGCACCTTTGCGTCCGCCCTTACTCTTATCATGGATCTTCTCAGGCAAGCCGTCGGTGAGCTGCTCGTCATCTCGGGAACGCAGATCCAAGAGGTGTTCGGGCATCTCCTTAGCAAAATACCCGCTTGGTTAAGCGGTTTTTTCGGTTCTCAGGCCTGCGAAAGTTGAGAACCTGATATTTGTATATGGTCCGAACGGTGTTGGGAGGTGTCCGACATGTGGGCTTCTGCACCGAAGGCTGCCTAATTCAGCTTGGTTGGAGCCGGAGTGGTGCAGGCAGATAAACCCATTTACGTTGACACCAGAGATCCAGAGACTGGTTGAGAGCAACTTCCTGCATACGATAAGAGGTTATCTCAGCTGCAGTCTAGTCAACTATGTGATATTCAGCCACGGATTTCATGGGCCAAGGCGGCAGATCCTCGATGGGCTAATGGCGACTCTGGCTGATGCAGACTATGTGTTCATTCCCATAGGATTGACCTGCAGCGAAGAAGAGAGCATCCGAAGGATGACATGCGACGGAAGAGATCATGGAAGAATCAAGCGAGCGATATCATCACGAAGTCTGTATGAGGGGCTGCCATATCCATGCATTGACTCCTCTAATCTGTCCATTGACGAGGTCGTGGATCAGATGATGCGGCTGATCTCAGTGCCATCTGAGAGTACAACCAAACGAGTATGGCGTCAGGCTAGCCTCACGCCGTACCGAGCGGATGATGATGTGGCAACGTACTACGGTGCGCCTAAGTTGGTGTGCCAAATCGGAGATAGCGAAGCACTCCGCCTATCCTCACAAGGAGCAGCCGCTGGGAATGGTAGCCTTGAACGCATATTGGTCAAAAATCCTGATCCCGCACAAAGGCCCAATGGTCACCCTGATCTTCAGACACCAACAACGCCCTACCAAAACCGCTCTGGGTAGGACCCTGACCGATCAATTCGGAACGGTACGCTGACCAAGTTGGCCAGTAATCATACGAAACGAACAAACGACCCGTCCGATCGATGGTGAGCCGTTGGTAGTACACGCTATAGTGTGGCGTGGCTGGCAGAAGAAACGGCTGCGGCTTGCTCCATGGTCCATCGCCTTTTTTGGTTTGGTAGACGAGCGCGGTATCGTGCAATCCCGGAAACAGCGATCCCCTGCGCCAGATACGCGATACCAGGTGCAAGATGTCGTTGGCGTCGACCACAACTCCTACATAGGTTTGCTCGTATCCGGCAGCGACCTTCTCCGCTTGGCTCCAGCCCATGTCAGTCGAATGCGGTTGCAGAGAGCGAGCATATTGAAACGGCTTGTTATGCGCACCCAAAATGGCATGCAGATAACCTTGCGAATCAATCACGATTCCGGGGACATTGTGTACGTCGTTGGCTGGCGGAGCATAACCAACCAACGCCGGTTTGGTCATTTCGCCTGTCTTGCGGTTATAGGAGGCTGCGTAAGTCGGAACTCCTGGATGCTTGGCCGCCACGTCACTGGCTTCGCCCCAAATCAAGAAGATCTGGTCACCTCTTGACACCAGGGGGCTCGTCAGACCCGAGTGGTCGGCAATACCGATGCAACGATCACTCACAAGCACAGGTTCACTGATCGTTAACTGTCCGTTGTCGAAATGCGGCACGATCAGAGTCAGACGGTGATCGACGCCCCACTTCACCTTGGGGTCGCGTGGAGGGGCTCCGGTACTGACGTAACGCAGAATGGCAGGAGGCTTTTCTCCGCCATTGTGACCCGTAAATGTCTCCAGAGTCAAAGCCCCACGAGTGCCCCCCGGCAAGGGCACGGAGTGAATCGTCTTGCCGTCGCCGGATACCCGAGCCAGGACGATCTGTGACCCTTGTCGCACCACAATATAGGCGCCGCAGTCTCCATCGAACCCGATCCGCCCAGTGTGTATGCTCCAATCCCCAACGCCATGACGCTTTGAGAGAACACCAAAGAGCTCCTCGATTGCCTCCCAGCCCTGGTCGCCTCGCCGCCAGAGTTTTCCTTCAGCCACCATCCAAGGTCTGTTCGCGGAATCAAAATACGGTTCGGTGCCTGCCGGATAGTCGGGAGCGTAACCAAACAGATCCCTTTCATTGGCGAAGGGCTGAAGTTGGATCGGGTGCATCGGTGTACTGCCCGAGCCTTCCGGTACGAACGAAATGGTGGAGTAGGTCTGAAACTCGCTCTCCTGTACCTGCGCCAGCACATGCACGTGCTGCTCTTCTGTAACTGCTCCGGTGACGTGATAACGCAACTGAACCTGCTGAGTTTGCTGTGGTTGTAGGGTAATCTGCGACTGATTGATGCTGACCCGTAGAGCACCGGTCTGCGCTTCCGCCGCGGCCTTGGCGAACACACCCGCAGACAGCGGTTTGCCCGTGACAGACAGGTTCACTTCCATCGGAGCAGTGCTATTGTTGAAGAGTGTCAGCGCCACAGTGCCAACTGCGCCCGCCTTTACCACTTCGGTGCCACGATACGGCGTAAGCAACCAGCGATAGGGTAGCAGATCGAAATAACGATTTTGGGCCGTTGTCCAAAGGGGCATGCGCGAAATACCGTTCTCTTCATTCCAGTACGTAACGCCCTCAATACTCGCCCGTACCTGCTGAGTGGGCAACACGATCTGCCACACCCCGTTTTGCGTTTGCGAGTTGGTGACCACCAAACCTTCTGCTTTGCCGCCCCTTACTGCCATAGATATATGCTCTTTGTCGTTGGGATCCAACAAAGTGACGGAGGCCACCGACCCTGGCAGACTGGTGAGTGTGATCTTCGATATAGGCTGCGTCGGCTTAAAACAGATCCTACCAGGCTGCCCAGGCAGACTGAGCACTATTTCCTCCTTACGTGCACCATCGACATGCCCCATCCCGGCATCGATGAGATACCGCTTAGCGTTTGTCGAGAAGGTCCACAAGACAGAACGGCCATAGCTATCCTGGTCAACTGCAACGAGCATCATGTAGACGCCAGCCACCGGTACTGGGACGCTTAGGTGAGCGCTTTGCTCCTCACTCCACTCATGAGCGCGGTTCATTTTGGCTTTGGGGTAATCCGGAATGACTGTCTCTGCCACGACACGGCGATCAGGCCCCACTAACACCAAGCGCATGTCTTGGATCCAATCGCGGCGCGCTATCTGGTCCTTCTTGCGTACAGTAATCTCGAGAATTCCCGGATCGGCATCGAAGTAGACGGCTCCGCCAGTTTGGATGCCAAATTCCCACGGCGCCTCCGCTCGAGTTGCATCAGTCAACCCCAACCACGAAGCCAGGATGAGCACCAGAAGCATAGTGATTCTGTGGAAGTATAGCTCATGCTTTGGGTTTGTGCCTCTTCGCTGCGCAAACGGCTTCAATTCGGCATGATACTCTTGCTGAGATGAGCCCATTCTCACACCGCCCCTCTTGACAATGGGGAGTGAACATTGCCGCTCTACCGCTAGTCACATGGCCACCACAAGCCATGACAGAGGGCGGAGCGGCAAGTGCACATAGACACTACATCCTATTCTCTAGGCCGGTAGCCCCGACAACGAAAACGTCAAGCACTGGCCTGTATCACCGCTACTGGTTCAAAATCGCGTTCAGATGCTGATCGAGCAACTCCACCGTCGTCTGTACACTCGCGTTACCTCTCCAGAGTTCGTCCAGGTACTTAGATTGGATAGTGGTGACCTGTGTGTTCCTGTGTGCAAAGGTACCCACTGCATATGGACTACTGGCATGATCGAAGAACACCGCCCAGTGCTTGGGCAAGGAGCTCCCACCCGCCTGACCGTAGATCGCAACGCCCTTTCTGGAGGTCGGGATGTTCCGTGTCAGTTTCACCATGTTGGTCATTGCGGTTTGGTTAGTCACTAAGTAGCTAATCCACTTGTACGCGGCATCGGGATGCTTGGTGTTTCGGTCAATCTGCAGGTACGATGCCGGATAGCACACAGCCGCGTTGTTCACGGGACCTTGTGGTTGCGGTGCGATATCAAACTTGAAGCTAGCCGCGCCCAACTGAGTCGGGCCGAGGGCCCCAGGACCATCCGCAAACGTTAGGGCAGACTTCCCAAACCAGAAATACTGCTGTTGGTGCCCGGCAGCCCGGTATGGGAACTCGTACCCCATCGTGAAGAACGTCGAAATGTAGTCAAAGGCCTTCATGACCGGAGCTTGGTTGAACTGCGCCTTGGAGGGAAATACCCATTTGTCGTAGTGCATGCCGCCCGCTTGAGCTACCTGTTCGTACCAGCGCATGTACATCCGGTCCGTGCCGTATTGGTCGGTCTTGCCATCGCCGTTAAGATCACGGGTGGTCCTCTTGGCGATGTCTAGAACCGCATCCCAATTCCAGTTGGCTCCCAGGTCATACGGGGTTGGCAAACCAGCACTCTCCAGTATATCGATATTGAAATATGTAGGGATCACCTGCATCATGGCTGGTAGACCCCAAATCTCACCTTTGTTATTGGAAGCCATGCGCATCAAGACAGGAAATATGGTATCGATGATGCCGTCTCGCTTAAGGTACGGATGCAGATCAAGGAAGTATGTATCCATTAACGGGAAGGCGGTGCTGTTCATGTCGAGAACATCAGGAGCCGCATCACCCGCCACTGCCACTTGGTACTGCTGCAGAATGCCGGCAGCCCCACCAGGAGCTACCCTTATCTCCACCTCGATATCAGGGTTCTCTCTGGTGAACTGCTCAGCCGTTTGCTTGAGCCACTCGGCCCAAGCCGCACCATGTGAGCTCTGGCTCAGATGGGAGATGGTGACCTGAGCACCTGCTACCGGAGAGACAAACATGCATGCCACTGCCAAAAGCCATACTGCCAAGCGATGGGTTCGTTTCACAGTCTCCACTCCTAGTGCATTTGAGTTGTAGAGTTGCTGCAACGTCGACATGCCAAAAGAAGCCTCATAAGCCTCATAGCACTCAAGACCCGGCAACTCGCCTACGCAGCAGAGCTCGCACGCCCACTATCGCCGCGACTGCCACCGCAACTGCAAGCATATACGGCCACACGACCCGACCCCAGCGAATGACCGAGCGCCACTCCTCGCCCAAAAGCTGACCCAAAGCCACTGTCGCGGCAAAGTAGAGAAAGTTAGCGAGATAAATGGCGATGAGCGCCTGACGCTTGCCCATGCGGAAAAGACCACTAGAGACTACGGTCACGAAACTCATGCCGGGTATCAGTTTGCCAGCGAAGATCATCCACATACCATAGCGGCGAAACCAGGTTTCTGTCTTCTCAAGGCGAGTGGGGGTGACCTGCCTCTGCACAAAGCCCACCTGCAGCAACCGCCGACCTTGGGAGCGCGCTAACAGGAAAAGAACAGCGCTGCCTGCTGCTACACCCAAGGAGAGTGCCAATACAATGCCAAAGGCATTTCCGTTTCCTATCTGACTAAGATAGCCTGCAAACACACTAATGGTCTCAATGGGAACTGGCGGGAGAAAGGCATTGACGAAGGCTAGCACAAACAACAGCACAAATAGCAGTGGACTGCTGCCAGCAAAGGCGGCTACCCAATCAAGAATCGCGTCCATACTAGCCTTCTGCACCCTCTCTCGTCTCAACAGCTTCATTCTATCATGCCCGATAGGGAAAGGCTGCCCGCCAAAGGAGATGTTACAGCAATAACAAACGCCTTAGTCACACGCTGGCACGAAGGTGTCATTCTGGAGCCCTTGGTTTCTGTTGTCGCAACTACTCGTGTGCTACTTCCTTACCAGCAGCATGTAACCAAATATGCACCAGTGGATCCTGCTCATCACTGAGTAGGTGGTGCTCTTCCCCCGCCTCTATGACGAGGACGTCGCCTGCTGCAATGCGTTCTTGCTTGCCGTCGATCTGTACCCAACCCCTGCCTTGCAGGATAACGAACATCTCTTCATCATCGTCGTGTCGATGCTCGTGGCCATCGTGTGTGAGATGACCAGGCTTCGTGAAGCTGAGACCTCCTCGCGTAAGCACCTCTCCCTGCAGAATGTGGCTGGCGACATGCTCTGCCCCTGTGGCGTCAAGATCACTTATCCGATACCTCAGCATGTGATGGCCTCCCCAGAGAATCATCCAAGAACGGCTGCGCGTACTTGCGAAAATCAGCCTTTACGCCAGTAAGCAGCTCCTCAAAAAGGATAAAGTGCCCGTCCAGTATCTGCTGCCACTCCAATTCCAGCTCAGCTTGATCCGCCTCAATTCCCGCGCAGCTCTCGATAGTCAGTGTGGCTGCTCCACAATGGTGATGAAGGGCCCTGGGCAAGTTAAACTGCTCGGAGTAACCCTTCTGCTGCAACTGCGGGCCGGGCAACGCGCGGAAGGGGAGCTGCTGCTCAGCCATTCTGCTCGCCACCCGTCCGGACAACCGGTATATCGCCTCCTGGTGTGCCGAAGGCAGATGCGCTATTGAGCAGAAATGGAATGGCGAATCTGCAGCACTATGCAGTAAGACGACGAGATCAGGGGCTTCGCTATCGGCAAACTCCATCAGCGAAAGAACTTCCGCGCAAGGGTTAGTGAAGAAATCGTCATGCATCGGATTGATGTGATCATCATTGAAGTACCCGCCAAGAAAGCCTACATCTTGAATCGGATGAAACTCCTTGACCTCAGGCCATGAGTACAAAGTACCATCTGCATGCGTTCCCTGCATCCAGTAACGATAGGTCTTCGCTGTCTCACCCACGTAGCTCTTCAGACGAACCCGGGCCCGACCGTCCGGATTGAGGCAGGGCACGATAGTGAGCCGAACTCCCTCTGCTAGAGCCCGCAAGTTCCCCCACGATCTACCCAGCAGGTCGCACCCTGACTCCATGACATGGATGAGGTTGACGAGGCCTACTATTCCCTCCATCTCAGAGCCGTGGGTGCCCCCAACAAGCATCAAGCTCGGCTGGCGCTTCTCTTTGGCCACGTATGCCCTGGGCACGGAAGCTCCGAAAGCAGAGTTCAGATTGGCGGTCCGATGCAAGGGAGACTGCTTACCATAGGCGACAGCACGCAACTGGCACCCCCCGGCACTTTTCCGCAAGGAGAGTACCTCTCCACAGGTGACACCACTGAGGGCCTGATCCACGTCCTCAACAGTTCCTCGCCAGAAATCTGGCACAGGTAGATTCCTACCCGACCGTATCTGATCTAACACGTCGCGCCCTCCTTGCTTCCTACTTCGTGTCACCAGAGTTCAGTACCACTACCACATGCTCCCTGGCAGACTTATGTGCTGCGTCCAAGACCTCCATGACCCGAGCTGCCTCATGGCCCGATGAGACTGGTGGACGTCCCTCGTCAATCGCACTTACGAACTCCTGCAACTGGCGGGCAAACGTAGGAAGAGCCGCCTGCTCCGAAGGTTGCAGCGGCACAGGGGTGCCATCCAAGAACAGGCGACCAGAGTGATTGTAGGTAAGGGTATGCTCCAAACCTCCCACAACCAGTTCATCACGACTCTGTGGTCGTGAATCGTGCATGCGGCAATTGGCCGACAGTTGCACCGAGGCTGGGATCATCCGCCCCTGCTTGTCGCCCAGAGCGAGAGTGATGCTTACCTCGTCATCGCCCTCCCATTCCTCGCGATAGGACGAAAGCTCACAGTACACCCGCAATGGCACCAGATCCGTGACCCACAAAAGCAGGTCTACAAGATGAGTGCCAAAGATGGGAACCATATAGCCCCCGGAGCATTCGTTGCGGCGTCTCCACTCCGTGGAAGCCTGCTGAATATATGAAAGAAGGCTGCTGTGTACGTGCAAGATGGTGCCAAGCTGACCGCTTTGCACTATCTCTCGAGCTTGAGCGGCCCCGGGCGAAAAACGCCGGCTGTGACCGACCATGAGCACTCTGTCTACTTGCTCAAAGCTTCGCACCATCTGCCATCCTTCGACTGCATCTAAAGACAACGGCTTCTCGCAGAGCACGTGCAGACCCGCTTCCGCCGCGGCTGTAGCCACAGGGGCATGCAGATCGTGAGGAAGGCACAAGATAGCGGCATCCACCGCTTCATCGGAGAAGGCCTTCTGGTAGTCTGTACTCCAGTAGGCTGCTCCGTACTTCTTTGCAGCAGCCTGCGCCCTCGCTTCATCAACATCCACAGTGCTGACCAATCGCACTTGCGACTCCAACAGACTCACGGCCCTGAGGTGCGCGTCGGCAATGCCCCCGCACCCTACCAAAGAGAGACCCAGTCGTTTCATTATCCAGCTCCTTGTCAGAGGATCACGAGTTGTTCCTTTCTGCAGAAGACCCAGGGTCTCCTGTGATAAACCAACTCCTTCTGTGCAGGCCTTCACGTCGATATTGCACGCCATATACAGGAGAATCTCTATGTATACGGTATTTGTTTCACTGGAAGTAACTTACGAGGAGGCGAGCACCCATGGCCTTTGAGGCAGGCGTGGCCAAAGTCAACATTACGCCAGCTATTGGTTGTCGTATGGCTGGGTATGGATCGAGAAAGCATGGTGCAGTAGGGATTCGTGATGAGATATGGGCAAGAGCACTCTATCTGACAGACGGCGAAGTCAACTTCGTCCTGCTGGGAGTCGAAACGGTCGGTCTACGCAGCCCAGTGGTCGAGCGGGTACGCCAGCGTGTTGAAGAGCAGACGGGTATCCCAGGGTCACATGTGTTTATCGCGGCGACGCACACCCACTCTGGACCTGATGTCCGTAGCAGCGATGTCGATGCGGTGACCGCCAACAACGTAGCTGTTGTCGAAGACAAGCTAGTAGGTGCCGTCACCTGGGCCAAGAGCTCAGCTACACCCGCCCGCATCCTCTACCATCGGGAGCAGGCGCAGTGCGGCATCAATAGGCGCGAGTGGCGCGACGGACGCGTGGTTCTCGGGCAAGATCCCGACCAGCCTGTCTATCCGTGGGTGGACATCCTCGAGGTAACCGACGCCCAAGGGAAGACGATGGCCGTCTGGTTTTGCCATCCATGTCACGCCGTTGTCATGGGCTCGAGCAACTACCTGATCTCGGGTGATTTCCCCGGCGCAGCGGCGCGTTATATTGAGGAGCAGACCGGAGGTATCGCCATCTTCGCCAACGGATGTGCTGGCAATATCAACTCCAACCCCCATGGGGCAGACTTCGCCGCGGTTGATCGCTTGGGCGACTACCTGGGCGCGGCGGTCATGAAGGCCCTGCTATCATCCGTGGACGGGCAGGAGCTAACCCCGAAGCTCGCCTCCCTGCAGCACGCCTTCACACTGCCTGCTGACTCCGATTCCACCGGTATTGCGATGAAAGTGCATGCCGCCAGTATCGGTGAGGTGGCTCTGATTGGGTTGCCAGCTGAAGTGTTCATAGAGCTGGGCATGTCGATTCAAGAGCAGTCGCCCTTCGGCCTCACCATCCCCGTAGGATACGCCAACGGCTATCAGGGATATGTACCGACAGCGCAAGCTTTCGAGGAGGGTGGCTATGAGGTTGGGGCGCGGGTCCGGGACCAAGAGATCCGGATTACTGCTGCAGCTCCGGCAGTGCTGGTCGAAGAGAGCGTGAAAGCCTTGCGCAGTCTGAAGGGGAATGCCCCATGAAATCGCGCCTAACACGAACAACGGTTGGCTTCATTCTCGTCTTGGCTAGCGCCCTTGTTTTGTTCACCCCTAAGTCATTAGCTACCATGCCGCTAGGCGACGGGGACGACGACGCGTCTGTTGGTGTCAACCTATTGGCCAACCCGGGATTCGAGAAAGAAATGGATGGCTGGCGACGCAATTTCGCCAACAGGGGTGCCGTTCACGAACTTGATGAGGCGAACGCCCGTAAGGGCGAGCGTTCATTGCGGTTTTCGTCACTAGCGCTGTGCGCTTCGTCGGGGTCGCAACATCCATGTTGCTCCGAGGAAGCGGTCAACGATGGACTTACTATCGCACCCGTGCGGAAGGGCAAAATGCGAATGTCGGAATAAGAGAACTGGCGATTCATCTTGAGGATGTGACCGACACTCGTATCGTGGTGCAACTGGTGCCGCTGGCGGACAATCAGGCAGCCTCCCTCGCCCCTGACATCAAGCCACTACACGTCTGGCAGGAGACTGTCGAGGCGAGCGAGCGTCTGTGGCCGACCCTGGGGCGAATTACGTTCGACGTCAACTGGCCATCACCACACGGACAAGCGGTACGTGGCGTCGTGCCGATCGGCATCAAGGTCGGTGTACCCGCTTCTGCCAAGCTGGAGATGGCATCGGTTCGCATTGATGGTGAGCCGCTCTTTAGTGGTCCAGCAATGCCTGAAGAACTCCTGCTCGATACCTACATGCTAACCGATGATACCCATCGTCTCCTCATCGCACGGTCGATGGTACCCTTGCCACCCATGCTCTCTCCTTTAGAGTAGAGGACTGGTGGAAGATCACCGATAGCTCCCCTACACAGTGCAGGAGCTCGAGCATACACCGGAAGAACTTCGTGGGCTGACCCTTGTCGCAGAAGTACCTGAAGATACTCCAGCCCACTGGTGCAGACTGACCGTGCTGCCAGGACAATTTGCCCCTGATGAGCTGCAAATCGCACAGGCGCAGCTTACTGGTCTGCACGAATAACGAGCCAGCAAAGCGGTTTTGGAGTTGACACTACACGCTTCTATGCGTACAATGATGGAAATATCCCTTGGTTGAAGATTAGTCGGAGGACTGATCGCCAAGGGACGCCCAGTCTGGGCGATGGTGAGCAGAGTTGAGTGAGTCGGAGCTAAGCTGAGCTGAGGTGAGCCACAATCCACTTATGTGGTATTCAGCTATTGGCCAACGCCGCGCTCTGTCGGGGTTGGCCTTTTTTTCCGATCGCTTACTCGCCACCCTGCAAGAAAAAGGATGGTGAGAGGCTTGGCAGTTCGTTCGTTTCCCTACTACTCTTTACAACGCTCGGAGGTGACACCTGACCGCGAAGAGTTTCGCACCCTGTCCCGCCGTCACAATGTCATTCCGATCTACACCCAGGTGTTAGCCGATCTAGACACACCCGTGTCGGCACTGCTGAAGATCGGCCTGAATGACACATGCTACCTGCTCGAAAGCGTGGAGCAAGAAGAACGGGTCGGTCGTTTCTCCTTTCTGGGCAATAGTGCTTCGCTAGTCTTCTCTAGTCATGGGCAGAAGGTAACAGTCTGCACAAAAGGGCGCACGCGCACCACACAAGTGCCAGACCCCCTGGGTGCCCTCGAGGAACTCATGGCTCAGTATCACCCGGCCCCAGTGCGGGGGCTGCCGCCTTTCTACGGCGGAGCAATTGGCTATCTCGCCTACGATGCAGCACGCACCTTCATCGACCTACCCGACAATACCCCCGATGATCTCGCGCTACCGGAGATGCTCTTTCTTCTCACCGATACCATGCTGGTCTTTGATCATGCCAACCGCACCCTACAGATCGTGCATAACGCCCAAGTAGAGGGCGACCCTGATCGCTGCTACGATGCCGGATTGGCGGCCATCGATGCCGTACTAGGCAGGCTGAGTCAGCCAGAACCTGCCAGACCTCGCCTCGCCCTTCCCCAAGATGAGGCTCCTTTTCACAGTAGCTTCACAAGAGCAGTTCATGACGGCTGTGGAGCACTGTCAGCGCAGCATAGCCCAGGGAGACGCGACTCAGATCGTGCTGTCGCAACGATTGAGCACGCCCATCGAGGCTGCACCGCTCGACATCTATCGTGTCTTGCGAACCCTCAACCCCTCCCCGTATATGTTCTATTTGCAGCTACCGGGCTTTCAGCTGATAGGCTCGTCGCCCGAGCTCATGGTTCAAGCGCGGGCTGGTCAGGTAGCGGTGCGCCCAATCGCTGGTACACGCCCCAGAGGGAGCGACCCCGAGGAGGACGCTCAGCTCGCCCGCCAACTGCTTGCCGATGAGAAAGAGCGCACAGAGCATCTCATGCTGGTCGATCTCGGCTGCAATGACCTTGAGCAGGTGTGTGAAGAAGGCAGTGTGCGGGTCGATGAGAGGATGGGCATTGAACGCTACTCTCACGTGATGCACCTGGTGTCGCACGTGACGGGTCGCCTGGCCAAAGAGCGTACGCTCTTTGACCTGCTGCGAGCCACATTCCCCGCTGGCACGGTATCGGGGGCCCCCAGGGCCCGAGCCATGGAGATCATTGATGAGCTGGAGCCTGTGCGCCGAGGTCCATACGCTGGGTGCGTCGGTCATATCGGGTTTGGTGAGGTCATGAACACGTGTATCACCATCCGGACCCTGGTGGTCAAGGATGGTTTGGCCCATGTGCAGGCTGGTGCGGGTATCGTAGCCGCCTCCAATCCAGCAAAGGAGTACGAGGAAACCTTAAGCAAGGCCCGAGTCTTGCTACAAGCAGCGTCGGTACAACGCCACTGATTACGTCAGGAGGATGACATGCCATGTCAGGCGAGAGCGGTTTTCAGCCCATCGGTATTCGGCAAGCCATCAAGCGACTCGTTGAGGGGATCAACCTAGATGAGGCCGAAGCGGCAGCCGCCATGGTCGATGTCATGGACGGGGTGGCTACCCCGGCACAGGTGGCTGCCTTCATGACTGCCCTGCGGATGAAAGGCGAGACCATAGACGAAATCACGGG
This sequence comes from Limnochordia bacterium, assembly GCA_050951545.1. Lineage (GTDB taxonomy): Bacteria > Bacillota > Limnochordia > DTU080 > DTU080 > DTU080. Next base: position 234,004 of record JBMNJG010000002.1, on the reverse strand, counting down.
TTGCGCGAGGGTTATCCGGGAAAAGGCCACCAGAATCCGCCCTGACGTACCAATGCTGGTAGATACCTGTGGCACTGGTGGTGATGGTGCTAACACCTTCAACATCTCTACCACGGCAGCGTTCGTGGTAGCTGGAGCGGGTCTTTCAGTGGCCAAGCACGGCAATCGCTCGGTCTCCTCCCGCTGCGGCAGCGCAGACGTGCTAGATGCTCTCGGCATACGCATCGATCTGGAACCCGACGAAGTGGAAGCCTCCATATGTCGCGTTGGCATGGGCTTCCTATTTGCCCCTACTTTCCACAAAGCGATGAGCCACGCTATCGGACCGCGTCGCGAGCTCGGTGTACGCACGGTCTTCAACCTGTTGGGCCCCTTGACCAATCCAGCGCACGCTGACGTACAGGTCGTAGGGGTCTACGAAGCGTACTTGACGGCGCCACTGGCCCACGTACTTGCTCGCCTCGGTGTACGAGAAGCGCTTGTCGTTCACGGCCTAGATCGCCTCGATGAGATCTCCATTTCCAGCCCCACTCAAGTGTCTCACATGAAGAATGGCGAGGTGGTCAACTACAACATCCGTCCCGAGGACGGGGGATTGCGCACCTTGTCCCACGAGAGTATTGCCGGAGAGGATGCCCTAACCAATGCCCGCATCACCATGGACGTGCTGCAAGGTGTCAGAGGCCCATGCCGAGATGTGGTACTTCTCAATGCTGGTGCAGCACTTCACGTGGCTGGTTTAGTTGCCGATCTGCGGGAAGGCGTGCAGCTAGCTGGCGAGGTTATCGACTCGGGTCAAGCCTTAGCCAAACTCAAAGACCTACGCGATTTCACTAACTCCTGTTCTTCGAGCTTGAGGGAGGCGAGGTGATGATTCTCGACCGCATTCTGCAACACAAGCGTCTAGAGATCGCAGAGTGCCGACGCCGCGTGCCGCTGGAGACTCTGATGGCCCGCTGCCAGAACCAAGCGTCAGACAGCATGCGCAGGTGCTTTCGACAGGCACTGCGCAGTGGCCATCCCGCAGCGCTGATCGCTGAGATCAAGAAGGCATCGCCCTCCAGAGGCGTGATCTGTCGCGATTTCGATCCAGAGAGGATCGCCAATAGCTACGAACAAGCGGGTGCGGCAGCTATCTCCGTGCTGACCGACCGCCGTTTCTTTGGCGGCGAACTCGATCACCTCCGCCAAGTGCACACTCGGGTGCGGCTGCCTGTGTTGCGCAAGGACTTTATTCTCGACTGCTACCAGGTGTACGAAGCCAGGGCCGCAGGTGCGGCGGCTGTCTTGCTCATCGTGGCCGCCTTGCCACAGGCCCAGTTGCTTGAGCTGCTTACCCTGGCCCGCGCCCTCGATATGGCTGCCTTGGTGGAGGTGCATACCGAGAGAGAGCTGGAGGTAGCCCTGGCTGTTGGGGCTGAGATCATTGGCATCAACAATCGCGATCTGAGTACGTTTCGCACGTCGCTGACCACTACTCAGCGACTGACGCATCTCGTGCCTTCGACCTGCACACTTGTCAGTGAGAGCGGGATCACCTCCTTCGAGGATATCTTGCATCTGGCAGCGCTAGGCGTGCACGCTGTGCTGGTTGGTGAAGCCTTGATGCGCCAGCCTGACGCCGCCGAGGCGGTACAGACCCTGTTGGGGCGATCGGAGGCGTGCCATGCAGGCTAAGGTGCGGGTGAAAATATGTGGGATGACCAATGTGGGCGATGCCATGGCCGCTGCAGAGCTGGGTGTCGACGCGCTGGGTTTTGTCTGCGCGCCTAGTCCTCGTCACATCCCGCTGGCCACAGTGAAAGCCATCTGTCGGCGCTTGCCTCCCTTCGTCTCGAAGGTAGGAGTCTTTGTCGACGCCCGCTACGACGACATCCTACGGACGGCTGATCACGGCGGTTTAGATACCGTCCAGTTACACGGACAGGAGCCGCCCGAGCTGGTGCAAGCATGTGTCGATCGTGGCTTGGCCGTAATCAAGGCCTTTAGAGTTCGCGGGGCTAGTGTACTCGACGAAATCGAGCGTTACAGCCATTGCGGCCTGGCAGCATTCCTTCTCGATGCCTATGTCCCCAGACGTATGGGCGGTACTGGGCAAGTGTGTGACTGGCAGATCGCTAGGCGAGTTGGGCAGCAACACCGGACAGTTCTCGCTGGCGGCCTTCATCCGGGCAACGTCCGGGCCGCAATAGCAGCCGCCTCGCCCTGGGCAATCGATGTCAGCAGTGGAGTAGAGAACCATCCCGGGTGCAAATGCATCACCCGTATGGCGCAATTCGTACAGCAGGCGACAACCCACGTGAAAGAGAGGGAAACCACAGATGCATAGGCGAAACGGCCATTTTGGTGACTATGGCGGCCAGTACGTACCCGAGGTCTTGATGCCCGCCCTGCGGGAACTAGAAGAAGCCTACCAAACCATTAGTCAGCAATCCCAGTTTCGGGAAGAGCTCTCCTACCTCTTGAGCGCCTATTGCGGCCGCCCCACGCCTTTGTTCCGCGCGGATCGCTTAGCGGCAAGGCTTGGCGGCGCCAAAATCTATCTCAAGCGAGAGGATCTCAACCACACGGGGGCCCATAAGATCAACAACACCGTGGGTCAAATCTTGCTCGCCCGGCGAATGGGCAAGAAGCGCGTAGTCGCTGAGACCGGTGCAGGGCAACACGGAGTAGCCACAGCCACTGTTTGCGCCCTATTCGACATGGAATGCGTGGTCTACATGGGCCAGGAGGACATGCGCCGCCAGGCCCTCAACGTCTTCCGCATGCAGCTGCTTGGCGCAGAAGTGAGACCAGTCAAGACAGGCACACGCACACTAAAAGATGCGACCAGCGAAGCTATCCGTGACTGGGTGACGCACGTGAAAGACACCTACTACGTGCTAGGCTCAGTGGTAGGACCTCACCCATATCCGACGATGGTGCGTGACTTCCAGGCGGTCATCGGCTATGAGACGCAGCACCAAACGCTAACGCAAGAGGGGCATCTGCCCAATGTGATTGTCGCTTGTGTGGGTGGCGGCAGCAATGCCATGGGTGTTTTCCACCCGTTTGTTGACAATCGAGCCGTTCATCTGGTCGGCGTAGAGGCCGCTGGCTGCGGATTGCACACAGGGTATCACGCGGCGAGCCTCTGCTGCGGAACCCCTGGCATCCTGCACGGAGCACTCAGCTACCTACTGCAGGACGCCGAAGGACAGGTACAGGAGGCTCACTCGATCTCTGCGGGCTTAGACTATCCCGGGGTCGGGCCGGAACACAGTTACCTAAAGGACGTAAGCAGGGTCGAGTATGTAACCGCAACCGATGACGAAGCGATCGCTGCCTTTCAGCTTCTCGCAGAGACAGAGGGCATCATACCAGCCCTAGAGAGCGCTCATGCCGTAGCGCACGCCTGCCGCATTGCCCCGGCGATGGACTCCCAGAAGCTACTCGTGATCAACATCTCAGGGCGCGGTGATAAGGACGCAGCCGAGGTAGCGCATCACCTGGAACAGGAGGCACACCGATGAGTCGCCTAACCGATTGCTTTCAGAGGCTACAGTACGAAGGGCGCAAAGCCCTTATGCCCTACCTGACCGCTGGTGATCCCGACCTCGAAGTCTCGTTGGATCTCGCCTTGGCCTGTGAGCGAGGTGGTGCGGACCTTCTGGAACTGGGCATCCCGTTTTCTGACCCCTTGGCGGATGGGCCTACAGTCCAAGAAGCCGTACAGAGATCTTTGCGCTCGGGAACAACCCTGGCTGGGATTCTAGAACTGACACGGAAAATCCGCCGCACCAGTGCCATCCCTATTGTCTTGCTCGCCTACTACAACACCATATACCGTCGGGGCGAGGCTCCCTTTGTACAGGCGTGTGCAGACGCCGGAGTAGACGGGCTGGTGGTACCCGATCTACCTCCGGAAGAAGCCGGGGGCTTACGGGCAGAAGCCAGTAAGCGTGGCATCACGGTGGTTCAGATGCTCGCCCCCACAAGCACACCCGAGCGCATGCATATGGTCAGCACACTAGCTACAGGCTTCATCTACTGTGTCAGTCTGACCGGTGTCACTGGGGCGCGTCCCGGTCTATCGGATACCCTGACCACGTTCCTACAGCGGGTGCGACACCTGACAGAGACTCCACTTATGGTCGGTTTCGGTATCTCTACCCCTGAGCAGGCTGTGCAGGCCGCCCGAACGGCAGACGGTGTGATCGTCGGGAGCGCCCTTATCGATCGTGTTGCCCGGACTATCACTCTCGGAGGAACAGCTCAGGGGGTCACGGAGGCTGAATGCTTTGTCCGATCCTTGCGACAATCCCTGGATAATGCGGCATAGAAGACTCCAACGAAATGACGCTGCGCTTGACACGCGCAGCGTCACCCTGTTGCTCTTAGCTAGATATGTGCTCCTCAGCGTCGATCTTTGAGCCAGGTATTTAGCTGTACCTGCCAGTCGGCGATGACTTGGGGAATTGGTTTCTGACCATCGACGACGGCATTTACCCCGGCTACGATGGCATTGATCCCTTCTCCGAATACGGCTGGCAGACCGCGTGCCGTACCGATGGCATCGAGGAAGACACGGCGATCCTTGGGATACTCCCACTGCTGCATCCAGACCGTTTGAGAGACACGCCGATGTGGCACGAGAGTACCACGCATCTCCACGGAAAGACGCATGCTGGCTTCTGAGCTAAAGTACTTGATGACTTCCCAGGCCTCTTGGGGATGGTCGGCCGTGCTAATGATGAACCAGCCCAAGGAGTTAAACCAAGCCATGTTGTTACCAGCAGGACCGTAGGGCAGTCGCGTCACATTCCACGGCCTCTCATGACCAAGTCTCACCATCTCTTGCATGTACAAGGAGTTGCCTATAGCCATGGCTACTTGCCCGTTCACGACTAGGTTGACAGCCGTGGCTCCTGACATGGTGCGGGGCGACATGACCCGTTTGTCGTGAATCATGCTGCGTAGATACTCAAGCCCCTCGCGCATCTGGGTGCTATCACCCACAAAGCGCTGGGGATCCCACTCATTGTCGAAGAACGAAGCTCCGTAGTGCCAGAAGATGGACCACCAGTGCCAGAACTGTGGAAAGCGTATGGCATAGCGAGAGATCACGCCTTCGTTGTTTTGCACCACCAGACGCGGAGAGATTCTGGCAATGTCATCCCAGGTCATTCCCTCCCGCGGATAGGCCACGCCTGCTTCATCGAAAAAGTCTTCACGATAGAAGAATCCCTGTACCTGTAGATCGATAGGGATGCCGAACTTGCCTCCTTTGACCGTATACAGGTCTAGGAGGGGATCGAAGAACTCCGCGAAGGCCTTGCGGTCTCGAGCCAGATAAGGCGTAAGATCCTGCACAAGCCCCTGGTGGGTCCACTCGATGATCCGGTACGGGTCGTTGTAGGAGATATCGGGCGGTGCTCCAGCGGCAATCATGGTTAACGGCTTCGTATGTACGGTGGAACCTGCGAGGCTAATCAGCTCAATGCTGATGTCCTTCTGCGAGGCATTGAAGCGCTCAGCAACTGCGCGTTGCCATTCTGCCTCGTCAACTCGGGCGAACTCAATCATCTGCACCTTAACGGGTGCTGTGAAGCCTACTCCGATGCAGGCTGCCACAGACAGCAAAACGGTGACGACACCCACCCATCGTGAAGCTGCTAATCCTCTACTCACGAAAACCCTCCCCCAGAATTGCAGTGTCATGAAAAGGCAACGCAATTCTTCGATGCTCTGTCTGCTGATACCTGCCACCTCGCTCGCGTGAAGGAGGAGGCTGACTTCCTGAAGAGAATTATTGAGTGGAAAGGAAACGATCCACAAAGGGGGACGCTTTTGATGAGGAAGACTTACTGGCACAAAGTGGCACAGATCTTGGTCATCGCATGCGTACTCGTCCCAAGCTTAGCATTCGCGGCTGAGATCGGATCTGACCAATGGAAGTCACAGGTGGGGACATGGAGCTTCAGCGACACAGCAATCAAGAACACTGACACCGGTAGTAGCAACACCAATGCCTATGCTGCCGTAGCTCAGTCTGGCGAGATCCTGACCTACGAGTGGGACTGTCAAGTTCGTGTCGACAACCTTTAGCATGGGGCCAGCTGCGGGGATGCACATTCTTGCGGATGATGCCACCGCCTCCAATCGCGGGAACTCATACCTCGTCTTTCAAGACCAAAACTTTATTCGCTTGTACCGGGCCGCTGCAGGCTCCTTGCCCAAGGTAGGCGACCTGGCCACCCCGGCTGTGTCCGCTGGTGACACGTTTAGCTACAAGGTCGTCGTCAACACGCGCACTGGTCTGATGGAGATCTTCCGAAACAACGAGCTTATGGGCACCTATACCGATTCTGCACCCTTCAAAAGCGGATCGCACATCTCGCTGCGCACCAACGGCACCGTGGCGGAGTTCTCACAGATAAAGGTAACCCAGAAGTAGGGTTCGGGAAACACTTCGGGCACCCTATTGCCCCTCAGGTGATAGGGTGCCTTTCTCACGCTAGCGTAAGTCTCTTAGTTGCGGCGTTTTTTGCCGTGTAAGCGTCAACATAGGGTGGGTATTCTTCAGAACCCGATTGGGCAAAAATGGCTTCACAAAGGCATTTCCCGGATTTCAAGCTGCCATGCAAAATATCGATTCCGGGCTCAAAAACTCGTTGTACCTAACTTCTGCCAGTGAAAAGAGGTGTCGCATTTGTTCCCCGGAACCGACTGCTGATGGGAAACCAAGTGGAATTTGCCTCGCGGCTGCGAAGAGTGTTGTACCTAACCTTGGAGGGGCAGCGCGATGTATATCACCAAAAAACGTATTAAGGGTCACACCTACCACTACGCAGTGATCGGCAAACGAGTTGATGGCAAGCCGCGCATTGTCTGGCAGAAATACCTGGGTAAGGTCGAAGACATTGTGGCTCGAGCTGACGCCTCTGCCACAGCGCCCTGTGAGGCCGGAATATTCGAATTCGGTGCATCAGCTGCCCTCTGGCAGATTGCCCAGCGACTTAATGTGGTCAGGATCATAGACGATCATGCTCCCAAGAGGCGTCAGGGTGCCACGGTTGGCGAGTATATGCTGATTGCCGCTTTATACCGCGCCCTGAGCCCCGGACCCAAAACCCAAGTGGGCGAGTGGTTTGAGAAAACGGTGCTACGACGGTTTATGCCCCATTTGTCAGGCGCAGATCTCAAAAGCCAACGGTTCTGGGATCATATGGATCGCCTTGACCGCCCCCATATCCAGGCAATCGAACGCGATTTGACTGAGCATCTCGTATCGGAGTTCAATCTTGATCTGGTTTTCCGCACCCTTCTGCCTGACCCCCCCCTGGTTTTTGGCCACGGGTTACGTAGCATAGCTCACATAGGTGTAGGCCCTGTGATCAAGGCCCGTGAGTTCCAGGAGCTCGTACACGCGCGGATCGATGTTCGAAGGCAACCTTCTTCGAGTTGTTGTGCCGTTGCAGAGTTTGAGGATCTGAACACCACTGAGGATGTCGAAAATCATGCTCATTGTTGGGCGTTCGGTCCAACGGTTCCCTGGAACCAGAAAGGGTCTTTGGCGTTTTTTGAGCTCCTGGCGGACCCGCACTTCGATATACGAAGCCACAATCAAAGCCAAGAGAAACAGGTAGGCGAGTGCTTCCGCCCGGCGAGATGAGTTGACGTATAGGGTGTCCACGATACATGGGTCGGCTTTGAGGTTGCGGAAGCGGGTTTCCACGCTGGTCTGGCCCTTGTACTCCTCAAGAATCTCCGTGTTGCTCCATTCATCCTCCGGCAAAGTAGTGATGAGGACAAAGGTTCCGGCCAGTTCCTGCTCGACACGTAGTGCCGTCTCCGATGGTGCGACTACCTGTACTTCAACGCTGTACTCGACAACCGTTGGCGGTTTGGCGTCTTTGGCAGGGCGCCCCGGAGGTCGCTTTACGACATTCTCGGCGATGACACGACCTTTGAGTTGGTGACGCGATCGGCGATGTTCGTTGCAGAAATCGTCAAGGGCTTTCTGAGCGTCGCCCATACACTCGAAGCGTTGCTTCTGCAGCTTGGCCTGTGCCTTCTCAATTAGCTGAGACTCCCGCTTTACCGCCTTTTGCAGGCTTCTGCTCTTCTGCTTTTCCAGGGCGTCAGAATGGACTACGACGAAACGATAGGGGCGACCCCCTAATGTATCCATGTGGCTTTGCGCCCGGTACTTGGCGCCTTTTTCGCTAAGGCTAACTCGGCCAATGAATTCCCAACGGCCCTGCTTCCAGGCCTTCTCTTTCAGGTCATCAACTAGGCCATACGTCCCTGGCAGCCGGGAGATGAAACGGATCTTTTGCTCGGCCATCTGTTCCAAATTACCCGTAGTGATCAAGGCAGAATCAGCTACGTACACGATCTGTCCCGGATCAAGGAAGCTCGTCTCGATCTCACCGAGGACCTCACTGTTCCACACCTTGTCGCTCAGGTTGCCGTCGTTGACGTTGCCCAAGACAGGCATGCCTTCGCTAGTGACCACGAGCCCATAGGAAACTTGCTTCAGATCCGGCCGCTTATCCTTGCTGTGGCCGTAGGTGATGTTCAGCAAAGAGCGATCTGGATTCTCCTCCAAAAAGGCCAAGTCACTCTCGGTCGGCTCGTATCTGCCGGCCAGCGATAGGGTGGTCGTATCGGCATGAACGGATCTGATCCCCAAAGGCAACCGCCTGGTAGCAGCCAACGCTACCGAGCTGGTGATCTTGCGTAGCTCATCCGACTCATGCAACCTGTCGAGCGTACGTCCAAACCCATCATCATTAGAGGTCATTCAATTCCACGGGCTCGTCAAACAAAACGGGGAGGTCAAGCCGCTCGAAAGACTCCCATACGCGGTAAAGGGGGCGCCGCGCCACTAAGATGTTGATGATCAGAGCAACCGCCCGGGTGCCCGGCGACACCTTCCACTGTTTCTCATCCCAACGCACGGAACGGTTGATCATCCCCGCGATCCCAAGTTCTCGGCAGATCGCTGCAATGAATCCGCTTGCGCCCACATGAACTGGCGTGATTTCGATGTCGTCCATTCGCCACGCGTCCCTTCATTACGGCATTTCTGAAGGGTTCGCGATTTGGAAGATATCTCCTGCTACGAGTTCAGGTAAACCCCTAGGCCCATCCTAGGGGGTGCGGAAAACAAGCTTGATCTGCGGGCGGTCGTCTATGATACAACCGATTTTATCACCTGCTTGGATACAAGCAACCCCAGCGAGCTCGCCCAACGCGGTCATAGTAAAGAAAAACGCGGTGATCTTCGCATCGTGGGTTTAGCGTTGCTAAGCACTTTGGATTTCCATATCCCGCTCTTTCATGATGTTTACCCAGGCAACGTTCATGACAGTACGGAATTTCGCAGCGTAACGGATGAGTTGGTAGAGCGTTATCGCATCCTTAGCGACTCCTGCGATCATGTCACGTTGGTCTGGGATAAGGGGAATAATCCGCCTCATAATCAGGCCGCTATCGATGCAAGCCCATACCATTGCGTTGGCTCAATTAAATATAACCAGGTCTCCGATCTGTTGAAGATCCCCTTTGATGAATTCGAATCCCTGACCGGTCAATGCGCCGACCATCAAGTCTATCGCACGCAGCATGAGCTTTGGGGCAAGAAATACACGGTACTGGTGGTTTATAACGATGCGTTTTATCTCGGCCAGATGCAAGATGAGACCATGAAGCTCAAGAAAGCCACACAAGCCCTGCGTGATCTGTCCCAGCGATTGGATCAGCGCCGCCAAGGCAAAATCACCAAAGGCAGAGCCCCTGACCTTGCCGGCGTTCAGAACAAGGTTGAACAAATACTTGGGCAATCCCCGCTCCTGAATCAAGTCATCCGCTACGAAATAGCCCTTCGTGATGGCGTACCCGACGTCAGATTCTTTACAGACCACAGCGCCTTTCATCATATTAGCAGTGAGCGCTTTGGAAAAACTGTCCTTTTCACCTCCAACGACACATGGTCAAATGAAGATATCATAGCCGCCTATCGCGGCGAGTTCGAGATTGAGCACGCCTTCTCACAAATGAAGGATCCCCAGTGCGTAGCTTGGCGCCCAATGTTTCGTTGGACCGACTCAAAGATCCGAGTTCATGCCTTTTATTGCGTTTTAGCCCTCACGCTGACTTCGCTTCTACGGCGCGAAGTTCTTCAACGAGCGGCTGCTGACAACATAGAGCTCGAGGACACGTCTGCAACATCAATCATCAACCGGCTCGAAAATATCAAGGAAGTCCTTCATGTCTATCCGGCCGACAGCAAAATAGAACCGCACATCACACTTTCGCGCATGACCCCACCGCAAAGGCGCCTGTTTGATCTCCTAAATCTCGAGAAGCTCGCGCATAGTCAGGTGCGACATCCGGACATCTGAAAAACGCCTTAGGATAGGGGCTTTGCCCCATTTTCTTTTCGCTAACTAGGAAAGTCACGCTAAGTTGTCTCAGCCCAATGGATTTCGAATCAGGTTGGTTACGCCGCAAACAAGAGGAAGATCAGGCTTCGGTAGCGTAGTGTTGCTGTGTCCACTAAAGCGGGGCAACTCCACAAGAGATCAGGAGAGGGTTAACTATGGGGAACCGGCACCAGGGAGGGCAAGTCAAGAAAAGAATGCTGCGCGTTGTTACCGTTATCCTTATAGTAGCGAGGACTTGCTCTGCATTCGCCACAGGGAACGGCATGTATGACCCATCGATGATCATTCGGGAAGTCTCTGACTACGTTACGAAGATGAAAAAAGGGCCACAGGCCTGGGGTGGTCTACCTACCGCACGAGTATATGAATGGGCTATGGAACTTGCGATCAGTGAGGGGCATGCCTTTGGTCCGTCATATGACGATTCTTGGGTTAGGCCGTGGCTTCGTATAGACGAGCCCACCCCATCATTAACCTTTTGGGATCGACAGTTGACCTACGCCCGGGAACGTTTCCAGCGCGTGGGCACTTGTGATCCCCAATGGGCTCCCAATCGTGAGTTTATCCTTCAATCTACCTACACTAAAAAAGGCGTACTCGAAAGGGCCATACAACTAGCCGAGTTTGAGGCTAACTGTATGAGTAACCCCGCCTGTTATGATGATGAATGGTTATGGCCGGTCTGGAATGACCAGTGGCATTCTCTTCTTTCTCTCGAATTACGTTTGGATTACTCAAGTACAAGAGCTCGACGCGTCGGGATATGTGAACCACAATGGATACTGCCTAGACCTGTGTGGGGTGGCGTGTCAACGGGGGATCAGATTCTTTTTGATCTAAAGTACGACTTGTTTCTGCTCGAGTGCCAACAGCTGACAGAGAAAATAGCTTGCCCTATCCAGGTGGGCACATGAAGCTTCTGCGCGCTAGCGTAAGTTTCCTAGTTACGGCATTTTTTGCCGTGTAAGCGTCAACATAGGGTGGGTATTCTGTAGGGCGTCATTTTGTCTTTTATTCTTTTTGCATGACCCCACCGCAAAGGCGCCTGTTTGATCTCCTAAATCTCGAGAAGCTCGCGCATAGTCAGGTGCGACATCCGGACATCTGAAAAACGCCTTAGGATAGGGGCTTTGCCCCATTTTCTTTTCGCTAACTAGGAAAGTCACGCTAGCTGACCTGTGCTCCCTGCGTCAAGCACCTCAAGGTCCGGAATCCGTTCGAAATGGCGAACGTTGTGTGTGAGAAGAGGCACACCGACGCTCAGAGTACATACCGCGATGAGCGCGTCAGGCAGATGAATGGTGAGACCTTGCTGCCGAAGGTCTCGCAGCAACACCCCTGCGTCCCAGGCGACTGAGTACGTAATGACAACCGGTTCGAGAGAATCCAGAAGCGCACGAGTTGCTTCCTCTTCGCGCCTAGCCATGCCCTGGGCAACTTCCAGTATGCTCAGGGCCGACACATACGGCACACCTGCGGCACCCGCCCACCTCATCAACTCTGTGCCATGAGCCACACCTCGAAGATGGGCGATCAACACGGATGTATCGACCATCAACCGTCTGGGAGACCCTCGCCTCAGATCAATCCTCACGGATCCCCGAGCTCCTTAAGCTGGTCACGTAATGAGTAATGCCGTCAATCTCATCAAGGTCGGCATGGTCCTCCCTACGCCAGGCACCCGCGCTAGCGGTAACCGACCGCTGATATCGTTCGTGCTTCAATCGCTCAGCAGCCGCTTCCGTCAAGAAGCCACTGATGCTCGTCGAATACGCGCGGATCTCTTCGAGAAGGTCTTTGGGTATTGTGATGGTTATCCGCTTTGTCTCAGATGCCACGTTGTCCACCTCCACCCACCGTGCATCACCATTATATGTACCTCACCTGCATACCGTCAATATGTAGTGATAAGAAGGAAAGACGAGAGGCGAAACGCCTCTCGCTTGCGGTAACCCTTGGTGGCGGAGCCAACCTCAGCGTCCATCTTTGAGCCAGGCGTTGAGCTGGACCTGCCAGTCGCCGATGACTTGCGGAATTGGCTTCTGACCATCGGCGACAGCATTTACGCCAGCTACAATGGCATTGATGCCGTCCCCAAAAACAGCTGGCAGGCCACGTGCCGTACCGATGGCATCCAAGAAGACCCGCCGGTCTTTCGGATACTCCCACTGCTGCATCCAGACTGTCTGAGACACACGCCTATGTGGCACGAGGGTACCGCGCATTTCCACGGAAAGACGCATGCTTGCTTCTGAGCTGAAGTACTTGATGACCTCCCACGCCTCCTGCGGATGGGGGGCCGTGCTGACGATGAACCAGCCCAACGAGTTGAACCACGCCACGTTATTCCCAGCAGGCCCGTAAGGCAGCCTTGCCACATTCCATGGCCTCTCATGACCAAGTCGCACCATCTCCTGCATGTATAAGGAGTTGCCGATGGCCATGGCCACTTGCCCGTTCACAACGAGATTGACCGCAGTCGCGCCTGACATGGTACGTGGCGCCATAACCCGTTTGTCATGGATCATGCTTCGCAGATACTCGAGCCCTTGACGCATCTCGGTGCTGTCACCCACAAAGCGCTGCGGATCCCATTCATTGTCGAAGAACGAGGCTCCGTGGTGCCACAGAATGGACCACCAATGCCAAAACTGCGGGAAGCGCATGGCGTACCGAGAGATCACGCCTTCGTTGTTCTGCTTCACCAGATGAGGAGAGATCCTGGCGATATCATCCCAAGTCATGCCCTCCCGCGGATACCCTAAGCCTGCCTCGTCGAAGAAGTCTTCACGATAGAAGAACCCCTGCACCTGCAAATCGAGGGGGATGCCGTATCTGTGTGTGTAAGATGTTTACGGGTGGAGCCTGAGGGATCCGAGTAGGGCTAGTCTCTGGTTGCGGCCACGTGAGTCTGGGTTGAAGGATGCTCATGGATGGCGGGCAGTCTGGAATACTTGGTGGAAAATAAAGGGAACGAGAAGCCCGATCTCCAAAGGAGATTTGAACGGAGGACTTCTCGTTATGGATAAGATTCGTGGCTGCCTTGGTTTCTCCTTTTCGGAGATTGAGACGCTGTTATTGGCTAGGTTGCGGGAGTTGCTTGCCGAAGGGCTGGAGACGATGCTGCAGCGTCTAGATGACTCTCTGTTCACGATGCGGGACTCGGAGCGCTTCAAGGTCAAGAAGCACGAGGAGCGCACGGTAGAAACGGCGATAGGCCAGAGTGTGCGCTTTCGCCGGCGGCAGTACTTTGACTGCAAGAAGAACAAGTACGTGTTCCTGCTGGATGAGGCGCTCAGCCTAGAGCCCTACAAGCAGATCAGCCCGCTGTTGGCAGAAACGCTCCTGGAGATGGCCGTTAACACCTCGGCCTACCGGAAGGCGGCTGATAGCCTGGAGGCGATTCAGGGGCATCGGGTCGTCAGCCACGAGACGGTGCGTCAGAGGGTCCTAGAGGCTGGTGAGCGTCTACAGGATGCCCAGGATGCAGAACTGGCCGATCCATGCGGAAAGCGTCGTGTGCCCGTCCTGTTCCTTGAGGTAGACGGGTTGTGGGTTCACCTTCAGCAGCAGCAGCGGAAGTCAACTGAAGAGAAGATGCTGACGGTGCATGAGGGTTGGCAGCCACGTTACTCGGAGGGAAAGTCTGGTGGCTACGAACTGCTAGAGAAACGGCAGTACAGAAGCCAAAGTGGGCAGTCAGAAGGCTTCTGGGAAAAGGCCAGCCGGTTTGTCTATAGCCACTATGACATTGACGATGACACGGTTGTGGTGATCAACGGTGACCGTGCGAACTGGATCCGTAAAGGGACGGAGTACTTCCCGAAGGCTTTGTACCAGATCGATCGATTCCACTTGAAGCGAGATATACTTAGGCTGTTCCGAGCGCACTCACAAGAGCTTTCTGAGATCATGGGAGCGCTCGAAGACGAAGAGGATCTCACTGGTGGTGCGTTCTTGGCCCGCCTGGAGCAGGGGTTGAAGAAGCTTGGCGGAAAAGGTCGTCGGGAATGTGAAGCGTTACTCAAGGACCTGACGAGCATGCCCGAGGCGACCGTAGACTACCGGCATCGCTTGGCGGCTCAAGGAGTAGACACGACGAACATGCGCGGTCTTGGAGCAGCGGAGAGCCAGGCAGATGGCTTTGCCGACCGTGTGAAGGGACGTGGACGCAGCTGGAGCCCTACAGGCCTGTCGGCGATGATGGAGCTGCTATGTTGGTGGAAAACAGATCGTCTGCACGAGGTAACCGCCCGCCTTCGGGATTGGCTACGCAGCGTTGACGAAAAGCTGGATCTGGGTTCAAGCCTAGCACTGGAGGCAGTGAATGACGTTCTAGCAGCCGTGGCAGGAGGCACTTCCACGCTTGCGGCCAGCGTGCCGATCGCCGGGTACGGCAAGACGGGCTCAGGCGGCATGTCCTGTCTCGTGAATCGTATCGTTGGGGGTGGCTTAGCTTCGGTGGCAAGCTAGGCAACGCAAAAAATGCATACGGGGATCGGGTGCGTCGCCCGTAACCTCTTGACACAGACGCCGTATCTACCGCCCTTGACTTTATACAGGTCCAAGAGTGGATCGAAAAACTCAGCAAACAACTTGCGATCCCGGTTCAGATAAGGCGTAAGGTCCTGAACAAGGCCCTGATGCGTCCACTCGATAATCTTGTATGGATCGTGGTAAGAGATATCAAGGGGCGCCCCAGCCGCTATCATGGTCAGCGGCTTCGTAGCTGGACCCGACCCGGCCAAGCTTATAAGCTCAATGCGAATGTCATCCTGCGAAGCGTGGTATCGCTCAACAACTGCGCGCTGCCACTCTGCCTCCTCGACTCGCTGAAACTCGATCATCTGCACCTTGACTGGCGCAGCCCCGCCCACACAAACGACGGCAGCCATACAAAACAGTGCGCTCACAATGCCTACCCAACGCGCAGTCCCCGGATTTCGATGGACTTTCACCACTCACGCCTCCCTTGCTGTTTTTAGATATCATACAGTCATTGCATCATCGGGAGTTTCTACGCAAATCGAAGTGGTTCCTTCCATTCTGCCGGAGTACGCCCATGTAGACGGCGGCACAGAATTCTGCGCCGCCGTTCTTGCACGTCTACTCGCCCCACAGCCTCACATTGTCCACATAGACCGGGTCTGTGTTGTTATGAGAGGAGATGCTTTGATAGCTAAAGGCTAGCGTACAAAGATCGCTATACCCCCTATAGAACGAGATAGGCTCCGCGTTGCCGGGCAGAACGGCGTCGTCAACATACATATTGAACGTCTGCTCCTTGATGTTGACATCAAACGTCACCGTGTGCCAGCGTCCTGCGCCATAGGAGCCGCCAAACGCCCACGTGTTGGCTTTACTGTCGAGCAGAGCCAAGATGCGGCCACCGTTCATGGCGATGAAAAGGCCAGCATTGGCCGTCGTACCATGGACACTTTGGGGCATCAGGTCAGAGCCCCCTAGGGTAACTCGCAGGTTGCGCCGCTCAGTTGTGGTGAACATGTCGAAGGAGAGGACAAGCCTTTCACTTACTGGAGGGAAGTTGAACACTGCCTGACCCGTGACGTTCGACGTGCCAGCGGTGCGACCCAAACAGAGAACCTGTCCGCTCGACGCACCCAGTTCTGCTGGGGCCTGTACTACCTGCGGCATATCCGGTGAGTTTACTGTCCGTAGCTGGTCCCATCCATCGGGTAGAATGTCGATGAGTGCGTTCTCGAAATCCTCTTGATAAATGAGCGGCAGTTCCGGCTCGAGGCTTCGTCTCAAACCCTCTGGCTCGACAGACTCCCACTCCGTGATAGGCGGTGGGGTCAAACCCTCACGTACAGCCTCCCAACGGTTAGCCTTGCCTTCTCGCAAGAGCCTGCGCTCGAGTTGATCCACGTAGAGCGACTGAGGCTGCAACGAGGCCCCCAAACCCTCGCCCTCCAGATAGTCCTCCGGTGCAGTACGCTCACTGACGCCCAAAGCCACTCTGAAAGCCGGGCCGCGAGTTCCAATAATGTAGCCCCAGCCATACTGATCAGAGCGGATAATCGCCGGTCGGTCTAGAGGGTATGACAGCCCCTCGTTGTTCCAGAAAACACTCTGGGTAGTGGTTACGCCATGCTTCGGGAAGCCAGCTACCCCAGCAGCGCCACTGCGATCTGCCGCCTCAAAGCGATCGTTGTCGATGATCAGGTTGTCGATTAGGTTCGCCATCGATAGATAGGCGTGGAAATCAGCTGCCAACGAGCGGATGGGGTTGCTGATATACCCCCGGTAGATGACGTTGCCGCTGGCCCGCTGACCAGTGATCGTGAAGTTGTGCCTGCCGTTGATGGCTCGGAGGCTATCATACAGGCTGTCTTGCGTGCCGACGACAAACGGATAACCATTGCCCCCGCCGCCCCGATACTGCGGATTCTCAACACTTACACGGCGGATAGTGAGAAAGCGACTCCGACTGAAATTGAACCCAATGGAGTGTATGTGGGCGTAGGTGTTACCAGGGGCCTTGTAGGTAGCGATATCGCGCACCCAGCTGTTAATGACCCCATTAAAGCTGACGGCGCTACTCGAGTGGACATCGTAGGCCCCTGTCCCGAATGTGCCGTGGTCGTTGTTGCCCCAGCCGCTGGTGGATGGATGCTCGCGCATGCTGATTGCGAAATCAGCCAAACCCACCTCTATAAGCGGCTGGCTTACCCGATGCACCCGGCCTTTGTCTCGCACCTTCACTGCATATCGCAGAGGCGTGTCGAGCGTGATGGTGTTCTCCGTGGTGTCAACCGCCACGATCTCTCTGTAGAATGCAGGGCCGCCAATGGATGAATCCCAACCGTCGCTCATGTTGTGCTCCGCTACCCACTCAGGTGTGCAGTCGTACTGAAGGACAACCCATTCGCCCACCGCGAAGTGTGGCGGACCTGACAAAGGGATAACCGTGTCTCGAGCAGCGACATCCGTTCTCAGCATTTGCCCCTGACCGTCGATATCCGACCACTTGACACCTGTCAGGGCTGGTGTCACCCGAATCATGGCCTTCCCCCGGGTGACAGTCTCATCTAAGAACAGGAATGTCTTGTCGAGACCAGCGCCTTGAACCACCACATTGCTATAGGCGACGAGCAAGGCTTCAGAGCGGTATGGCTCGAGCGTGAGACGATAGGTGCCAGGTGGCAGGTAGACAGTGCCGCCACCCGCCCGCCCTACGTCATTGATGGCCTGCTGAATAGCCAAGGAGGCACTTTCTACCCCGGTGTGATCCGCGTGATACGGAGCCTGCGTCACGTCGACCCGGGGCCCTGGTACGCTTTCAGGCAAAGGCTTCTCACCTGCATAATAGCCAGCGTAGGAGAAATCATGCAGATAACGGCCCTCGCCATCTGCAAACGCAGGTGTCCAGTTCTCCGGATAGAGTGCTGAGCGCCAGGTGGCAGCCGCCTCTCCCCAAGCCGTCAACGAACCCGTAACAAGACAACTCAGAGCCAAAAAGGACACGAGCCAAACCAGCCTTCTGACGCCGAACCGATCAGAGACAAACTGAGTCATTCTGTTGAAGCCCCCTCTGTAGGTTGTATCCAAGTCGGCCACGATGCCAAGACCACATTCAACTGCCTCAGCGGCAACTCCTTTGCGCCTCTTTGGGCTACTGCCTCGTCTGTCTCGCTGCGCGCAGAATCCCCGGGACAATCGCGTATCAGCCGATTGTGTCCGAACAATTCCTCTGATAGTGTTATTTTTCGAAGCCGTTTTCCGCCTCTAGGTCATGGCGGTTTCTGCAAGTCGGGCGGTTGCACGGCTATGCGAATCCCGCGAGGCGCTCGGGGAGTTCGGCTAGGCGCAAGCCCAGGGTTTCCAACGTCCAGTCGCCAACACAGCTTCTGCATCTGCTGTCGCGCCATTTCGCGCAGTTCTTCTCCACCTGCAGTGAAGTCGAAGACCGCGCCCCGGACAGTGACCCCTGCAGCTAGGGGAGGTGATCTTAGTGGAAGCAGAACAGGTGGAACTGCCTTGATGCCCGCCTCAGTTGCTAGCTACACCGGTGAGTTCCAACTGGCCTAGCTGCAGATCTCCCTCATGCTCCCGCAACGTCACGCGTAGAAGATGTTGCTCCAGTTCCGCCCCGATCTTCCCGCTCAGGGACACCTGTAGCCATCCGGCGGGCGAACGATCTAGAACCACCGCTTGACAGTCCACGGGGCACCAGTGCTCCAAGTCCGCCGAGGTGGCGATGTCTAGAAAGTCGAGCATCTGCTCATCCTTGACGTAGGTGATGAGCTCAAAATGACGCAGATGAGGGTGTTCCCAGATCAAGTATTCGTCACCCTCACCACTAGAGGTGAGCCGCTTTCCATCACCGCAGAAGTCCGCAGCGTTATCTGTGGCGAAATCCCAGCCATCTGAACGGGCCGTGGTCTCCAATCTGTCAAAGCCCGCACCAAAGAAGGACGCTGGTGGCAAAAACTCTTCGATCTGCGTGGCCCAGTTACGGATGATAAGGCGCCGCGAGTCGGTGGAGAGGTTCGCCTGATCGGTTTCCACGATCAGCTCCAGGTCATACGCGCCATCGGGGTATTCCAGGGTGTCTAGGACCACCACTCCAGGTGCGAGCGTCCCGTCGTAGAGAGTAACGCCCTCGCGTCTCTCACCGTCCCTAAGGGGATGCAATGACAAGGTCACACCCGTGAGGTGTTCGTCGGTAGCCGTTGCCACCACGCTTCCTATGGCCAAGGTCCCCTGCACTCGCTTGACCTGCTCATCAAGCGCGGGTAGGCGTAGAAAGGCGCGACTGATCGAGAAGCAGGTCTCCTTCTGCCACACCTGCCCTTCCTTGTCGGTGACGATCACAAGAAGCGCGTCCTGGCCATCCCCGGTGATCGCCGAACCCCGAAGCGTGAGCTCAGTGGGGACGCTACTGCCTACATAGATCTCCGCACCGTTTTGGAGCACCCGGATCTCCGCTACATCAATACCCGGGTTGACCTCAATGCGCACTGGCTCGTCACCGGCCACCGTGGCCCTTCTTGCTGGCGACTCGATCACTATGTCTTGAATGCGCTCATAGACCCGCACATAGTCGACGATCAGTTGCGCCGGTAGTTTTGCCTTGCGGATATCCCCCGCCCAGTCCCCCACCTCGGCCGTGATCTTCAGAAATGAGGGCACCTCTGACACACCACCAGCGGATGTCCGCCAGGTCTCCTGATCGTCGACATAAAAGATGTACTCATCCTTATCCCACTGTAGCGCGAAGGTGTGAAACCCCTCATAGATCCCCGGTATGTAGGGTGCATGCCCAGCACTCTGATGGTGGGCGCCATAGCCATCCCAGTGCAACGCATGCTGAATCCTGTCCTGTTTGGGATAAGCCGACTCGTAGATATCTATCTCCGTCCCATCCCGGCCCTCATCACCCACGATACCAACGCCGTCGGTCATCAGCCAGAATGCTGTCCAAAAACCCTCTTCCTTGGGCAACTGGGCGCGTATCTCGTAGTAGCCGTAGGCCTGTTCGAGCTTGCCCCGGCTGTTTATCGCTCCGGAATAGTACTCGCCATTGCGTTCACTAGTCTGGATGATCAGATGCCCTTGCCCATCCAAAAAGGTCTCTGTACCCCACCAATGGCCATCTCTCCTCGGGGCATCCGGCAGACGCGACCACTTGGTGAGATGCAGTTCGTCACCATCGAAGTCATCCTCGAACGTCAGCCGCCAACCTTCCTTCTCCCTCCTAGTTGGCATGGCCCCCGGCCCCTCCCCTTCTGAATCTGTCGCCCCTACAAGACCAGTCCCCAGGATAATCGTGAGCAGCAGTACCACCGTCAGATGCATTCGCCGAAACGCCCAAAACACATCTCTCACTCCCTTAGGTCACTCCCCTTTAGCTGGCGGCGACGGATTGCCCAAGCGTTAGCGTTCCTGGTCGGCTTTGGCGGCCAAGATCTCTCTAACCCTAGCTACTCACTGGGGTGTCGGGCAAAAAGAGATCATCGATGCCTATGTCGAGGAGTACATGGCCGCCCATCCCGAGGTGGAGATCACCCACCTGGCAACAGCTTCCTTCGATATCGTGGAATACCTGCAAAGCGTAGGCCAATGGCGGTTGTGTCGACTCCGAAGCTGTCCACTCGAGGCAGTGGGCACAGCCAGCGTCAGGGCATCAGGGAGGTGGCAAGCCCTGATCACAATTACCGATCCGGCGTGTTCGCAGATGTCCCGAAGCCCGCAGGTTATTTCCACCCGACTGTCAGCCAATACTGAAGAAGCTACCGTTTATCGCAGGATATAAGTACCCCATCAAGAAGTCTATTGGAGGCGCACGCACAGTCATGGCTCAAAGCACGAGAAAAGACAAGCCCCGATTACAATTCTAGGTCAGACGTGTTCGAGGATGTCTCGAAGCCTGGCATAGGTGGGGGACTGCCCACGATAGTGTCAGGAATTGGGGGGTGAGAAATCCGGATCGCGATTCCGGTTTGTTCACCCGTCGACGCCCCGAGGCCTAGGCCGTTTGGGTGTCTTCATAAGGGGGGTAATGGCAAGTGTTTTCAATGAGGCGTGTTTCGATCCTGGCATTGCTCGTTCTGAGCTTGTTCCTGTGTTGTCTCGCGAGAGAGCCGGCCGAAGCAAAGGTGACGATTACGCTTTGCGCCCGGGATTGGCCACCAGAACTCGAGTGGACGTATGACGTGATCGCGGAGTTTGAAAGACAGAACCCCGACATCCAAGTCGACATTATCATTTATTCCTCTAGTGGGACGGCCCGGTGGGAAAAACTATCGCTGCTATTTGCAGCGGGCAACGCGCCCGATGTATGGGGGCATGGCGGACCGGTGAAGTCAATGGACACGCTGGGTTGGCTTAGCGACCTGCGACCTTTCATCGAACGGGATCGCGCAGAGTTGAACATCGGCGACTTTTTCCCAGTTGCATGGAAAGCCTACCAGGCTGAAGGACGGCAGTGGGGGCTACCAATGAATTCCGTGGGGACATTTGTGGTCTACAACCCAGATGTTTTCGCTGAAGCGGGTCTCGCCTTTCCCCCCACAAGCTGGGATAATGCGAGCTGGAATTACACCACCATGATTCAGGCAGCCAAACGGCTCACGAAGGTGAATCACGATGGCACGGTTAACCGTTTCGGTCTTCAATTTGGTACCTTGGAGTACGACGCACTAATGTGGGCGTGGCTGCACGGGGGCGACTGGTTTGACGCTGAGACGTACCGGACTGGGGTAATCAAGAAGATCAACCTCACGGATGCGGTCACGGTGAACGCATACGAAGAGATAGTGAACCTACGGAATCAGCGAATCATTCCTGGTGGAGCACCGTGGGAGAGCCCACCCGTCTCCAATTCCATTCTCGAAGGCAAAGTGGCGATGAGGATCATTGCGGGCTGGGGGCTAAGCGATTACGTCAACTACGCGGGAGGTACTAACTGGAGTCTGGCGGCGTTGCCCAAATTCCAGACGCGGGCAAACCTGATTTACACTGACCCGTGGGTCATGAGTAGCGTGACACAGCACCCCGAAGAGGCGTGGAGGTTGATCAAATTCCTCGTCAGCGGCACGGTGATGGAGAGTTATGTGAGACGCATGTCTTTCCTGCCTGCCCGTCTTTCAGCGGCGTACTCGTACGCGTCTGTTCTTAGTGAGCAAACGAACTTGAGCCAGGCAAAGGTTCTTGAGGTGCTCGGTGGGGCACAAGAGCATGGACGGGAATGTATTGATCATACGTTGCACGGTTACCAAACAGTGATTCCGATCCTCAATCCAATTCTAAATAATATCTATGCGCAAAATGTCAGCGCTCGGCAGGGCCTGGAGACTGCTGAGGCCATGATCAACGCTGCCTTAAGGAAGCGGTAGTTGTTCAGCCCACGATCTCATGGGGAAACCACAACAAGGGTGTAACAGCAATCCGATGATCCTGTTGTGGATCCTTGTGGCTTCATCGGCTCTTGCTACCACCAAGATTACGGTAGCACATTGTGTTGGGAAACCGTTTGGATGGGGCGGGTGAAGCGAGAATGCGAACGCATCGCCCCTGGCCACGGTGGGTGCCTTTTGGCGGAGCTGATGGCTGATGTGCTGCGACGACATCTGCACTACGCGAGGGCCGAATGGCCCTCGCGGCAACCCACCCAAGAGCACGTTAATAGCCTATGCAATGGTCTATCTGCAAGCTCTGCGTCAATGAGTGGGGCCACTTTCTCAGTGAAGATCGTCACGGGCTGTTCCCTGGCCTTGACTCTGCTCCATTCCTCATATGCTCGCGAATCCCCGACGCCCATGCGAAGCTGCCTCGACATTCGGCGTATTCAGCACGTCCAAACCCCCTCCGCATCGAACAACTCCAGCACGTCTCCCGCCCCGAAATCCGTGCCACGAGATTGTCCCTTACAGTATGGAAAATGGCGTGGCGACCGAGGCCTTAGCACGTTATCACCTGCACGCCTTCATTTCGTATAGCCTCCGCTGTCTGCGGTGCGATCTCACGGGTAGTGACCAGTGTGCTCAACGCACTGAGGGGTGCCACGGCCATTGTGGCCACTTTGCCACTCTTTGTATGATCGGCCACTAGCACAGCCCGGTGCGCATGACGGATGAACGCCTTCTTGATCTCGGCCGCCATCGGTTCAGGTTCGGTAATCCCCTGCTCAGATGAAAAGGCCCAGGCACCCACAAAGGCAATATCCACAGTGAACTGGGCCAGGATAAGACTCGTGAATGGGCCGAAGAGATAGCTGTCCTGACGAAGTGTTCCTCCAGTGAGTTCAACCGCCTTGCACTTGCCGTGAAGATTCAGTAGGTAGGCAATATGTAACGAGTTCGTAATCACTCGGATGTCAGGCACCTTCAGCAGGCAGCGCGCCACCTCAAAGGCCGTACCGCCGTTCTCAAGACTCACCGTCATCTTGGGCTTGACGAGTCGCGCCGCACGATGGCCAATGCGAACTTTTAGGTGTCTGTCTCTGGCGCTCGACCACGCCAACGCCTGATCGAGTCCCTCGATCGCTGTGGCCCCTCCACGCACGCGTCGAATCACACCTTGACTAGCCAGGCGAGTCAGATCCCGACGCAGAGTCGCTTCCGACGCCCCAAGAAGCTCCTTGAGTTCTGCGATGCCCACAGCCCCACGCTCGCGTGTCAACTGCACAATGCGTTCCCGTCTCATCTCAGACATCATGCTCCGTCACCCCCTTGATGGGCACGCCTACCCTGCCCGCTGGCACCCCCTGTAGAGTGCACGGGTCAACGATGACTCTCCTTCTTCGCTCACTTTCGCTCACCTTTATCGCTCTGTAAACACCATTGGCTAGAGGAGATCCGACTAACGAGGATAACTCTTGCATTGCCATTGGCGGAGGTAGATGCATGTTTGACACCTGGTTGTTGGCGAGAATTGCAGGGGGCCTGAAGCTTACGCTGCAGGCCAGCGTGCTCATAGTGATGGCCATGTCGGGTACCGTAGGTCTCGCTGAGGCTCAAGAACACCCTGTGCCAAATGCTGGTTTTGAGGCCTCTGATCCCGCAATCAGCACCAGGCTTGGCGGTGACTGGGTGCCCGCAACCCACCACGTGGTCGGGCAAGCCACCTGGGTTGATGATGTCGTGCATTCGGGCAACCGGGCCGTCAAGATAGAGGCCACGGCCTTCACCCCGGGTAAGGAGGGTGTTGTCCGCTGGAGCTCGCCGCTCTTCCCGGCCGCCCCGGGAGGCAGCCACATTGAAGTATCGGCTTGGGTCAAGGCCAGGGATGTAGTAGGCAGTGGCGGTTGGTATCAGCTGCGCTACACCTTGACCGAATACGATCAGAACAAGAGGAAGATCCGACATTACGACGCTTTATCAACAGAGGGTTCGTTTGACTGGATGCAGGTAAGGCGCGATATCGTTCTCTCTCAAGATACCCACTACCTCGCCGTTGCCCTGAGCCTGACAGAATGCACCGGAACAGCTTGGATGGACGACATGGCCATTCGGGTGGTACACCCGCCTCGTACCACCCATAGCGTCCTCTCCGCAGCAAGGGCTGCAGAGCAACCCGTCATCGTACCCAACCCGTGGCAGGCGAAATTCCCGGGCGGCGACGTGCCTTTCCGCAAAGTCGCGGTAGTGGTTCCACAGGAAGCCCACCGCGTCCGCACAGCCGTACAGGCCATCATGCGCGGCGTCCAAGTGGAACACGCCATCGTAGCGACCTCCGATCCGCTGCCCGACACCGAAACGCTGGTTATTCTTGCCGACGGATCCGACAGAGCGATGCTCCAACGCCTGCACGAGGCATATCCCGATGTAGACCTGGCCGACTTGGGCGCCCAGGGGTATTTCCTATCCGTACAGTCCGGAACGACGCTCCACACAGTGTATGTTGGTGCCAACACGGAGCAGGGCCACTTCTACGGTCTGCAGACGCTCAGGCAGCTGATCGCCACGAGGGATGAGCGGCGTACCGTTCCTGCGATGGAAGTGGTCGACAAGCCGCTCCTGACCCAGCGCGGCATGGCAATGGGATCACAGTGGTTCAACAAGAACCAGGAAGCCGTTCAGCGGATGGCCGAGCTGAAGCTCAACTATGTGTATGTTACCGGGACTTTCCTCAACGGGAAATTCGGCAAAGATGCCTGGCGCGAGCCCTTTACTTTGGCCGACATTCTCACCATGAAGGCCTTTCTGGCGCTCACCCGGAGTAGCTTCATCGATGTGACCGTCTCCTTCTCTCCTCGGGGCAGGGTGGCTACTCAATATTCCGACGATAGTGAGATCAACACCCTGGTAGACAAGATGAGTCGGCTGTATGACGCCGGATACCGCGACTTCGCCATCAGCTTCGACGATCTGCAGAATATCGGGCAGGAAAGACTGACTCACCCGGAAGATCAAGAGGCCTTCGGTAACGACATCGGCAAGGCCCATCTCTACTTTGTCAGCCAGATCTACCAGCGTCTGAAAGCCAGGCATGCCGACATCACCATGAAGGTGTTGCCTCTTTGGTATTCCGGGCCAGCTCAGCTAAGCGACTCCAAGGAGCAGTACATGGTTACCCTGGCCCAATTGCCTCCGGAAATCGGTTTTGTCATCGTGGCTACTGACGAGGCTGATATCGATGCCGTGGTACGGCTGACCAAACGCCGGCCTTTGGTATGGGACAACTTCTACACGGCTGACTTTCTCGATGTGGAAGCTGCTGGCCTGTTGCCCTTTACAGCACCACTGACCGGTGCGGCGCGCAATACGAACGAGACCAGACTCGCAGGCTACATGATCTTGCCAGCCACACCGTCGCGTCAAGACGCTTCGGGCGCGTCTTGGCTCACATCTGCTGACTACATGTGGGCCCCCGACCGCTACGACGCCCAGGCGGCGCACTTACGCGCCATCTCGACGGCCGTGAGAGATATAACCAATCTCGACAAACTACGAGCCCTGTATGGTCTGTTGCAGGAACTAGAACAGACCCCTCCTCCGACAGACGAAAGCGAAAGGCTCTCTTGGGCCAAAGCCCAATTGGAGCGACTGACGCTCATGCGAAACGACCTGCCCAGGTACCTACCTACAGCTTTGGCCCAGGCCGCGATGAGCGACACCACCACCAAGTACCAGGCGCTGGAGAAGATGGCGTCGGCGATATCTGACCATCCATAAGCACACGGTGACCAGGTTCCTATGGGGCAAGTTCAGCGACATGTGATGTGCGACAACGAAGCTCAGCGCTCGGTTTGGCAAATCGAAATATAGGAGGGAGTCCGCTATGCGCAAACGCGTGTCATGTCTTCTTGTTCTGTCGGTTGCAGTGACCCTGTTCGTGAGCGGTCTCGGTGCAGCGAAGGAAGTTACACTCCGCGTGGGCATGCAGGCAAGCCATGCTAGCGTCGCCGGGCAGGAGGGGAACTGGCTTGCAGACGTAATCAGAGACTTCCGAGTAGCCAACCCCGGTATCAGCGTCGAAGTTGAGCCAGTGGACGGCAATTACCCGCAGAAAATGCCTACGCTGATTGCCGCTGGCGTAGCCCCCGACGTCTTTCAGGGCTGGGGCGACACGCAACGCAGCTGGGCAGAGAGCGGCTGGCTGCTCGACCTCGAACCCTACCTCAACAGGCTGTTTCCGAATGCAGCCCGGGACTTCTTCCCCGCACAGTGGAACGCGCTCAAGTTGACCCACGGTCCGCTAGCGGGTATGCGCTACGCCATCCCCATGTACGTGAATGTGATGGGCGGCATGCTCTACAACGCTGGCATGTTCGACAATGCAGGCCTGGTGTACCCGGAAAACATGAAGACCTGGACTTGGACCGAGTTGGTTTCCGTAGCCAAGAAGCTGACGCGGATAAGCGATGGCAGCCACGACCATTGGGGTTTCCTCACACTAACCGACAACACGCCCTGGGTAGATGCCTGGATGTGGGGCGCAGGTGGCGGCCTGTTCGCGCCCGAAAACGACAGAGTCTTCACGGGCGATACACCCGAGTCTATCGCCGGACTTTCCTTTCTGCATAGCCTGATCTGGGAACACGGGGTGACGCCAGCCAACCCCTGGGATGGTAGCCTTGGCGGCCCGCAGAAGGCCTTCCTCAGCGAGAAGACGGCCATGATGCAAACCTATAGCGTGTGGACTCAGGAAGTCTATAGCACCGCTGGCTTTGACTGGAACATCGCGCCAAACCCAGCAGGTCCCACGGGCCTACGCCCGGCGGTTACCGTAACCGACAGCTTTTCCGTGTACGGACAGACCAAGAACCCAGAAGAGGCTGTACGCCTGGCTATGGCCTTGGCCTCACGCAAAGCCAATCTCGGACGTCTGAGAGCGCCGTTCTACCAGATGCCATCGCTACCGAGCTTGGGCAGCGAGTACTACAAGCTAATGCCCAACAAGAACCTGTGGGTCTTCCTGCAATCCATGGACCAGGCCCGAGTCGATAGCCGTGTGTTCTTTGCAAAGCCCATGGAGATGAACGCATTGTTCACACAGACTTGGACAAAGGTGCTCGTGGGCAACGAAACGACACCCACGGTCGGCATGCACTCCATAGCGGAGGCCATTCGCAGTCTGTTATAGCCGTCGGCCGAATACCAGGCAGGAGTGATACAAAGATGCAGTCAGAAATCCCTCGCGTCGTATTGCTGGTAATCGACCAGCTGGCTGGCCACTGGGTGCCAGGTGCTGCCACAGTGCAGTCTACAGGGCTGCCGCCCCCAAATATCATGGACTATCACAAGCATGGGCTCATCCCCAACATCTCGGAGTGTATCAACAACGGCTTGTGGACCCTACGCCCCATGTCGCAGGGCAAGTGTATGACACCCTATGGCATGCGCTATTTGGCTTCCGGACGGTACGATTCGCACCAAGTGGTGTTGGAGGATGAGTGGTGCTGCCACCCCTACGCCGATGGCGACTACCGCACCATCTGTGAATGGATTGACCGAAATCGTCCAGATATCAAGGTCGCTACCTTCGGATCCGGCTGTTGGTTAGCCCCGGGTTACTGGCATACGACTCAGCATTGCGTACCCCTGCCCGGCTACTACCCTGACGAGAAAGAGCTAACGGAGTATGTCTTTCCGTATGCGCGGGCCAATCCTGATTGGCGCTTTCTCATGATATACCTACCCGAACACGACCTCACAGCCAAACCCTATGGTCTTCCTGTGTCTGTACCAGATCCGGAAACCCCGGTAAGCGACAAGCACCACCATCTAGTTGATCATGTGGATCGGCACGTAGGTATGCTCAGAGACTTCCTTACGGAGACAGGTGCTTGGGATGACGTGCTCATGGTTATCACGTCTGATCACGCCTACCACTACGGCTGTGACGCCATGTCCGGCTCGTTCAGGCCGCATGATGGTCCCCGCACCAGCACAGAGCTATGTTGGGATCATGTGTGGCCATGGGACTGCAAAGTCTGGGACTTCTCAAGCAACCGACCCATCTCAAGAGGCTGGTCCGACTGCTGTCGGCGCATCACGCAAATAGTGACGGGTGGTGCTTTGCCCCTCGCCATGCGGGGAACCACTCGTGAACACGGCGACATCTGCGATGCCGCTGCCACTGTGGCTGGCGCCCTTGGCATCCCCTTCAAGTGCGCTGGAGAGTCCATCGTAAGTCTCTGACGAGAGAGTACCGAGTTTGCGGGATGACCCGCAAAAGCACCCCAGTCCGCACCTGCCGGATTGGGGTGCTTCGTCATCGCGTGAAGCTGTACCACAACTGCATCACGCGGGGGCCACCGACATGCCCAAACAGCGCCTTTTATTTCTTAAGGAGGAAAAATGGCACACGAATGTAATAACCGCATCAATGTATCCCCGGTTATTTCCCTTGTATTGTTTTATAGGGTACATTAGCGATTGCCGCATGCCCTTCTAAGAGCCGGAATATTCCAGCAGTCGCTGTACAACCATTTGCACCCTCTGCTGTCGTTTACATCATCGTTCACGCTGAGTGAGATACCGTCATAGGCAGACAAGCCTCACCAAAGGGACATGCGAACAGCGGAATATGGCCAAAGGGGGGTTGATGCATCACGCGTCGGATACGCTGGGTTGGGCAGCAGGCTGCTTTTTTGCTTTGCCTGTGTGCTGGGGGAGCGAGCCCCAATGTCATCTGCATAGGCGGAGCCTACCCACAGTGCGCCGGTCAATTAGATTCTGGAAGGAGACATCTGTATGAAAAGGTTGACAAGGCTATACGTCACGGCTGTTGCTCTTGCGTTTTTTCTCTTGGCCGCTGCCAGCCATGTCGGAATGGCTGCCCGGGTTCAGATCACCTTCGCCACCTACCTTAGTTCGTTGGGCACCGTTGAGAATTGGAGCAAGCTTGTCAGAGCATATACCGACACCAATCCCGACATCGATGTTGACGTACAGGTATACCCATTCGACGACTATGTGAACAAAATCGTCACCATGACTGCTGGCGGCATCGCGCCGGATGTATTCCAGACCTGGGCTCAGTACAAGGCGAAGTGGGTCGAAGAAGGGCTGGTCCGGGATCTCACCAATCAATGGGAGAAGAGCGCCAACCTGAAAAAGGCTAGGATATACCCCTTCATGCAGGACGTCGGCAAATACAACGGTAAGATCTATGGTGTCCCCTATGACTTCAACAGCGTCGTATGGTTCTACAACCGTGACCTGATGGCCGCTCGCGGCGTCGTGGAACCCAACGAAAACTGGACCGTTGACGACCTACGCAACCTAGCGAAAAAGCTAACCGACCCCGAAGCGATGATATATGGCACATCAAACCCGATTAACAGCGGCTCCGGCGGCAATATCCAATGGATGCATAACTGGACCGGACACGAGTGGCTGAGTGAAGACCGTAGCAAGGTACTGGTCGACCAACCCGCCGCCATCGAATCACTGGAGTACTGGAACGACCTGCAAAACAACCTCAAACTAGCACCCTATCCGGGTGGGTATGCCGCTAGAGGCACCTTCTACGAGGGCGGGTACGGCATTGTAGAAAACTGGTTATCCGGTGTCTTTGTGGCGGCCACCAGCGCCCAATTCGACTGGGGCTACACCACCCCGCCCAGAGCCCCTCTAGGCCAACGAGCATTTGCTCAAGGTCACATGTTCAGCGTCGCCAATGGCACTAAGCATGCCGACGCTGCCTGGAGCTTGGTTGAGTGGATGGCTGGCTATGACGGGCAGAAGGCCACGGTAAACGCCATGCTTCGCCAACCCATCGGTCCATATGCAGATCTGTGGGATGTTTTCTTCCAGCGGCTTGGCGCTGCGCAGGGTGCCGCTATGCGCGATTGGGTGCTCAACACGTTCTACGGAAAAGACCTAGCTCGCAACATGACCTACTGGACGACGTATCCGGAAATGTCTGCGATTATGGCTGAGCACGTGAACCGCATATTCAGCTCTGGAGCGCCAGCGGGGAACGAGATGATCTCGGCGGCCCAGCGGATGCGGGCGTTGATTAAGTAAAGCCCGAGCCACTCATATACAGTACCGTCGTTACAGAGTGAAACGGTATCATTGAATGGGGTGACGCTCAGCCAGCAGCGAGCGTCACCCTTCTCGATTTCCGGCAGTGAGCATTACCGTTTCTGTGCTTCTGCGAAGAAAGCTGCAACTGTCTGATCAGCTTCTTTCAATGCAGTCAACGCCGGGATCTGGCCACTCCATACGCGGTCAAAGGCGCCGTTGACGACACTTGTGATGCGCCTGTCACCTACCACACCGTAGCCCGTTATGTTGTCAGGCTGCGACATCTGCGTAAAGAACGCCGACCAGTTCTTTGGCAGGTTGTCCGCCACGGTATTGTACTTGCGAGCGATGCTCGGAAGTACGGGCACGCGCCCCGTAATCTTGGCGAAAGCCTGCTGAGATTCCTCGCGCCCAGCGATATAGTCTACCCACGCCCAGGCAGCATCTGGATGGGCAGAATGTCGGCTGATCTGGAAGCTTGACAAGAAGATGGCACTAGCATTGCTACCAGGCCCAGTGGGCTGCAAGGAGATATCCCACTCGAAGGGCACCCCTCTCAGATGGGTGCCTATGACCCCAGGGCCGTCTACTGTGCTGATGGCCGCATTTCCCGTCGGGAGGTATGTACTCGCCCGATTCGGCGTATTGGGTGCCTGACTGGTACGGTCCTTGACAATGATCCGCTCAAGAAACTCGATCGCTTGGACCACAGCCTGACTCGTCAGGCGACTCGACGTGGGCAGCATCTCCCTGTCAAAATAGAGGCCGCCAGCCTGTGCCACCTGGATGTAGGGGCGCGAGGAGATGCGGTCAATGCCCCATGTATCAGTGACCCCATCAGCATTGTGGTCTTTCGTCAGTTTGCGACCGTATTCAGCCAAGGCATCCCAGGTCCAACCCGGGCCGAGCTCCGCCGGGGGTGTCAGACCCGCCGCATGGAGCAAGTCCAGATTGTAGAAGGTCACAATGGGATAGACACTGACCGGGTAGGCTATGAGGCGTCCGTCCGGATCGGTGAGCCCATTCAGAACTGGCTTAGCGTACATGGATAGGGCAGTCCGGCTGGTGCGCTGAAACCGTGGCCTAAGGTCCAGGAAGTCACCGTTGGCAATAAAGGACGCGCCCTGCCCTGTGCTCATGTCACACACATCCGGCGACTCACCTGCAGCAACTAGAATAGCGAATTTCTGGTCTGGCTGGGCATCAATGAGAATGCTAACGTCGTAGTCGGGATGGAGCTCCTCGAACTCGGGCTTCATCTGCCGCAGGAACTCATGCCAGGAATCGGAGTGGTCGAGGTACGTAAGGTGGGTGATGGTGACCTTGGCCGCACTCGTGCAATTGCACTGCAGCGCGACAGCGAACAGCAGGATCGCGAACCAGAAACAGCACCGTCCCAACATATTACCCTCCCTGACATTGGGGCAAGCCATGGTGAGGTGCGAGTAGAGGCCTCTGGGCACAAAGGGCGTGCTTAACTCCGCACTCGCAAGATGCCGGAGAACGAACCTGCCCTCAATGGTTTTATGTATCACCTAAAAGCATATTCCTACGCGTTTAGTTAGTCAATAGGGAAAAGCGACATACGTTTGTGCATATTACTGCACCATGCCTCGCTACCAGCGCTACCCCACTTCCGGGAGGGCTTCCCAGGCCAGATGACGAGGCTCAGAGTTGGTGCAACTCCCCTACCACACGGATAAGCTCCCTACCCAGTGGGTGCTCACCAAGCCGCTCGGCGATAAGTTCAGAGAGCAAACCATAGTACCAGAGCTGGTGCTTCTTGCCCCTGTTAAAGCGCTCCCACACCGCCTCTCCGTATGCACTGTAGTCCCGAAGAATGCTCTGGGCATTGTGAAGAAGGTCCGCTGCCTTCAAAGCCACGGTCTCCCCATCAGCGCCCTTCAGGCGTTCTACACCAGCCTGCTTACGCTCTTCCCAGGGTACCTTTTCTCCATGGCGTGTCTTGTGCTCCGTGACACTTGCCACAAGTCGGGCAACACCTTGACCAAACTGAAGCTCCAGCTCCTCTTGCTCCACATAGGTGTCCTCCAAAACGTCGTGCAGAAGACCAGCGATGACAACGGTCTCGCCGTAGCCGTACTGGCAAAGAATAGCAGAAACACCAACGGGATGGGTGATGTAGGGAACCTCGGATCCCTTGCGAAGCTGACCACGATGCGCCTCTTCGGCAAAACACAATGCTTTGGAGAACAACTGCTGATCCATTCGCTCAGGCCTCCAGTCGGCGTCTACATTCCTCCTAGTGCCCTGGATGGCCTGCTTCCCATACCCCTGCGAATCATCGACATAAACCTAACGGGCGCGGGCTGGGCTATGACAGACCCAAGCTCGCGCCCGTACGGCCTCTTACGTGGCAGCGATCTTTCGGATGATCACCAACTCAAAAGGCAGCTTCTGTTCAATGAGAAACGCACCAACGCCCTCTTCGGTGAGATCGAGCTGTGCCCCAAGCTTCACCACGTTCGTGCACCAGAGCCCCTGACCAGGGTCAGTTATATCGTTGAGGCTGAACCCGGCACATCCTGAACAGAATGCACAGCGAGGAACAAAAGCCTGACAGCTGGGGCCACATAGGGCGTCTTGGAGTGCCTGCCCAACTGCCCCGCCTCCACCCTTAACGCCTACATCCTGAGGCTCTTCAACGAAACACCCCGCCAGTGTCATACAGAACTCTACCGGCCCATCCCCCGCCTCGACCGGAACATCAAACTTGACGCCCGTCACTCCAGTAGTGGGGTCGGTGCCCACCTCGACATCCTCACCTGGACCCACTGTCAATGGCACACCATTTCTGGTGGCACTCAGTACAGTGGGAAGAGGGTTGGTACAGGTTCCCCATACCCAATGGCTAAGGGCGGGGTCACCCGTGACGGTCACCGTGACGCACCAAGTCGAGTTCATGCCATCACAGGTCATACCGTTGTACTCAATCGTATAGGTAGCTTGGCCCTGAATAAACGTCACACTTCGCTGTTCGGGCAAGCACGCCATTGTACACACTCCTTCTGACCTCAACTCATCGTTGACATGAGCCTGACGGGCGCGGGCTGGGCTCGACAAACCCAGGCCCACACCCGTGTTACCTACCCGCTACGCCACAGCGACCTTACGGATGATCATCAACTCGAAAGGCAGCTTTTGCTCAACGTGAAATGCACCAAGGCCCTCTGCAGTCAGATCCACTTGCTCTTTGATCACGACCACACTGTTGCACACAAGTCCTTCACCTGGAGTCGCCAAGGCATTGAGATCAAACGTTGTGCAGCCACCACAAACCACACATTCGGGCACGCCAGTTCCCTCCTCGATGTGCTACCTTCTCCGTGAGCGGACTAACAGCACTGGTACCGCACTGCTAGGCTATGCACACTGGCAACTCGTGTTCGTCGAAGCGCTGGTACCGAAGTGTTGGTTACCTGGTATTCCAGAACGATTCTCTGCCCAGACAACGGACGCCCACGATGGGCCTCTCCCTGACCACCGCGTGAAAGGACGCGCCATGGATTAGTTAGGATGTTTCTCAAGGACTCTTGAGCCAAATGGTGAACATATCGCAGTGTCGTGTACTCGACCAAAATACGAGGGGAGTGTTCATGATGCGCCGACTCTGCGCACAGCTGCTCACGGCAGCCTTAATCATGGGGACTATCACGCTAGCAGCATCCGGAGCCGACAAGACGAAGATCGAGTTCTGGTCTTGGGATCAGAAAGCACACGACCTCGAAGTTAGCCTAGCAGAGCGCTACATGGCAGCGAAGCCACAGGTGGAGGTAGAGGTGGTCACGGAGCCTTGGTCTAGTTATTGGGACAAGATGACTATACTTAATGCCAGCGGTACGCCACCCGATGTCTACTACATGAGCGTCGCCTACAATTGGGATTACGCCAACGTAGACTGGACTCTAAGCATGGAGAACTTCGCGCGACAGCTCCCTCGACAAAGCTACTTTTGGCCTGTCATGGATGATCTGCGCTACCCGAATCGATCCGGCGAGCTGTATGCGTTCCCCTTCGATTGGGTCTCCAGTCTCCTGTTCTACAATCGCTCCATGTTCGATGAGAACGGCCTCGCTCATCCCAACAACTCTTGGGATTGGTTCACATTGCGCGACGTGGCCAAAAAACTGACACGTGACATCGACGGCGATGGCCGACCCGATGTCTGGGGATTTATCAGCAGCTCAAGTCATGAGCTTTTGGACTCTGTTGTCTACAGCTGGGGAGGCAACGTCTTAGACTCTCTTCAGCGCCGTAGCCTCCTTGATGAGCCAAGATCGGTGGAAGCGATCCAGTTTTTAGTCGATCTGATCCACAAGGATCAAGTATCGGCCCCCCTGAGAACGAGCCCCTCCTTTGCCTCAGGGAAAGTCGGGATGTACGTAGGGCTGTGTACCCTTGTAGAGGCCCTGCATGATACCAAAGCAGCCTTCGACTGGGACGTGGTTATGGTGCCCAAAGGGCCACAGTCGCGAGTCATCTACGGTGGCCCCAACAGCATTGTGGTCTCCAAAAAGACAGCATCACCGGAAATTGCCTTCGACTTCGCTCGCTTTTTTGTCACCGAAAGAAAACCGACGGAAGTGCGTCGAGGCCGCATCCCCGTCTATGTGCCTCTCGCCCGCAACCCCCAGTGGCTGGCGTGGAACAACCCACCCGCCAACATGCGTGTAGTCCTTGAAAGCTCGGAATTCGTCCGCGGCGCTGATTTTGGTACCACAAAATGGAATGACTGGCGCTCCGTGGCGATGAACAACGCTCTGGCACCAGCGTATCGAGGACAGATCTCGGTGGCCGAAGCTGCGCAAAACGCTGTACAGGCCATCAACCAGATTCTGGCATCGACCACCTGCTATCGCTGTCCCTAGAGCATCCGCACGGAATCACATGCGACGAGAAGACGTCCACACCCAATCCCGCCCGGCCAATCAGGTCCGGGCGGTTCACACTGCGATGATGAATGACGCGCTGGATTGGGTTCTTGTATCAGAGGTAAAGCGCGCATCACGTTGAACGTAAACCAGGAGTACACGCTCAGTCAGTATACGGGTTGACCCCTGATCTCCAGCGCTGGGCTTTAGAAAGGATCGATGTCAATGCTCCTCATCCGAAACGGCCGCGTCATCACTCCCATGCGAGTGATTGACCGCGGGGCCGTACTCCTCGAAGGCGGCGCAATACGATGTGTGGGGCCCCAAGAGGCGATCACAGCACCTGCAGATGCAGAGGTCATCGATGCTGGAGGTGCCTTTGTGTCTCCAGGGTTCATCGAGACCCATCTCCACGGAGGTGGAGGCGGCGATGTGATGGGGGCAACGCCGTCGGATATCATCACCTGTGCCCAGGCCCATGCCAGGGGCGGGGTAACTGCCATGCTGCCTACGACACTGGCTGCTCCCATGGAAGCGATTGTTCGAGCTCTCGAGGCCATTGAGACCGTGCAAGGCATGGAGTACGCTGGTGCGGCCATTGTGGGTGCCCACCTGGAGGGCCCCTACTTCAACCTAGCGCAAGCCGGCGCGCAAAATCCGGAGTACATCAAGCATCCGAGTCTTGAGGATTTCGGGCCCGTACTTGACCGCTTCTCCTTCATCCGCAGGGTCTCTGCTGCGCCCGAGCTTCCCGGTGCGCTTGAGCTCGGTCAAGAGCTACGTCGGCGGGGCATCGTGGCCTCCATTGCTCACAGCGACGGTACTTTCGACGATGTGATCAAGGCTGTGGAAAACGGTTACACCCACGCCACACATATGTTCTCGGGTATGTCAGGTGTACGGCGCATCAATGCCTATCGCATCTCTGGGATTATCGAGGCGGTGCTTGCTATTGATGAGCTAACTACAGAGCTGATCGCTGACGGACACCACCTTCCGCCCAGCCTGATGAAGCTCGTGCTCAAAGCTAAGGGGCTCAACCAGGTATGTGTGACGACCGATGCCATGGCTGCGGCCGGGCTTGAGCCCGGGCCCTATGAGCTGTTTGGTCTGAAGGTAGTCGTGGAAGATGACGTGGCGCCGGAGTTCGAGGTCAAGCGGCGACCGGGTAACTACGTGGCTAAACTGGCTGATCGCACAGCGTTTGCCAGTAGCGTAGCGACGATGGATCAAGCTGTACGGACAATGACAGAACTCGTCGGCCTCTCAGTTATCGACGCCGTCAAGATGGCCACCCTGATCCCCGCTCGCATTCACGGTATGGCGCATGAGCGAGGCGTGCTCTCTCCAGGTTTGGCTGGCGATATCACCATCTTCGACGATCATGTCCGGGTACAAAAGACCATCGTCTCTGGGAAGGTTGTCTTTTCGAGATCGTAAAGTGGCTATAACACATTCTGGCCGCCCGGCTGCCAATCACGCTGCCGGGCGGCCGCTGTCTGTGACTCGCTTCAAGCGGCCTTATCATCGGTGCTTTTTTGGCGCCGCAATACGTTCATTACTTTCACGATTAAAAAGACGGCCCAGGCTACAATCAGGAAGTCCACGACGGTCTGAACGAACTTGCCGTAACCTAACACTACAGCTGGGGTGGTCAAAGTTGCCCGCTTCAAGGTGATAGCAAGATCGGCGAAATCAACGCCGCCTAGGAGCACGCCGATCGGCGGCATGAGCACATCGTTGACCAGTGATGAAACGACCTTGCCGAAGGCACCTCCAATGATAATCCCGGCGGCCATGTCCATCACATTTCCCTTGACCGCGAACTCCTTAAATTCGGCTATCATCCCCAATACGACCACTTCCTTTTTCCAATAATTGGAACGGGGAAAAGGCATCACCCCATGCCCCAGAGTTCGGTGACCAGGGGGGGTCTCCTCTTGCCATTCTCTGAATTCCCAGGTCCACAGTAGGCATAGCGGGCCCACCTAGAACCTCATCCCCAGCCCACTGCTCCACTTCACGTAGGACCCTTGGTAAATATAACCAGCCACCCCCTGCACCCGCCCAGCGCTGATCGCGGCCGTCCACCGCCAAGGACTATCCGGCCAGGAAAACGCTAAGCCGGCGCTGGCTCCGTTCCAGCAAAGAGTGTAGCCGTAGCCCGACCTGCCCGACTGATAGCCCACCTCGGCTGCCACGAAAAACTGGCTGGCGCGTCCGGGGTGCGGATACCAGCGCAGTGCCCCAACAACCACGTCGTCGGGACCAGGGATGATGGACTTCGCCGCCACCACACCCAGACCTGATAACAGGAACAATTCAACCTCGGCCAGCATGCCCAGCTCTTGACCACTCATCCCAGCACCCTGTAGGCTGAGCACGATGCGCGGCTGTCTAGCCAGCAAATCTTGCCCCTCCTGCCCCATAGCTACCCGCCTTTGGTTGTAGGCCGCAGCTCGCCGCGCAGCGTCGACGATCGAGGCGCCATAGGCGACAGGCAACAGTAGCAATCTCCCATCGCGCCGAACATCCAGCGATTCGTGGCTCATGATCGTCTGTACCGCAAAGGCTGTTCCCACGACCTCGCTCGCCGCTACCAGGAGCCCCTTTCCCGTCTCGCCATTGTAAAACTGCCCGGCACCCGGCAAAAGAGCACTAGCAGCTGCGGCAAAGAGGGGGTCTCGCCTCGCAAAGGTTGAGGTTTCCTCGAGCGAAAAGCTCGGGGTGTCCGCCATAACGGACACCCACCCAAAGCCTAGAAGGACCAGCAACGTGCTCACTATGGCAAAACGGCATCTCCAACAAAATGACATGGCAAAGGCCTCCTCCGCGACACTTCCATCTTAGCTCATCGCTAATTCGGCGCAAGATGCCATATAGTCTCATCATGAAGGTAATAGCCCGCGCGCCAGAGACCCGAGTGTGGCTAGACAACAGTAACGGCTATCAGAATATGTCTGGCAATGCAGGCAAGGGCCTGCTAAGACGCCTCTCGTCGTCGTAATCCGATGTCGGTCGGTCCAGCTTGCGAATATGCAGCCGCCAACTACCGCTAGTAATAACGAGGGTCTCCTGAGCCATCTCGGCTATGGCACTACGAAGATCCTCCAACGGCAGCGTAACCTGGGTTAGAGGGTATCCGTCAAGAGACTCCATCATGTCTCCATACAGAATGAGATGGGTGTAATAGGGATCGAACTCGTCTTCGGACCAGGCCTCAGTATCCTTGGTGCCATTGGACAGGATCTCCTCGGACAACTCCAGACCCACGTCGTCCATAACCATGCGCACGCTGGCGAGAAGAGTCCCTCGATGAAAGAGCAACACAAGCAGCTCCTGATCCAGATACTCTGCCTCGATGTAGTCATGAATGCGTGATGATCCACACAAGGGCCAGCTGCCTCCAGTCATCAACCACCAATCCCTTCCACGAATGCTTGTCTCAGAACCATCATAGCCAAATACGCAGCGCGATGCTACGACTATCTTGCAGATAGCCGTCATGGCCCTTCGCGGTAGTTAGTCAAACAATCCTTCCAGCGTAGTTTGAGAAGGGCGGGCTCGCTGCATGTCATCCATCCCATGAGGCAAGGACACCTTCTTCATAAGAAACTGGCGATGCTCCGCCAGACGCTCAGGCAAAGCTCGTTCATCGCCCTCCTTGAAGGGCTGTGCCCTACCAGCTGACAACAGCTGACGCACGCCAGCTGTCTGCGATGCTTCCAGCTCATCCGCCACTGGGGCCAAGCACAAGAGAAGCCGTCCTTGACGGCGGGCAAAGCCAACCGTATGCATCGTACCCCCAGTGGTATCCGTCTGTACCACGATTGTGGCCACCGACAGGCCACTCTGGATGCGGTCACGTAACACGAAAGCGTGGCGAGCGAGTTGCTGGCCAGCGCCATGCTCGCTTACCAGCGCTCCTCCAGTAGATATGATGCGCTCAGCCAGCGCCCTGTTCTCTGTAGGGTACACTGTATCGATTGGATTGGCGAGAACCGCGAGCGTTCGACCGCCTACGTCCAACACGCCCTGATGAGCAGCGGTATCAATACCACGGGCCAGTCCACTAACGACCACCATTCCTCTCTCTGCTAGAGCTGCCGCTAAGCGTCGGGCGCGAAGTACTCCGAGGCGCGTCGGCTGGCGCGTACCCACAACCGTCACGGTCAGAGCCTCCTGCAACGCTGAAACAGACCCACGGACGTAAAGAATTGCCGGAGCATCAGGCACAAGGCGCAGAAGACGGGGATAGCCTGCATCGGTCCGGGCAACCGGATGAAACCCAGCTTCGCGGTGCAGATCAAGGACTGTTGATGCCTGATCGTGCAGCAGTTGCCACTGAGCAGGTCGAAGCTCCCGAACTATGCGCCGTAACCTCGGGCTCAAAGCAGCCATTTGACTCTCCGAGGCATCCAAGATACCCCTAGGATCAGGGAAAATCTGCATGAGCACTGCAACCGAGCGATCACCGATTCCCGGGATACCCTTTAGGGCTAGAGCATACGCTGCCTGATTGCTGCCTCCCACAAACATGCACCTCTGTACGATCCAAGTGACGATGCTCGATGCGCACTAGTGTCGGCTCTTTATCCAATTCCCAATGATACACAGGAATACCTGCTACGAGTCACCAGAGCACGCCTCGAGACATGGAAACAGTGGAGTACCGCCCACTCTTGCAGCCGCCCAATCCTCGTCAATCCCTATCGGGTTTCTATCTGCGAAGGGAAAAACCACCCCACACCAAGGATGCCGGCTGAGAATCGCTAATATATCAATATGACGTCACCAGCCGCGTTGCGGGCGTAGCCCGTAATGTGAGGTGTAGTTGATCGCAAGGGGATGGAAAAGATGAAGCAGCTGAGGGTGTGCATTCTGGGGCAAGGACGAAGTGGTCGGGATATCCACGGTAGATTCCTGAAGACCGCCCAGGATAAGTTCAAGATCGTCGCCATTGTCGACCCGTTGGAGGAACGCCGCCAGCGAGCCGAAAAGGAATATGGCTGCGTTTCATTTAGTGACTATCATTCCATACTGGGCAGGGATGATTTCGATCTGGTGGTTAACTCCACCCCGAGTCACTTGCATGTGCCCATTTCCCTAGATCTGTTGAATAACGGCTTCAATGTTTTGTGCGAGAAACCTCTAGCACGCAGAGTCGATGAGGTCGATCAGCTTATCGCTGCTGCACAGAAGTCCGGCCGAACAATCGCCATTTTCCAGCAGTCGAGATACGCCCCCTACTTCCAACAGGTGAGGAGGGTGATCGACTCCGGTGTGCTCGGTCGAATTGTGCAGATCAGCGTAGCCTTCAATGGGTTTGCGAGAAGATGGGATTGGCAGTGCGTCCAGGCCAACAATGGCGGGAACCTACTAAACACCGGTCCTCATCCTCTGGATCAAGCGCTCCAACTCTTTGGCTCCGATGTGATGCCCGATGTCACGTGTTTCATGGACCGGGCCAACACATTCGGCGACGCAGAGGATTATGTGAAGCTTATTCTCAGTGGCCATGGCCGTCCGGTTATCGATCTGGAGATCTCTTCGTGCTGCGCTTACCCCTCCTTCACCTATAATGTGCAGGGAACATGCGGCGGTCTGAAGGGCTCCATGACACATATGGACTGGAAGTATTTCCGTCCAGAAGAGACACCCGAACAGCAGTTGATCCCTTCACCAATTGTGAAGGCCGACGGAACTCCGGCGTACTGCAGCGAAAAGCTGACATGGTACGAGGAATCATGGGATGTGCCCGCAGAGAAGAAAGACCTCTTCAGTGTGATTTCCGGGGCGTTCTATAACATGCTGTATAAAACGCTCACAGAAGGGGCGCCTTTGGAGGTAACACCCCAGCAAGTACGCCAGCAGATTGCCGTGATCGAGGAGTGCCACAAGCAAAACCCACTATCGCGGCAATTCGCCCCATCGTTCTAACGAGTCCGCCAACGGCTACACCTCAGCACAGGGTACTGAATCAGGAAGGGTGACGCTCGCAGATCAGGCGGGCGCCACCCTCTCATCTTGGTGAGAGCGTCACTCGTGAGGAACGAGACAGCACAGCGTGACTTGGGGGGCTTCATGCATGAGTAAGGCCTATCGGGTGTTTGGTACTAGCGCTGTCTTGGCTTATGTAGGTGCTGTGGTAACGGGAGGAGCGCTGCTACCGGGATATAGCCATGCCTATAACACTATCAGTGAATTGACAGCATCTAATGCCCCGGACTTGCCGTTGGTGCAGCTACTGTTCACCCTTTATAATGTCGGTTTGTTCGCATTTGCCTGGGGGTTCTACAGAGACCCGCGTGGCACGCCCAAGCTTCGGAGCTCTTCTCGCATGCTAATGGCCATTGCATTGCTTGGACTGGCCACGGGCATCTTTCCTCAGGACTCCAGAGATGTGGCCATGACGTTTTCAGGCAAAATGCACATTGCGCTCGCGGGCGCGATGTCACCCTTAACGATGCTGGCCATGATCTGCGCCTGGTTAGGACTCAGAACCGAGGCAGTCACTCGGAAGCTCGGTGTTTACTCTCTGGCCTCTTTCGTGATCACTTTCGTGACGGGTGGTCTAACGGCTTGGGGGGTGGCCACCAACTCTCCCTACGGTGGCTTGTTACAGAGACTGACCATCGGTGCCTTTCTACAGTGGGTCCTGGTCATGGCTGTTTTTGCTTAGGGCAACCTCTAGACCCCAGCGAGCACCTCTGAGCCCACCCCGTTTTCGTGGACACCTCAGGGTTAGGCATGTATGTTAGAGGAGGGATGTCCCCAGTAAGGGAAACGGGCACTAGACCCACCACAGTCTCGGTCGGAGGCCAGGGCACGCATATGGACGTGATGGCAGGTTTTCATCCCGCTGTACGGGCTTGGTTCGAGGAACGCTTTAGCGCGCCTAGCCCTCCACAGCAGATGGGTTGGCCCGTGATTCGGGCCGGCGAAAACAGTCTGATCCTAGCGGCTACAGGCTCAGGCAAAACCTTGGCCGCTTTCCTGGAGATCCTAGACCGCCTGTATGTTCGCGGCACCGGTAAGGGTGTGCAAGTGGTGTACGTGTCACCACTAAAGGCCTTGAATAACGACATTGCCCGCAACCTCACCGCCCCCCTGGAAGGTATCGCCGCCGCCGCTGCCCAAATGGGGATAACCCTACCCACAGTGAAAGTAGCCGTGCGTACGGGAGATACGCCGCAGTCAGCGCGTCAGGCCATGCTGCGTAAACCGCCCGATATCCTCATCACCACGCCCGAAAGCCTATACCTATTACTCTCATCGCCCCGAGCCCGCCATATACTGGCTTCCACCCATACCGTCATTGTGGATGAGATTCATGCTTTGGCGGGCAACAAACGTGGCGTGCACTTGGCGCTATCCTTAGAGCGACTACAACACCTGGCCAGCCGTGATCTACAGCGGATCGGCCTTTCGGCCACACAGCGTCCGCTGGACACAATCGCCAAGTTCTTGGGCGGAGCACAGGCTGGGGTTCCGCGTCCGGTGCGGATTATCGATGCTCTTATGGCCAAAGATCTGGCTATGCAGGTGCAACTGGGGCCGCAGAGTTTTGCGCCAGCAGCAGGTCGCTCAATGTGGCCGGATATCCATGAGAAGGTTCTGCGTGAGGTCCAAGCACATCGTTCTACGTTAGTGTTTGTCAACTCACGCGCCCTTGCCGAGCGGCTAACCTTGGGCATTAATGAAGCAGCCGGAACGATGCTGGCTAAAACCCACCATGGGTCGTTGTCACGTACTGCGAGGGAAGAAGTGGAGGCAGCCCTGAAGAAAGGCGAATTGCGGGCGCTGGTTTGCACATCGACTTTGGAGTTGGGGATTGATGTGGGAGCCATTGACTTGGTGATCCAGATCGCCTCGCCCCGGTCGCCGTCCAGTGGGTTACAGCGAGCTGGGCGATCGGGGCATGTGTTGGGTGCTGCCAGCAAAATGCTGTTCTTGACAAAATCGCCCGACGATCTGCTAGACACAGCCTGGGTGGCCCGAGAGATGCGCATCGGCCATGTGGAAGAGACGCATATCCCCGAAAACTGCCTCGATGTCTTGGCGCAACAGATAGTGGCGATGATAGGTGTGGAGCCTTGGGCCATCGATGCTTTGTGGCAGTTGGCGCGGCAGAGTTATCCATTCCGTAATTTGGGTCGGGAGCAGCTATTGAGTATCGTCGAGATGCTGTCGGGGCGCTACCCCGCACGTGACTTCATCGAATTGCGTCCCAAAATCGCCTGGGATCGGACCACCGATACCTTGCAGGCGTTGCCCGGAACCAGAGCCGCCGCGATAGCTGGTGCGGGCACCATACCCGATCGTGGCTATTACGGAGTCTATATTGCTGGTCAAAGTGGTAGGGTGGGCGAGCTCGAAGAAGAGTTCGTATTTGAGAGCCACCGTGGCGATGCCTTCATTTTGGGCAACGCGATTTGGCGCATTCAAAGCATTACTGACAATCGAGTGGTGGTGGCACCTGCTCCTGAGGCGCTACCGAAAATGCCTTTCTGGAAAGGCGATCGCAGTGGACGCGACCTAGAAGCAGGCCGGCGCTTGGGAGCGTTCTGGCGAGAGTTGGCCGGGCGTTTGGCTGATCCGGGTGTCGCACAGTGGTTGACGACCGAGGTGGGGTTAGATGCCCAAGCTGCTTCGGAGTTGAC
Source organism: Limnochordia bacterium (assembly GCA_050951545.1). Lineage (GTDB taxonomy): Bacteria > Bacillota > Limnochordia > DTU080 > DTU080 > DTU080. The sequence goes on along the minus strand of JBMNJG010000002.1, from coordinate 190,070 downwards.
GGAGTATCTAAACGATCAGCTGCGGCACACGGGTTGTATTCCTAGTGATCGGCGACTGCTACTCGAATCGTACATCGACCAAGCCGGTGACCATCGCATCATCCTACACAGCCCGTATGGGTATCGCCTACATGCCGCGTGGGAGATGGTAGCCAGGCAACGAGCCCGTGAGGAACTAGGATATGAGTTGACAAGTGTGGCAACCGACTATGGTATTGCTTGGCATATGCCCCGCGGGCAGGTTGCTCCTCCTGTTGAGACCCTGGTATACCTAGGAAACGATATCGAACAACGGCTGATATCGGAGCTTCCATCCACGGCCTTGTTTGGTGCCCACTTTCGCATGGCGGCTGCCCGTTCTTTGGTTTTGGGGCGCAGTTCACCCAAACGGCGGGTACCTCTGTGGTTACAGCGGGTACGGGCAGGCGATCTGCTATCCATGGTGCGCAAGGAGAGTAGCTTCCCGGTCGCTCTAGAGGCTTTCCGAGAATGCCTTCAGGATGTCCTTGATGTGCCGGGGTTGACTCAGCTCCAACGGGATCTCACCGAAGGTATCGTGCAGGTGGAGTATCGGCAGTCGGTGACTCCTTCTCCGTTTGCTCGCACGTTTGTCCTGCAGTTGACAGGCGAGAACATGTACTCCGACGATACCCCACGAGCAGAGAAAAAGGCCCAGTTTCTCACCCTAGACCGTGAGCTCTTAGGGGAGATGCTGGGTGAAAATCAGCTACGAGAGTTGCTTGACCCAACAGCCATCGCCGCTACTATTGCTCGCCGACAGCGTTCTACCACTGGTTCTCAGGCCCGCAACGCAGATGAGTTGGAGGAAATACTGCTAGATGTGGGTGATCTCACGCTAATCGAAGCACAGGAGCGGATTACCTCTGCAACAGCGCTAAGCGAGCTAGTGCAGGCTGGCCGAGCCATTCTATACCGTTTTGGGGTGGCACCGACGGACCGGATAATTGCTGCGGAGGAGTGGGACCTGTTCAGCACCGCTTTTGGCCCCGGTGAAGGCGCGCCGCAGGTAGAGGCGCAGCGGTTCTTGGTCAAAAGGTACGCTAGGACGCATGGCCCGTTTACCGCTGCTGAACTGGCACTACGTTATGGTTGGTCAGAGGCGTTAGTGGTAGGTCATTTGGACACGTTATGCTCGGAGGGACTCCTACAGAAGGGCGCCTTTCTGCCCAACGAAACTGGCATTGAATGGTGCCATCGGGATGTGTTGCAGGAAATACATCGCCGCACTTTGTCTCAACTACGTCATGAAGTAGAAGCCGTTGCAGTAGCGGATTACAGCAGTTTCTTGTTCAACTGGCAGCAGGTGGGAAACACGCCCCAAAAGAGTGGGGTCGAAGCACTCGCCGAGGTGTTGGATCAGCTGAGCGGATTGTTCCTCCCAGTTGAAGTATGGGAACGAGATGTGCTTCCCGCCCGATTGCCGGGCTACGATCCGGCATGGCTCGATTTGCTGTGTGCCCGGGGTGAGTTTGTGTGGGTGATGCAGCCGGGAGGCAGCCCTGACCGTGGCCGAGTGGGTTTTTTTCGCCATGACGATGTATCGGCGCTATTGCCCCTGCTAGTGCACAACGTGGACCAGCCGGTAGCTTCACCTGCGGCCCAGAAGGTAGAGGGCATTTTGCAGCAACACGGAGCAGCATTCACCCGCGAGTTACTGGCAGCTTGGTCTAGAGAACCAGATGAGCTAGGTGGAATGCAGCAACTCCAGTCGGCCCTGTGGGAGTTGTCGCTGCTTGGCCGAGTGACAAACGATACGTTTGCTCCGGTGCGTCAAGGAAAACCAGCCGACTCGCCAACCGATGCTACGAAAGAGGCACCACCTGTTGCTTGGGGCCGCCGCCCGCAGGGACGGGAAATGGCACATCTGCGTCGTGCGCTGCGGCGTCGAGTTGAGCTAGGCCTAGACTTGGGCGGTGGGCGCTGGTCGTTGCTGGCATATGCGGCACCGGACGGTAGCGGCAACTCCGAACTGCCCGCAGACTCGGATCAGATATCACCGCTCTCACCGGACCAGCAGCGTTGGGCGCTAGAGCGGCTGGCCGAAGTGCTGGTGGGGCGCTACGGGGTGCTCTGTCGCCAAATGCTCTTGGCTGAAGGTATCGAGAGACTGTGGCCACCTTTATATCGCACCCTACGTGTTATGGAGATGACGGGAAGGGTTCGAAGTGGTTATTTTGTCACCGGGTTGGCAGGTTCTCAGTTTGCGCATCCTCATGCTGTGGAGGAATTGCGGGCCGTGCGCAGTGGCCAGCCAGACACCGAGTATGCGTCTACTATCTGCCTGGGATCCGGCCTGCGCAGCCGGACCGATTTGTCCCGCTGAGCTTCCCATGGGGACGGGCTTTTCTCGCTCATCGCTCAACTATGTGATATACGGGCGAGGGCAGATGCTTCTTTACATCAGTGGCTATGGCAAGAGTCTATGGAGCCCAATTGGGCGCGCGTGGTCCGATACAGAACAAGCACTAACCCTTTTTCCGCAGCTTCTGGCTATACCAGGCCATCAGCGACCGCGACGATCCATTTGTGTGGCTACGTTCAATGGCCAAGCGGTATTGGAGACCCCAGCAGCTGTTGTTTTGCGTAACCTTGGTTTTCAGGTCTCTGGTGATTCGTTGATCCTTTGGCCTAGTCAGTTGCGAACTGGCAATGACACCCCGTCTGAATAAAGGTGGTAGACAATATGCGCATAGCCTCTTCTAGCAGAGGCTATGCTTCGCGCCGCCACTCTACTTAGAGCTGAGGATCGCTCGAGCTCTACTGTTTGCAGATCGCCCCTCTTCCCTAATGGCCTGCAACACACTGTCTTCGGATTGCCGGCCTCTGAAGAACCCGTTTGCTTGCCCCTCAAGAAAATACCAGAAGTCGGTGTTGATCTGTTCAAAACGCCTGCCAGCGACACTCAAGTTGATGCCTGCCAGGCTCTCCAAGCCCGCGGGTATTCTACCGATTCTGGCAGTAGCCCAAAGACCCAGCACGTGAGGATTCAGGTTCACAGCAGGCAACCAGCCACTGTCAGCCAACAGTTGGGAGGCTTGCGGAGTGGTGAGGAATCGGATGACTCGCCAGGCTTCTGCAGCGTGTCGCGCCGCCTTAGGAATTCCCATGCTCAGTACGGTAACAGGTGTTGTAGACTGCTGCCCTTTCGGCGCCGGTAGAGGAGCAATGCCGATGGGGAAATCCCCGATCCGAGGTGGATATCGGGTAACCTGCATGGCGATTTTGCCCGTCTCGAAACCCATGTTCGTGACCATGACAAATCCCCCATTCACTTCCTCGGGCAGGTCTATAGAGAGCGACTTATCGCTAACCATACTCTTTGTGAACGCCAGAATGCTGGCGTACTCCTCCAGTGTGGCCTCGTATATCCTATTGGCGTGCTGCTCTGCCATTACCGCCCAGACGTCGACAGGAACAACAGCGCCGTGTGAGTCTGGTGTTTTCCCAGTCAAGCGGGTTGCCATTTCGCGGAAATCATCCCATGTCCAGCCAGGACGCGGACAATCAACGCCCTTGCTGTCGAACAAATCGCGGTTGTAGACCACATGATACGGCATCAGGCGGAGTGGCAAGTCGTAGAGGTTGTTATCCAGGCGCATGGCTTCTGCCAGGTTCCCGACAAACGACTTGATGTTGATGCCATCTCTCTTGATGTACGCATTGAGCGAGAGGAACAGACCGTCTTGCACCCATTGGTCCATGTAACCCGGACTGGCCATGCTTAGCACTAGATCGTATTTGCCAGAGCGGACCGCATTCTGATACGCTGTCTCGGTCAACTCTTGCGGCAGTTCAGCGACCAACTTGACATCGAGATTCTGTTTGTTGAACTGTTCGACCAGGGCCGGTGGCAACGTGCCAAAGCAGTTTATGGTTACCGGAGAAGCTGTAGCCCCGCTCGCCCAGAGCAACACACCAAACACCATACAGATTACTCGAACTAATGACATCCTTTTCAACATGTTAAGCACCTCCAGTACTACGTACCAGGTGATCACCGCACTACGGCGCGAAGCAGTGCAGTAGTTGAGGGGTTTGGGTTTCCGATCTGACCGCAGTCCCTCATCGTTCTGACTACAGATGTAGTTAAGCATACGCCCGTGGGGATGTCAAGGCCCTATGTTGTGTGGGTGCAGATCTGCTGTTTGGTCCGGTCGGTACGTGAAGCCAGAATCCTTCCACAGCTTTCGCTGCACGCGCGCATTGCCAGCGAAGACCCGGTGGCCACCGAGAGCGAAATGCATCCCCCGTTCGGATCATCGGCTGAGTGGGAAAAGGCTATCGACACTGTTCGGTTATGTGCCGCCGGGAGGCTCCAGAAGGGCCACCAGGGCGGGAAAGCGTGCTCTTTTGGGGGCGAAATGAGCCCTTCGGATGGTCAAAATCGGCCAAAAGGGCACCGCGAAGACCGCATCGCTGCGCTTTTACCAACTACACTGGCTTCGGGGGGTTGATGCGGCGATTCTTCCGCCATCGCCGTCGGATCTTGGTCCCTACTCGCATGGCAATGCAGGTGAATCCCGTTCGGTGAGCGAGCGAGTCTCGCAAGCGTGTGCATACACCCATCTCTTCTCGAAATACACCGACCGGGGCAACACCGAAGGGTTGGTCCGCAGAGGGATCCGAGCGAGCCCGCTGTAACCGCGCACTGGAGAGCTGACCCAATCGTCTGAGTGGGAAAAAGGAATCGTCACCGTCCGGTTATGTACCGCCCGGTAGCCCCAGAAGCAAAATCAAGGCGAGCAAGTGTGCCCTTAGGCGGGGAAAAGAGCCCTTCGGGCAATCAAAATCAGCAAAAAGGACTCCGCAAAGGCCGCATCGTTAGGTTCTTACCACCAACCCAAGCGAACGCAGGGAGATTACGGCAGTTTTTCTGCGTGGACTCTGTTGTGTTACGCAGGCTTGGTGGCGCTCCTCCCAATCATTGGGGAGTACGCGTGTCGGTGGCCAACCACGCGCGGAAGCAGAGGCGGCTTCGGCAGGTGTTCACCGTATCGTACACCGTCGGTGACATTCCAGCCAGTCGCCTAGCAGACACCGGATTGTTGGAGCAGGGACTTAGGCGAGGCTCCAACACATGCGGGAGCATCCTAAGGACGGGCCTCTGTTAGTCGTACCGGGAGGTCTAGCCGTTGACTTCGTCTACGTCACCCTCAATGGTGATACTTGTACCCGATACTTCGTCGACATCTCCCTCAATGGTGATGTCCCCATGCCCCTCGAGAGTTACGTTCTCTGCATCACCCTCCACGGTTACGCCTGCACTGTCCTCAATGGTAATATCTCCCGTGCAACCTTCGATGGTCACGGACCCGTCTTGAGCATCGATGGAGTCGACATCTCCCTCAACCGATACCGTGTCGGCGGTTACTACCACCTGGCCACTGAAATCCGTGATAGTAATGTTCTCTGCTCTCACCAGTGCCTCCAAACGGTCTACGCGCTCCATCAATCGTCTGGTTACGTCAAGGAGGATGTCCGTGTCCCTTGATGACTAGAACTGTCTCTCTGTATCCGTGCTCTCCACCTCATTTCGTCGGGCTAACCAAGGCAATGAGTTGCAGATCTACTGTCGCGTTCTTCGCTATCGTTTGCGGCAAAGCGAAGCAACGCTGTGATCGGGAAGATGACACTCGCTGTCCACCAGGAGCACTCCAACCCTCTAACTCGCCTCCAGACCCCACAGGATCCCCAGAGAGTAACATAAGGGCTCTGTGGGATTCGCCCACTCAGTGACTCCGTAGCGAAGGGCCTGTTGTCGACGAGAGCGCCACGGATCAGCCATCGCTTACCCCCAGTACCTTCCGTGACGTAGTCCAGGCCTGTGCGGAATGTCAGTCCTCGAGCCCGTTAGCAATCTCCTCGAAACTGATCAGCGCGGCCTGGAGATTCGCTATGATATCCGCAGCGAGTACCTCCGGTTCGGGTAGGTTATCCAGGTCGCTGAGTGACTCATCCTTAAGCCAGATGATATCAAGACTCGTCTTGTCACGAGCAACGATCTCCTCGTAGGTGAATCTCCGCCAACGCCCTTCGGGGTTCTCCTCGCTCCAAGTCTGCTTCCGCTTGTGCCTTTCGGCAGGTTTGTAGCACTCAACAAAGTCCACTAAGTCCTCAAACGTTAGGGGCTTCTCCTTCAGGGTGAAGTGACAGTTCGTCCGTAGATCGTAATACCAGATCTCCTTGGTCCAGGGCTGCTTGGCCGCAGGCTTGCTATCAAAGAAAATCACATTCGCCTTCACGCCTTGAGCATAGAAGATGCCAGTAGGCAACCGGAGGATGGTGTGAAGATTGGTAGTCTCAAGTAGCTTCTTCCGTACCGTCTCACCAGCCCCGCCTTCGAATAGTACGTTATCCGGTACTACGACAGCCGCCTGACCAGTGGTCTTTAGGATGGTATGGATATGCTGAACGAAGTTGAGTTGCTTGTTGCTCGTAGTGGCCCAGAAGTCTTGCCGGTTGTAGGTAAACGTCTGCTTCTCCTGCCTACCGTCCTCGGTGGTTACGGTGATTGAGCTCTTCTTCCCGAAAGGAGGATTGGTCAGGACGTAGTCATAGCGCACTCCTGGGTCAGTTGCCAGTGAATCCGCTGAGGACACAGTCACCTCCCCTCCTATCTCGCCGATGTTGTGCAGGTACATGTTCATCAAGCACAAACGACGAGTGGCAGGGACGATCTCGTTACCATAAAACGTACTTGTCTTGAGTGCTAGCTTTTGGTCACGATTAAGTTGGTGATTCTTGGTCATGAAATCATAGGCAGCTAGGAAGAAACCACCCGTCCCGCAGGCTGGGTCACAGATGGTTTTCCCGGGCTCGGGCCGAACGCACTCGACCATGGCCTTGATCAGAGGACGAGGAGTAAAGTACTGACCTGCGCCGCTCTTTGTGTCCTGGGCATTTCGCTCCAGCAACCCCTCGTATATGTCACCCTTGACGTCTGCCTCCATGATCAGCCACTCTTCCTGATCAATCATGTGGATCAGGCTTGCCAGGTGAGCAGGCTCTTGAATGCGGTTCTGGGCCTTGATAAAGATCTGCCCAAGCAAGCCTTTCTCCTGACCGAGGGTGCGGAGGAGACTGACGTAGTGGCGATCAAGCTCTGCACCAGTCTTGCTGGTCAGACTCGACCAGTCATAACCTTCGGGGACACCGAGGTCTCGGTTGTAGGGGGGCCGGGAATACTCATGTGCCATTTTAAGGAAAATGAGATAGGTGAGCTGCTCCAGGTAATCCCCGTAACTCAGACCAGCATCTCGGAGGACGTGGCAGTAGCTCCAGACCCTGTTCACAAGTGTGCTTGTAGGTGTCATTGTGCTTCACTCACAGTCTAGTAACGCCTCTCTGTGGGGGCTCTATGCCCTTTGGTGGGTTCGCTAGCGTGTTGTTTTCCCGGCTTGAGCCCGTATACGCTCGAGCAGCTTGTCAGCCGACTCATATTCCGGATCATTACGAACAGCAGCGAGCTCAGCCTCGGTGAGTAGGCGACCCTCGAAAGCCTTCTTGAGAATGCTTTGGCGCAGTGCTTCGGCTTGCTCTAACCCGTGGTCTACGGCTTTGTCCAGCTCGTCGAGAACGGAGAAACGGGAACTGAGCTGAGCAACAATCTGTTGCTGCTCCGACTTGCACGGTAACGGAAAGCAGACTGACTTGAACCTACCCAGGCTGATCTTCTTTTGGGCCACGCCTTTAGTGATAAGTCCGAGCTGCCTTCTGACTAGCTGCGATTCCACCGATAGGGCCACGAAGTCCCTTAGCACAAACTCATTCCACACCCTAAACTTGACGCAGTCGGCGGTCAAAATGGCAGGCGGACATCCTTCCGGGTAGATCGCTACGTCTCCAGGCGGATCTCCCATCTTTGTGATGAGCAGATCAAGCGGATACACCGAGTGAGGTACCAGCATTTCTGCCTTACTGTACGATACAAAATGCTGGAACTCGGCAAAAGATCTGCCCGTTATATTGCGGACAAAGATAAGGGGCACACCTGAATCCGTATAGTCAGAGACCTTTAGGTTGCTACCGAACGGTCCGATGCCCAGCGAGTAATCGTCAGGCGCACAGATATCCGACGGTCGACACCAAACCCAGCTCTGTGGAAGTTCGGCCAGGTCGGCCATTTCCTCTTCGGTCAACAGTGAGATTAACTCGGGGGCCGCAGGCTCTCCTCGGCTTCTTCCGCCCTGACTCCCTACCCCCAGCTTCCTCCCACTCCACAACTGCCTGCTTCCACTCCTGCAGTTGTTGCTGGTACCTCTCTTCCCGCTCCTTCTTGATCTGCTCAAGGAGCTCATCAGCATCGGGTAGGTTACCTGCCGCCTGCTGCTCAGCCCGCCATTCTGCGGTGAGCTTCCCTTCAAAAGCAGCCTTTAGAACCGCCTGACGATACTGGTTTAGCTGCTGCTTAACAGTTTGGAGTTGCTCGATGCCCTTGTCCAGCTCGCTGAACAGCTCCTCGATCTTGGCCACGATGGCGCGTTGCTCGACGAGGGGGGGCACGGGAAGGGGAATGCTGGCCATCGTGCGGGATGATAAGTGCTTGACTGTGACAGCTGAAGTATGGTCATTGATGGCATTGAGGTATCCCGGAAGCACATACCTCAAGAAACGCTTATCATAGAGGAGTTCATCCACTGTCACCTTGCAGACGCGTTGGTTTAGCAGAGCTGGAGGTCCTTGCCAGTAAGCGCAGTGGAAATCGCCGTCCATACCGACGAGAAGATCCCCGCGGTGAACGATGTATGTCTCGTCATATTCCCCTGAATAGAAAGTCGCAGTTCTGCCCTGCAGAACATCCCGTATCCGTACAAGAGGCATGCGCCTGCTGACGGGTTGGCCAAGAAACTGGAGCACCTTGAACGCGGGAAAGCGCGTCTGGCGACCGAAGGTCCGCTGCCGATCCTACCAAGCTCAAGCCCCGTCTCGGGACCATAGCTCGATGGTGTTGCGCCAGCAAACGCGTTATCCGGTTCTCCTCCACGATCTGTGGAAGCATTGAGCTCTCGTGAACGCCGTCACGCCACCAACACCTCGTTAAGCTCTTCAAGGATCTCCTCGTACTCTCCTCCAAACAGCTGGTAGAACCTGCCTAGGCCGCCCTGCCCATTGAAGGGGGCTAGCTCCAAGTCATCGGCGGTGATGTGGAAGCTCGTGACGATGTGATCGCGAACCATATGTAACCAGTGCATCTGCTCCTCGGTGAACTTCGGAGCGTCGCCATGGTGTCGAGTGAACACCCAGTCCTGGAAGCGCTGGCGAGCGACTGCTTCAAAGCTCGTGAGCTTTTGGTCAAGCCCGACGATGCGCCGCAGTAGCGAGACAAGAGCCACGAGCTCGTTCTTTGGACAGGTGGGAACGTTCTCTTCAAGTTGCGTGTAGGCATTCCAGATGCGTACTGGAGCAAGGGCGGGCTGGTCGGCCTTGAGGCGGTCAAGCACCTCTTTGACCATGTCAAGGGTAAGCTCTCGAAGTCTGTAGGGCTGATCATAGAAGATCCGCAGGGCAGTGATCTCATCCTTGTGCTGCTCTAGGTAGGCGCGGAAATCGGCTATCACCTGCTCAGCGTTGACCACCGACTCCTTGTCCCATCCCTCGTCGGTAACCTCGTCTATGTTTCTGTTATCTATAATCTGCTCAACGGCTTTCCGAGCTGACTCAAGAAACTGCCGGACCTGAGGCGTCAGCGTCTTCGCGACCTCTCTAGCAAGCTCCCTCTGAGCCTCATCTCTCTGCTCTTCGGTCGGCTCCACGTTAGGCCCCAGATTGAACCTTTCTCGTGCCACCTGTTCTATGGTGTCTGGGTCGTGGGCCTTCAGAAGACCACTCGTAAGATCCTCGATCGACTTCCCCCCGCTGAGCTCAACGTATTCCTTCCGCTGCTTCGGAGTAATCTGCATGTTAAGCTTGGCCAGCCGACCTGCGACAGAGACGAAGGTATCTTCATCGATCCTACCTAGGGCTATGGCATCCACCAGGTCCTTGAACGGGACACGAGGCTTTCTCTCAAGGGGACGAGAGTCAGTCTTAAGTGACGTGGTAACGCCGACAGCATCGACCACAATGAAATGCGACTTCCCGAGAGCGGCTGAAGGGGACACCTTTTTCAGGTCGTCAGGGTCTATGGTACGACAGCCTCGCCCTTTCATCTGCTCGAAGTAGCTACGACTGCGGACATCCCGCATAAAGATGAGGCACTCCAGGGGCTTGACGTCAGTCCCTGTAGCAATCATGTCCACAGTGACAGCAATCCTGGGGTTGTAGTTGTTGCGCAGTTCGATCAGGTTGCCCTTGGGGTCGTCCGCCCGGTAAGTGATCTTCTTGCAGAACGCATTGCCCTCGCCGAATTCCTCCCGGACAATCTGAACGATGTCGTCAGCATGAGAATCGTCCTTGGCGAAGATAAGTGTTTTCGGCGCCTCCTTGCGACCGGGGAACAGCTCAGGGAGGCGTTCTTTGAACGTTCGGATGATGGTACGAATCTGGCTGGGGTTAACAACATCCCGATCCAGCTGCTTGCCAGTGTAGGTAATATCCTCGTCGGGCTCTTGCCATCCCTGGCGGCGGGTCAGTTTGTCTCTGACAACCACGAAACCTCCATCGCTTTTGATGACACCGCCGCTCTGAGTGATGCGAGTTTCGATGCGGTAGATATCATAACCTACGTTCACTCCGTCGGCGACTGATTGCTCGTATGGATACTCACTCACCACGTTCTCGTGAAAGTAGGCAAACGTCCGCTTGTCTGGGGTAGCAGTAAGCCCGATCTGAAAAGCATCGAAGTACTCAAGGACCTGTTGCCATACGTTATAGATGGAGCGATGGCACTCATCTATGACGATGAAGTCGAAGTGCTCTGGTGGAACAGTGTCGTTGTATACCACCGGCAACGGTCCTGCTGGCAGCACTCGTTCCGCTGGATGCGTCTCTTCATCTGCGGGATCAAGCTCCTCGCCCTTGAGAATGGAGTACATCCGTTGAATCGTCGATATGCAGACGTTAGAGTCAGGAGCGATGTAGCGAGAAGTTAGCCTCTGCACCTTGTAGAGGTCGGTAAACATGCGGTTATCATCTTTGGGTTCATAGGCCATGAATGCCTGTTCAGCCTGCTCACCAAGGTTTAGTGTGTCAACCAGAAACAAGACCCGGCGGGCCTTGGCGAACTTCAGCAGCCGGTAGATAAAGGTGATAGCCGTATACGTCTTTCCCGCCCCTGTGGCCATCTGAATCAGCGCCCGGGGCTTGGCGTCGCGGAAGGACACGTCCAGGTTGTTGATCCCCCTGAACTGACACTTGCGAAGCCCCTCCGGATCCAACGTAGGAAGATCGTGTAGACGGGCACGGAGTGTCTTCGGCTCGCTTATCCAGCGACGCAAGGTCTCTGGCCTGTGGAAAGCAAAGACGGGGCGTGATCTTGGCTTCGGATCATGGTAATCGGTGAAGCGCGTGAGCTCACCCGTGGACTCATAGCCAAACCGAAGAGGCTTGCTGTGGTCAAGTAGCTTAATTGTGCTGGTTCTGTAACCCTCGGTTTGATCCTCGTGGACAGTGAGCCGAAACCCCTCCTCTTCCTTCTTAGCTTCAATCACGCCAACAGGCTGACTGTCGACGAACAGGACGTAATCAGCTGGGCCCTCGGTCGTATGTAGCTCACGCACAGCGACGCCGAGGGAAGAGTAGACGTTTACAGAATCCCTCGACTGCAGCTGCCAACCAGCCTCAGTGAGGAGGTGGTCGATTCGGTCTCGAGCCCTCTGTTCGGGATGTTGGTTCGATCCCATCAATGCTCCGTCCGACCCCCTACCCGTTACATCACGCATATGGGTGCGTTCCATTCAGAGTATGGCAAATCCTTCCTATCCAACAGCCTTAGGTTATGTAAAACTGGCCAAGTCACAGTACGCGCCGATCGCGGCACGCGATGCTTGTGACACCGGAACGGCAGGGCTTGCCCCCCAATAATCTCTGAAAGGCCTGGCACTCTTGCTGTCATGTAGGTATGACGCCCGAAGGCTTAGGAAGACCGCTGGCAAACGCGTTCTAGGTGGAAACCAAGGGTGAGGATATCCCGTCACCGAATGCTGCAGTAGGTTGACATGATCCAATAGGTAAAGGAATATTGACACCCAGGGGCCAAGCGTGCTAATATTCGCTTGTTGCTTCAAGGAGGGACTGACATGATCAGGGTTCTGGTGGTTGCTGGCTAGGTGCCTCAGCATTAGCGATAGGGAGTGTCTCCCGTAGCTTCTCCACGTGCTGAAGAGGTCTGGTCTGGGAATGCCAGTGCCCGATGTTAGTCCGCCTGATGAGACATGCTTAGGCACCTGATGCGACCGTCTGCCAGGGCTGACGCTATCGACACATCCGACGGCTGCATATCGGACACCATCTATCCGGTTGCAGCTTTTTTGCGTTGTCCGCCGCAACTCCCCGACCCCACTGACCTCCCAGGCAACATTATCCCAAGGAAGATGATGGCCTAATGAACGTGTCAATCAGGCAGTACTACAACGTTCTAGCCAAGTACCTCAGCGATCAGCGATGGCGTTTTGCAGGTCTTGCTGTCTTGATGCTTGGCAGCATCGGTCTGCAGGTGGTCAACCCACAGGTCATGCGCTACTTCATCGACGCAGCTACCTCTGGCGATGCCACACAGACGCTTGGCTGGGCAGCTGGGCTGTTTCTTGGTATGGCCCTCCTTCATCAGGTTCTGGGGGTAGGGGCGACGTACATGGGCGAATCCGTCGCGTGGCACGCCACAAACGCCTTGCGCGAGGATTTGGCCAGGCATTGCCTTGCCCTTGACATGAGCTTTCACACAGAGAAGAGTCCAGGAGAGTTCATCGAACGGATCGAGACCGATGTGCTGGAGTTCTCCACCTTTTTCTCGCAGCTGGTCTTGCGGATAGTCGGAAATGTGCTGCTACTCGTCGGTGTTTTGCTGGCCCTGACCTTCCTGGATTGGCCCCTAGGAATCGCGTTTGCTGCCTACTCCATGGTAACACTGGTAGGCTTGGCACTGGTCCGGGGTATCGCTGTTCCACACCAGAAGGCACGCAGGGAGGCGGAAACCGATCTGTTCGCTTTCCTCGAAGAGAGACTGGCTGGTACCGAGGACATCCGCTCCTGCGGAGCCGTGGATTACGTCATCCGGAAGCTCTATGAGCTACAGACGGTAATACTGCAGCGCTGGAGAAAGGCCAGCTTGATGCAGATGGGTATCTGGACCACCTCCGGCCTGCTCATGAAGGCCGGTTTCGGGTTCGCCATGGTTCTGAGCTTCTTCCTGAGTAGAAATGGTCGGATCAGCTTGGGGACGGTCTACGTCGTGTTGCACTACGTGAATCTCATCTCCAGGCCCATTCAGCAGCTTACGCAGCAGATGGAGAGCTTGCAGACCATTGGGGCTACCGTGCAACGTATGTCGGAGCTACTTGAGCAGCAGAGCACTATCACTGATGGGCCTGGTGTGGGCTTCTCAGAAGGAGCCCTGGGTCTTGAGTTTCGCGACGTGTCTTTCGCCTATACGGAGAACAAGGGAGTGCTGCACGGCATCTCCTTTCGCCTTGAGGCGGGCAAGGTATTGGGGCTACTGGGGCGTACCGGTGGAGGCAAAACCACCGTCGCCCGGCTGATCTTCCGACTCTACGATCCAGTATCCGGGAGTGTGTATGTCAACGGAAACGATGTGAAACAAGCCCGGCTACGAGAGCTCAGGCAGCGTGTTGCCTACGTGACCCAGGATGTCCAGCTCTTCCAGGCAAGCGTACGGGATAATATCACGCTGTTTGACCGAACCGTATCAGATGAGCGCATCCTGGAAGTCATGGGTGAGCTTGGGCTATCTGACTGGCTCCAGCAGTTACCCGATGGATTGGATACCCGCCTCCGAAGTGGTGGGCGAAGCCTGTCAGCAGGAGAGGCACAGTTGCTGGCGCTGACAAGAGTGTTCTTGCGTGACCCGGGCCTAGTGGTCCTTGATGAGGCGTCCTCGCGGCTAGATCCTGCTACGGAGCATCTAGTGGAGACCGCCATTGACCGGCTGCTCAGAGGACGGACCGCGATCATTATTGCCCACCGCCTAGGTACTGTTCATCGGTCTGACGACATCCTTATCCTAGATGGTGGCCGAATAGCCGAATATGGTGAACGCCGACGCTTGCTAGACGAACCAACTTCCCGTTTCCACGGCCTACATCAGACAGGACTGGAGGAGTTGCTGGCATGAGAGAGATGCCGTTGAAAGCCTGGCAGGTGATCTGGGCGATGGTCTGCTTTAGACCCTGGCTATGGTTGCAGAATCTGGGCTCTATGCTAGTCCTGATGCTCGCATGCCAGATACCGGGTCTAGCCACGCGGGAGTTCCTTAATCTGCTATCTGGCGGGGCCTCGGCGGGTCCAAATGTCTGGACGCTTGCCGCTATCCTGCTTATGGGGGAAGTGGTTCAGCTGTCCGGTGTGCTTGGGCTGGTGCGAACCAACGTGCCCTTCTTCGTACACACGATGACCTTGCTCCGGCGTAACCTCCTCAGGCAGATTCTACGCAGGCCTGGTGCGTGCGCCCTGCCAGACTCCCCAGGCGAGGCGACTAGCCGCTTCCGCGGAGATGTCTTCGAGATCCCCCTGTTTGCACTGTGGCTGAACGACCTACAAGGCCTGATTTGGTTCGCTGCGGTTGCCGTGATAGTCATGTGTCGGATTAACGCTGCTATCACTGCAGTTGCGATCGTACCGTTTATCCTAGTAGGGGTGGTTGCTAACCTAGCCTCCAATCGCGTCGAACTCTATCGACGGGAGAGCCGACGGGCGACCGGGGTCGTCACTGGGTTCATCGCTGAGCTGTTCGGTGCCGCGCAGGCGGTAAAGGTCGGTACGGCGGAAGAGAACGTCCTTGCCCAGTTTCGGCAGCTAAACGATGCCCGGCGAAAAGTGGCGGTACGCGATCGCCTCTTCAACGAGGTCCTGAGCTCGATCTTTCGTAACGCGATTAGTGTAGGTACTGGGGTGATCTTGGTCCTGGCTGGCAGGGCTATGCAACAGGACGCCTTCTCGGTCGGTGACCTTGCGCTATTCGTCTTCTATCTCGACTACATCAGTGAACTGACCACTTTCTCGGGGCTGCTCGTGGCCAGATACAAGCAGATAGGTGTCTCAGTGGAACGTATGGTGCGTCTGATGGAAGGAGCTCGGCCCCAAGAACTGGTGGATTTCACTCCCATCTACTTGGACGGTACGTTGCCTGACGTGCACTATGAGAAACAGGAAAACACGGGCCGGCTTGAGGAGCTAACGGCCAACAACCTTACCTACGTGTATCCGGGCACGAGCAATGGCGTTTGGGGCGTATCGTTTACCCTTAGGCGCGGCTCGTTCACTGTGGTGACGGGTAGGAACGGCTCGGGCAAGACTACACTGCTACGCGTTCTCTTAGGTCTGTTGCCCCGGGGCAAGGGAGAGATTAGCTGGAACCAAGCCGTCGTGGAGGATCCTGGTACGTTTCTCGTGGCGCCGCGAGCAGCCTACACTGCGCAAGTTCCCCGGCTGTTTAGCGACACTCTTCGTGACAACATACTGATGGGTTTGCCGGCAGATGATTGCTCCATCACGTCAGCGTTGCGTTTGGCAGTACTAGAGGATGACCTAGCGCAGCTCGAAGAGGGGTTGGCGACGCGAGTTGGCCCCAAGGGGGTCAAGCTCTCTGGAGGCCAGATGCAACGTACGGCCGCGGCTCGCATGTTTGTGCGCGATCCGGACCTGCTGGTCTTCGACGATCTATCCAGTGCGCTAGATGTCGAGACCGAACAGACACTATGGGATCGGGTATTCGAGAAACGCGACACGACATGCCTTGTGGTCTCACACCGTAAGGCAGCCCTGCGACGTGCTGACCAGATCATCGTGCTCAAGGATGGCCGAGTGGAAGCGCAGGGAACGCTCGCCGAGTTGCTGGAGTGCTCCCAGGAGATACAGAACCTGTGGTACAGCGGAGACCACAGCGCCGCTTCGTCGAACGATGTCGCCCCGGAGTGACAGGGTCAGAGTGGAGGAAGAAGAAGGGGGAGAATGCGCGCACTACCCTTGCTGGAACCGCATCACTGGGAGCCCACCCCAACAACGCAAGAAGCCCAGACCCCGGGCCAGAAGCCTGGATCTGGACCTTCTTTTGTGGCGGAAGGGGTGGGATTTGAACCCACGGCAGGCGTGACCTGCGACGGTTTTCAAGACCGCTCCGTTCGGCCGCTCCGGCACCCTTCCAGAACTCTTGTAGTGTAACATGGCCCGTTAGGGGTGTCAATTTCCGCAGGTGGCAAAGGAATATGCTGCACTGCTACGTGAGCCGATTGCTCAGTATCAGCCCAGACACTCATGAAATATACTCTCTATGCAGGAATCCCCGTGCAGGAATTGTACCATTACTAGCGACTACCATATTCCGCAAAGGGAGGATAAGTCATGCTTCGTAAATCAGTCTATCTAGTACCGGTCATTCTACTTCTTTTTACATCCGCTGTCTGGGCGGCGGGCGAACCGGTTTCCATCCCTAAGATCGCGAAGGCTCCAACCATAGATGGAAACCTGGCCGACTGGGCTGGCATGCCCGGGTACTACGTTAGCTCACTGTGGCTAACAGCTGGCGCTGGCGTCGATAACGATGATGACCTCAGCCTCTGGTTCATGGTGGGTTACGACGACGACAATCTCTATGTGGCTTACCGGATAATCGACAACGTCCTCGTCATGGAAAGAACAGGGGCCAATACCTGGCAGACCGACTGTGCTGAGCTTTGGCTAGGGTCCCAGCAGTTCGGTGTCACCCTTGAGAACGGCAAGAACGTCTACGTACACAGCTGGATGGGCGTAGACGCCAGTAAGGTCAAGGCGGCACTAGTGCCAGCCGCTGGCGGCTACACTGTTGAAGCTGCTTTCCCCAGATCTGTTGTGGAAAGCAGCATTGGCAAGAAGATGGTCAGTGGTTCCAGCTTCCAGATTTCGTTCGGGGCTGACGATGCGGACTCCAGCGGTGGCGACCGG
Source organism: Limnochordia bacterium (assembly GCA_050951545.1). GTDB lineage: Bacteria > Bacillota > Limnochordia > DTU080 > DTU080 > DTU080. The sequence continues at coordinate 173,018 of JBMNJG010000002.1, read as the reverse complement.
GATGGCCAGATCTTCTTCCCGGCTGGCTGGGAGTGGAACAGCCTGAGCACCTACGCCACAGCGACATTCGAGTAACACCCATCTTTTGGCCCGTACACCACATGCATAGCACAGAGCCCAGCCAAGAGATAGCTGGGCTCCATCTGAATGCGAGGAAGCGAAAGAAATGACAGAATTGGCATCATCGGGCAAGCCGTTGTTGATGGAGTCTATGACCATCAAGGATGTTGAAGAAGCTATGAAGACCACCAAGACCGTCATTCTGCCAGTCGGTTGTGTCGAGCAACACGGATGGCACCTACCCCTGTGCACAGATATCCTCAATGCCACTGAGGTCGCCAAGGCAGCGTCGGGAGCTACGGGTTGTCTTGTGGCCCCTGTCATGCCCTACAGCTACTCCGGGGGAGGTCTCCTTGGAACGATCAACATTGCGCCGCAGACTGTCTCTGCAGTGATCAATGACATCTGCATTTCGCTTGCACAGCAAGGGTTTGAGAACATCGTCGTTCTCTTAGGGCACGGCGGATCTGAGAACGTACGAGGCATTCGTGACGGTCTCGACATTAGCATACGTTCGCATCCGTCACTTGCAGAAGCGAAAATCGCACTAGTCGCTGGTGGCCTGTCGCCAACCTCGATGGAGTTGTTCAAGAAGAAGGACTTTCACGCGGGTGCTTCTGAAACCTCGCGGATGCTGTACTGGCGTCCTGACCTTGTTCGTGAGCAACGAGTGACTGATTCGGAAGAGATCATGGAAATGCTGCGAAGTGACCAGGACGCCTACCAGAGAGTCGAAAGGCCAGTCGATCACCCAATGGTGATGCCCCGCATCAGGCAAGATGAGAGGATCAAAATCGGAGTTCTAGGCGATCCCAGTCAAGCTAGTGCAGAGCTAGGTGAGACGATAGCTAAAGAAATGCTAGAGAGCCTGGTCCGTCTCATTCGGTTGATGGAAGCGGCGAGCAAGCATCATTAGGAGGGGGTTGCACTCCTTCCTCCATACCTGCGAAATGTGAGCTAAAAGGCATAGCTCATCCCGAGCGACACAACCGCCCGGGGCATCAGCTCACCCGGAGCAAACAGGGTGTGCTCTCTTCCACAGAAAACACTGGCGCTCAGGATGAGATCTGTGTTGCGCGGGAGTGTACTCCGGTACGAAGGGCCAAGAAGAAAGCTACGGTCATCAAGATTGTAGATGCTCACTAGCGAGACCGCAGAGAAATCGTCAATGGGATAGCTAGCCCGCCCTGCCAACAGATCGAGGCGCTGGTCTGACCCCTGCATCCCTGGTAGCTTCTCCAGAACGGCTGGGCTGAAGCTGTGAAGCTCTAGGCCCAGATACTCCAGCTGCATGGTAATCTTGGTATTGTAGTCGAGACTATAGCTCCAGTCTGCCCCTGCCAGGTAACTCCTGCTGCTGCCTGAGTGCTCGTCGTAGTAGTGCCCAAAGGCCCCGTAGACTCCGAAGTTGCCCACATCCCCTTTCGCTGTGAGGCCCATCCTCTGTCGAGGCATCGCGACAAGCGCTAGCGAGTCTGAGATAGCCCCACCCGGAGCCTCCTCGACGTAGTTAAGGGTCACATCATAGCCGTACACCCCCAGTCTCGCCCGCACCCCCCGTTTCATCCGGTCCGTCTCAGCACTGAATCCTCCAGGGAAGGACACTACGAGATCCAGCCCCGAGTTCCAGTTTAGCGGCACATAGAGAGCTACAGCGTCTGTGTACTTGCTGCTGCTCTCCTCGTTCAGGGCCACCGCTCCTAGCGTGTAGTCCACCGGGTTCAATAAAGAGCCAAAAGACCAAGAGATCGGCTGCCGCCCCAGGGTCAGATGGAGACGCTCAAACCTGTGTTTGAGATACAATTTCTTCGTGGAATACAAGGCCTTCTCGTCGGCAAGCAAACCCTGCAGCGGTTTGGTCACCAGGAACTCATAGCGCAGCTCACTCTCACCCAGGGGAGGCAGAAACAGCTCCAGATTGAAACTCTCGGCCAGCTCACTATCAAAATCACTGCCATCCTTCAGCACCGCAGACCAGAGGGCTTTCACCTCTCCCCCGGCCTCCAGGGCGATAGCTCCTGGAGATAAGGCCGCCAATACCAGCAGTACGACGAACCCCAGCCGCAATCGCTTACGCATCTGTGACACTCCCTCCGCCGCGATCCAATAAACACGGCAATTACCGCAGCTTCTCCAAGGTGAATGTTCCGGCTGGGATCTTGGGGTTGAACTGAATGGACTTCACCCGAAACTCGGTTCTGGTGTTCCTACGCAGCTTATCTACCATCACCGACTCCACCGGGTACCATCGGTTCCCGAACTGCTTCACGGCTGAAGCGGTCATCACCTTGAGTAGCCGCCCGCTACGGGCGTAGAGCTCCTCCCTGAGGCCCACAAACCGTTCCTTGTCCACCCAGGACTTCCGCCGGTAATACGAGACCTCCTTGCCCTCCACAGCGACCCCCTCTAGCACATAGCACTGCCGACCATCCAGCTTTTCCTCGCCGAGAAGCTTGAAGCGATATAGGTCTGTCAGCTTATCCGATTCCATCAGGTCCTGGTAGGAGAAGTCGCTGCCCATCATCCCTTGGGTGAGCATGTGGCCAGAGATCCTGATTAGGTCCTCAGCATCGGGGAAGAACATCCAGAGTTCGTCGCCCCTCTTGAGAAACTTGGTTCCCCGATCCCGGGGGTTAGTAAACTCAGCCAAGGCGTTGTCGCCCTCGGCGTAGGATGTCATGGTCTTGGTGGTCTTCCGAGTGCCGCTGACAATCACCATCTCGGATTCAACGATGGCCGTGGTGATGTACTCATTGCGGTCGCGGCGCAGTATGATCTCCTCTGCCGTCATGGCACTGGTAGCTGCCGGGATTGCCAGCGAGAAGAGCATCCCACAGACAAGCAGCCTATGCACCCTTTTCATCGAAAGTGCCCCTTTCATTATTGCCTAAGCTCTCCGCATAGCTTCCGTTGGCTCCAACCTAGCCGCCTTACGAGCCGGAAGCACAGAAGCTAAGGTGACGATCACCACTCCTAGAACAAAGGCAAAAATCGTATTGCCAGGATCCGCGGAGGGATAGACGATAGAGTCAAAGACTATGTCGGTACTGAAACCGCTTGTGGCGGAAGAAAAGTCCATGCCCACCTTGGCAAAGTATCCTGTCAGGAAGGACCCTAGCAGTGCACCGATCAGACTGCCAACCACTCCCATTAGCCCGCCTTCAATAAGAAACAGTTGCATGATGCCTCTACCCTCTAGCCCCAGAGCCGCCATCATGCCTATCTCCTGTGTCCTTTCGACGACGATCATGATCATGGTGTTCACGACGACAATACAAGCCAAGACCACCAAAAACACATAGACCTGATTGTAGATCAGCTCTGCAAGATCCATCCACGGGATAAGATCACTCGTCTCTCTGAAGCTCAGGGCCACGTACCGTTCGTCTTCCCCCCGCTGGGCGAGCAGGCTCTTTACCTCCGGTAATACTTCGTCAATGGTCTCTCGACCCGAGGTCACTAGCAGCAGCTCGGTTGTCTGACCTTTCATGTCCAGAAGGCGCTGAGCTTGATCCAACGGCAGGTAGAAAACAGCTTCGTTGAGCAGTTTGATGCCACTCTGAAACCTTCCCACGATCTCAAAGGTGGCCCCAGTCAGGGAGTTGAAGGCATCATTGAACACGACCGTTACTTTATCACCCACTTGCCGATCGATCTTCCTCAGCAATTCGGTCCCCATCGCCACTTCCATCTTGCCGAACTCCACCATTCTGCCTTCCACAAGGTAATCCTGAATGCTGGTAAACGCCAGCTCCTTCTGAGGATCAACCCCCCAGCCGCCTATGCCAATGAGCTCATCTTCGAAACTCACCATGGCACCAAACTTGAGCCGCGGCACCACCATTGTCATGCCCTTGATTTCCTTGAGTTCCGCGATCATCTCATCCAGGTCTCCCGACCCCCAACCGTCGACCGGGTGGTTGAGGGGCAGCAGACGCTCTTGCTCCCGGTAGTCTCGATCCACCAGCTTGATGTGTCCCGAGTTATAGTAGATGTGGTCCACGGAGACCGTGTCTACCATCCCTGTAATGTAACCTCGGGCAAACACCACGAGCAACACGGAGAAGGCAATCGCTACGATGGAGACCAGTGTCCTCAGTCGATGCCTGAACAAATTCTTAAAGGCAATTCTAAAGAGAAATGACATTCGTTTTTCCTCCTCACACACTTCCCTTTAGCGCTGGTAGATCGCCTGAACCGGGTCTTTGTTCGCTGCCCAATAGGCAGGCCATATACTAGCCAGTAAAGAGACAGCGACTCCGAAGCAGAAGACTGACACAAACGCGGCCGGATTCCAGACTCCGTACATCCTACCGATCACTGGTATGCCAAAGGATGACATATCGAGGGCGGCACCGAAATCTATGCCATATCGGACATATAACCAGACTCCGACTACCCCCAAGAGCACACCCACCAAGCCACCCAAGACACCGATACCAGCGGATTCAACAGCGAAGACGTATACGATCTCTTTTTCCTCGAGACCCATGGCCTTCATCATACCGATCTCCTGCATTCTCTCTAGCGCTGCCAGGATCACCGTATTGACAATCGCTATGGCAGCAATGAGGAGAATCATCCCCAAAAGGAGCTGGTTGCCAGCGCTCTTGGCACCTGCTACTGATACGGCTTCAACCTCACTCCACGGATAGACAGCAAGATCTCCATTCAGCGTCTGCAACTGAAGCTGCAACTCAGGGGCAAGACGACCCGCCGCGCGTCTGTCCTCCAGCCTTATGACCACCTTGCTCGCGGCATCCCCCACATCCAAGGCTTCCTGAACAACGCTCAACGGCAGGAAGACGAGGTTGCTGTTCACATTGGGGTCGATCGTATGCACCAGACCTGCGATCTCCGCCTCAATCGTGTTAAATGACTCGTTTTTGTCTCTCACCAGCAGGGTGACATAATCACCGACCTCTAGCTTGAGCAGATCAGCCAAACGTTTGCCCATTACTGCCCGGTGCTCGCCTTCGGAGAACATCCTGCCATCCACGAACTTGCCCTCGAAGGAGAAGACTTTGGCGAAATCCTCTGGGATGATGCCTTTACCCACCACTGGCAATTCGTTCTCGCCATTATTCAGCCAAGCCCGGAAACCCAACTCAAAGGAGCTTCCGCGATACCCAGCGAGACTCTCCCAGTTCTCTGAGGAGATCGCACCCATAGAAAGAAGGTGTCTGAGCGGCAGTTTCTCTTGCTCGTCCCAGTAGGCCTCGCTTGCCACCTGCAGATGACCGACCTCGTAGTCGATCAAGATATCGTAGGACATCTCGGTCATTCCAGCGATCATGGAGTCAAGCAGGATGTAGAAAAAGATGGCTACTGCGATAATCAAGCTCGTGATCAGCGTACGATTTCGATGCCGCACCAAGTTCCTTAGAGCTAGCTTAGTGAGGAACACCTGCGTTTTCCCTCCTCTTGTCTTGGGAAATGCGGCCATCCCTGATCTCGAGTAACCGATGGGCATAGTCCATCACCCGCGGATCATGAGTGGCGAAAATGAAGGTTGTCCCCAACTGCCGATTCATCTTCACCATGACTTCCAGGACTTCCTCACTGCTCGTGGAGTCCAAGTTGGCGGTTGGTTCGTCGGCCAAAATCAGTTTGGGCTGCTTGACTAACGCCCTGGCGATTGCTACCCGCTGCTTCTGACCGCCCGACAACGCATTTGGCTTCCGGTTTTCCAACCCACTCAGGCCAACTGCGGCCAAAACCTGCATCACCTTGTTTCTCAGTTCCTCCTGGCCATGGCGGTTAAGTAACCTGATGGCGAACTCCACGTTCTCGTAGGCCGTCAACACAGGAATCAAGTTGTAGCTCTGAAAGACAAAGCCGATGCTCTCTCGCCTGATCCTCGCCAAGCCCTTCTTATCCAACCCACCTAGTGCCTCACCATCGAAAACAACCGTTCCATTGGTGGGCTTATCCAAACAGCCCATCAGATTGAGCAGAGTTGTCTTTCCTGAGCCCGAAGGGCCAAACACGGTAGTGAACTCTCCGGGTTGCACAACCAGATCAATACCCCGGAGGGCGGAGACTTCGATCTCTCCCTGTCGATAGATCCTCTCCACACCTGTGAGCTCCAGCAAAGCCATGGACCTAACCTCCCTAGTTCAGAGTACTTACGACCTCCGCTTGAGTCCGTTTTCAACGACATAGAGCATCTTGTCAATGATCGTCATGTCTCGGAGATCCACCTCGTTATCCTCATAAACCAGGTCCACCAAGCCAAAGTTAAGCACCGTAAGTAGCCGGGCAACCAAGGCCACGTCTATGTCTGGATCTAGCTCCTCCTCTGCCATCCCCTTTTCCAGCAGACGCTCGAAGAAGACATGGCTCTTTTCCGTATGCTCACCAAAGATCTCACGGCAAAGCTCTTGGTTCTTCTGCAATTGTATGCCTATAGCCAGCAAACGAGGATGCTCTGTGGCGAACCGCAACCCACTGAGGTACGCTTCCCGTAACAGCGCGAAAAAGCTATGCTCCTGCATATCTCGCTAGCATGTGACGATTGATGTACTCCAGCTTCTTTTCCACGATCAGCTCCATCAGATACCTAAAGAGGTCTTTCTTGTCCTCAAAGTACTGGTAGAAGCTCCCCTTCGCGATGCCGGCGGCATCGACGATGGCCGTAACCCTGGCCTCGTGATAGGAGCGAGTGGCGAACTCCTCAAGAGCAGCCTCAACCACTCGTTCCCTTTTCGCCGCCGGCAGATTGAAGAAAGTCTCTTTCGGCACCTCTTTCTCCCCTTTGATATGAATATCCGGTCATATGAATCCTTAGTCATATTGTACGCCAGTGGTGCCATCCGGTCAATGTCTGTGGGTCAGAAGCGAGATCCCAAACAGAAGAGGAGGCCACCAGTGTTTCCACCGAGGCCTCCTAAGCGTGTACTCTACGTACAGACGATAGTCTACTGCGCCACGATCTGCTCCATCTGACGCTGCAGCTCTGAGAGCACAGCGTTTACCGGGGCTTGTCGTCTCAACGCCTGTTCAAAACTCGTCACCAGCACAGTACGCAGCTCAAACCAGAGGGGATGTGCCGGGTTGGGTACGCCGTATTCCAAGGCACTGATGAAATGACCGATCGCAGGGTTCTTCCTTACCCATTCCCAGCGTCCCGCCTGTCGATAGGCAGGTATGGCTCCACCGGCGGCCTCGTTCAGCACATTCTGGGTTTCGGGCTTCACAACGTGTTGTAGCAACTGGATGGCTCGGTCGAGGTTCTTTGCGCCTTGCGCAATCCCGATCCAGTCTGCAGATGAAAACGAGGCGGGGCGCCTTCTGTAGGGGTACGTGGCCACACGCGTTCTCCCGCCCTGAGCCTCCGCCTGGGCCATCAGCGTAATGTTGTTCCAAGCAGCTGTGGTCGTGCCCTGCACGAAGTTCCCCGAGAAGCTGAAATCCTCGAGACGGTGCTCATAGAACAGGTCTACATAAAACTGCAGTGCCTCTCGAGTAAGCTCATCGTTCATCATCGGCTTACCGTCTTTAAACATTGACCCGCCCGCCTGCACTTGGAGAGCCAACATGGCCTGTTGAGGTCCGTAGCCAGTCTTCGCCAGAGAGATCGCACTGCGAGTCATAGCACCCTCGGCGTTGAAGCGAACAAGCTTTTTTCCCACACGCACCAAGTCCTCCCAGCTCACCGGAGGTTGCGCTGGATTGACCCCTGACTCTTCCCATAGATCCTCACGGTAGACCAGATCGCGCTGCTGCACGCCGTTCCAGGGAAGCGCATAGAGCTTTCCGCCTGCAGTGTTCCAGGCCTTCACTTCAGGAATCATGTCATTCATGAAAGTCCACTTATTGACCACCTGGTCAAGTGGCATCAGGATATTCGCGCCGACAAAAGCCCCGAGGGCTGCCGAGCCGTGGGTAAAAGTATCAGGAGGAGCCCCTCCGGCCACTGCCACGAAAACCGCATCCGTCGTCCAGCTAATAGCTTTTACCTCGACCTCGATGCCAGTCTCTTGAGTGAACTGCTGCAGCACACTCAAGAACGCAGGGTTGGTGGCGTTCTGAGTCCAGATACTGACTGAAGATGCCGCCAAGACACTGCTAGTGATAAGGCAACATGCGATGCACGACATAAGGATAGTGATTCGTCTATGCACTTTCGTACCTCCCCCAGGGAAAACGTCACATCATACATTCGCCGCACTTCCGACCTCTCCTGTACATCCTGGCTATTCACCACTAGCCATTGTTGCATGTCGCCCTGCATACCAGGGCGCAATAGTCACTGCTTTTCATAACTCCAAACGCCAATAAAGGAATCATGGTCTATTCCGTTAACCTATTGAAAGGGCTCACTCAGAAACCCCGAATACAATTGGGCAAGGAGGCCATAGTATGAGAGCTTCGAGAAAAAGATTAGTGTCAGTGATTCTGGTGCTCGCCACAGTGGGCGTGCTACCCGTCGTTCATGCCGCAAGAACCAAGGTGGTCTATCAGTACAACTGGTACGGTGAAACCATCGTCGATAACGTGTACTTAGCGCTTGTCGAGGAGTTTGAGAAGGAGAACCCCACTGTGGAAGTGGAGCTGATCCGCGGGAGCTCAAGTGGAGATAAACTGATAGCAGCAATTGCGGGGGGTAACCCGCCAGACCTCGTGCACTTCGAACGCTCCATCATCATCGAGTGGGCCAACAAAGGCTTGCTTCAACCCATCGACAATCTGACCAATCAGCCCCTCAAGAGGATGTGGTTGCCTGGTTCGCTCAGCGAAGTGCAGCTCGAGGGGCGACTCTATGGCATTCCCTGGGATACAGATATTCGCGGTCTGTACTGGAACAAGGATTTGGTAGCTCAGGGTGGCTTTGACGAATCCCGAGCACCCGCTACAATGGCCGAACTCGACGAAATGGCGCGTAAGCTGACTACGCGCGACGCAGAGGGCAGGTATACCCAGCTTGGCTTTATTCCTTGGGTAGCAGACAACTGGTATGCAGTAGGCTGGCTCTACACCTTCGGTGGTGCTTTGTTTGACCCTGCCACCAAGCAACCTGTCGTCAACACGCCCAACCATATTCGAGGCTTCGAGTGGCTGCAGTCCTACGGCGAACGCTTTCCGAACGCAGCTGTTGCATCCACAGGCGACCCATTCATTGCGGGTCATATCGCTTTAGTAGCTCACGAAAGCGGACACGTAGGTCGTATCGCTGCGGGAAATCCAGGCCTCAACTACGGTGTGGGCGAGGTGCCGCACCCAGAGTATGGACACAACGGCACGTGGCTGGGCGGTACCGCTTTCGTCATTCCCTTGGGTGCCCGCAACGTCGAAGGTGCGAGCATCCTTCTCAACTGGATGTCGCGGAAGGAGACCCACGCCAGCTGGTGGCGACAGACGACGCGTCTGCCTACCCGCACTGATTCGATCGCCCTGATTCGCAACGAACTACCCCCTCCCCAAGCGATACTGTTGCGTCAAGCTGACGTGGCTTTTGGGCGACCTCCGCTGTGGTACCCGGCCATCTACAATAACACGAGAAACGCCATGCTGGACGTGGTACATCTGCGTCAGGGACCGAAGGCCGCCCTCGATGAGGCTCAGCGCCTCCTGGAGATTGAGTTTGCCGCGGTCTTTGGGAAGTAGGACATGTAGGCAGATCTATGTCTCCCGCCGCGTGCCCAAGCAGAGACTCGCTCTGCCAAGTGAGAACACCCCTGCGATTTCTGTGGTACAATTGAACCACCGTTACCACATTTGGATACAGGAGGCTCAACATGAAACCATCACCACGGATCGCATTACCTCTCGTTCTAGGACTAGCCATGCTCTTCATCTTCTCGCTTTGTGGCTTTAGTGCATCGAAATCCATCGAGTTTACCTATCTCGCTGGCAGCGAGGCATGGGAAGACGCCTACCGGACCTTAACCGAAGCCTTCGAAGCTGCCAACCCGGACGTCAAGGTGGAGCGCATACGAGTTCAGAGCGGCTACCCCGATCGACTGGTGGCACTTATTGCATCCGGTACTGTTCCGGACGTCATAGCCTTGGACATGGCGGATATCATGAGCTTCGGGGATGATCGCTTCCTTCATGACCTCAACCCCCTAATCAAGAAGACACCCGAGTACCAGGTGCAACGCATGGCTGGCCCCATGCTCAACACATACACAGTGGACGGAAAGCTGTTTGCTGCACCTATTCTGGCCAACCCTTCCGTGTACGTGTACAACACTGAGCTCTTCGATCTGGCCGGGCTGGCGCATCCCATCGACTACTACAGGAAGGGCAACTGGACCTGGTCGGCCTTTCGCGATATGGCCAGAAAAATCACGCGTAGGGGCGATGACGGCCGACGCTCAACAATGGGTGCGTCGATGCACCTGCCTCGCACCTGGATGGCCTCCAACGGTGGCGGAGAGTTTGATGACCCCAAGCGTCCGACACGAAGCCCCTTTAGCGACGAGACCAACCTGGAGACCTTGACCTTCTTGCACGCTCTGATCTGGCAAGACGAAGCGATGCTACCCTATAACAGGATCGCTGGCGAGATCGGTGCCGATGACGTTGTTGGTTTCGCCCAAGGCAAAGTGGGTATGTCCAGCCGCTGGATGTCGTCGATTCCTGCTTTTGCCCAAGGGGGCTTTCAGATAGGTCTAGTACCCTATCCTAAGGGTCCGGGCAGACAAGCCCAGCATACAACAGATCTAGGGATGTTCGGCATCTCCATCACCCAACAGGCCAAAGACGTCGAGACGGCTTGGCGCTATGTCTCGTACATCACTGGGCCTGCAGGCTCGGCCATCGATGCCAAGCTACTCGGACGTACACCACCCCGCCCCGTAGCACTGACTTGGCTGCCCACGACCGTAGTCAACCCGGAGATCTATCCCGACCTACTTACGTTCGGTACCTTGCGCGTAATCTCCCGTGACCGCAAGAGCTTGCAGCGAATCATCGACCAAGGTTTGAGCCCGCTCTGGAACAACACGGTAGAAGCCAGGTCGGCCGCCACCGAGATTGCGCGTCAACTGGAGGCATTTCTGAAGCAGAACCCACAGTAAGCACGAAACATGCGCTGAGCTCCGAGGCCATCGGGCTTCGGAGCTCACCTTTCTCCACTAAGCTACTGGCCGACGGTTACAGACATGATTACGTCACCAGCCACGAGGGCGTCCACTACCTCCATGCCTTCGATCACCTGACCGAAGACGGCGTACTGCCCGTCCAGCCACTCAGCGTCCGTTTTCAGAATATAAAACTGTGAACCAGCCGAGTCCGGATGGGATGCCCGGGCCATAGCGATAGCCCCACGCACATTGCGCATTGCAGTATGTGTCTCGAGTTTGATGGTGTATCCCGGGCCTCCCGTGCCAGTCCCTTCGGGATCGCCGCCCTGAACTACCCAGTTCTCCACCCGATGGAAAATCAGGTTGTCGTAGAAACCGCTCCCTGCCAGTTTGGTGAAGTTAGCCACTGTCAAGGGCATCAGATCACCCCGCAGAGCGATCTTGATAGGCCCCTTGGCTGTCTTTATGACGACGAGTTTCGAAGCCGCGTCAGTAGCTTCCGCCACCTCTGCTTCAGAAGGGGGCATCAGAGGAACTGCTTCAGGGCCACCTATCTCGATAATCGCGCTCTTGGCCATCTGCTGCACCTTTTCGTCGCTATCAGCCATCACCTCGGCCAGGGCCGGAATGGCCTCTCGGGCCCCTGGGCCGATCATGCCCAGCGCCCAGGCGGCCGCATGGCGAATCTCGGTGTACTGATCGAGAAGGGCCTCGGCCAATGCGGGAACCGCCTCTACAGCCCGAAAACCAATATTGCCCAAGGCCACAGCAGCTTGCCAGCGCATTTCTGGATCCTTATCGAACAATGTCTCGGCCAAAACCGGAACCGCGCCTGGGGCCCAGCCACCGATCTCACCCAGCGCGGTCACCGCTGCATAGCGAACAGGACCGACACGATCCTGCAAGGCTTTTGTCAAGGGATCGACGGCTTCAGTAGCCTCCAAAGACAGTGCGCCCAACTGCAAGGCAGCATCACGGCGGGTTGTCCATATCGGGTGATCCAATTGACCAATCAGGTCTTCCACCACACCTGCTGAAGCTCCGCTGGTGAAGACCGCCAGGCACAGGGCAAAAGCCATGATAGCCAGGCCACAACGAAGGCGAGCGCAATGCATGATCAATCCATCCTTTCAACTGGGAAGCATCAACGATGAGTCTACGCCCAGTTGGGCATAGACATTGCGGGTGAGTCCATATTCGCTGGCGATCTGCTCGCCAAACAGCGGTCGGCACTTTTCATCGACTACACTAACCATGTTCAAGGGTCTTGGAGCCACACAAGCCGCTATCTCAGGCAGGTCACAGACCTGGAGAATGCCTGGTACAAACACACTTGCTGGCTGATGGCGAAACTCATTGGTCGCCAAGGCCTTGTAGGAGACCAGTAACCCGCGCAGCTGTACCCCTGCAATCTGCGTGTCCAGTGCCCCAGCCATCAGTGCCGCCAGTGCGCCTAGGTCTTCACCGATCACCGTCGCAGCGTTCATTCCGGTAAGCTGTCTCATGCAGTTCACACCAGCCAACACATCCAAAACACGGCATCCGAGCAGGTTTCGGCCCACCATCCCGTAGTTATACAGATGATATCCTTCTACCCCCAACCGCTTGTAGGAGTTCGACATCTTGCACGCGGCGGAAAGCGTAGAGCCTTTCCCTCTCATCTCAATCACGAGCACGGTCGCTCCGGCTGCCGTAAGGGAATGCAGCTCCGCAAGTGATTCGGCGACGGTACTGCATTCATGTTCGCTGACGTAGACCACGCTTTGTGTACTGACCCCAAGCGGACGCATCAGCACTGCCGGGATCTCGATTCCCGACTCAGGCCAATAGCGCAGATGCGTGAGGGTGGCGCCTTTCACATCTGAGCTTGCCTCCGCCACTTCCACCCGTACTGGCTCTTGCGGAACATCGACTCGCAGCAGCTCTTGCAGCCTGCTACGCAGCTCCTTTTGCGCCATGGAGATATCAGTACCAGCAGGCTGCGCGAACCAGCGTTTCCGGCTTTTCTCAAGACGCAGAGCCTCCTGCCGCGTGAAACTGAAGACCGTTCTGCTGCCCAGATGGAAGGTCTGGCCCTGCGGCGTTGCCCAGAGTGTCTCGTCCTCTTCAAGCGTAAGGTCCGCTCCCCAGTCCACGCTCTGGGGATTCTCCTCATTACACAGCCACTGGCGGAACCAATCACTGACAGCCACTCGATGGACAGGCAAGAAACCGTGTTGTCCCTCGGCAACCACAGTCTGAACGCGGTCTGAAACACCCAGTAATGCGTAAGCCTGGCGAGCCTGCTCCGCCGACTCGAGAGCTCCCTCCATCGGAAAGAAATCTTCAGTGCTCGTTCCAATCAGCAAGGGCCTGGGAGCAGTAGCAATGCATAGCTCCGTATGGTCGATGCCCTCTTTGATCACGTCATCTTGCACTTGCTCAGCATCAGCATATTCGTTGCGAGCCAGCCAGCGTTGCCGTTTTGTGATATAGCAGATGGGTGCCGCCACACGAATACGTTCATCCAAAGCCATGAGATACGAGGTGTTGGTTCCACCACCCGAGACCCCGGTACATCCGATGCGCTCCGGATCGATCTCCGGCCGCGAGAGCAGGTAGTCCAGCGCCCGCATGCCATCCCAAACCATGAGCCCCCCCATGCTGACCCCTGTCAGCAAGCTCTGGATGCCCGCGTATTCATGCTCCGCCACGGCGCTGTTGGAAGCTCTCGCTACGATCGAGGAACACTCGCGCAGAGGGTCCCAGTACTGAATGCGCTCTCCCTGGCCTATCGGATCATATGAGAAGACCGCAAAGCCGTTTTTGACTAGCGTGACGGCTACCCGTTGGTATGTCTCACCAGCCTTTGCGTTCCACGTGTGCCCCAAGGGATGTAGGACCCCGGGGAGAGGCCCGCAGACATCCGTAGGAAGATAGAGATTCGCTGTAACCAGGAATGATGGTCGACTCTCGAAGATCACTTTCTCAATGCGGTAACCATCTCGGATGACCACACCAGTGGTGCGCGCCGAAAGAGGCTCCCTCTCAACGTTAGGAAGCCTAAGCAATGTCCGAAAGCGGCTTCTGATGTCCGCGATATATGCATTCAGTTCCTCAGCATCAAAGATGCCAGCACGCAGACTGTCTGCCCGCGAAAACTGAGGTTTCGCCAGGGCCACAATGTGTTCATATACCATCGCGCTGCCAGCAGACTTGGTACCTTCCTTATCCATCGCCACGAGCCCCCAGAAAGTCATGATCTCATGGATGACTTCCATAGGGCCCAGGTGCTTCCTGCCATTTGGTTTAGTCCGGCTGACAGACATCCCCGGCTCGACTCATGCTTCGCTGCCGATACTCCCCCCACATAGTCCTGTCCAACTGGTAGGGCAGCCCATCAGTCAGACAGGACGAGAGGGATGTTACCTATTGCACTTGCACTGCTACTGTCCTGACTTAGCTAGCGTCGGGCTCGCTCTGCTGCTCTTCTGTTTCCGCCACACGCTTCGCTGTCTTCGACGAAAGAATCCATCGCGGTCTCTTGATGAAATCGCCACCATGGAAACGCGCCTCAATGCGTCCGGTCTTTTCCAGGTGGTTGAAGCAACTTCTCATACACCCGCGCGATCCTTCAACCCCGTAACTGGAACCCTCGCGCTCGCCGACGCCCCATTTCTGAAGCATGGCGTGACCTTCCACCACATAGCCCGATGGGAACTCATCTGTAGCGCGCCAGCGAGCAGTGGACAGTGTCCAAGCGAACTTGTAGGCCGCCTCTTCAGTAAGCTCCTGCTCAGGTATGTCGAACTTCCAGCCCGGAAAGTCCTTGTGCAAGAAAGGCGAGGTACGCGGATCTCCGCCGTGATACATCAGGGTGCACTTGCCCAAGTCCACGTCCGCCCACTCATAGGTGTAATCCTCGATCTGGATCTTGATCGTCTTGCCTTCCCTCATATGGGGAATCGCTCCCGGACAACCTTGCACGCACTGCATACAGCGGTCGCAGATGGTCCCTGGTTTGACAAGTGGAGTCGGCTCCAACTCTGCATCAGTGATCACCGCATGTAGGCGCTGACGTGGACCAAACTGCTTGGTCAAAAATACCTTTGACCAGCCCATCTCACCCACACCCGCAGCGGTCGCGGCGATGCGGATGGCCAGGTGCACGTTGTGGGCCACCCCTCCCTCGCGCAACGGCTGGCGAGTGGGTTGGGTTTCGGGGACCCCTGGGTAGTAGGGAGTTGCTTCCCAGCCGTGATCTTCAAGATGACAGGCCAGATGGTACGATCCCCACGGTATGAAGAAGCTATTTAGCAGGCCGTGGTAGTCAAAATAGGTGTAGGAGGGCCAGTAGGTACCCTCTTCGATGCCGCGCCAACCCCCGCGCAGAATGCGTTTGCCAACGACGATCACTGACTTCGCTCCAGGCATGATCGAAGCCGGATGCATACGCTTGGGGGCATCCTTGAAGCGTTCGATGTTGGCCACCCCGAACAGGTCAAGCCCAACGGAATGGGCATATTCCTTGAGACTCTCTGTGGTAACAGCCATGACGGTGCTCCTCTCTTGCTCGCGTGGTGACTACGAGATAATGCGCCGCTCAGTGATCACCTGCCATGGGTTACGCTGGCGGAACGGGTTCTCGAAGGTGTTTTGCACACGACCCGTCTCCTCCAGATGGCTAACGCAAGTGCGCATGCAAAATGCCGCAAGACGATCGGGCAAGCCCGAGGTGTAATGCGGATTGGGCGCTGCGCCATTCGCACAGGAACGGCACTTGCCATATTCGATGCGCGCCACTGGCATCGCTTTGCCACAGATGACCCGCTCTGTCACAGACTCGACGTGAATCGCGCCCAGAGGACACGCCTCTTCCTTTTCAACACAACGGTCACAGATAGGCTCAGCCACTAGAGGATCGGGATCGAGGGGAGCGTCCGTAATGATCAGCTGGACGCGCTGGCGAGGTCCGAACTGGGGCGTAAGTAGTACACCGCAAAAACCAATCTCACCAAGGCCAGCCCGCACTGCAGCATCCTCGAAATCGATCATCACGTTGGGGGCTGGCTGCCCCTCACGAACCGGAATCCCCATCGGAGGCACTTGCGGCGGTAGGTTGGGCACTGGCACAGATTCCCACCCGTTGTCTTCCAAGAACTCAGCGGCCTTGAAGGTACACATGGCCAAGAAGCGGTTGTTGAGCCAGTCCCGTCCATACTGGGAGTACAGATCAAACTGAGTGCCCTCTTCCACTCCGCGCAGGCTGCCGCGTGTGATGCGCTTGCCAATCATCACTACACTGCGGCCCTCCGGAAAGATGGCTCGGGGATGATGGTTGGCTGCGACATCGTCAAATCTCTCGATATTCGCGATGCCAACCAAGTCAGCACCTATGCTTCGTGCATATTCCTTAAACGCCGCTGTAAACTGACTCTTTGCCTCAGGTGTGTTAAGCGGGCCATCAGCCATTTGGATGGACCTCCTTTGTTAGTTGTACCACGCTACGGTATCGACATGAACATCAGGTCTCAGTGTAGTAGCCTCATCGTCGCACATGTTCTTGGATCAGACCACACAGACCTTTCCCTAAAGATGAACGTATTTTAAGATACGAAATTGTGTAGGTGTGCATCCGACTGCCGACTTGAATACCCTGTTGAAGTGCTGCAGACTGCCAAACCCAGACGCAAAGGCCACTGTACAGATGCTTCTATCAGGATCTTGCAGCAACGTCTTGGCCACCTCTACCCGCTGACGGTTGATGAACTCCGTCAGGGTGATGCCACGCTGAGTGCGAAAAAGCCTGCTCAGGTAGGGCGGGCTCAGGTCCACCGCCTTAGCCACTGAGGACAGCGAGAGCGGGTCTCCTATGTTTTGTATCACATAGGCCTCGGCCCGCCCTACAGCCGGGTGTTCGAGCTCCCGAGCCCGCATGACATGCACCTCAGAGACAAACCTGGCGATCGCAGCATGGATAACCTGTTCCAACTCGTCGTAATCGTATAGCATCAAGATGCTCTCGAAGTAACGCTGATTAAGAGTGTACAGCAACGCTGGATCGACACCCGCCGCTTGAGCAGCCATGCTCAGGGAGACCAGGAATGACTGAAGCAGTCCCCGTACCTTCAAAAGAGGGATGTACTCTGAACCAAACAAGAAGTGTGATACTTCACGACAAGCGTCAGGCACAGCCTCCAAGTCACCACCACGCGCGATTCGCTCCAGCTTCTCAACAAGCGACTTCACGACGAAGCGCTGCTCGCCGCGTCTTGGGGCGTCGCATACGAGCACGTAGCCTTTTTTGATCTGCAACTGAGTGCGCAAAGCCACCACTGCGTATTGGGCAGTTTGTCGGAAGGCATGGAGGCTTTCCTTGGGCTGTATTGTCCGCCGAAAAGCTATGCCCACAGTGAAGAGGATGTCGTGCTCTTCACGTAGATGCCCCACCAATTCACGCAGACGGTTAGTGAGGTCTGTGGCGACCACCTCCGACGAGATCTCTCCCTGCTGCTCGGCTGGCGGAAAGTAACCGCAGCAGTACAGAAAGCGACCGTGAACAAAACCCAGCAACCGACGTTCGCGCAACGCCAAGGTATGATGCAGGTGTCCTAGCACAGACGCTGCCACTGCGCGCTGTTCCACGTAGCCCGCCGCACTGTCGTAGTGAATGCGAGCAGCAACGACGTGTTCAGGCAGACTGGAGCCAAACACCCGCCTTACAGCAGAAGCCAACATGCCTGTGGGATCCTGGAAACCCCCAGGGCCTAGCTCCGGGTAGAGCAACTGATGCCAGAAAGATCCGATCCATAGGCGGTCTCGCACAGCTTAGCCACCTCAACCTATTACGTTCTGCATGAAGACTCTTACCAGAAGCACCTTGCGCATTCCTGCTTCCCGGTCAACGGCCCCTCATATGACAGACTTGGCTGAGCAGGAGGTTTCGCAACGAGAGCGAAGCCAGAACCTGACCCGAAAGCACGAACCAGGAGGTCGTTGCGATGGCACTAAGCAAGTATGACGTAGTCGTGTGCGGAGGTGGGCCAGGAGGTATAGGAGCAGCCCTCGGTGCAGCCCGGGCTGGCGCCAAGACCCTTCTGATTGAGCGCTATGGATTTCTGGGTGGCGGTGCTACCGCCATGCTGGTCAATCCGTTCATGACCTTTCATGCTGGCGGTCAGCAGATCATCTTTGGTGTTCTGCAAGACATGATCGCCAAGATGCAGTCCATGGAAGGATATGGTTCGCCGAAGGCCCCCTATGCCTTTGACCCCGAGGTATTCAAGATTGCTGCCGAAGAGCTCTGCCAAGAGGCTGGGGTTGAGTTGCTCTACCATGCGTTCTTAGCTGGTGCACAGACGGATAGCAACGGCAGAATCCGTTCCATTGAAATCGCCACGAAAAGCGGGCTGATGACACTTGCGGCTCCTATGTTTGTCGATTCTACTGGCGATGCCGACTTGGCAGCCTTTGCGGGAGCTCAGATCGAGAAGGGTCGCCCAGAGGATGGGCTATCCCAACCTATGACCCTGAATTTCCGTATGGCTCGAGTGGACGCCGCCCGTGTGCCCTCCCGCCAACAGATAACTGATCGTTATATTGCCGCCAAGGAGCGCAATGAACTGCAGTGCCCGCGGGAAAATGTCCTGTGGTTTTTCACCACCGAACCCGACGTTATCCACTTTAACACCACGCGCGTGGTCATGAAAGATGCCACTGACGCCCAACAGCTTACCGAAGCTGAAGTCGAGGCTCGGCGACAAGCATGGCAGATTGCCCAGTTCTTGCGTCGCGAAATCCCAGGCTTCGAGAATGCCTACCTGCAATCGACGGCCGTGCAGATTGGAGTACGCGAAAGCCGCCGGGTCATGGGCGAGTACCTGTTGTCTGCCGAAGACTGCCTCGCCGCCCGCAAGTTTGACGATTGCATCACCCGCGGTAGCTACTCGGTTGATATTCACAACCCGGCCGGAACGGGTACTATCATCAAGCGCATACCCCCTGGCGAATGGTACGACATCCCCTTCCGCAGCCTAATCCCCAAAGGCTTCAAGAACCTGCTTATCGGTGGACGCTCCATCTCGTCCACACATGAGGCCCATTCGGCTATCCGCGTGATGCCGATCGTCTTCGGGATCGGTCAGGCCGCTGGTGTGGCAGCAGCGATGTGTGCCGACTGTGCCCTTGATCCGCGGGAGTTGCCAATACGTAGGTTGCAGGAAACCCTGGTACAACAGGGACAGCGCTTGGCCAAAGACTGGCTGAAAGAGGCGTAGCCGTGATCACCGTGCATCATTCGCCAAAGCTTGTCGGCAGGCTGCTAGTGGGCGGATCGAAAAACTACACAAGCCGCTATGTCTTAGCGGCTACCTTAGCTGAGGGTGTATCGGTACTGCGCAATCCGGCCGATATCGATGATGCACGAGTGATGGTGACGTGTTGCACGAGGTTGGGGGCCCGCATCGAACGGGTCCCAGACGGCCTCGTAGTGACGGGCACTGGGGGGCACTTGCTTTCTCCCGGCGAACTCAACGTCGGGAATGCGGGAGCTGTGGCGCGGTTTCTCATGGCGATAGCCGCCACCTTGCCCGCTCCCACCCGTTTTACCACTCCCTACCCCGAATCTCTAGGCCGACGCCCGCACCATGACCTGTTGCAGGCCCTGTCTTCTTTGGGCTGTCACTGCGAGTCGCAAGATGGCAGACTGCCCATTGCTGTGAGCGGTGGCCTCCACCGAGGTGGCCGCGTATGCGTCTCAGGAGCGACTTCATCACAGTTCTCCACAGCTCTGCTTTTTCTGGCGCCTCTGCTTTCAGGAATCACACACATTGAGGTATGCGGCCCCCAACGTTCAGCACCGCTCTTGAAGCAAACCTTAGAGGTGCTACAAGCCACGGGGATCGAGGTCACCCACCAGGGTCTGCGCAACTTTCGCGTGACGGGCCCGCAGTCCTACCGTGCAGGAGATCACTTCATCCCTGGCGATTGGCCTGGAGCAGCGGCGATTCTTGCTGCCGCTGCTGTGGTAGAGTCAGATGTCGTGCTTACTGGCCTCAGTGATGACGCACAAGGAGAGCGAGCCATCGTGAATGTGCTTCAGGCGATGGGGGCTGATGTAGTGTTCGATAGAGCAGCCAGGCACGTGCGCATGCGCGGTGGCCGACCCCTACGGGCAGTCGAATTCGACGGTGACCAGGCCACAGATGCGGTCATGGCCATGGTGGCAGCGGCCTGCTTTGCCGATGGCACGTCGCGCTTCACCAATATTGAGAACCTCCGCTACAAGGAGTCTGACCGCATCTCCGACTATTGCCGCGAGTTAGCCAAGATGGGAGCGCAACTGGAAGAGACCCGTGACTCGATTACCGTACACGGCAACCCCGAGCCCCTGCCTGGCGGTGTCACAGTAGATGCTCATCACGACCATCGACTGCTCATGGGTGCCACCATCGTGGCCCTGCGCTGTAAGCAACCCGTACGGCTAACGGGCGCCCAGCACATCGCCAAGTCGTATCCAAGTTTCTTCACCGACCTGCAGAGGTTGGGGGCTTATGTATCTGCAACCTGCAACTCGCCCACCTCCACTAACCAATCCAGGTAGGCGTTCAACTCAAGAACCGCTTGCCTAGCAGCCCAGTCAATGTGCGCGGGCCCGACGACCAACGGGATAACAGATGGATAAATGAAGAGGATGACACCTTTGTCGTCGGCTCCTCGGACGCCTAGCAACGTCAGTGCCAGTGAGTAGCCAATAACCGACTCCCCGGCTGTAATCGGTGACCCGGTGGCGAACAAAAAAACATCCGCCAAGAAGGGTTGCTCAGTTAGTGCCACGTCCTGCAAGGCGCGCAGGTCCTCAGTGAACTGGGTTGTGAAATCTCCAATGACAGCCTCGGGCAACTGCTCGAAATCAATGAACAGGTTCAACCCTTGGCTGGCCAACACTCCTGTGCAAGCAAGAGCCAATACGATGACCAAGACAGTCGTCACGCGTAACGTTTGTCTCAACGAAAATACCTCCGCTTCTTGGATAGTAGGACGTTCGCCCCATTCCGCCTAGTTCCCTTCATTCTGTGCCGCACAGCGGCAGAGTCTGGGGCGACCCTCGGGGCCCGTCGACCGGGCAGCATACCCCTTGACACCTGTGCCGCACAGCGTTACGATGAACTCACCTGATACTAGGTATCACTTAGCCGAAGGGGCCGATGCCACACATGCGCTGGTCAGCTCTCTGGGGGCAAGGCCGTCGCTTGACGCTCCGGCGTCTTTTGTCTCTCTTGGCGATCCTTTCTCTGGTACTCGTTGCGTTGACACTCGGGAAAAAGGCTGTTAGGACAACAGCCCCACGCCAACTGCAAGTCGTGGTAACAAGTAACATCATCAGCGATCTGGTGGAACACGTCGGGAAAGATCGAGTGCAGGTGCACTCATTGCTACGGCCAGGCGTCGATCCCCACACCTACCAACCTGTGCCCGCCGATCTGCGCGCCATCGCCAAGGCTCAGTTGGTAGTAGTGCATGGCCTAGGCCTTGACAGTTGGGCTACTCGACTCATCCAATCGTCAGGCACCAAGGCCCGGGTGATCTCGGCCACCGAGGGTGTGCCTACACGACTCATGGAGGAAGGTCAACCAGACCCGCACTGCTGGCTGGACCCCAATCTGGTAAGAATCTACGTGGGAAACATCGCCACTGCCCTCGAGGCTGCGGATCCCGCGGGATCCGCTACCTACCAGCAAAACGCATCCGCCTTCGACGCGGAGTTGGAGAAACTCGATGGCTGGGTCCGCGCCAGTGTGGCCCAACTTCCGGCCGCACGGCGCAAACTGGTGACCAACCATGACGCCTTTGCCTATTTCGCTGCCCGTTACGGTTTTAGAGTCGTTGGCACCATCATTCCCAGCCTTAATCCGGAGGCAGAACCCTCTGCTCGTCAGCTCAGTCTTTTGATAGAGACCATCCGTGAAGAGGGCGTCCGGGCTATCTTCACAGAGGACACACTACCAAAAGCGTTGGCAGAGACGATCGCCTCCCAAGTGGGTCACACAGTGCGTGTCGTGCGCCTGTACACGGGTTCGCTATCCGAGGTCGGGGGAGCGGCTGATACCTACCTGAAACTCATCCGCTTCAACACCCAGGCTATCGTCGACGGACTGCTATGATACACGAGAGGGGGCACGGCCGATGCGCAGCAGCGAAAGTCAGCATGTAGCAGCGGCAAAACTGCAGAGTGTAAGCGTAGGCTACGCCCGGAAAAGTACCGCCCTGCGCAACATCTCTCTCACCATATCCCCTGGCAGTCAGGTGGCGGTCGTTGGCCCCAACGGCGCTGGCAAGACTACACTGTTTCGGGCGATGCTAGGCCTCATCCCGGTCACGCAAGGACATATCGAGTTGCTTGGCGGTCTTCCGACCCAGGCTCGCTCACGCGTCGCCTATGTACCCCAACGCGAAGAAGTCGATTGGCAGTTCCCGCTGGCCGTCGAGGACGTCGTCATGATGGGTAGGATAGGCGCAGTGCTTCCGGGGCGACGTCTGTCACCCGAAGACCACGCTCTCGTTACAGAGGCACTCACCAGAGTGGGTATGTCGAGCCTGCGCCACACTCCGATCTCACAGCTCTCCGGAGGACAGCAACAACGAGTGTTTCTCGCCCGCGCTCTCGCTCAGCAACCGGACCTATTTCTGCTCGATGAGCCCTTTAACGAGATCGACGCAGCGACGCAAGAGCTGCTCCTGGCCATTCTGGATGAATTCGTTGGTGCGGGAGGCACCGTCATGGTAGCCACTCATGACCTCCGCCTCGCTCGCCATCGCTTCTCTGAGATTCTGTTGCTCAACGGCGAGTTGGTCGCCTTCGGTTCTGCCGAGACGGTCTTTCAGCCCGCCTTGCTCCAAGAGACCTATCATGGACAGGTGGTGTTCTGGCGATCAGATGAGGGTGACGAGCTAGGAGTTCTGGCCGACACCCACTGGGCAGCCACAGAACTATGATACATCTGCTCACTGAACCTCTCACTTATGAGTTCATGCGCCGAGCACTCTTGGCTGCTGCCCTCGCCGGAGCTATCACGTCACTCGTAGGCACCTACGTGGTCCTCAGAGGCATGGCTTTTCTCGGAGGAGGGCTCTCGCACGCCGTCCTCCCAGGCGCGGCTATCGCCTATGTGTTGGGTCACCCGACCTCGCTGGGAGCCTTCATGGCTGGCCTGTTGACCGCCGCCGGTATCGGTCGCATCGGCCGTCATCCAGACCTCAAACAAGATACCGCCATCGGTATCTTGATGTCCGGGATGTTTGCCCTGGGCATCGCCATCATTAGCACCATTAAGTCCTACAGCGTTGATCTCGCCAACTTCCTTTTCGGGAATGTGCTGGCGGTGTCCACCGCTGACATCTGGTCGATGCTCGGCATTGGGGTTTTGGTACTTCTCGCCCTCTGGCTGTTCAACCGCAGATGGGTGATTCTTAGTTTCGATCCTACCTATGCAGCCGCGGTTGGTCTACCAGTAGAAGCACTGCACTACGGGCTAATGGTACTCCTGTCGCTCGTCATTGTAGTATCGATGAAGGTGGTCGGAGTGATTCTGGTTCTGGCAATGTTGGTGACCCCTCCCGCCACTGCCCGACTACTCAGTCAGCGCCTTCATACGATGATGTGGCTTAGCGCCCTATTAGGCTCCTTGGCTGCCGTGGGCGGGCTCTATATATCCTACTACCTCAACATCGCTTCAGGAGCCGCCATGGTTCTCGTAAGCGTCGTCGTGTTCTTCGCAGTCTTTCTGGCTGCCTCGCGACGAAGCCATGGATGACCACATGCCCGCTCAGCACAGAACGATTCTCGGGGGA
This sequence comes from Limnochordia bacterium, assembly GCA_050951545.1. GTDB lineage: Bacteria > Bacillota > Limnochordia > DTU080 > DTU080 > DTU080. The sequence goes on along the minus strand of JBMNJG010000002.1, from coordinate 149,097 downwards.
GTGTTGAGATCAGTTGGACAAGACTCTCGCCCAGCTTTGTCATCTTGCCCGTGAACAAGGGATAAGGCTCACAGCTCCTCGTCAAGCCATCTTGCGCACAATCGCTACGCTGTCGGGCCCATTTACTGCAAGTCAGCTCCTCGAGGAGACCAGCAATGTGGGTCGCGCCACCGTATTTCGGACCCTGCAACTACTGTGCGAGGCCAAAGTGTTGGAGCAAGTTCGGCTGGTCGACGGGCAGCAAGTCTACGTCACAGGGCATCCAGCTACGCACCACCACCATCTCATCTGTATCGCCTGCGGCATCATGCGTAATATCCACGACACTGCGATAGGCGATCTGGCACGTTCACTCGCCCACGCCGAAGGCTTCTCTGCACAAGACCACAGCTTCGAGGTATATGGCCTATGCCCCGACTGCCAAGCGGCCCCCCCTCAGGCATCGCCACCCAACTAGCTTCTCTCACTGCAACCACCGAGCAGCCCTCGCACACGTGCGAGGGCTGCTCTTCTTCTTACCGGAACCTGATCCCGGTGCTACCTGCGTGCTTAGAAGCCCAGAGCAAATCCTGCGCCCAAGCGAGCATCGCGATAGGCGTTCGCATCATCCACTCTCGAGCGTACGAACTTACCGTTCACCTGTAGGTTCGCGTTCTGGTAAACCGGGTAATTGAAGTCGAACCCACTGTCCAAGGTGTTGACCCACTTTGCGTCAATACCCCGACCATCGCTCACACCAGCGTGGGCCTCGAATGTGCCCTCACCGATACCACGCGACGCGCTCAGATCCAGCGCGCGCTTGGCTTCCAGAGCACCGCTCGCCCTCAACCACTCACCCTGAACCCTCAGGTCTGTCCCTAGTACAGTCATCTCGGTAAACACACCCGCCACTGCTGTCTTTCGTGGGAGTGACGCAGCGGATACCTTGCTCTCGTTCACCAGACGACCGCCCGCATACAGCCCTGTCTTGGGTGCCAGATACACAGTAGCCTTCGCCCTAGCCTGCGTCCGAGACGTGTCTGCCACCCAGTTCTGGTACTGCGTTGCCAAGGCGCTACCCGGAGCAGCTACGCTTGCATTGCGCCAGCGTAGATCCCATTCCTCAGCCTGCAGAGGTGTCTGCTCGTGTCGGAAGCCAGCATCCACAACGAATCTCGAGCCACCTAGAGCATAGTCGTCTACTGAGAGGTCGACCATGGCGTGCAGCATCGAGTTCGCGACGATGTCTGCCGAGTTTGAACCGATCTCCACCGTAGCCGTGAGCGGCACCAAAATCTGCATGTCCCTTGCCGCTCGCGCCATCCAGACTGCCTGCTTGCCATCTACGTTCTCAACGGTCCTGTGCACCAGTTTCGTGTCAAAGCCCAGAGGCTGCAGACCGCCAACTTCAACTCCGAGGAAGCGCTCAGAGGGTGCGGCCAGACCGTCAACGCTGGGATCGGCCAAGCGCTGTTGCCATTTCGGACCCCGGTAGCCGTACTCACCAGTCCAGTAAACCGAACCCAGTGACTGCGAAAGCGTGATATCTCCTACCTGAGGCCTTCTGCCTCCGCGAGCTGCAGCAACCTCTGCATCGTATCGCAGGCTGCCTAAGGCACCTTCGATACCCATGGCGTAGGCGGTTACTGGGGCTGGCGGACTGGAGACCAAGGTGTTCTTCATGTTGAGCCAGCTAAATCGAGCTTCTGCAACCTTACCCAGCTGCAACTGGCCTGCTACGCCAAGCAGTGAGCCTAGATCGTCCCCAGCCAGGTCGTTGCCCGTACCAGGAGTCACATTGACTCGCTTGATCGCACCATGACCAGCGACACCCTGCACGGAAATGGGGCCGACGGCCGCTGTTCCCTGCAGACCGTTGATGCGATACAACTGGGCATCCCACTTCGTTGAGTCGAGGATGTACTTGCTGAACTTACCTGTTCCGTGAGTGCTATCGAGATCACCAATCCTCAAGGACTGGACGATCCCCTCAGTTGTCACGTTAGCCTCGATACCAGCGCCCTGCCAACGAGGAAGCTGGATATCCCGATCAGCGTAGACGCGTCCCTCTAGCGTAGCACCCGGGGCTGGCTCCGTCGCAATGCCCACGGAGTAGCGCATGTAGTTCTCGTCCTTGACGAATTCGCGCCTGTCATACCACTGACCCTCAGCGGCCCGTACAACAGGACTCTTCTGAGCCGCACGTGGATCGGTATAGAGGCTGTTTCCGCGAACCCTATTGTAGACTAGCTCCGCGTCGAATGTCCTGCTTGTGGCTTCGAACCACCGCCAGATTGGACCTAGATCGTCTTTCACTGTCTGGAGATCCTTGTCTACATCGGCCAACTCAGCCCTGGTGCTACCGATTTCCCTGCGCAAGCCATCCAGTTCAGCCTTGGCTACCGTCAGGTTACGCTGAGTTGTCTCCAGTTCTTCTTCAACGGCACCCAACTCGCGCTTGGTGGTGGTGATATCAGCGTCAATGGCACCGACCTGGCCAGCCAACTTCGCTACATCAGACTGCGTGCCGACCACATTACCTGTCAGTGCAGCAACCTCTGTACGGGTAGCTGCCAGACCATCTTCGGTGGCCTTTGCCTGCTGACCCAGATCGCTGACGTCCGACTTCACAGAAGCCACATCGGCGCCGATGGCTTCGACTTCGCCAGTCAGCTCGCCTACATCAGCCTCAGTCGCCTCTAGCTTGTTCGCTAGCTTCGCTACATCAGACTGCGTGCGGACCACATTACCTGTCAGTGCAGCGACCTCTGTACGGGTAGCTGCCAGACCATCTTCGGTGGCCTTTGCCTGCTGACCCAGATCGCCAAGGTCCGACTTCACAGAAGCCACATCCGATTCGACAACATCGATCTTGCCGGACAGGTCTGGCTTACCCTCAAGATCCTCTACACGCCGAGCCAAGCCAGCTACGTCAGACTGCGTGCCGACCACATTACCTGTCAGTGCAGCAACCTCAGCGCGGGTGGCTGCCAGACTGTCTTCGGTGGCCTTTGCCTGCTGACCCAGATCGCTGACATCCGACTTCACCGAAGCCAGATCTGCCTTCACACCATCCACATCGGCGCCGATGGCTTCCACTTCGCCAGTCAGCTCGCCTACATCAGCCTCAGTCGCCTCCAGCTTGTTCGCTAGCTTCGCTACATCAGACTGCGTGCCGACCACATTACCTGTCAGTGCAGCAACCTCTGTACGGGTAGCTGCCAGACCATCTTCGGTGGCCTTTGCCTGCTGACCCAGATCGCTGACATCCGACTTCACCGAAGCCAGATCTGCCTTTACGGCGTCTACATCAGCCTGTGCGACCCCGGATGCGGCCACCGCAGGCTCGACCTTGCCAGCTGCCAGCAGCTTCGCAACACCAGACTCGGTGGCACTCAACCTATCAGCCAGCTTGGCTACGTCGGATTGCGTATCGATCACATTGCCTGTCAGCGCAGCAACTTCGGCGCGGACTTCTGCAACATCATCCTCGCCCGCCTTGACCCGCTGATCCAGTGCCCCTACCTCTGATTTTACGGATGCCACATTAGCCTCACTGGCGTCTAGTCTTTGCGCTAGCTTAGCCACATCGGACTGCGTACCGACCACATTACCTGTCAGCGCTGCAACTTCGACCCGCAGAGCTGCCAAGTCATCTTCAATAGCATCGAGACCCTGTACTTGTCCGGCATCAGATGGAGCCGAATCCAACTGGGTCACTCTCTCATCAATCTTCGCCAGACGCTCTTCGAGGCTAGCCACCCTTCTGGCGAGTGCCTGTAGCTCGGCAGCGTACTCTTTGTCAAGCTGCTCCATGTCCTTGTTCAGAGCAGCAGCCTTCTGATCGACAAGGGTGCGTACGGCGTCCAGATCGCCCTGTGTAACATCACAGGCTACCACCTGAGCACCTGCATCGCCCGCTGTTGTTCTTATGCGCTCGCCTACCACTCGGATAGCGATCTGCTCTGCTTCTTCGGCAGAGATGGCTTCATCTGCCTTGCCTTCGAGAGCCAGCACACGCTTGGCCAAAGCTGGTGCGTCGCGCTTAATGGCGTCTGTCTCTTCGATAATGCTTTGCTTGACGAAATCACGCATGACTACTTTAGCCGAATCATCATAGCGATAGCGTTTCTCATAATCGATTTCTGCCTGTGCGTTTCGAGCCCGAGCGTCTGCCGTTGCAGCCAACGCCAGAGCATCGTTCGCCTTGGCTGCAATCTGAGCTACGTCCTCAAGCTGAGCTGCTGACTGCGCCAGCTTCTCGGCACGATCTGCAGCATCAGCTGCATCCTGCGCCGCTTGCCGAACAGCAGCTAACTCCTCTGAGGTCGCTGCGTTTTTCGCCAGCGTCTCGGCTTTGGCTGCAACCGCCTTGGCCTCCACGATAGCCGCTTGGCATTCGTTGAAATCCTCTGCATGCTGCTGCTTGATAGCCTCGGCTGCCGCTTCCGCGCGTTTGGCGGCGGCATTGGCTTCATTCGCCAGTTCCCGAAGCGCTTTGACCTCTTCAACGAGAGCCGGGTCCGTTTCAACTACCTGAGCAGTGCCCGCTGGCTGCTTCGCCAGAGCCAAGGCTTCGTCAGCCACTAGCTTAGCTGCCTGCGCTACCTCCTGCATCGCCTTGCTCGCGTCGAGCGCTGCCTCGGCTTGGCGCAACGCTTGGTCCGCCTTGCTGTCTGCCGCTAGAGCTTGCTTACCTGCCTCTTCCGCAGCGCTTGATGCATCAGCGGCGGCATCGGCTGCCCTATTGGCCTTAGACTGAGCCTCTAAAGCGGCGGCCAATGCCTTGCGGGCCTCGACTGCAGCGTCAGCGACTTTTCGATCGAGGTCAGCGGATCTAGCCGCCACCTCTTGTCCGACTTGCTCTTCCACATTTTTGTCGAGACGGTCTACGATGTGGGAGAAAACCATGGCCATTTCGTAGCGAGTGAACGTGCGCTCGCCACCAAACGAACCATCTGGGTAGCCTTCTACCAAGCCTGCCGCAGCAAGCCGGCCCACTGCATCATAAGCCCAATGATCGCTAGGTACATCATTGAACACACTGTCTGCTGCTACTCCGGGTAAGACGCAGGCAATTGCGGCAATCAACGCCACCGCCATTGCCAGTCCCCTCTTGTGCATACGTCTGCCTCCTCATTCCAGATTCAAGGGCGTCATCGTGTCCACTTCACCACTTACCTGTAACCCTGTAGCCCGCCCAACTCACTCGACGCAACCCAACGGATTATCACGACAATCTTGGTTCTTATTTACTTCGTAACGCGGTTACCAATCCCTTCCTCTACATGTCGGGAATGCGAAATGATGACTCGCCTTTGTCGAGGCCCATCAGCCTCCAATCGGGTGAAAAACTCAGCGTGGGGCTCAGAATTATTGTCCCAGAAGGTCTCTCGCTGTTACCGAAACAAGAGGAAATCCACGTTTTCCTCCTAAGCTTCTCGAGACCACCCGGCTCCTCAGACACCACTCTATTTCCATCCGCGCAAGTGCACCTCACCCAATTGGAGGCCAGCCACAGGGGCATTCTCTGAGATATCCAATCGAAAGAAGTCGGCTTCGGGAATCACAGCTGGGGTACTCTTTAGCACATAGCGTGTCCACTCTCCAACCCGCTCGGCGCTACTCACCTCACAGGGAATGCTCGCCCAGGTCTCCCCGTCGACGGAAGTGCTCAGACTCACCCAGTTCTCGCCCAAGCTCCCCTGCACATAGAGGGTGACCACTGACTCTCTCCAGCATGGTGCTTCCCACTCAAGATACTCTGCTGTATGTTCTCTCCGCACAAGCCTCCCGTCATCATCAAAAGGAGAGGCCACGTCATCCGTGGCATAGACCCAGCCAGATGATCGATCGATGGTCATCGAGCGATCGATGGTTCCAAACCAAGCGTTCTCCACGGGCGGGTTGAGCGGATCCTGCTTCTGCCACCAGTTGGCCACATGCAACCGGAACTCTTCCCTCAGCTTCACACCCTGGGTACCTGTGACCGTGAATGATAGATCGTGACTTCCATCCACGAGCTCATACGTGTCAAGTACCAGTTCCCCAGCCTGAGGTACCCGACGATCCACAAAGAGAGGTTGGTCATCCAGCCTTATCTCCAGACGCTCAAGCTCGAAGAAACCTGCCGTCTCTACCTGCACCTCTACTGGAACCTGACCAGTCACAATGGACCCGGCTTCAGGTGAGGGTTGCACGAATCCAATTTTGATAGGAGCAACCACATTCACCACGGGTAGATTAGGGTTGGTAACACTGCACCAGCCACTACAGGTACGCACAAATGGAGACGCATCGACGAACCGGTCGACAACCGCCTGCGCAGGGCCGTAGGCGTTATCGCGCACTGATACGTTCCCTAGATAGTTACGAAAGCCAACTGCTGCATTCGGATCGGTGTGCGCAAACCAGTTGCGATAAATATCCCCACCCTGCAAAGGTACACCACGGATGCCAATGGCTCGTTGATGGGTGATCTCGAAAGTGTTGTGATGGATCTTGATCCACTCGCCGCCCATAAACTTCTCCTGAGTTGAGCAAGGCGTGGCCCGCTTCGGACAGAAGTCAGCGCCGCCATGCATATCGAAGGCGAAGCTCGTAGCATTCGGACCAACCCAGTTGTAACGAGCCTCATAACCAGCGGTCAACATACCTGTACTCGCTATGGCGTGGCGATACCAGTCGAAATAGTTGGCTTCAATGAGCGCCGTGCCCTGATTCACCACAACGGGATAGCCCAGTCCAGCTCGGCGCACGTGATGAATGACGTTGTGATGCACATGGGCAGGCCCGTGGCGAACAGAGACACCTGCATATGACCAGTTGAAAATCTCGTTGTTGTCCACTTCAAGCCCTGGAGCTCGGGTATCGATGGCACATGAGTTGGGCAGGACGTACGCGCTCTCTTGTGTATCCGGGTCGGGACCTCGCAGACGCAAGCCCGTGATACGCACGCCCTCGCCTGCGTAAAACAGAGGGTATGTGTTGAACTCGTCGGTATAAATCAGCGGACCAGTTGATCCCTCGTACCCGCGATCTCCGGCTAGTGTCACACCTGGTTTGATCTCTAACTTGGAGTAACCTGTCATGTCTATCTCTGCCTGCGAGGCCACCATGATCACCTCGCCCGCTTGAACTTGGCGCATGGCATCCAGCAGTTCATCCGCGGTAGAAACCAGATAGTCACCCTGAAGGACAAGGCGGCGATATCCCACACCACCGCCTATCGGATCGCCTGTGGGGTTAGCATCCGCACCGTATACACTGGGGATGGAGCCTGCCCCTGCATGTGCACTCATGCTCATTGAGACGGCCAAAGCCACGAGCATGAGCGCGATCCCAAGACCAGTGCCTTTGCTGCGCTTGTGCATCACGTCAATCTCCCCCTCTTCTGTGCGGTCGCTCATACTGGGCTCCTGCATGCCACGCCCCGGTTTATGGCGTGATCCTCTCAACTCCTCCCATATAGGGTCGCAACGCTGCAGGAACAGTAACCGAGCCATCTGCATTCTGGTAATTCTCCAGAACCGCCGCCAGAGTGCGGCCTACTGCAAGACCTGAGCCGTTAAGTGTGTGTACGAACTCCGTCTTTTGCCCTTGTACCCTTCGGAAACGAATATTCGCCCTTCGCGCCTGAAAATCCTCGAAATTGCTACACGAAGAGATCTCCACATACCGACCGTAACTCGGCATCCAGACCTCAGGGTCGAACTTCATCGCCGCGGTAAAGCCAAGATCGCCCGCACACATCTTGACGATGCGGTACGGCAACTCCAAGCGGCGTAAGACCTCGGTGGCCTCGTGCACAAGCCTTTCCAGTTCTTCATAGGAAGTCTCGGGTTTTACGAACTTCACGAGCTCAACCTTGTCGAACTGATGCTGCCTAATAAGGCCCCGAGTATCGCGGCCAGCCGACCCTGCCTCCGAGCGAAAACAAGCAGAGAAGCCCACGTAGTAAAGGGGTAAGCTATCGCCATCGAGTATCTCGTCGCGGTGAAAGTTGGTTACAGGCACCTCTGCAGTAGGAATCAGATACAGGTCGCGCTCTTCCACCTTGAACATGTCCTCGCCGAACTTAGGCAGCTGACCCGTACCAGTAAGGCTAGCTGCGTTGGCCATGTACGGCGGCAAGATTTCCACATAGCCATGCTCTTGCGTATGCAGATCGATCATGAAGCTGATAAGCGCACGGTGCAGCCGTGCTCCCAGCCCTTTCACAAAACTGAAGCGGGCACCAGCCACTTTTGATGCTCGGTCGAAGTCCAAGATGTCCAGATCCGTTCCCAGGTCCCAGTGTGCCTTTGGTGTGAAATCGAACTTCGTAGGCTCGCCCCAGCGCTTAACTTCCACGTTCTCCGCTTCCGAAAAACCATCCGGTACATCCGAGTGGGGGATGTTAGGTATGCGTAAGAGGAGGTCGCCTATGCGAACCTCCAGATCTCGCACCTCGGCGTCAAGCAGCTTTATGCGCTCGCCAACCTCTTTCATCTCGGCTATGGCCGCAGCAGCTTCCGGCCCCCGGCCTTTGGCTTTTCCGATGCGTTCGGATACTACATTACGTCGAGCCTTGAGCTGCTCCACTTCGCCCAAGCGATCCCGCCACTGTTGATCCAGTTCCAGCAGTTCACCGATGGGCACTTGCTCACCCCGGCGAGCAAGTGCTTGCGCCACAGCCTCCGGATTGGCCCGAATGACCTTGAGATCAAGCATTACGAAACACGTCCTTCCTCTGTCTTTGTACTGTAAGCGTGTGCCTATTACGTTCAGGGTAAGCAAAAAACCGCCCCTTCAGGGACGGTTTTGCCGCGTTGCCACCCTGGTTTCCCTCTGCCGGACGCGTCGATACTCTGAGCGCCCCTCAGCGAGACCCTTGTTGTGCTATAACGGGCTACCCGGCGAGTTTCACCTGACGAAGTAGGAGGCTCACTCGCACTCAGGGGTGGATAGGTCACAGGCTGCACCGACTCGCACCAAACGTCAGCTCTCTGTGGCAAGCTCTACGACCATGGTCCCCATCATCGTGTTTACAGCAGAATACTGTTTCTCATGTTATGCTAGTTTGCTTCATCACGCAACAGTCATTCGACAGGTTGTGTGCATGCCATGCTTCCGCCGCCGAAGCATGGGAGGCGAAGCCGTATTTTTCAAGGGGAATCAGAGCCTCCGCCGAAAGCTGATGCATCCAGCGCAGGCTAGACCTGCCACTGTCGGAGGTATCACCGATGATCGCGTTACTCGTCGCACTACTCCTCACTGGCCTGCTCGCCGCGACTCCATGCGCAGCATTCGGCCTGCGCCCCTACGAACTCGACTGGGCAGGGCGTCACGAAGATGATCGCCCCCCTTTGGTCGACTTCGAGGACCTCAGTGGCTGGCGCGTTGAGACCAAGAACGCCCAAGCTACCTTCAGCCGCTCGCGTGACCAACGCATCTGGGGTGACTACGTGGGCAAGCTCACCTATCGGGCCACGGGCTCGAGTCCAGAGGTACGCATTCTGCCGCCCAGACCGATCCCCATCAAGGACGATTTCGACGCGGTGACAATGTGGGTCTACGGCAACACAATCTCCGATTCCACTACGCCCTCCATTTCCATTACGGCTGTCTTTGAGGACACTTCGGGTGGGTTGTTAGCTGTTGACCTAATCAGCATACGATGGAAAGAGTGGTTTCTGTGCCATCGCCGCCTGACACCCGATCAGATCACTCAGGTGCATCAAGGTGATTTCAGTTTCTCCCATCTGTTGATCCGTAACGGCCGTAACACCGACGATCGGACGGTCTACTTCGATAACCTGGCCGTCTTTACCGAAGAGTGGCCAGCCCTGAGCTTTGAGCCCCGCCCCCTGCGCGGCATCGACATGTTCCCCGGACAAAGTACCGGTAGCAACACAGGCCCAGATCGCCTACCGTTCCCAAATCGCCCGGAGACGATTCTGCCAGACAACCTGACAAGCAACTTCCACAACGCCGTGAGCCAAGAGGGCAACACCTTTGTCTTCAGCTATCACGGCGATGACGGCCAGCTCACCTGGCACTACACGCCCAGCACTGGCACCTGGGGCGACCTTACCGCCAACTGGTCTGGCCGCGATGCAACGATGAACCCCCTCGTCGGCGGCGGTATCTACCTGCAGGTTGGCAACAGAGCTGTAGCTCCCGAACACATCGAGCCCCTTGGCACGGAGCGTGTCGGTGACAGTGTGGTCTCTCGCTGGCGAGCAAGTGCCCAAGGTGTGTCAGCAGAAGTCACCTATACCTGGCGCCTACAGGGCAAGACCCTCATTGTGGACACCGTAGCCCTTGGTGGAGTGGTAGCCGAGGTACGCTACGGGCAAGCGCAAGGTCTTCATAACCCCAGGCTAGTCACGAACCCCTACTACCATTACTACCGTGAAGGACGTCCAGCCGTGATCGTCGAGGGGCCGATCGACAACCCTCTGTTTCTCACTGGTAACACAGACTGGTACCTTTCAAACGCTAGCACCCCCTTTTCCATAGCTGAGATAACCGAAACTGGCGCCGTCTCTAATGGAGGCACCCGCTACCTACCCATGACCAATGGGCAGCGCAATGACTGCTTTGAGCGCTTCTTCGTCACTCTCACGCCGCACTACGAAGAGACACTTCCTAACATTCCCAACCCGACCTCCCCGTGGAAGAAGATCACAGGAACCAAGCTGTGGCGTGCTCACGGAGCAAGCAATCGCCAGACGGACATGGCCTACTGGCGCAGACACTACCGCTGGGGAATACGTGAGATGGTAGTGACAGACCACGAGACCATGTGGCGTGACGGTGAAGAGAGCTTTACTTTCCGCACCAAAGCTGCACCAAAGAAGGGCGGCGATGAGGGCGCTTTGGCCTACTCCCGCTTCATGCAAGACGAGCTGGGCTACGTCTATGGCCCATACAACAATTTCACTGACTTTGCGCCAGTAAATGAGTTCTGGAGCACTGATATGGTCAACCGCGACCAGAACAACCAACTCCAGCACGCCTGGAGACGCTGCTACGCTCCAAAGCCAACCCGAGCCGTCGAATACAATCAGCTGCTCGCCCCCCAAATTCAGGGGAAGTTTGGTTTCTCCACCGCCTACTGCGACGTGCACACTGCTGTTTCGCCCTGGGCCCGGGTAGATTACGACTATCGGGTTCCCGGAGCGGGCACCTTCGCCTCCGTTTTCTACTCCTACGGGGAAATCATGTTGACCCAGAAAAAAGCCTGGAATGGCCCCGTCTATTCTGAGGGCAACATGCACTGGATGTACTCGGGTCTCACTGACGGCAACTACGCCCAAGATCGCGGCTACGATCTGCCCACCCAGCCGTGGTTAGTCGATTTCGACTTGCGCAAGATGCACCCGCTCGCAGGCAACTTCGGGATGGGAAGCATCTCTATGTTCTACGGCCAAGATTACAGCCTCGGCGATACTCCGGAGCAGATGGACGCCTCTATAGACCGTTTCCTCGCCGCGACGATCGCCTTCGGGCACCCGGGCTTCCTTGTAGGCGATGGGGGCTTCCAGAACACCTTGCGCAGCTACCACATGCTCCAACAACTACACTCACGCTACTGCCTCGCTGAAGCAGAGCACATTCTCTACGCGGATGCTATGGGCCAGTTGCACGATGTGAGCAGTGCGGTCGCCTCTGGTATCTATCGACGCTCACAGATCGTTACGCGCTATAGTGACGGGACTGTCACCGTCGTCAACGGCAGTCCGACCGAACGCATGCGAGTCAACGCCTTCAACCGGGAGTTGGACCTACCGCCCAACGGCTATGCAGGCTGGAGCGCTGATGGGGCCATCGACGTCATCAGTGACGATGCGGTTGGTCATCGTGCTGACTACGCGGCCACCCCAGCCTACCTGTACGTCGACGCCCGAGGTACCTTTACCCGCTTTGCCAAAGCCGCTGGCGATGGCCTATGCATCTGCCGCAAGAGCGGCCCCGCTGAATGGGAGATCATTCCCTACGAGGGGGCCATCTGCGGCTTCGCTATCGACGGGGAAAGCGCCATAGCCCTCGACTTCGATGGCCGCGAGCTCGGCCCTGCAAAGCTGCGTCACTCTCGAGGAATGACATGGGTGGCACCTGTTGAGGGAGCCTTTAGCTACCTCGTAAGGCAGGGGCCAGGAAAAAACCAGGCTCTCCATTGCGACCGCGACCACGTCGTTGCAGGCGAGCGCGTCACAGTCAGTGGCGTGCAAGAACATGAGATCATCATCCCTGTCGAGGCGCAACCAGGCGAACACATTTGGCTGCAGATCGAAGACCACTGGATCGACTTCGTCGTGGTGCCACTGGCTGAGGCTGTTCCCACACTGGAAGACAACACGCTCAACCTCACACTGCGCAGCAACCTAGTCGACGCCACGTCGGTTGAGATCACCTTGGCAGGTGTGTCGCACGAGCTGTTCTTGGCGCCAGGCCACCCGGCAACGGTCAGCTTTGATCTCGGTGAACCCGACGATGAGATGATAGATTACCTGGAAATAGAGCTGCGGGCGGGCGATCTGCGCGAGCAGGTTGAGTATGGCCTCCAGATCACACGCACTCGTCCTATGCTCGAAGAGCTGCCAAAGCAATGGTCTGTGGGCGTGGCGCTGCGCGGTAGAGGCGAGACAGCCGACATGACTGCAAGCCGGGCCACGGTAGCCCTAGGCTCCCGCACCTGTGGCATGATTCCCCGCAAAGGCTTCACCATGCATCCGCCCTATGTAGGTGGCACAGGCTACGTCTTCGTACTCTACGAGCCAATGACAATTCCTGATGAGCCTTCAGCGTTACGCGCCTGGGTCGGCAAGGGAGACGGAAGCGATCTCGGAGACGGTATCCTCTACAAGGTGGCGGTCATCACCCCTGACGGTGAAGAACATATCGTGGGCATGCAGCGCGTCACGAAACACGAGTGGCTAGAGCTAGAAGGTGACCTATCGGCCTTTTCCGGACAAAGCGTACGTCTCAAGTTGATTGCGGATGTAGGCGAAGCTAATAACTCTGTAGGCGACTGGGCCTGCGTCGCCGAAGCGCGCATCGAAGCTCGGAACAAGGCCTTTGTGCGAACACTCGACCTTGATCCGACCGGCTACCGCCGTGAACCAGGGCCCTTCCCCGTGAGCGGATTGACCGCTGAGGATCTGCGCTCAGCCACAAGAGGTTGGTTGTTTTATGATGGCATCGGCTTGTCAGGCACGGGTGACGCCTACGGCTCATTCGCCGTACTCAACGGCATCGAGCTGGGCAACATGGCCCCAGCTGGCGGCAGCGAGACACAAAACATCTGGGATTTCAGCGCCATCCCTCTGACCAAGGCGGCCATTGCTAGTCTAGGCTTTCGTAATACCTTCGAGATCCGTAATCCTAAGCGCGACTACTTCAAGGTGCGCCGCTTCTGGATCCGACTGGATCTCGCCGACGGACGCCCGGCCTCTTCACTGATCTCACCCGGCGTCTATACACAGCCGCCTCAGTGGCCCTATGCAGAAGGAATCGGCATTCCCTTTACAGAGAGCATCAGTGTTGATATCTGGTTTGACAAGTAGCCGGGAATCGAGAAAGGAGTGAGCTACCCGTGACCATCTTTGCTCTTGCACTCTTTCTGATCGCCAGCTGCACAGGCACCCCTGCGATCGCTGCCGAAATGTATCCGCACAGACCTGAGCAGCCCGTGAAAGCAGCTTTCATGTACAGCGCCTATAACAAAGGCTCCAAGGCGTTCATGAACGAATACGATAGCATCTTTGCCGCCCTAGGTTGGCAGGTGGTCAAATTCGAGAACACGCAGGCGGAGACGTTGAGCAACCGCCTGCAGGAGTTCGATATCGTGGTCGGGTCCAGCGTAAGCAACTACGAAAATCCACAGGATTTCACGCCCCATAGCCAGCAATGGTTGACCTTTCTAGAGAACGGCGGAGTGGTCATCTGCACCGACGCCTCGTACCAGCAGCTGCTGCGGCAATGGATCGGCGCGATCAGCCCCGAGCTTATGCTAAGCAGCAGCACCTGTGCCGCTCACAGCCGCCCTTCAGATGAGACACGTTCTGTTACGGTGGCCGACGGTGATCCGTTGCTGAGTTGGCCCAACGATCTGCGCCCCTTCTTACACAACAAGTATAACTGGGCTCACCTGACTGGCATCCAAGAACCCTGGAAAACTCCCGTACGCTGCTATGATCAGGAAGCCCTACTGGCCTATCGCCCAGTAGGCGATGGGCTACTCGTTGTGACGAGCTACTTTCGCATGAGTGACAGGTCCGCACAACCTTTGGGACGCGGACTTCTGGAAAACGCTGTAGCCTATGCCCGGTGCCGCCGCCACGGTGTAGAATTGGCTCAGTTTGAACCCGGTCAGAACCTGCCTGGCAAGAACGTCGCAAAAGTACAGCTGCGCAACCTAGGCGAAGGCCAACAAGTGAGAGTACAGTTGGGCTTGCGCTACGGCCGAAGCCGTTACGACGAATGGGCAACCGCGCCAGAAACCACGCTGAATCTGGCCGCTGGTGAGATCACCACCGCTCATATCCCCTTCGAGCTGAACGAACGAGGGCCATATACCCTTGACCTCACGCTAACAGACGCCAAAGGGACTCCCTTTTACACGCTGAGCCGTATCCAGACACTACCCGAGGCCATTCAGTTTGAGTTGTGGCCACGGCACTACTATCCTCACTCAGAAAGCATACAGCCCAGACTGCACCTTCTCCCCGACGAGGGTATCGAGCTCAGCAACACGCGGCTCGAAGTGACTCTGGCTGAACGGAAGGTGGTGTCTCTGGACAGTCCGCAGAGCGTGGTGTCGCTCGATCTGCCCCTTGCTGGGTTGCCCTCAGGGGAAAAGCTCTTGAGCGCCCACCTGTTCGTCGACGATCAGGTGGTTCATGCGGGACAATATACAGTCCGCCTCCATCCGCAACCCAAGGTGTGGCTAGACGAGCGCAATGTGACCTATGTAGACGACGAACCCTTTTTCCCGCTCGGCATATACATGGTCACTTGGCCTTTCACAAAGCAAGAAGTGAGTCGTTTCCTCCATGCAGCGGCTGAAGCCGGGTTCAACACAGTGCATATCGGGGCCCGAGATTTGTATGATTTCCGTGAACTCCTGGACGAGGCCCACAGCCTGGGGCTCAAAGTGATCGTGGAAGGGCTGCAGGATATGGTGACCGTCTGGCGCTTCCGCGAGCATCCAGCGGTGATCGCCTGGAATAGTGGCGACGAGCCTGACGGGGCTGGCGTAGCTCCTGAAACGGTAGGGCGCAACATCGATCAGATCAAGACTCTTGATCCCCAGCGCCTTGTCTATACCGTCTTGTGCATACCCGCTGAGTACGCCAACTATGCGCCTTGGATCGAGGTGTCAGCGGTTGATCCCTATCCCGTCCAGCGTACCGCCAATTTGCATCGAGTGGGTGAGTACGTGGCCCAGGCCCGAGAGGCGGTACAAGACGCTAAACCTGTGTGGGTGGTACCACAGGCTTTCGGCGATTACTCTTCGTGGAGCGTACCGACACCCGCCCAAGAGCGCAACATGACATACCAGGCACTCATCGAAGGTGCCAATGGGCTCATCTACTACACCTATCGTGACCGCTCATTCCACATGGAGGATTACCCAGAACTCTGGGCCGCGATGAAAGAGATCGTGGCGGAAGTCGGCGAGCTGATGCCCCTCTTCCTGGGCCCAGCGCATACGGGTATCCGTTTCCAAAGTGGACCGCAAGGCGTTGTACGCTGTTTGGCCATAGAGCATGAGAACCATCTTACTCTGCTGGCAGTCAACACCTCCGAACAGGATCTTGGCGAGCTGGAGCTGCGCACCGCTGGCCTACCTATGCAAGCGGAAATCGACGTCGCATTTGAGAAGCGAACGCTAAGGATGCATGAAGGGGTCTTGCGTGACACCTTTGGCCCGGCCGCAGTGCATGTGTATCGCATGCAGCTACCCTGAAGGCCTGAGTCGCCCTAATGCTTTCGCCGTCCAGGCACAAGTTGCGACCACTCGACAGGGCTGCCGCTCGTTGGACGCACTAAGGCGATAAAGAGCAACCATCCCGTCACGCGCAGAGCAAAGGCGACAAGAAACGTAGGATAAATCCCAGCATGCTGAGCCAAAAATCCTCCGGCAAGAGGGGCCACCGTAGAGGCCAACCCTACCAGGCCGTTATAACCCGCCACATAGGTGGCCCTGCGCCGGTCAGGAGTGATCTCAAGCAACAGATTAAACGCCCCCAGGTTGTAACCCGCCCAAGCAAATGCCGTCACTAAGTTGAAGGCAAACACAAACCGATAGTCGGGAACCAATAGGTACAACAGTGGGACCGACATCGCACCCACGCCTGAGATAGCCATGATGCGCTGCCCACCAAAGCGATCCACTAGTGCACCCCAATAGCGTTGCCCAATAACGGTACTGACGGTAGTGGTAGCACTGAGAAAACCCCACAGGTAGTCAGCGCCACCGAGTTGTTCTACAAAGTAGAGTGGAAACAGCGGTTGGGGCAGCGAGAGCCCGAGACTCCAGACGATCGCTGTGGCCGCATACAAGCTAAACTGGCGCTCGTGTCGCAGATGCCTGGTGAGCAGCCCCAGGCGCAGACGCAAAGGTAAGTGCTCTTCAGACGCATCAGACGGACTACGTGCTTCTGTAGCTGGGGGCTCCTGTAGTCGAGAGAAAACGCCTACGGCTATCATCCCCGTGACAGCCGCCGCGAGGAAGGAGATCTGGTATCCGAGCGGGGCACCCCACTGCCGGATAAGCCAGCCAGCCAGCAGCACACAGACCAAGCCAGCACTGTTCATAAGGATATTGCGGTAAGCGAAGAACCTGCCCCGCACAGGCTGCGGTGTGATGTCGGCCATTAGCGTTGTCCAGGCCGGCAAGCCAACAGCAGTTCCCAAGGACCGCACGGCAACCAACAAAACAAAGAGCCAGACCGCGCGCTGGCCGGAGGCGTAAAACGGAAGCAAAGCGATCGGGATCCAAAGACCCCGAGCCAAGACACCGGACAGGATAAACCACTGCTTGCGACTCCAGCGCCCCTCAGTCAGAACCGCCATCGGCAGCTGCATCACGCTACCTAGCAGGGCGATGACCGCGGCGATGAGCCCGATCTGTGTCCTACTGGCACCCAGACTGAGAGCAAAAAGGGATACATAGGGCACCGAAAAGTAATCACTGGCGCTGGCGAACAAGCCCTCAAGCGCCACTATGCGCATTGCCGGGCGCAGATCGCGTGTGCGCCCGGCCTTCGTGCGAACCGTAGGCATCTATCTTCTGCTACTGGTCAAGAGGAAACTGAGCCACAAGGGCCTCTACTCGAGCGCGCAACTCCTGCTTTGCCGAGTCTAGGTTTCCTTCAGCTGCTGCCCTAAGTACAGCATCAATGATGTCAGCGATTTCCTCCATGGCCTGAGAGTCCATGCCGCGGGTGGTTACCGCAGGCGTACCCAATCTGATACCACTTGTCACAAAGGGGCTCTCAGTTTCGAAGGGGATGGTGTTCTTGTTGACCGTGATGCCCAACTCATCAAGAACAGCTTCGGCCACTTTACCAGTAAGTCCTTTCACTTTGACATTGACCAGCATCAGGTGATTATCTGTGCCCCCCGATACCAGACGAAAACCGCGAGCGCTCAGCGCTGCGGCTAGCGCCTGAGCATTCTCAACGACACGCTTCTGGTAGCTGACGAATTCAGCACTCTGAGCCTCTTTGAGGGCCACTGCCTTGGCAGCGATTACATGCATCAGCGGACCGCCCTGAATGCCCGGGAAGACTGCCTTGTCTACAGCCTTGGCGAGCTCTTCTTTGCACATGATCATCCCACCGCGCGGACCCCGCAGAGTCTTGTGCGTAGTGGTGGTTACGTAGTCGGCGTACGGAATGGGACTCGGATGAAGCCCAGCAGCCACAAGACCCGCGATGTGGGCCATATCCACCATGAGCTGCGCTCCTACTTCATCACAAACAGATCTAAAGATCGAAAAGTCGATGATACGGGGATAGGCGCTGGCCCCGGCTACAATGAGCTTAGGGCGATGCTCCCTAGCCAGCGCACGCAGTTCATCGTAGTCGATACGCTCACTGGTCTTGTCGACTCCGTAGGACACCGCCTCAAACCACTTGCCCGAAAGGTTCACTGGGCTACCGTGAGTGAGGTGTCCTCCATGCGGCAACGCCATTCCCAGCACCGTGTCGCCTGGCTCAAGAGCCGCGAAATATACCGCCTGGTTCGCCTGAGCACCTGAGTGCGACTGTACATTTACATGCCCTGCCCCAAACAGGGCCTTGGCCCGGTCGATGGCCAGCTGCTCAACAATATCCACATGCTCGCAGCCACCATAGTAGCGCCGTCCAGGATAGCCTTCGGCATACTTATTGGTCAGAACCGACCCTTGCGCCTCTCGCACCGCAGCGCTAACGAAATTCTCCGAGGCGATAAGCTCAATCTTTGTTTCCTGACGATGCTGTTCCGCCTGAATAGCCTGATACACCTCAGAATCTACTTTGCGCAGAGGTGCGTACATAACCGGAACCCCCTTCAAGGTCAACCTGTATTTTCCAGGATAGCACAACTCTCCCTGAGCAACAAGAAACGGACTTCCGACCCTGTGGAAGGAGACTTCCTGGCGGTACTTCTCTTCTACCCAGCCTACTTCTGCCATAAGATGAGTTGACGTTCGCACAGCGCACCAAGAGGAGCGAAGATCTTGAACGACACCCTACAGCTTGTAGCCAGTATGGCCTTTCTGCGCCTGATCTCCGGAAGTCTCGAGTTGCTCGCAGCCATACTCATGGTGCGCTACCGTAGTGTCGAGACAGCCTTACGCATCAACGGAGTTCTTGGCCTCCTGGGTCCCATGATACTGGTACTCGTCAATCTTCTCGGCATCACTGGCTTGGCTACTAAGATACTCCCCCACAGGCTAGCACTTGTGGTAATGGGAGTGCTCTGCATCCTACTTGGAACCCGTTCTTAAGGGTAGAGCCGGTTCATCATGCGTGCGAAGGGAATAGTTTCGCGCACGTGATGCAAGCCGCATATCCAAGCGATGGTCCGCTCGATACCCAGACCAAAACCTGCGTGGGGAACACTGCCATACCGACGCAAGTCAAGATACCAAGCGTAGGCCTCCTCCGGCAAATCATGTTCGTGTAGGCGGCGCTCAAGCAGGTCGTAATCCGCGATGCGTTGACCGCCCCCTATGATCTCGCCATAGCCCTCTGGTGCCAGCATATCGTTACACAAAACCACCTCTGGCCGGTCCGGGTCAGGTTGCATGTAAAAGGCCTTAAAAGCCGTCGGATAGTTGAACACCATCACAGGCCTGTCGAAATCGTTGGCGAGAATCGTCTCGTCATCTGCGCCGAAATCCTCACCCCAGACGACATCAGAACCCTTGGCCTGAAGACGTTCGACCGCTTCGTCATAGGAGAGCCGAGGGAAAGGCGCCACGACATTCTGCAGCTTGCTTGTGTCACGCTCCAAAACTTCAAGTTCAGCTGCTCTGCGCTGTACTACGCGCTGTACTATGTAGCTTACGAACTCTTCTTGCAGCCGCATGTTGTCTTCAGAGGTGGCATAGGCTACCTCCGGCTCAAGCATCCAAAACTCCATCAAATGGCGACGCGTCTTAGATTTCTCCGCTCTAAAGGTCGGACCAAAGCAATACGCCTTACCTACCGCCATAGCCGCGGCTTCAGCATAGAGCTGCCCGCTTTGACTCAGATAGGCCTTGGAGTCAAAGTAGTCTGTCTCGAACAGTGTAGTCGTTCCTTCCACAGCAGCTGGTGTAAGAATAGGGGAATCAACGTGCGTAAAGCCCCTGTCGTGGAGAAAATCGTGACAGGCTCTTACCAGCTCACTACGTATTCGCAAGATGGCGTGCTGCCGACTGGAGCGTAGCCACAGATGCCTGTGGTCCATCAGAAACTCCACGCCGTGCTCCTTCGGAGTGATCGGATACTCCTGGGCTAGCTGGACGAGCTCCAGATGAGTGACCTCTAGTTCATAGCCGCCCGGTGCTCTTGCATCAGTGCGCACAACCCCACGGACAATCACCGATGACTCCTGAGTCAAGGATTCCGCGAGAGCAAAAAGCTCAGGACTCACCTGATTCTTGAGGATCACACTCTGCACTATGCCTGTCCCATCTCGGACCAGAACAAACTGGATACGCCCACCAGAACGCTTGTTGTAGACCCAGCCTTTGACAGTTACCTCATCAGCATCATGCGCATGCAGATCTTCAATGTATACCTGCTCTTCGCTCACTGCCCTATCTCCTTCTACCAGCTCACTTGCCACCCGGCACCCAGAGACGGCTCTTCGCCTTCGCAGCAGCTGCCTCGTTGCTGTCCGCCGACTCCTCCGCCGAGCCTTCCGCTTCCTCTGCCTCGGCCTCATCCGGTGCGTCAAGTCCTACTGCTTGTGACAGAATCCCCATGACTCCCAGCCACGTATCGGCGAACTCTCGTTCCGCCTGCAAATACTCCCTGACGTAGGGATTCATACTGACGATCTGCCATGACCGTTCTAGATCGCCCATCTCGGCCTCAGAGATCTCATGACCAGCCATGCTCTTTTGCTGTAGCCTCTGCTGTTTTGCCACGAAATCGCGCAACATGAGCTGAGCCGCCGAACGCTCTTTCATCGCCGCCCGTGCCGTCTCCAACCGCTGAAAGACACTCGACTCTGCCAGAAGCTGGCCCAGCTCCTCGGCTTTGGTCTTTATGGTTGCATCCACGTTAGATATCCCCCCTGTATACAATGTACGTTCGTGAAAGGAAACGGTAATCCTCTGACATCAGCTACCGTCGCGACAGTACATGACAGGTAGCCCCTCCTATGACTGCAAACGCTGTAACCGCACTGGCTACGATCAGACGGAAAAAGGGGCTGAACGCCACAGCCGTAAAAACACCTGCAGCAGTTGCTGCCACCGGAGGACGCAGCCACACGAGGAGTACCGTAAACCCGCTGGCCAGCACAGCATGTAACACGCGAGCTCTAATATAGGCACTCATCCGCAAGTCTGTAGAACTAACTATGCTGGCCACCTGCCCGTGCACCGAGAGGCCGCTCCAACCAACAATCGCCCCGATGACCGCCAGCCGCTGCATAAGAGGTGCTGGTGCAGTTGCCACCATAGCCGATCCCACATCGAGCTCCATAAGACCAGCTGCCAACCCCATACTCAGCTCCTTCTCCCAGCCAAGAACGGCCAAAGGCCAACTCAACGGAGCGCAAATCCACTGCAGTGCCCCTGTAGTATCCAACAACCTGATAAGGGCGGCGAAAAACATGATGAATCCGCCGATGCGGATCAGGGTCTGTGTGGAATCTGCCATGGCATCCGCCAACAGTCTACCCAAAGGCCGGCCGTCTTGTTCACGCGCCCGATACAACTCATGCCAAGCGTGCTGCAGGTACCCGTCCCTAATCCTGTTCTCCCTGGGAACCGCCGATCCATCAGGCTCTTTCCTCCCGTAGAAGCGAAAGAGCAACCCTACGGCTATCGCTGAGGCATAATGAGCCGTAGCGAGATGAAAGCCGACCGCCGGCATACCAAGCATCCCGACTGCAACCGCTCCCAGCAAAAACAGAGGGTCGGCGGTGTTAGTGAAGGCAAGGAGCCGTTCACCCTCCACGCGAGTGCAATCGCCAGCATGACGCAGCTTCGCAGTGATCACAGCATCCATCGGATAACCCGCAGCCAATCCCATGCTCCAGACAAACGAGCCTACGCCTGGCACGTTGAACAGAGGCCTCATGAGTGGCTCCACGAGAGCACCAAGAAAATGGACTAACCCTAGACCGATCAGGATCTCAGAGGCCACAAAAAAGGGAAGCAGTGACGGGAGCACGATCTCACCGAAAATCCTGAGTCCCTGCAGCCCTCCCTTGATAGCATCTTGCGGATGCCACAGGAGCAACAAACAAGCAGCCACGGTGAGTATGGCACCGACCCGGTCGCTCCAAGACAGCTTCCTCTTCGCTAGAGTCATAAGAGCGCGTCACCTCCGACTCCCTCATTAGTACGAGAACCTGAGGTTCGCTTATGACTGGATGACCGAAGAGACTGAGAAACAGGGGTCAGACCTACTGGCGCGCCCTCGTCAACCGAGCGCCAACCAGACCTTGCCCCTTGACAATGCCTCATTTGCTAGGGTATCCTAGCAAATGAGTGACCGTTCAGTCAGTCGCACGAAGGAGTACACGTGTCGACGGCCAGCCACGCGCGGAAGTCGAGGCGGCTGCGGCAGGTGTTCACCGCAACGTAGACGGATTTTCAGAGGAGGCAAGCGAGATTGACCCGGCGAGAGCAGATCAGATTGGCTGCCGTGGATGTCATTGCCAAGGGGGGCTTCTATGAGACCACCATCCAAGAGATTGCTGACACTGCGGAGGTTTCCGTAGGAACAATCTACAACTATTTTCGGAGCAAAGAGGAGATCTTGGGCTACATCTTTGAAGTGGAATGCCACCACAGGGCACAGCTGCTGCAGACACTGCTCGCACAAAACAGGCCTATCAATCAGCGGTTTGAGACCTTCCTTCGCCTGCATTTCGCGGAATTACGCCAGAACCCATCATTGGCGAAGCTGATGATTCAAGAGTATCGCTTTCCCCTAAAACATGAGTTTGCCCCCATGGAAGAGTACGCCTCTCAGATACCTGGGCTCATCGGCGAGCTACTGAGGCCCGATGGCGACAGCGGCCTCATAGGGACCATTGCCTTTGGGGCCCTTCAGGCACTGTCGATGCGCTTTCTGCTGTCCAGGGATATTGACGTCGAAGCTGCAGTGCAGCTTATGTGCACCCTCTTCGTCAGCCAGCGTTTGCCTAGTCACCGGATTGAGTGAACGTTCATTCACTTCTCACTGCGGAGCGAACACTGAGAGCAGCCGCCAACATGCCCGCACAGCATCACATCATTTTCAGAGGAGAGATCGTGACAGCCGTGATAAGCACCGTGATTCTCTTAGCGTTGACGCTGATCGCTCTTGTAGTCTCATTGGCCCGAGATCGACGAAAGACCGTGCAGAGCTTGGGTATGGCCAAGGGCATGTTTCTGAACTTGGCAGGTGAGATCACTGTCATTTTGGCTCTGGTTGGGCTGCTACTGACCCTGGTCCCAGCCAGTACCATCAAATCCCTGCTGGGGCAACCAAGCGCCTGGTTGAGTGCTCTGTGGGGAGCTCTGATTGGAGCTATCACCCTGTTGCCAGCATTTGTCGCCTTTCCTTTGGCCTCCTCGCTAGTGGAAAAAGGCGCTCATCTGGTGGCCGTCGCAGCCTTTATCACCTCGCTGACCATGGTGGGACTCGTAACCCTGCCCATTGAGATCAAGCACTTCGGTCGGAAATTCGCCTTTGTGCGCAACGCCCTCAGCCTCGGCTTTGCTCTTCTCATCGCGATGGGAGTGGCTATACTCATATGAAAAAGCAACAGGAAGCCAAACGAAAGAACCGACTTGTCGTTGTGGCCCTCGCCGCATACCTGGCAACCGTTGTCTACGACACTACCCAGGGCAGCCAGCTCACTCTCGAGGCGCTGAAACTCACTGGAAGCTACTTGCTCGAGATGCTACAGGTGATGCCAGCAGTCTTGATTTTGACCGCGCTTATCACCACATGGGTACCGCGGAAGATCATCTCCGCGAATCTCGGCGTACATTCGGGCCTGCGCGGCAAACTAGCATCCATCGTAATCGGATCGGTTTCCGCAGGACCGATCTACGCCGCCTTTCCCATCGCCCAGACGCTGATGCACAAGGGAGCAAGCATCGGCAATGTGGTCATTATTATCAGCTCCTGGGCCGTCATCAAGATTCCTATGTTGGCGGTTGAAGCTCGCTTCTTGGGGGCTCGCTTTACGATGCTACGCTACCTGTGGACAGTGCCCAGCATCCTATTGATCGGCGCCATCAGTAACCGAGTGATCGCCTTAGCAGATATCCCGCGCGCTGAGACCGATCAGAGTCAGCCGCTCCAAGAGCTGCTCACACAAGCACTTCCCGGGTTCAGCTGCAAGGCCTGCGGCTTTTCCAGCTGCTCCGAGTATGCCCAGGCAGTGGCCTCTGGAAGAGCAGGCACAGACGCCTGTGTGCCAGGTGGCGATAGAGTAGCCGCGCGCCTGCGGTCACTCATGGCATCAAGCACAAACGCTAGTTGAGAAGGATGGCCGACCGCTTTGCCTATTCCTACCGCGAAAAAAAGACCCTGTCGCACACACAGGGTCTTTTGTGGTGGAGATGAGAGGGTTCGAACCACTGACCTCCGCCATGCAAGGGCGGCGCTCTCCCACTGAGCTACATCCCCATATGCTGTGGTGGGCTTAGGTGGATTCGAACCACCGACCTCACCCTTATCAGGGGTGCGCTCTAGCCACCTGAGCTATAAGCCCACAACATGTGATTATTTTAGCACCTGCACCGACCAGCGTCAAGCGCCGATGGCCTGGCTTGGCGAGTCGGCGTCACCAGACAACATGGTCTAGCCAATGCGAAAGAGGCCCTGCAATGTGGTGCAAGGCCTCGGATGTGGTGGAGATGATCGGGATCGAACCGACGGCCTCCGCCTTGCAAGGGCGGCGCTCTCCCAGCTGAGCTACATCCCCACAGAACAGCACAAGTTTATCACGTCAGCCGTGGGTCGTCAACCGGTGAGGTGGGTGCGGGTGCACACGCGAAATTGCGGCGAACACCCGTTCCTAATCATGCTGCCTCCCGCCTCTCCCAGAAATCGTCCCACTGTTCACCGTGGGAGTATGCTGCAACGTTTGGCATCTGCTGTGCCCTAAGTTGGCTCCAACGCATTCCAGATTGCTTGTGGCGCCTAACAACAACCTGCTTACAGGCGCTTTCTACGCATCCGCTGCCAATGGGGTAGCCAGCGGCGGGTGGACGCGCACTAACATTGGCTGCACGGCTGATGCGAGCCCTAATGAAACGGACGAGGTGACCCAGGGTGATTACTCGTCTTGCTTTCTCTCAGATTGGCTGGCGGTTCCCCAGCCACGTTCATCTATTCTTTGCTGGTACTCACCGCATCTACACTCGAGATAGTTGATGAGCCTCCGGTTGAAGTCCTGACCGCGCCGGAATGGCAGCCGCCTGTGAATCTTGCGCTTGATGATCTTGCAGGACAGCTCGTGAGTCTGAATCACGATCAGCTTGATCTTCTTCTTAGCGCAGATCTGCTGTTTGGTCTGGTCACGGCATTGCTGCTTATGGACCTGCTCAGCCGAATTCCGCTCCGTGACGCGGTAGTGTTGCGCCCCATTGAACTCCATGGCCGTATTGTGCAAGTAATAGAAGAGATCGACCTCCAGACGCTTGCCAGTTGCTGGGTTCCTCATGAAACCTGGGCGCATTCCGTCGTCGAAGTCAAGGCAATCGACAAGCGCCAAGAAGATAGCCTGCATGAGAGCCTCTCCGAGGTGCGTAGCGCGGTGGAGCTCATCCTGCACGTCTAGTATTTCTTTTACATTTCGCTTATCAACCGGGTTGTGGAGAGTGAAGCGAATCGGTGCCCGCTTGTGCGCCTGCTCCATCTCCAGCCAACCATGCTTGGCCAACTGACGAGCCGCGTGTTTGATGGTTTGGGGGCTCAGACTCATCCGGCCGGCTAACTCAGCGTATGTGAACTGCCTTTTGCGAGGTGGGTCCGTAGGTTTGGACAGCAGTACGGCATAAACCAATTTGGCCTGTGCATGGATTTCAGTAGCCATGACTAGCTCCACAGGCACGGAGACCCTGTCCGGGGATGGCTTCTGTGCCGCGGTCTGGCTAGGTCCCCGCCTAGCCGGTGGAGCAAACCAGCCCTCGGTGGTTAACTTGGCTGTCGCCCTGCGAACGGTAGGCCGGGACATACCCGTGCGCCGCCCCAGGCGGCTGGGCGAGAAAAGGAAGCTTTCCTCCAGCTGATCATCCATCGTTAAGGCCATCCAAACGATCTTCTCGCTGGCTTTTAGCTCGCGAGTCAGTAGCAGTGAGAGCGGCACGTTCACCTCATCTACATAGAGAGAGTACAAGGGCCTCACCTCACACAACGATCATGTGTTCGATTGTCTCGATGCGATGTTCGGTACGTGAGGCCAGAATCCTTCCACAGCTTTCGCTGACAGCGCGCGCATTGCCAGCTAAGACCCGGTGGCCACTGGGAGTCGACAGCATTTCACCCTCGGATCATCGGCTGAGTGGGAAAAGGCTATCGCCACTGTTCGGTTATGTACTGCTCAGTAGCTCCAGAAGGGCCACCAGGGCGAGAAAGCGTGCTCTTTTGGGGGGAAATGAGCCCTTCGGGCGGTCAAAATGAGCAAAAAGGGCTCCGCGAAGGCCGCATCGCTGCACTTTTACCACGTACATTGGGCCCGGGGGTTAATGAGGCGGCTCTTTTGCCATCACGGTCGGATTTTTGGCCCCGACTCACGTACCAATCCGGCTGGTGTCTGACTGCAGGGCCTGTTTCGCGAGCGCGTCCATTGCATCTGTCCACCCTTTTCGAAACACACCGACCGGGTTAACACTGAAGGGTCGGTTCGCAGAGGGACCCGAGTGAGCCCGCGGTGATCGCGCACTGGAGAGCTGACCCAATCGACTGAGTGGGAAAAAGGTATCACCACCGTTCGGTTATGTGCCGCCCGATAGCCCCAGAAGCGAAATCAAGGCGGGAAAGTGTGCCCTTAGGCGGTGAAAAGAGCCCTTCGGGCGGTCAAAATGAGCAAAAAGGGCTCCGCGAAGGCCGCATCGCTGCACTTTTACCACGTACACTGGCTCCGGGGGTGAATGGGGCGGCTCTCTTGCCATCGCGGCCACATCCTTCGCCCGGCCTCACATACCAATCCGGCTGGTGTCCGACTACCGAGCCTGTTTCGCGAGCGCGTCCATTGCACCTGTCCATTATTTGCCAAATGCACCGACCGGGGCAACACCGAAGGGTCGGTTCGCAGAGGGACCCGAGTGAGCCCGCGGTGATCGCGCACTGGAGAGCTGACCCAATCGACTGAGTGGGAAAAAGGTACCACCACCGTTCGGTTATGTGCTGCCCGGTAGCCCCAGAAGCGAAATCAAGGCGGGAAAGTGTGCCCTTTTGGGGAGAAATGAGCCCTTCAGGCGGTCAAAATGAGCAAAAAGGGCTTCGCGAAGACCGCATCGCAAGGTTCTTACCACCAACCCAAGCGAACGCAGGGAGATTACCGCAGTTTTTTGCGTGGCCCCAGTGGAACACGACCTCTTGGATGGTTAGTTTCGTCCTCGAAATCACCTGCGCTTTGTGGTCATTTCCACAGAGTCCGGGGGCCTATGAGGCCCCCGGACTCTGTGCGCGTCACACCTCAAGCCAGATTGCTGATCTGACTCCTACTTACCAGCCATCACTGCAGAAACCTGGTCGTGGATCTGCTGCAGCACCGTCGCTGGTGCTTGCTGACCATTCCATATCTTGCCTACTGCGCCGTTGACAATGGGGTCTATGCTGCTCGCATTGTACAGCACATAGCCAGCGTAGCCATCTGGGTTAAAGGCCGTATCAATATAGGCCATCCAGTTATCCGGAAGATCGGCAACCACCTTGGGGTAGCGTAGCATCGCTTCCTTGAGGGAAGGCATGCGCCGGGTGATCCGGCTCATCTCGAGCTGATTGTCCGCCGTGCCTACGAGGAACTTAACCCATTGCCAGGCCGCTTCTTTATTCTGACTAGCAGCCACGATCTGGAACCCGTCAGGGTTAACACGGCTGGATCTCGAGCCAGGCCCCTTCGGTGGCACCGCTACATCCCATGATGACGAAAGGAAAGGCGTACCTGGGCCGTCAACGACCGTAAAGCCCACCGTCTCTTGGGGCATGTCGTTCTGACGATAGTCCGGAGAAACCACGCGATCAATGTTCATCAGTGTATTGAGGAACTCAAACCCCGCCAGTACCTCTGGGCTATTCCAACGGCTCTTGCTGGGATCAACGAGCCGATCGTAGAGCATACCCCCGGCCTGGTGTACCTGAGCTTCCCAGCGATAGTGAATACGGCTCGTACCGAAGTTGTCGGCTACGCCATCGCCGTTGGTATCACGGGTCAGGCTACGGGCACTTGAGCGCAAGGTCTCCCACGTCCAGTTCTCGCCCAACTGCCTCGGGTTAGACAGCCCCCGTTGTGCAAACAGATCAACATTGAAGACGGTGATGACCGGCATGATGCTGACCGGGATGCCCCACATATAGCCACCTGGCGCCGTGGTGCCTTGCACGCCTACTGGCGGCATTCTGTCGATGGGGACCCTATCACGCTTCACGTAGGGCAACAGATCCTCAAACAGGTGGTCTCGAATAAAGGGAGCGCCCAGCACGGGGTGCGCATCTGTCACATCAGGTGGCGTACCCCCGGCGATCATCGCCAGCAGCTTAGACCGATAGTCCCCATCGCTCATAATAACTGTAACTTGGGTACCGGTCTGCTTTGCAAAGCGCTCCGCCATCGTGTGCAGGTACTCTTTCCATGCCTCACCGTGGCTAGCGTACATGAAGTGCGTAATCTCCTGGCCTGCTGCCATAGTGGTTACACTGGCCAGGAAGCTGGAGCACGCAACCACAACCAGACACAAGAAAGCAACTCGTGAATTGCGCCGCATATGTTCAGACTCCCCGATATCAAAGTCGATCCGCTAGCGAATCGCACCGAACAAATTCGAGGCCGCCTGGTGACATACCTCTTCCTCTCTAGCCCACCGTGCCACACCTACTCGAGCCATGTTTTCCCAACATAGCGTGGCCGTCGCCCGCGGGATCATTTCGGTGCACGCTCTCAGGGTCCACATGCACCAGTACACCGACAACACGCTCGCACTGGCGCTTGATAGCGATCTCCACCTGCATCGCGATCTCATGCCCTTCTTCCAGGCTCAGATGTGAATCGGCTCCGATGCGCAGGTCAACATAGTATGAGCCACCATAGCGGCGCGCCGCTATGGTGTGAATATCGTGAACACCTTCCACATCGAGAGTCGTCTGCCTAAGCGCGCATAGAATCTCCTCATCGACCTGAGCATCCATCAACTCCTGTGCCGAACTCCGAAGGGTCTTCCAGCCAATGGACGCTATAAGCAGCGCGACGACGAGACCTGCGATAGGGTCTAGAATAGGCCACCCATGCCGAGCAGCGAAGATGCCGATTCCCGTGCCGATCGATGAATACGCATCGGAGCGATGATGCCATGCTTCGGCCAGCAAGGCGCTGCTGTGTATGCGTCGGGCAGTGGCCGCGACCACCTGGTACATTGCCTCCTTCGTCACGACGGAAACAATGGCGGCCACAAGAGCGATCATCCCTGGTTTCACATACGTCCCAGCGAGGATGCTCTTGATGGCTGAGAACCCGATAGAGAACCCGGCCACAAGCAAGGTTATCCCAACCAACTTCGCTGCTACCGATTCGGCCTTACCATGTCCGTAGGGATGACCCTCATCCGCAGGTCGCTTTGAGATACGAAGGCTGGCAATCACCCCTAGGCTGGCCAATATGTCGGACGTAGAGTGCATGGCGTCAGCGACCATTGCCGCGCTGTGGCCAAGCAAGCCCGCAACGAGCTTGAAAATGACCAAGCCCAGGTTACCAAGCGCAGCGCCCCATGACGCTCGCTCCCCGATACCGAACCGATCAACCCGCTTGCTCTCCTCCGACACAGCAGATTCTCCTTTCGAACACAACGCAAACGGCGCTTACGAGACATTCGATCAGCAGTCCCGCAAGCGCCGCTATGAGCACTTACTGCCCTTAGACAGGGCCCGGCTACGCCTATCCATAGGGTCTTTGTGGCAGGCGCGCCTGTTCTTCGTAGATCTCATCGTGTTGCACTGATGGGGATGCGCTAACATGCGCAGTCTCAATCGCCATCAGTGTACGCCGAAGGTAGCTGAAATGTCAAGGCTGTACGTCAGGTAGCATGAGGCGCAAATCGCTAGCCTTTGTCCGAAGGAAGCTGCCCCACAGAGACGAAGGCTTCTATCACGATCACTTGAAGCGTGCGCGTGTCGGCGACCCGCCACGAGTAGGGAGTGTCAGGGATTGGCCATGCATAACCCCATTCGTACAGCCATTGTAGGATATGGCCGCAGCGGGAGTACTATGCATGCGGGTGCTATTGGACGCGATAGCAGATTCCGCCTGATTGCAGTATGTGACACTAGCCCACATCAACGCCAAGCAGCTTCCGATCGCTTTGGCTGTTCCGTCTACGAGAACCACCATGAGATGCTCGCTAGCGAGGCATTGGACCTGGTATGTATCATTACGCGCAGCGATCAGCACTGTCAGATGGCTTGTGATTGCCTACAGGCAGGGACCAATGTCTTGGTCACCAAGCCCTGGGCCACCAATGCCGACGAAGGTCGCCTCATGATCGCTACAGCCAAGGCCTCCGGAAAGCAACTGTTACCATGGCTACCCGCTCGCTGGGGATGCATCTTGCGCCGCCTCCGGCAGCTTGTCCAACGCCGTACCGTGGGTCAAGTATTCCTCATCAGACGTATCGTCGGTGGTTTCGGCACCCGCTCCGACTGGCAGACCCGCCGGGCCTACGGTGGTGGATACCTGCTTAACTGGGGACCACATATCGTCGATCCCCCGGTTGTTCTTATGCAAAGCCCTGTAGACAGTGTCTACGGCCGTCTAAAACAGACCATCAATCCTGGTGATGCAGAAGACCTCTTCTTTGCCGTCCTCAACCTGGCAAATGGCTGCCTCATCCAAGCAGAGTACACCATAACCACTGAGCCGCTGCCCGATTGGATCATCCAGGGCGATCGCGGCACCATTGTTGTCAAAGGCAACAGGCTGATGGTGCATCAGGGCACTCCGACCACACCTGACGACCCCACTCAGTATTCCACAATGGCCCAGGTACCCTCGAGGACGATGCAAGAACACGTGCCTGGTAGTATTTACGGCAACGAAAACGAGGTGTACGCTGCAGTCGCCAAGGCCCTCAGGGAAGAGCAGCCCTTTCCTGTCGCCACCTCAGATGCCCTGCAGCTGTCGATTGTTCTGGACGCCATCCGGGAATCCGACAGGCTGAATGAGATCGTCAAGATCCGACAGGTAGAAGGATGTTACACTGCAACGCTATGAAAGGGCCCTAGCCTAGCACAAAGAGGCGCCCCCTATGGAGCGCCTCTCGCTTCTCACAAGAAACTCTGCTTAGTCGTCTTCCTCGTCATGCCCAATCACGTGGGCTAAGGCCACCAAGCTATCGTTCTCTTCGAGCTTCATCAGGCGTACTCCCTGCGTGGAGCGCCCCGTCTGAGAAATGCCAGAGACGTTCATGCGGATCATGATCCCCTCGATAGTGATGAACATGATCTCATCCGCAGCATCTACCACACTTACCCCAGCAATCCCTCCGTTCTTGGGGGTGACTTGAAGGGTGCGTACTCCCTTGCCACCACGATTGATGGCCCGATACTCGCTGAGCGGTGTTCGCTTGCCGTAGCCCATTGTCGTCGCTACTAACAGATCCCTATCGGGAACGACGACGTCAAAGCCCACCACGTGGTCGCCCTCTTCAAGCGTAATACCCTTCACACCACGAGTCGCCCGACCCGTCGGCCGCACATCGTTCTCACTGAAGCGAATGGCCTGGCCCTTCAGCGTAACCAGAATGACCTCACAGTTGCCGTCAGTGAGCGCCACACCCACAAGTTCATCATCATCAGCAAGGTTAACGGCGATCAGGCCCTTGAAGGTACTATCGTACTCAGAAAGGACTGTTTTCTTGACTATACCTTGGCGAGTAGCCATGAACAGGTAACGGTCGTCATCGTATGCGTCTACCAGTACCGTAGCCTGTATCTTCTCGCCCCTATCGATCTCGATCAGGTTTATGATAGCGGAACCCCGGGCGCCGCGGCCTGATTCGGGAATCTCATGCCCGCGCAGTCTGTGCACTTGGCCGCGATTGGTGAAAAAGAGCACGTTCGTATGGGTCGACGACACGAACAGATGCTCCACAAAGTCATCTTCCCTGGTGTTAAGCGCTATTAGCCCTCGCCCACCCCGCTTCTGATTCCGCCATGAACTCAGGGGTTGACGCTTGATATAGCCAGCATGAGTTAGAGTGATCACCACATCTTCCTCAGCAATGAGGTCCTCAATATCAATGTCGTCGCTGCCAGCCACGATCTCCGTGCGACGTTCGTCAGCATAGGCCAGGCGTACCTCGAGAAGCTCCCCACGAATGACGCCCATCAACTGGCTTTCATCAGCCAGTATCGCCCGCAGACGGGCGATCGTCTTTAGCAACTCACTGTACTCCTGCTCGATCTTCTCGCGCTCTAACCCGGTCAGCCGACGTAGCTGCATATCCA
Source organism: Limnochordia bacterium (assembly GCA_050951545.1). GTDB lineage: Bacteria > Bacillota > Limnochordia > DTU080 > DTU080 > DTU080. The sequence continues at coordinate 116,752 of JBMNJG010000002.1, read as the reverse complement.
AAATGGCGACCACTTGCCGCTCACTGAAACCAAAGCGCTGCATTAGCCGCGACTTCGCCTGCTGATCGTTACTGGCGGCCCGAATGATGGCGATGATCTCATCGATATGATCTAGCGCTATGCGGTATCCCTCAAGAATGTGCGCCCGTTCTTCGGCTTTTCGCAGTTCAAAACGGGTACGCCGCGTCACGACATCCCTCTGATGTGACAAGTACTCGACCAGTAGCTGCCGCAGATTGAGCACCTTGGGTTCGTTGTCCACAAGAGCTAATGAGATAACTCCAAAGGTCTCCTGCAAAGGTGAATGCTTGTACAGTTGGTTTATTGCCACGTGAGGGTTTGCGTCGCGCCGTAACTCGATGACGACGCGCATGCCCTGGCGATCCGACTCGTCGCGCAAGGCCGAGATGCCCTCGACCTTCTTGTCACGGTGTAAGGTCGCGATCTTCTCAACCAGCACAGACTTGTTGACCATGTAGGGGATCTCTGTGATCACCAAGCGCTGTTTACCACTGCGCTCAGTTTCGATGTTGATGCGTCCTCGCATCTGAATGCGGCCTCGTCCCGTAGTGTAGGCCTCGCGAATACCATCGTGCCCGACGATGACCCCACCTGTGGGAAAATCCGGGCCCTTGATCTTCTTCATGAGATCCTCAATACCCACATCGGGTTGATCGATAAGCAATATCAGAGCATCGATGACCTCTCCGAGGTTATGCGGTGGTATATTGGTTGACATGCCAACGGCAATGCCCATTGCTCCGTTAACCAAGAGGTTTGGAAAACGGCTCGGTAGTACAGTGGGTTGCTCGAGAGTCTCATCGAAGTTTGGGTAGAAGTCAACCGTATCCTTATCAATGTCTCTGAGCATCTCCAAAGCTAGCTTGGACATCCGACACTCAGTGTAACGCATAGCAGCCGGCGGGTCACCGTCGATGCTACCATAGTTTCCATGGCCATCCACCAGCAAGTAGCGGTACGAAAAGTCTTGACCCATGCGCACCATGGCATCGTAGATCGCAGTGTCGCTATGGGGATGGTACTTACCGATCACTTCGCCGACGACACGAGCCGCTTTCTTGTGGGGACGGTCGGGACGCAGACCTAGCTCATACATAGAATACAAGATGCGCCGTTGAACAGGCTTGAGTCCGTCGCGAACATCCGGAAGAGCGCGATCAACGATCACGTTCATGGCGTAATCCAAATAGGACTGGCGCATCTCCTCTTCCAAGACCACAGGTAGAACCCTGCCGACCGGGAATTCAACTGCCATGTCATCACGCTCCATACTGACATTGCCCAGCGAGTATCCCCATAAAGATCTGCAGCGAGGGGGATTTGCTTAGGGCGAATCGAATAATCACGGGTAAACCCTCACCTATGCTGCAGGAGGATCATTGCATGCCCCATTGCGTCCGCTGGAGGCTTCAAACACTCACTTTGCTCTTCTTCCTATCTCTCATGGCACTCCCCGTGTCAGCCCAACAGGGTGGCCACGCCCTCATGCTTTACAGCAACTCGCCAGAACGCGTTTCCGGGCCAGCTGTATTGTACCAGAACGTGGCCCAAGGCTCCTGCCGCTTGCTTTTTCATCATCTTAACGCAAGCCAACAGCCCATGGTGCTGGAAGTGCATGTCATCAATCTGGCAGAGCACGCTTCAGCTTTCATGTCCCGTATCTATACTGCGCAACATATCGACCCCACACAGGCGGGTCATTACGCGACCCAGCAATTCTGGCTCGAAGACCGACCGCTGCTACCCTCACCCGCCGTTGGCGCCTTGGCAGACGAAACGCTGCTAAGCGTAACGTGGCCTCATGGTGTCACCACCAGTGGCTTAGCGGTGCTCAACCTTCCTGAACCTGCCTTAGTGCGCGTGCTTGCTCTTCCAACCACAGGGGCAATGCCCTGTCCAGCAGAACCGTTATCTAGCGCTGCCTTTCCTCTCACTGATCTTTTTGAGGAGGTCCCCTATAGCCTGCCGCGTGACCCACTAGTCCTCTCCGTGGGTCGAGCCAACTACCTCAACAACACTAGCCACGTCTTGCGCGGAAACTATGGCGTCATACACCACTACCGCATCATTGCTGCCAATCCTACCGAACAACCGCAGTGCTTGAGCATCTACACTCGGCAAGCAGGCGGTGTATCGCGAGCGTTCGTGCGGGTAGACGAAACCCTGCTACCCATGCCCACCTCGGCCACCTACGAAAAACGGCTCCTGGCCCAAAAGACTGTTCCCGCGCGCAGTGAGATGGTCTTTGACTTAGCAACAATGCCCCAATCAGGCTCAAACATGCCCATAGACTTCATCTTAGAGAGCAGTGGGCCGGAGGCGAACACTGCCACGCGATCACACTCGGTCGCTACCTCGAAGGCATCTCGATAGCGCCAACATACCCTTCTCAGTGGCCTTGGTCTGCTCTCAAATAAAGAGCACTAGTCCGTGCTTGCTGGCGATGCCTTTGGCACACTACAGCCAACACAATTCCCTCGGCAATATGTCCAAGCACCATGGCCACAGATCCTACTGCAGACCCGAGCGAAGCTAGCACCCGGTAACCCGGTCCTGCTGTCAAGCCCATAACTGCAACCTTCATTAGCTTACCCCAAAGGACGACGTCCGTCCGACGCCGCTGGTATATTCGGCCCAACAACCACTCTTCCCAAGCCAAAGCCAGGGGCAGCAACACCAGCCAACGCATGGCCCGAGTAGTACCTGCCATGAGCTCCTCCGGAGTGCCCATGACCTTCTGCAACACCAGCTTCGTCAAGGGCGTGAACGAGAGTACCGCGATCAACGCCACACACACCACAGCAAGCACGACGAAGAAGCGGCGTATAGCGGACAACATCTCAGGATTCCTATCATCTGCAAACACCAGAAGCATCTGATGGACTCCACTTACGGCGGAAGCGATAACCCACACTACGCTCCAAGCTATAGCAAAGGCGGCCAGTACCTCCGCTGGTACTCCTTCGCCGGCAAGCCCCGCGTTCAGAAACATGCGCCCAGAGTTAGACACCATACCCGACACCATAAGTGGGAGCAGAAAACTCAGCACTGTGCGATTCGTTACCAGACTCGGTGTGGCACGACTTGCCATTTCGTGTCTTCCTTGCCGAAACACCAAGAAAGACAAGGTGGCCTCGGTCCACACACCCAACAAGAAGGTGACCGCCCCGATAGCTCCACCCCAGTGGGGTCTGAGCTTAACGAGCGTCACTATGGTAGCCGTCATGACGCCAAGGCGAACTATCGTCGCGAACATCACGAAACCAGTCCGCTGTTGCCGCACGATCAGTCCCTGGAAAAACGAACGTAATCCCGAACCCATTGGCAGAATGAGCATGATCCGAAACACAGTCACAGCCAAGGGTATGAGTTCAGGTGCCACGCCCAATACGTGCCGAAAGACCCAGGGCAGAGCGGGAGTCTGGCAAAAAACGCCAGCAATCGCTACGAAAGCCACTACCGCAGCAAAACCAGCTCGAAGTACCACTCTTACGTCTTCCTTGACACGCACCAGAGTCACGGCCGTAACTCGAAGCATAGACGCGGCCGTCTCAAACAGAGCCAGAGTAGACATGCCTACTGCATAGCTGGCAAGAGCCACATCGGGTTGTGTCGTATGAGCCAGCCCGATACTGATGATCCAGTGGCTGGTAGCTATCATCATCGCTGTGCATGCCAAGGGTACGTAGAAGCGCCCGAGGCGGACAAAAGCTGGGGTTTGCGCACACTCTCCCGACAACTACTGCACCCGCCCGTCAGCGTTTTTTGCGATATTGGCGGTCGTTACACGTCTAGGTTACTCACCTGCTTGGCATGAGTCTCGATGAATTCGCGCCGCGGCTCCACTTTCTCACCCATGAGCATTGAGAAAACCTCCTCCGCAGCAGCGGCATCATCTACCGATACTCTCTTGATAGTGCGCGACTCAGGATTCATGGTTGTATCCCACAGCTGCTCATGGTCCATTTCCCCTAGACCCTTGTAGCGCTGAATGTCTACGCCTTGGCGACCTATCTCCTCGAGTATGCTGTCGAGTTCCTGATCAGTATGACAGTAGCGGATGGTCCCTCTTTTGGTGATCCGATAGAGCGGTGGCATAGCGATGAAGATGCGCTCATGCTCCACCAAGGGCCGCATCAAGCGGTAAAAGAACGTGAGAAGAAGCGTTCGGATATGCAGTCCATCGTGATCAGCATCAGTCATCATGATCACTCGACCGTAGCGTGACTTCGATATGTCGAAATCTTCGCCGATGCCCGTGCCCAAGGCAGCAATCATCGATCTGATCTCATTGTTAGAGAGAATACGATCCAAGCGAGCTCGTTCGGTGTTCAGGATCTTTCCTCGCAGTGGCATGATCGCCTGAAAACGGGGGTTGCGTCCTTGTTTCGCTGTGCCACCAGCCGAATCGCCCTCTACTATATACAGCTCGCTGTGTTCCGTATCCGCAGAGGTGCAATCGACCAACTTGCCCGGCAAGGCGCTGATCTCAAGAGCGTTCTTGCGCCGCGTAAGCTCGCGCGCTTTTCGCGCCGCCTCCCGAGCTCGAGCCGCTTGAATGGACTTATCAATGATCCGCCGAGCCTCACCAGGGTTTTCCTCGAGAAATCTCCCAAGGCCCTCGCCCACAACCGTCTCCACTGCACCTCTGACTTCGCTGTTGCCTAGCTTGGTCTTGGTCTGCCCCTCAAACTGAGGGTCACGGATCTTGACACTGAGCACTGCAGTACAGCCTTCACGCACATCGTCGCCCGACAGATTCTCTTCGCTCTCTCTGAGAAGGTTGTTCTTGCGGGCATAGTCGTTAACCGTACGTGTAAGGGCGGCCCGCAATCCACTGAGATGCGTGCCTCCCTCCTGTGTATTAACGTTATTGACGAAAGTAAAGACGCTCTCATTGTATCCATCATTGTACTGCATCGCTAACTCTACCGCGACGTCGTCAACAACACTATCGATGTAGACGATAGACGGATGCAAGGCACTTTTGGTTTTGTTCAGATGCTCAACGAAGGATTTAATGCCTCCTTCGTACTGGTAAACAACTTCTTTTTCGGTCTGTACATCGAAAAAGACGATGCGTACACCCTTGTTGAGAAAGGCCAATTCGCGCAAACGCGTCAAAATGAGCTCGGGGCTAAACTCCAGAGTCTCGAATATCTCTGGATCCGGCGCAAAACGCTGAATCGTGCCCCGCTCGGCACTTGGCCCCATCCGCTTAATATCTGATACCGGAAGCCCTCGTCGGTACTCCTGTCGGTAGACGCTTCCGTCAACGTGTACTTCAGACACAAACCACGCGGCCAGAGCGTTTACCACAGACAAGCCCACCCCATGGAGCCCACCTGAGACTTTATAGCCGCTGTCAGCCGCCCCGAATTTCCCGCCGGCGTGCAGTACTGTCATCACGGTCTCTAACGCCGACTTGCCAGTTTTGGCATGTATGCCGATTGGAATTCCACGACCGTTGTCTCGTACCTCAAGTGAACCATCGGCATGCAATGTCACCCACACAGTATCGGCATAGCCGTTGAGAACCTCGTCAATGCTGTTGTCTACGAGCTCTTTGACAAGCTGATGTAGGCCTCGGCTATCCGTACTGCCGATGTACATACCGGGGCGTCTGCGTACAGCCTCAAGGCCTTCGAGCACCTGGATCTGCTCTGCTCCATAGGTCCCCTGTATCTCCTTGTCAGCCATAGGCAGTAAACCCTCCTTGTACGAATTGGACAAGATGCCCCTCTACGGTACTGCATTGGCAGTCCTTTTGCATAGCATTACCATGAATGGCTGCGTTCAGCCCATTCGCCAAACATGAGAAACGGCACGGCACTGGCTGGTAAAACTGCAGCAAACGGGATTGCTACCTATGCATGCCGCATGAGGTCCATCAACTCAGTATACCCTCTTTAGCCGATTCCGTCTACCAGACTGGAACCCCCGTCGTGACGCCGATCATCCGCTTCCCCCGCCCAAATCGCATGTACCCTACAGACTAGTGAGAGTCTTGACGAAATCATCGGCGCGCTTGCGTAATGTGGTTGCTGAAATCGGAGATGCGTAGACCTTGTTCGTCGTAATCACCCACGAATTCACTTGACCGTCCATGACTCTCTGCAAGGATCCTCGCTCACTCCACAACTGAATGGACTGCGCATTGAGGGGACTCTTCTCCATACTAGCCACGTCGATGATGGCCACCAGATCCCGCAGAGCAACAACTACTTCGCCGCCTATGTGAACAAACACGAGCCTACCCCTTTGCACATCACTTGAAAGCGGACATGCGCCTAGCGCGGATTGAGCCTCCCCGCTGCAATACGAGTCACCTGTGCTTGTGAAAGAAACTCCTCTGGAAAAGTCTGCAGACCTGTGGTGGTGATGAACGTTTGCACACGGCCGCTGACGGTACCTAGGAAGTAGTGCCGCCTACTCTGATCAAGCTCTGACATCACATCGTCTAGAAGTAGAACCGGATACGTGTCGGTCTGCGCGTGCATGAACTCAATCTCTGCAAGCTTACTGGCCAACACGCAGGTGCGTTGCTGACCTTGTGAACCATAGGAGCGCACGTCCTTATCGTTGATCAGAAACTCCAAATCATCACGTTGGGGTCCCACGAGAGTCTGGCCTCGTCGCATCTCTACGGCTCGCAGGCGCTTTATCTCGCCAGCAAAACGTTCACGCACCATCTCTAGGCTTTGCCAGTTGCTCACTTCACCAGCTTGGCCAAAAAACGGACGGTACCGAATGGTAAGCCGCTCACTGCCTTGGGTGATTTCCTGATGCACCGTATGCGCGAGACTAGCCAGATGGGTTACGGCTGCAGCTCTTCTGGCCATGATTCGACTACCCGTGTCGGCTAGCTGTAGATCCCACGCCTCGAGTAAGTCAGGCTGAGCTCGCCACTCAGCGATCTCTTTCAGCAGATTGTTGCGCTGCCGAAGGATCCGCTGATAGGTCGTCATGTCGTGCCGGTAGGCGGGACTGATCTGAGCCAGCTCCATGTCCAGGAATCTCCGACGTTCTGATGGTCCACCTTTGACCAGTTGCAGGTCATCAGGCGAAAAGGTGACAACATTCAGGTGTCCAAACAAGTCCAATTGCCGACGCAGTGTCTGGCCGTTCACTGCAATCAGCTTGGCCTTGCCTCGGGCCAAGCGAACTCGTATCTCAGACTGGCCCACCTCTCGCTCCACTTCGCACGCCATAACCGCTTCATCAGCACCCCATTTGATCAGCTCATCATCTCTGGTGGCTCGAAACGAACGCGTGGTAGCTAGGTAGTAGAGCGCCTCCAAGAGATTCGTCTTTCCTTGGGCATTGGCCCCGACGAAAATGCAAAGTTGCGCCGTCACCTCAAGGTCGAGATGATCGTAATTTCGGTATGAGCTCAGAAGCAGGCGCTTTACGCGCAAAGGCTACTCACCTCTATGCTCCTTAACCAGGCGGTAGGTTTCGTATCCGACCAAGTGCACCACATCACCTTCCACAAGCTTTCGTCCCCGCCGCCTCTCTATAACCCCATTGACTTGTACGTTTCCCTCTTGAATCATCATCTTCGCTTCTCCCCCGGACCAAGCGGTGGCCATCTTCAGAAACTGACCCAAGGTAAGAGGAGCTTGCTCTACTTTCACATCTCTGATGACCTTCACCCCACACGTATGGGCATGAGTATGTACAGGAAGTCTTTGTCATCGACACTTCGGATACTGCCCTGTTTTAGCCCTTCGCCCAGCTCCATCAACACATCATCTCCACTGAGAGCGCGTAAGACCTCAGTCAAGAAGTAGGCTTGATAGGACGCCTCTGCAGGCACGCCCTCCAGCTTGGCTGGTAGCTCTTCGTAGACCTGGCCCACATCGGGCTCTCTTGAGCTGATGGCCAGATACTCCTCTGAGGCGGTCAGGGTAACGATTGGTGGCATGCTGTGACGAGCAATGAGCGCTGCACGTTCAACTGCTGCCAAAAAAGCCGCTCGTGGTAACCGCAATCGCGTAGGTTGCTCACCTGGAAAAGCCCTGCGATAGTCTGGGAACTCTCCCTCGATGATTCGTGAGACAACGGTCACGCCCGGGACACGAAACACTGCTTGGTTATCAGCAATGGTAAACTCAACTTCGCTTTTTTCGTCAGTGCCTAACATGCGCATGATCTCTTGCATAGCTCGGGCTGGTACGATAGCGCTCTGTGTCTTCGTCGAAATCGCTTGGTCGACTGGTTGTTCCCCTTCAGGCAAAGCGACAGCCTGGGTATTTTCTCCAGACGCAAGCACTTGGCACGACCGATAGGCAAGACGACTGACGTCGGTAGAAATCATTCTGACCTCATCGCCACTGATCTCAAGCATAGCACCCGTCAGGGCTGGCCTAGATTCGTCGCTAGCGGCTGCAAAGATCGTCTCACGAATCATCCGCTTTAGGTCTCTTTGCGGCATGCGCCAGAACGCTTCTTCTCCAACACTGGGGAAACTTGGAAACTCCTCGTGAGGTAGGGTATGCAAGTTAAAACGAGCTAAGCCGCCCTCTAAGGATACCATAGATGCTTCGCCTGTGGAAAAGGACACCTGCTCACAATCAAGCTTCCGTACGATTTGGGTGAATACTTTGCCATCAAGAACCATTACGCCAGTAGTGGTCACTTGCGCCGGAATGAGACATTCCACTCCTAGTTCGAGGTCCGTTGCCACCAAACGCACGTGATCGTCTTCAGCCTCCAGCAGAATACCTTTTAGCACAGGCATTACGTCGCGCGTCGAAACCGCGCGCTCTACAGTGCCTATCGCTCTCATGAGTGCCTGGTGCTGGCATGCGAACTGCATGTTGTTGAAAACCTCCTCGCTTATCCATTCTACCCCTCTCCGGGGTCGTTGTTTGCTTGATCTACTGCTCCTAGTAAGATCAATCTCTTTTTATAGATAGACATTAGCCGTAGTAGTAGTAAAGGCTGTGGGCCGTGTGGATATCCGCTCCAAACGAGCCCTCTTGGCTGTTTTGCACCTGTAGACTAGGTGTGGGTGTCTTGTTTTTCTTATCCTCATCATCCCCAGGATCCTGCGGATGGCGCTTTAAAGTTTAGGTTATCCACAACTAATCAACAGGCATATCACAGCATAAAAACAGGACTATCCCCATTTCAGGGCATAGTTATCCACAGGGTCTACTCTGCCTCTAGTCGCACACGTAGCTCTTGCAAGGTAGCGGCGAGATTCGCATCGGTGGCACTTTCGCTCTTTATCTTGTCGCAAGCATGCATCACTGTGGTGTGATCGCGACCACCGAACTCCTCACCTATGCGTGGCAGTGAGGAATCGGTGAGTTCTCGAGACAGATACATAGCAATCTGTCGAGGAAAGGCGACATGACGACTGCGCTTTTTCGAACGCATATCGGTTATTTTGAGGTTGAAGTGATCAGCCACGGTCTCCTGGATCAGAGGGATGGTGATCATCTGCGGTGGGGTAGCGGTGACAACGTCTTTGAGTGCCTCTTGGGCCAAATCAACAGTCAGCGAATTATCGTGGAGTGCCGAAAAGGCCATGACGCGGATCAGGGCACCCTCGAGTTCTCTAATGTTCGACCGTATGTGCTTGGCAATGTAGGTGAGTACCTCACTTGGGGGTGAGTACTCTTCTGTGAGCGCCTTTTGGCGTAGAATGGCAATACGAGTCTCCAGATCGGGAGCTTGAATGTCTGCAGTGAGTCCCCATTCGAAGCGTGAGCGCAGGCGATCTTCAAGCGTAGGAATTTCTCTTGGAGGGCGGTCGCTTGAGATCACGAGTTGTCTTCCAGCCTCATAGAGAGCGTTAAAGGTATGGAAGATCTCCTCTTGTGTCTGCTCCTTGCCAGCCACAAACTGAATATCGTCGATGAGCAGTATGTCAGCTTGACGATACAGACTACGAAACTGCGCCGTTGATTTTGTCATGATGGAGTTAATGAGTTCGTTGGTAAAGCGCTCAGACGTCACGTATACCACGTGCAGCTTGGGATGGCGTTCGGCTGCGTAGTGGGCGATGGCATGCATCAAGTGTGTCTTACCTAGGCCTACGCCGCCGTAGAGGAAAAGGGGATTGTAGCCAGCACCGGGCTCCTCGGCCACGGCACGTGCTCCGGCGTGTGCGAAACGATTGCTGGCTCCCACCACAAAACTGTCAAAGGTGTAGCGTGGATGCAGGAGGCCCCCGGCAAGGGTGGTCGTTCGGCTGCCTTTGCCCACCTCTGATGCCTGAGAGTGAAATGAAAGCCTTTGCTGCCCCGGTATCTCTCGTTCTTTCGCTTGTTGCGAACGGCCCTCCTTGGCGGAGCCATTGCTGGGCTTGTTCTCAGCACTACCGCCAGCAACTGCAAGTGTAAGCCGCAACGTCCTGCCTGTGACCGCATGGAGAAACTGCTCCAGTTCGGGCAGGAGACGAGCGTCTAGCCAATCCCGTGCAAACTGAGAGGGAACGCCGACAGTGAGGGAATCCTCAGCGGCCTCGATTGGTCGTGTGCCTTCGAGAAGATAGTCGTAATTCGGGTTGTCCAGTTCATCACGGACTCGATCACGCACTTGAGACCATATGTCAACGGCATTGCGAGTAACCATAGAGAATTGGCCAGCCAAGAGGATGGCCATCCTCCCTTCTTGATAGGAAACTGGACATCCGGAGCATGTTCGTCCGGAAAGTGAACGCGCTCGGTAGTCCAGCAGCAGGCTCGTATTCTACAGGGTTTTCTGCATCTCCTGCCCCGGGTTCAGCGGCTTGACCTCAGGAGTATGCACACAATCCACAAGTTATCCACAGGGATTGTCCAGCGGGTTGACCGCTGTGTAGGCGAAAAGAGGATGTGAGACATGATTAGATCTCCACAGCCCCCTGTGGATACTATTCACAGCGAAAGAGCCCATCATTGAGGGTTTCTTTGCGGGGGAGTGAAACAGCCTTCCTCAGCTTTCCACGGTTTATCCACATTTTATCCAGGCCGACTGCCTAATATGCCAGACTGGGTGTTTTTTTCTCGCAGCTTATGCACAAGGTTATACACAGGCTGTGGATACTGTTGATTGGATAGGCCGATCGCCTGGTTGACAGATCCCCGAGATGTCTGCTAACCTGCAATTGCCATACCAGCCCTTAGAGGGGCCAAAAAGCGTGGGGAGCGGTGTGGATAGCTTGGACTCCTGCAGTACCCGCGCCCAGTGAAGGAGGAAGGCTTAGTGCCTTCTGAAAAGGAGTACTCTCAGGAGATCACGCCGCAAAGCGTGGATTTCTCTCGTTGGTATATTGATACCATCCGCCGAGCAGAACTGATGGATTACTCTCCTGTGCGGGGTTGCATTGTGTTTCGCCCTGACGGTTACGAGCTCTGGGAGAGGATGCAGCAGGGCCTAGATAAGCGTTTCAAAGAGACAGGCCATCGCAATGCCTACTTTCCGCTTTTTATCCCGGAGAGCTTCTTTCAGAAAGAGAAAGAGCACGTAGAAGGCTTCAATCCGGAGCTTCCATGGGTAACTGAAGTTGGAGGGGAAAAGCTAGAAGAGCGTTTGGCTATCAGGCCTACGTCAGAGACTATTATCGGACACATGTATCAGCGTTGGATCCAAAGTTACCGCGACCTGCCCGTGCTCATCAACCAGTGGGCCAATGTGGTACGTTGGGAGAAGCGCACGTTGCCCTTTTTGCGTACCTCTGAGTTTCTCTGGCAGGAAGGACATACTGCTCATGCCACGGAAGAAGAGGCGCGAGCAGAGACCATGCGCATGCTAGACGTCTATGACGAGTTTGTGCGGAATGAGCTGGCGCTACCAGTCATCAAAGGACAGAAGACGCCGAGCGAGAAATTCGCCGGGGCCGTCGATACCTTCTCCATTGAGGCCATGATGAAGGATGGCTGGGCATTGCAGGCGGGGACTTCGCATTATCTAGGCGAGAATTTTGCTCGGGGCTTTGATATCCAGTTTCTGGACAGCGATAACACGCTGAAGTATGTCCACACCACTTCATGGGGGGTTTCTACTCGCCTTATTGGTGCAGTGGTGATGGCGCATGGTGATGATCGGGGTTTGAAGCTACCTCCACGCCTGGCACCAGTCCAAGTGGTCTGCATACCTGTCGGTCCGCTGAAGACGCGAGCCATGGTGCTCGAGCGTTTTGACAATCTGTTCGCGATGCTGAAAAAAGCCGGATTGCGCGTGCAGGCTGACACGCGTGAGGAGTTCAGCCCAGGCTGGAAGTTTAACGAGTACGAATTGCGAGGCGTGCCACTTCGTGTGGAGCTGGGCCCACGTGACGTGGAGAACAATCAAGTGGTGGTTGTTCGGCGCGATACTGGCGAGAAGTCTGTGCTCTCTCAGGATGGGTTGGTGTCGAGTATTGAGGACTTGCTCGGCAAGGTGCAAGCACAGATGCTGTCGGCGGCTTCTCAATTCCTGCATGATCATTCCCATGTGGCCGCGACGCTGCCCGCCTTGGCGGAGACCATTTCCGGACCCGGAGGGTTCGTTCTGGCAGGCTGGTGTGGTCAACTAGAGTGCGAGCAAGCCATCAAAGAGAAGACTAAGGCTACGGCGCGCAATATCCCGTTTGCGCCTCCTGAGAAAATGGAGCGTTGCGCGGTATGCGGCGAGGAGGCCAAGCATTCGGTCTGGTACGCTCGGGCTTACTGATAGTGCGGTGGTCAAGAGAGAGTGTTGTTGCCTGAGCCCCAGTGACTAAGCTATAATCGGAAGGACGCGCCGAAGACTAAGCGTGTTGAGTCGGATGATCGATCTTTTTGGGGGGGTAAGCGAGTGAAGCGCACTTTTCAACCTAGCAGACGCAGAAGGCTGCGGAGGCACGGTTTTCGAACACGGATGATGACACCAGGCGGCCGGGCGGTATTGGCACGTCGGCGGGTCAAGGGTCGCAAGCGCATCAGTGTCTCTGCGTAGCGGTCCAAAGACCTTGGTGGACGGTGTAAGTTGGGGTCGGCGCCAGGCGGTGCGGCCCTTGACCGGTTTCTGGGGGATATGTAGTGGCGATACAACGGCTGCGTAGGCCGCAAGACTTTGCGATGTGCTACAGACATGGTCGAGTGGCCAGAGGTCAGTACACGGTGGTACATGCCCGGTCGAACGGTTGTCGGGAAACTCGCTTGGGGTTCTCTGTGAGCAAGAAGGTTGGCAATGCGGTGACACGCAATCGCGTGAAGCGTCGGTTGCGCGAGGTCACGCGGAGCCTCAGCGAGAGATTGCTTAGCGGCTATGATGTGGTGATTACCGCCCGGGTGGTGGCTAGGGACGCTGAGTTTCGAGATCTGTCGCAGGGCTTGGAAAATGTGTTGGCGCGGGTCGGTGTGTTAGCGACCAGTCAGAAAAGATGATAGTCGTTATCGGTGACAGCAGTGCGAGGGGAGAGCGGACATGGTGGGTCGGTTACTGCTTGTGTTGATAGGCCTGTACCAAAAGGTGCTCTCACCCGCGTTGCCGCGATCATGCAGATACTATCCTACGTGTTCCGCATATGCCGCGGAGGCCATACGGAAGTATGGCGCTCGCCAGGGATCCTACATGGCTATGCGGAGGGTGTTGCGCTGTCACCCATGGCACCCCGGTGGGTATGATCCTGTCAGTTGAAATAGCTGGGTTCCGGCAGAGTCATGGCGGGGTCAGGAATAGGAGGCGGGTTGTTTGGCGGTAATGGGCTTAATAGGCAATGTCATGAGGCAAACGCTGGTCATGCTGTATAACCTGACCGGAAATCATGGCATCGCCATCATTATTCTGACGGTGCTAATCCGTTTGGTGCTGCTTCCACTCACCCTAAGCCAAACACGATCCATGGCGGCGATGAAGGAACTGCAGCCCAAAGTGAAGGCGCTTGAAGAGAAGTACAAAGACAAGCCGGAGGAATACCAGCGCCGAATGATGGAGCTGTACAAAGAGCATGGAGTGAATCCGCTATCCGGGTGTCTGCCACTTCTGGTGCAGTTGCCTTTTCTGTGGGCCTTGTTTGGCGTGTTACGTGATTTTCCGAATGGCATTGCCCCAGAGGCTTTTACGCGTCCGTTTGTGTCCCTTTTCCTGTTCTGGGACCTAGCGGTGAAAGACCCGATGTATGTGTTGCCGATCCTGTCGGGTCTTACCACCTATTGGCAGATGGCGACGACGGCCACGGACCCGTCTCAGAAAAGCATGCTGGTGTTCATGCCCATATTCATCACCTGGATAAGCTTGTCGTTCCCAGCGGGCTTGGTGCTTTATTGGATAGTCAGTAATCTGTGGACTATCGCCCAGCAGACGTGGATTTCACGGCAGCCTGGCCTGGGACAAGGAGGAAGCGAGGTCAAATGAAGTGGGTGGAAAAAGGCGGTCGGACCGTTGAAGAGGCGGTTGAGGCGGCAGTAGATGAGCTTGGCGTAGATAGGGATCAGGTTGAGATAGAGATACTCGACGAAGGTAGTAAGGGTTTTCTGGGAATCATCGGTAACAAACAGGCGCGAGTCCGAGTGAGTGTCAAGGATGTGCGACAGGAGAAAACCGAGGCAGCGTTAGCCTTTCTGAAGGGGCTGCTTGAGCTTCTCGGCAATCAGGCTTCCGTGGAGTACTCTATGGGTTCGGAGGAGACTGTGTATGTCGAGTTCAGTGGCGAAAACCTCGGTCTGATTATCGGTCGAAGAGGCCAGATGCTAGATGCTCTGCAGAGTCTCGTGAATTCCGTTGTCAACAGGCAGGGCGAAGGCGAGTGGGTGCGCTTCGTCCTGGATGCTGCTGGATACCGTCAACGGAGAGAGAACACCTTGCAGGAGCTGGCTCTGCGGATGGCTGGGCGAGCTAAGGCGCAGCGTCGGCGAACTGCGCTTGAGCCTATGAACGCCATGGAAAGACGTATCGTTCACATGGCGCTGGCCGACGATGAGGAGATCGATACGCATAGTGAAGGTGATGATCCGTACCGCCGTGTGGTCATTGTGCCAAAGCGGCGTTCGTAGTTGAGAAGGATATATCACGCGAGAGAAAGACCCCGCAACCCGGGGTCTTTTCACATAGAGGGGCGTGAAGGAGATGCTGGCAGATACGATCGCGGCGATTGCCACAGGTGCGGGGGTGGCAGCGGTGGGTGTAGTACGTCTTAGTGGTCCTGATGCCGTCGAGATCGCCGATCGCCTCTTTCGCAGTCGGAGCGGTGTGCGTTTATGCGAGGCAGAATCGCACAAAATGCTCTATGGCATGCTCGTGGATTCGCCAAACCGCATTCTTGACCACGCTCTCGTGGTGGTGATGCGAGGTCCACGCAGCTATACGGGGGACGACGTCGTGGAGTTCCATTGTCATGGGAGCCCTGTGGTCTTGCGGGCGGTGCTCGGGGCCCTGATCACTGCCGGGGCCCGGGCTGCGGGGCCCGGGGAGTTCACGAAGCGGGCGTTCGTCAACGGCAAGCTCGATCTGGTCCAGGTAGAGGCGGTGTCCGATCTTTTGTATGCTCGCTCTGAAAGAGCAGGAGCTCTCGCCGCGCGACAGGTTGAGGGAGCGTTGTCGCAGAGAGTCATGGCTATGCGTCAGGGTTTGCTCAGCTTTCTAGCTCATGTACACGCGTCGATTGACTATCCTGACGAAGTGCCCGAGGTGGCACCAACTGCGTGGATGGAGCAGTTGAGGGATATTCTGGAGGAGATCCGCAGCCTACTGGCTGAAGCTCGGCTAGGGATACGCGTGCGTGAAGGCGTAGACACGGTTCTTATTGGACGTACTAATGTAGGGAAGTCGAGTCTGATGAATGCGTTGCTGCGCACTCCCCGGGCCATTGTGACAGCGGTGGCGGGTACCACAAGAGATGTGATTGAAGAGAGTTGTGAAATCGCTGGGGTGGCCTTCCGCTTGAGTGACACGGCGGGCGTGGGCCAGACTTCGGATCCTGTGGAAAAAGAAGGAATCAAGCGCACCATGCGTAGAGCAGCTGAGGCGGACCTTTTGCTGGGTGTTTTCGACAGCTCCGAATCCCTGCGGGGCGAGGATCAGCACGTCTTGCGCATGTTAGGAAAGCGGGACAGTCTCGTCGTCTTGAACAAAAGTGATCGCCCCCAGCGAGTCGAGCTAGAGCCATTCGGAGGGCGACGCGTGGTAGCGGTTAGTGCCCTTACTGGCAGCGGGCTAGGCGCTCTGGAAGAAGCCATGGTAGAGGCAGCGGATGTCAGCGAGAACAAAGAGTCGCTGCTGACGCGTGCACGCCAGGTCGGTGCGTTACAGGCGACGGCTGATGCCTTGCAGCGCATTGTGTCTGGGGTTGCTGAGGGTGTCACAGCGGATTGCCTGGGCGTGGACCTGGAGGATGCACTGTGGCATTTGGGGGAGCTGACCGGAGAGACGACGCCCGAAGAGGTAGTCAGCGAGATCTTTCGGCAGTTTTGCGTAGGCAAGTGAGCAGCAGTCTGCCAGTGGTGGTGAAAGTGACGTGATGATCTTTGATGAGACATGTGACGTGATCGTCGTAGGAGCGGGCCATGCGGGGTGTGAAGCAGCGCTAGCCGCGGCACGCCTGGGGATGCATGTCGTCATGTTTAGCCTGAGTCTAGAGAACGTGGCCCTGATGCCATGCAACCCTTCCATTGGCGGACCCGGCAAAGGTCATCTTGTACGAGAGATTGACGCTTTGGGTGGGGAGATGGCACGCTGCATTGATGCAACGGCCATTCAGGTGCGGTTGCTGAATACGAGCAAAGGTCCAGCGGTGCAGAGCTTGCGGGCTCAGGTGGATCGCAGCCTGTATCACATGCGTATGCTGCGTACGCTGGCGAATCAGGAGCGATTGCGCCTTGTCGAGGCATCAGTGGTCGATGTCGTCGTGGACGAGGGGTGCGTACGGGGTGTGGAGACTCAGTTGGGGCGGCGTTATGGGGCGTCTGCGGTCATCTGGTGTATGGGACCTTATCTGGCTAGTCGCGTGCATGTGGGCGATCGCAGTTTCGCCGCAGGGCCTCGTGGGCAACGAGGGGCGGACGAGTTGGGGCAGACTATGCGCCGACTTGGTCTTCGGGTGATGCGTTTCAAGACTGGCACGCCACCGCGGGTGCACGTTCGTTCGCTCGATAAGTCGCGTCTTGAGCGTTTGGAGGGAGAACAGCTACGCTACGGTTTCTCCTTTGAAACGGGACCTTCTGAGCGTCCCCAATTTCCTTGCTGGGTGACGCACACCAATGCCCGGACGCACGCGGTCATAAGAGCTCACCTACATCAGTCGGCGATGTACAGTGGTGCCATTCAGGGTCCCGGACCTCGCTACTGCCCGTCTATCGAAGCCAAACTGGTCATGTTTCCTCAGAGGGATCGGCATCTGGTCTTCATAGAGCCTGAGGGTGTACACACGCATGAGGCGTATCTGGCAGGGCTGTCGACCAGTCTGCCGGAGGCTGTGCAGATAGAGTTTGTGCGAACGATTTTTGGGTTGGAGCATGTGGAGTTTACTCGCTGCGGCTACGCTATCGAGTATGACTGCCTCGATCCACTCGAGCTTGAGCGGTCACTTCAACTGAAGAAGGTAGGCGGTCTTTTCGCTGCGGGGCAGATCAATGGCACTACAGGCTACGAAGAGGCGGCGGCGCAGGGACTGATAGCTGGTATCAACGCGGCTCGTCATGTCCGGAATGAGGAGCCTGTGATCTTGGATCGCTCGCAAGCGTATATCGGCGTGCTGATTGATGACTTGGTTTCTAAGGGTACAGGCGAGCCCTATCGGATGATGACCTCGCGCGCTGAGTACCGATTGCTCTTGCGGGAGGATACCGCAGACCGCAGGCTGACTCCGCTGGGGCATGCCTTAGGCTTGATCAGTGCCGAGCGCTTTGCTTCCTTCGAGAGAAAACTAGAAGAGATCAAGGCGGAGAAGGATCGACTGGAGGCCGTAGAGGTGCCAGCGAACGAAACGACTAAGGCCCAGCTACAGACTTTAGGGTCGGTTCCTCTAGCGCGGCCGAGCAACCTTAAGGAACTGCTGCGTCGTCCGGAGCTTTCCTATGAAAAAGTGGCAGTGTTCGATCCGCAGCGCACACCTTTGGACGAGCAGATCGTGGCTGGGGTCGAGAATGATCTGCGCTATGCGGGCTATATCGGGCGGCAAGAGCGGCAGGTCGCGGCTCAAAAACGTATGGAGGACAGGCATCTTCCAGACAGCATCACCTACAGCGAGATCGGTGGGCTGGCCCGTGAGGCGCGTGAGAAACTGGAGCGAGTGCGACCCCAAACGCTCGGGCAAGCTGCTCGCATTCCGGGCGTCTCACCTGCAGACGTTGCGGTGCTCTTGGTTCATTTGGAGAGTAGACGTCGGCAAGGGCGAAAGGTAGTGGAGTGACGAGTATGCAGAGTATCTTTGTGGAGACCTTGACGCAGGCAGCAAGACAGATGGAGATAGAGCTGTCTGGGCGGCAGATGGAGCAGTGTGCGCACTTTGCCGACATGTTGGTGAATCGGAACAAAGAGCTGAATCTGACGACTCTCGTGCAGCCTGAGGAGATAGCACTGAAGCACTTCACGGACTCCTTTACCTGTCTGGGCGTAGGTTCATGGCCCTCCGGTTGTCGCGCTGTGGATGTGGGCACTGGTGCTGGTTTTCCAGGGGTGCCCCTGGCCATTTTGCGTCCCGATGTCAGATGGGTACTGGCGGATGCATTGCGTAAGCGGGTCAGTTTCGTGGAAGAAGTGCTTGCTGAGCTGCAGCTTAAAGGAGTGCGTTGTCTGCATTTGCGGGCTGAAGATCTGGGTCGTGATGCTGATGCGCGTGAGAGTTTCGATGTAGCCGTGGCCAGAGCGGTGTCACGCCTTCCGGTCGTGTTAGAGTATTGTGTGCCCTTGGTCAAGATAGGTGGTGGTGTCATAGCCATGAAGGGCCCTGACGTGGAAGATGAGGTTGCTGAAGCCCGCGTGGCAGCGAGGAAGCTGGGAGTTGACCCAGCAGTGCTGACGTCGCTGGAACTGCCTGGAGGCAGTGGGGGTAGAACGCTCGTGTGGTACCGCAAGAGCCGTCCTACACCGCCTGCCTACCCGCGCCGAGCGGGGCTTGCGCAGAAGCGTCCCCTCTAGTAGGTAGATTAGGTTGGCGACTGAGTTGCTGTCGGCGACAAAGGGAAGGAATGAAACTCCCCTGGCACGAAGTGTGCTTGGAATGCATGGGTTGGGTCGCCCAAAAAGGGTCAGGTGTTGGGCAATGGGTAGAACAATTACTGTCGTCAATCAGAAGGGCGGGGTGGGCAAGAGCACCACTGCGGTCAATCTGGGTGCTTACATGAGCGTAGCGGGCAAGCGCGTGCTCGTGGTCGATCTTGATCCACAAGGCAACGCCACTAGTGGCATCGGCATTCAGAAGGCCACTCTTAAGGCCTCGATGTACGATGTACTTATCGAACGCGCGGCGATGTCGGAGATAATCCAGCCAACCTTGCTAGAGGGTTTGCATGTAGCTCCGGCGACAATCGCCCTTGCTGGCGCCGAAATAGAGCTGGTAAGCGCCATTTCGCGGGAATTTCGATTGAGGGAGCGAATGCGGGAGGTTGTGGATCTCTACGACTACATTCTCGTGGATTGCCCGCCGTCGTTGGGCTTGCTTACCCTCAACGGGTTAGCCGCGGCAGATAGCGTGCTTATTCCCATTCAGTGCGAGTACTACGCCTTAGAAGGTTTGGGGCAACTCATGCAAACTATTGAGATGGTGCGCACGCACGTGAACGCAGGGCTTGAGGTGGAAGGCGTGGTGCTAACCATGTTTGATGGTCGTACGAATCTGTCGCAGCAGGTGGCAGATGATGTGCGAGGGTTCTTTGAGGGCCGGGTTCGAGTGTTCGAAAGCGTGATTCCGCGCAATGTGCGCCTTAGCGAAGCGCCCAGCTATGGACAGCCCATCAATGTGTACGATGACAGGTGTCGAGGAGCGCTCGCCTATCAAGAACTGGCGGCGGAGGTGTTAGGCGCATGAGTGGACGCAAAGCACTAGGGCGTGGCCTGGCGGCGATTATCCCGCAAGCGGCTGAGGCTGATAGCGGACAGACGGCAGTCCACGAGATCGCGGTTACGCGTATTTCTCCTAATCCTGACCAGCCGCGACGAGAGTATGCCCGGGAGCAACTTGCAGAACTGGCGGCCTCTTTACGGGAGCACGGTGTTTTGGAGCCAGTGATTGTGCGGCCGAAGGGCACAGGTTACGAGTTGGTAGTGGGTGAACGTCGTTGGCGGGCGGCTCAGCTGGCGGGTCTCAAGGCTATTCCAGCGTTGGTTCGCGATCTTGAGGATCGCCAGGTGCTGGAGATGGCGTTGGTAGAGAACCTTCAGCGCGAGGATCTCAACCCTATGGAGGAAGCCGAAGCTTTTCGGCGGCTGGGTGAGGAGTTTGGGCTGACTCAGGAACAGATAGCCGCCCGTGTGGGCAAGCAGCGTTCTACTGTGGCGAATCGCATGCGTCTTCTCGAGCTGGAGGAGAGTCTGCAGCAGGGGGTACGCCAGGGAAAGCTCTCTGCAGGGCACGCTCGCGCAATGTTAGCGGTTCCGAGCAGCGAAGAGCGGCTCGAACTGGCTGAGCGCATCATGGCCGAAGGGCTCTCGGTGCGAGCGGTGGAGCAGCTAGCTCGGAAAGCCTCCAAGACGCGGCCAGCGCGCAAGCGTAAGGCAGGCTTGCCGCAAGCGCCTGAGTTGGCCGCCCTGGAGGAAGAGCTACAGCAGACTCTGGGGACACGGGTGCGCATCGTGCGCCGAGAAGGCCGTGGGCAGATCGAAATCGAGTTCTACAGCGAAGAAGACATTACCCGGATCTATGAGCTGATTGTCGGCCAGTAGCAGGTGCGCGTATCGGGTTCGGCCTGCGCGGATACGGTTTCATGGAATGGAGGGCATGGCCATCGTGCAAGCGAGCGGACCGAAGGGGTTGCGGCGCCTCGAACCGGGTCAAAATGTGCTTCTTCGTCCAGGGTCGCCGATCTACCGCGGTCCCTATGAGAGCACTGTGCTTGGCGAGGAAGAAGCGGGTATTCGAGTAGCGGTTCCTATGGAGCAGGGCAAGCTGATTCTGCTGCCAGTTGGCACCCCAGTGGTGCTAGAGGCTCTCACCGTGGAAGGAGAACGTCATTTTCGCACCAGGGTATGTGAGCGGCGGACTGGGTCGGCACGCTACCTTGTCTTGGAGACACTTGCGGAGGACCCTAAGATTGGCAGCGAGGAACTGCAGGTTCCGGTATGGGCTGTGACTAGTGGCAAGGGCGGCGTAGGGAAGACGACAGCGGTTGTTAACTTGGCCATTGCCCTATCGGATCTCGGCAGGCGTGTTTGCATTATCGATGGCGACTTGGGCACTGCCAATATCGATGTGGTGTTGAACCTAGCCCCTCATTACACTCTGACCGACGTCATCAGTGGGCGACGGCACATTCTTGAAGTCCTCGTTGAGGGACCGCGGGGCGTTATCGTGTTGCCTGGAGGCTCGGGATTGCAGGAGCTGACCGAGCTTGATGAGGAGAGTTTCGCCAATCTGATTCGCCAGTTCCGGGTCCTGGAACGCTACACTGACCTGATACTTATCGACACGGCCAGCGGGCTTTCACGCAGTGTCACGAACTTCATTGTGGCCGCAAACGAAGCGGTTTTGATCACTACTCCAGAGCCACCAGCCATCACCGATGCCTACGCATTGGTGAAAGTGCTTTCTCGAGCTGGCTACGTTCTGCCAATCAAGCTTGTGGTCAATCGGGTACAATCCCCACAAGAGGGTATAGACGTGGCGGATAAGATGGTTTTCGCGGCCAGACGGTTTCTACAGTACGAGCTACAGGCGCTTGGGTACATTAGCGAGGATGAGCATGTGGGGCGAGCGGTGCGCGAACAGGTAGCCGTGGTCTTGCAGTATCCAAGGGCGCAGGCATCACAGGATTTTCGGGAAATAGCTAGTCGGCTATTGGGGCTTGAGCATCAGCGTCCTGTTCCGGAGGAAGAGGGAGGGGCGCGTGGTTTCTTGCGCCGTCTACGGTCACTGTCTGGGTAGCAAGACTGAAAGGGGCAGCGGTTAAGCCAGTGCAGGAATGTTCCACGTGGAACATTGGATGCCGCTGGATCGCTATGTGGCTCTCGACGAGAAAGTGTTCCACGTGGAACACTTCTGAGCAGCCGGGGAGTACGCGTGGCTGGCCGCCGACATGCCCGCACCGCGGAACACGATTCCAGGGAGGACTTGTATTGGATCAGCGTGCTATTCGCAGACTTCTTGAAGACCTGCAAGCAGGACGCACGGATATTGAGGCAGCACTAGACGTACTATCGGGAGCTGCATATGAAGAGTTGGGCTTTGCCAAGGTCGATCATCACCGCGCCAAGCGCCAGGGCTTTCCCGAAGTCATCTACTGTGCTGGGAAGACGCCAGTGCAGGTGCAACAGATAGCCTCCCGTCTGTTTGCCCGCAATGACCGAGTCTTGGCGACTCGCGCTGATACGGGGACGTTTGCGGCTGTACAAGCGGTTTTGCCTGAGGCTCAATATCACGAACTCGCCAGAGCGATCACCATCAGTCGGGGCCCACTAGATCCACTCTATCCAGGCTACATAGCCATTCTGACTGGAGGCACATCGGATGTTCCAGTCGCCGAGGAGGCGGCGGTTACGCTCCTTGCCATGGGTCATGTGGTCGAACGGGTGTATGATGTGGGGGTGGCTGGCATTCATCGCCTGCTCGCTCAACAGGCGATCATTGATCATTCTCATGTCATCATCGCTGTAGCGGGCATGGAGGGAGCCTTGGCAAGTGTCGTGGCCGGGCTTACTGACCGCCCTGTTATCGCTGTTCCGACCAGCACAGGCTATGGCGCTAATTTCGCTGGCCTCGCGCCTTTGCTTACAATGCTTAATTCCTGCGCCAGCGGTGTAAGCGTGGTCAACATAGACAACGGCTTTGGCGCAGGCTACGCGGCCGCCACCATCAACCGGCTTATCGCTACCTGTTGTCCCCAGTCACTGTAAGCGGCGCGCAGGTGGCCAGCTTGCACGGTGCCTATGCAAATGATGCAGCTAGTTCAGAGAGGAGTACAC
Source organism: Limnochordia bacterium (assembly GCA_050951545.1). Classification (GTDB taxonomy): domain Bacteria; phylum Bacillota; class Limnochordia; order DTU080; family DTU080; genus DTU080. The sequence goes on along the minus strand of JBMNJG010000002.1, from coordinate 93,721 downwards.
CCCAAATGCGCATCGCCTACTTTGATTGCTTTTCTGGTGCCAGTGGAAACATGATCCTTGGAGCGCTGGTCGATGCCGGAGTTCCTGTGGCTGCGCTCGAGGAAGACCTTCATCGCCTTAACCTCCCTGGCTGGCAGCTGAAGGTAACGAAGGAAAGCCGTGAGGCTATCACGGGTACGCACGTTGAAGTTGCTCAGACCACGAGTGAGCATGTCCACCGCTCGATACAAGATATCGAGAGCATTGTCACGGCGTCTAGTCTGTCTGAGAAGACGCAGAAGACAGCGATGCGTGTTTTTGAGATCATCGCCAAAGCAGAAGGCCATATCCATGGAGTGCCCGCTACCGAAGTACATTTCCACGAGGTTGGGGCCATCGACGCCATTGTGGATGTCGTTGGCGCGATCTCGGGTCTGGCCCATCTCGATCTTGATGCCATCTATGTGTCGCCAATCCATCTAGGAAGCGGCTTTGTGAAGGCCGCTCACGGCAGGATTCCCGTTCCAGCTCCGGCTACTCTAGAGATTCTGCGTGGAGTACCCGTCTATTCCACTGGAATTCGCGGTGAGCTGACGACGCCAACCGGGGCAGCTATCTTGCGCACCGTGGCAACTGGCTACGGTCCTTGGCCCGCAATGACTGTCGAGACCATAGGCTATGGCCTCGGCACCAAGCATTTCCCCATTCCCAACGTTCTGCGTTTGGCCATCGGCACCGTAGCTGACGATCACAGGGACGCCCATAGTCACGAGCACGAGATCGATGGGCTTGACGAAGACCATGTAGAGGTTCTCGAAGCTGATATCGATGATATGAACCCTGAGTGTAGCCAACATGTGATTGACCAGCTGTTGTCTGCCGGGGCCCTAGATGCTTACTTCACTCCGATCGTGATGAAAAAAGGTCGGCCAGCCCTCAAGCTCACTGTGCTATCGGCCCCTACCGGGGTTGAGGCCTGCGTAGCGACAACTCTGCGTGAAACGACGACACTGGGCGTACGGTGTCTTGGAGCTCGTCGGCACAAGCTCCGTCGGGACTGGATGGATGTGCAGGTAGAAGGAAACCCGGTCCGAGTGAAGCTTGGGCGGTGGCATCAGGAGGTGGTCAACGTCGCCCCTGAGTACGACGATTGCCAGCGCACAGCCCAAGCCACCGATCTACCACTCAAACTAGTGTATGATCGGGCAAAGGTTGCAGCCTATGCCCGATTGCAGACTCCCTGAGACCCCCTTTTGTGGTGCCTGCTCACTGTCGAAGAGGCAGTGCCACCCGACTGCGCGGGATCCGCTTCGCCTCGCTTAGAGATGCAGTTGCCTGTGAGAGCCAGAGCTCACACAGACAGACTTCGATCGCCTCAGCAATAAGACTGGCCATGCGTATGACCAGACTAAGCCGCGTGTTTTGCAGCACGAGGTACTCCATGAATCCGCCGACGTTAACGACACCTACCACATGAAGGTGCCCCACAGCAGGCAATCGCTTGTTCACCCCGGTTCCCGGGCGCAGAGCTCCTCGTCTCACAGACACAAATCCGACGTTCTCTGCTCGCCCCAAACAGGCATCGACGGCCAAAACGGGTTGCTCGGGTTGGTTGCCTTGGATGTTCTCCAAGGCGTCAGCTAGGTTGGCGGCATGCACGGGGTCCTCGAGCGTACCATAGACTGGGGCTGGTAGCATGCGCTCTTGTAGAGCAGTGCCGATGAGAGGCCCCAGTGAATCGCCCGTTGAGCGATCTGTGCCAACGCAGACCACCACGGGAGGAGTGCCTGGTGTGGCGACAAGCGCCAGATGCTCGTTCAAGGATAGCGCCAGAGTCTTGGCTGCTGACTCGTGCTCCATGTGTACCCGGTTAGGATGGTTCAGTTCAAGATCGGCAACCAGAGGCGATGTAAGCGCTTGCCACAAAGAGACCACCTCGGACACAAGAGATACAAGCCCACATCAGTATATGACGCACTCAGCCCTGCCTATACCATCTCTGCTGCCAGGCTATCGGCCTAATATGTAGAATAGGAAAGAGGAGCATCCTCGAAACGCGTGGAAATAACTCGAACTACAGCAACACGGGAGCGTGATAGCCATGGCCTCAACACACCAACGCACTCGGGTCCGTCTGACGGGCCTAGTCTTGGTAGCCTTCTTCTCATGGCTTCTAGGCATGTACCTGGCCTTTGGCTCCTCGGAGAAAGCAGACCTCATCATACCTAGGGTCTCAATTGCGGGCATCCCAGTAGGGGGCTTGCGTTCCAGCGAGGCCGTTGCATTCGTAAGAAAGGGGCTCCAGGCGAAAGTCGAGCGTCCCATTCACATTGTGTGGAATGGGGGAGAGCACTTCATCTATCCTGCCGAAGATGGTATCACTGCCGATCTCGAAGCGATGGTCAAAGAGGCGCTAGCTGTGGGGCGTTCTGGCAACGTGCTGCATCGTAGCCGGGATCGTTACAGGGCAGCAATAAAGGGTGTGGATATTCCGCTGCAAGTGACGGCAAGTTCCCGTTTCGATCGCCTTCTGGAGGATCTGGGGCGAAGTATAAACCGCCCGGCCAAAGACGCAGGCTTCTCTCTTCTCTCGGATGGCACCATCAAGCTCATGCCTAGTCGGGATGGCCTTGAGATTGATCTACCAGCACTACGCAAAGCGGTGCTTGCTACCTTGCTTGAGCTTGACAGAGAGGTTGTCGCTCCCATGCAAGTTACACAGCCTGTATATGCCACGGCTCAGGCTCGTACCTGGGGAATCAAGCATGTGGTGGCCCGTGCCGAAACGCGCTTCAACACCGGAGACTCTAACCGTGCCCATAATCTTAGGCTGGCCGCTGAGGCCCTTGACGGGGCGGTGTTGGCACCGCATGAGGTCTTCTCCTTCAATCAGCGAGTAGGTCCACGTTTGTCGAAAAACGGCTACAAAGAGGCGCCAGTGGTTGTCGGTGGCGAGCTTGTCCCTGACATCGGTGGTGGTGTCTGCCAGGTATCGAGCACCCTGTACAATGCAGTGCTTCTTGGTGGTCTGAGGATTCGATCTCGCAGCCCGCACTCCATTCCTTCAACATACGTGCCGCTCGGACTCGATGCTGCGGTAGCCTATGACTACATCGATTTCCGCTTCATCAATAACACCGAGAATCATCTGTACGTCCATGCCACAACATCCGGTAACAGGCTTATCGTAGCGCTCTTGGGCGCTGCGCCGGCAGATTTGGCGCGTCTCGTCTCCAAAGTGGAGAGCGTCAAGTCGATGCCTGTCCAGCAGATTCGTGATCCTGCTCTGCCCGCAGGCAAGACCGTTGTTGCCCAAAAGGGAAGCAAGGGCTACACCGTCTCCGTATGGCGAGTGCGCAATGCAGCCAGTGGAGAGAAATGGGAGTTGGTCTCGCGGTCCACATACAAGGCGCGCGAGCAGATCACACGTGTCGGCACGGGCGCGGCAGTTGGGGCTGATACAGCTCAGGAAGCAGCCGCACGGACAGTCGACGCGCCAGGCGGCAACTCACAGGGGTAGCTGGCGCATCCTTCGAGCGTTTTGCAGCCCACCGTGGGAGGAATACCTCCTGCAGCAGGGAAGCCACTTCAAAAGACAAGTGAGGAGAGAACTATGACGAGGTATGCGTTCTTTGAGGGTCGTTACGTGCCTCTGGATGAGGCCAAAATCGGCATTCGCACCCACGCCTTCCTGTATGGGACAGCCTGTTTTGAAGGCATTCGGGCCTACTGGGCCGAGGATGAGCAGGATCTACTTATCTTTCGGGCAAAAGAGCACTACGAACGCCTGCTGAATTCCTGCAGGATCTTGCGCATGGAGTCAGAATATACTGCGGATGATCTCTGTGACATCACCAAGACGCTGCTGAGCAAGAACGGCGATCGAACCGACGTCTACATTAGGCCTGTCTTCTATAAGTCTACGGAAGCCATCGGTGTGAAGCTGACTGGGCTTGACGATGCATTTTTACTGTTTGCTCTGCCCTTTGGCGATTACCTAGACATGTCGCGCGGCTTGCGGGCCCGGGTTTCTTCATGGCGTCACCTTGATGACAACGCGATTCCCATGCGGGCCAAGGTAAACGGAGCCTACGTAAATGCCGCGTTGGCCAAGACGGAAGCACTAGATGACGGCTACGATGAGGCCATCTTTCTCACGAACGATGGGCATGTGTCTGAGGGCAGCGCCGAGAACGTCTTTATGGTGCGTGGAGGGAAACTAATCACTCCGCCCACTACCGCTGATATTCTCGAAGGAATCACCCGAGACAGCCTTCTGCAGGTGGCCGCCCATGTGGGCATAGAAACAGTGGAACGCCCCATCGACCGTACGGAGCTCTACATAGCCGACGAGCTTTTCGTGGTCGGTACCGGAGCGCAGGTCTCCCCGATTACGGAGATCGACCATCGACCCGTAGGCGATGGCCAGATCGGTCCTGTGGTGAAGCAAATTCAGACACTCTACTTTGATGTTGTCCGAGGAAAGCACCCCGAATTTCGCAAATGGTGCACGCCAGTCTTCAAGTAGTGACAGACGGGGCCAAGACGCGGATGCAGACGCCCGGCAGGCGGGGCGTCTCATCCAAGTCTAGGCTTTGCGACGAATCACCAGTACCATCGTATGTTTGCTGCGGCGCAAGATTGGGTTAAGAATTGGCGTCAGAATGGTAGCCAGCAATCGTATCAGCATTGTCAGCCTCCTGCCCGCCCGAAAGCGGTTTCTTGGCGTGCCTTAGCCCTGCATTATATGAGCCAATAGGCCTAAGGGTACGGGTAGGAAGCGGCAATAGAAAAAAGGGGGCGGACTATGCTCAGGCGCACACCACTGAACGAAATCCATAGGGCGGCTGGAGCAAGGATGGTTGAGTTCGGGGGATGGGACATGCCAGTGCAGTACAGCGGTGTTCTAGCCGAACATCGCACGGTGCGCACGAAGGCTGGTATGTTCGACCTGTCGCACATGGGAGAGCTTCTTGTTAGCGGCCCCGATGCACTTCACGCGTTGCAGACAGTTACCACAAACGATTTGTCAACCCTGGGGGCTGGGCAGGCGCAGTATACCATGCTTTGCGTGCCCAGCGGTGGCATTCTTGACGACATCCTCGTCTATCGAGTGGCGGAGGGTTACCTGTTGGTGGTCAATGCGGCCAACACTGAGAAGGACATTGCTTGGCTGCAGGAGCATCTGAAGGGCGAGGTACGTCTGGAAGACCGCAGTGAACAGACTGCACTGATCGCGCTTCAAGGCCCATTGGCAGAGCAGATCCTGCAATCAGTTACATCTGCCAGTCTGAGTGAGTTGTACAGCTTCGAATGGATGAATGGAAGCGTAGCCAGTGTTCCCAGCATCATCTCACGCACGGGCTACACTGGTGAAGACGGCTTTGAGCTGTACTTCCCTGCAGACGAGGCCGCAGGCGTTTGGGAAGCGCTGATGAGTGTGGGGACACCTTTGGGCATGGTGCCTGTCGGATTGGGTGCCAGGGACACCTTGCGTCTGGAGGCCAGGCTGACGCTCTATGGCAACGACATCGATGAAGAGACTACGCCGCTTGAGGCGGGGCTTGGCTTCTTCGTCAAGCTCGATAAGCCTGATTTCATAGGACGCGAGGCTCTGCTTGCCCAGAAGGAAGCAGGGGTGTCAAGGCGTTTGGTGGCCTTCGTAGTTGAAGGTCGAGGAATTCCCAGGCATGGGTACTCCATCTGTGATGAGCAGGGGACACCGATTGGCACCGTGACCAGTGGCTCATTCTCTCCCACAATGGAGAAGGATATTGGCATGGGCTATGTGGAAACGAGTCTGGCGAAAGCGGGCTCTCGCATCTTCATCGATGTGCGAGGGAAGGCTCGCCCGGCTGAGATCATCAAGGGTCGGTTTGTGCAGGGGCATACTCGGCGACGCCCGTCGTAACCCCGAAAACGTAGAAGAAAGGGTGGTTCTAATGTATCCAGCGGATCTGAAATACAGCGAGGAACATGAATGGCTGAAGCTGGAAGAGGGCAATCGAGCCAAGATCGGCATTACCGAATTTGCCCAAAAAGAACTCGGTGACGTCGTATTCGTTGAGCTACCCGAAGTAGGAGCTACAGTGGCCGCTGGCGACGATTTTGCGGTAGTGGAGTCGGTAAAGGCTGTCTCGGATATCTACGCACCGGTGTCGGGCAAGGTGGCCGAAGTGAACGACGCACTGGCCGACAGGCCTGAGCTTATCAATGAGGATCCGTACGGTGAGGGCTGGATTGCCATCATTGAAGTGACGGATGCGGCAGAAGCCGATGCTCTTCTCACAGCGACGCAGTACGAGGAGCTCATTGGAGAGTAGATTTGGGTAGCTACGACTTACCCGTCGTGAGGAGGTGCAGCTGCTTGAACTTCATCCCGACTACACGCGAAGAAGAAGCCAAGATGCTGGCAGAGATAGGTATCGGCTCCGTGGCGGAGCTGTTCGAGGACATATCTGAGGATGTGCGTTTCCAGGGTAGGCTACAGCTTCCAGAGGCCTTAAGCGAGGCTCAGCTAGTGGCGCATCTGAGGGAGTTGGCTGATCGCAACGCCGACTTAGATACCTACACCTGCTTCATGGGCGGTGGCGTCTATGACCGGCTGGTACCAGCCGCACTCGCTGAGCTCGTCGGCCGTGCAGAGTTTGTGACCACCTACACGCCCTATCAGGCAGAAGTGAGCCAGGGTGTGCTGCAGAGTATCTACGAGTTCCAGAGTCTCATCTGTCTCTTAACAGGGCTCGATGTGGCGAATGCCTCTGTCTACGATGGAGCGACCGCCTGTGCCGAAGCTGCTATCATGGCCTGTGCACACACAAAGAGGAATACGGTCTTGGTGGCAGAGGGGCTTCATCCAGAGTATCGACAGGTGATGGAGACCTATCTGAGGCAGCAAGGGCTGGCCACGGTGATGGTAGCTATGCGCGAGGGCCTGATAGATATGGAGGCTCTACGCGACCTATTGGGAAATGACACAGCTGGCTTGGTGGTCCAGCAACCGAACTTCTTTGGCTGCTTGGAGGCCGTTGATGAGATAGGTCAGGCGGTACATGAAGCCGGGGGCCTCTACGTTGCGTGTGTAGACCCAGTCTCTTTGGCCGTCCTCAAATCACCGGGCGAGTATGGTGCCGACATTGCCGTTGGTGAGGGCCAACCACTCGGCAATGCTGTCAGCTTTGGTGGGCCATACGTTGGCTTTATGGCGACTAAGCAAGAGTTGATACGTCGTCTGCCAGGGCGCATCGTCGGGGCTACTGTAGATCAGGCGGGCCGCCGCGGCTTTGTGCTCACTCTACAGGCCCGTGAGCAACACATTCGCCGTGAACGCGCCACCTCCAACATCTGTAGTAACCAGGCTCTAAACGCCTTAACGGCCGCTGTTTATTTGGCGCTGGTAGGGCGTCAGGGGCTGAAAGACATCGCCACTCAGAGTCTGCAGAAAGCGCACTATGCACGGGCGCGTCTATGCGAACTGCCGGGCTTTGAGCCAGCGTTTGATGCTCCGTTTTTTCAGGAGTTCACATTGGCTGTAGACCACGATGTAGAAAAGCTGAATGAGCTCTTGCTGGAAGAGAAGATCATCGGTGGACTACCTCTGGGTCGCTTTGACTCCCGCTACGCAAACTGGGCGTTGTTCTGCGTTACCGAAGCCCGCACACGGGAAGAGATCGACACACTGGCAGCCACCCTACGGCGTTTGCGGAGGGGGGAACTCAGATGATGCAGCAAGGAGTACCGCTCCTGTTCGAGAAAGGCGCACCTGGGAGGCCAGGATACACGTTACCTCCGCTGGATGTGCCCGCAGAGCCGATAGAGAGTCTCGTTCCGGCTGATCTCTTGCGTCAGGAGGATCCGACTCTACCGGAGATGTCTGAGCTTGAGGTAGTGCGTCACTACGTGAACTTAAGTAGACGCAACCATGCGGTCGATGTGGGCTTCTATCCATTGGGTTCGTGTACGATGAAGTATAATCCAAAGGTCAATGAGTTGGCTGCACGTTTGCCTGGTTTCGCCCGCATCCATCCGTACCAACCTGAGTCGTGTGTTCAGGGCGCTTTAGAGATGATGTGGTTACTACAGCAGTACCTGTGCGAGATCTCCGGGCTGCCGTACGCTAGTTTGCAGCCTGCAGCCGGTGCTCACGGTGAGCTGACTGGCCTTATGATGATCAGGGCGTACCATAAGGCGCGCGGAGAAGGGGAACAGCGTACTGAGGTTCTGATACCCGATGCTGGTCACGGCACCAACCCAGCTTCAGCTGCCATGTGCGGTTGCCACGTGGTCACTGTGCCTTCGGATGCCCGTGGGGGTATGGATGTAGCGGCGTTGCGCGAGCACGTCAGCGCCAAGACGGCGGCACTGATGCTTACTAACCCCAATACGTTAGGGCTTTTCGATGAGAATATCAAGGAGATTTGCGACATTGTGCATGCCGCAGGAGGCCTGCTCTACTACGATGGGGCTAACGCCAATGCCATCTTAGGGATCTCTCGGGCTGGCGACATGGGCTTTGACGTGGTTCACTACAACCTGCACAAGACCTTCTCTACACCACATGGTGGTGGGGGGCCAGGCGCTGGTCCGGTGGCGGTCACAGAGGCGCTGGCTCCGTTTTTGCCACGCCCTGTCGTCGTCAAGAAAGATGAGCGCTATGCACTTGATTACGATCGCCCCGATTCGATCGGGCGAGTGCGCTCGTTCTATGGCAGTTTCGGTGTTCTAGTCAAGGCGTACGCCTATATTCGGGCCATGGGTCCCGATGGGTTGCGGCGGGTCAGTGAGATCGCGGTACTGCATGCGAACTATCTCATGCATAGGCTGGCACCATACTTTGACGTTCCCTATCAGCGGGCGTGCAAACATGAGTTTGTACTGTCGGGGAATCGGCAGAAGGAGCATGGCGTGCGTACGATCGACATGGCCAAGCGTCTTCTCGACCATGGGATTCATGCGCCGACTGTCTACTTCCCACTCATTGTTGATGAGGCCATCATGATCGAACCAACGGAGACAGAGCCGTTAGAGGTTCTGGATGCATTCGCGGAAGCGATGATCTCCATTGCTGATGAAGCCATCAGTGATCCTGAGGTGGTGAAGGGGGCGCCACATAACACTGTCGTCGGTCGCTTGGACGAGACTCGAGCTGCCCGACAGCCGGATCTGGCCTGGCGTCCGCCTGCTCGTGACTGAAGAGTGGAGACTGCTACTAGACGGCGCAGCCACTGGTGCGCATAACATGGCTGTGGATGAAGCCTTGCTGGATTCTGTTCAGCAGCCGACTCTGCGCTTCTACAGCTGGCAACCCTATGCACTATCTTTGGGTTACTTTCAGGATGCGCAAACAGTTGACTTCGCCGTCTGTGCTAGCGAAGGCATAGACGTGGTGCGTCGCCCAACAGGTGGCCGGGCGATCCTGCATGCTCAAGAGGTCACCTACTCGATTGCCCTACCTCCGCAACACCCGCTAACCGACGTCGGTGTTGCGGAGTCCTATCGCTATTTGAGTCGTGGTTTGCTGCGAGGCCTGGCTTTGTTGGGACTGCGCGCTGAGCTGGCGAAGAAACCCGTTTCAAGCCAGGGGCGCGCGCATGCTCACCGCAGTGAGGCTGGCGTGGCAGCTGCCTGTTTTGATGCCCCTTCATGGTATGAGCTTGTGGTGGCTGGTCACAAGGTGGTAGGCAGTGCTCAGGTCCGCCGCAAGGGTGCGCTCTTGCAGCACGGTTCTGTACCTTTGTGGTTGGAGCCGGAGCGTCTGTACGGAGTGCTTCGGTTTCGTAGCGAGCAAAATCGCGAACGAGCCGCTAAAAAGCTCGGTACGAGTGCGGCGGGGTTGGCTCAACTGATCGGCCGTTCCGTCAGTTTCGACGAGGGGGTCTCAGCGCTGATAAGCGGTTTCGAAGAGGCGCTGAGGGTGAAAACATCTGTTAGCTCTCTTTCCCCGGATGAGCATAAGATGACGCAAGCCCTTGAGGTTAAGCACCGCAGTCAGGCCTGGATTGCCAGGCGACATGAGGGGAGCACGCGCCCGTGACACGAATAGGCTATTTGGGACCCCGCGGTACCTTCACGGAGCAAGCCGTACGGGCGTATGTCGCCAGACAGGGCATTGTCAATCCGGTATTGGTGGCCCACCGGACAATAGCCGATGTCTTGTTGGCGGTTGAGGCTGGTGAACTGCAGCTGGGTGTAGTACCTGCCGAGAATTCCATCGAGGGGTCTGTAGTGCTCACCCTAGACTATCTCGTGCACGAGGTAGAGGTGCCCATCGTTGGAGAGGTGATCATCACTGTACGCCATAGCCTATTGGCGCTGCCAGGCGCTGATCCCACAGCGGTCGTCGCTGTGTACTCGCATCCGCACGCGTTAGCACAATGCAGGCGCCATCTGAGTGAGATGCTACCTGGGGCCGAGCTGTGTCCCTCCAGTAGTACGGCTGAGGCGGCGAAGATCGTGCGTGACAAGGCCGACCTGCGTTTGGCAGCAGTGGGCACGGAGCTGGCCGCCGAGCTCTACAGCCTGGAGGTAATGGCTCGCGATCTGCAGGATGAAGAGGGCAATGCCACCCGCTTTTTTGTAGTCGCTGATGCGCTACCTGAAGCGACTGGGTATGACAGAACCTCCATTTCCTTTGCTTTTCCAGATGACCGACCCGGCCATCTTTATCGGGCTCTGTACGAGTTCGCTTGTCGGGACATCAACTTGAGTAAGCTAGAGTCACGGCCCGCTCGGCGCCACCTGGGCGAGTACATCTTCCTGGTGGACATGGAGGGGCATGTCGATGATACGGGCGTGGCGCAGGCCCTCGAGGGCCTGCGCCACCATTGCTCGTTCGTACGTGTGTTGGGCTCGTACCCCAGGGATGCTTCTAGCGCAAGCCAGTAATCACGCCATCCTCAGTCAAATCAATAATCTCAGCGGCTGGCTGCCTGGGCAGCCCGGGCATGGTCATGACGTCACCGGTTAGGCAGACCAAGAACCCGGCCCCTGGTGCTGGACGCACCTCTCTTACGGTGATCGAAAAGCCCGTGGGGGCACCCTTGATGGCAGGGTCATCTGTAATAGAGTGTTGTGTTTTGGCTATGCAGACAGGTAGGTCGGTCAGTCCTAGTTGCGTGCACAGGGCGATGTCTTTCTCCGCGTTTGCTGTGTAGACGACGCCGTCAGCACCGTAGACCTCCTGGGCTACTGTCTCTAGCTTCTCTTTAATGGGCAAAGACCAATCGTACAAGGAACGGAAGCTCGCTGGCTGACTCTCTAGTGTCTCTAGTACAACCTGAGCGAGTTCTCGACCGCCCTCACCGCCTTTGGCGACTACATCGGAGATAGCTGAGCGGATGCCCCTCTTCGAGCAATACTCTTGGACTAGCTGTAACTCGGCATCGGTGTCTGTCGGAAAGCGATTGATGGCTACCACAACTGGCAACCCAAACTTGCCCAAGCTTTCAATGTGTCGCCCTAAATTGGCAAGACCCGCTTCTAGTGCTGGCAGGTTCTCTTCGGCCACGCGGTCGCGCTCCACTCCACCATGCATGTTCAACGCCCTGACAGAAGCCACCAATACAGCCAGATCCGGCGTCAGGCCGGAGTAGCCATGGACAATATCAAAGAACTTCTCAGCGCCCAGATCTGCGGCAAATCCACCCTCTGTGATCACGTAGTCCACCAGTTTGAGGGCCATGCGTGTAGCCAAGATGGAGTTGTTGCCGTGAGCGATGTTGGCAAAGGGGCCTCCATGAATCAAGGCGGGCTGGCCTTCTAGGGTCTGTACCAGGTTGGGCTTGAGCGCATCCTTGAGCAAGACGGCCATGGAACCCGCGACGCCCAAATCGGCAGCGTAGACGGGTTGGTTGTCCATGGTGAAACCGACGAGCATACGTTTCAGTCGCTCTTTCAGGTCAGCAGGGCTGGAGGCTAAGCAGAGAATGGCCATGACCTCAGAGGCGACAGTGATATCGAAACCAGTCTCGCGGGGTACTCCGCTGAGCGGGCCGCCTAGTCCCACCACGATGTTGCGTAACTGTCGATCGTTCATATCCATGACGCGACGCCACAGCACACGGCGGGGATTGATGTTGAGGCGATTGCCCTGGTAGATATGGTTATCGATGGCAGCGGCGAGCAGGTTGTGAGCCGCTCCTACGGCATGGATGTCGCCCGTGAAGTGCAGGTTGATATCTTCCATAGGCACTACCTGGGCATAGCCTCCGCCAGTGGCACCCCCTTTGATGCCAAAGACCGGGCCCAGTGAAGGCTCTCGCAATGCGACCATAGCCCGTTTGTCAAGGCTGGCAAGTCCCTGGGTAAGTCCAATGGCTGTAGTAGTCTTTCCCTCTCCGGCTGGGGTGGCGGTAATGGCTGTGGTGTAGATCAGTTTGCCGTCTGGAGCGTTCTTCAGACGCTGCAAGATGGACAAAGAGAGCTTCGCTTTGTGTGTGCCGTAGAGTTCAAGTTCATCTTCGTGTAACCCGAGATCCTGTGCAATGCCCGCAATGGGACGCAAGATGGTCGACTGTGCGATTTCAACATCTGATAGCATGCTTTACAACACCCCCGTGCAAATTACGAACCGCCTTTGTCTTATTTCCCACAAAGCGCACTACTCCTGTTGCGAGACGGGTGCTATGGCAAGAAAAAGAAGGACTGTCGTCACTGGAATCATGGCAGTGGCTGCCGCTACCACTCCAGAGTCATTGACTAACAGCGCCACGACCGCTGTGATAAGGGCCCCTTTTGTGGCGGCCAAGACCACGGGGAAACGTTTCAAGAGCTGCCGCACCCAGGCCGCTGGCCTGTGAAGCAGCCACAGGGTGATTGCCAGGGAAACAACCAGAACTCTTGTCCAGATCGTGTACCTGAATAAACGCAGATTCATGGCGATCTTGCGGCTTGCCGTAGTCACCAGGGGCTCCAAGCCTTCTGTAGCGACCCTGCGGGCTAGGAGGCCCAGATGCGAGGGGCTTTGCGGCCACATGAACAGGTCAACAGCGATCGCGGCACCAGCTGCCACAGCAATGCCGAGGGCTATGCGCAAGAGCTGGCGCCAGGTGATAGGCGCCTCTGTGATCAGAAGTATGGTTAGCGAGAAGCCGACAAAGGCGGCTAGGGCACCGCCGTTATTGGCCCCCCACCAGGGGGCACCAACTACTAATGCGACCAACCCTAGAAACAAAATGGCTATGGGGCGCGCAAGGCGGTGCGCATAGGTCTGTAGCAGCATGCCAGCAACCATCACGCTTGACGTGAGAAGCACACCCACGTATTCGTTGCCGATGCCGTAATAGCGCGCACCGCCAATGCAATCGTATCCTAGAATCGACCGTTGAATCAAGTTCGTGCGACACATAAGATCGAGGCACAGAGCAGCACTCGTGGTGCTGAGCACGATGAGATAGCTGTGTAGTGAGCGTCTTCCTAGATACCACCCGCCCAACGCCAGCGCAATGGCGATCGCGCCAGCGACTACCAGCGCCTCGGTAGCGGAAGACGGAACGACTAGCGGCAAGATAAGCAGGGCCAATGGAAAGGCGGCAATGCTTAGCAAGGTGATATGCCATACTGCGGGACGCCGCAGCCCGCCATAAGTCGTAGCCCAGATGATCAACATCGAGACGGAAAAGACGATGATGCACAAGATCACATAGCTCTGCAGCACGGGTTTTCGCTGGTCATGGGTACTTGTGATGTGTTGGTAGTCGCTAGCCAGTATGGCCATGGCGTTGGGGTGGGGCTGCGAAAACCACGGCTCCGGGGGGTTACCCTCGACAAGGGCTAGCACCACGGCAGCCAGTTCTATATTGACTGCGATGCCCGCTCGTCGGGTGTTGCGGGAACTGAGAAGGCCTGGCTGGGTCCTTGGTTCAACAAGCAGCGCAGGTGCCAGCCAATGTCCGGCAGTAAGTCGGTCAGCGCGTGGGGTCGGGGCAACGACCAGAAGTGGGGTTTTCCACTTCTGCAGCAGTTTGGTGATGAACTCCCCCATCTCTTGTACCGCTCGTCTGCGCCAACGCTGCCACTGCTGCTCACTGATGCGATCCCGATAGGCATCCAGGCGAGCCAGATCGCCGAGCTCGATGGCGAGCAGATCCACATGACGGTAGCGCGAAAGTGTTTCAGACAGCGCTTCGTAGTCGGTACGTCTGCCAAATGGCCACTCCGGGTCTGTGCGGAAAAGCTCCTTGCTGACGTTGCCCAGAGGTATTCGTCCTTCCTCGTCCATAGCGATGAGAGCGGAGGGGCGGCGCGTGTTGTCTAGCGTGTCAGAGTTGCCCACAAGAGCAACCGAGAGACCCTTTTCCCGTAACTGACGGCCGAGCCAACCCACCCCTGCTTCGGAAGTAGCGAAGGTGTTGGCCCGCTGCAGTTGAGGCAGGCTGAGTACCATTACCCCATCCTGCACAGGTGCCTGTTGAGTGAGTGCAGTGAAGGCCGCACCAGCCTCCAGACCCTGAAATAGTTCGCTCGCGTCCAGAGCAAGGACGGCACCAGTGGGCGCATCGGCGCGAAAGCTGGCACCGATGCTTAGATGTGTGGCTGCGGCATGGACCCGCCCAGCGGTACGGGTGTTAATCAGACCAATGCTGCCCTGACTAACCAGTTGCTGCCAACTGGCATCCGTCGCTATCTCCATGAGGTCCAGGCTGTCTGTGACCACCAGACAAAGACGAGGTGCTGCAAGACCGACAGTAGCCAAGCTTACCGCGGCACAGGTCGTGATAGCAGTCAGGATCGCGCTGACAGATACGAATCGCCATAGCTTCACAGCTTGACTCCCAGATAATGCCGTGGCACGCTATTTGCACAACGGTAGCGTACCCGTTGGGAGCAATAATCGACGCTGGACCTACGCTGTTTGTGTGTGCTCGCCACGGACGACGGCCGGAATGGTTTTCCAACCCAGTCGCTTGACCGCTTCAAAGCGCATGTGCCCGGCTACAATGTCGTAGAGGTCACTGTGCGGATCCTTGACGACGACGATGGGCTGCAGAAGCCCCCGCTCAGCGATGCTGTCCATAAGCATTTCAATGTCATGTTCGTCAACCCGTGGTTGGTAGGTTGGCTCGATAAGTCTCACTTCGATCTGGCGCACATGGCGTGACTCTGCGTCATGAAGCAGCTCATCGTCTTTTCGGCCAGCACCCGCGCGATAAGAGTAGACGTAGGGAATGGCAAAGTCCACAGAGGTCTCATGCTGAAAAGAATCAAAAACCCGCTTGGTGATCTCATAGGCAATGGCGGGGCGGTCTTTGACCCGCGTCATGTACCGCAGGCGCAGGTAGACACCATAATCGTAGAGGTCAGAGCGAATATAGGGTTTCACTCCGGTGGCGGCAATAATGTCGGGGGTGACATCATTGGCAGCGGCCAAGAGCAAGCGTTCTGCCAGACCCCAATCGGAGTCGTAGGTGATCCTGATAGTCACTTCATCGAGGATGAAGGCTGCTTCTTGGGTCACGGTGTAGTTGATGAGCACCTGACTAAAGAGCATGGCGTTAGGAACCAAGATGTAGCGACCGACCGCTTCCTCACTGCCGATGCTGCCGCCGACCTGGTTAAGCACGGTATACATGGGACCGACTTCGTGCACGTCTCCGGTAAGGCCCAGGTTGGGGAACTGTATACGATCACCCGGACGGAAAGGCCGCTTAAGCAAGACGAGCAAAAAGGCTGCAAAACCGCTGACAGGCGCTTGCAGCGACCAGCCCAGAAGCATACCCCCGAAGAGTGTAAAGAAGGACGTAAATGAGGCTAGCGCTCCAAAGCCATAGGCCACGATCATGACGACGGCCAAGAAGGCCGCCAGGCGGTAGAGTCGACTGATCATGGCGCTCTCACTGGCCGGCTTCTTCCGCCGTACCAACAGCCAGTCCGTGATCAGGCTGAACAGCTCAGACCCAGCTACCACACCAGCGATCAGCCCCAAGACAGTGAAGGTGGCGATCCCCGAAGGTAACTTGAGAAAATCAGGTGCCAGTGTTGCTGCCACAAAGGCGATAATCATGATGCCCAGCCAGACACCCAACGCGACGCGCGAGTGCTTGTTCCCAGCTGTGCTGTACATTAGTTGACCCCCTCAGATCAGGCACAATGTCTGAATTTCTAGTCTTCAGCACTATGGGAGTGATCTCCTTCTGGACATTGGCTCTTCAGCTCTTCCTGTCCACCCATCATTACGGGTACAATAAAGGGAGTCGGTGCATGGGCCATTGGAGCGAGAGCGGGATAGACAGAGGGGGGTGAGCCTAATTGATGCCTATTCGTTTTGAGCTGGGCGATGTAATCCAACTGCGCAAGGCGCATCCGTGCGGGTCAGATCAGTGGGAGATTCTGCGTACTGGTATGGACATCCGCCTCAAATGCCAGGGCTGTGGCAGGGTGGTGATGCTGCCCCGCCCGCAAGTCGAACGGGGCATGAAGGGGTTCGTCCGTCGAAATGAACCACCCCGCACAGCCGAGGACGATCAATCGTAGGGGTGTGGCGAGTGCTCCTCTTGGGTGAGACGCTCGATCTGGGCCTCGATTTCGTCGAGGGGTAGGCTCAGCTCTCGGGCTATCTCTTCCATTGTGTGCCTGGCTCGGAGCATCTCTATCAGTCGATTGTGCCGTTCTGCTGTCCACAGTGGTTGGCGAGGGAATCGATCGGCCACGCTACTACCTCCCAGAACGATTTGCCTATAGTGTACCCCGCTACCCGAGGATCTCATCGAAATCCTTGGAGACCAGCTCGTCGCGCAGATTCCTGGCCAGCTCCACGAACGATTTCGCCCCTGCTGTCATAGGTTTGTCAGCTCTCCAGACTAGCCAGGAAGCGGAAACCGGTAGGACGAGTTCCGGCACAGGAAGCTCTACCATGCGTCCTGCCTGGATCTCTGGGTGCACAGCCGATCGTGGCAAGAACGAGGTTCCCAGGCCCTCCTCGACCAACCGCTTGGTGATATCTACCTGGGTGACGACCATCGTGAAGATGCGTGGTAGGGTCTGGCGTACGGCCAGCAGCAGATCGTCCCAGTAGCCGGGATGATTGTGCGTAATCAGTGGGAAGCGCTGTACCGCTTCCTGCCAGTCGTTATACGGCGCGGCGTTCTCGTTGTACGCGTGAGGAGGAGCGACGAAGATCACAGGGTCTGGGTAGAGCATCTCACCGCTGAGTCGGGGATCGTCGGGTTCGATGCGGGAGAAGCCGATCTCCGCTTCACCGCTGGCCACGACGGCTGGAATCTCTTCGGAAACGAGAACCGAGATGACAGTCTCGACAGTGGGCATGCGCTCTCTGTAGGTGCGCATGATCCATGGCAGGACAGAGCGAGCCACCATAGGTGAGGCGGCTACGTTCAAGCGTTGCTCTCGACCCGCGACCCAGGCGGTGAACTCCTGCATGGCTGTATCAGCATGTTCGAGGAGGCGGCTGGCGTAGACGGTAAAATGCTCGCCAGCGGGTGTCAGACGTAAGGTGCGGCCCGAACGCTCGAACAACTCGCATCCTAGTTCGTTTTCGAGCTGCTTAATGTGGTTGCTTACTGTAGGTTGCGACAGATACAGGGCTTCAGCGGTCTGGCTAAAGTTGAGGTGGCGTGCCGCCACTTGAAAGGTGCGCAGTAACCTGAGGTCCAATGTAATGCCTCCTTCACAGGCCCTCATGGGACCTATTGCATGCCATAGGGCGATCCATTAGATTTACTGATTGATTCAACGGTATGAACCAACTTCCCTTTTGTGTTAAGCCATGCTAGGATATGACTATCCGCTATGGAGCGATTGCGTGTATCTGTCATTCTGTGGCTCCATGGCGATCAGGCGGATTTTGGAGGGGAACACTTTGAAGAAGAAAGACTGGATGCTTCAGCTTTCGGCACGGCCTTACACCCTGGTCAATCGCATCGAACCAGATCTGATGCGTGAGCAATTTCCGTATTCCGCTCCGCCGCGCATCACGTTTGACGGTGTGCAGGTCCCCCTCAATCCGGCTGCCGAGATGGTAATTACTGATACGACTTTCCGTGACGGTCAGCAGGCGCGTACGCCGTACACGGTGGAGCAGATTGTGGAGGTTTTCGATCTCCTCCATCGTTTGAGTGGTCCACGAGGTCTTATTCGGCAGTCGGAGTTCTTCGTCTATAGCGAGAAGGACCGAGAGGCCGTCAGACGTTGTCAAGAACGCGGTTATGAGTTTCCAGAGATCACTGCCTGGATTCGGGCGACGAGGAAGGATTTTCAGCTGGTCAAGGAAATGGGGATCGCGGAAACCGGGATTCTTGCCTCGTGTTCTGACTACCACATTTACACGAAGCTGGGGCTAGACCGTCAGCGAGCGATGATGCAGTACGTCGATGTGGTTGCAGCCAGTTTGGAGGCTGGTATTCGGCCTCGTTGTCACCTAGAGGATGTCACGCGCGCGGATATCTATGGCTTTGTCATTCCCTTTGCTCAGACAGTAATGGCCATGAGTCAGGAGAGCGGTATTCCGATCAAGATTCGTCTCTGCGATACCATGGGCTATGGAGTCACATATCCGGGCGCCACGCTGCCCCGCAGCGTACCTCGCCTGGTTCACGCTCTGATCCATGAGGCCGGGGTCCCGGGAGACAGACTTGAGTGGCACGGCCATAACGACTTCCACAAGGGTCTAATCAATGCGACCACAGCCTGGCTCTACGGGTGTGCAGCGATCAACGGCACGCTGTTGGGCTTTGGCGAGAGGACGGGTAACACGCCGATAGAGGCGCTGGTGGTTGAGTACATGAGTCTCACTGGTGACGATTCAGTCGACACGCTGGTCATCACAGAGATTGCCGACTACTTCCGAGATAAGCTCAACTACGAGATCCCGCCTATGACGCCATTGATAGGTTGTCAGTTCAACGTGACCTCTGCAGGCGTGCATGCGGACGGACTGATCAAGAACGAGGAGATCTATAACATCTTCGATACGGCTACACTGCTGAATCGCCCTCTGGGCGTGAACGTGACGGATAAGGCTGGTGCATCGGGCGTAGCCTTCTGGCTGAACAGGATGCTAGATCTGCATGGTGATGAGCGCATCGATAAGCGTCACGATGGAGTGGCGTTGATGGCCCGGTGGGTGCAAGAGCAGTTTAAGGATGGTCGAACTACTAGCCTATCCGAAGAGGAGATGTTAGCAGCTGCTGAGCGGTACCTACCGGAGTATTTCGGCAACGGCAGCCTTTCAGCAGTGTTACAGCGAAAAAAGACTCCCTAGGGACGACAAGCGACGGTAAGGGATATCTAAGGACTCCCAACAAAGCGGCGCATAGGTGAAGCGCCGCTTCGTGCTATGCAGGAGTTTGAGCTCTACGGTCTAAAGAGATATGGCGTAGAGCGCAGTACAAACGGCGCAAGTGAAGGGAGACACCCATGGATAAGCTGCGAATTGGCATGATCGGTGTCAGGGGACGAGGGGCCATCGCTCGGCACTGGCAAGCGTCAAAGCGAGCCACTGTTGTAGCCGGGGCTGATGTAAGCGAAGCTAACCTAAAGGCTTTTCTTGACGATATCAACGCGGATGCTTTCGTCACTACGGATTATCGTCAGATGCTGGAGCGCGCTGACATAGATGCCGTGGCAGTGACCTCACCAGATTTCGTGCATGAAGAGCATGCAGTGGCAGCTCTGGAGGCCGGCAAACACGTTTTCTGTGAAAAGCCGTTGGCCATTACCATTGAGGGCTGCGACCGCATCTTGCGGACCTGGAAGTCCTCCGGCAAGCAGCTGATGGTAGGCTTCAACATGCGCTACATGCCCGTATTTCGGGTGATGAAAGAGATCGTGGATTCCGGCACGCTCGGGGAACTGAAGGCCGTCTGGGTCCGCCATTTCGTAGGGTCTGGTGGAGATTTCTACTACCATGATTGGCACGGCACCCGCGAAAACGCGACCGGACTGCTCCTGCAGAAAGGTTCGCACGACCTGGACATGATGCACTGGATTGCAGGGCAGTACACGAAGCGTGTTGTCGCCATTGGCAGCCTTGATTACTTCGGCGGAGACAAACCAAATGATCTCACCTGCGATGCATGTCCAGAAGTGGACACGTGCGTTGAAGCACAGCCTCACAGTCGCAGAAAGCAGTGCGCTTTCCGCCAAGAGATCGACGTTGAAGACCATAGCATGGTCCTAATGGATATGGAAGGCGGCATCAAGGCGACCTACTTGCAGTGTCACTATACGCCCGATTACTACCGTAACTACGTCTTTATTGGTACAGAGGGGCGTATGGAGTGCCTAGACAACGGCACTGTGGAGGTCAAGACGCGTCGCTCCAATACGTGGCGTGAGTACGCCAATCGCGTCTATCAGGTCAAGGGTACTTCAGGCGGACACGGTGGTGCCGATCCGCTGATCTGTGCCGACTTCGTAGAGATGATCCTTGACGGCAAGCAGCCGCTAGCCACGCCTGAGGCAGGAAGGATGAGCGTGGCCGTAGGATGTGCTGCGACTGACTCGCTGCGCAACGGAGGCATGCCTGTCGATATACCCCCCATCGCTTGGTAAAAGGGCCAAGAAGGTGATGCGCTGATGTCTGTACAAGCGGGACTTGTAGGCCTACCTAACGTGGGCAAGTCGACGTTGTTTAACGCTCTCACTGCTGCGGGCGCCAATGTGGCGAACTATCCGTTCTGCACAATTGAGCCTAACGTAGGGGTCGCTGTCTTGTCGGATCCTCGCCTCGACGCTATTGTGCGCGTAATTGGACCTGAAGAGGTGGTGGGGGCGGCTCTCCAATTCGTGGACATAGCAGGACTGGTCCGAGGCGCCAGCCAGGGCGAAGGGCTGGGCAATCAGTTTCTCGGGCACATACGGCAAGTCGATGCCGTGGCGCATGTGGTGCGCTGCTTTGAAGACGATAACGTGGCACACGTGACGGGGGCTGTTGATCCCCTGGCAGACATCGAGATCGTGGAGACCGAGCTGATGCTCGCCGATCTGCAGACCGTGACTAAGAGAGTCGAGCGTCTGGCACGGGACCTCAAAACTGGCGAGGCACGGTTCAAAGAAGAGATGGAGGCGCTGCAGTTCATCAAGGATGGGTTGCAGCGGGGAAAGGCGGCCCGCTCACTGGTGGGCCGCCTACCCAACGTAGCGTCCAGCGAAGAGGAATGGCTGTGGCGCGAACTCGGGCTGCTCACTGCCAAACCTGTAGTCTATTGTGCGAATGTCGCCGAGGATGACCTAACTGGCGAGGGTCCTGCTGCTCGCCAAGTCGAAGAGTTTGCGGCGCAACAGGAGGCGGGCTACGTCGCGATGTCCGCTCAGTTGGAGGCCGAGCTCGCTGAGTTATCTCGCGATGAAGCCGAAGCCTTCCTGGAGGAGTTGGGGCTTTCCGAACTCGGTCTATTTCGACTAGCTCGAGCGATGTACACTCAGTTGGGGCTGATCACGTTCTACACGGTAAAGGGACCCCAGACTCGCGCTTGGCCCTTGGTGGCTGGGACGGCAGCGCCGCAGGCAGCGGGAATGATCCATAGCGACATGGAGCGCGGCTTCATCCGCGCAGAGGTCGTCCACTGGGAGGAGCTGGTAAGCATCGGCTCTTTCGTTCGTGCCCGTGAGCAAGGCCGCGTCCGCGTTGAGGGGCGTGACTACCTGATCCAGGATGGGGACGTTGTGCTGTTTCGCTTCAATGTCTGAGCAAGCACACGATAGTCAGTCGTTGCTGCCTGGCGCAAAGACAGCTCGGTAGACGGTCTTGCGCACCCCGGGATGCCCAAGGACACTGACGATGACCTCTTGCTTTTCCTCTGGGTGAAATGTCTCAAATCCCGTGAACCGCAACGACACCTGTTTGCCAGCTGGTAACAAGGCGATATACTGCATCTTGCGTTCACTCTTAGGTAGTACACCGGAGTAGCCAGCCAGGGCGTGAACTTGATCCGCAATGACCACGAGGTCGCGCAAGTCCTCTTGCCCACTATTGACCAGACGCGCCGTCACAGAGAATGCGCCATGCACGGTGCCAGCTTCGGTTGGCGTCCGGGGCTCTAATATCAGCTCGGCAACGACATTTGCCTCGGCAGCGGGCGGGGGTGCTGAGCGTCGCCCGGGAAAAGGCAGCACACGAGCAAACCCGTAACCGACAAGCACACATGCCAGCACCAGCCCCACTGAGCGTACTATGTGGGCCTGCTTACTCTTAAGCATCCGATCACCTCTACGTATCTGCACAATATCGTAGACGAACAGCCCTCTGCGCATACGTAGTGGGCTAGAAAGTCTGATGGTGCAACTACAATTGATTCGCTAGCCAGCACAGGTATCCTCCAGGTAGATACGAAAGGCAAGCGGTTGGCCGGGGACCGCACACAGAACAACCACAGTTACCCTGCGTTCCAGTCTAGGTTCCCCGTTCTCTCCTCGACTACTCATAGCAGTCTGAGCGCCGACCGATCCCTATCGGTCGGCGAGTTCACGATTGAGGTACAGATCGCTGGCAAAAGAGGTCGGCTCTGGTTGTTGCTACCCTCTGTAACCGCCGCCAGAGCTCACTTGCACACTCAGAAGCCGCGAAAACTCCACTGGCTCGTCCGATCTGCCTTCTAGAGTAACACAAACGGACCGAAACCGACACCGTTTGCCGTGTCAAGCGGCATTCCACCACTGAGTCTCTTCTGATCGCGGCGTCGACGAGCGCAGGCTCCCGCTCTGGCTACGCTCTTGACGCTACCTCAAGAAAAAGGGCTGTGGATTCTGATGGACAACTCTGCGAGTTGCCCACAGACCCCACAGCCCCTACCAAGAACATCGATTATCCCCTATTCCTGTGTCTTGCCCCTATGGGGTCACTCTCGGCCGCGCCCCCCGGAGAGGGACGCGGCGGCCTGCATTGCAGATGCTGCGTTTGCGGCAGGCTGAGGTAGGCTGAAGGGCTGGCAAAAGAGGTCGTCTTCGGTCTTTGCTTCGGTCCATAACCGCCGCCAGAGCTCACTTGCACACCCAGAAACCACGAAAAGGTGGCACCGGCCCGTCCGATTGGCCTTCTAGAGTAACACAAACGGACCGAAACCGACACCGTTTGCCGTGTCACCTGTGCTGAGGCGGGGACATGCGTGAGAACACTGCGCATGAGGTGCACCCGACATCGCTGCCCCAATCGCATTTTCTGGGCCTGTGTGGGCATCGCGAATGACCGGCTGTACCCCTCTAGCATAGATCGATCGATTCTAGGGGCGGTGGAGTCTGTCGGTAACCCAGAGGGTTACCCATCAGAATCCACAGCCCACATCCTTTCCACGGGAAAAAAAGGAACCAGCAATGGCGCGGCTGGTTTTTCGAGAGCATCTCGTCTTCCGGCTGGCTTACTTTCTGATGAGGATACTAGGCCATTTTGGCTGACTCAGAACGTAGCGTTTCCATGGACAACTCTGCGAGATGCCCACAGACTCCACAGCCCCTACCAGAAACATCCATTATTCCTCACTCCTGTATCTTGCCAATGGGGTCTGCCTGGGTATCCCCCCGGCGCGGAGGCGTTCGCTGGTATCCGTCTCAAGTGCTTGGGGCAGGCTGGAGGGCTGGCAAAAGAGGTCGGTTTCGGTTTTCGTTTCCGTCTGTAAACGCTCCCAAGAGCTCACTTGTACAGTCAAAAACCGCGAAAAACCCTGCTGGCCCGTTTGATTGCCCGTCTGGGGCAACAGAAATGGACCGAATCCGACACGGTTTGTCGCGTTCAGGCGGCATGCCTTGTGCGAGGCGGCTCTTGCAGCGGTCTGTCTATTACCTGGAAGGATTCCGCTGCAGCGAGTCGAACACTAGTTCCTGGGAACAGACATTCCGGCTATGGGAGGTGGGCCTCTTGTATATGGAAGCGGCTGAAAAGGTGTACGTGCCTGTTTCTCTGTTGACCTCCAGTGAGCTACAGGCGACCGATAAGGTGATTTGGCTGGCCCTACAGCTAGATGCCCATTTGAATCGGAAGTTCCTATTCTCGCCTACTCGCCTGGCCAGGCGCACCGGGTTGTCTCGCCCCACCATCCGCAGAGCGAGAGCGAAACTCATTGCCGACGGCTGGTATACCCCACCGAAAGCGAAGAGGAAGCGTGTGCGCTGGCAGCTATCCGGTCAAACGGCAGTCATACCTGCTGAGCTGATCATGTCAACCAACGTAAAAGCTCAGGCCAAGATAGTCTATGGTGTATTGGGGTCGCTCCCCAAGGACAGTACTTCGGAATGCACTTTCACATACGCCTCGCTGGCTGAGATGATGAATCTCAACGCCAAGACGGTCAAGCGTGCTGTCTGTCACTTGGCGGAATTGCGTTGGCTAGAGCTAGAGCAAGCGAACAAGCATGCCCCGATTCGTTTTCACCTCCGCAATCCCGTCAAAGCCAAGCACATCACCGAAGTGCTGAAAGTGCGAGATCGCCTCATGGGGGTGCCCTACTATGGGGAGGCCTTGATGCAGGCCATGCTATCAGCCCTTGTGGCTTCCAGATCCTATCACGATGGTTCGACACCGGACATCTTGACAAACCCCCTTACGGACGAGTCACTCGAGTACGACCGCTTCTATTACCACCACTGGGTGGCCTTTGAGTTCAATGGGCAGCAGCACTACAGCGTCACGAACTGGTTTGATGAAGAGGTAGTGGCTGCGCAAAAGGAGCGTGACCAAATGAAGCGAGAGATGTCTAAGGAAAAAGGGGTCACGCTGATAGAAGTCCGGGGCGAGGAACTGGGCTGGCAGACCTTGCTGCAAGAGATCGGCAAACGGCTACCGCTGCGGCGCGGCGTACGCTGCAATCGCGTGTTGATCAACTACCTGGAGAGACGCTGCGAGAGCTATCGTGAGAGGGCAGAGCGTGGCTGGGCGCCCACCAAGGAATCCACACCTGAGCTGGCCGACACACAGAACACGTAATGGCCTTGGGCCAGGCAATGGCTCTCTCTATCACACACTCTTTCTTGAATAATGAGCGGCCCTAGAGGGCCTCATCTGTGCCCTACTGCTCATCGCGATTTCCTGTGTGCACCCTCCGACTGGCGCCTTTCATAATTCCCAGGCTCCGCCGAAGAGTATCGAAGCAGTCCTTTAGGCAACGTCGATGGGGCGTTCTCCATGGTTGAGGGATCTTGTTGAGCGCTTGACTTGACGCACTCTCCTCAGCCCTCCGTGGCTTGCGGGATTGCGCCACAGGCTGTAGCCTGCGGGCTACGGCCAGCTCAACCAGACTTGGCTGGGCTGTGCTCGGCTACGTTACCCGCAAGTATATAGGCACCCTGGGGTGCTTCTCCAGCCCCAGGCTCTGCGGCTCGTGGTTAGACAGTACGGGTCAAGGCAAGCGAGTGTGGGGCTACTTTGACATCGTTCTCGCCAACAGCAGACGGATAACGGCGCCCTGGCACCAATTCACCCTCGTTAGCGTTTGGGTCTTTGGTGGGTTCGCATCGCCTTACTCAATGGTCAGAAATCGATATTGCTGTCTGGGGAGTTCCCCCGCGTCGGTTCTGCCGCGCCGTGGCTGCGGTTCTGATGTGAGCGGAGAGTTCAAAATCGAGTTGGTTGACCCGGAGATCTGTCGAGCTTCATTGCGACAGGCGATTGAGTTCGAGCGTGTAGAAAGAGGGCTTCTGCAAGTTTCGAGTACGCTAACAACTGGTTTGCGCACTCCACCCCCTATATGAGCGTCTGAGCGCTCATATAGGGGGTGGCCGTGAGCGGAAGGCTTTTCTCTTGCCGACTTGCTCTTCCTTCGCTAAGTGGTCAACTCCGACAGCACAAGTGAGGTCGCTTCTGCTGCACCGACAAGATGGAACGCCTGTGGTTTGCCGTAGGCTTCATATCGCTTCCTGACGGGTGTGAAAACCCGCGCGGCTTCATCGACTGCCAAAGGCGTGCCGTCCTGGGCGACAGGTGCCACAACGGTAAGAGGGTTGGGGGCTGCCAGCGCCGCTAGGTCCGGGATGTCCCCGACTCTAAGGAGCCTGGGAATGAACGATTCGTAGGGGAGATCGAAAAACCGCTCCCCGAGGCGGTACGAGCCCAACGGATTGAAGATCGTCAATCGCTCAAATCCGTCAAAAAGTCCAGCCCCTGCGAGGAAGATAGTAGCGGGTCCTCCGGCTACGGCAAGAGAGACCGTCGGCGTCGTCTTGGATAACTGGGCGAACAACGACTGCACGGTCCCGATCCACAGGCCGCCTAAGCTCAGACCCAGAAGGTGGCAGGCGCGAAAGGCGCTTACCGAGCCGCGTATGCTGAGGACTCGTTGAATGTACTCCCCTATTTCCCCTGGTAGCCTACTTTCTCCCAATCCTGGAAGATCAACGATCCAGACCGAACTGCCAGCCAGCAAGGCTTGCCTGGCCAAAGGGTTCTTCGTGAGGTCATCCTTAGAGTCTCCGACCATCAAGAGGGTACTTTGGGCGGAATGTGAGTAGTCTGGCCAGTAGGTGATGGATGGGATGACCATCCCGTTGTCAGCTTGAAATACGTAACTTACGCCTGTGGAGCCAGGGGTCAGTCCGGGTAGCCGGGTGATTGGCTCGACCTCAAGTGTTGTCACAGAGGGCGTGCCGAAAAGCTCTCGCACATCGTCTATTCCTGGCTCCGAGCCTTCTGGCGTAACCGCTTTTCGTTTCTGGGTAAAGAGTGTAGGAAGTGTCATCACCTGAGGCGAGGTCGCCAAAGGGTAACATGAGATTGTTGCATAATCCTCAATCTGAACAGCAGGCTCAATAACGGGCGTGGCGTCTTCGGCGCCTTTAAGCCAACGGCTGAACCAGCCCAAAGCCACTTCCCTAGCGACGGGCGGATAGCCGTGTTGTATCGGGAGGCCCTCAAATGCTACCTTTTCGGGACATCCGATAAGACCCCACACTCTTGCCGCTTGAGTCATGGTGGCCTGAGCATCCTCAAAGCGGAAGCTGAAGTTGTCAACCCGGGCGCTAATCACCAATAGTGCTCGCGGGGCAATCGTGGCCATGATGTCATATTGCTCAAGGTTACCGGCAACCCCAAATGGCGTTTCGCACATGCAGTTGTGCGTGCCGATCATCTTACGGTAAGCGCCCGTGGAACAGACAGGGACAACTGCGGTAAAGCGATCGTCCCAAGCTCCGGAATAGAAACTCTGATTTCCCCCGCCCGATGCGCCTGAGATGGCCAAGCGACTCGCATCCACTTCCGGTCGGGATATCAAATAATCGCATGCCCGATAGTTTTCGTACAGCTGAATTCCAAAGACGGAGTAACCGGTCAGGAGGAGAGCGGCAGCTTCATTGCCGCCATGGTAGGAGCCGGGTAACTCAGTACTTCGTTCACCGTTTCCTATGGCGTCCACTGCTAACACGAAGTAGCCTAATTTCGCAAGTGCAGTGCACCGTTGTTGCGTCTGCGTATCCCGACGGGCATGGGCCGAGTGCCCGTGAACAGCAAGGATACCCGGAACGGGTTCATTGACATCCGGAACGTAGGCGTTGGCAGTCATGCGCAATCCGGCAAATGTCGGGAAACTCACAGCCTCAATGCGGTACCCGTCCCTTTTATGTACTTGGTGAATCTCAGCGGCCAGTGGTTCATATGTCGGAATTGGTCCGGCTGCCTTTTGCAGAATTGCTCTGACCGCCTGCTTGTGGGTAGCAATTTCGGATTCGGTTTCGGGAAACTTCGGTACTTCACCGCGGTTCCGCACGTGTCCACGGAGCCACGTCTGAAAGGATGTTCCCACTGAAGAACCTAAGACATGTGGCATGGTTTTTGCACCGTCTTCCTTGATGAACTCTGGCCAGCAATCGCCTTTGGCGGCGGCCAATAGACCGCTAAAGCTTTCAGGGAAAGCCTGTTCCTATAGCCTAGAGGGTTTGATCGGTCGCGTAGTGTCACTGCACAGGGTCCAGCCGATACACTTTCACTTCATAGGGAGCGAACTCTGTGCGTAGCTGCCCTGCTTCTAAGGCGATCGGTGAACCATCAGAGTCATCGTAGATGCGACTCGCCGCAAACTGATTGAGATCCACTCGTGCGGTGATCGTGTCCTCTGTGGTGTTGATAAGGACCACGACGCGCTGGCCATCCACGTTTCTAGACCAAGAGCGCAAGGGCTGAACCACACGGAGGGCATCAGCTTCTGTCTCTTCGGCTATCAAGAAGGGCATCAGTCGGTTGAGGGTCTGTACCGTATCCACAACGCCTTGCCAAGTCACTGGGGCGTGCTTTTGAATGTGATAGGCAGTGTTGGGTGTCCAGTAAAAGACAATACCCTTCGCCCCGGCGGCCAATGCTTGGAAAGCCATGTTGCGAATCTCCTCCGGGGTCGGTCGACTTGGGGCCCGTAGGCCCTGCCTTGCCTCTTGTTGAAGCTGCTTGTCTCTCCAGACTTCGTTGTCAAACGCCTGTATCACTGCCCATACAGGCTGGTCTGGTGCAGCTGTTCGTGCCAGCTGCACATTCTCCTCTACCAATGTGAGTGCTCGGGTAGGCACTGGATATGGATCGACCCAGAGAATGTCTGCGCTCGGTGCATAGAGTTCGTACGCCACAGGTCTGGAGATGACAACGGATGTGGGGTGGAACGGATCGGCGGCGCGAACAGCCGCGGCGTGCTGCCGTATGGTGTCGGGCGATACGTCTCGGATTTCGGGTTCGTCGTAGAGGTACCAAGTTAGTAGTGCTGGCCTGTCCATGAGTTCCGCAGCCCAGCGCTTTGTGGCGAGGACCAGATTCCCCTTGACCTGCTCACGGTTCAGTCCTAAGAAGACGCGCAGGTTGTTCTGACAGGCGGCATCCAAGTAGGCGTTAGCCATCGAAGGAGAGGTCCACTGCTCCTCGAATACGTAGGCATGCGCCATGTTGAAGCCAGCCTCTTTGAGGCCAGAGAAATCAGTTAACGAATCACTCGGATCGCGATAGGCTCCTATCGGGAAGAAGGGCTGGCCATCCACGAGCAGTAGGCCATCGCGGCGCATGGAGACGTGGCTTCCGGGACTTTTCGTGACGAGAATATCTCGAGTTGTCGTCACCTGGTCACCGAAACCGTGGGCCTTTATCTCCACCTCATGAATCCCAGGTGGCAAATCCGCGGTAGGGGCAAAGATCGCCTTTCCTTTTTCCAGAATGATCAGCTCAGCTGGGACACCGCTAATAGAAGCAGTCATCTGCTGAGCGGCGCCGGGTGGGAAGATGGATACCTCTAGGTGCGGGCGAGCCTCGCTAGAATGGCCCCAACCGGGCATGATCTGTGGGGGCACTGTGAGTGGCACACGGAAGGCGCTGGTCTTGCTAGGGGGGCCAATGCGGTTATTGCTGGCAAAGCCGCGTACCCGCCAGTACCACGTGCCGGGTGATAGCGGCTGAGTCGGTTGGGCCGTTGTGCCGGAAGCATGCAGTATGGTGGTCTGCTCTTCAGGGAAGTCGGGCGAGGAACTGATCTCAACCTCGTATCGGGCAAACGAGGCGGGCGATCGCCAGAGGAACGTAGGAAGAGCGCTGCTTATGACCTGATCGTCTGCCGGAATCAGTAGTTCATAGCCATCCCACTCAGTGATCTTACTGACAACAAGGTCACGGAACCACGCAGTACCGGAGCCTTCGATGCCCAGCAGTATCTCCACGTAGCCTACGTTCTCCGGAATGCGGTAGGTAAAGGGCACGGTGATCTGAGTCCACTCATTTGTGCCAAAGAGGCCTGTAGGGAAGGTGCCTCCGGAGACATGTTCTCGGGCATGGCCTCGCCACTGGGCGAAGAGCACTGCGCCTCGGTTGTACCTTGACGAAGGATGGCGTATGACGTTTTCGGTGCGCACCCAGACAGAGGCTTCGTAGAACTCGCCTGCTTGTACTGGGAGCAGTCTCGACTGGAGACTCTGCCCACCCGTAACATCGGCTCTTAGGCAAGGGCCGTCGTCTGGGCAACCCTCTGCCATAAGCTGAAAAGGACCTTGCCACTCTTTGTCATCAAGCGTTACCAAGGTGTGCTCTGGTATCTCGGTAGCGTGCACCATACAGGATGCGAGTATGAATATGAAGAGCGTCCACGCCAGTTGCTTCACGCCAATAGACCTCCTGTGGCGATATTGTTTTCGCGCGTCATGTTGTGCCAGAACCTCAACCCAAACAGGGAGCATCGACTAGCTCCACGACAGGGCGCTTCGCCTGATGCAGTTCGAATATGGTCAGTTCGTTGACCCCTGCGCGCAGCAATGGGCCAGGGATGTAGAGTGTACGCTGTGGACCGGTATCCCAATAGCGACCGAGGTTAAGGCCGTTGACGAAGCAGACGCCCTTGGTCCACCCAGGCAACGCTAAAAAGGTATCTGCTGGAGCATCGACCGCGAAATGACCCCGGTAGAAGGCAGGGCCTTGTAGCAAATCCAGAGGGCCATAGCGCAGGCGAGACAGATCATCGAGAGGCAGGGGATAGATGGTCCACGTGTGCAAAAACTGATTGCCTAGCCGCACACCTTCGGTGATGCCCTTGCGGTCGTGGAGCAGGGGACCGTAGTTGATACGGCCCATGTTTTCCACCAGGATCTCGAGCGTGTGAGAACCAGGACCGAACGCCAGCTTAATCGGAGCCTGCTGGGTGTCGCGCTCAAGCAGACCTACATACTTACCGTCTACGAAAACCTGTGCCCGGTCCCGCAGATGTTGCACGATCAACGAACTCTCCTCACGGGGACCAGCAACCTGCGTACGGTAGAGGACAAAGCCGTAGTTCTGGCCGAGCATCTCCATGGGCTCGGGCGTAGGCCGTCGCTTGGGAAGGGACAAATTCTCGAGTGACGCGAAAAGCGGTGCCTCTTCGCTGAGTTGCACCTCGCCATAGGCTTTTCTTGGCGTGGGTGGGGGCAGTTCCAGATCGGGCAGTGGGGCGTACTTGCCTATCACATCACGGAAGGCAAAGAACTTCGCCGTAGGCTCGCCCGTTTCATCCAAGGCCGCATCGTAGTCGTAACTGGTGACGTCTGGCTGATACCTGCTTCCGGAATGATTGGCTCCATTCATGAAGCCGAAATTGGTACCGCCATGGAACATGTACAGATTGACCGAGCCACCTAGGGCCAGGATGTTGTCCAAAGCCTTAGCCGCGTCTTGAGCGTCTCGAGTGTGATGCTTTTCTCCCCAATGATCGAACCAGCCGTTCCAAAACTCACAACACATCAGGGGGCCAGTGGGCTGATGCTCACGCAGTTTCGCAAACGCCCCTTTGGCATTGGAGCCGAAGTTGGCTGTCTTCAACAGATGCGGCAGGGTGCCCCCTTGGAGCATGGAGTCACTGGGGCCGTCGGAGGTAAACAAGAGCACGTCAATACCTCTGGCGCGCATTGCCTGCTCAAGATAGCGCAAGTATTCTTTGTCGCTTCCATAGCTGCCGTACTCGTTTTCCACTTGCATGGCAATGATGGGACCACCATGTGAAGCTTGGAGGGGCACGAGGCGTGCCAGAAGGGCATCCAAGTAACGATCGACAGCTTGCAGATATGGCGTGTAACTGCAGCGGACTCTCATGCCCGGGTCCGCCAGAAGCCATGGTGGAAGCCCTCCCAGATCCCACTCAGAGCAGATGTAGGGGCCAGGACGCACAATCACCATGAGCTCTAGCTCGGCGGCGATACGGATGAAGCGTTCAATATCGAGCATGCCCTCGAAGCAGAAGTTGCCGGGTTGGGGCTCATGCATGTTCCAGGGCACATATGTCTCTACGGTGTTCAGGCCGCACGCTTTGAGTTTGGCCAGCCGATCGTACCAGTACTCAGGTACCACCCGGAAGTAATGAATGGCCCCTGACAAGATACGCGCAGGCTGGCCGTCAACTACAAACTGGTCGCCCTCTACCGACAGAACGTGTGGCACGACATCAGGCCTCCAAGTTCAGAAGGGCAGGAGCGGAGCTCTGCTCGCTGCCCTTGTTTTGGGTCCTCACACGGTAAAGCTATACTTGCCAGAATCCACCGCATAGACGCAGTGCCCATCTTCCACGCGCAGGAAACGGACACCTTCGGCCTTTGAGGCGAGTCGGTCACTTTCTTGTACAGTCTCAGGGCCAGTGGCTGGAATGTGAACCGTCGCGTCAGTGTTAACTGGGATCTCCACACGGAGTGTGAAGCGCCCGTGCTCCTTCTTCCACGACGAGCGGATGGTGCCATACATGGAGCGGTGTTCCGCTGATGCCCAGCGTAGATCGCCTACTGGCTGCGGCCGGATAATCGTGTGCTTGAAGCCTGGATGCTCGGGATCAGGGTTAATACCGGCTAGGGCTTTGTAGAACCAAGCACCGACGTCTCCAAACATGATGTGGTTGCGTGAGTTGATGCCATCCCACGATTCCCACAGTGTGGTGGCCCCTTGCGCGATCCAGTGACCCCAACTGGGATAGGTCGTTTGAGTGGCGATCCGGAAGGCGACATCAGCCCGACCGTGTTCCGTCAGGGCGTGCATGACGTATTTGGTGCCGAGGATACCGCAATCGATGTGGCCATCCTGTTCATCTATGGAGGCCAGTAGCTGCTCCAGTACTTTGTCTCGCTCATCCGGCTCGACCAGTCCTTGGTAGAGGGCACAAGCCATAGACGTCTGGGCTTCTCCTGCGTAGCGGCCACTCGCCGGATCGTAGAAGTGGGCGTTGAAGGCGGCTTTGATCTGCTGCGCCAACTCCTGGTAGGTCACTGCGTCTGTATGGTGGCCCAATAGGGCAGCAATCCGCGATAGAAGAAGCGCATCCACGTAATAGTAGGCGGTCGAGGTGACACTGGTGGGTGTCTTGTGGCCCGAAGAGGGTCGGCCGGGAGGACACCAATCGCCGAGACCAAAATGAAGAATGTGGTCGGTGGCCATGGTCGTCATGAAATCCACATAACGCTTCATACCAGCGTAATGCTGCTCCAGCACTCGCCTATCGCTGCAATATAGGTAGAGATACCACGGGATAAGGATGTAGGCGCTATCCCAGGCTGGACCGCTGCCCCAGTTGTAGCCTTTTCCTGCCGTGGGAATATAGCCAGGAAGCTGCCCACTGGGCCGTTGCTCGTCGGCGAAGTCGTGCATCCACTTGGCATAAGCCGTGGAGGCGAGGAAATTGAAGAGGCCTGTCTCGGCAGCTATATGAGCGTCTCCTGTCCAACCGTTTTTCTCTCGATGAGGACAATCTGTAGGAATGCCGACAAAATTGCTCAGATATGAGCGCAGCGTGCAGTCCTGGATTCTGTTGAGCAGTTCATGGGAGCATGAGAACTGGCCTGCGGGTTCAAAGGCCGTATGCACGAAACGGCCGCGCAGTGTATCGAGATCGGGCTGGCCTGGGAAGCCAGTTACCTCAACGTAGCGAAAACCGTGGTAAGCGAAGCAAGGCTCCCATACCTCGACGCCCTGGCCTTTGAGTGTGTAGATGTCGGTCTGGAAACGCTCGGCCTTGATGTGTGCTTTGATGTTCTTCTGATCAATGTGGCCGTCATCGGTGAGGAGCTCGGAGTAACGCATGGCCACCTGGGTTCCCGCAGCGCCAGATACGCGCAGTTGCACCCAACCCGAGAAGCTCTGACCCATGTCGTAGACGAAGACGCCAGGGGCCACTTCGTTGACTGCTAGCGGGGTGATGTCCTTGGTCACCCTGATCGGAGGTGCAAGCTGAGAGGCCAGAATACCGCCAGGCCCGGCTACTACATGCGTCGTTTGCCACTCCGTATCGTCGAATTCTGGAGTACTCCAGCCAGGAAGCTCTTCCCGAGCATCGTAGACTTCCCCGCTACGAAGCTGGTCAAACATGATGGGGCTGGGGTGCGCTCTCCATGAGGGATCAGTGGCAATCACTGTCTCTGAACCGTCGCGGAAGCTGACGTGCAACTGCAGGATCAGTTTGGGGTAGTCACGCCAGGGCGCAGCCTCAAAACCCCAGGAGTCAGGCAGGTGTTGGTTGTAATAGCCGTTTCCTAAGATGGCCCCGATGGCGTTTGTACCTTTTCGCACTGCGGCGGTTACATCATATGTAGTGTACAGAGCTCGCCGATCGTAGCGGGTAAACGCTGGGTCCAGACGACGATCGCCTATGCGCTGGCCGTTCACATACAGCTCATAGTAGCCAAGTCCACATATGTAGACCAGTGCCGAGTCGATCTCCCGGTCAAGGGCAAATGGCTTGCGTAGCAGAGGCGCTCGACAGACGCCCTCCACCGAGCGCGGGCCGAACTGCGGACCGCTGATCCAGTGGGCTATCCAGTCTTCGGCTTGAAGCAAGCCCATCTCCCACTGGGCCGCGTCGCTATAGGTGCTTACCTGGCCTTCTTGATCCCAGACGCGGATCTTCCAGTAACATCGCTGGCGTGCGCATAGCGGCTGGCCAGCATACTCCACATGCACGCATTGCTCAGAACGCACTCGGCCGGAATCCCACAAGTCGGCTCTATTTTCTGCAAGCAGAGCGGCGTTGCTCGCCACGAGAATCTGATAGGCAGTCTGCTCGCTGGGCTCTCTGACTCTGACTGCAGCTTCCAGCTAAGTCGCGGCGCTAACGTGTCGATGCCCAACGGGTTAGACAGATATTCGCAACGCAGATCGGTTAACGTGATGCTCATCTTAGGCGTACCCCCCCTGTTACGAGCGTAGTGCCCAGCAGCTGTGTGGTCGCTGGGCACTGCGTGAAGACGAGTCTGATCTCAGTGGCATCAGTGGGCGAGAGAGCTCAGAGCCTCATCAAGATGACGCTGTGCGCGCTCCTGCGTCCGTTGTAGAGCAGCAGGTGGCTGGATTTGTCCAGCCAGCACGTCTTTCATGCAGATGTCAAGCTCCTCGAAGTAATCAATAATCGCTGGCATCGGGGGCCGGATATTTGTGGCCGATTGCGCGATATCCAGGTAGACTGCTACAGCCGGGTCTCGCGAGAACTCACGGAAGATCTGCGAGCGCAAGTACGCAGGGATCCAACCAGAGGAGCGGGCATAGTTGGTTGTGCCTTCCACCGAAGCAGTGAAATAGCGCACAAACTCCCAGGCCACGTCAGGCTCCGTACTTTGGGGCAAAATGCCAATGGCCCAACCGCCAATCCATTCGGCGTGGGTGATGCCGACGCCTTCTTTGTAGGGCATGCGTCCGATTCCGAGCGGGATGTCAGGGAAGTTGCGTGACCCACGTGCGGAAGTTCGCTGAGACAGCCGGGCGCATGGCCAGCCTATTGTTGGGGAAGTTGGCGATCGCGAAGCCGTTAAAACGCTGGTGATAGCTACGCATCCACTCGAGGCTTTCGATGATGCGTGGGTGTGCCGCGGTTACTTTTCTCGTGGCCTCATCGTAGAACTGGCCGCCGAAAGCCCAACCCCAGGTAAACAGGGTGTTCGAATTGCCGTAGCAGTCCCACGGTGCAGCACCCAGGTGAGAGGTCACACCACCTGAGTCTGTTCGGGTCAGTTTGCGGAAGAACGATTCGTACTCAGCAATCGTGGCGGGACCGCGCTCGGTATCGAGACCAGCTTCACCAAACAGGAGCTTGTTCCAGACTAGCGCGAAGTTCGGATCCACTTGGATGGTCATCGCATAGGTCTTGCCATTCCACTGTGTCTGCCGCCAGGCGGGAGGAATGAAGTCACTAGGTTGTAGCTGGGATCGGCGAATGTACTCATCAAGCGGCCGAAGGAGCCCCTGCAACGCGTACTGTGATACGTTCTGGCCCCCAACGTAGGAAACATCAGGTGGGATGCCTCCGGCTACCATGGTCATCAGCTTAGCTGTATGAGGATGGGTGACTTGGTCGCTCATGCACGCTTCCCAGATAAAGTCGATCTTCACGTTAGGGTGTCCCTTTTCGAAGGCTTCAGCGAGAGCCAACAGATCGGGGTCGCTTGGCGCGTGTCGAGTGGCAACAACTAGTGTGGTTTCCGCAGCCCAGATGCATGGCAGCGCCGACAGTATGACCATCATGCAGGCTATAGCCGCAGTGCAGATCGTCTTGTTTGTGTTCATCATCTGCCTCCTCAGTGGTCTAGTCAGACACCAATTGGTGGATCTTGTCCGGAATAAGGTCTTGATGATAGTATAGTGATATTTGGCATTGGACGGTAAATAATTGGGTGACCTGAAATGACAGGGTCGACGCGCTGTTTCGTGCACGCCGGCCCCGCCACTTTGCTGAGAGGTATGCTAGTTCCACGCTTTCCTGCGGGCCGTTACCCAGGTCCGGGTAGCATCCCACCAAAGGACCAATATCGCAAAGTTGAGCCTTCGTACTCATGCGCCTGTGGCACACAGCGCGTAGGATGTACCGGCAAGATCGCGATGCATGCCAGTGCCACTCGGGAACCTGTTGTTAGGTATGCTGGACCAATAGAAAGAGGTATGCCCTATGATAACCCCCTCAACACTGATGGCTACGTTACAGGCGGGTATGTCGATTAGCGAGGATAAGGTAGTAGGTGTTCCCATGCTTCCGCCCCAGGCTGACGTGGTCTTTGCGTTTGACCTTACTGGTAGTATGACGAATGTTATCGATACCGCCAAAAACCAGGCCGAAGCACTAATGACCCAACTGGATGCTCTTGGCATCGATATCAACTACGGTGTTATTTCCTATATGGATTACCCACATTGCTACACTGATTACTGCGGGTACACCGCATGCTACGGTGACGCAGCAGCGGGAGATTATGCCTACAATCTGGATCAAGCTGTTACAGCAGACAGAACAGCAGTGGTGAACACCATTAACGGTCTCGTACTGGGATTTGGCGAGGATAGCCCCCAGGATTACACCCGCATATTCTACGAGAGCTATGCCGATCCCAACGTCAGCTGGCGTCCCGGTGCCAAGAGAATACTGGTCAACTTCGCCGATAACGTTCCTCACGACTGCAGCCTGAACGAAGGTGTTCCAGGCCACGAAGGCGATCCGCCATGGTCGACCGGAGGTGACCCGGGCCGAGACGAACTCCAGGACACCGCCGATGATCTGGATCTGCAGCAGGTCTTGGCTGACATGGTAGCCAACGGCGTTATACTAATCGAAGCCCATGCGTCAGACTTTGCCCTGGAGTACTGGGAGTATTGGACAGGCATCACAGGTGGTGACACCTTCCAACTCGACACCGCCAACTTCGTTGCTCAGGTGGTAGCCGCCATCCAAGCTGCTCTCACACAGCCGACGGTTGATGATCTGCACTTGGAGGCGAGTGCTGGATATGAATCCTGGCTAGTCAGTGTGGTTCCACCCTCATACAGTGGGCCAACTGGATTGGATGTGCCGTTTGTTATCACCATTACGGTGCCGCCGGGAACCACCCCGGGAGTCTACAGCTTCACCATCACTGCCGTGGATAGCAGTGGAGTGAGCTACGGCGAGCAATTGGTAACCATTACTGTTCCCGGTCGTAGCCGAGGCATCACGTGGTAGAAACCCCAAGGTGGTGTTGAGGATGGTCAACTGTTCCCAGAGCAAGTGGACCATCCTCTTGTACTTTAATGGCAACAACGAACTCGAGCCGGAGATGTGGAATGCGAAGGCACTGGCAGCATCAGTTGATGCCGGCGTTAATATCCGCGTCGTGTTGCAGTTAGGCAGGGAGGATCGGAGGCTGGCTAGACTCATGCGTCCATCCGATGGTATTCCGCTCGAGGCTGCGAGGTGGCTTGGAGTAAGGCGCTATCAGTTGGCAAGGGGAAAGCCAGTACTGGTGCAGCAACTCGACAAGGTCAATATGGCGGATCCACGGCAACTCTGCGACTTCCTGTCTTGGGGTATGCAAGCTTATCCGGCTGACCACTACATGCTGGTCTTGAGCGGACATGGCTACCAGTATGTCGGTATCATGACGGACTACAGCCAGGAGAAGCCATATATCCTGGGGATCCCAGAGATGGCTGCTAGTCTACGTCTGGTTGGCCAGCGCCTGAGCAAGGAGATTGACATACTGGTTCTGGATAGCTGCTACTGTAACTGCATTGAGGTTCTCTATGAAATCGGCGGAGAGGGTTGCTGCACCAGAGCGGTCATTACTCATGCTGGCCAGGCACCGCTAGGAGGGATGCCCTACTCCCAACTGATTCGTGTAATGAGGGAAAACGTATATGGGAATGGGCCGATGGATGCCTGCCGGCAGATTGTCGAGGCCATTTCCCGCAGACCTGGTTGCCTACCGTTTGGACTCCGACACAGATCGCCCGCGCTCAAGCAGCTTTTCAGTGATCTGGCCGCCATGTACCTAGATAGTGGGCAGGGCAGTGGGCCGCCATTGTCGCGGCTGGTGAACACCCCACACCGCGATGATCCGTGGTACGCTGTAGCTGCAGAGCTTCGGGAATGTCTGTCATCACTGATTATCTGCTGCAAAGCTACTGACGAGCTCTCAGCGCCAATCACTGTGGCGGTGAGTCTTCTTGATGACCCCGACAAAGTCAGGCTCTATCACCGCCTGGCGTTTGGCCAATCCAATCTCTGGTTTGAGATGCTGCAGGGGAAGGCTGGCACGACATACACGCCCCCAGCACCTAGTGCTCACCACGAACTCCTTCCCCTGGCCCTTGATCGCCGGGTAGTGCGTAGCAATCTCGCTTCTATGAATCCGGCACTGAACGAGAGCCAGATTGACAGCCTGCTTGACGAACTTCTGCGCCATAAGGGATGGGATATATAGAATGCGACCAGCATGGGTCTGAACTCGCCCACAGACCTATGGGAGCGTGGTTTGCGTGGGGGGCTCCACAGAGACTTACACAGATCCCAAATCCTGCTCAAACAGACGGACACAGTACCCAGCAGTTGTGTGATCACTGGGCATCGCGTTGGACAATCAATATCGCGGGGTTGGGCCTTCGTACTCATTCACGTCTGTCGCACAGCGCGTAGGATGTACTGGCAAGAACGCGATGCGTGCCAACGCCACTTGGGAAGCTGCTTTTCGGTACACTAGGCTAGTAGAAAGAGGTATGCCCTATGATAAAGGCTACGTTACAGGCGGGTATGTCGACCAGCGAAAATAGGGTAGTGGGTATTCCTTTGTTTTCGCCCATGGCCGACGTAGTCTTTGCGTTTGGCCTTGCTAGTACTATGACGACTGTTATCGATACGGCGAAGTCCAAGGCTGCAGAACTAATGGCCCAACTTGATGCCTTGGGCATTGATATTAACTATGGTGTTATTTCCTATATGGATTACCCACATTGCTACGATGACTATTGCGGGTACAGCGCATGCTACGGGAGCGCCGGGGACTATCCCTACCGTGTGGATCGAGCTGTTACAGCAGATAGAGAGGCGGTGGCGAACACCATTAATGGTCTCGCACTGGGAAACGGCGGGGATTCTCCCCAGTGTTACACCCGCGTATTCTACGAGAGCTATGCCGATCCCAACGTCAGCTGGCGTGCTTCTGCGAAAAGGATTCTGGTCAATTTCGCCGATAGTGTTCCTCACGACTGCAATCTCAACGAAGGTGTTCCAGGCCGCGAAGGCTATCCGCCATGGTCGACCGGGGGTGACCCGGGCCGAGATGAAAAGCAGGATACCCCCGATGATCTGGATCTGCAGCAGGTCTTGGCTGCCATGGCAGGCAACCGCATTACACTAATCGAAGCTCATGCGTCGAGCGGGGCACTAGAGTACTGGGGGTACTGGACAGGCATTACAGGTGGTCATGCCTTCCAACTCAACACAGCAGACTTCGTTAATCAGGTGGTAGGCGCCATCAAGGCTGCCCTTACCCAGCTGACGATTGATAATCTGCACTTGGAGGCCAGTTTCGGATTTGAACCCTGGCTCACCAGCGTTCCATCCTCGTATAGTGGGCTAACTGGAGTGGATGCGCCATTTGCTATCACCATCACGGTGCCTTCGGGAACAGCCCCGGGAGACTACCTTTTCAGCATCACTGCCGTGGATAGCAGTCAGATGATCTACTACTGGGAGTCTGCATTTATCACTGTTTTTGTTCCCGTTCCCGGTCGTAGCCGAGGCATCAAGTGGTTAGAATGCCAATGACGCCACGACAAGACTCTTAGGTGGTGGTGAGGATGGTCAACTGTTCCCGGAGCAAGTGGACCATCCTCTTGTGTTTCAACGGCAGTAACGCACTCGAACCGGGGACTGGCTAACCAACTCGTTCCCCTGGCCCTTGATCGCCGGGCAGTGCGCTACAACCTCGTTTCCATGAACCCGGAACTAGACCAGAGCCAGAATGACGGCCTGCTTAACGACCTTCTGCGCCATAGGGGATGGGATATCTGCAGTCCCTGTGATTTGCTGCCATAGGATTCCCAGCTCTCCGTGGAGAAGCATCTCGCGTCACATGAGTGTTAACCACGGAGGTCTGCCAGCCATGAAACCAATCTGTCGGTTAAACCTGCAAGGTGATATCCAAGACTGCTTGGAGGGCCTGCAGCATCTAGCTCCTGACTACTACTTCGAGCTGGCCCCAGACGGGCTCTGTGTACAGGTGGAGCAACGCGATGGAAGCCCGATCGTCGTAAGTAAGCAGGGCAACCAGGCTGCCATTCGCTATGCAGAGAAGGTGCACTTTTTCCGTGCTTTCGGGTTGCTCCTTGAGCAACTACAGGCGGGGTTCCAGGAGATATCCATTACTGAAGAGCCACAGTTTGCTACTAACGGGGCCATGTTCGATGTTTCGCAAGGAAACGCCGTGCCCCGTGTCGCTACGGTGAAAAGCATCCTCAAGCGTATGGCTGTGATGGGTCTCAATATGTTCATGCTCTACACTGAAGACAACTATGTCGTTGAAGGCGAGCCGTATTTCGGCTATGCCCGCAGCAAGTACACCTTCGATGAACTCAAAGAGTGCGACGAGTTTGCTGCTCTGTTTGGCATCGAGATGATTCCCTGCATGCAAACGCTGGCTCACCTCACCAACGTGCTCAAATGGCCACCTTATACCGACATGCGAGAAGATGAGAGCACGCTTCTGGTAGGCAGCGACAAAGTGTACGAATTCGTCGAGCGCATGGTTGTGGCAGCTTCGGCCCCATTTCGCAGCAAGCGTATCCACATTGGTATGGATGAAGCGTGGAAGCTGGGATTGGGTACTACTCTGCAACAGCAAGGCCTGCGCAGCAAGTTCGACTTGATGAATGAGCACTTGGCCGAAGTGCTTCAGATTGTGGAGAAACACGGTCTAAAGCCCATGATCTGGAGTGATATGTACTTCCGGGCGGCTTCACCTTGGGGCAGTTACTATGATCTCAACGCCAGCATTCCGGCGGAAGTGATCGCTGCCATGCCCCAAGGTGTGCAACTGGTCTACTGGGATTACAACCACACCGACGAGGCGTCTTACCGTGAGTACATCAGGCGGCATCGTCAGTTTGGCTCAGATCCATTGTTTGCTGGCTGCGTATGGAGCTGGATTAGCTTCACTGTCAATTGGGGCAAAACGTTGGCTACCACCAACGCTGCACTCAATGCCTGCAAGCAAGAAGGTCTGAAGGAAGTATTCACCACCATGTGGGGCGGATTTGGCACCGAGTGTACCATCTATGCAACGCTCCTAGGAATGCAGCTCTATGCTGAGCATGGCTACGCACGCCAGCTCTCCATGGGGAAACTACAACGCCGTTTCGAGTTCTGTACGGGGGGCTGCTTTGAGGATTTCGTGAACATCACCTATCTAGATGAAGTGCCAGGCACAGAACCTGGCAACTTGAAGCGCAGCAATCCCAGCAAATATCTGATGTGGCAAGATCTCCTTACAGGCCTTTTTGATTACCACATTGTCGGCTTGCCGCTAGCCCAACATTACTCTGAGCTCACTCAGACGCTACAAGAGGGGATCAACCGCAACGGAGAGTATGGCCTGGTCTTTGAGTATCTCTCCCGCGTTAGTCATGTGTTAGCCTTGAAGGCCGACATGGGTATCAGGATTACTCGGGCCTACCGAGCAGGTCACAGGCAAGAGTTGCAGCGCTTAGTGGATACGGAGTTGTCGGAACTCACCCGACGAGTGCGGGATCTACGGGCCTGTCATCGCGACCAGTGGCTGATGCTGTACAAGGCATTTGGCTGGGACATCATGGACATGAGGTATGGCGCTCTTCTAGCGCGCATCGACAGCGCCAGCGAGCAGATTAGCCGCTACCTGGATGGTCGACTGTCCCGTATCGCTGAGTTAGAACAGGAGCGACTCTCTTTCAATGGCCAATCCGGGTTGAACGTGACCTGCATTCGGCAAGAGCGCATTACGTCTGTCAGCAGACAATGAGTTTCACGGGGGGTCTGGGCTCGATGCATGCCTACCAACGCATAAACCTGCAGGGTGATATCCAAGACTGTATGGATGGTGTTCGCTTGCTTGCACCCGACTTCAACTTCGACCTTTCGCCTGATGGGCTCTTGGTCCATGTCGAGCAACACGCTGGTTCGCCCATTTGTGTCAACAAACGAGGCGATCGGGCGGAGATTCGCTACTCGGAGAGAGCGCATTTCTTCCGTGGCCTTGGTTTGCTACTCGAGGAGCTAGGGGCTGGTAGTCAGGAGATATCGATCACCGAAGTGCCTCAGTTTACCACCAACGGAGCGATGTTCGATGTCTCTCAGAACAACGCTGTACCCCAGGTGGCCACTGTCAAGAACATCCTTAAGCGCATGGCCATGATGGGCCTCAACATGTTCATGCTATACACCGAGGACAACTACGTGGTGGAAGGTGAACCCTACTTCGGTTACATGCGCGGCAGATATACCGCTGACGAACTCAAAGAGTGCGACGACTTCGCTGCCCTTTTTGGCATCGAGATGATTCCCTGCATGCAAACA
The DNA here is from genome assembly GCA_050951545.1 of Limnochordia bacterium. Classification (GTDB taxonomy): domain Bacteria; phylum Bacillota; class Limnochordia; order DTU080; family DTU080; genus DTU080. Next base: position 51,053 of record JBMNJG010000002.1, on the reverse strand, counting down.
CTGGCTCACCTTACTACTGTGTTACAGTGGCCAGCCTATGCCGCGATGAAAGATGACGATACCACATTGCTAGTCGGAAACGAGAAGGTCTACGAGTTTATTGAGCGGCTAATCGTAGCTGCCTCTGAGCCTTTTCGTAGCAAGCGCATCCACATTGGCATGGACGAGGCTTTGCGCTTGGGCCTGGGCGCCTATTTCCGGCAGCATGGCTTGCGTAGTAAGTTTGATCTGATGAATGAGCATTTGGCCCGAGTGCTGCAGATTGTGGAGAAGCACGGCCTAAAGCCCATGATCTGGAGTGATATGTACTTCCGGGCAGCCTCAAAAACAGGCGGTTATTATGATCTCGATGCCGCCATTCCTCCTCATGTGCTTGCCGCCATGCCTGCTGGTGTGCAGTTAGTCTACTGGGATTACTACCACTATGATGAAGGGTTCTATCGTGAGTACATCAAGCGGCATCGCGAGTTTGGTTCAGATCCCATTTTCGCTGGTGGCATCTGGAACTGGACTAGCTTTGCCGTCAACTGGAATGCCAGTTTTCGGACCACCAACGCTGCGCTCAATGCCTGCAAGCAGGAGGGCATCAGGGAAGTATTCGCCACCACATGGGGCGGCTATGGCAGCGAGTGTCATATCTATGCCACCCTGCTTGGTATGCAGCTGTTTGCAGAACACGGCTATGCCGAGGGCCTAGATCAAGACAAATTGCAGCGTCGCTTTGAGTTCTGTACAGGTGCTTGTTACGATGACTTTATCAACATCAAGTATCTAGATGAGATCCCTGGCGCAGGCAGCGGTAATGCCAGTAAGTTCCTGATGTATCAAGACCTCCTCATGGGCCTCTTTGACAAACACCTAGAGGGCGTACCCTTGTCGGAGCACTATGCTCAACTGACCCAGACGCTGCAGGCAGGCTGCGGTCGAAACGGGCAGTACAACATGCTTTTCGAATACGTGTCTCGGGTCAGTCGCGTATTATCCTCAAAAGCAGAGATGGGCCTGCGGCTCACACAAGCCTATCGGGCGGGCGACCGTGAGGCGCTACGCCATCTGGCAGATACTGAGTTGCCCGAGCTTGCCGCACGCGTCAAGAACCTGCGAGACTGCCATCGCGATCAGTGGCTGGCCCTGTACAAGCCGTTTGGCTGGGATGTACTCGATATGCGCTACGGCGCGTTGCTTGCTCGTATTGACAGCGCCATAACCCTGGTAGGCATGTTTCTCGATGGCCGATTGTCTCAGATTGAAGAACTTGACGAGGAGCGTCTGTACTTCAACGGTCGGCCAGGAATGGGTGTGGGTTGTTATGTGCAGGGCCGCATTGTCTCGGGAAGCCAGATGGTGGTGCGTTAGTGTAAGCTGGAATACCGAGGAGGGACAGCTTTGCTGCCCCTCCCTAACCGACCAGAAATGAAAAGGCCGACGTGCTGTCTCCTGCATATCGGCCCTTGCCATTTCACTGGGGGGTTTGCTTTAGGAAAGCGTTAATCTGGCGAGTGATCTCGCTTGCCGCTGATTTGGGTTCCACGGTGTTGGCCCAAACCATGTTCATCCCGCGGTCAATGATGCTCTGGAGGTTCTTCCGATCGTGAGAGATGACACGCACGATACCGCTAACTAGCAGGTCAGGATAGATCTCCGGATTCTCTATCTGTGCAGGCAGCCAGCCTAGGTGCATAGGACGAGGAGGGGTTTTTCCAGGCATCTTGGCGTCAATAGCACATCCGATGGGTCCGGTGATATAAGAGACGTAGCGCCAGGCAGCGTCAAGGTGCTTGGTCTGCTGACTGATAGCAATACCCCAGCTGCCCAAGTCGGTAGCGTAGCGCCCTTGTGGTGTTGGTCCCTTAGGATAAGGTACCAGGCCCACATCGGAGGCTCCCTGGGTGAACTGCGGGACGTAGGAGATCCAGCGACTCGACATACCCACTTTGCCTTGCGCAAAGCCAACGACATCATTGGCCCCGACTTGACCCGCTATTCTGCCGGCAGGCAGCATGGCCTCGTCTTGCCAGATCATGCTATGTATGAATTCGATGGCTTCGATGCTGGCTTGGCTATCATAGAAGCTCTGTGTGGGTCGTTTGGAGTCATCGAATTCACGACCACCGTTTGCGGCAATCCAGACACGAGGCAGATGAAGTGAAGCTCCAACGACAGAAAAGCGACCATCGGCTTCTTTGCGCGTAACCTTGCGCGCCATGTCGCGAAAGGCGGACCAGTCCCAGGCATCCGCTCTGTACAGATCCACCGGATGAGCTACGCCTGCTCTGTCAAAGAGATCGATATTGTAGACATAGAGGGAGGGGTTGGCTGAGCTAGGGGCCGCGAAAAGCTTGCCGTCCACGGTATACATATCAAGAAGCGGTGGAGCTACTCTTTTGATCTGGTACTCAGGTGTCTTCCGGATGAAGGGGTTGAGGTCGTACAGAAAGCGTTCGTCACCAAAGCTCATGATGTCGTGCATGTCCAGAGCTAGGACGTCCGGCACTGTCCCCGAGGCGATTAGTGCGACGAGACGGGTACCGTAGCCATCTTGGACTCGCAATCTGTTCACCTTGACATCCGGATTAGCCGCTTCAAAGGCGTCAGTCAGCGTGCGATAGGCCTCTTCCCAAGATTCCCCCCCGGCGAGGTACATGAATTCGATGGATTCTTCAGCGGCGAAGGTCAAAGAAAAGGACGAGAGAAGAATGGTTAGGCTGACAACAACAAGAATCCCTTGGCGCTCCCATGGGAGTAGCCGTCTCGACACGTTCAATCACCCTTCTTTTTCGAGATAGTATCGTAACAGACTTCGTGACATGATTGCGATTGAAACAATTTAATCATACGCCTGCATGATTAGCGTGTCAAGAAATGGATACGATGCGCTACAACGGCTATCCTGTCACAGCGAAGGGCCGGTGCGCATGAGATAGCGCATCGGCCCTGTAGATACGAAGTAGTGGAAAATCAAGAACGGCTTACTGGGGGGTTTGCTTTAGGAAAGCGTTAATTTGGCGAGTGATCTCGCTTGCCGCCGATCTGGGTTCCACGGTGTTGTTCCACACCATGTTCATCCCGCGGTCAATGATGCTCTGGAGGCTCTTCCGGTCGTGAGAGATGACACGCACGATACCGCTAACCAGCAGGTCAGGATAGATCTCCGGATTCTCTATCTGGGCAGGCAGCCAGGCTAAGTTTAGGGGACGTGGAGGGGTACGCCCGGGCATCTTCGCGTCAATGGTACACCCAGCAGGTCCGGTGATGAAAGAGACGAAGCGCCAGGCTGCGTCAAGGTTCTTGGTCTGCCGACTGATGGCAATGCCCCAGCTGCCCAAGTCGGTAGCGTAGCGCCCTTGTGGTGTCGGTGCCTTGGGGTAGGGTACCAGGCCCACATCGGCGGCTCCTTGGGTGAACTGTGGGACGTAGGAGATCCAGCGGCTCGACATACCCACTTTGCCTTGTGCAAAGCCAACGACATCATTAGCACCGACTTGACCCGCTATTCTGCCAGCGGGCAGCATGGCCTCGTCCTGCCAGATCAGGCTATGTACGAACTCGATGGCTTCAATGCTGGCTTGGCTATTGTAAGAGCACTCTGTTGGGCGCTTAGAGTCATCGAACTCACGACCACCATTCGCGGCAATCCAGACACGGGGCAGATGAAGTGAGGCTCCGACGACAGAAAAGCGGCCGTCGGCTTCTTTGCGCGTAACCTTGCGGGCCATGTCACGAAAGGCCGACCAGTCCCAGGCATCCGCCCTATACAGGTCCACCGGATGAGCTAGACCAGCTCGATCAAAGAGATCAATATTGTACACATAGAGGGAGGGATTAGCCACGCTAGGGGCAGCGAAGAGCTTGCCGTCCACAGTGTACATATCAACGAGCGGCATGGCCACCCTCTTGAACTGGTACTCAGGTGTCTTCTGGATGAAGGGGTTGAGGTCGTAGAGAAAGCGTTCGTCGCCAAAGCTCATAATGTCATGCATGTCCAGAGCGATAACATCGGGCACTGTACCAGCTGCTACGAGCGCGGCGAGTCGGGTGCCGTAGCCATCTTGAACCCACAGCCTGTCCACCTTGATATCCGGATTGGCAGCCTCAAAGGCACTGATTTGTGCGTTGTAGGCAGTCTGCCAAGACTCCCCGGCGAGGTACATGAACTCAATCGATTGCTGAGCGGCGAAAGTCAAAGAAAAGGACGAGAGAAGAATGGTTAGGCTGAAAACAATAAAAATCCCTTGGCGCTCCCATGGGAGTAGCCGTCTCGACATGCTGGATCACCCTTCTTTTTCGAGGTAGTATCGTAACAGACTTCGTGACATAACTACGATTGAGACAATTTAACCATACGCTTGCGTGATTAGCATGTCAAGAGGTGGACATGATGGCGGTTACCCGTGGTCAGCCTGATCGCCCCAGCGTCGCCACACAGCAATGGCGAAAAGAGGCGGGGGCCACTGGCGCCCCCGCCTGTTGCTGACATGTTCGGCGAACACTGAGCGGAAATCGGAGACCGCCGACATGCCCGCACGCGAAACATCGTCTTCAAGGAAGTGTGACGAAACACGTTTGGGGAAGGGGCGTGCTGTTTTGGTCCACAAACTGCACTGTAAAGGCTTCCTTAGGCAGAACGGTGCGTGAGAATGACTTCACCTCAAAGAGCTGTGGAGCACTCTTCATTACAGCCTTGCTCGTGCTACGTGAGCGTCGCCCAACTGTGACGCGCACCTGCTGCCCAGTCACTTCGACGCTATGGATCCCCACGGCGTACCCGTTTCGAGAGGTATTGCCCAGATAGGCTACGACAGCGACTTCTTTTTTGAAGTTGATGTCGCGAAACGCATCTTTGCCTAGCTTCTCGGGGAGCATGCTAGCCACACGGTTGGCCTGGCTACGTGATGTAACGAGTGCATACAGCGCACCGGGCAACTCCTTGTCACGAGTCCACTGCCAACGCAACATGCTCTTCTTCCCTAGCACTAAGGTGGTGGATGCTGGTACACGATTGCCCACTGTGGCCTGAGCGAGAAGAACATCGTTTTGATCGACAAAACGGACCTCATATGGCTTTGCTGGTAGATCGGTCAAGGGAATGGCCTTTACTGCCAGAGGATAGGTCAAGGCCATTGTAGTAATCTCGTCAGCACCAGGTGCACGCCGAGTGATGTTGATCCATACTTGACTCCCGGAGATCTGTACACTATGGATGTCTACCGCGTAGCCTCCTCTGGGGGCCTCGCCTAGATAGGCCACAATGGCTGCTTGCCGTTGAAAGTCAATGCCTTTGAAAGCGTCCGACTGCAGATGCTTCGGCAACCGCCCAAGGACCTTCTGTGCTTGCTCAGCACTGGTGACGAGTTCATAGAGGGCTCCGGACAGACTTGGTTTGGATGTCCAGATCCACTTCAGGGCCGCATCATTTCCCATGTGAATGATCATGCTTGCGGCAGCCGACTGCGCGGCAAGAAGCAGCACGACAGCCATGGTGAGCGCTAGCACGCGCCCATACAGATGTCGAGATGACAGATGCATAAGTGTATCCTCCTCCTACAGGCAGTACACCATGAATGTCAGGGTAGAGCAATGGTCACAGTTTTCCGCATCTGGCACAAATGCGCTGCCGGACGGGGAAAGCAAACCGGTGCTGCATCATACAGCACCGGCGCGTCTTAGCTGTTACTAAGAGCTATTGGCTCTATTGCCAGCCTCTGATCTCCAGATGCCCCAACTGCGGAAAGGCGGCATCTCCACCTGCGGATACGCTCAGCCTGAGTTTTCCGTCTCCGCGGAACATTGGTTCTTGGGGCCTGAGGGTTCCGTTGGCATACTCACCTTGTACCGTCCACGTGATTAGGGTTGGAATGGGCTGCCAAGTGTCTCCATCTGTGGTCACTGCGAACGCGATCTGACTGGCCACTTGCTCCATCGTAGCCACAGGGGCGTAGAACGTTAGGGTGAAATCGTAGAGGCCTGGTGTACCGTATATCAGATACTCAGCGGTAGGCTCGACGCGGCAGAGACGGTCCAGGTCATCAAAGAGCTCACCGTCGGGATCTGTGGTGTCGTGCTGCCAGCCTTCTGACTTCTCTTCGCATACGTCAAAACTGAAGCTCCCGAACCACGAGTCTTTCGTGGGTGGGCGGAAATCATCGACGACACGCCAGCCCGGCACTACCACTGGGAAAGCTAGCGTCAGCTCGCTACGCTCGGGATCGACAAAAGAGATACGATAGGCCTCCGGAGCCACGCTTGACGCTGCCTCCAGCACTATCGGAAGGGAGATCTGCTTGCTGCCAGGTTCGATGTGATAGAAGAGCTCATGTGGAGAGATGCGCAATCCCTCAGGTAGGTTCCTGGTTTCGAGATATCCCTGCATCTCCTCTTGATCGTGCAGGCGCGTGATCGATAGGGTGGTCTCTGTTGGGCCGCCACGTCCTACGTAGAGCGTCTTCGGCCCGGCCAAGGTCATCTCTTTGGGTTCCACGCCGAGGGCGTGCAACACCACAGGAGCCATGATGGCGCGCCAGCCTATCGCCGCCGTCTCTCGGTAGCTGGGGCTGCTGATTGGCTGCAGGCCAGTAAGAACGAAATCCTTCAGGTTCAAGTAGCTCCACTGATCCTTAGGCGGAATGCGCTGCGGATAAAGTAACTGGGCCACGTGCAGGCGAGCTTGCCTAACCAGACTCACTCCAATGCGCTCTTCGGTGAAGCCGTTGAGCAGCAGATAAGCGAGTCCGTGGTATTCGGCTAGAGCCGGATCGCGACTGTCTGGAAGCCCATGCGCCCGGATCATCTCCAGGATGACATCGAGATATGCCGGGTCTTGTGTAGCTTCATGAAACTGAATCAGCACTGGAATACCGTCCAGAGTGCGCCTGAAGTTTTCCACGTATAGCGTCGCCAGGTCACGCAACTCTGGTTTCGGATTGTTGCGTGCCCAGACGTTGGCACTCTCCACCAACAGGGCACGGGCCTGACGAAGGTCTTCGGGGTCGTTGGTCTCCATGTAGCGGTTTATCCACGCTTGCGCAGCAAAAGCGGAGCCACTGCGTCCTTGGCGTGTGGCATAGCCGCGCACCTCCTCCAGAGTCTCGTGAAGGCGTTCGTGACCCGTGAGCCACTGGGTCAGGTAGAGGCCGCTGCTGGGCGTGTACTGCATCTGCACTGAACCGCTCCAGTGATCTTTGTTTCTGCGGTGCATCCCGCCATCCGTAGGCAGAGACGAATCGAAAAACGAGGCATGCGAGACGTCTACGTCGGCGACGTGCAAGGCGTAGTCGATGGCGGCCAGACACAGGGCGCGATCATCCAGGGCTAGGCCACTCAACCACAGACCGTAGTAGGGCTCGGCAGAGCCGTGGCGCCAGCCATAGCGACCGTGCAGGGACCAACGTTCTGCGTATAGGCCTCGATCCGTCTGCGTAGAGCTGGAGAAGTTGGTACGCATATCGCCAAAGTTGGCCCAGCCATTCCAGCGCCAATGATCACGTGAGTCCACGAGAAAGTGCAGATTAGCTCTCAAACCCTCAAAGAAGGCGTCGTTGGAGAAGAAGGTACCATCATTCCAGGGGCCAAAGACCTGGCTTTCTGTGACATCGGTGCTGTTGGGGAGCCACAGGTTATCGCGCTTCGCCTCCAGAGCCGCGAGGTTCTGAGCTTGTTCAGCGCTAGAGGCCCAAACCAGGCTGCTTTCCATGGTGCGCGTGACGCCGATGGCGAGGGCTCTTCCGTCAACCGCGTCCAGGCCAAACTCATCTGGTAAGGCTGTTGAACGCAGATCCAAACCGTAGCCTAGGTCTGCGCTCCACGAAGCCAGTTCAATAGTACGATCATGCACGGCAACATGGTTAGGACCTAGCCGCGTCGCGTGTACAGTGCCAACGCCTAGATACCTGTCGCCTGTCCGAGCAGCCAGGCTGTGCCACTCTGGCTCAGGTAGATCGCGCTCGGCCACCTCAGCCTCTTGATAGGTGAGTCGGCTCTGGCCAGGTGGTTCGGCGGCTAGCTGCACACTACCCTGAGAGGCATCCAGGGTCGAGTTGACACCCGAAATGTGCACTTCATTGAAGGGGGCGACGAAGCGGGCAGACCACTGGGCCGAGGTTAGAGCGTAGCTTTGGGGGTCCCAGTGCAATGACCAACTCATCTGCAGGCGCACTACAGGTACCACGTGGTAGATGCGCACTCGCAGCTGCCATTCCAGTCCTGCCTCGGGATTCTGATCGCCGCCATTGCCTCGGACACGGTATACGGTGAAGAGATCATTGTCAGCTTCGATGATGCAGTCACGAATACGTAGGTTGAGGGGAATGCTCTTGCCTGTCGGATTGAGAGAGGTCAAGGGCTCTGCCCAGGCGTACTGACGCTCATCGTCCGGAAGAGAGTCGGGAAGGATCTGCTTTGGCTCCGATATCGTGATGTATGAAGCCTGTGGGGTAAGTACCGCTACGGTGTGCTCGCTTTGGTCAAGCAAGCGAATCTCATCATCGTCGACGCTGACCGCGTGAATAACCGCCTCGGGCAAGAAGGTAGCCGGAGTGTAGGGCAGGTCGCTCACTTGCACCCTGACAGCTTCTGAAAGAGGTAACTCAGAGGGCCATACACCGTCGATGGCCAGCCAGCGAACACTGCCGTCGGGCCATAGCGCGGCAGTTGATACCTGAGCCGGAACGGGCACTCCCTCTGCGCTCCTGAGACTGCGGGCTGCACTTGGTTGCAGTGCGCCCTCAGCGCAGGGAATAGCCTGGTAGAAAGGGATCTTCAGGTGATGCTCGTTATTCGTGTTGAGAACAGATGGAGTGGGCCGGAGGTAAGCTGTGAATGCTGCGTCGGCCACTGCCATCTGTACACAAGCAAGACAGATCAACGAGACCGTTAGGCTAAGTGACATCAATTTGACGAGGGTCCTAAACAATCGCATGGGCTTCATCACTCCAAACCAGGAATCCTGTGAGCCCTATGTGGTTCGTCTGAAAGAGCCCTTATCCTGGCTGCATGTATGGAAAGGGCGTCAACAGGCACTGCAAAGGCCGTGATCATCTTATCAACCCAGCGAGCACCGTCGGCCGCCCACGCCCATCGCTTGGGTGTGGGCGGCGCAGTCGCCCACGATAGGGTTGGGGGAGCCTACCGAACGCGCGCTGGCTCGATGTTAATCGCACGGCCCTTAATCTCGCCCTGTCGCATGGCCCCTGCGACACTGGACGCCAAGTCCAAAGGCACCTCGAAAAAGGCGAAGCTCTCATGGATGTCTATCTTGCCTATCACTGCGCCTGAGATGCTGGCTTGCTCTGAGACACCACGGACGATACTGGCAGGAGTGACTCCTTCTTTGCGTCCGATGTTGATGAAAAAACGCGTCATTCCTCTCTCGGAACCAGTGTTGCCGAATTCCGTAGCCGGACCCATTGGATCCGAGCGAGTCTGCCCATTCGCGCCGTCCAAAAGAAGCTTGAAGGCCGCAGCTCCAACATCCACAGAGTCATACTCGTCAAGCAGTTCCTCAATGATCCCCCGATAGGTGGCCAAGTTGTCCCTGTCGAGGGTCTTGACCAGGCGCTCACGCCATATCTCTCGCTGCCGCTCTGCCACAATCGCTGGGGTAGGGACGATGCGGCGCTTGATGCGAACACCAGTCAGACGCTCAATCAGCGATAGTGTGCGACGTTCTTTGGGGTGAATTAGAGTCATAGCAATGCCCGATCGGCCAGCCCGGCCAGTCCGGCCAATGCGATGGACGTACGATTCGGGGTCCGTGGGGATATCGTAGTTGATCACATGCGTGACGTTCTCTACGTCTAGCCCGCGGGCCGCAACGTCCGTGGCAACCAATAGGTCGATATCGCCGTTACGGAAAGCGTACATCACCCGGTCGCGTTGGCGCTGCTCCAGATCGCCATGGAGGGCATCGGCCAAGTATCCACGATCGCGTAACCGGTCCGCTAGCTCGTCGGCGCCTCGCTTTGTGCGACAGAAGATGATCGCCCGCTGAATAGCCTCGCTGTCGATGATGCGATAGAGTGCTTCAAAGCGGGCATGGGGCGGCACCTCGTAGTAGATCTGCTCAATGTCGGGGGCCACCACGTGTTCAGGCTGGATTGTGATGCGCACCGGATTGCGCATGTACTTGACCGCCAAGCGCGCGATCGCTGGGGGCATCGTCGCCGAGAACAAGAGGGTCTGGCGCTGTGGGGGAGTCATCTTCAAGATGCTCTCGATATCGTCGATGAACCCCATGGCCATCATTTCGTCTGCTTCGTCGAGCACCACCGTGTTCACGCTGTGAAGTGTTAGTGTGCGTCTGGACAGGTGGTCAAGCAGTCTTCCTGGTGTACCGATAACCACATCGACGCCCTGCCGCAGGCCCTTGATCTGACGGCCGATCGGTTGACCACCGTAGATGGGTAAGGCCTGGCAAGACGTATGCCGGGCAAGACGGCGGAACTCTTCTGTGACCTGAATGGCCAACTCCCTTGTAGGAGTTACGACGAGTGCAAGCGGACCACGTCGGTTACGCATCGCGGGCGACAGATTCTGGAGGATGGGGATCGCGAACGCGGCAGTCTTGCCTGTGCCCGTCTGAGCCTGACCTATGAGGTCCTCGCCCCGCAATGCAGGCGGAATCGCCTGTGTCTGGATTGGAGAAGGTTCCTCAAAACCCAGATCGTCAATAGCTCGCAGGAGCTGATCGTTAATAGCTAGCTGAGTGAACAACGTTAGACCATTATGTTCCATTAAACCCGTCCTTCTCCGGCCATCGCCGGGTGACTCGTATTTCCCAATGCTTGAGTAGGATCCGTCAGAGCAACGGTGAGGCATAGCTCTCCTGGCTGGGGCAATAATGCTCCCACCGCCTGTGCTGGATAGGGGTTGATGCCCCCAAGAGTACTATTTCGGTTTCGGTGCTAGCCGAGGGGACCCAAATGTCGCAAGGGGTGAGAGACGGCACAAATGCGAAAGGCCACCGGAGCGAGTCCGCGTGGCCACAAGTATTAGCCATCTTCTAGCATAGTACCATCATTGCGATGAAGAGTCAAGCAGCCGCGACTTGGCGATGGGCAGCTCGTCGGCGCTCCGCACGCGCCCATGCAGATGCCGAAATGACACATGCATCCGTGTCTCCTTTTTCCACAGATAGTACGCCACGAATGCCAGGGTAGAGCAATGGTCACAGGTTTCCCCACTTGTCACAGATGCGCTGCCGGACGGGAAAGCAAGCTGGCGCTGCATCATACAGTACTGGCGCTATCCAACTATGCAATGGGCAGGAGTAGGGAATATGCAAAACGAACGAAACTCTACTGGCGGGAATTGTTGCGCGTAGTGCTTTGTAAAGCCTCAGGACAGGTCTGAGTCCTTAGGGGATGCTGCGATTTCTTCAGTCTAGGAAGAGGGCGTTGTAATGATGAGATCTGCGAAACGGGTTTCGAAGGCCTCGCTCCACTTGATACTGCTATGGATACTGGTCTGCTCGATGGCGACCGCTAGTACTCAGGCGGCCCTCGGGGCTACCTCCACCATGTGGATGGAGTACGGGCAGGTTGTCAGCCAGCCTTTGGAGTGGTGGGGCACCGATGAAGCCAGGGCTCTTGGGGAACGGATCATCCGCGGTATGCAGACGGGCAAAGTCTATATTGATGTCCCGGTTTCGGAGCTTGAGCGGCAGCTCGGCTACGCCTGGTATGGTACGTGGCCAGAGCAGTTGCTTAAGCAGGCCTATCGCGACAGTCGCTTCGATGCGCTGTACGAAAGCCTTCTGGACTTAGAAGAAGGGCTTGAGCTGGGTGATGCTCTTCCCGAAGACGCAGTTCAGATTGGTGGGCTCGTGATGGCTGGCTACCATTACAAAGATGGTGAGTAGACCAATGCTTCAGTGTCGTGTACGCAGTCTTAACACTCAACACCAGAAGGGGAGTGTAACCATGCCAGGTACTCACAAGGCTGTTTTCTCGACCATCCTGGCTGTCGTGTTAGTCAGTGTGCTGGGCCATAGTGCATTTGCGGATTCTGCGCAGTTCCTGTTCGCAGATAGTTTTGCGGAGGATCAGTTTGGAGACCCACTAGCGGGATGGAGGGTTGACGCAGGAGATGGATACGTTTGTGTCGTCCCTGATGCTGAGCTGGATACGGGGCGAGCAGTCCGCATCACATCTGATCCGAACCTGGAAAACACCTCTATCAGTGCTCCTTTGTGGGATCCACCAGCAGAACAAGCCAAGACCATCGTGATCGAGCATCGCATTCGGTCTTCACAGGAAAAGAACAACATGTACATCAGCAAGGCGCGCAGTCACCGGCTGCATTGGTGGGTCGCTGCTGACCACTTGTATTTCAACCGAGGGGTTGGCACAAAGCAAAGTGCGCTCAGGCTTGGCAAACTCCAAGAAGGCTGGAACCGCATTCGTCTTGTGGCTGATATTGAAAGACAGGAAGTCGTCTTTTATCTCAATGATATGCAAGTGCCGATTAGTGAACCATTGACCTTTGGCAGACCCGTTGACTCGTGGGCTGGTGCCGAGCTCATCCTCGCCCAACACCGAAACATTAAGGGCGAGTTCTTCTATGGGGATGTCAAGGTGTGGACCCTTGGGCCCAATTCTGAGGAGGAATCGCGCCAAAGGGCCGAGCAAGCGGCGACTCCGATCTGGATCGAGTACAACGATGTCGCGCAGCGGCCCCCTGAATGGTGGGAAACAGACGAGGCCCGGTTTCTTGCAGAGCGCATTGTGCGCAGAATGGAGTCCGATGAGATCACCATTGACATCCTTATCGGTACGTTAACTGTACCGGATGGCATACTGGCCACACAGCTCAGTGTGTTGGCTCATATGTATGCGATCACTGGCGAGGTAAAGTACCGAGAGGCCTTTAGCAAGGGTTTGAACACTCTTCTTGAAGCGCAGTTCCCCAGTGGTGGCTGGCCGACGGTCTACCCCAGGTACAAGAATCGAGACCTACATGACGACTTCTTCGCCAAGTCCACGTGGACTGCTATCCCGGTGCTGCTACAGGCTGTTCTTGAGCAAGAACCTCCGTTTCACACAGGAATAGTCGCTTCTATTGACCTGGCGGCAGTCGAAGAAGCACTTGGCCGTATACCGCCGAAAGAACACACCAAGCGCTTCATGTACTCCGACTATGCTGGCCAGAGTCCAGCCTGGTGGACAACTGAAGAAGCGAAGCGCATCGGCGACAATCTACTCTCATGGCAGACATCCACTGGCGGATGGGGCTGGGTCATGGGCATGGCTCACTTTCCGTTCTCACCGGAATACCCGACGCGGACCCCGTCATGCAGGGATGGGATCGAGCGCGCAGACTTCAACCGCGGGCGCACGATTGCTCCGATCCGCTTCTTGGGCAGGCTTTATGCAGCTACTGGCGAGCGACGTTTCCTAGAGGCTTTCTATCGTAGCTTGGATTTCATCCTCGCCTCTCAGTACCCCTCGGGCGGCTGGCCGCATGTCTATCCTGACCCCGAAAGCTATACCTCCTATAGCAGGCATGTAACGTTTTATACCGATGCGATGGTCAGCGTCATGTCGCTTATCCAGGATGTTGTCTTGGAGAGACATCCATTTGAGTTCGTCGATGATGCGTATAGGGCCCGTCTCGCGCAGGCGTTTGATAGAGGGATTGACTACATTGTCAAGGCACAGATTGAGGTTGACGGTCGCCTAACAGGCTGGGGCCATCGCCATGATCCCGATACCTACGAGCCGCGGGCATCCCGATCATTCGAACCCGTCGCCACTGCAATCTCTTCATCGACTGGCATTCTGAGACTACTGCATTCGATTCCAGACCCATCCGTGGAGGTCAAGCGAGCCGTCTTGAGTGGCTTCGAGTGGTTAGAGAAAGTTCGCCTCGAAGACGGCCGTTGGGCGCTCTTTTATGAGATCGGCACAGACCGGGCCATTTTCGCTGGCCGAGACGGCATTGTGCGCTACGACTTCTCGGAAATTGAGCTTGAACGACAGCTCAACTACTCGTGGTACGGTACGTGGCCCGAGGAATTGCTCAAGCAGGCTCATCGCAGCGGTTACTACGATGCCCTTTACGAAAGCCTTCCTGACTATCCGGCGGTGAGGGTGAGATTCCTGTCGCTTGAGAATGGTAGTCGGGTGACTGGCACCCTGCCGCTGAACATCGAGCTGTTGCATGCGCATCACGCCGAGGATCTGGTTAGTGTGACCATTGATGTAGATGGCGAGAATATCTACCGTGGGGCCAGACTACCGGGCCCTGATGAACTACTTATCGATACGGAGAGATTGGACGACGGACATCGCTTGCTGACTGTGACCACAGTGCATGATACCTACGGCGCGTTCCGTCAGACGCTGGACATCAACGTTGCCAATCGCTGGACCCTTGTGCAAAACATGGCGCCACCAGTCACGGAGGGATGGTTTCCGATTGACTTTCTGCAGACCGCGAGCCGCTCTGAAGGCTGGGTTTACGACACCAGCGATAGTGATCGCTTTTTCCGGGATCCACATCGCTTGCTGCGGGGGACAGACACTGCCGAGCATCTTGTCTGGGAAACACCACGGTTACAGACGGTTACCTTAACGCTGTTCGTCCGTCCAGAGATCCGCTTAGAAGAAGGGCTTGAGCTGGCCGTGGCTGTCTCGCCAGAGGCGTGGAAGCCCATAGCCTACACCGCAAAGCTAGACGGCGATGCAGATGACTGGCAGCGGGCGATGATCACCCTTGATCTCAGCGAGGCAACCGACCAGCACTGGTTTCGTCTGACGTTGTCTGACGCTCTCCCCAAAGAGGCAGTTCAAATTGGCGGGGTAGTCTTTACTGGGTTTGAGCTTGCCTCCATTACCAAATAGGATCCCCGAAAACAGAAATAAAGCAGGCCAACACCCGGAGGCGTTGAAAAGAGTTGTGTTTATGTCGCACAACATTAAATGCGGAGGCAAATGAAATGAGACGATTCCTGTTGCCTGTGGCCAAGAGTGTTGCCCTCAGCTTTTTGGTGCTGTTGCTTTGTACTGCAAACGTTCCTGCAAAAGCGATCACTCTGCGTTGGGCCACGTGGGGGCCACAGAAAATCGACACAGAGCTAATAGAAGCCTTTGAGAGAGAGCATCCAGACATCAAGATTGAGTACATCTTCTCGTCAGGAACGGGAGTGCACCATCCGAAGATGAAGGTGTTATCCGCAGGTGGTCTGGCACCTGATGTCTTTGCCGTAGACGGTGTGTTCCTGGCAGAGTTCGCTAGTTCGGGATTGGTCGAACCCCTTAACCATTTGGTCCTGCAGGACAAGTCATTTAGTCTGAAAGACTATTTCCCGGCTTCATTGCCGGATATCCAGTACAAGGGCCAGATCTATGGACTGCCCTACATCTCAGCCCCCAACTACATGGTGTATAACTTGACTCATATGCATGAAGCGGGCCTACCTAAGCCTGATGTACACTGGGATCTAGCGACTTTTACCGAGTATGCACGCAAACTCGTACGCAGAGTAGATGGACGGGTTACACGTTGGGCGAGCACGTCGCATTACCTAGGCAAGACGGCGGTCCATTTTGAGCCCTGGTTGTGGTCCGGTGGCGGGGACCTATTTGATCTGGAAAACAAGCGCTTCCTGCTCACCGAACCTGCAGCACTGACAGTCTTGGATTGGCTCGCTGAGCAACGCAGCAGCGAGGTGATGGGTTCTGGCAATTTCGATAAGCAAACTGCGTCAATCACAGCGATGTACCCGGCTGGCTTTCCTTCTGTGACGGGAAGGGAATGGCCCTTTGAGTGGGATGTAACTATTCATCCGAGGGGCGCCGGCGGGCAGTATTCCATCTGGAAAGGCAATGTGATGACCATCGGCCCCAGTTCGGTCTATAAAGAGGAAGCTTGGGAGTTCATCAAGTTCCTTCTGGTGCCGAACGAGCCTGGCTACTCGATCTATCTTGAGAACAAGCGTTTCCCACCTCAGACTCGCGATCGCAATCACTGGAACCTGTTCCACAGGATTGGGGAGGACCCAGTCAGCCTTCGGGATGTCACACTGCTGTTGGCCTCAGACCATGGTCGTGCATTGCCCCAGCTTGTGCAGTGGACGGCTATCATGAAGGAGAACCTGGGCGCAGCTTGTGTCCGAATTCTATCAGGAGAAGTCTCGGCAAAAGTAGCCATGGAGCAGATACGTCCGGCCGTGGAAAAGCTCTTGGCGGCTGAGCCCTAAGAACGAGATCGACATAAAGGGGACCGCCCGGCATACACAGCCGGGCGGTTCTTAGGAGTGTTTTCCCGTGACTACGCGCACCGCTCAGGCATTCAGAAGGACGTGTGTTTTGTTTCTCAGCGTGCTAGCGCTGCTAGCAGTTATGGTCCATGCCTCTTGGGCAATGCAGTCGCCTGTGCTTTTCGCCGATGACTTCTCCTCCAGCGAGATTGGAGGCACTCCGGCGGGATGGTTTGTCGAGGGCGAGCCCGGGTCTGTTGAGGTAGTTTGTGATGCGGGGCTGGATTCAGGCAGGGCGGTCCACATTGTGGCTGATCCGAATCGCAGGGAGACTCGGATGACAGCTCCTCTCGATCAGGCCTTGTCTGCGGCAGCTGTCACCATCGCCGTTGAGCATCAACTGCGATGGGTAGCGGGGAAGGGCGTCAATCTCTACGTCTCCCAATCGGGGCCCAACCTCAATTGGTACGTCACCGATACGGGGCAACTGGGGTTTCGCGCCTCGAAGGGCGATTCTAGCTATGGCGTCTCTTGTGGGGTCCTCAAGGATGGCTGGAACCATTTGCGCATTATCGCCAATCGTAAGACGAACGAAGCTTATCTTTACCTAAATGATATGGAGAGGCCTGTTGCAGGTCCTCTGGCGTTTCGCCAGCCCGTCAGTACGTGGAAGGACGCTCGGCTCACTGTCCAACATACACATAACGATCTGCCGGGGGATGTGTACTACGGTGGGTTCAGAGTGTGGGCGATGGATGACGAAGCTCCGAACCTGGTCCCGGTTCGCAATGCCACTTGGACGGGTGATCGACCAAAACGTCCGGCTCCCAGTTTGCCTCCGTGGCCATCTACTTCCTCAGGCAAGCGCCAGGTGAGCTTGCGCGTCACAGAAGATCAAGGTCTGGTTCGCATCAACCAGCCAGTCACGTCAGGCGTGCCTCTCGCTGAGGGTCAGCTCTGGAATCCTGCCTTAGCACGTTTGCTGCGCGATGGACAGGAAGTGCCCCTTCAGGCGAGCGTTCTATCGCGTTGGCCTGACGGTAGTATTCGCTGGTTGCTCCTGGATTTCCAGGCCGATCTGGTCGCTGGTGAGACTGCCGAATACGTCCTTGAGTATGGTTCTACGGTGGCTGCCTCGCCTTACGCGGGTATAGTCGTGGAGGAAGACCATGATACGGTAACGGTGGCTACAGGGCGCCTAGAGGTGACCTTCGGGAAGCAAAGCCAGCTGATCCGTGGCCTTAAGGTGGACGGGGTACCCTGGGAGGGGCTTCAGTCCCCCAAGCTCGTGTTGCAGGGCTCGGGTGGCCTGGTGATCAGCACCTCGAGCGCCCCTTATCAGCTGATGGTGGAAGAGGTAGGGCCTGAGCGAGTTGTCGTGCTCGTCAAAGGAGAGCTTCACGAGATGGAAGGGGGCGAAACGCTCAACTTCGCCTACGATATGCGTTTTCATTTTTACCGGAACGCGACACGGGTCAGAATAGACCCCACCATCACGCACCTTATGGGTTGGGAGCCGCGGATAGCCGTTTCGCACGCGAAGATCACCGATGTATCGCTATCTTTCCCTGGTTGGCTCAGAGGCAGCCAAGCCATCTTTGACATAGCCACTGCTAGGGAGCAGATATCCTCAGGTCAGGCGGCTTCTGTGGCTTTGCTGCAGACTACTGAACGCAACTATGAGATCATCTCGGATGGTCGACAGATAGCCGCGGGCGATCGAGCTCCCGGGTGGGCACAGTTTCGCCAGGGAGACCGGTCACTAACTGCAGGCGTGCGCCATTTTTGGGAGCATTTTCCCAAAGGCATCGTCCTTAATGAGGATGGCGATCTGCGTGTCCAGCTTTGGGCAGCATCCGCTGATCCTCTCATTATGGGTGGAGGCGAGGCCAAACGGCATGAGATCTATCTTGACCTGAGTGATCAGGGGGCTGCGGCTGTTGCGGGGCTACTGCATCCTTTGCGGGCCGTGGCTTCGCCATCATGGTATTCGAGCACCCATGGTTTTGGGCGACCCTTCCTTCTCATTGAGGACGGGCACTTGCCGCTGTATAATCCTTCTATCGCTATGTACGAGACGTTTGTCGAGCAGGGTTATGTGAGACTGGCTCAAAACCGTGATCGTCTTGGCGAGTATGGATGGCGCAATTTCGGCGACTGGAGCACTACCTGGGACCCCGACGGGTGGGGTAACGGTGAATATGACTTGGCTTATGTCTATTTCCAGCAGTTTGCTCGCTCTGGAGACTTGCGCTACTTCGACCTTGCCGAAAGCGCTGCCAGGCACTGGATGGATGTCGATTTAGTCTGGGCTGCTTACAATGATGTCTGGGTCGGATGCGGTCATAGCCATTCGGCCTCTCACCGATCATACGCTGGCGAGCACCACACATGGAATCAGGGCCTGCTTGACTACTACCATTTGACGGGTGATCGGCGTAGCTTAGAGGCAGCCCTTGCAGTAGGTGACTTTTTCGCCCATTTGGCTTTGGTCAAGCCGGATCGCCACCGCCCTAGGATCTTTCAGAACCAGCAGCGCGACGTGGGTACCAGAAGTGCAGGCTGGGCCTTGGTAGCGCTTGTGGCAGCCTACGAGAGTACCTGCGATCCATACTATCTGAAGGCAGCCGAGGCAGTGGTTGAGATCCTTGCTGAGGAGCAACAGCCTGACGGTCAGTGGACCTACACGATCGCGGCCAATGAGGCTGAAAGTCAGCCCAACGCCACAAAGCCCTTCATGACGGCGATCATTCTTCGGGGCTTGGGTGATTACCATAGGGTAACTCAAGACGCAAGAGCCGCCGAGATGCTGATCCGGGGCCTCACACACCTGGTCGATGAACTATGGTGTGAGACCGCCTTGGGGTATCCGTACATCGACCACCCGGACTTTGCAGCGGAGGCAAGAAACACGAATATGCTACTCCTTGATGCCTTTGCCTACGCCTATGAGTTGACTGGCAATGAGAGATTCCGGGAGGTAGCTCTCAAGGGTTTCGAAGCCACGCTGCCACATCAGATGGGTCAGCTGGCGGGCTCGAATCTGGGCAAGACAGTGGCCCAGACGCTGCGGCACACCGCGCAGTCCCTCGCCGTGTTGACTCAGCCCAGGGAAATTGTGCTCAGCGGCCCAAGCAGCGTTAGCGTCGGGCGTGCGGGGGCTGAAGTGGGTTGCTTCCGCGTTACTCGTCTTGACGATACGGGTTCTTTGCGGGGTACGTTGCAGATCAGAGACCTTCCTGACGGGTTGCAGGTCACTCCCGCTGAGATCACCTACACGCTAGAACCCGGGGTGAGAGCAGTTCCCCTCGAGCTGGCCATAGCGCCGACGAAAGAGCTTCCACCAGGGGCGTATCCCGTGACTCTCTGCGATCCTGGGCGGCCAGAGCTGGACTTATCATTTTCCGCCCTGGTACCGGGTTGGCGCATCGTAGATGACTTCCGGCCACCATTGACGAACAGCTGGTTTGGCGACTTAGCCTACCAGGTGCGTGCCGAAGAATCGGAGGGTTGGCGCTACGAGATAACCGACCCTGACCAGTTTTTCGGGGACGCTAACCGGCTTTGCCGTAGCGAGCCTTCCGCAGAGTACCTTGTCTATGATGTGCCAGGGCTCTTTGATTTTGAACTCACCTTCTATACACTCGTATCTGGGGCAGAAGAGACAGCGGATGGAATTCAGATCCAGTTCAGCGTAGGGAACGACGAGTGGAAGGAAATACCGTTGCATTGCTCGTGGACTGCACAGGGCGACTTGGCTAAGGGTGTTCTCACACCTACTAAGCGTTATTTTCGCGGTGACGGCCAGCTGAAGATAAGCGTGTTGTCCGGTGGAGATCCTGCATTCCCTCAGATAGGGCGTCTGGAGGTTACTGGCTGGCAGTAGACGAACGATGCGTTATGGAAACGGAGGTGTAGCAATGACAAGTGAGCTTAGAGCCGCCACGGGTGTCGCGGATATCACTCCAAGCAGACCAATACGGATGGCTGGTTTTGCAGCTCGTAAGGGCATGTCGCAGGGTGTGTACCAGTCTTTGTTTGTGAAGGCGCTGGTACTCGAGGACGATGACCACAGGGTCGCCTTAGTTTGTGCTGACCTGTGCAGTTGGGGCAATGATCACGTTCAGTTGATGCGTCAGAGGCTGGCAGACGAATGTGGTCTTGCAGCTGATCAGCTTATTCTCAATGTGTCACACACGCACTGTGGTCCCAGCACGAGGGATGCCGACTATGCTGGTGAGGTAGTGGCCAAAACCGTTGATCTGGTGAAAACCTGCCTAACAAAGACGAAGCCAGTACGCTTATTTGTGGGCAAGGGCAGGGCAGCCATCAGTGTCAATCGTCGCCGCAAGAGCAAAGACGGAGAGGTACTCTGGGGCGTGAACCCGTACGGGCCAGTGGATCACGAAGTTACGGTAGTCAAGGCCGTGGACTCTGAGGGGCAAATCAGTGCCGTGATCACCAACTATGCCTGTCACCCTTCAACCATTGGTGGGTATTTGATCGGTGGAGACTACGTGGGTTTCAGCAATCAGTTCATCGAACAAGAGCTACCGGGAACCACCGCGCTGTTTGTGCAGGGCGCAGGCGGGGATCTGAAGCCCTATCATGTGAAGGCGAATGACCCCTTGGTGTTTGAATACGAGGGAGGGCCGCCTCGACCGAGAGCATTTGGTCGTCAGTTAGCTGACGCGGTGCTTAATGTATTGGCGCATCCGATGCAAGAGATCACTGGACCTCTGCGCTCGGGGCTGGAGGTCGTGCACCTGCCTTTGATGGAAGACTTTCTTCCGGACGAGGACCAAACCCTTTTCCAGGGACGCAAGAGACGTGCGGCGCGTCTGGCTCAACTCATGTTGGCATCGATAGACGAGGCCGGCGAGTATAAGCGGACCCAACCATGTGAGGTTCTTGTGGTCCGTATCGGCCCAGAGTTCATCTTGGTGGGGCTGAATGGTGAAGTATGTGTGCGCATTGGTCTTCGCACCAAGGCCCAGTTAGTGCCCAACCCGGTGATGTTCGCTGGGTATACAGGCATTTTGATTGGTTACGTGCCTTCTGCGGATATGATTCCGGAAAAGGGCTATGAGGCTGGTTCACAGTACACGCTTCCCTACAGTCTGGAGGCTGAGGATTTCCTTGTGGATAGAGTGATGGAGATAGTGAACGGGCTTGAGTAGAAACGCTTGCACCTTTCTGTAGCAGCAGGCGGCAGGATGCCCCACGAGGCAACCTGCCGCCTTTTGTCTGTCTAGTGCCAGCCTCTAATCTCCAGATACCCGAGCTGGGGATAGGCGGCATCTCCACCAGCTGAGACGCTGAGTCTAAGTTTTCCGTCTCCGCGGAAGACCCGCTCTTGGGTAGTGATCACCGCTTTGGCATGCGTACCATGTCTTGTCCACGCGAGTTCCGTGGGGATGGGCTTCCAGGTGTCTGCATCTGTGGCGAAGTCGAATGCGATCTGATCGGCTACTTGCTCCACCGCAGCTGCTGGGGCGTAGAACGTCAGAGAGAAGTCGTAGAGCCCTGGTGTATCATAGATCAAGTACTCCGTCGTGGGTTCGATGCGTCGCAGCCAGTCAGGATCGTCAAAGACATCAGAGGTACCGTGCTGCCAGCCCCCTGATTTCCCTTCAGCTACCTCAAAGCTAAAGCTGCCAAACCACGAGTCCTTCATGGGCGGACGGAAGTCATCTACTAGACGCCAGCCGGGGAGGACTACTGGCAGTGTCGCTGTCAGCTCGCTGCGCTTAGGGTCCATGACACTCAGGGTATAGGCTCCCGGTGCCAGGGCTGGCGTGGCTTCTAACACTAGCGGAAGCGTGAACTCCTTAGTGCCTGGCTCGATTGCGTATTCCAGCCTGTGGGAGGCCAGGCGCAAGTCTTCCGGCACGTCCTTGATCTCAAGACACCCTGACAGGGCCTCCTGGTCATGCAAGCGCTCGATGGAGAGTATAGCTTCGCCCGGGCCACTGCGGCCCACATAGACGGTTTTGGGTCCGTGAAGAGCCATTTCCCTGGGCTCCAATCCGAAGGCATGGATCACAGTGGGAGCCATGGTGCCTCGAAGGGTTATGGCGAGAGTCTCGAGATAGCCAGGATGGCTAGCTGGCAGCAACCGCTGGAGAACGACATCCTCCAGCGTGGGGTAATCCCACTGCTCCTTTGGCGGGATTTCCCGAGGAAAGAGCACTTGAGAGACATGCTGGCGGGCTTGTGCCACCAGTTGAGGTCCCACTTGCTCCTCCGTGTAGCCGTTGAGCAGTAGATAAGCTAGCCCATGATACTCCGCCAGAGAGGGGACAGGCCGGTCGGGAAGACCTTGGGCCTGCATACTCCCGCGGATGGCCTCCAGATAAGCTACATCGCCCGTGGCTTCGTAGAACTGGATGAGCACTGGAATGCCGTCCAGCGTAAGACGAAAGTTGTCTGAGTAAAGGGCCGAAAGCCCCGTCAGTTCTGACCCACCGCTACGCTGCTGCCAGGCCCCTGTGCTCTCATCGAGGAGTCTGCGTGCCATTTGCAGGTCATCGGGATCGTGCGTTTCCATATAGCGGTGTACCCAGGCCTGCCCAGCGAAGACAGAACCGCTTTTTCCTTGCCGCGTGGCATAGTCACGCACTTCCTCGAGGGTCTCTCGCAGGCGCTCGTGTCCTGTGAGCCAGTGAGTCAGGTAGAGGTAGTCGTTGGGGGTGTACTGCATCTGCACCGAGCCGCTCCAGTGGTCCTTGTTTCTCCGGTGCATTCCACCATCCGTGGGTTGCGGTGGGCCATAGAAGGAGGGGTGAGAGACATCGGTATCTGCGACGTGCAGGGCGTAATCAATGGCTGCTAGACATAACTCTCGGTCTTCGAGAGCTAGGCCTCCCCACCACATACCATTGCACGGAGCTGCTGAACCGTTACGCCAGCCATAGCGGCCGTGCAAAGCCCAGCGCTGCACATGGAGGCCTCGTTCCGCTTGCGTGGCACTGGCGAAGTTGGTGCGCATGTCACCGAAGTTGGCCCAGCCATTCCAGCGCCAATGGTCGCGGGAAGCAAGCAGAAAATGCAGGTTTGCATCCAGGCCCTCGAAGAAGGCGCTGTTAGAGAAGAAAGTGCCTTCGTTCCACGGGCCTAGGGCCTGGGCCCGTGTGATATCCGTCCGGTTGGGGAGCCAAAGCGTATCACGTCGGGCCTCTAAGTCTGCCAAGCTCTGAGCTTGCGCCGCGCTCGCCGCCCAGACGAGACTGCTCTCCAAGGTGCGGGTGACGCCGATAGCTGTGGATCTACCGTCAGCCGGATCCATTCCGAATTCGTCCAAGAGAGCGCTCGAACGCAAGTCGAGACCGTAACCCAGGTCTGCACTCCATGAAGCGAGCTCAATGGTGTCATCATGCAACGCAATGTGGTTGGGTCCTAGACGGGTCAAGTTCACCGTGCCCAGTCCCAGATACGTGTCACCTGTACGAGCTGTAAGGCTATGCCATTCCGGCTCGGGCCAATCGCGGGCATCGATGTCCGTTCCTTGATAGACGAGCTTGCTATGCCCGGAGGGCTCCACGCAGATCTGTACAGTAGCTTGCGTAGCGTCGAGAGGTGGGTCTACTTCTGGAATGTATACCTGGCTCAGAGGGGCTGCCGATTTGGCAAGCCACCGAGCGGAGGTAAGGGCGAAGGATTCGGGGTCCCAGTGCAAAGACCAACTCATCTGAAGACGAACTACGGGTGTCACATGGTAGATGCGCACTCGTAGCTGCCACTCCAACTCTGCACCGGGGCTTTGATCGCCGCCATTGCCTCGCAGGCGGTACGTGGTAAAGAGATCGTTTTCGGTTTCGATGGCGCAGTCGCGAATGCGCAGGTCGAGGGGTGTGCTCTTACCTTGTGGATTGAGCGCGTCCAAGGGCTCCGCCCAGGCATATTGGCGCTCAGTGTCTGGGATGGAGTCGGGGAGAATCTGCTTCGGCTCTGAGATGGTCATATAGGCGGCCTGTGGAGTGAGTACAACCACCGTTTCCCTGCTTTTGCTAAGCAGATGGACCTCATCTCCCTCGACACTGAGGGTATGGATGACTGCTTGGGGCAGCGCAGCCGCACTATCATGGGGCTCCTCGCTCACTTGTACCTCTACGGCTTGTGAAAGAGGCAGCTCAGAGGGCCATACGCCGTCAATGGCCAGCCAGCGTACACTGCCGTCAGGCCACCGTGCGGCGGTGGTTACCTGGGCCGGAACGGTCAACCCTGCCAGGGTTTGTAGGCTATGGATCTCACTTGGCTGCAACGTGCCAGCTGCAAAGGGTATGGCCTGGTAGAATGGAATTGCCAAGCTCTGTTGGGCATTGGTCTCCAAGGCTGATGGTGTGGGACGGAGAGTAGCTGTGAGCATAGTATCGGCGGCCATGGCCAGTGTGGGTGCCAGGAAAACACACATCAGACTACACAGAAGACGGTTAGGTGGTCGCATATGGCCAGATCACTCCTGTTATTAGTCCTACCCGTGATCGCGCCATGAAGGTCGCTAGTGATGCAGAAAAAGGCAGGATTCCATGGCGCAGAACCCTGCCTTTGTGTTCGCACAGCACTTTCTAGAAGGCTACTGTGGGTTATCCTTCAGGAAGGCACCAATGAGACGGGCAATCTCGCTGACCGCGGTCTTGGGTTCGACTGTGTTGCGCCACACTGCCGCGAGTTCGGAATCGATGACTCTCTGCAGATCCAGTCTGTTGATCGAGACCACCCGGCTTGTGCCAGCGACCAGAAGATCAGGATAGATCTCTGGGTTGATGACAGACTGAGGTAGCCATGTGACCAGTATGGGCCGAGGAGGTGTGCGTCCCGGCTGTTTCGCAGCAAATGCGGCACCTGAGGGACCCGCTAGATAGGAGACGAAGCGCCATGCAGCATCCAGGTCGCGAGTCTGTTTGCTGATGGCCATGCCAAACATCCCTAGGTCCGTGGTGTAGCGTCCCTGCGGACCAGGTCCCTTCGGGTAGGGAACCAGGCCTACGTTTGATGCTACCTGACAGAAATCAGGCACAGACGAAAACCAGCGGCTGGCCATGCCTACTTTGCCCTGCGCAAATCCCTTCACATCATTAGCGCCAATCTGGCTAGCCAGGCTGCCGTAGATCGCTGCTGCGTCATCCTCCCACATCATGCTTTGCAGGAACTGAACAGTCTGCAGTCCCAGCTCGCCGTCATAGAAGGTCTTCGTAGGCCGTTTCGTATCATCGAACTCGCTGCCCCCATTGGCGAAAAGCCAGGTGCGCGGGAGATGAATGGAAGCGCCTTTGACGGCGAAGCGGCCATCGGATTCTTTGCGTGTGAGCTTCTTGGCTATGTCCCGGAAGGCGGACCAAGTCCAGGCATCTTTGCGGTACAGCTCTGTGGGATAGCCGAGCCCGGCTTGGTCGAAAAGATCAGTGTTAAAGACGTAAACCGAAGGATTTGCCAAATTGGGGGCTGCAAAAAGCTTGCCATCGACCATATAGGTGTCGAGAATGGGTGGCGCCAGGCGTTGTACCTGGAAACCAGGTGTTTTCTGTACCAAGGGTGTCAGGTCGTGCAGAAAACGTTCGTCGCCGAAACTCATAATGTCGTTCATGTCGATATTCAGTACATCGGGTACGGTGCCAGCAGCGATTAGGGCCACGACACGGTCACGATAGTTGCTCTGCACGCGTATTCTGTCTACTCTGATGTCGGGGTTCTCCGCCTCAAAGGCAGCAGTGATAGCGGCGGTCGCTTGTTCGGAAGCCTCGATGCCTGCAAGGTAGATGTACTCAATAGTCCGTTGTGCTCCAAGGGCGGTTCCAGTAAACGCTGCGAGAATGGCGAAAGAGAAAGCAGTGATGATCACGCTATGCTGTCGCTTTCGCGTCAATGTAGTCATTATTCACATACCTCCCGATACCAAGTGATTTGATGACTGAGGTGGCGCGGAACTCGACACGAGAAGGACTCCACACCATAGTCAAGTAGTATTATAGCACATCAATGCTCCTATTGATGACATTCCTGGTCCTTGCTTCCTTCATAGATCTGTAGGCGTCAAGCTATCGAAGCAAGTAGGTAAGGTACCTTCGTATGAGCGTGGGTCAGGCGCTTGTGCGCTGATCCTGCAATCGGGGAGTGATTCGGTTGGTAGAGTGGAAACCAGAGGCACCTTGGTCGTTTAGGCAGAGACTGGCCAGTCCCATACGGCCAGAGCTTCCGACGTCTTGCGCACCAGTGCCGCCACATCATGTCGGTATCGATAGTACCTGGTGCCTTGCGGTCGAGGGAGAGGGCCCACCTCTTACTACGGCTGCCGAGGAGATTCAGCGTTTCTTGCAGGGGGCGGGGGTTATCCTGCAGCCCGCTTCGTCCACTGCGGATGGCCCGCGACTTGAACTGAAGGCGGCTGGCGAGGCAACAACTGACGCCTTCAGCATACGTGTCAGTCCGCAACGCATCGTCGTAGAGGCAGAGGGGCCACGCGGGGTGCTCCGGGGGGTCTTCGCCATAGAGGAAGAGATGGCGCGGGTTGGTGGCCCTTGGTTGCCGAAGGGCAGCCAGACACGCACGCCTTTCCTGCAAACGCGCATTCTCCGCTCGTTTTGGAGTCCATACTACATCGATGAGTTGACAACAGACGAGGAGTACTATCCCGATGGCTATCTCGAGACGCTGTCTCGGTACGGGATGAATGGCATATGGCTACATGGGTACTTGCAGGAGTTGGTCCCGTCGTCCATCTTCCCGGAATTCGGTCAAGATGCCCTAAGACGCTTGCGCAAGCTCAATGACCTGATCACCCGGGCGGCACGCTACGGCATTGACGTTTTCGTCTACTTCTGCGAACCCAAGGCTCTGGCCCTCGACGATCCTTTCTGGGAACGCCACCCCGAAGTGGCTGGCCGGAGCGCCAAGGGAAATCCGATGGACGCGGCGTCAGAGGTTCGATCCATTTGCACGAGCACCCCGGAGGGGCGGGCCTATATCGAAGATGCCTATTACACGCTCTTTCGGCAGGCACCAGGCCTGGGAGGGGTCATTCTCATTACTGCAAGCGAAAACCACAGTCACTGTGTGTCCCATGGTGGGACCATCGACTGCCCTCGTTGCGCCGAGCGCAAACCAGACGAGATTGTGGCCGAACTGGTTGGCCTAGTGAACCGAGGCGTGCATCGGGCGAACCCGCGGGCACAGGTCATCGCCTGGACCTGGAGCTGGAGAGCGCTTGCCCCAGATCCGCAGGAACACCTGATTGGCAGCTTACCCAGGGATGTCAAGATCATGTCCGATTTCGAACGTGGTGCTGAGATCACGCGCGGCGGCAAAACCTATCCCCTCGATGAATACAGCATGAGTTACATTGGTCCCTCACCGCGGTTCTGCCGTCAAGCCAAGATCGTCACCGAGTCGGGACGAACCATGTTCGCGAAGATGCAGTCTTTCACCACGCATGAACTGGTGACTGTGCCGTACTACCCTGTTCCCTGGCGGTTGGCTCAGAAATGGCATGGTCTCAAAGAGCAGCAGGTGCAAGGAATCATGGCCTGTTGGATCTTCGGCAACTATCCGTGTTTCACGATGGAAGTGGCCCGCGAACTCTCCTTTGAGCCTCATCCGCCGCTGGAGGTTATCTTGAGGCAAATTGCCAGGCGCATCTTCGGTAATAGGGGCGTTGAGGAGGCCCTAGTGGCTTGGCAGCACTTTGGCGATGCCTTCGAGCACTATCCCTTTAGCATCCCGCTTCTTTACGATGGCCCGATGAACCGGGCTCCTTCTCTCCCATGGACCTTCCCGAGTGAAGGAAAACCTATGACCCCCTCTTGGCGCCCAGGCCCACCGGGAGATAGCGTAGAGAATTGGACCGTGCCCTTTGGCCCCGCACTCGTGCAGCAATGCTTCGAGGCAGTGCTAGCCGAATGGGGGAAAGGTCTCGAGCTCCTAGACAAGATTGCTGCAGATCAGCTTGTTGATGCTGATGGTAAACCATCAGCTGCTGGGCAGGAATGGATTGTGGCTCATGCCTTCGCCACCCATATTCGCTCAACCGTGCATTTTCTCCGCTATGGGCAGGCTCGGGATGCCTACGAAAAGGGCGTTGATCTGAGCCCGACGCAGCGCCATCAGCACTTAGCGACGATGCGCCAAGCGATTCAGGATGAGGTGCTCAACCGTCGCGCTTATCTGCCGCTGGTGAGAGCTGACAGTCGCCTAGGCTACCATTCTGAAGTTGAGGACTACTTCTTTACGGCGTCGACACTGGCGGCAGGCATAGAGCAGCTCGAACAGCTTGAGGCCCGGATTCGGGCCGAGATAGCCACGCTGGATCCTACTAGAGGGCGAGGGGAGGCATGACATGCCACGGCTGCCCAACCAGGCGGGCAGCTACCAGGATGATACGACTGATATTGGCAGGGTATTCTACGTAAGGATGAAGGATAGCAAATGGTATTGGTGAAGAAACGCTATCAAGCTACAAGCGATGGGCAGAGGAGGGACATAGCTTGCGTTGGGGCTCATATCCCTTTGAGGGGCAAGTGGAGAAGATCCTAGCCAGGGTTGACGGCGATGATGATCTGCAGCACTGGGAGAAGAGCAGCTACACACGGAGTCTCTACCTTGACCTGGCTGAGCTCGTGGTTCGGGCTGCGGTGAAATGGCAAGACGAATGTGGAAGGCTCATAGATCCCTATGAGAGAGCTGAGCCACCTACTGGCACTGCCCGGTTGGTCTCGGCGGCAGCGGGCTTGATTGGTGCTGGGCGGTGTCGCGATCTCGTCCCGACGGTCGCACGCGGCTTCGACTCCGCTGTAGAGGCCATGCTCAGCAGTCAAGGGGCTCCTGGTCGCTTGCCCGGAGCTGACTTCTACATGAAGGAACTGGCCTGGGCCTATAGGCATCTGCAACCGTACGTACCGGAAGCGCAGCGCTCTCACTGGCAACAGTCTCTGTCGCAATGCACCCCTGAAGGCAATTACACGGACTTGATCAAACCCGGGAAGTCGACAGTCCATAACTTCAACGTCTACGCTTTGACAGGCGAGTTCCTGCGCGCCAGCTATGGATTGGGCGACATGGAGGCCTCTACTCGATTCGTCGACGAATATCTGCCTCATCAGTTTGGGTACTTCACCTCGTATGGGATGTACCGCGATCCCACTGATCCGATCACATACGATCTGACGGTTCGTCAGAACCTGTCGCTCCTGCTAGAAGCAGGATACGCAGGGCCTTTCCGCGGCGATGTCGACGAGCTGTTACGCAGAGGAGCTCTAACGATGTTGCTTTACGTCTGTCCTAACGGTCAGGCTCCCTATGGCGGTCGATCCAACCAGCACCATCACATGGAAGGTATGATCGCTTGCATCAGTGAGTGGGAGGCGCGCCGGTACGCGGCTATGGGCCGTGCGGATTTGGCAGGCGCATTTAAGCGACTGGCCCGGCAGTCTGTTGCCTCTACAATGCGTTGGTGGCATGAGAGCCCATTCAAAGACTTGAAGAATTCCTTCGATCCGGTGACGCACCATGGGCGCGAGCAATACGGCGAATACAGTGTCTATGCGCTGCTGGCTGCTAGTCTGTTCGGCGTGGCCTACCATCTGAGTGATGAGACGATTGCTGGAGCGACCGATGCCAGCTGAGATAGGTGGCTACGTCCTCGAACTCCCTGATGCGTTTCACAAGGTGTTTGCGACGTCGGGTGGCTATCATGTTGAAATTGATACTGGTGCCGATCTGAGCTACGACGCCACGGGCCTGGGTCGTTTGGTGCGCAAAGACTTCCCGGCTGAACTGGGTCTGTCAATGCCTCTGTGCGGCACTCCACGTTACACAGTTGTCCCGGTGGATGGCTACCATGCGGCCATTGGACCTGTGTGGAAGTCTGCTGATGGGAAATGGCACTCTCTTGCTGAACACAGCAACGCCGTTGCTACAGTGAACGCAGTACACACGGATAAGGATGATCTACGTTTCACCGTCTGCTGGCAAGGGACTATGGCTGGCTGCACGGCGGTTGAGCAGCAGTACAGGCTAAGTTCGGAGGGCTTGATGGTAACTTGCTCGGTGCAACGCGAAACGCCGGGTGAGGTCGGTTTTGTGGTCCCGCTGATAGTTAGCAATGGAGCATGTGTGCACGGGCTACTGCAGGAGGAGAGGGGATTTGTAGTCAGCGGGCAGGGGGCGTGCTATGCTGTGCGCTGCATTGCGCCGAAAGAGATCAGCCTCTCCCTTTTCAGGGATAGCCCAGATTCGCGACGCGTGCATCGTGGCGCCAACCGTAATGGTGTCTATCATCTGGGGCTGTTTGCTTCGTCTGTGTGCGACCAGCCGTTTCGGCTGATGTTCATGTTCGAGCGTATCTAGCGTTGCTATACCCGAGTGAAAAGGGGGCTATCAAATGTGGCGATGGTGGAGACGCAGTGCATCGATGCTGGTGGTGTCTTGCTTGTTGATGCTTGGTGCATCGTCAGTGCAAGCCGCGAAGGTTAAGATCACCTGGATGACTACCATGTGGAAGGTCAATGAGCCTCTGCA
The DNA here is from genome assembly GCA_050951545.1 of Limnochordia bacterium. Lineage (GTDB taxonomy): Bacteria > Bacillota > Limnochordia > DTU080 > DTU080 > DTU080. The sequence goes on along the minus strand of JBMNJG010000002.1, from coordinate 20,347 downwards.
CTTGCAGATCATTGATGAGTTTAACGGCAGCCAAGATAGGATCGAGGTCACCATGGAGCCGATTGCGAGCAATGACGCGGAAGCAGAGACGATTCTGCTGCGGATTGCGGCGGGTACACCGCCAGATATGGTTGACTTTCATCCGAGGTATTTCTACCCCTTTGTGCGCAATGGGGTGCTTGTGGATATCGAACCATTCCTAAAGGAAGATAAGCGCTTCGGTCTGGATGACTTTTTCCCCGCTGTTCTGGAGTCGATGCGGGTTGGCGGCACGCTCTATGGGTTGCCACAACGTATCTCTGTCTATCATCTCTACTACAACATTGATCAGTTTGACGGCGCGGGCGTGGCTGTTCCCAGCCCATCTTGGTCCGATGCCAGATGGAACTGGGAGGCCTATCGACAGGCTGCTGGAAAGCTGACGAAGGACGCGGACGGCGACGGTGTTTATGAGCGAGTCGGTGCGAGTATTGGAGGCATTGTCGAGCAGCTGCTCCCATGGATCTGGCAGGGCGGAGCCAGTTTGTTCGATAGAGACTACCAAACACTAACGCTTGATTCTGCGGAAGGCATAGGAACGCTCGATTACCTCGCTGAAGGGCTACGAGCTGGTGTGTTCAGGCAGGAGGGCTGGCAGGGGTTCCAGGCGGGGAACGCGGCCATGCACCTCAACATTCCGACAGTGATGACCACCTATTTGCAGACGACGATCTTCAGGTGGGATCTGGCGGCGTTGCCTCGAGGATCAGCAGGAGCCGCGACAGTCATCCAGCCCATACCCTATGGACTGGTGGCCAATAGCAAACACCTGCCTGAAGCAGCAGAGTTCTTCCGGTTTTTCTTTAGCCGTGATATCTCCCGACGCCAGTCGGAGAATGGAATCGTCATGCAGCCGCGCAGGTCTGTGACGGCAAGCAGCGCTTTCATGCCTAATCCGCCTCCTCACAATAAGATCAGCCTCTTAGAGGCGCTAGAATATGCGCGCCCAGTGCCGAGTCACAACCTCAAGTTCCCTGACATCACCAGTGTGATAGTCCGCACGCTTAGTCAAGTTTGGACCGGCAAAGCGGACTCGCGCACGGCGGTGGCCTCTATGAAGCAACAGGTGAACGCACTTCTGGCCGAAGGGCGGTAGCAGCAGAGATCGCAGGTGAAAACTGCTCGAGTGCCGTAGTGTCGTAGGGTGCCTGGGTGCATCCAACCTGGGCGCCCAATATCGCTACGGGGAGGCCTATGTTTGTGGGAGCGACGCTGCACATAGGATATGGCCTGTACGAGTCGCCCTTTGGTCTGTTGCTGATGGCTTGCACCAGCCGAGGTGTGTGCTATGTGGGGATAGGGGCCGACGAGCCTGCACTAGCTGCGGCCCTGGAGAAACGGTATCCGCAAGTGCCTATCGTTCGAGATGAGAGCATGGTCAAAAGGTGGGCGGCTCTCCTTCAACGTTACCTGCGCGAAGGCGAGGTCCTGCCTTGCATACCACTGGATATCAAGGGAACGCCGTTTCAGGAGCGAGTCTGGCGAGCGCTTCAGGCCATTCCTCCTGGCAGCACTCGAAGCTATGGGGAGATCGCCAGACAAGCAGGTAGCCCTGGGGCAAGCCGCGCTGTAGGACAGGCCTGCGGGGCTAACCCCGTACTTGTGCTCGTGCCCTGCCATCGTGTGGTGCGCAAGAACGGTGCGCTGGGAGGCTTCGGCGGGGGGCTTTCGCTGAAGGTGGCTCTGCTCGCTTGGGAACAGGCGATGTATGGGTGACCATTCGAAGCGTTCCATTGACTGGCGTGAATAGTGCATAGCCACAATGAGGGTGTTGAATGGATACCCACCTGCATGGTGTCAAAGACCCTTTTCAGCATGCAGGGTGAGTCTATGCAGGGGACACACGGTTTGCCGAGAAGAGCCCTAGAGATCCAAATCATCGTTTCAGGCTGGGTGTGTCTACAGATGTCACGAAGCTTGTTTGCAGGAAGGGGAAAAGATCTCATGAAGTGTTCGCGGCGACGGATCACACTGGTAGCAGTAGCAGTAGTCATGACTCTGGCGATGGTGGCCACCGCCAAGACCACGGAGCTCACGTTTCTCCATCGTACACATACCTCAGAGGTGGAATGGGCCGAGCTGGTCATCGAGGGATTCACCAAGGCCAACCCTTCAATCGAGGTTAAGCTGGTCACTAGCCCTGCTGGTACCGCGTACCAAGAGAAAGTCGCTGTGATGGGCGCAGGAGGTCATGCGCCTGACGTATTCACAGGTTACGGTGATAAGCTCGGTTTCATCGTGAGGGGATTTGCCGCTGACGTGACAGGGCTTGCCGAACGGGATAGGGCTGAGTTGCAGACCAACGGGTTCTTCCCGGGTGTCTGGGACTCCCCGGTGTTTCAGGGAAAGCGTTACGGCGTACCGCTTACAATTACCACGCAACTGATGTTCTACAACCAAGACCTGCTACTGAAGCACGGTCTGCCGCTGCTCCCCACGAGCTGGGAGAATACGACGTGGACGTGGGATCGTTTACTTGAGTATGGCAAGCGGCTTACCGTTACCGATACGGACGGGAGAGCACAGCAGCTGGCGATCACGCAGGCTACTGAGGCGATTTTGCCTGATGTGTGCTGGATGTTCGGCGGGGACTGGTTTGCGCCGCAGGCCTACGAGACAGGTTGGGTCGACAAAGTGACCTTCACTCGGCCAGAGAACATCAAGGCCTATAGCGCCCTAGTGGAGTTATATGCTAGCTACGCTGCGGCGGGGCCAGCCAAGGGGATTGCGGCTTGGCAGGGGTTCTCCCAAGGAAAAATCGCCATGGATTGGATCGGTGGCTGGCGTATGGGGGCTATCCAAGATACCAGAAGGGGCGGAGGGATGACTTTCGGTCTGGCCGTAGGGCCACCACCTTTGGTCCAGAACAGAGCCAATACGCGTTGGACAAATCCGCTGTTCATGTCCTCCACGACCGGAAATCCGGAGGAGGCCTGGAAGTTCATCAAGTTCGCGACCAACCAAGAGAATCAGGAATTATGGGTAGAGAAGACGCGGCTGATGCCAGCCCGCCGGACGGCATCACAGCTATACATCAATGGTTTACGTGACGTGTTCGACATGTCAACCGAAGAGATCGCCTCAGTCATCGGAGGATCAGTTACCCACTCGCGGCGTTCCATTGAAGAAGCGATCTTTGATCTTCCGTTGGAGATCAACCGCCGGACATCGACTTGGCTTAACCCCATTCTGGCGGGGCAAAGGCCCGTGGAGTCGACGTTGGAGAGCTTCGAAGCCTCTCTCAACGCCTATGCCCAAGAGCTCAAGATGCGGTAGTACCTCATGGCCCGCCTGGGCACTGGCGGGGAAGGGCTGATGAACCCGTTCGGAGGTGGCTACATTGGCACGACAGGGTAGTCTGACGAAGGTCCTGGCTGTGATGGGAATGCTGTTCGTGTGTCTACCTATCGTGGCGACGGTCATGACGTCTGTAGTCGGATCCATCAGAGCGCGTGTGTTTCGTCTGGACTGGCTGATGCCAGCTGAGCTCTTCCCCGCGGCCCTTGCCGGCGGAGTGCTGCTGTTGGGGGCAGCTGTTATTGTCCGTGCGCGAGTGAGGCCTATCGGCTGGGGTTTGGGCATCGCGACGGGCATGCTATTCCTCTGTCAAGCGCTGGCTGTGGCCACCGGCCTGGCTTCCGGTAGGGCCGAGCCAACTGGCTGGCGCTTGGCGCTGGTCCTAGGCGCACTAGTTCTCTACATCGTGGCACTGGTAGAGCTTTGCGTTGCTGCTGCGCTATTGGTGCGGGATCTTTTCTGGCATGGCGAGTGATAGGCGAGCCCTCCGCTTTGTCCCTAAGGAGCATCTGCACAGAGAAGGGTACGGTCAGTATCTGAGACTCTTCGATGACTAGCTAGTCACACGTCAGTGCGAGGTTTCAAGCCAGTCACCGGATGGGCGGTTGCGAACCCTGGCGGATGCGGCGCTGCATTGCGCATCCGGATGATGGAGTAAGCCAGCGATGAGTCTAGCACCGCCTCTCGCAGATGCCAGAGAGTTGGTAGAATCCGCAGTTCCACGCCTTTCTCCAACAGGGTCCCCAGCCCATGGGCTATGGCATGAACAGCAAGAGGACGCACACGTATGGTGCTTTGGTAGTAGCCAGCTACTTCATCCGTTTCGCGAAACGGTGCGGGATCGAATTCGTAGAGATAGAGTGTGGTTGTCAGGCAACGAGCAAACCACCTAGCCTCAATGGCCACCACTGCCTGCGCCCCGCCCAAGAGGAGCTCCTTGTCCGCCTGTGTCGTGGCGGGACTCGCTGCGAAAGTGACTCGCGGACAGTCGCGAGGCAGCAAGTAGTTGTGCAGACGCGCTTCGCAAATGGCCCAGACCACAGGTGTGTCATCTGGGCCTGGGCGGGGTACGAATTCTGTGATGCCGGGTTCCTCGCTCACATGGAACAATCGCACAGACTGTCTCACCCCTCCTGAATGTCAGCTCTGTCAGCCAAAGTGAGGTAAGTATCCGCAACGCCCTGAACCTGCAAAAGCAAGGCAACTGGCATGCATCGCTCGCCACCTAATGAGGCTGCTCTGCCCCGTTCGTCAGCGCCATCTGGCCAGCTCAGGGTCGGTAATTCCCGCGCCGCACGGGGCTCAACGGATCAGTTCCGTACAATCGTTCCGCATTCCCGTGCGCAACCTTCTGCAAGACATCATAGGGTAGTCGCAGCTGGTTAATGCATCGGGTATGACACAAGAACCCCTGAACCAGATACTCATCTATGGCCCCCGGTGCCAGAGGTGCGTCTGAGCCGAGCAGTATCCGATCCGGGTAACGTAGCACGAAGTCACGCAGAACCTGTCGGTCGTGTTCGTAGAGCACATCCGCCCACCGGACAAACCATGAGCAGCTGGTATCTACGTAGAGGTTCTCGAACTCGTCAAACAAGACAGAAAGATGGTCGAGACCCACATGCAGCTGGTGTGCCCCCTGGATCTTCAGGCCCGGGAAATCACGCAGCAATCTGAGGGTCACTTGGAGTAGGTCTTCGTTCGTTGCCGTGACTCCTCGCCTGCTACCCTCTTCCCAGTAAGAGTTAAGCCCTCCCCCATGGTAGGGCGAAGTGCTCTTGCGCTGCGTCACGTGCCACAGGATCGGCTTACCGCTTTCCTCCATCATTGAGAAGATCCTGCTCCAAGCATCGCTCAACCAGATATCCACGGGGTATTGGCCACGCATGATAGGAGAGTTGTGCAGCTTCAGCCCGGCAGCATTGCACTCGAAGGCTTCGCCTAGGAGAGTTGCGTCGGGGTTGTCCGGATCGAGCCAGAGCATCCATGCAAAGCGGGGATCCCGGCCGCTCACTTCCTTGTAGATGGGAAACGCTTGGGGATCTTTGGCTATGGCCATGACTTTGCCAAGACGGAAGGCGTCCAAGCGCGCGAACCATTCGTCAAGCAGGCCTACGAGATCCGTTTCACTACGAATGGAGCGTAGGTGGGTGTGCGAGTCAAACCAGTACTCTTCACTGGGCTGAAAGAAGAAGCCGAGTCCTTTGGAGAAACCATCGTCGATCGTTTCGCGGTCGGCTACATCGGGTGAGTAGGGCATCTCGGCCAATCACGATCACTCCCCTGAAAAGGTCTCTTATCATAGGCATCGATCCAACCTGTTATTCGATGGGCGCAAAAACCCTCCTCGTGATGGCGGGTTTTTGACGACCCCATGACGCCTCAAAACGAGGGGATCTTCCTGCACATGCTCAACAGTGGGCTACCAAAGATCATGCCCTATACGGCCAACTGGGCTAGTGTGAAAAGTGCAGTGCAGACGCATATGACCCAGGTGTTTGCGGGGAACACAGGAGCCAGCCAGGCGATGGACCAGGTGGCTCCGGTGATTAACAACCTGCTTCGGGATCTTACAGGCAACTGACGGTGTGGCAAGAAAGTGGGGGCTACCGCTAGGCAGAGCCCCCACGAATGTGACTCCTCAGAATCGGCCGCTGCCCAGAGACACGCGTATATTGAGCGACAGAGGATTGCCTGCGTACGTGTATTCGCCCCCAGTCTCGCCAAAAGCATACGACAAGCCGATGGAGGTCGAGACGCGTTCAAGGGGCTTCCACGAGAGTGACGCGCTGGCCAAGCCATTGGGTTTCGTCAGACTAGCCAAGCACAGTAGGTTCGCCGATACCCCTGTTTTCAGAGCATCGCTCCACAGTAGAGAGACAGCACCATAGTGTCTGCTTGGCCAAAGCGCATCGCTTGCGGAGAGCTTCTTACCCAGGGGCAGAAGGGGAGCTACCTGTAGCAGTGTTCCGGGGTCCTCGTAGCCTTCACCGTTATAGAAGTACTGAGCGGCCACTGTGAGGTTGTAGAGACCTTCGTCGTCAGTATAGGAGTAACGCACACCGCCTGTACCTGAGACGAAATACTCATTGTCGCGTTCGTAGATCTCAATGCCCATAGGGTTGTCGGGGCTCTTGTCGACCTCTCGGACAAAGCGCTTGTCTGATCCGTGCTTCAGCACCGCTTCTCCAAACACGGCAGTCTTGCCCAAACCACTGCTTAGAGTGACCATGGCCATCGGGGCTCGTTCTTTCCTGAGATAAGCGCCTACACCCACTTCAGTACCACCCAAGACGACCTCCGCCTTCGGAGCTACTGCAAGCTCATCCAGGCGCTTTGCTTGGTCGGCAAGCAGGTAAAGATACAGGTTGTGCTGATCGATGGGGCGGTTGATCTTCACCGAGAGGGGACCTTCTCGGTCAGCTTCGGGGTCCTCTGGGTCTATAGGTGTCAGATTGATGATGTCGGCAGGGCTAAAGAAGTACCCCACGCCCCAGCCTATGGTCTGCTTACCGACTCGGAAAAACCACCTGTCTTCGTGATCGAAATCTGCAAACAGTTCGCTGATCTTGACGATCTTGTCAAAGCGGCGGGCTGGCTTGTCAGGCCCCTCAGCTTCCGCCTCCGTAAAGGGGTAGGAAATCGTCGCTTTGCCAAACACTCGGTAATCCTCTTCGGGGCGCAGGTCGGCAAAGACGGTTGCCTGCAGGTTGCTCGTCAGCGTTTCGCGGTCTGGCGCACTCCCGATTTTGCCAGGGCTGGTCCAGAGCCAAGAGGAACCTAAGGAGAAGCTGAAACTGCCTCCAAAGTCGGCACTCTCCTGAATGAGGAAGTCGTCAGTCGTGGCGGTTTCATCCAGTTCGCTGACGAAGCTGAACGAACCAAACAGGTCGTCTTCATCCAAATCGGTTGCCGCTACAGTTTGGACGAAGCTGAAGCAGATCGTTACGCACAGTAACAGCAGCCAGAGCGACGGATGATTTCGGTGAATCATGGTGAGTCCTCCATCACTAGGAATCGAACGCCTACGCACAAGGTGCAGGACAACTTAGCGGTTGACCCGTTCCACGTAGGACTTGGTGAAGACAGAGTCAGGCAGTCTGTCCAGAGAGATGCCTTTCATGCTGATCTGTGTCTTTCTGCCCTTGACCAGCTCATCAACGATAATCATGCTGTTGGGCACATAGCTTTTGCCTGCCTGTACATAGCTGGGAAACAGGGAGGTGCGCAGCAGGCGTTTGCTGAGGCTGTACTCCTCTGCTTTAAGGATCAGGTTGGGGTTCTTGCCGATCCACAGCTTCAGATAGGGGTAGGTCACCTCATCATTGACCGCCTCAAGCTCGATGATGTAGACGCTATGGGCTCCGAGCGTGCCCTCCGTCCAAGAGGTCGCTTTGTAGTCATCGGACAGAGTACGCTGTGCGAAGTCGGAATTCTTGGCATCGGTGGAGCCAAAGTTCTGCTTCATCGACGTGTGCGAGAACTTACGGCTCTCGGGATCATAAAACCAGAGGCTGTCATCTACCCTCAGGTATCCCTGACCTTTGAGTACTTTGGGCTCCTGGAAGAGCAGAAGGAACTTGTCATCGCGATCACGCCGAAAAATGCGCACCACGTGCTTCTCTACGCCCTTTTCCGGATCCTGAGAGATCATGGTCATCTCTGCGGAAAAGTCCGTGGACATGAAGGTGCTGGCGTTATCGACGTTGCGTAGAATGCGCTCCACATCTGACTGCTTGATGGCGGCCTGGGCGGTCACCGTAACAAGCAAGCAGGCAACGATAAGACTGCTGAGTAAAGCTTTCTTCATGCACAATCCCCTCAAGTCTTGTTTTCGATTCACGGCACTAGTATGTGGTCCGCAGGGCATCGGCTGGCTTGAGCCGCGCTGCGGCTCGAGCTGGGACGTAGGCTGCAAGCACAGTCATGCCCATGAGCAACACGAAATTGAGCAGTACCGAGCTTGGCACAAGGCGAAACGTCAATCGATTGTGGCTGAGGAAGAACTGCAGTGCGGAGCTACTGGTAAAACGAATCAACGACAGCAGTAACATGACGACACTGGCAATCACAAGCCCTGCGAGTGCTCCGCCCACACCGATAAAGAGTGCCTCCATCATGAAAATGTTACGCACCGCGCCTTGCTGCATGCCAATAGCGCGCATGGTACCGATCTCTTGCGTACGTTCAATGAGAACCATGCGGAAGGTGTTCATGATACCTACCATCGTGATTACCAGTAGGATAAGAAAGACTACGAGGCCGATCGTATTGAGCACGCCAACCAGTGACATAACTGGCGCCATGATATCATTGAGGGTTGTGACAGCGAATTTGGTGCCGCTCCATGGTTCAGTCGGCCTTTGCTCCCCACCGAACATCTGACCAAGCGCCTCAGCTTGGGCCTCTTCGTTATCTGCTTGGTCGGCATGAAGCTGTTCGAGTGAGAACCGAGGTTTCACCTCAGCCTTGGCAGCGATGGACTCGTAGACGATATCAGCTGCGGCGTCCATCTCTGTCATGTCCTTAAGAAAGACGTGTAGCATCTGATAGGCCTCTTTTTCGAGACCGAGCAACTCGTTCAGATAGGGTAAACTGGCGTAGGCGCTGTCAATGCCGAAGCCCGTCTGGTCCTTCGTGATAGCGATTAGGCGGAACTCTCCAAGGTTTTGCTGTCCTGTCGCTGTGGGTAGCTTGACTAGCAAGGTCTCTCCAGCAGCAACGCCGAGTTTGCCTGCGGTAGCTCGAGGCAGAATCAGTGCCTGCGGGTCTGAGAGATCTGTCAAGGAGCCCTCGACTACGGTGAGGTTCTTGGCAAGGTCTGGCTCTGCGTCCCAATCAATGCCGTCGATGCGCTGCATAGCGTCTTTTGAACCGAAAACAAGCTGCCCCATGGTCTGAGAACGTCGGTTGATCTGCCGTACGTAGGAGCGCACCTCTTCGAGCGCGGTCTGAGCGATGTCGTCGTCGCCAATGCTATTGATAACGCGGCCGCTGCTCGTCAGTTCAGTGCCTGTGATGAAGATGTGTCCACCGATGATATACGAGAAGTTGATCTTCACGTTATCGACCACCCCGGCTGTAAAGGCGTTCAGCAAGGTGATCATCATAACGCCAAAAGCAATGGCGCCTCCTAATAGGAAGCTACGTTTCTTCTGACGTCTAGTATTGCGAAAGGCGATGCGTACGGTTGTCATCATGATGCAATCCACCTTGTTAGGAGACGTACTCCATTAGCTCTGCATGGCCTTCACTGGTTGCACCCGAAGCGCTATGGAGACGGGATAGAGGCTGGCCACAATGCCAATCACAGTGACGGTGACGAGTGACATCACTACGGAGCTACCAGACAGTGTAGGTCTGAGCACCTCGCCGCCGAAGATCACCCGTAGAAAAACGTTGGTGGCGCGTATACCAGCTAGGTTCAGGATAAGCAAGATCAAAGAGCCAATAGCCACTCCCAACATGCCAAAGACTCCGGAGATCACGATGGTTTCCAGGGTGATCATCCTGCGCACGAAAGACTTCTGGGCGCCGATGGCTCGCATGGTGCCGATCTCGGATATGCGCTCAGTGACTGAGATGACAAGAGTGTTCATGATGATGATCACTGCCACGACAGCTACAATTAGCACGATGACGTTAAACACGGTCTTGACCCCAGTACTCATCTGTGCCATCATGCCTGCGCCTTCGGTCCATCCCTGCAATGAGGCCTCGATACCTTCATCGTCAAGAAACTGCGCCAGCTGTTTCTCAACTGCTGCGATGTGGCGCGGGTTCTTCAGCTTGAGCAAGAGGAAGTGCCAAGCACCTGAGTAATCCTCTTCCTGTTCAGGCTCTGCCTCCGAGGTGTCGCCTAGGACATTTAGCAGGGCATCTTCGGTATACCTTTGTTGCACGACATCGGCTTTGCCTACCAAAGGTCCACCGAAGAGACTTTCTTCGCCTTCGCCAAAGAGCATCTCCTCGCTGATCTCGCCCAGAAGGGCCTCCTCTTTCTCCTCGAGCATGATCTCAGAGGAGCGCTGAACGTTCATGCCCGCCAGAGCGCGCAGATTGGTGATATCGATCAAAGAGACCATCTCGATCTGAGGATCAGGATGGCGGAATCGGAAGATACCTTTGATCTCAACCTCTCGAATGCGAGTGCCGCTGGTAAGGCTCATCCCCGTAAGCAACAGAGAGTCGCCGGGGGCCACTGGCCGGTCGAGCTTTCTCGACACCTGCTTGGCTGTTTTCTCTGACAGCAGGATGCCCTCTTCTCCCGGCGCTAGAAACTCGCCCTCGATCAGTTCGAGGTTATTGGAGAACATGCTGCGGTAGAGGGTGGGCTCGATGCCAAACAGCTGGGCAAAGCCGCGCACCTTGTCGCCGACGCTGATCACCACCTGGTTCGTTGCCTGGGGGCTATAGGCTTCGACCTCAGGTAGTGAAGAGACGCATTCGAGCACTTTCTCAAACTCGGGGATCATGGGTATACCTTCGTCCATGCTGTTGCTACCAAACAAAGAGAGATCCCCACGGTGTTTGCCTGTCACGATGATGTGAGCAGTGTAGTTGTCGACATAGGCTTGCTTGATGCCAGCGGTAGCCGTATCGAGCAAGGAGTTTCCTACCACCAACACTGCAATACCGATGGAGATAATGACTCCTATGATCAGAGTCTTGGTCTTATGCTGACGTAGGTTGCGGAAGGCTATTTTCCAGATAACACCCATTACGACATCCCCGTTGGCGCCGGCGATACCGATCGCCGGGTGTTCTCGACCACCTGCCCGTCCTGCAAACGGATGATGTGGTCGGCAATGGCCATAATGTCGTGGTCGTGCGTCGAGAAGACAAAGGTGGTCTTGAGCTCGGCATTCATTTTCTTCATTAACTCGATGATGACCTCACCCGTTTTGGAGTCAAGGTTGGCAGTCGGCTCATCTGCTAGCACCACTTGTGGTTTGGTGACGAGAGCCCTAGCGATAGCCACTCGTTGTCGTTGGCCACCCGACAGTTCATTGGGGCGATGGGTGCGCCACTCGGCCAGTCCCACCGACTCGATAAGATGGTCGATCCACTCACGTCTATCGGCCTTGTCTGCTGCAGAGTCACCCAACAAAAGAGGAAACTCCACATTCTCATAGACGTTGAGTACGGGTATCAGGTTGAATGACTGAAAGACAAAGCCGAGTACTTGGTGACGCAGCCGTGTCAGCTGCCGATCGGCCAACGTCTTCGTGTTTTGGCCATTGATCAGGACTGTGCCTGAGGTAGGGGTATCAATACAGCCGATCATGTTCAGTATCGTAGACTTCCCTGAACCCGAAGGCCCCATGATCGAGAGGAAATCACCCTCTTCGATCTCGAAACTCACTCCCTTGACGGCGTGCACTTCCGTCTTTCCGAGTGGGTAGGTTTTGTGGACATCCTGCAAGATGACAATTGGCATGTGGCTCTCACCTGAAGACCTTTCTATACGTCGATAACCATCCCATCATAGCCGACGACAATCCCGGTGTCCGCAAAACACTTCTCGATCTCGTGGTGGAGCAGCTGGATGTTGTGCGAGAAGTGATTCGCCACGAAGAGAGTCTCAGCATGGGCAGTACCTTCAGCCAGCATACGCTCTTTGATTTGTGCGGCCTCAGTTAGGGTGCCATGTCCTGATGAGGGCGGCAAATTGCCCATAGTGCAATCAATGATCACCACATCAAAGCGGTGACCTGCGTGGGCTTGCCAGCTCGCTTCTGGGAACCAGCCCGAGTCCATCCCATAGAATAGAGTCTTCCCGTCGCGCCGGATGATGAAGTTGAGCGGGCTGGAGTCACGCGCATGTGAAGCCTCGAGGGGCATGACATAAGTGCCGTCAGCTAAGCGCACTGGCTCAAAAGCAGTCAAGACGTGCAGGCGCGCTTCCTGCTCGGGCCATCTGGACGTGGTAGCTCGGACGACTTCGATAGCCCGCTCGCCTCCCCAGACATGTAACGCGGGGTTATCATGGGCGAAGGGAGGCGTATGGAAGCCCAGTTCGTTGGCGGCCAGATGATCTGAGTGGGCATGGGTGATCAGAAGATCGGTTACGCGTGACAGATCAAGGTTGTCCCGAAGGGCTTGCATGTAGGTATCTGGCGACAGGTCTAGCTTCAGCGTGTCGTCGACTAGCGCTCCTGAGCGACTGCGTATGTTCTTGCCGCCAGCTGAACGGGCTCGATGGCATGCGTCGCAGTTGCACCACATACCTGGCCATCCTTCGGCAGCAGCGCTACCTATGATCCGTATCCGCAAGGTAATCGTCCTTTCCTGCACTGTACGGTTGACAGATGCGGCTGATCAACACAACATTCCTGAATTCAAGACCGTGCAGAGGTTATCCTGCTGCGAGGCGGTCCTGGCTTATGCTTCCAAGTCAGAGTCTGTCTTGTGCGGGTATGCCTTGCATGGTAGGATAATCATGCCAGTCAGCTCAGGCTATAGCGAAGGGGGCTTCTCTGTTATGAGCAAGGAAGAGAACGCTGTGGACCCGCTAGACACCCTGAACAGGCAAATGGCTGAGCTTATACGCGTAGTGGCTGAAACGCGTGCATCAACCCAGCGCTTGGAGACGAAATATGGCACAACGCTGGACGAGTTGCGCACTGAGCTGCGGGCAGACATGGACGAGCTGCGCACTGAGCTGCGGGCAGACATGGACGAGCTGCGCACTGAGCTGCGGGCAGACATGAACGAGTTGCGCACTGAGCTGCAGGCAGACATGGACGAGCTGTGCACTGAGCTGCGGGCAGACATGGGTGAGTTGCGCACTGAGCTGCGGGCAGACATGGGTGAGTTGCGCACCGAGCTGGGCAAGATGGGAGAGGGCATTCATTATCTCGCGGGCAAAACTGACCACTTCGTACGCTTTGTGGCCAATGAGATAACACGCGTGAACGTCAGTGTGCAAGAGGAAGCTTACGAACGGCGGCGGGAACGAAAAAGCATCAACGAACGTATTGGGGAAATAGAGGGGCGCCTGGACGAGCTCGAGGGCACACTCGAGCCGCGTGTGTCTGGCGACTGACGAAGCCGAGATGTTGCGGCCCGCATACCTGACAGGAGGGGCTTTTCGGGGGGAGAATTCCTCCCGTTCTTTTTTGCGAGCGGCGCTCATGTCGACACTGCAGCGGTGAAGGATCTTCAGAGGGAAAGAACCTCCCTGTAGGGAAAGTAGTCCCTCAAGAGTCATTAAGTAGGGCTTTTTGGACTCAGAAGGAGTCGCGGCCTGGGCGCTCGGTGGCCACAAAAGAGGGGCGCTCATGCCGGGACTATGGATGAGCGAAGGAGTGATAGCACGCGTGGCGCAACACGTACAGCAACTAGAGGCAGATGTTGTGGTAGCTGGCGGAGGTCTCAGTGGTGTCTGTGCGGCCCTAGCGGCAGCGCGGCTTGGCTGTAGAGTCATTCTGGTGCAAGACCGACCAGTTCTGGGCGGCAACTCGTCTAGCGAGATTCGCATGCATATTTCCGGGGCAGAGGCTTTGATGCACGGGCGGCGAGATGGGCTGGATTACCGCGAGACAGGCATCATCGAAGAACTCAAGTTAGAAGAGGCCGTAGCCAATCCTCAGCGCTCGGCTCATGTTTGGGATCTGGTGCTTTGGGATGCGGTGAAGCGCGAAGCAAATATCACTTTGCTGCTCAATACCATCTGCGATGGAGCTGTGGTGGCAGATGACAGGTTGCCGCCTGCGTCGGACCTCGTGACCAGTGGCACACAGGGCGTGGATCCGGTTGGAGCGGTACGGCGTATTCGTTATGTGTTGGCGAGCCGCCCGTCGACAGAAGAGTCGTTTAGGATCGCCGGAAAGTACTTCATCGATTGCACTGGCGACGGACGCCTGGGCTTTGAAGCCGGGGCTGACTACCGGTATGGGCGGGAAGGAAAAAGCGACTATGACGAGCCGTTAGCGCCAGTGGCCAAGGGTGATGGTAAGGTTCTTGGCTCTTCGATTACCTTCACTGCGCGCTGTTACGATCGTCCGATGCCCTTCATGCCACCGAGCTGGGTCCGCAACTTCACGGAGGAAGACCTGAAACACCGCAGCCATAGGGGACTGGACTACGGGCATTGGTGGATCGAGTGGGGTGGGCAGCTCGATACCATCAAAGATAATGAAGTGATCCGCGACGAGCTGCTGGCTATCGCTTTGGGCGTGTGGGATCACATCAAGAATGGCGGTGACCATGGGGCAGATAACTGGGCTCTCGATTGGATCGGTTTTGTACCTGGAAAAAGAGAGTCGCGCCGTTTCTATGGAGATCACGTTCTGACTCAGCGCGACCTGCAGGAGGCCCCTCTGTTCGCGGATCGAGTGGCCTATGGTGGCTGGCCCATCGATGTGCATGTGCCTGAAGGAATTGATCGGCCTGACGAGCGGCCCAATTTCGCAGTGAGACTAAACAAAGCCTATTCCATACCACTGCGCTGTCTTTACTCGCGCAACGTCGTGAACATGTTTATGGCCGGGCGCAACATCAGCGCAAGTCACGTAGCTTTCGGTTCCACCCGTGTGATGGGCACCTGCGCCTTAATGGGGCAGGCTGCTGGAACAGCCGCAGGGATAGCGGCCATACATGATCTGCCCGCTACACGCGTTTGTCTGCAGGATCCGTGGATACGGCAGATTCAGCAGCGACTCATACGAGACGATGCGTATCTGGTGGAAATGGCGGCCGACGATCCGCTGGATCTGGCAAGAACGGCTGCGGTGTCTGCTTCCAGTTGGACCCATGGTGGTGAGCCCGCGCAGGTCAGCAATGGCATCAGCCGGCGTTTGCCGGGCAGTGAGAACATGTGGATTTCTGAGGCAGGATGGCCGCAGCGTTTGTCGCTCGTCTGGCAAGAACCACAGGACGTTTCTCTGATCGAGCTTACCTTAGATACAGGCCTACACCGTGAACTACGGCTGTCGATGTCAGAAGCGGTGGCCAAGAACAGTATTCGGGCACCTCAACCCGAGACGCTACGCGATCTTGTCCTCCGCTTGTACCGGAAAGACAGGGTAGTGGCAACACAGAAGATCAGCGGCAACTACCAGCGCAAGCTCCGCATCCGCTTCGATGAGACGGTGGCGAGTGATCGTCTGGAGCTTGAGGCGTTGGGCGCTTGGGGGGTGGATCACGCTCGTCTTTTTGAGATTCGCGTCTATTCATGAACGAGTCCTCCGCGAGTTCAGAAGAGAACGGGGGTAGCCTGAATGCGTAGTGACGTCTTCCGTGATCGAATTCGGTGTGTTCGACGGGCAAGTGTACTGGCATTGCTACTCTGCCTGTTCATCACGCCCGTAGGCTGGGCTGCGGAGCAACGCCCACGGGTCACTCTGCAGTTGTGGACTATCTGGGGCGGCACAAGGATTCCCCTAATGGACAGAATCGTGAACGAGTTCGAGGTGGCTCATCCGGGCATTCATGTCGAGCATGTCATTGTGGATGGTGGTCAGCGCTATGACAAGTTTGTCACCGCTGTGGCTAGTGGTGCACCACCGGACGTAATGATGATTGGCCGTCATGAAGTGCCTGCTCTGGCCGAGAGCCAACTCATCATGCCTCTTGACACCTACATGGCGCAAGACAGGGATGTGCGCCCTGATATGTTTTTCCCGAGCGAGTTCCAGACCTGTCTCTGGCAGGGGAAGACCTATGTGTTGCCGATGCCCACCGGCGCTGGTGCCAATGGCGTTGTCTACTACAACAAGAACCTGCTGGCAGAGGCTGGTCTTGATTCGGAGAAACTGCCTGAGACATGGAGGGAGTTTACAACCCTGGGGCGCCGTTTGTCGCGCTTCAGTGGCGAAGGCAAGTTGGAAATGCTGGGTGTGGACGTTCGCGGTGGAGGGGACCGTTGGTTTATCTCCTGGCTGCACTCAAACAACGGTGAGTATGCGCGCCCTGATGCCAGACGCTACAGCTTCTACTCGCCTCAGGGCATTGAGGCCGTAGAATGGGTGATGAACTTCACACATGAGGTCAATGGTGGACCTGCTGCGATTTCGGAGTACGTTGGTCGTACGGGAGGCGCTTTTTCGCAGGGAAAACGAGCCATGCAGATCGGTGGCGTGTGGCAGCTTTTCATCTTTGAGCAGGAGAGTCGCGATCTCGACATCGGCGTCGGTCTCATCCCTCACAATGAAGGTGCCGAGACATGGCTGGCACAGGTCAGTGGCTGGGGTTACGGGATCGCCACAGGTGTGAAAAACCCCTATGAGAGCTGGCTTCTCACCAAGTGGCTCACGACAAGCGAAGTGGGTGGCTGGTGGTTCATGTTCGAGCAGAAGCGGCCTTCGCCTGTGCGCAAGTTTACCCTCGACCGCCGCTACTTTAACCTGACGCCCAACTGGCCAATGATGATTGAGGCGATGCAGCGTAGCAAGCCGATCACCTTCACTCCCGTTGAACCGCGGGTATGGCTACCACTGGAAAACGAGTTCCTACGCAACGCCTGGAATGGCTCAGAACCAGCTCGTGTGGTTCTAGAGCGTTACTTTAATGAAGCACAGCGCTTGTTGGATGAGTATTGGGCGCAGAAGGGGAGCGGGCGGTAGCTCTGGTCTCACGGTGCATGTGGCTGTGGCCTTTCATCCGTATGAAGGGCCACAGCTTTTTTGTCATGCACGGCCACGCGTGCGGACGATGTAGTGTTGGCGCATTACCAAAAGACAGTGACTAATAGAGGAGTATTGTGCTGGACAAAGAAAAATTGTGATGCGCAGCAGTGGAATGCGGGCAGGTCTCCGAAGGGATACGCCTGCTCACTTCCTGAGTGCAGACCATGACCGAGGGAGGAGCACGGTCTATGTGTGTACTAAACGCATCTCGAAGGCGGATAGGTGGCTATCGCTGGTTGGTGTGTTCGCTGGTTCTGGTGTTCGCGCTGATGAGCATTCCCGTTGCGATGGCTGCCCGTTGCACTCTACAGGTCTATCTCGCGGAGACCACAGCTCCCTATGTCGCCTATGTCAAAGAAGACGCTGTGACCAAGTTTGAAGCACGCTATCCTGATGTCAAGATCGACCTACAGTTAGGAAACTGGGGCGTGGATTCTATCGCCGTACGCTACGCGGGCGGGGCAGCGCCAGACGTAATTCAGCTGGGAAGTGGTATTGCCAGCTACGATGGGATGCTGTTGCCTTTGGACAGCTACACGCGCAATTGGCGCAGGGACCTGGCGGATTTCCCGCAGGGGGCCATCGAGGCGGTGACGATGCGTGGCGATCTTTTGGCGATTCCCTTTGTGGTGGCCTCTCGCACGCTTACCTACCGCAAGAGCTTCTTTGCTGATTCTGGTTTGGATCCCGACAGACCTCCGGCTACGTGGGACGAACTGGTGGAGTATGGCAAACGTCTGGTGCGCTTCAATGGCGAAGGCGCGAT
This sequence comes from Limnochordia bacterium, assembly GCA_050951545.1. Classification (GTDB taxonomy): domain Bacteria; phylum Bacillota; class Limnochordia; order DTU080; family DTU080; genus DTU080. Next base: position 2,614 of record JBMNJG010000002.1, on the reverse strand, counting down.
GATCCGCCAGGGGTTTGAGACTAGCAGTCACTTCCATGATTACTCGCCATTCCTGTTCCAGGCTGGTGGTGACTACATGTCTGAAGACCTCACTCGGATCATTTTCGCAGAGAATCCGGGCATGGAGGCCCTCGAGTATATGAGCAACCTGTTCCATGTAGCTCATATCTCAGCGAAAGGCGGCGGCGAGTTCAAGAAAGGCCAGGCAGCCATTACCTATGCGTCTCAGACCTACATCTCTCCGATGTACCAGTCGGCAAGCGTTCCTAACGAGGACATCGGAGTCGCTCTGCCACTAAAGCACCGACGCCAGACCCAACTGCTTCTGCCGAACTCCTGGGCGATTATCAATACGACGCCCTATCCACAGGAGGCCTGGGACTGGATTGCTCACGCGTCTTCTTCAGAGAGTGCCATCAGCGCGGGTCGGGCCACAGGGGTGGCTGCTCCACGGCGTTCTGTTCTGGGCTACGCGCCATGGAATACCGATCCGCGCTGGAAGATCACCTTTGAAGCGATGTCGATGGCGATGCCCGCCCCTATGAAGTCTCCACACTTTGACGACATGCGGAAGATGTTCGTCACACCTGGCTTGGATAAGGTCCTATACGAACAGGCTCCCTTGGCCATATGGAAAGATATGCAACGGCAGGCCCAAGCTTGGTTGAGTGATCTGCTTTAGGGCGCCTTGGTAAAGAGGATAGCACGATCCCAGATCAGCTCGAAGAGTGATGGCCCGACTTGGGTCCTGGCATCGATGTAGGCCCTGAAAGCAATGAAAGCGTCTTTACTGTTGTCGACTCCGAAGGCTTTCCCGGAGGGGTTGCCTGTGCTATAGGGCACAATGACGCATGGCTCGCCGTCCTGAGCGCGTCTTGCGATCTTGTAGACGTAGTAGCATTTGGCGTTCTCGTACCCAGGCGGGAAATAATCAGCCGCAGAGTTCGCGTATTCTGCACTGTTGGTTCCGGCTACGCCGTTGAGCAGCTCCACGCCGTAGAAGCTGAAGTTGCTGTATATCGCTTTCCTGGTCTGCTCGTGGTTTATCCCGTATACGATCACGAAGTCATCGTCGGTGGCCAGTTGCAGGAAGTCTGTTCGCAGATAGGTGGTGTCCCTGTCTTCAGCGAGAAGGTCTACGTCGCGGAAAATGCCCGTATATCCTTCCGGGAGCCAGATGTTCGTGTCGAGGTGCACTGGCCTGAATTCTCGGCTGCCATGCCTTCGGAGGATCTCTTTTCTTAGGTGTTCCAGGTCAGCGACAGCGTTTGGAACGATTGCGTACTCGGAAATGCCAGTCTCCCTGACTCTGAGGGCTGGCACGGGCCATGGCTCCTGGATAGCGACGGGCGTGTTTGGCGTTATGCGGAACACCCGCATGTAGTCGTCCAGGTTGTCGAGATACTTGCGGCCTGTGTCTGGTTGGTCCCACAGCGCAGCCCTCATGACCATTACAAACGTGTCTTTCCCCTTTTCGAGCCCCATGTCGACAAGAGCTGGGGGGATGTTGTCATCGTTGATGATATCCGGGCTGTACCCAGCCGTGGTGAGTGCGTTTCGCATCATCTGGTTGATACTCTCGTCGGCGGTGGTTATCAGGACTGTGGCACTGCTGAAGGCGTTTCCCGCGGCCCCACCAGGTGTGTTACTGGTCCACATATTCAGGTGGTTTAGTGGGTCGCCCAGGCTACAGTACATTCTATGATACCACCCAATTTTGTCATCTCCAAAAGTAGGAACGCCAGTGTAGTCTTTCCCGGGCTTGTTCTCGACAAACCCAAGATAGCTGCGGAAGCTGAAGTAGCGGGCCTGGGGGGGTGTCGTCCCGATCAAAACGATGGCCTCATCTGGCCGTAGCTTGTAAGTCATCCCCGCTGGGATGGTGTCGAGATTGGCAGGGAAGTTATCGGGAGAGTCAGGATCGTATCCCACAGGAGGGTCCTGACGCGGTGAGGGGTCTTGCCCGAGAGACGGGGGGAGCCTATAGATGGCGTATGGAAATCCTGCGTTGTTCCCGAAGCAGTAGTTGAGGTAGCCCGCACTGCATAGCTCCAGAACGTTGAAGACGCTTAATCGGCCTTCTTGGACCGTGAAACCTCTCTCCTCCAGAATCGAGATGAACTTGTCGATTTTCTTCGTGGAAGCGGCGCAAGGAGTCGCATGAAGCACCAGGCAGATCGCGAGGGCAAGCGAGGCCAGACTATGAGGCATCATTGGTACCTCCTTCAGGTGAGGTCAAAGTTGTGAGACCATTATATACCTCAGAATACAGGTATTCTATTGGTCTTGCGCAAATCGGTGCTCAAGGCACAAGCACACTCGCTCCATCGGGTAGCCGGAAGCTATGCGCCGACACTGCATCTTGGGCAAACTAGAACCTGGGGCAGCTGGCAGCGAAGCTGGTGAACAGCGCGCACGAAGAAGCAAGCGTGCCGGTCACCAGCTAGGCAGGCGGAAGTCGAGGAGGTAGACCCCCATGGGCGAAGAGTGCAGTTCGAGGTTGTCCTTCGCTTTGGGGCAAGCTTTTCAGCGGGCTCAGGCAGTGCTTGGCCAGGGCCGTGTAGCCACTTACATACCTGAGCTCGCGAAGGCCGACCCTTTGCGTTTGGGGGCT
>JBMNJG010000001.1:0-65015 GCA_050951545.1 Limnochordia bacterium | reverse complement strand
GTCTTATTTCCTGCAATTTGCTCCCGTATGCCGCGCTCTCGCATGGCAGAAAAATCAGCAAACACCTGGGCTACCACTTCTTGCAGCCGTTTGTCATGAGCTAAGCCCGACAGCTCGTCATCAAATCGGTCCAATGCTGTGAACACCGCTGTGTTAACCACGCCAGAGGGCTCTAATTCGGAAAAATACGTCCGAAGCTGTGCGTTCTGTTCCTTGAACCGTGCAAGCACGCCTTGCATTAGGATTTGATCGTTTTCTGCGAGTTTTTCGTCGCTCCATTGAGAATCATCCAGCACCCATTCGGTCAACGTATCAAAAGCGGCGGGATTTAGCCCCCTTGCTCTAACCGCCCAGCCAACAATCCTTTTGTACTTCTCGGTATCCGCCAATTTGTCACTAGTCTGCCCTTCCATGTCGCACCAACAAAACTCGTCAATCAGTTTATCTGACATATCAAACCCTCCTCGAATGGTAACGCCAATGCACAGGATCACGAGGCCTGCACCTAAGTGCGGCGCATTACAGGCATCAGGAACTCCATTGAATTACTACCGGAGGCAAAGGATGGTCCAAAGGCATCAATATGCAGTCCCACCGCCCGGTTGAAAGAGAAGCCAAGTCTCTTTACCAATCGATATGGATCATCGCTCCAGAGGGCCCCATACTGGGCATCAAAATCGGCTAACTCAAATGCCACCCATCCTGACTCAGCAGTATGTATCGTAAATAGCTCGTCGCCTTTACCTATTGAGGACGAATGCTCCCGTTGAGCCAGAGTTCCAACGGTATAGCGATAGTAACCTTTGGGACACTGTCGGTCCAGAGATGCGATGCCGTATATCATGCCGGCCGACCCGGCCATGTCTCTTAGCGTCTTCCACCTTCCGTCACCTCGCACGGCCTCGAGCTGCTCACCGCCTGACTGAACGATCTTCGTGAAACCAACCACGTCGAACTCAGGCAATTCAAGATATCTCGTTGGGTACCCGACCCCATCCTGGCTCTCGTCAGGGCCTCGTTCTCTCACGCAAGATGTCTCCCCTCTGACCTGCAGGTCTAGGAACCAGTTGGCGCTACCAGCGCAAGTCTGTCTAACGTCCTTGCGTACCAGCGGCGGCGGACTCCACTCTCAACGGATCCGCCCGCCGACTCCCGTCCCCTGGATACGCTTGTTAGGCGTGTCCATTTTCGTGTTCGAGTGTCAAGTGAGCGTTTGTGATTCGTCCGTAGGCCACAAGAACCGAGAGCGCCTCAAGCGTCCACTTGCCTCTCCATTCGCTCCGGGACGCCGATCCCGGTGGATCCCAGCTTATCGGCCAACCACCGTCTTCCTGTTGTCTTACCATGAGATCCGCCAGATGTCCTTCCATCTGCTCCCGCGTGAACAGCCTCCGCAACGGTGACGCCGGAGATGGCGCAAAGTGCAACGGGGTCAGCCCGTACGTGGTAACAGGTGCTGACGAGACAAAGAAACGGGCGTCAGGGAGTGCCATGGCGATTCGGTCGGCCAGATCCGCGGCTAGTTGTTGGTCAGGAAGGTGCTCGACAAGGCGTGCCGCACATAGTAACGAATGCGCGTCGCGCGGCGGGTTTTGTAGAAGAAGCTCACAGCATGTGCGAGTCGCGCGCGACAACCAGGGATGCTCGACGCCCTGGTAATGTAGCAAACCGCAGATGCTGGCAGTAGGGTTGATCCCGGGTTCCCCGGTAGAGGTCCAGTGTGCAGCATGTGGTGAGCGGAGTGCGCTCGGCAAGAGGATGGGAACAAGCCCTTTAGTGTTACTGACTCCTTCCAGGAACGAACAGATCGATAGCGAGAGATCGCGGTCACGCCACTGAGCATCATGCATCGCGCTCAGACCGATCTCGGCAAACAGGGGTTGACTTTCCGGACAGCGCACATCCGGTTCCAAGGCATGGCCAAGTCCGCCGTCAGGGTGCTGGTAGGCCGAGACGAGCCTCCCGACAGCTACCGGTGCTGCCCCCTCGAACTTCACGGCGAAAAGGAGCCTCTCAAGAAGCCGCGCATGGGAGTACATGAAACTCCTCGCGCGACCGAACGGATCATCCAGCATACTTGCTCCCCCTCCAGATGCGCCTAACGTTCTCGCGTATCAGCGGAGGCGGTCGCCGATACCGCTGGAGGCAACCACATCATCGCCCGTCCGCCGGATGCGCTTGTTAGGCATCTTCAAGTACTGCACAAAGGAGATCGCGAAGATTCCCCGCGCAAAGGTAAAGCGGTCTTCAGAACCTGGCAGCTACCGTTTGTTGGGAAACACGGAAACAACCCTTACCAGTCCAACGGGATCAGCCAAGCTTACGGATCGCCACTGGTTGTGGGTTGGTGCACCAAAGCACACGTCCGCGTTGAGCGATGAAGCGTCATAAATCATCTGGAAAACAGTGCCGAATCCGCGGCTATAGAAGTGCGCACACAGACCATCGGGGATATGTGTAGAGAGCATGCCGCGTAAGGTCTCTCGGGTGATCTTCGGCCGCACCGCACCTAGGCGAGAACTGATCAAACACATTCTAGCTCTTGAGTTTGCGAGCATACTTGGATTGGAGTTCTCGTTGTACTCAGTCATGCCTGGCAGGCTGGTGTGATTGGTGGAGAAAAGGTACGGTTCGGTACTGTCTCCAGCGGCCACCTGCCTTGCCGCGTGGGTGCCGCCGTTGGCCTCGTATAGTGCCGCGCGACCCTCTGCATCGGCGACGGATACGTTGATACTACCCGCTGGTGTTAGCTCCTGCAGGATAGCGAGCGCTTCATCGACTGATCTACAACGATCGAGGATAGCTCGAACTATGAAGATCTCTGAGAGCCCCATCGATGCTGGGGCCCTGTTGTCACCACCAGAAGAGGTGGTTACACATAGTCCATACTCGTTCATGCCATCGCTCCGACCGAAGAGCAGATCGGAATACCCGAGATGAGAAGGCACTCCTGTCTTGCGGGCCACGATCAAGCACAGGTCCTGCCAACAAGGCTGAATTCATGAGTTCGGGCGACAAGAGTATGACCGATTTCGGTAGCCGACGGTAGTACCGCTATGTGGCTGCAACCTCGATGGCTAGGTTTCGACGGAGCGATGGTCATCGCTTGGTAGAATGGCACCTTACCAGGGTGGATCCCTGCCGCATCAGCAAAACCGCAGATTCCTTCGTTCAGGCTTGGGCAGTACTGGTCACATAGGGACATGACGCCCTTTAGCCCCCCGAAGCCTTGCCCCGCAAGTTCAGGCTCCCCCGACGAATAGCGGGCCACCAATCCAGGATCGTCCTCGATCGCCTGTGCCAACTGCGATCCAACCTCATAGGGTGTACCTTCAGCCACGATGTGCCTGAACACTCTCTCTTCGATCTCGAACGCGCTCATTCAAGCAGCCGTCCCTTCTGAATGCCTGGCAATTTTGTGCAGAAGCTGTGGCCGCCCCCGATATTGCCGCCGGCAACAAATGAGGCACGGGGTAGCAGGCTACTGCAACCTGGGCGGACATCAGCTTAATGCGCCTGTTAGGCCCGTCGACTATGGCAACGGCAGACCGCTAACCTGGTAAGGAGATCAGAGCCTCTGTTCCGACATTCAAGGGGCATTTCTTGAAGCTACGGATAAGTGTTGCCACTCCGGCGCGGTCAACCGATACCGCGCAATGTCGAGCGTGCCGCCGTCCCCAGATGGAACAGTCATAGTCCCAACTCTCCTAAAGCCGATCCGTTCGGCAACTCGACACGAGGCCATGTTGGCAGCTAGTGGATCAACCTTAACAACGTCAAGGCCTAGCTCGTTAAACGCGTACTCAACCATGAATGAGCAGGCCAGCGTCACCCATCCTTGACCCCTGAAGGCAGGCAAAAGGCCATAGTGAAACAGGCCGTTGCGATTGGCGTGTATCTCGAGAATAAGGTATCCCGCCAACTCCCCTCTCACCCAGATACCACACGGAATGCCCTCTCCCTTGGCATGGTAGTCGAGAAGAGTGCGTATCCATGATAGGCACTCCTCATGCGGTACCTCGCCCGTAACTTCGGACATCGCCAGGGCATCGAGCTCATTCACTAACCGAAGCTCAAGATCCTCAGTAATGCACCACTTCATTGGCCAAACACCTCCGCTGGGAATGGGCCTAACGATCTTGCGTACCACCGGCGGCGGTCGTAGTCTCGAAGGAATCAGCCGCCATGACCCGTCCGCTGGATGCGCTTGTTATACGGCTCCCGCCGAGTGTTACGGCCCACATATGTCATGCCCCGTGTTCCAGCTTGAGGGCAGTCTCGAACAGCATCTCAGCCTTGGGATCGGATCGCCCCCAGAACAACGTATCCAAGAAGTATTTAGGGTCAACAAGCCGGCGCTCAACAACCTCATATTGAGGGATAAACTCATCCGCCAATGTCACACGGCACCAAAAGAAGGCGTGATACTCGCAGGCACCATCGGAATCATCCACCCGTTGAGCACCTATGATTTTCATCCTTTGAACCGTCGCTGCAGCCTCTTCAGAAAGCTCGCGGATCAAGGCCTCTTCGGGAGTCTCGCCTTCCTCGATCCCGCCTCCGGGGAGCCAGAAATCAGGATCGTCCGGTCCACCTCCGACGAGCAACATTCGCCCTTCCGCAGAGAAAGCCAGGGCATATACACGACTAGGTACAACATCTACATTCCCAACCCAAGAAAACGTAATGGTCCGCCCGTTGTACTCCCACTGGTAAATGAACTCATCCCTAGAAGCCAACCCGACACCCCCGACAAACCAAGTCCGTACAACGATCTTGCGTATAGGCTGCGGCGGTGGTCGCCGTCTCCGCCAGAGGCACCCACACCATCACCCGTCCGCTGAATGCGCTTGTTGGGCCGTCTCTGTCTGCCGCCTCAGCATCTCCCGCACCTGCTCCACGCTTCGTATGGTGCCTCCTCCTGCGTGTATCACCGCGTGGCAGTTGGGGCATACGGGTACGAGATCACGTACAGGATTAGGGGAGTACCCATCGCGTATCTCGGCAAGCGGAACAAGATGATGAACGTGGATGAAACCCTCTACCTCCGAGCCATAGCGCTCACCGAACGCCATCCCGCATGCCGCACACCTACTACCCTGCTGAAGTACGCACGCGTCGCGCGCACGCCGGTCTCGCTCAAACCGGTTCACTGGTACACGAGTTGTGGAGCCCTCCCAGTAACTGGCAGCGTCCAAAACCTCCTCGGACGAAACGGCTGTCTGCGTGCCCGGCATGGAACGCCCCAAAACGATACTTAGGTACTCCACGATGAGGGGCTCATGCCTAGCGGCACTGCGAGGATCGACAGCATGGTAACTGGCTAACACGCGATCAAGGTAGTCGAAGTGTAAGCGTCAAATCAGGCCACCTTACTAAGCAGAGGTAGCATCAGATAACCCCTGCCTTACTTGGCAGGGGCGTCTTGTCTTGAATCATCGGGTATGAGTTGGCACTTAGCCTTTATGGTGGGTGACCACGGCAACAGCTCACCTACAACGGCCGGGTCATCAAGGTTCTGGTTGGGTAACTGCTCAAAGAGGTATGTTAGGTAACTGAGCGGGTTCACACCGTTTTCCTTAGCCGTCTCAACGATGCTGTAGATGGTGGCACTGGCCCGAGCTCCCTCGGGGGTGTTGGCGAATAGCCAATTCTTCCGGCCGACCACAACAGGACGGATGCTGTTTTCAGCCCGGTTGTTGCTAAGTTCTAGCCGTCCATCCTTAAGAAAAGTGGTTAGCTTGTCCCATTGGTTGAGGCAGTAGCCGACGGCAGTACCCAAGAGCCCCTTGGGCAGCACGGAGTGAGATTTCTGCTCCAACCACTGGCGGAATCTCTCTACGATAGGACGGCTACGTTCCTGTCGAGCAGCATGCCGTTCTTCATCCGTGAGATCCTTCAGCTCCTTTTCGATTTTGAAGAGCGCCTGACAGAGTTCCAGACCCTCAAGCGCCGCCGGTTTGACGGAAGTACTCGATTTCGATGATGGCGGCAAGCTCTTGGCCGCCTCTGCGAATTTGCGACGCGCATGGGCCCAGCAACCCACCAACTCGACGTTAGGCAATCCTTCATAGCCTACATAGCCATCTGCATGCAGGTAGCCAGAGAAACCTGAAAGAAATCGGCGAGGGTGTTCAGCCGCACGCGTCTGTTGGTAGTCAAACAAGATGATCGCCGGCCCGGCGCGACTACTCCGGTAAAGCCACAGATATGAATTGGTCTTTGCCGATCGTCCGGGTTCGCGCAACACCTGAAGATGAGTCTCATCTGCATGCAGGACATCACGTTGCAGCAACTCATGGTGCAGCCGGTCATGGAGTACATCAAGCCATCGCGCGCCGCGCAACATCCAGTTGGCCATGGTTTGTCGCGACAACTCTACTCCAAAGCGCTGCAGCTGCTTCTCTTGGCGATATAGCGGCAACCCATCGACGAATTTCTGGGACATAATATAGGCTAGCGCCGATGGAGAAGCCAAGCTTCCTGAAATCACAGGGTCTGGCATCGGTGCCGTGAGAATGGGCGTCTCTATATGGTTGCTCTCACAGTGGCGACAGCTATATACATAACACGTGTGCTCAACGACGCTTACCTCAGGCGGAGTGATCTTCAGTTCTCGCCGGATCTCTTTGCTCATCTCGTGCAAAGCACCGTCGCAGTACGGGCAAACGCATTCATGCTCGGGTAACCGGTACTCGACCGTTTCCACCTCAAGATTCTTGAGCTTCGCCTCGCGTTGTTTGCGCCATTTGCGGGGGGAACGGGTAGTCTTTTCTTCCTCGTCCGCGGATACCAGCTCGGCTTGCACAGTTGCTGCCTGGGCGGACGCCACATCCTCGCACAAGTCAAGCAGCATTTGTCCTGAACAATAGCGTTCGCTGGAAGGGCTGTATCGGCGATGCACAGCAAGGCGCAATTGCTCCTCTAACCAGCGTGTTTTGTCGCTGATCTCGATGATCTGCTGCTTCAACTCGGTGTTGAGCAACTCTAGATTATGATTGAGCATCTCCAATTCGGCACACCGCATACGGAGGCTCTCATTTGTGGCGTGAGCTGGCGTTTCCATGCATGTTTACTTCGCCATCCCAGTCCATTTCCCTCTTACCAGGATGGCAAAAAATGACGTGTTCGTGCAAAAAAGCCGCGGTCTAGATGACTTCGCGCGCTCTCACAACAGGATGAGCCTGGTGCTGTTCGAGCGACAATCCATCAAGTAACCACTGCAGTTGGCGACGACTCACAGACATCGTGGCCTCCGGGGAGCTGGGCCATTGAAAACGCCCCCGTTCAAGCCGACGGTAGTAAAGCCAGAAACCATTATGATCCCACTCAAGGATCTTGATCTTATCTCGCTGTCTATTGCAGAAGACAAACAGACACGGCGCAAACGGATCTAGCGCAAACGCTTCACTCACCAAAGCCGCCAGACCATCGATGGATTTGCGCAAATCGGTGCATCCACATGCCAGATAGACTCTCCTCGCCCCGGTGTCCATCAACATAGCGCCACCAGGGCTTTGGCTACGTCGGCAAATAAGTTCTGATCGAAACCCGACTGCACTTCTATGACGGCGTGGCCTATTCGAACGGTAAGAGGCTGTGCCTGGCCCGGATTCTCTGCGACGTCTATGGTTACAGGAAGCCACCCATTGGGCTCCGCCGCCGGGGCGTTGTCCGGGGTCGGTTCATTCTCGAATTTCTTCAGCCAGTAGTACAGCTGATCTCTACTAACACCCTCTTGGGCGCACCAAGCGACCCCGTTGAGACCGCTCGTGCGGAAGGCCTTCACTCGCTCACGCCACAGTTCACGTAACCCGGGCCTTTTCATCAGGAACCAACCCCCATACAGTGATCTCAATCCCAGTATGGGGTCTCACGATGACCCGTTCAACGTGGGTACTATTGGACGGTTACGTCGAAGTGTACCTTCTGGATTGCTTGCCAGTCTTGATCTTGATCTCGCATTGGGCTGTAGAATCCGTTCCGAGAAGGGGGGCGTCGGTATCTCGGATATGATTCTGTGTCCCACTGCCACGAACACAGAGCGGCGAGTTCGTCAACCCCTTTGGCGTCCTCCACGGTAACCCAAAGGCTCTGGCGCTGCAGCGTCAGGACGATCAGACGCCCTGCGAACAACCGAACACGATCCGAGAGCACGTGCACCAGCCAGATTGATGGATTCCGGGCATTGATGTATACCAGTGAATCAGCCAGTGCGGTTAGCTGAGCAGCACGGGCAACCCGGTCAGGCAGTACATCTTCAACTCGCTGTGCAAGCCCCTTCAAGTCAAGAGCCATGGACACGATCTCCTATATCGGGCGAACGATCGATCTTGCGCATCAGCGGCGCACCACCCAGCCACCGTACCGCCCCCAGGCCAACCATGCGTCCGCTGCATGCGCTTGTTAGGAGGCAGACTCGAGACAACGGACAGACTAGTTCCTACACACCCATATCGGCGTACTCCCTAACGATGAAACCGATGTCTTTGCCTGTACTCTTGAAAATGAACTCTCTCAACAATGGGAATGAGATCTCTTTATATGCATACTCTTGTAACACGGCTCTGAAGACTTGGTCGAACACAGTCTTACCTATATGCATCTCGATTTCCTCAACAATAGCAAAGGAGCGCCCGTGGAGAACGATAGTGTTGTAGTCAAAGCTCATCCGCCTTATTTCATTGTCAGTTTTCCCAAACGCAACTTCCAGTCCATCCTTCTCGGCTTTTCGGAAAGCCGCTACCAGGCTATCGTGTACCCTGTAGTCGATGCTTCTTGCTTCTATAAATTGCTTATCAAGATACATTCCTAACCCTATCGTCAGCCATCCCAACTGACTCCAGCTTGTCTTTTCAGCGTCGCGAACGTAATAGCCCCAGTACATATGTGCAACCTCATGAGCCACTAGCCACTTCCAATAGTTGGGACTCTTATCTGCCAAAGCACCCAACCCATGGATTCTAATCACGCCAGTATCAACTGGACAACCGCCCGTTGGAGGCTCGGCGCCAGGAATGATCACTATATATGGGTGTGGATAGAAGCCGAGCAAGGAGTTGTAGAAACCCACCACATCAATGGCATAATCACGAATCACCTTGAGGTTACCCGCTGTTTCACGATCAGCAACGGCAATAACTGCAACCCCGTTCACAGTGACAACATCAGCATGGAGATACATGGTGCACCTCGCTACTGGCCTACGCCGTCGTTGTACGCATTTTCAACAGGCTCTGCTCCATCTATATGTCCACCTAACGATCTTGCGTATAAGCTGCTGCGGCGGTCGTCGGTTCCGCTAAGAGTACCAGCCTGCCACTACGGCCGCTGAATGCGCCTGTTAGGAGTTCGTCATTCCTGGTGAGTCCGGTGGCAAACTGGACACGCTCAGTCAACCGGAGCGAGAAGGCTAGCTGCCTCGGAATGCTCTGGTTTCAGGTTACCCTGCAAGTACATGAGAGCCAGTGAGCTCCACTCCATGTCAGCAACTCGGCACCTGGAACGGTCAACGGTAACCTCGATGTAGGTATAATCGGTATTGTTCCCCCACATCTTGTCGTGCTCGCGACGGAGCCAGCAGTATACTACTCCCCGCCTCATTGGTATCCCAAGATCGTTGAACGCCGAAGCGGCCCTTAGTCCCTCCCTGAGGATAATGTCAACCTTCGCCTTGGGTGTGGCATGCAGCAGAGTGATCTCCACATCGCACACCTCCGATCTCTCCGCACCATCGCCGCAATGGCAGTCTTCATCTTAATCTCATATGCTCCTAACGATCTAGCGCATAAGCTGCGGCACGCAAGCCTACCGCCAATGAGACCTAACCTACCACGCCGGCCGCTTAATACGCCTGTTAGATGCCACTTAAGCGCTCCGTGAAAATGCATAGGACAAGCACCTAAAGATACATCTGCATCGACAGCATCTGAAAACCGTGTCGCGCATAGAAGCGATAAGTGTTCTCCCAATCGACATTGCCAGATGCCACTAACGATCTTTGAATCCCATCTGATTTTGCATTGCTCAAAATCGCTTCCACTAAGCAGCTTCCTACGCCGTCACCCCGGTGACCTGGCTCAACATAGACTTCATGAATATGCAGGTATCGCTCTCCATCCGAATTAAAGGGCTGTCCATGGCCGATTTTAGCAACACCAGCAACAAAACCTACGATTGTATCACCCAACTCTGCAACCCATATGTATCCGCTAGTGAACCATTTTTCGGGCCTATCACCGCCTTTGTCAAACGCTGGATACCCACGCGTACAGCCTTCAACTGCCCAGAGCTTGGACAAGCGTATAAGCTGGTCAACATCGGCGCGTTCTGCCTTACGGATAGTGTAGCGAAAACGCGACATGATATATCACCTCTCTCAGATACACACTGGTCGAAGGTTGCCCAACCGTCAACAATGTGCATCTAGCGTCATTGCGTATAAGCGGCGCACTGCGTCCGATGAATACGCCTGTTAGGCATGGACATACCTTGCAGCAATCTTCTTTGCTATCTCAGCAGCCGAAGTGCTATCGGTATTGACCCAGACCCCGCCGATATCTCGGTTGTCGACAATGTGCTGATATACAGAAGTCACCCGTGAGAGTTCAGCCCGGTGGTTCTCAGGCCTTTTGTTATGTCGACGCAAAACCTCGTCCCAACTAGCGATGAGCGTGACTACCTCTACCTGTTGGCCGCCCAGCCCGGATAGTAGCTCCGAAAGAGCCTCACTATAGTCGAACGGGCCATCGATTATTGCGCAATAACCCGCTGCGGCGAAGTTTTGAGCAAGGGCTGCCGCATTCTTGGCAGCAAGCAGCATTTCCGATTCGCTCTCCGGTCTCCATCCACCAACCATGTGTCGTAGCCAGTCAACTGGTACAATAGCGGACTTGTCGAAGAACCTGGTAAGTTCCTGAGCAACGCTGGTCTTGCCAACGGCAATCGGTCCACGAAGCACGACGACTCGCATGTATTCACCTCCTAAACCCCGCCTAGACTATGCCTAACGACCTTGCGCATAAGCTGCGGCGGTACAGCCTTCTAGTCAACGCAGCTGCTCCATCACCCGTCCGGTGGATGCGCTTGTTAGACTAGGATCTTAGCACTATTTACACCGGATTCAAAGCTGCGCTAGCTGCGACTTGGCCCCCAAGTGCTCGTCTAGAAACGCCCCTACCTTGCTAAACACGCCGCAAACTTCAGGATGTGCCAAGCCGATAGGTTCCCCCAATGGCGGCAGACCTTCGGGATATATGTCAAATAAGTGATCACGACCGTCCAAAAGCATGATCGAATATGGAACGTTGTGTTTTTCTAGTTCCTCACCCATCCGGATTGACTCTTCAAACGGCACGTCTGTATCCTTCTTACCGTGGATGAGTAGCGTAGGCGGGTATGTGTTTGAGACCAATCGGATTGGGCAAAGCGGCTCACTCCGAGCTGTTTCAACTCTGGGGTCAAACCCACAAACAGACGTCGGCCACAGACCATTTTGACGGCAGTACCTGTAATACGTATTCCGGGGAGTTATTGGACTGCCAGCTAGGACACTCTCTCGGATCGAGGCGTAGGCTGCTTTCGGGTCGATTGACCCGGCCTGCAGGTAATGGGGATCAGCTCTGTAATACCAGTCTGATGTAATGTCACCGTATCCATAAAACGACACGATAGCTCTCGGTTTTTGAAGAGCCCCAGTAAGAAGCGCAAGGTAGCCTCCGGCCGAATGCCCTACGATTGCCATACGATCTCGCGCCACTTTAAGCAAATCAGCTTGGTCTTGTATCCATCTGTACGCGCACTGCACATCATCGACAATCTCTGGAAGCTTGGCCTCTGGAGCAAGTCGATAGTCGATGGAGATCACCGTGTATCCACGCGAAAGATAGAACTCCACCTGGTCGCTGGGCAACTGCCTCCGATTGCCGAAAATAAGGGCACCGCCGTGAATCCAAAGAATAGCAGGCCTACCTGCGCTCCCGGCCAGCTGGTAGGCGTCTAGCTGTAGCTCCACATTTCCGACCTTTTTATAACAGCATGTTGTGCGAGTGTATTCCTTGTGCAGGTGCGTCATGCCAACGTTCGCTCCCCCTGACTCACAGCTTAGGAGTCTGCAATTCGCTGCCTAACGTCCTCGCGTGTCAGCGGCGGCGCCGCAACCTGCCGCCAACACAACCAAACCTACCACTGCGCCCGCTGAATACGCTTGTTAGGCCTGGCTGCTAACCGGTCTTGATGCGATGTGTTCGATCTCCCGAAGCAGGTTGTTGGTCATTTCGATGACCGCCTTGACCTCGGCAAGCGATGTGTCGGGGTCGCCGTGCGCATACCGATTACGATACACACCGTAGAAACCACTGAAGAGGTTTCTATATGCCTGCTTCGTCGCGTCATCAAGGCTGATGTCAACTGTGCCCTTGCCTCCAAACACCGCGTTCACGAGCAGTTCGCCGTCCAGTGCATCGTCCGGGCCGAACGACCGCCTAAGCCGATCTGTCAGAACAACGAATGCCTTCCTGATCGCCGAATCATAGTAGCCCCCCCGGACCAGCGGCATTACCGAAGCATTCAGCCTCTCGTCAAGGTGGCTCTCCTCAGGGTTATCCTTGATAAGTTTCCTAAGCCCTGTGGGAAGGTCGGAGAATACTATGTCCTTGGCATCGGCGTAACTGGCGGCTTTGTCATTTCGGTCAAGGTAGTACGCCATGAAATGCAGATGCCTGCCCAAGTTGCCACAGTCACTCCACTCGAGGCCCGCAATGCTGAGGAAACCCTCCACCAACCTGTTCAACTCACCCAATCTCTGCTTCAACTCGGGTACGTCCGCGTCCTCGAATACGTAGTAGAGATCAAGCGCCTTGTCGTATAGATCCTGGTAGGCAACAATGATGTCATATAGGGTCTGCATCCGAGTGCATGCCTCCAATAGGCCTAACGTCCTCGCGTGTCAGCGGCGGCGGCCACAGGTTCCGTCAGAGGCACCGTACTCCCACCCGTCTGCTGAATACGCTTGTTGGGCTGACGTTGTTCACGTAGCTGGGTGGACCCATCGCTGGAGCCCGTTCAATGGCGGAAACTGAGTGGGAAGAAGCCGCAAATCGAAGGGCAACTCCAAATGTTGTGCTTCAGCCAGCGTGACATCCATACATCCATGCAGCTCACAGTGACCGGCGACAACCTTAATGTATCGCCTCAGAAGCAGTACAGAGGGAAAGCGGCACTTGAGCTTCATCCACTCGAGCATGTCACGGCCTTGCTTAGAGCTATTGCAGGAACGACAAGCCCATACAAGATTTCCCGCCTCATCCCGCCCGCCTTTGATGCGAGGAATCAGATGATCGACAGCAAGGCTATCATCGCTACCACAGTAGTAGCATGCCTGGGGCATCGTCATCTTGAGCCGTTCGTCATGATACAGTGAACGCATTGACATCCTGCCTGACATAAGTCCGTGATATAGCCTGTTACGGATGGCATAGTGGTTCCTCTCGTACCGTTCTGCACTGTCGCCGAGTGCAGCGTCTGCCATAGCTAAGTTGGCATAGGACCAAGCTATCTGCTCGCGCACAGTCGTGATCTCAGGGGCAGCCATGGAACCGAACCCTCCTCTCCTGGCATTCACTCAAGTGTTGCGGCTGGTCAGCCCAACGATCTTGCGTATCAGCGGCGGAAGCTTTCGCCCTCAACATAACTGCGCACTATCACCCGTCCGCTGGATACGCTTGTTAGGTTGCTCAACCTCGAGCCTCAAAAGCAACCTTAAGTAGTTCGACCAGCAATTCGCGATTTGAGTCAATGTCTGACTTGGATAGCTTAATGCGATATCGCCGCCAACGTCGGTCGTAATCCAAGACATCTAAACCCGACTCTTCCAACCGCTTGCTTACTTCTTCGGATTCCTCCAAAGAGATCTCAAAACGCAATGCCGCTTTTTGCGGTCGAAAAACGGCAAAATTGTTCGCCTGCCCGTCACGAGCGAGACCAATATAGAACTTGTTATATTTGAGTTCATAACCAGGAGCGAACGTATGGACAAGCTCAAGCATTCGGTCGGCCAGGGCAACCGTTTGTTTAGTTCCTCGTTTTTGCTCCCAGTACTCTCGGTCAGTTACTTCACTGATTTCATCGTCTTCGGTTAGGCCCAACGGTAGTTCATCGACCACGCGGGTAAATACTAGACCGATCTTATCCTCAACCGCTATTGCACGTAGTTGAATCGCAATCAAGGGAATAAATCCATTGAATAGGCTTATGACGTTTAAAAATCTCGAAGTGATATCTTCTGCAACAATGACAGCACAATGTTCATACTGGGGGTATCGGCGTCGTTCAATATCCCAGTACTCAATTGTTCGAATGATATGGGACTCGTCTGTCTTGCCAAGCTGTATTTCGACTTCGTATCTCCTGAATGTTTCAGCGTCTTGAAGCAATAGATCAAGTCGCCCCGCGTTGGGCTGAGCACGCTCCTTATCCTTCAAAACAAGCTCCCCAAGCCCTAGAATCGACGGATCCTCCGCAATTCGCTCCTGAAGCCACTTCTCACCGAAATCCGGATGAGTCTTTAGCGATATTATTTCGGGTTGTGTGTATGTGAGCTTCATCATTTCACGCCCCCGTTCTCATCTGAGTTAATTGACAACCTAACTAGCGCTTACACCGTTCCACGTAATGCCTATTCTACGGCAGCGTAGCCACATAACAGCCCGTGCCAAGCGCCCCAAAAGGACCAGCTCATGGCGGTTACTGCGCCAACGGACCCCCTAGTGAGGCGGCTTACGCGGTTCCGCATAACTCCTCACTGCTGCAACGCATCGAACGGGCTTCGTACACCCCTACCTCCGCGATTCAGGACATGAGTATAGATCATGGTCGTCCTGACATCCTTATGACCGAGCAACTCCTGCACCGTTCGGATGTCATAGCCATCCGCAAGAAGATGCGTGGCAAACGAATGCCGAAAGGTATGGCACGATGCCGACTTGGTCAAACCCGCCTGCTGAACTGCTCCTCGCACAGCCTTCTGCAGTATCGATGGATCGATATGATGACGCCCTTGCTCGCCTGTCTGATGGTTCCGCCAGCGCGTTGCCTGCGGAAAGACCCACTGCCAACTCCATTCCCTGGCGGCATTCGGGTATTTGCGCAACAGTGCAGAGGGCAATACCACCTGGCCCCAACCGTCGCGCAGATCGCTCTCATGGACCGCCTTAACCGACCTTAAGTGCCGTTTCAGATCTGCCACCAGCGTCGCAGGTAGCATCGTTACCCGGTCCTGTGAACCCTTGCCATCCCGCACTACGATCTCATGACTAGCGAAATCGATATCCTGGATTCGAAGTCTTAAGGTTTCCATAACGCGCATCCCGGTGCCGTACAACAGGGAGGCCAACAGCCAGTTTTGGCCGTGGAGCTTGTCCAGCACTGCCCTAACCTCCTCGCGGCTCATGACCACCGGAAGTCGGTGCGACCTTCGAGCCCGAATGACCTCTCCCAGTTCGCCAACTTGCCGGTGAAGCACATGTCGGTACAAGAACAAGAGTGCGCTAAGAGCCTGGTTCTGTGTCGAAGAGCTTACCTTCTTCTCGACTGCCAGATGGCTGAGGAACGCGTTGATCTCTGGCTCCGCCATCTCAGCTGGGTGACGCACGCCATGGAAGAATACGTACCGCTTCACCCAAAGGCAATAGCTCTGTTCAGTGCTACGACTGTAGTGTCGGGAACGCAGGGCTTCTCGGAGCTGGTCGAGAAGCTTGGGTTTGCTCTCCAACCGCTGTGGAGCGCGTCCTTCCTCGTTCGACTGCCGTCTCCTCATATCGCCTTGACTCGAAGAACCCAACAGCACCACCCCTGCTCGAACCCTCACGGTATGGTGCTCGAATCATATGCTCAATTGTATACTATCTACGAAGGAAGGTCCACCTTACTGCAACACATCACCCGAATCCGCTAGGCACCGGCTGCATGAACATGACCCTTCGAGCCCTCCGTCCTTATTCCAGGGTTGACCCTATTCCCGTCCTAGCCCGATGGCAGAGCATCATGGGCTCCTTCGTCCTGTTCAGCACAAAGACCCTCATCCTACTGGTTTTCCGCACCCTTCTACCTGACCCCCCCTGGTTTTTGGCCACGGGTTACGTAGCATAGCTCACATGGGTGTAGGCCCTGTGATCAAGGCCCGTGAGTTCCAGGAGCTCGTACACGCGCGGATCGATGTTCGAAGGCAACCTTCTTCGAGTTGTTGTGCCGTTGCAGAGTTTGAGGATCTGAACGCCACTGAGAATGTCGAAAATGATGCTCATCGTTGGGCGTTCGGTCCAACGGTTCCCTGGAACCAGAAAGGGTCTTTGGCGTTTTTTGAGCTCCTGGCGGACCCGCACTTCGATATACGAAGCCACAATCAAAGCCAAGAGAAACAGGTAGGCGAGTGCTTCCGCCCGGCGAGATGAGTTGACGTATAGGGTGTCCACGATACATGGGTCGGCTTTGAGGTTGCGGAAGCGGGTTTCCACGCTGGTCTGGCCCTTGTACTCCTCAAGAATCTCCGTGTTGCTCCATTCATCCTCCGGCAAAGTAGTGATGAGGACAAAGGTCCCGGCCAGTTCCTGCTCGACACGTAGTGCCGTCTCCGATGGTGCGACTACCTGTACTTCAACGCTGTACTCGACAACCGTTGGCGGTTTGGCGTCTTTGGCAGGGCGCCCCGGAGGTCGCTTTACGACATTCTCGGCGATGACACGACCTTTGA
This sequence comes from Limnochordia bacterium, assembly GCA_050951545.1. GTDB lineage: Bacteria > Bacillota > Limnochordia > DTU080 > DTU080 > DTU080. The sequence goes on along the minus strand of JBMNJG010000001.1, from coordinate 48,268 downwards.
GTTGGTGACGCGATCGGCGATGTTCGTTGCAGAAATCGTCAAGGGCTTTCTGAGCGTCGCCCATACACTCGAAGCGTTGCTTCTGCAGCTTGGCCTGTGCCTTCTCAATTAGCTGAGACTCCCGCTTTACCGCCTGTTGCAGGCTTCTGCCCTTCTGCTTTTCCAGGGCGTCAGAATGGACTACGACGAAACGGTAGGGGCGACCCCCTAATGTATCCATGTGGCTTTGCGCCCGGTACTTGGCGCCTTTTTCGCTAAGGCTAACTCGGCCAATGAATTCCCAACGGCCCTGCTTCCAGGCCTTCTCTTTCAGCTCATCAACTAGGCCATACGTCCCTGGCAGCCGGGAGATGAAACGGATCTTTTGCTCGGCCATCTGTTCCAGATTACCCGTAGTGATCAAGGCAGAATCAGCTACGTACACGATCTGTCCCGGATCAAGGAAGCTCGTCTCGATCTCACCGAGAACCTCACTGTTCCACACCTTGTCGCTCAGGTTGCCGTCGTTGACGTTGCCCAAGACAGGCATGCCTTCGCTAGTGACCACGAGCCCATAGGAGACTTGCTTCAGATCCGGCCGCTTATCCTTGCTGTGGCCGTAGGTGATGTTCAGCAAAGAGCGATCTGGATTCTCCTCCAAAAAGGCCAAGTCACTCTCGGTCGGCTCGAATCTGCCGGCCAGCGATAGGGTGGTCGTATCGGCATGAACGGATCTGATCCCGAAAGGCAACCGCCTGGTAGCAGCCAACGCTACCGAGCTGGTGATCTTGCGTAGCTCATCCGACTCATGCAACCTGTCGAGCGTACGTCCAAACCTATCATCATTGAGGTCATTCAATTCCACGGGCTCGTCAAACAAAACGGGGAGGTCAAGCCGCTCGAAAGACTCCCATACGCGGTAAAGGGGGCGCCGCGCCACTAAAATGTTGATGATTAGAGCAACCGCCCGGGTGCCCGGCGACACCTTCCACTGTTTCTCATCCCAACGCACGGAACGGTTGATCATCCCCGCGATCCCAAGTTCTCGGCAGATCGCTGCAATGAATCCGCTTGCGCCCACATGAACTGGCGTGATTTCGATGTCGTCCATTCGCCACGCGTCCCTTCATTACGGCATTTCTGAAGGATTCGCGATTTGGAAGATATCTCCTGCTACGAGTTCAGGTAAACCCCTAGGCCCATCCTAGGGGCTGCGGAAAACAAGATACATGGTGCACCTCGCTACTGGCCTACGCCGTCGTTGTACGCATTTTCAACAGGCTCTGCTCCATCTACATGTCCACCTAACGATCTAGCGCATCAGCTGCGGCGGCGGTCGTCGGTTCCGCCAAGAGTACCAGCCTGCCACTCCGGCCGCTGAATGCGCCTGTTAGGAGTTCGTCATTCCTGGTGAGTCCGGTGGCAAACTGGACACGCTCAGTCAACCGGAGCGAGCTTGTTGGCGCTCACATCACCCGACACCAAGACTTCCGGTGTGAAGAACATGCCCTCACGGTAGTTGTCCAGTGAGACAGCCGTCACTTCATACAACCTGGCAAGAAGGCTAGCTGCCTCGGAATGCTCTGGTTTCAGGTTACCCTGCAAGTACATGAGAGCCAGTGAGCTCCACTCCATGTCAGCAACTCGGCACCTGGAGCGGTCAACGGTAACCTCGATGTAGGTATAATCGGTATTGTTCCCCCACATCTTGTCGTGCTCGCGACGGAGCCAGCAGTATACTACTCCCCGCCTCATTGGTATCCCAAGATCGTTGAACGCCGAAGCGGCCCTTAGTCCCTCCCTGAGGATAATGTCAACCTTCGCCTTGGGTGTGGCATGCAGCAGAGTGATCTCCACATCGCACACCTCCGATCTCTCCGCGCCATCGCCGCAACGGCAGTCTTCATCTTAATCTCATATGCTCCTAACGATCTAGCGCATAAGCTGCGGCACGCAAGCCTACCGCCAATGAGACCTAACCTACCACGCCGGCCGCTTAATACGCCTGTTAGATGCCACTTAAGCGCTCCGTGAAAATGCATAGGACAAGCACCTAAAGATACATCTGCATCGACAGCATCTGAAAACCGTGTCGCGCATAGAAGCGATAAGTGTTCTCCCAATCGACATTGCCAGATGCCACTAACGATCTTTGAATCCCATCTGATTTTGCATTGCTCAAAATCGCTTCCACTAAGCAGCTTCCTACGCCGTCACCCCGGTGACCTGGCTCAACATAGACTTCATGAATATGCAGGTATCGCTCTCCATCCGAATTAAAGGGCTGTCCATGGCCGATTTTAGCAACACCAGCAACAAAACCTACGATTGTATCACCCAACTCTGCAACCCATATGTATCCGCTAGTGAACCATTTTTCGGGCCTATCACCGCCTTTGTCAAACGCTGGATACCCACGCGTACAGCCTTCAACTGCCCAGAGCTTGGACAAGCGTATAAGCTGGTCAACATCGGCGCGTTCTGCCTTACGGATAGTGTAGCGAAAACGCGACATGATATATCACCTCTCTCAGATACACACTGGTCGAAGGTTGCCCAACCGTCAACAATGTGCATCTAGCGTCATTGCGTATAAGCGGCGGCGCACCCACCTACCGCGATAGGTACCCACTTACCACTCCGTCCGCTGAATGCGCTTGTTAGACCTATTCACCACACAGTGTCAGGTAACATCAACAAGGGAGCCTACTACCGAGTGGGTTCTGGGGTACTCATCCTTGTCAAACATGGCCTTGAGCGCCCGAAGGTCCTTGTGTGCGGCGGCTAAAAGATGGCGCGCCTCCTCATATGCTTCCATACAGAACCTTCCCCTCTTTCAGGGCCCCTGCAATGATGTGGTTCCGAGAGCCTCGCCAACGCTCGAGCTCTTCTCGCCTATATACGAGAATGTCCTTCGCTACGGGAAATCGTGCCAAGGCTCGCCATATCCGAACCATTTCCTTGCGTCGGTCGCTTCCGTCATCGAAAGGCCGTGCCCGGATAACCAGCAAATCTACGTCTGAATCGGGTTTGGCACCAACACTGAATTAGGTCTAACGTTCTTGCGAATCGGCGGCGGCGGTCGCCGGTTTCGTTCAAGGCACCAACCTGGCTCCCGGCCAGTGAACGCGAGTTATGGTCATTCGGTTTTTTCATGTAGTCATCATAGTATCAGCGGCGACGGCCGATGGTCTCAATCGAACCACCTGGCTTGACTCGTCCGCTGGATACGCTTGTTAGGCCGTCTACGCCGCTTGAGAAACTATCTCAATTATGCCTCCGGCATTGCTCACAACGTGCACTGGTCTGAAGGTAAGTTCCTCGGGCCAGCTTTGACTTTGATTTGCTTGGAACCATGCTACCTTCATTCCGGCTTCATGTGCTCCCACAACATCCGCTCTGGGGTTATCCCCTACAAATAGACACTCCGAGACACCGACCGGTATTGGTTAGCACTGAGTCCCATCGCACGCCTCCCTACTAATCGGATGGTGAATGTGTCACAACGAGATCTCAGCGACGCGAACCACCCAATTCGTGCCATATGGCTGACCAGTGAGATCCACTGTCGCGAAGCCTTTTCCTGTGTGTTGAACGAAGTCTAGCGACTCACTGTTGTCGAGCCAGCGCACCTGTCGAATTGGACGCTTAAGGCCTGTAATCGTACGGGGACCCGTACCGCTTCCCGGCATTACCACATGCGCATCACCCCGGACGGCGAGATCGAAGACGAACCAGTACAGCTGGCCAGCATGTTCAAGCAGGAAATCCCTGCCTGGAGCCCTACATGTCGCTGGTTGGCCTTCGTAGATGACCTGGCCTTGCATCTTCACCCAAGCCCCTGCACGCCTTAGTGCCGCCGCCTCATAGTCAGGAATGGCACCTTCCGGTGTAGGACCCACGTTAAGTAGGTAGTTGGCGCCGACTTTGCGGCAGAGTGCTAGACTCTCCACCACTTGCGCTGGCGAAATGTAGTTGATATCGTCCTTCGCATAGCCCCAGTGTCTGTTCATCGTATGGCACATCTCACCAGCCACGTATTTGGGCCAGCCACGGCGGTCGACTGGGGTCGGTAGACCCTGCTCAAACGTGGTGCTGTCGATCTCCGGATGACCCACGACGCCACGCGCCCCAAGCCCGGTATTGTTGATGATCATCGCTTCGGGCTGATGACGGCGGATGATCCCATAGAGCCGATCCTCTTTCCAGTCGACCTTGCGAGACCAGTTGCCGTCGAACCATAATCCCCCGATGGGGCCGTACTGGGTACACAGGATCTCCACCGATGCATGCAGATAGTCCAGGTACTTGTCAAACTCCACGTCATCCAGCGTCTGGGTCTTCCAGCGCCAATCTAGCGTCGTATGATAAAAGAAAGGAATGATCCCCTCGGCACGGCATCCGTCAACGAACTCGGCGATCAAATCACGCTTCGCTGCGGAATGAGGGGCATCATAGTCGCTCAGTCCCCGCGTGTCGTAGAGCGAGAAGCCATCATGGTGCCGACTGGTGATCGTGATGTACTTCATGCCAGCGTCTTTGGCTAGGCGAGCGATCGCCCGGGCATCAAACTCATCGGCGGTAAATGTCTCGGTCAGCTTCTCATACTCTGCCTGCGGGATTTGCGCCTGATGCTGGATCCACTCCCCCTTGCCAAGCTGGGAATACAGGCCCCAGTGAATGAACATTCCGTAGGCAAGACGTTCGAAACGAGCGATGCGTGGTTCCGGCTCGGGTACAGTCATGGTGACCCTCCTTTGGGTGCTATCTCAAAGATAGCTAGGCGCCTGTGATGGCGTCGATTTGCGCCAGCTCTTCAGCGCCGAACTCCACGTTGTGACAAGCCTGTACATTCTCCTCGATCTGCGACGGACGACTCGCACCAATAAGCGCTGAGGTAACTCGCGAATCCCTCAACACCCAGGCCAGAGCCATCTGCGCAAGAGTCTGACCTCTGGCGTGGACCAGCTCGTTTAGGGACCTCAGCTTGGCTAGGAGCTCGGGCGTGATGCGCTCTCTTCGCAAGAACGGGCTGGGCCCGGCTGCTCTGGAGTCTTCTGGAATGCCCTCTAGGTAGCGACTGGTAAGCAGCCCCTGAGCAAGGGGGACGAAGGCTATACAGCCGATGCCTTCCTCATGCAAAGCATCTAGAAGAGAGCGCTCAATCCCCCGGTCTAGCATGTTGTAGCGGGGTTGGTGGATGAGGCAGGCCACGCCCATCTGGCGCAGTAGCGCCGCCGCCTTGCGGGTAGTTGGCGCATCGTAGTTTGACAAGCCTACATAGAGGGCTTTCCCTTGCTGCACTGCGGAAGCCAATGCGGCCATCGTCTCCTCTAACGGCGTCTCAGGGTCCATCCGATGATGGTAGAAGATATCGACGTAATCCAGCCCCATGCGACGGAGACTCTGATCCAGACTCGCTAGCAGGTACTTCCGTGACCCCCAGTCACCGTACGGACCGGGCCACATGGTATAACCCGCTTTCGTAGAGATGATCAGCTCATCACGCCAAGGGCGTAGGTCGTCGCGCAAGATGCGCCCCAACGTCTCTTCCGCAGATCCTGGAGGAGGCCCGTAGTTGTTCGCTAGGTCCAAGTGCGTGATTCCAAGATCAAAAGCCTTGCGAACCATGGCCCGCGCATTGTCGTAGTCGCTTGTTCCACCGAAATTATGCCAGAAGCCTAAGGCGATTGCGGGGAGTTTCAGCCCACTGCGTCCACACCGCCTGTAGGCGAGACTGCTATACCGAGACTCCGCTGGTTGGTAGGCCATTCGTGATGCCTCCTGTTTGGGATGTACGTTCTGCTTGTGCGACGCCAAGATGCGTGCTCAACCAATTCAGGATCCGCTCGGCGACATCCTCCTGATTGGGCAAGCTCCACTCTGAGGGGACGTGGCCTTCATGTCGATAGCGCACACACTGCACTGGTTTGTCAAGTAGCTCCAACCCGACAAGCATCTCTTGCGGTTGAAACAGCGGATCATCAGCGCCACCAATCAGCAGCAGAGGCGTCTGCACGCGATCAAGATGAAAAAGAGGCGAGTTGGTAAGGTACCCCAACGGATTATCCCATGGTAGCCCAATCCCCAACTGACCCGTCGCCACGTGCTGGCACCCATAGGCGTCAATCCGTCCGTCCTCGACAAAGGAAGCGCCAAACTGCGTTGACAGGTCGCCGACACCCGCGCAGGACACGGCCGCTTTGAACAGGTTCGTCTGAGTGACCAGGCAGTTGACCGCATACCCGCCGAAACTGTGGCCCATGATCGCCATACGGTCGGGGTCAAACAGCCCCTCAGCCAAAGCAGCCCGTACAGCTAGAAGCACATCCACGTGCAGTGCCGCGACGAAGTCCTTGCCTTGCGGGTCAAGGTCGGGCACGAACACCGCATAGCCGTTGGCCACCAGCAGTTGAGGAGGCAGAATAGCACTTGCTGTCTGCAGAGACCAGGTGCGAAACTTGCTGCTGTCTGGGGCTCCTGGTCGAGGATAGATGCTAATGACCACCGGGAGCCTCTCGCCGGGCTCATGCGGCGGGGCCAGGATCATTCCTCGCTGCTGACGGTCGACTCCGTCAACCCAGGCAATGAGCTTCTCGGTGCCCAGCGGTAACTGCGGCAAGCGAGGGTTGATCTTCGTCACCTGCTTGAGCTTACTAAACGACGCATCTGCCACCCATAGCTCATTCGGTGAGACAGTACTCTCTGCAGCAAATACCACACGCTCGCCTCCGGCGGATATGTCTGCCATAGATCCCCCGAGTTCCCAGGCTGGCGAAGCGTAGAAGGCCCGGTTGTCCTCGACAAGCTGCTGGGGACGGTCTCCGTCAAGCGGCACCTGCCAGAAGCCATGGCGCATAGTTGTGTCATCCCGCGTCCAGGCAACACATGACATCCCGTCTCGGCTCCAGAAACAGTCGTCAGGAAAACGACGGAGGATACCTCGCACGTTCCTTGCAGACGGCACCGCCAGGTGCCTGTCCTGGCCATCCAGACCTAGCAACAGCCACCCCTTCGAACTGCGTAGCAGAAGAGCTGCTCCATCAGGACTCCACAAAAGGAAATGCTCTTTCAGCTCAACGCCGGAGTCCGGAGTCACCGCGCGCGTGGCACCCCCTGCCGACCACACCGCCACCCGGTTCTCGTGGATGAAGGCCAGTTTGTCACCTCCTGGTGACCATACAGGATGGTGCCGTATGCGCCCTATGCTAACCATGAGCAGGTCTTTGGCGATGACGCTCGGTGAACCAGCCGATGACGGATCGACAACGTAAATCGATCCCCGGAAACGGAATGCACCCAAACGCTCAGGCCCATCCACGGTCTGTACGGCGATGTACTGACCATCAGGCGATGGGTACAGCTTCGCCTGGGGCAACCCCAGAGCAAAACGCTGCACGTCCCCCGTGGAGATGTCGATGATCGCTAAGTCCGCCAAGGGGGCCGACGGCGCCTGAGCCCCTGGCTTATCCCGGCGCGGACAATACAGCACTTCTGCCGTGCATCTGTTGTCAGATGACGATAGCTCGGTTTCCTCTTCAACGTCGTTCGTCTGCTCAGGGCGCGTCACAGGCAATGGAACACAGATACGCTCGTCGTCGAGCCATAGCCGATTGATATCGTACAGACTGCTTTGCCAGATGACCTCGTCTGACACACGCTGTAAGTCGCCAGTGGCTGCATGCCATACGTAGACGTGCGTCGCCCCCTCGCTGTCACTACAGAGGGCTAGTTTGGTGCCATCTGGGCTCCAGCATGGGCTCCAAGACCTCCCTCCCTGAAGCGGCACCCAGGTCTCATGCGACTCAGTATCGGTCACCCACACCTCACTTCCGGCGTAAGCCGATGCTGAGTCATCGCCGGTTGCTTGCACCTGGCCCGGATCGCGTACCACATAGGCCAACAGCTGTCCACTTGGAGACAGTGCGACGCGGTGCTGATCAAGAATCGAGCGAAGACCAAGGAAATCGCGAGGGTTTACCATCTACACAAACCTCCTAGCCGGCCCTACTACGCTGAGTTTAGGTGGCGATGCCACCATTCCTGCTGACCTGCTTGAATTCGTAGGAAAACGCAGATACTAGATAAGGAGGTGGGGCTGTTGAGGAAGAGAATGATGACCGACTGGATCATCACAGGCTTAGGGGCTGTGGTGACCACGGCAGGTGCGCTAACCATGCGCAGGCGGGAACGGTTGGGTTCGGGCATCTTGGGCTTCGGTCTTGCCCATGTGCTTCTGGGCGCGTTAGATCGCGTACGGCACGGGTAGGCAACGCCCCGGGCGGCGGCACCTCAGCGTGTCGCCGCCCCTCCGGTCACTATGGTGCCTGAATGATTGCGTCAAGTTCGGCCCTAAGACGCAAAGCAGCCAAGTCTTTCTGCTTGGCCTCCACCATGATGTCAAACGGCCCCAACGACGAGGCGAGTTCGACGAACCCCAGCACAAAGCGGGGATCAACGTAGTCAGCGTGGGCGCGTGGGCGCTTAGCGTCTCGCGGAGAAGACAGGTGCACTTTCGGCGGACGATCCGTCCACGTGGCAAAAACATCGCCTATGAACTCTGGCGATAGCTCTGCCTCGTGGTTGCACCAATGATGATGGAAATCAAACACCATGGGCAGCTCCATCTCTTGGCAGAACCGTAGCGTTTCGTGGGCAGAATAGACGCGGTCGTCGTTCTCCAGCACCAGATGGCGCCTGGCCCAATCACCTAGAGCACCTACAAATGAACCAGCTCTGACCAGAGCACGCTCCTTGTCCCCATACCCCCCACCAAGATGCATGACGATCTTCGTGTCTTCTGGTAGCTGCATCATGGAGAACAGTCGCTCGTGATACTCAAGATAAGGCTTCGTCCAGCAGAACTTGTCCGGCTCCGCGGTCAATCCGCAAAGCTCCGGCAAGTGCGAACTCAACCGATAGCCCTTGGCAGCAGCGATCTGCCCAATCGATGCCCCCATCGCTTTGAGATCGGGATCCTCCCACCACGCCCAATCCGCAGTGAGCTCATGCGTCGCCAAGGGAATGAGGTTGGCGCTCATGCGATAGAGCTGAAACCCATGCGGCTCCAAAAACCACATGATGCGTCGCGTCCGCTCGAGATTGCGCATGGCAACCCGTTTAACCTCATGCAGTTGCGCCTGTCGAGAAGGGAGCTTCGCCATGCGGGTCACAGTCACCGTCCCCGCTGGCGAGCATTCATGTTCACTGAGACATATTGAGACGAAGCCGATGCCAATACCCATGCCCCTATTGTACCCGCGCCGCCTATGCTTTCAGCGAAGCGGCTTCATATAAGACCCCTCTCATATGCCGCTCGCATAGAACTGTGTCGCTACAGCGGAGTCCGAGGCGTACGGCCTCCTTCTCAGCCACACGAAAGCGCTAGTCAACCCCACACAACCGATCAGAGCTAGGCGACACATCGACCCAACCTCCAACTGACGCGAAGCCAGTGGCGGGACCCCCCGCCACTGGCTAGGCAACCGTGTGAAACTAGCCAATTCACACAACCTGAGACTCCACGTCGATCTCCGCGTTGGCGTACGGACACTTGATGACACACGGTTCAGCCACGACATGGCGCTGTTTCGTGATCGGATGATGCTGACGCAATCCGGTGGCCAGGCTTTCGGGTGTCACCTCACCCGGTGGAATGTCAAGCTCGGAGCCAATGTACTTCGCGCCGCTATCCCCAGAGAGAACGTAGCGCTTAGACCAATCACACAGCTTACCGTCTACCGGAGTGAAGACGTAGCTATGACCCTCGCATGTTAAACGAACTTGCTTGTCAGCGAAGGCTTGGGTTGGACAGCTGCTTACGCAGACATGATCGCATTCGGCGCACAGCCTTTCGCCTTCAGCCGCAGCATACAGTGGAGATGCTTCGAGCTGTGCATCGGTCACGATAGCTACAAATCGCTGTCTGATACCAAATTGAGGCGTGGCAATATGGCCTGCGTCAGTGAGATAGCCAAGTCCGGCAGCCAGCGCCGCAAAGCGGTTTGAACGCAGATCTGCCTGCGGACCGCGGGGGCTTTCGGTGAACGAAGCGGTGTTCATCAGGTCGCCGACCAAGACGCCCTTGAAGCCTAGTTCTTCCAGCCGCTTGATCAACCGCACTCCGGCCATCTGACCGATCCAGTTTGTGACGTATGTTTGGAAAGCAAACGGCCCGACAGCTTCCGCTGGCGGCTTCGTTGCTTGTCGGAGAACCTCGGCGTGCAGACGCCAACCGAGCACAATCACAGATTTCGCACCTGGGAGAAAATCCACAGGCGTCCTCACAGTACGCACTTGTCGCGTGATCTCTGGATCCCATGGCTTGAAGATGACGGCCTTATTGCGCGCAGCCAGGAGCTCCTCGCCATCAAAAACGGGGCGTAGCTGCTCTGCGAGTTCAGCAAACCTCGACGGTGAGGCTACTCCCACAAGATCAGCGCCCAATGAGCGAGCATACTCCTCTATGTGATTCGTGAGAGTGGCTTGGGCGTTACTGACATCGATGGTGGCTGAGCATCCGTTACCGCGCCGTTGACAGGGAAGATCCATGCGCGTGATGACCGTGTTCGCTACTACCCTGCTGTTCGTGAGATCGGGGATGCCAGCGAGAACTTTATCAGTCACACTTCGCGTGCCACGTGACGCGGTCACGGCCTTAAAACCAAGGGCATCGAAATCACGCGCTACGTCCAAACAGGAGAAGCTGATCAAGTGCGAAGCGCCCGAGCGAAATCCTCCTTGGTCGGCCCCCTGGGGCACCTTCATGACCACGGTCACGGCACTCTTGGCTCCCGGGAGCTGTTCTTCCAGATCGATCCCCTTAGCGGCGAGCTCTTCCACATTGGTGACGATGACTTCATCGATTCCCTTGGTGAAAGGCTTGGCCAAGATTCGATCCACCAGTGCTCGTGGTGCTATTGACTGATTGAGCGTAACCGCCGCTTTTCGCAACGGCGACCTAGCGAAACTGCGATCGAAGACGCGCATCTCTTTGGGCACGCAGAACTTCAGGCATTGACCCACCTCTCCGCCACGGACGCCATGCTTGGCTACATTCTCCAGTATAAGCTCTTCCGTAACGACGTCGGGAATGGGCAAGTCCAGATCTACCCCAAAGTGTTCACCCCACGCACAACGCCAGAGGTTCTTGTTGGGGAAACGGTACTCGTAGGGCCCGATTTTCAGGACCTTGTCGCCATTGACCTCCTTGCTTAAGGCATCTGTGGGGCAGTGCTGACGACATAACATGCAATTGTCGCAGACTGTACCGGGAGGGATGAGCGGATCTTCCTCGATCTCGGCGTTCGTGATTACTGTAACGAAGCGATTTCGCGGCCCATACTCGGGCGTGAGCGATATGCCGTTGTAGCCTATCTCAGATAAGCCTGCCACCACAGCCATGTAAATATGGCTCACATCCGGCGCAAACACGGCATCCAGCTTTTTGTACTGCTTGTATCGCCAGATGTTGCTAGAGACGATGGGTACTGCCCCATAGCCTGCTTTCTCCAAGAAGGTGGCCACCGAATAAGACAACACATCGAGTCGGTTGTTCATCGTCCCCTGCACACTGTAGGGCCCCATATCTTGAGGATGCTTGTCACCACCCAGCTCCACGCATGCATCGGGATGGTGAATGCCCATCACAATGACGGTCTTGGCCTCGGGGTACAGGCCTTGTGGACTCATCATGGGCGGAGCATGCTTGCAGCGGTCAATGCCCCCAAAGCCAATGAGATCAGCACCGAGCTCGTACGCGTAGTTTTTCACCTGTTCTTTCAGAGACATGCCTCTCCTCCTACAATCTCTCAACATGAGCGCCTCTCATTTGCTTTGTACGCTCAAAGACTAGTACATGATACGCCGCCAAATGTCCTTCTCTTCTAATCTGACTTCTTACTATAGGAATTCTGACTTCGTGGTGCCCAGTGCCGGATAGCTCGTCATCTGCCCCTGGCCTTGTTGATCTCGTCCAGAATGGGTTGCGCTACGGCCTTGGCCTGTTCCGCTCCTATGCGAGCGGGCATCGTTCCCGCAAACACGGGCGCCAAGGCTCTTCCCATGGCCGAGTTCACATCTGCCCAGCCTGGAAATGATGGTTCTGAGTGACCAGTATTGATAGCGTCGACATAGTACTTGGCGTGTTCAGGAGCGCCAGCTCGTAGGAAGGCACTGCTATAGGCGACGGGCAGACGGGCTGGGCATGACTGGCCATTCTTGGCCCATATCTGTTGAGCCTCTGTTCCAGTGAGATACTTGACCAATTGCCATGATTCTTCGTAATGATGGCTATCAGCCAGTATGGCTATTCCACCTGCGTAAAGAGGTGAGGCAGCTCTCTTGTTCTGGGGAAGCGGTGCAATGTCCCAATGCAAATCCTTCAATACGTTGTGGACCCCACGCCGCCATGGCCCAGTCAGCTGAGCAGCGGCCCTGCCAGACGTAAAATCGTTATTGCCGCCCCAGCTGGCCACTCTGTGTTGGTTCACCAGTGCCTGAGCATAGCCGAGAGCTTCGACACTCTCTGGCTGATCAATGAGAACCTTTCTGTAGCCCGGATCAAACAAGTCGGTGCCATTCTGCAAAATGAAAGCCTGCAGGCGGTTGAGTGACCTTTCCATACTCACTCCAACCTGGCTGATGCGGCCGTCGGCCTCTTCTCGCGTAAGCCGTTTGAGCACGGTTACGAAGTCATCCCAGTTCCAGCCAGGCTGAGGGTCCGGTAGGCCTGCGTCTTGGACCATGGTGATGTTGTAGTTGAACGCAAGAGCTGAGACCACGATAGGTACCGCGTATTGCCAACCATCCAGTTTGAATGCATCCATAGCCGCCTGTGGGAACTCCTGCAGCCTCAATTGGGCACGATCCCGGGTGACGTAGGGGTCCAGGTTGACGAAACAGCCATTGGCTGCGTGCTCAGGCATCCAGCTCGTTTCGCCGCGGACGACATCCGGTGCCACACCACTGGCTATCATGGTGGTCAGCTTCGTTACGCCGCCACTCAACTCGTTCATCACATTGACCTTCACCTGTGGATTCTTCTCCATGTGCCTGTCCGCCATCTCTTGCCAAAACGGTATTTCCTCAACGTTCCGCATGATATACCAGGTAAGCTCTACAGCGCTCTCGCCATACACCCACAGGGAGAAACTTGCTATGCCTAGGCCAGTTAGGAACACGATGCAAAGCAACACTCTATAACGTGCCATGGTACAGTCTCAACTCCTTCTTATGTATTGAATTGTCCCGAAGTACTAGTTATAACCTTCGCACAGTAGAAGCGTATTCCTCCAAGATCACGCAGAAATGGGCGACATGCTACTGGGGGGAAGTTTCGCGGATGCAGGGTGGGGAGCGTGGTGTGTCGAATCGCGTTGGACAAACAGCTGGATTGCCGTGGCCCTCGCCATGCGTAGCGTGGGCCCTACACTCTTTGACTGTTCATCGCAGAGCGGCTCCGTACCCTTCTTCCTGCACTCGTCACAAAGATGATGGGTGAACGCGAAAAGAAAGGATGAGGTAGCGAATGGCCTTATGTGATTGCGTAGTCGTCGGTGGTAGTCTGGGCGGGGTGGCCGCGGCCCTCGCTATAGCCAAAAGAGGCCGAACAGTCTGCATCACGGAGGAGACCGACTGGTTGGGGGGACAGGCTACCTCACAGGGGGTCTCAGCCTTGGACGAGTTCTGGTTGGTGGAGTCGTTTGGCGCCACTGCCGCCTATTCGCAGTTTCGTCAACTCATTCGGCAGCACTACCAGGAGCACACGATCTTGTCGGACAAAGGGAAGGCCATGCAGAAACTCAACCCAGGCAATGCCTGGGTAAGCAAGCTGTGCTACGAACCTCGAGTCGGCGTTGCTGCCATCGAGGCAATGCTGCAGCCGTATGTGACCTCTGGCCAGGTGCGGATCTTCACTGGATACCGACCCCTGACAGCTGTGACCAGCCAGGGACGCATCGAAGAAGTGCAAGTCACTCGAGTCACACCCCTAGGCGATAGTGACGACACGCTTACCTTGCGAGGCCCCATGGTCTTGGATGCCACAGAACTAGGCGATCTTCTGCCGCTGGCAGGAGTCGATCACGTATCTGGCACCCAAAGTGTCAGCGACACTGGCGAGACGCATGCCTATCCGGGTGCTGCTCACCCAGAGTGGGTGCAAAGCTTCACCTATCCTTTTGCGGTGGAGTTCTGCCCAGGAGAGAACCACACGATCCCCAAACCCGCAGGCTACGAGTACTTCCGCGACACGCAACCCTACACGTTTAACCTGTATTACGTACATCAAGGCTGCAAGCGTTTCCCAGTGTTTCCCACCGGGGAGGTTCCTAAGACTTTTTGGAACTATCGGCGCTTGATCGATGCTGAACTGTTTGCCGATGCGGCCTACCCAAATGACATCGCCATGATTAACTGGCCCGGCAACGACTACGACCGACAGAACCTGATCGACAAGCCTTGGGCAGAGCAGCTGCGTATCAGAGAAGAGGCCAAACTGCTCAGCCTGGGTCTACTCTACTGGTTACAGACCGAAGCCCCACGGGACGACGGCGGTCATGGCTACCCTGAGCTGAAGCTACGCCCCGATGTGATGGGTACAGAGGATGGCCTATCGAAGTACCCCTATATCCGAGAAAGTCGGCGCATCCGAGCAGAAGTGACGGTAAGAGAGGAAGACTTGGCTCGCTTTGCCCGACCTGGACAGGCCCGGGCTCGGCACTTCCCCGACTCCGTAGGACTAGGTGCCTATTTCATCGATATCCACGCTTGCTCGGGAGGGCAACGCTTCAACCTGGATATCAAGTCGGCACCGCACCAAGTACCACTGGGCGCACTGCTGGCGCCAGGGTGGAGCAATTTCCTGCCTGCCTGCAAGAACATCGGGGTCACGCACATCGCCAACGGCGCCTACCGCCTACACCCGGGGGAATGGGCTGTAGGCGAAGCAGCAGGTTCCCTGGCAGCCTTCTGCTTGGCTCATCAGATGAGCCCCCATCAAGTGCGAGCTGATCAGACGCTACTGCGCACATTTCAGCTCGAGCTGGTGCAAGCAGGTGTACCACTTTTCTGGTATTCCGATGTTCCCGATGGTCATCCAGCCTGGGAAGCCGTGCAGTATCTGTCTGCCATTGGCGTGGTTGGCCCAGACCCGGCCCGGCTGGAGTTCTGTCCCGAAATACCTGTAGGCGATCTGGCTTGCACATGGGGTCGGAACCTCAAGAAGGAAACGGGCCTCGACCCCACCTTCATTGAGGTCGATCCGACCTCGTGCACTCGACAAGCATGGGCCCTCGCCGCCTATGAGAATCTGCAGCGAACACGGGCCTAAGACAGGCGGCGCTGGCGAAGGGGTGGACGCTACCTTTTTTCCTGTATTGACTGCCCTTGTGCGGTAAACGGCTTCGCCTTAGGCTGAAAGTAGCCAAGTGCCTGATCTAGAACAGCTGGCACCCCATCGCTGGACTGCAATCGGGGGCCGCCGACATGCCCGCATACCGTGCCTCAGGAAAAACGCGAGGCCGCCTGGTTGCTGTTGAGCTGGATCACCACCAAACAAGAGTCAGCGGGTTGGTTCACCCGCGTGCAAGGGCGGCCCAGTGCCATCACAGCATTCAACCGTCACCCCGACTACTTGCGGCAGAATCCATCGTGGAGTGCCGTCATCGAAGCGGTCGACTATGACACGGCGATTCCCCCGGGCGTCGATATCTGGAACCAGCTGATGCAGTTCAGCAACCAGCTGCTGGGACGCTCGGTTCCACCCGATCAGGGATTTCGAAGCGCACAGCTCGTGCTGCAGCAGATGCTCGACGACTACTGGGCTTCAGTAAATCGCTGATAGCGCCCGACATAGGCCATGATCTCCGCTGGTGAGCCATGCCTCACCGGCTTTCTTCACACCAGGGCAGCTCCCGGTCAGGTGGGCCAATGTGGCTGACATGCTCAGCCCAATCGTCTGCCGAATCAGGTCCGGCGGCGCGGCGGACAAACCAAGCTGCCTGAGTGCACAGTTGACGCAGTCCACCACCCCTGGAGATGAATCTGCCAGGGTGAAATCAAAGTCGTATAACACTGCGTGAGGTGGCTCGCTAATGGTCACGGGTTGCTCCTTTCCCCGAACACCGGGCGCAGCTTCTCGACGGCAGCGTGTAAGGCGTCGAGATCCTCACTATCGCAGCCAGAGTGGATGCATTGATCGGCCGCTACCCATAGCTCATGCAAGGAATCCCTCGCGTTGAACAGAAGAAGGCTAAGGTCGTACCTCGCACCACCCCTCTTTGTGAGTCTTGGGTCCTTTTTCAGCCTCTCAGATAGCTCATCATAGAGACTATTCACATTTTCCCCTCCGCACCGTCATCTGGCCAGATGAGGCGGCTTTCCTCAAGGCCATTCTACCAAAGCCAGAGTCAGTCGCGATAGAGCAAGTGGGCCAGAAGAACGTACGGTAGACTGAGGCAAGCAGATGCGTTCCCACCTAGGCGAACCTTTTCCGTCTTCTGCGTGACTCATGAACAGGGAGTGATACCACTGGCTGCCACCGTTCACAGCACCGCCGACGACGCAACGCTGGTCCATCTTGCACACGAAGGTAGTGCTCAGGCATTCACCAGCATTGTGGAACGCCACAGGCGCCTAGTGTACGCCGTAGCACTGGCGCACCTGACAGATACCCAGGATGCAGAAGATGTGGTGCAGGAAACCTTCTTAGAGGCCTTTTTGCACATCGGCACATTGGAGAACCCGGCAAAGCTTAACCAGTGGCTTTGCAGCATCGCTCGTCATCGGGCCATCAACTGGGCTTACCGCTGGCGTCGATCCAGAGAGCTGCCTTTTCAGCATCTGGATCTGACGGTCGACATCACTTCTGTCACGGCAGATGCCGTGGAGGAAGCCGCTGCCAAAAGTGAGCTGCGTGACCAGGTTCGCCAGGCTATCGCTTCCCTACCAGTGACACAGAGAGAGGCTGTGGTGTTGTACTATGTAGGTGGCCATAGCCAGTCTGAGGTAGCTGGGATTCTAGACGTACCTTTGGGCACTGTGAAGCGCCGACTGCACATGGCCCGACGCAAGTTGAGGGAGGGACTATGGGACATGATGAAGGATGAACTGGCTAAAGAGAGGCCATCGGATGCTCTAGCTGTCAAGGTGCAACTGGCCCTAGCCAAAGCTGCTAAGGCACGCGGCGAGAAAATGACCGCACAGAGTCTGGAGCACTGCGATACGGCACTGCAGCTGATCGCGGAAATGGGCAATACCCCGGCAGCCAAAGACTTGCGAGCCAAGGCACTTACAACGAAGGCTCACATCTCGTGGCTTGTCTCCAAGAGCAAAGCATTGCCACTCCAACTCCTGGAGGAGGCTGTACAGATCAGAGATGAGCTAGGCGACAAGACAGCACTAGCCCAACAACTGGAAACACTGGCTATCCACTATGTCGACAGAGATAAGCGACGCGCCACCCATGAGCGAGCACTGGTGCTCTTTAGCGAGACAGGTGACAGAAGCGGCGAAGGTAGCTGCCTGATGTGCCTAGGGCAACTGGATATGATGGATGACCTGGCAGATGCCCTCCCGCGCTTTGAGAAAGCACTGCCGCTTCTTGATATGCCCGAGAGCCGTAGCATGTATGCTGTGTGTCTGGCGGCCATTCGCCTGCTGCAAGGGCTTCTTGAAACGGGAAAGACACAGCAGGGCCTGCTAGTGACAGCAGCTACCTGTGAGATTCTTCTGATGGCTACAGGCGGCATCGAGTACGCAGGGCAACCGGGTTTTGGAAACCAGAAAACCGACAAAGTACTAACCATCAGCCCGCTGTACGAGCTCTCACAGGTGGGGATGATCTGGAGCCATCACTGGAAGCACCCCGGGCATGCCTGGGAGGGGACTGCCTTCTCATATAGCATGCTGCCCTTGGATTGTCGCGCCCGGAGCTTAGGCACTACATCACAAACAAGGGTTTTGGCTGGTGGTTTCACCAACTGCGTATGTGTGGAGTGGACTGCCCAACCCAATCCAAATGACAGCGCAGACCAGTTTCAGCAAGAGCTGAACAGCGGCCGTACCGGCAGCAAGCAGGCGTGGTTCGCCCCAGGAGTTGGGCTGGTCAGGTTAGTAGTGCAGCGCGGCGACGGAGTGCATATCGATCTTCAGCTGGATGAATATCATATCGCCGAGCAGAGTGAGAGCTTCTTCCCTCTGGCTATTGGCAACAGGTGGTCTTACAAGGTAACGAATATCAGCAGTGACTATGTGCAAGAACGGGTTCTTGAGGCAGTAGCAAAAGAAGGCGATCGCTTATACCTGGCACACCACGGGTTAGTCTATCGGTAGGCCTGAGCGCCAAAGGCCATGAGCCGTGTCTCGAAATCGGGCATATCGGTTCCTGCAGATTACGCGCCGCTCTGCTCATCCTCATATATCGTAGTGGATTACACTACAGGAGGTATTCACCTATGAACCGAGTGGCAGTAACCCCCCTCGATTGCACCAAGTCACTGTGTCAGACCTTCAGAGCCGATATCGAGGAGTCAATCCAAGACGAGATCTGCGACGCGGGCTTCTACGCCGAGATTGCCGATGAAGCCCCCAATGAGACTCTCAAGCTGATCGCCTGGACCATCTGCCGTACCGAGTTCTGGCACGCCGAGCTGCAACAAGCCCTGTTGGCGAGCAACCCACCACCCCCTTCTCCTCCCCCGTCTTGCCCCAAGGCCACTGGCAACTTCGCTGCAGACGTAGCTACAGCAATCCATGGGGAACTCACAGCCATCACGCGCTACGCACAGCTTGCCATGTGTGCCCCAACCATCACGACCCGGTTGCTGTTCATGGCTCTTCTGCTTGATGAGTCTTCGCACGTTGGCATCTGGACCGCCATGCTCAACGCTGTCTAGTGGGCGTGGTGCGCTAACTCGAAAGACTCCTAGACGCCTTCACAAGAGCCCCCGCCTCTTCCGTAGAGACGGGGGCTCTTCATCCGGACGCTTGCGCTCATCTCAGGCTCCCGGGTAAGCTGGAAGTGAGCGTCTGTGTTACCAACAGAGTTCCCACCGCGAAAACTGGAAAGCGAAGAGGGATCCTGCCCGCGGTCGAGAATCAGCATTCACATGAACTGAATAGAGCACAGGGTGCCTTCGATCGTTGATCGGAGGGTAATAGGGAAGTCGGGTAGCATCTCGTGTGCAGAGCCGACGCGGTCCCGCCACTGTAGCCGGTGAGTTAGGTGCATAAGGCCACTTGCGAAAAGCAGGGAAGGCGCACCACGAAGCGTTACGCCGGAAGCCAGGAGACCTGCCCTGTAGCTTGGTACCAGCATCTCCTTCGCGGATTAAGGGAGCGGTCGCCCAGGTGAGTCGACATCACATAGCTCGTCACCTGAAGGTTACTGATGGCCACCGCCCCTCTGCCCTCAAGGCAGAGGTTTTCGGGCCAGTGCAGCCTCTCTCCCGCGAAGGAAGAGAGGTTTTTCTCTGTTAAGGAGGCTACTGCGTGTTTACCATCCCTTCCGTTATCGCCGACCATGCCATTCCGGAACTTGATCGCTCTGCCATGGCCGCTGTCCAACATCGTCTCGACCTACTAGCCAAGCCGCAAGGTAGCCTTGGCCGCTTAGAAGAGCTCGCCGTGCAACTCGCTGGGGTGCAGGGCCAGGCCACACCAGTGGCCTCGCCAGCAGCGGTGGCAGTGATGGCCGCTGATCACGGCGTGGCAGCTGAAGGAGTCTCTGCCTATCCGTCAGAGGTGACGGCCCAAATGGTCTACAATTTCCTGCGGGGCGGGGCCGCCATCAATGTCTTCTCGCGACAGGTCGGAGCCCGTGTATACGTCGTAGACGTAGGTGTGAAAGAGAAACTCACCGTAGATCCGGATCAGAGAGACTTTCTGGACCGCAAGGTCTGCCCTGGCACAGCCAACATGACCAAAGGACTGGCCATGACTGCCGCTGAGGCTGAGGCGGCCATCCAGGTGGGTATGGACATCGCTGAGCGCGTCGCCTGCGACGGCACCCGGGTACTGGCCGTGGGTGAGATGGGCATCGGCAACAGCACATCTGCCGTGGCTCTCGTATGCGCCCTGCATGGCCATGCTCCGGCGGAGGTCACAGGCAGGGGAACAGGCGTCGATCATGCCGGTTGGCAAAGAAAAGTGACCGCCATCGAGCGAGCCCTCGACGTACATGCGCTAGACCCAAAAGAGCCTTTCCGCGCGCTGTGTGCAGTAGGTGGTCTGGAGATCGCAGCCATGGCCGGGTACGCTATCAAGGGCGCACAGCTACGACGGCCCGTAGTCATCGACGGCCTCATCTCTACAGCAGCGGCGCTGGTAGCCTTCCACCTGTGCCCTGCCGTACGCGACTACCTAGTGCCCTCACACCTGTCGCACGAACCAGTACATGCGCTTATGCTGGAACATTTGGGGCTCGCCCCCTTGCTCCACATCGACATGCGTCTTGGCGAAGGAACAGGTGCTGTGCTGGCATTGCCCCTGCTCCAGGCGGCTGTTGGGATTCTCACCGAGATGGCGACCTTCTCTGACGCGGGGGTGAGTGAGCGTGCCGGATGACGCGCTATGCGGCCTCATTCTCGTGCTTGGCGGTGCCCGCAGCGGCAAGAGCGCTGTGGCCGAACGGTTGGTGGAGGAGTCGGGGCTGCCCGTGACCTACATAGCCACGGCGGAGATTGGTGACGACGAAATGCGCATGCGGGTGGCTCACCATCGCCAGCGCAGACCACCCAGTTGGGTTACCCTGGAGGCCCCCCATAGTGCCCATGAGCTCATCGGGGGCACCTCACCTCGGGCCTACCTTGTCGACTGTCTCACCATGTACCTCAGCAACTGCCTTCTCTCCCTCGAGCAAGAGGGACTATCGGATGATGATCTGCAGAAAGCTTGTCTGGCGAAGGTCAGTGCGCTCATCGAGGCCGCTACCCATTGCCCTGGCCTCGTGGTGATCGTCAGCAACGAGGTCGGCCAAGGCGTGGTACCCGCCTACCCGCTGGGACGTCTGTTCCGGGACGTGGCAGGATGGGCGAACCAGCGAGTAGCGGCTGCGGCTCAGCAGGTGTTCTACTGCGTCGCTGGTATTCCAGTTGAACTCAAACGCTTGCAGCACGCCTTCGCTAGCTTCTCCGAGCAGATCGACACGCCAGGGGATGGGGCGCATGATGCCTGACGTGGTATGGCAAGCGTGGCGACTGTGGTCATCGCCCATGGCTTGGCGAGAAAGGGCCCTGCTAGTGGTTCTGGCATTGGTCATCGATGCTGTGGTGGGCGACCCCTCCGCGCTTCCACATCCTGTCGTGCAGATAGGCCGCCTGATCCAAGCCCTCGAGCTCAGGCTGCGCCAACCCCAGCAGTCGCCAGGGCGGCAGCGGAGTCGGGGCTTTTTGGTGGCCATACTGGTCCCCATCGTCAGTGGGGGCGGTACAGCCCTCGTTGTCTGGCTGGCGAAAATCCTGCATCCGATGGCTGGCACCCTGATGGCGGCGTGGCTGGCATCTACTACCGTGGCCGCCAAGGGTCTCGCCCAAGCAGGAAACCAGGTTCTACTGCCCCTCGAACACGGCGATCTCCCCCTGGCCCGGCGCAAAGCGGGGGAGATCGTGGGCCGCGACACCACCGAGCTAGATGAACAGGAGATCGCCCGGGCGGCCGTGGAAACCGTGGCAGAGAACACCGTCGACGCATGCGTCGCCCCACTTTTCTTTACCTTGCTAGGTGGGGCGCCCGGTGCTATGGCCTATCGCGCCATCAACACACTCGACTCCATGCTCGGGCACAAAAACGCCACCTACCTCCATTTCGGCTGGGCTTCTGCCCGTTTGGACGATCTCGCCAACTGGCTACCCGCCCGTCTCGCAGCCTTGATAATGCCATTGGCCGCGGCCTGCGTAGGCCGAAGTGCAACCCAGTCTTGGCGGGCTATTCTGCGCGATGCGCGCAAGCATCCAAGCCCCAACAGCGGCATACCCGAAGCCGCCGTAGCTGGAGCTCTCGGAATACAGCTCGGTGGCATCAACTTCTACAAGGGAATCCCCGAGAAGCGAGCCTTGCTCGGCGAGGAGCTGAGGCCGCTCGAAAGGCACCATATAGCTAAGGCGATTAGCATCATGATCGTGACCTCAGTGCTCTCTTCGGCCCTGTTTTTGCTGGCCGGGCTGGCCCTCGGGCGCTAGGAGCCGGCAGACGCACCTGATCTCACACCACTGGAGGCGACGGCAATGACCACGAAGCAACACAAGCAAGCGAGAGTGCCTCGTTGGTATCACCCCCTCTTGGCGGTACAGTTTCTCACCCGTCTGCCCGTCACACTTTCGGGGCAGGTTGCCGAGTCGGATTTGGCTGAGGCCATGAGTTGGTATCCTCTGGTGGGCGGCGCTCTCGGTGCTTTCACGGCCGCCTGCGCTACCGGTCTGACGGCCTGGTTGCCCGCCCACATCTCTGCTGCCCTGGCCTTGGCCTTTTTGTCGATCATCACCGGCAACCTTCACCTTGACGGGTTGATGGACACAGCGGACGGGTTCTACGGCGGCTACACACGAGAGCGCCGGTTGGAGATCATGCGAGACAGCCGTGTGGGAGCTCACGGCGTAGCAGCTGGGATCGTCACGCTGCTTCTAAAGTGGTCGCTGATATGGGCACTGCTGCAATCGCAGCGCCTGGTTTGGGCGCTTCCTTTGGCTTTGAGTGCCAGCCGCTGGTCCCTCGTACTGATGGCCAAGAGCCAGCCGTCGGCCCGCAAGGATGGTCTGGGCAGGACGTACGCCAAGCACCTTCGCCCTCGCCATCTAGTTTGGGCTACCTTGGCCTGGATCGCTGCTGTTGCTACGGCATTGTTCTTGAAGGGTTCCCTGGGCCCCACAGGCGTTCCCGACCGCAAATGGACGCTAGCCCTGGTGACAGCCCCTGCTATTTCCCTTCTCTTCGGCAGGTACGTGACTAAGAAGATCGGGGGCCTCACTGGTGATACCCTGGGAGCCACAAGTGAACTCGTCGAACTCGCTGTGCTTCTGGTAGTGAGCATAGGTGCGCTATGAACAAGCAGTACGACCGAACCGAGACCTCTATTCCTTTCACACGCAAGGCCGTGGCTCGTGCTCCCTGCACCTGTGGCGAGCTGGCCCAAGGCTTCTTAGACGGTGAACACGTCGTCATTAGCGCGCCCATTGATCGCTACAGTGTGGCAGCAGCGCTGAAGTCCCCTGCTGACTCGCCGGGTATCGGCGCATCGGGTGTCGGCTGGGAAGTAGCCGCCCCAGGATTTCCTAAGACTGATGCAGTGCTCGCTAGAGCGCAAGAGGCTGGCTACCGGGGAGCCCCTGGATTCTTATCCCGCACCCCCTCGGCTGATGCTCGGCATCGTAGACTGGGGTGGCACGATAGACACCCAGACCTTTCACCAGACGATGCTAAGCCGACCGACAGCTAGCTCCCAGCTCCGAGAAGCCATAGCCGCGATTCGTACTGGACTGTATAGATCGGAGCCAGCCCTCATAGGTTGGGGTGCCACACACAGTGCCCTAGCCCATCAGGCTCTACTGCCCAAACCGGGTCTGGCCCAGCTCGTACAGCTAGTCAAAGATGCAGGCGGCTACGGACTCTGCGTAGCCCACACTGGCACAGTCGCCGGGCTGCTTATGGATCCTGATACTGACGGGCAGGAGATGCGGCGTCACTGCCTACGACTCCATTCTGGGCTGAGATGGCTGGGGCAGGCCCATCTTTGCGGCGGCGGTGTGGTGTTTTCGCGGACGACAGCATAGTGCAGTTCATCCGATGAAGGAGCCATTTGATCATGCCGACATCTCACATACCATTACGCCTCTACCTGCTGCGTCATGGAGAGAGTATGGACAATCAGGCCCACCGCTTCGGCGGGTCTCGGGATAGCGCACTGACAGCGCAGGGTCTTCACCAATCGCAAGCCGCCAGCGAACGTCTGGCGCGCGTGGCCTTAGATGCTGTCTACACCAGCCCGGCCAAGAGGTCCCAGGTTATGGCTGATCTCCTGTGCGCTGGTCGACCCTTGGTTGCTACGGTGTGTCATGCTCTACGGGAGACCTCTTTTGGCTGTTGGGAAGGCAAGACCTATGCCGAAGTGTACAGCCGCGACCCAGATGCCTGCCGCCTGTGGATGGACAACCCGCTGACAGCCGCTCCCCCGGGAGGTGAGAGTTTTCTAGCCTGTGTAGCCAGGGTGCGCGCCATGCCAGAAGAGTTCACCCGTATGGCCACAGGGCGCGGGTCCGCACTTGGCAGACCGTTTCGCATCGCCGTGGTGGCCCATGGCGGCGTCTTGCGGGCCCTTGCTGTCTGTCTTCTGGCGGCAGAACCCTCGCTTGCCCTGCGACTGACATTTGACAATGCAAGCCTCAGCGTCGTGGATCTTTTCGGCGAAACGGCTGTTATCCGTTGTCTGAACGACACATCACACTTATCGGAGGTGGAGTCATGCTGGCAAAACCCCTCATGATTCAAGGAACGGGATCTAGCGTGGGAAAGAGTGTGGTCGCTACCGCCCTCTGTCGCATCATGACCCAAGATGGTTACCGCGTCGCACCCTTCAAGTCCCAAAACATGGGACATGGGACGTTGACCGCCGGAGGAGGCGAGATGGGCGTAGCACAGGCAATGCAGGCCTACGCAGCCCGTGTAGAGCCCCATGTAGACATGAATCCCATTCTGCTCAAACCCACGGGCGACATGCACTCACAGCTGATCGTCAACGGCCAGCCAAGAGGAGTCATGCCCTGGGGTGAGTACCGCGCACTGCGCGACGAGCTCTTGGCTTGCAGCCTCGCTGCCTACAGACGTCTAGCGGAGCGCCATGAAACCATAGTCATTGAGGGGGCAGGTAGCCCAGCTGAGGTGAATCTGAGAGACGGCGATATCGTCAACATGCGCATCGCCCGGCTTACTGGCGCACCCGTACTGCTCGTCACCGACATCGACCGAGGAGGCGCCCTGGCCTGGGTCGTGGGCACGCTTGATCTGCTGCCTACTGAGGAGCGGGCATTCGTGCGAGGAATCATCATCAACAAGTTTCGAGGGGATCTGACCTATCTCAAGCCAGGCCTTGATTTTCTTGAACAACGCACTGGCGTACCAGTGCTAGGCGTTCTTCCCTATGTAGAGAATCTGGGCATCGCCGCTGAAGACTCCATATCAGAAGGCCCAGAAGTGCCCGATCTCCTCGATGAGTCCTTCGAGCGGCTAGCCTCCATAGTAAGGCAGCATCTCAATCTCGAGACCATCTACAAACACATGGGCCTCAAAAAAGAGTGACTTGGCACAGGCACCCTACCATCAGAACTCGATTCCGGGCTGGGCCTTGATCCCCTGGTCGACAAAGGGATGCTTGATCATCCGCATCTCTGTGACAAGATCGGCGTAACTGATCAGCGCCTGAGAAGCATAGCGCCCTGTCATGACCACATGACGCAGCGGAGGACGCCTATCAAGTGTCTCCACCACCTCTTGCAGGGGAAGCCATCCATAGTGGAATAAATACGTGATCTCATCGAGGATAATCAGATCATAGGCGCCTGGGGGAGCCAATATCCTTTCCTTGCACAGGGCCCATCCCTCTAGAGCCAAGCTCTTGTTTTTCTCACATTGCGCAGAGAAGACAAAACCATCCCCCAGAGGGATAAGCTCTACTCCCATCTTGCGGGCGGCGCGGATCTCACCCCAATGAGCATTTCTGTTCTTAATGAACTGAAACATGACTACTTTCATGTCGCGTCCCCAAGCCCGCATTAGCAACCCCAGCGCGGCCGTGGTCTTGCCCTTGCCATCTCCGGTATGCACAATGACCAAGCCCTTGCGTGTACTAGCTCTGGCACCTTGGTCTGGATCACTGGACGCCCCTGCTTGCCGTCCTTCATCCACCTGACACGCACCTCCACAGATCGTACTCGTGTATCGCGTGGACCGAAAGATAGCGATCTGCCTTCTGTGAGGCCAGCTCCTCTCGGCCAGCAAAAACCCCTCTCTTTCGCTAGGAAAAAGAAGGGTCGCAGCTACCTTCCCTGCGGCTTATGCAGAGGATGCAGTAGTCAAGACACCCGCGTACGACCTGCTGTCACAAGCAGACACCCGGGCGACCGCGCTTCCTTTCCGCGAAGGAGACTATGGTCTTCACGTACGAGGCAGGTCTCCTGGCTCCCGGATCATTGCGTTGATGCGCCTTCCCCACGTCAAGTGAGTGGCCGTATGCATCGTGCTTACCCGGCTACAGTGGCGGGACCGCGTCGGTTCTTGCCCGACTTCCCTATTATCCCCCTGCACAGACCGGGGGCTCCTCGTACGCCTATTCAGCTGTCGCTCTTGTATTCTAGCTGCCGACGTGGATTCCTGTCGCTAGGCGCAGCTCGTGACGAGTTAGTGCCATGTGACACTTTCTTGCCAACCCCACAAGGGCATCGCGTACTTCCGGGCGAAAACATGATCACACGTGACACCCGAAACCCAGGAGGTGCCCAAGAGCTGAGAGCAACTTCCGAGAATGAGCCGCGACCCTGTTAGTCTCGACCCAATCGAGGAGGGCTACCAATGCGTATCTATCTGCCAGACTCCTTGCGCATCAAGCTGTTCGTCGTCACTCTCTGTCTGTTTCTGCCTCTATGGGGTGTAGTGGTCAACGCGCAAAGCGTAAGTGTCCTGGTAGACGAACTGCGACATCCGACCTGGACAGTGCGCCGTGATGCCGCGAAACAGCTAGGGGCTTTAGACTGGGGCGATCTGACTCCCGATGCGTCTGTGATTGAGGCGCTAGCTGCATGCCTCAGCGACAGAGAACCAGCAGTACGCCTGGCAGCCGCAACGGCTGTGGGAGATATTGGCCCGGCGGCCGAAGAGGCTGTTCCCGCCTTAGCGAAAGTGTTCACCAACCAAAACAACAGCAGTGACCTGCGGGCCGCCGCCGTAAGGGCCCTGGGGTTCGTGGGCCCGGCCGCTGGCGATGCGGTTCCAGAGATGATCGGCGTTCTGACGAACTACCATAACCGCAGCGACCTGCGACAAGCCGCCGCCGAGGCTCTTGGCGCGATGGGACCAGCTGCCCACAGTGCCGCACCTGCCCTCGCCCAGTCATTGGCGGATTACAACAACACCAGTGCCGTGCGTCAGGCGGCCGCCACAGCGTTGGGGCATGTCGGTTCACCCAACGAAGAGACCGTTGACGTGCTCGTCGACACCCTGACTGACCCCGACACCACCGTACGAGAAGCAGCCGCCGGCGCTCTCGAAGAGCTGAGAATCGAGGTGACGAGTGTCGCCCCTAACGTGCCCACGCTCGACATCACAGCGTGGCGACTCACTGGTGTGACCCTGATTCCGCTGCGGAGCTGTGGCGGAGTGGCTCGGGGCCAGCGTGGCCTTTGACCCACTAACCCGTACTGTCACAGTGCGAGATGAGACACACCACATTATATCGCACATCGGGGCCACGGCAGCTACGGTCGATGGCGTCGACACCCAGCTGCCGCTTCCCGTCTTCATCTTCGAAGAGATTACCATGGTGCCGTTGCGCTTCCTTGCCGAGTCCGCTGGGGCCACGGTAGAGTGGCATGCGGCTACGCAGGAGATCATCTTGAGCGTGCCGGAGAAGACAGGCCAGAATCCAGCTTCCTCCAACTCCGCCCGAGACCGAGCAGGCACTGGCAGAAGCTGCTGGCCTCATCCCAACCAACCAGGAGCAGCCAGATTAGTATCCTACTCTACTCACCTGTGGGGCTCACTTCGCAGCTCCACAGGTGAGTATCGCTCGCAAAATAAAGGCGATGACCGACCAGCGCAGGAGTGGCGGTAGCCGCCGCGGGCAGATCTGCCAACTTGGCAGCAGCAAAGGTCTCCGGGTCCACTGCCAGAAGCGCCTTTTGCAGCATCACATAGACCCTGCCATCCGGGCCAAGAAACAAGGAGCCCCTACCCATAGCTTGGCCATAGGTGGCGAGACGGGTCCGCTTCACAGTCTTCCTGCTCACCGGGTCAAAAACCACAAGGTGAGCGTCCTTCCCCAGCGCGTAGACCAACCCGTCTGGGGCCACCTCCAGGCCCACAATCTCTCGAGGCCCCGCCACAGTGGTGCCAAACACCTTCGTCTCAAAGGGTTTCATGCGGAAGACGACTTGGCGTGTCGCCCAGTCAAACAAGTACAGCTCGGCTTGCGTCTCGACGGTATAGCCCCCACCCGGGGCCTCCACGCTGGTCACACCGACGAGATCACCAGAGGGTAGAGCCCTCAGGCCGATTGTGCTGTGACCTGGAAGCAGCCTGTCGTGGGTGATCAGCTCAGAACGCTTCGTCGCCATGTTGTAGATGCCCAGGCCGCCACCCGTCAGGCCGTAACCTGCAAAACCAGCTACTATCACATGATCGCCGTCCGGATGCGTGACAATGGCCCGCGGTCTGGTGATTGGTCCTGAGTAATCGGCCAAGATGCGCGGGTTCGGGTCAGCCCCTTTGCCGTTGTTCCAGGGGCGGCGAGTATCCATGGCGTAAAGCAGGCCATTCGCGTAGGCTCCGGCCACCACCTCTGCACTGCGCACCGTGAACTCAGGGAAGTTCCCGACACCGCCCACGCTCCCCCAATCCTCCATCTGGCCACTTGCAGGATCGTAGGCGAAAAAGCGCATGGGATGAGCGGTATTTCCATATATCTTGCCGTCTGGCCCGGCCACTATGGCGGTGATGCGGCCACCTTCAGCCTCATAATCAAAATCGATACGCCGGCCCAGTTTCCCAGGTGGGGCTACAATCGCCCACTTCTCCAGGAAATCCAAGCTTAGCAGACGGGTACCATCAGGCCACTGCTCGGCCATCTGACCCCACTGCAGCGTGTTTTGCATAGGCTTTGGGCGAACGTAGGCTGGCTTCGCTCGCTGACCGTCGGCCAGCTGATACCACGTGCCGCCATCCGAAGCAGTCCCATAGATCACCCCATCAATACCCGTCATGACGTGTCCATACCCAGTCTTGCGCTCGTTGTCACTGGCCAGCTGGCGTAGAGTCTGCGAATGCACGTTGTAGGCGACCAGGTTGCTACGAGCCGTGCCGATACCCACGTAGACCCAACCCTGGTCGTCGACCGCCATGGAGTAGGGATACTGCTCTTTCGGATCCAGACGCACCTCGTGTGTAACCCGACGAGTAGCCGGGTCAAAAGAGAGCAACTCACACGTGGGATAAGTCGCCACGAAAACACGTCCATCAGGCGCTTCGCCAAATGACATCGCTGTGCCAGGAAGACTCGCTGAAAAGGTCCATTGGCGAGTGGCGATGTCGAATTCAACGAGCGTATTTCCGGGTGTGAAATACAGCTTGTTGGTGGTGGAGATAAGCAAGGAGAAAGGATCTCCGCTCGGGGTGTACTTATTCGGATACCAGTGCTGTTCGCTCTTACCAGTGACAGTGTTTATCAGCAGCACGCTAGTACGTGTGCCGCTGCCGTAGTTGTCTTGGGCCAACGCCACAACCAGTGGGCTGTTATCTGCATCGTAGGCAGTAAGTACCCCGCGACGTTCGGCCACTCTGGTGGGTGCGCCATGGTCCGTGAAGGAGACCACCTTCTCTGGCTCAGCAGCGTGTGCCGCGCCCGTGACGAGAAACGTGCAGATAAGCACCATGAATCGCCGCATCACTGTAGCCTCCCCTTCTACTCGTCAAGCAGTCCAAACTGAATATCATCGACGTAGCTGATGAGGGTTTTCCGAGGCACCCACAGCGATAGAGTCACATGCGTAGCGTTCTCGGGAGCCTGAGCGATGACCAGTACATCCTCCCACTGATCGAATTCCCGCGATGTCGTCCAAGTAGTAGACAAGCGTTTGCTCGTCGACCAACTACCTCGACGTTGAGCCTCCCAACTCTCTCGCGACCAGTGGTCCGTATCACCCCACCATCCGCCATCGGAGCCCCAGAATTCCATATAAACATGTAGCTGATTGGCGTAGACGGGCAAATCGCGCACATTGTAGATGCGCCACATGGCCGCATAGGTCTGGCCTGGCTCAATCGGAATCGGCCGACTAGCGGTGAGGATCGTGGCTGGCTCACTGACACTGATCTTGAGAGAGTACTTCCCCTCATACGCTTTCTCATCCGATAGCACGGCCTGAGTCACTTCCAACGATCCGGGCGATGCTGACCAGCCATAGGGCATCTTGCCTAAGGCCTCTTCGGGCTGTACACCTTCTGGCAGCACTTCGAAACTCCCGTTGAAGACGGGTATCTCCTCTTGCGCGTGAGCCACTATCGCCCAGGCCATGAAGACACCAAAGACCATGCCTACGATGATCATCACAGACAGGCGATTCATGTTGTCGGCCTCCTATTGAGAGCTGCCGCCCGGCACTCTCTGGAGCGCTGCATGTATTCCTTGAAAGTCTCTAACTCAAACTCGCGTGCCAGATCGGCCACGCTTACCTCAGGTGACCGTGACTCTAGGGCGAAAAAGGCTTCGGGCCGGCAGACATCGATATGGATGGCTGATCCATACTTGGCGATCATGGCCTGGAACTTCTTCCAGTTGTTGTCCAGATGGAAAATGTAACGATCCATATTCAGATCGCGGACCACGATTGGGTGGTAGTTCGGGTCGCCCTTCTGAAGCACATGACCAGTCTTATCAACAAAGATACCGACCCCACCCCGATGGGATGAGACCATATACACTCCATAGTCCAGAGCCCAACGCTGCAGCTGGCGACCGCCCTCGTAAGCTGATAGGAAGAACACCAATTCCGCGCCTTGGGCAGACAAGCCCTGGATAACCTCAGGGAAATTGAGGTCAAAGCAGATGGACATGCCGATACGCCCAAAGGGTGTGTCAAAAACCGGAGTGGTCTCGCCGGGTATGATGCCATCCCGTATCTCGCCGTCCGTAGGAAACATCTTCTTGTACTCGCCTGCCACCTTCCCCGCAGGATCCAATAGTACGGCTACGTTGTAGAGCGTGCCATCGTCCTCTCTTCTGATAAGGGGAAGGATAACATAGCAGCCATGCTTTTGGGCCTGAGCGGCGAAAAGATCGCTGAGCGGCCCCGGGACTGTCTCGGCAGTTGCACAGTCATTCACACATGCCTCAGGAAGAACAATGATATCAGGCCGACCCTCGCCAGCTCTCTCTACCAGATTGAGCGCCCTCTGTACTGTCGCCTCTCGATCAGAGCCACGTCCAAACGATACAGTAGCCACACGCACATTCTTCATGACCATCCTCCTCGATGCTACCCAGGTGTCAGTCTCCTGTGTAGTTCAGCCTTCATCGACCAGATTCAGGAGTCAGCGGCTATTCCCTTCCCAACAATCGCTGCTCCAGGCTGCACCAGGCTGAATGGTGACAAGGCTCTCGGTAACACGCCCTGCAGGTAGGACAAAAGCACGCCGTAATTGACGACGGGTACTCCCCCAGCTGCTAAAGCTCTGAGACGACGGCGCATTTCGGTGGCCTGGATCATGCAGCCACCACAGTGGATCACCAGCCTGTAACGATTCAGATCAGGCGGAAAGTCGTTGCCATTGCACCACGTGAAGTCCGGTGAGTCCCCCAGA
Source organism: Limnochordia bacterium (assembly GCA_050951545.1). Lineage (GTDB taxonomy): Bacteria > Bacillota > Limnochordia > DTU080 > DTU080 > DTU080. Next base: position 16,732 of record JBMNJG010000001.1, on the reverse strand, counting down.
TGGCGAGTCAGCAACTGCGGTATCTTGACCCGGCCGATGTCTTCTGCCACAGGTCGGTGCGTACATGCTTCGGCGATAAGTACCGGATCGCCGGGACGCAGCTGCGCCACGTGCTCTACGCCAGCGACTAACGTTTTCAGATCACCCTTGTAGCGGGCGAAAAGAATAGAGAACGAGGTCAGTGGTACATCAGACGGCACCACACTAGCGACCTTGCCGAAAACCTGCGAGTCCGTGATGACTAGCCGTGGCGGCTGCTTGAGCAGGGCTAACGCATGGGCCAAGTGCTGGTCTTGCACTACGAGAGCTTGGGCTTGATGATCTAGCAGATCACGCAACACCTGCACCTGAGGCAAGATCAGGCGGCCCTGTGGCGCTTCCGCATCAAGATGAACGACCAAGACCACCGTGTCTCCCGGTGTAATGAGATCGCCCACGATAGTATCAGGGTGCGACGGCGGCGGGGCAACCTGGGCAATTGCCTCCTTCAAGACACCCAGGCCAGCCCCAGTGCGAGCGCTGACCCGCGCCCGCATCACACCACCCGGCAGCTCCTCTTGCAGCCCGTAGCCACTCGCATCACTCAGCAGATCCGCTTTTGTCTCGACCACCAGGCACGGAATCCGACTTTCACGCAGCTGCGTAAGCAGATCCCCCAACCATGGATCCTCCTCCAGTGCACCGATGGACGCATCGACTACCAACAGCACCATGTCCGAGCGCTCGATAGCCTTCCATGTGCGGTCTACTCGCTGCTTGCCCAAAGCCCCCTCATCGTCTAAGCCAGCCGTGTCCACCCATACCACGGGCCCCAGGGGGGGAAACTCGGCTGCCTTGTACACCGGGTCAGTAGTGGTGCCGGGCACCTCCGAGACTAGGGCCACGTCTTGCCCCGTCAAAGCATTGAGCAAACTCGACTTGCCACAGTTGCGTCGTCCAACCAGCGTAATATGAATGCGATGACTACGTGGCGTGCTCTGCATGTGCTGAAGCCTCCCCTAGACTCAGAAGTACAGATCTCGCTCGCCCTGCGTCAGTCGCGTCAGACGCTCTTGAGTCTCGGTACGCACCTTTGGATCTGGTATCGTCTCGAGCTCGCGGGCAATAACCCGTTCAATCTGCAGACGCGTCTCGGCGTCGGCGTAGTCCAAGGCATACTCCTGCAGTGTCAACAGGGCATTGGGTTGGCAGACATTCTGGATCTGGCCCGTTTTTGCCAACTGCATGAAGCGATCTCCAGTCCGGCCCTGCCGGTAGCAGGCTGTGCAGTAGCTCGGGATGTAACCAGCACCGCAAAGCATGCGGATGATCTCATCTGGAGCACGGTGGTCGTCTACGTCGAATTGCGCCGTCTCGATGGGCGTACCGTTTTTCTCGTGCTCGAATTCCTGCCGGTAACCACCCACTCCTGTACACGATCCAGCACTGATCTGCGAAACCCCAAGCCCGATAACCTCATCACGGAAGCCCGGTCGCTCGCGAGTAGACAAAATGATGCCCGTATAGGGAATGGCTAGCCGCAGTACCGCCACCACTCGACGGAAGTCTTCATCAGAAAGAACGTGGGGGAATGCCGGTAGGTCAATACCTGTTGCCGGACGCAACCGAGGCACCGAAACAGTGTGCGGGCCCACTCCGAAACGTTCCTCCAGATGCCGTGCATGATACAGAAGCCCCAGCACCTCAAAGCGGAAGTCATACAGACCCAGCAGCACACCGCAACCGACATCGTCAATGCCTGCCTGCATGGCGCGGTCCATTGCCGTGGTGTGCCAATCGTAATCGGATTTCGGTCCAGACGGGTGCATCTGACGATAGGTCTCTCGGTGGTAGGTCTCCTGAAACAATATATAGGTGCCCAGGCCCGCCCGCTTGAGCTGGCGGTACTCATCGACGGTGGTGGCCGCGATGTTGACGTTGATCCGGCGAATACTGTCAGAAAGGTGCTCGCTGCCCGCGGGTCCGCCGACCGTGGCATAGATGGTCTTCATGCATTCCAGCACGTATTCGATGGGACAATTGGCTGGGTCCTCCCCCGCCTCCAAGGCCAGGCGTTTGTGGCCCATGGCCTGTAGCAGACGCGCCTCATCTGCTAGTTCCTCCTGACTGAGTCTGCGTCGATGCAACTGATGGCGACAGCTATAGCCACAATAGGTACACGCATTCACGCAGTAGTTACTGACATACAGCGGTGCAAAAAGAACAATGCGCCGGCCGTAGATGCGTTCTTTGACTTGACGGGCAACAGAATACATGGCTTCCATTTGTTCGCTGTCCTCTGTCTGCAACAGGACAGCTGTTTCATAGGGCGACAGGCCCTCGGCCCGTTCAGCTTTGCGGAGAATCTGGGCCACCTCCGCAGAATCTGCCTGCCGAGCTTGTGACAGATCGCGGCAGATGCGCGCTTCATCGATAAAGGTTGCTGCCTCCCACTCTTGGCGATCGATAGGCATCAAACGACACTTCCTTTCGTTACTGGCTCCTGTTCCAAGGGCCAGGCTTCGGAGAATGACCAGCGTCTTGGGCTACCGTGCGCCCCAGCGCTGTCACCATCCGGATCACGTCCATGCGCTGCTGCCTAGGCTCTTGGAGACTACGACCCTTGCCTGGGTAGATCGCATACGATGATCGGTACTCTTTCGGTGTCAGGTTAGGCATCACCACATTGGCCCCGGCCTGCAAGGCGGCTGACCACCCACGCGCATCGATAGTACCAATAGCCGTGGTTGCTGGCAGATGTGCGAGAGGCATCTGCAGCCGAGCCACCGCGACACACTTCAGCGTCATCTCCGCGCCACCGGACTCAGCCTTACCTAAAGGGGTATCCGGATGCGCGATAAACGGCCCGATGCCTGCCATCTCCACATCCATCTGCTGCAATAGCAGGAGGTCCGCCACGAGCGTGTCCACACTCTGCCCGGGTAGGCCTACCATGAACCCTGATCCGACCTGAAACCCCAACTCTCGCAGTGACTGCAGCGCAGCCAGACGATCAGACAGCAGATGGCCCGGATGTAGGCGAGCATACAGCTGCGCATCTGCAGTCTCGTGCTTCAGCAGGTAGCGCTGCCCACCCGCCTGCATCATGCGAGCATATTCATCTGCCGGACGCTCACCCACGGAAAGGGTGACCGCCAAGCGAGTGTGCTGTCGAATCTGCCGAACAACGTCGCAGAGCATGTCTACGGTATAGGTGGGATCTTCACCCGACTGCAACACGACTGTCCGGTAGCCTAGCTGGTCCGCCTCCTGTGCAGCAGCCACGATCGCTTCAGAACTCAGCCGGTAGCGAGCCAACTGCTTGTTACCTGCTCGCAGGCCACAGTAGCTGCAGTTGCGATGGCAATAGCTAGAGAACTCAATGATAGCCCGCAAGTGAACTGCATCACCAACCGTGGCCTGACGCGTGGCATCGGCTGCCTGGTACAACGCTGGCACCTCGTCGCCAGTCGCCAAGAGCAGGCGCCGAATATCCGCAGGGGCTGCCTGGCCCGACCTAGCCGCCGCCAGAGCCGTCTCGAAGGAGATCAGCGACACATCAGTGCTCATGTCGCACCCGCACTGTAGTCAGAGCACTCTTCACATGCACGCCACGGATGGCGCCCAGACGACCGCTCAGGGCCCCCACCGCATCTGTACTGCCATCGACGATCAGACTGATAACCCCGAGCTCCTCTTCCCGGTAGGGGATACCCATGCGACCTACGATGATCTCCGCATGATCTGAAAGCACCTGATTCACTCTGGCTGCCGTATGCTCCCTGTCGCAGACGACGATCCCAATCACACCCAAGCGCCGTTCCTTGGTTTGTTCTGTGCTATCAGCCATTGTTTGCTGCCTCCTGTGGTATGCTCGTGCCAGGTATAGCCAGCACGGCTCGGTTTTGATGGACACAAAAAACCGACGCAACGTGATACGTCGCGCCGGAACACAGCCAGCCTTGCAGAGCCAGTCAGCTGCCTGTCCCCTCCCCGTCAGGACGTACCCTTGGGTCAGGGCAAAAGCCCCGGGCCGCACACTTCCCTTCACTGGCCGTAGCCCCGCGTCAGACTGTGTACACCCGTTCTTCTGCCATATGAATTTTGCCGAGGCCACGACACGCAAAGGACCGTGACCACGATCTCCTATGCGGTAGCATATCCTGTAGCGCAGCCCAAAGCAAGCCCCTTCTAGTCCCCGCCGCTTGGTGTGTGTCACCAAAACCATACCTGATCCCCTAGTCAGCAGTGGTCGGAAACTTCCGGGTTTCGGGAAGGATAATGAACAAGTGTGTCGAAGCGAGACCCCAATGACATAGACCCGCTGTTCCACAGTAGGTGCGACAAACTTAAGGTTCTGGACGCGGGTGCCAGATGCAGACTCCATGAATGAGGTCTTTAGCCCGCCGAAAGGCGTTGCAGAGTCCTCTACAATACAGGAGTATATTGACTCTTTGGGGGGAATGGCCAGTGTGCCGAAGCAAGGGTTATCTTCTTAATCATCTGCCGATTGTCGTGTTTACACTCCTCATGCTCGGGTTCTTTGCACTCCCGTCGATAGGTCGAACGAAGATATCTGTGTGGGTTGGCTCCCACACCAACGAAACCCTGGCATGGTTTGGGCGGTTTCAAGATGAGTTCAACCGCGCTAATCCCAAGATTGAGCTGGAGATTCTGAGCCAAGGTAGTGTGTCGGCGATGCGAGACAAAGTGATCGTCGCATCGGCGGCCAGCGTCGGACCGGACATCTTCAATGAAGGTACCAACGTGCTCTCCATGTACGTCAGCAACGGACTGGCCCTACCGCTAGATAGATACTTCCGGGCTAGCGAGAAGAAGGATTTTTTGCCCGATCTGATTCGCGACCTCACTTTTGACGGCCAGTTGTACGGCATTCCGTTTATGGTGCGGCCTCTTGCCGACGCCTACAATCTGAATCTCTTTGAAACCACTGGTACGCAACTCCCGGAAACCTGGGATGACATGATCCAAGCTGTCCGCCACTTGAACCGCGTGAGCAGTGACAATGTCGCGGAGGTTGCTGGTCTTGGTGGCAATTTCACCTCAGGCGCGGATGCTTTCATTCGCTTTCAGATGCTTCTAGAGCAGCTTGGGGCAACCGCCATCGAACCTGACGGCAAGGAGGTGTTTGTGAATACACCCCAGGGGCGTCGCGTCCTGGAGTACATGGTCGAACTCTATCGAGCCGGGGTGCCAGACAGACGGAATCGCACCGTCACTGACTTCATGAGAGGTAACGTCGGTGTGATGCATTGGGTATCTCTCGGGCATCCCTCGTGGGCTGATGCCTGCCGAGGAATGGATCTAGCCGAGAATCGGGTCCAGGTTCGCCGCTACGTTGGTCCTACGGTTGGCCAACAATCGGTTCATTACATCGGCAGTGCCTTCATGATAAACTCGACGAGCCAAAACCCTGACGAAGCATGGCGGGCTCTTGAGGTGCTCACGAATCCTGGGTCAATGAAGGGGGCACTTATGGCTCACGGACTGGAACTCCCTCCTCGCACATCGCTTATCCGCGATGCCGACCTGTTGAGCCGTCCCTTTGTCAAGGAGGCGATGAGCGTGATGGTTCCGCCACTGTCACCCTTTGGTGCCTGCCATGTGTTGTTCCCCAAGTTCCGAGTCGAAGCAGGCAACTATCTAGTTGAGGCTGTACAAGAACGTTTGGCGATATCGGCCGCCCTTGAAGGGGCCGAGCGCATTGCCAACGCGGTCGTACGAGATCAATCAAGGTAGTCTACAAAACCCGTGTTTCGCAAACCTTGGCAGTTGCTGAACGAATGTCACCTCCGAACTCACTGACGACTTTGGGCGATAGCCCCGGTTCGGGTTTTGGATGAGTGATTCTTTGCCCGTGTTGATCGGTTGCGGCTTGGCTAGAGGGCCGCAACCGATCTCGTCGTCTACTCGATCAGATTCATGTCAGGGCGCTTGCGGCCGCATCCCACGAAAGTGCGCTTCGCCCAAGCATATCTCTACGGGAACCGCAGATGCTCGCAAGGTCACTTTGAAGAATCCTATGTCGTCGTGCCCCGATGCATCGCCCGCCAGCATGAGTTTGTGCCAGCCTTGTCCCGATTGCCCCGCATCGCTTCTGGTGTGATTGACGGGCTTCCAGCTCTGGCCATCAGGCGATACGGCAAGCTCCACGATATCGTCAATGGCGGTCTCTTTCGCATACAGGGCCAAACTGAACTCTCCCAGCAGAGGGGTCTCCCAGACTAGGTACTCGGTAGTGTTGGCCTGTCGCACCTTACGGCTATCGTCGCCCAGAAACTCATCCTCTCGCCCTGTGGAGTACTGCCAGCCAGCAGACTCCTCGATCGTCTGGGAGAGGTCGATTGCCCCAAACCATCCTCCCATCTCTTTGGGCGCGGTGAAGTCGTCTCGCAGCTCCCAGAAATTCCGCGTCGTAAAGGTGATAGACTGACTCACTCCTTCGACATGCTCATCACGGAGGGCGACTGTGGCAGTCAAGGTATGTCCGCCATCGGTCAGCGTCCGGGTGTCGACGATCACCTGGCCTGCTTCAGGCATGCGTGGAGCAGCATAAATCGGCACTCCATCGAGCAGAATCTCTACGCTTTCGATAGATTCCGCGTCGCCACGGGCAAGACTGATGCCCGCATCTATCATGCCTTGCACTCCCGAGCGGGCTATGGCGCCATCGAACTTGACGGCGGGCCAGCTGTAGGGGGCTTTTCGGGCATCGATCTTGGCTTTCTCGAACTGCTCTAGTAACTCTCCATAGAGTGAAGTGGGCTCCGGGATAGCTCTCAGCTGGAGGTCAACGTTCTCAAGCTGGCCGTCCCACTCGGCCCACGCCCCGTAGGGGTTATGCACCTGGATTTCGCCCGTAATGTCGGCAAACGACTTGAGCGCATCCTTGTCTTGTGGGATGCCCGCTACAGCAGGCCGCTCCCGGGCGTCAATCACGACGACGTTTCTGAAAGCGGCTCCACCAACTCGGGAAGCCAGCTTCTCGTCGGTTGGATCTGTAATCTCTGAGATAATGGCTATTGGTGAGGGAACAGGACGACCGAACTCACTGTGCGTAGCCTTAGTGGCCACATTAGCCAGGAGACAATCTTCGAAGACAAGGTGTAGGGCATCCGCGTCCACACTGCGAATGCGAATCCCGTTGACCCGAGAGTCTTCAACGATGCAGCCACGGAAGGTCATTTGCCCACGCGGTCCGTCCCGATGCACTCGGCGCACATGAATGCCATAGTCTCCGCCGCGGACAATGTTGTTTTCCCAGAGGACCGATATCTCGGCGGCGCTCGTCATGTGGTTCAGATAGACGTGCATACCCAAGACGTTGTTCTCAAACACGTTATTGCGAATGATGATGTTCTCCAGCTTCTCGTCACTGCGATTGGGTTCCAGATCAATGCCAGCCGACGGCCCCGTGCCACTGGTGTTCTTGAAGACACTGTGCTCGATGAGCAGGTTTCTCGCGGAGATCACGCTGATGCCCTGTCTGTAGTTGTTGTCCGCTACGATATCACGAATGACGATATTCTCGTTTGGGCTCCCACCACTGGGACGCCCGAGGTAGATCGCATCCCCGCCTGTGTCGCGTATGGTCACCCCGTGAATCTCCACGTTGCTGCAACCCAAGAGCCTGAAGCCCATGCGCCATTCGGCCTTCTTATACTCAGGCGACATGTAGTCTTGTTTGTGCATACGAATGGTAGCACCATAGCCACGGATGATCAGGTTGTCCGCACCTGTAGCACTGAAGACGGAGTCACTGCTGCCATGATACTCCCCGCGCTTGGCAGCGATAACGACGCCCTCCTCGAGGATGATCTCCAGATTGCTTCGCAAGGTAAGCGGTCGGACAACCCACTCTTGTCCCATGTTGGGAACGATGAGTTTGGACGCTCCCGAGTTGATCGCCGCCTGTAGGATTTCTGTTGCATCCTCAGGGTCAAAACCCCACCAAGCAGCATTGGCCTCCGTGCGCTCACCCGCTCGAACCTCAGCAATTGCTTCTTCGTTACGAGCGATTTGGGCCTGTCCACTAGCGGTGAGACCAAAAAAGAGTGCGAGAACCATAAACACAACAAGCTGGTCTGCCATGAACATGAGTTCGCCTCCATATGTACTTCGACGTTGCATCCTCGCCATGAAGCGAAGACCCCCTACTAATCCCAAAACAGCAGTGCTTCAGCGGCTGTGGCCACCACGGGTGTGGCGTTCACCGCATCTGTGATATCGACAGCTCCGGCCCAGCCACGGCTCTGCGCTCCGTAGTTTGGAGCCGAGTCATAGGTCACCGAATGCTTGGCACCACGGCCCTCATAGGTGTTGCCGTAGAAGTAGACTTGGGCACCGTCAATGCCCAAACGAGTCTGCATGAATGCCCGACGCTCGGCAAGCGAGCCCTCCCTAAGGATAGCCGCCTCGTTGGGATCGAGTAGCAGCTGACACCCGGGAGGATCGAAACCCCGATGCAGAAAACGTAGCACCTGACGCGTACCGCGACTGTAATCGTCTGGGTACATGAAGGTATTGTTGGCGACCAAGACATGCGTACCAAAGTACTCGTATCGGGGATTGGGGCCTGGATTGCCGGGATCGTCATCGTTGAACAGGGGCAGTGAAATGAAGACATTGTTGCCGCCTACATACGTCCCTGTGGACTTAAACGTGCAACCAAAAACCACGACGTAATCAGTCTGGTCGCGAAAGCGTACATACTCCCCGGAGCTATCTTCAAAATGGCAGTTGACCACATAGATGTGTTGCGGTCCATAGGCGTTATAGATCATGTGGGCGTGCGAATCGAGGCCAACCCGCTTGAACACGCAGTCCTTGAAGGTAATGTGGTGCGCGTCTTCGTAAGCCGTGCCTGTCGCTCCATAGTAGACCCGCGGCAGATCAACCCAGCTGCAGTTCTCGACAAGCACATGCTCTCCGTAGAAGCGAGTGGCATAGCCCATATGCTGCTGGCCCGTGAAATGCAGATTGCGCACCACCGTGTTCTTGCCCTTGAAGAAAAGCAGATCGATCGATAGGCTCTGATCCGCTGCTTCCTTTGGATCTGACATGAAGACGGTGCCTTGGGGATGCAGCCCCTCTAAGACCAACTGGTGTGTGTCATGGCCCATCCCCTCGAGCCGCAGTGTACCACGGCTTTGGCCATCCTTCGGGCGCTTGCTGAACACATACTGGCCCGGCAGAAACTCCACCGTCACTGCACCCTTCTGCAAGCTGCGTTGGACAAGCTGCCAGAACAGAGGCTCGCGGAAGCTGGCCGCGTGTTCCATACTCGATCCATTCGCCGCGCCACGCGCCTCGGGGGCTACGTAAAACACAGCCACGACCTGTTCCGGGCTCAAGGACGGCGTTGTCGCCAACGGGACCTTGGCGGCACTGCAGCGCAGATCAACCGAGGACTCTGATGCCACCTGCAAACTGATCTCCCACAGCCCTGATGGCATCTCGTCAGGCATAGGGGCAACAAGAACGATACTGCTTGGCTCCGGGCCCACGTCGACAGCTCTACTAAGGAACGTGAGCGGCGAGACCTGCGTCTTCCCCAGCGGCTCGGTCGTCTTTCTGTCACGGGCCACGAAATGCAAAGACCCGGTAACTGTCAACGGTAGGGCGGCAGTAGGCGCATCGCTCTGGAGCCTCATCTCCAGCCCAATCGTGCCGCCTTGGTGATCGACATGCGCCGTAGCAGACTCCACACTGACCCAGCCTACTGAGATGTCCCACGTACGGGAAAACCAGCGGTGGCCTTCACTCACATACTCCAGAGTGATGGTTGCTTGACCTGGAAGCTCTAACGGCGGAAACGGAACCACGATCTCGTTAGCAGTGGCCCGCAAGGGTCCGAGTTCCTTAAGCACCCCCGTGTCGTGGTGGCACACCCGCACCCAAAACTCGCCACCTGGCAATACACCTGGGATGGAAAGACGCATGGCAGGCTGCTCTGTGCGCTCGTATCCTCCCCCTCGCAGAATAGCAGGCTGGGAGTCGGACACCAATTCGAGTTCGACATCCACGGGAACGTAATCCCCGTATGCCTCCAGTTCAGCAAGCTCCACGACAGCGCTTGCCGATCCGCACACGGCACCGGCCGCGGGGTACCGAGCGGTAACAGGCGTCTTCGCTTCAAATCCCCCAGAAAACACTTGTCGCTGTGCAGTCTGGTCGTAGATCTGAAGAGCCCCGTCACCAGTTTCAGGATCATAGCTCAAGACCGATTGGTATGTATGCCCGGCCTCAGGCGATAACGCGGCGAGATCAACGCTCTCTACCAACTCGCCGTGCTGACTCTGCAGCTGCACCTTCCATAGTGGAAACCAGCCACTACTAGCCTCAGCCCAAACCACGGCCAGGCCCAGCATCATCCCCTCAGGGTCTGTGGAAAGGCCAGCTAGCCAGATCTGTTCAGCGCTATCGAGATCCCAGTCCTCGCCAATGACCAGCGTGGAGACAATGGTCAGGGGACCCTCGCATAGGGGCGCAGACACCACTAGCTGACCACCGCCATGGCCACTTTCCATACGCCCATATGCGAGTAAGTCACCAGCATCCGGGGTGATCTGCTGCATACCCTGAACAGGCATCACCCCAGCGACAACGAAGACAAAGACAACGAGCAAAGCCGCCATACGACGAGATCCGCGAACCACGCTACTCGCTCCCTGTAAAAACCGAGTCATGTTGTAGGCCCCAAGCAGTACTGCACAGACGGCACCGCTTCGGTACCTCTGGTCATTTCGTCTGCTGCGCCGTCTTCCCCTGTCAGTAGCTACATTGTCTATGCTCCGCACGCTGATTTGCCCACGCGACTCCGTTCTCCTTTTCGCAGAAGCAGCCTTTCGCCTCCGAATCCATGTCTGATTAGCAGAGTGATGGCAGGATAGAGGGTCATTGAAGCAGTATTGTCTTACTATGACTATCGTCTGAAAAGGGAGGTCGTGGCATTGCTGCGAAAAGCAAAGGGATTGAGCGCGAAACGTCAGATTTTTCCTGTGATCCTGGCCTTGGCACTCATGGTCGCGTTGCCATCACTGGGTACGGCGAAGACGAGCTTAGTTCACTGGCAGCATACTTCGCCCGCCAGAGACACCATGGTCAAGTTACTGGCCCACGAGTATATGCAGGCGCATCCCGATGTCGAAATTGAGGTAGAGACCTTCCCGTTGACCGAATTCCTCGATAAGCTGACAGTGTCGTTGGCAGCTGGAGCTGGCCCCGATACCGTGCAAGTGCGCAGCACCTGGGTATCGTGGCTGGCTCAGTCAGGTGCTTTGCAGCCTCTAAGTTCTGAGCTCATGTCCGCTGAGGAATTGGAGCGAGACTTCATTCCTGGTGCCATTGCTCCGATGAGCGTAGATGGGAAGTACTTCGCGCTTCCTACTGATACGCAGACTGTGGTGCTTTTCTACCAACCCCATCTGTTTGAAGAGGCAGGCCTAGATTCGGAGCGGCCTCCACAAACCTGGACCGACCTGGTACAGTGTGCACGGAAGATTCACAAGCGAAATGCTGAGAATGCCACCCAGACCATGGGCGTCGCCACAGGCGGGTACGCTCCTGTTTTGTTGAGCCTTATGGTGCAAGCAGGGGCCGCATTGTGGGACTCAGATACGAGGCTGCCAGTATTCAACACACCGGAAGTGGCCGACGGTTTCAGATTCGCCACCGATCTGGTGACTGAGCACGGAATTGAAGATCGAGCGTTCGGCAGCCGCTGGACCGCTTTTCGTAACGAAAAACTCGGAATGGTCTATGCGCATCCGGCTATGCAAGGCAGCTTCTTGCGCACACATCCTGATCTGCGGTTTCGCATCGTAGAGATGCCTGCTCCCGTCGAGAACGGTAGCCAAGCTGGTTTGGTGACTACGTGGGCCTTGGGGGTAACGCGTAAGGCTGATGTGGATGTAGCCACAGGCTGGCTTATGCATCATCAGTCAGTGAAGTCGCAAGAGCGCTGGCTCGAAGAGACGGGTGAGCTACCGACGAGGTGGCAGGTAATCAAGCAGCCCAAGTTCCAACGGGATCCAGACACTCTCAATATCATGTACTCGCTGACTCGAGCTGTGGGCGTGCCATGGATGAACGACGCCATAATCGATTCCTTGGTGGGCCAGGCCTGGAGGGACGTCACCGGTCTAGAGGCGTCACCCGAGACAGCCCTACAGCATCTGCATCTGCAGGCCTGCGTGGAAGAAGAACGCGTGCGCTCAGAACGGCTCAAATAGTCTCGTACGCCGCAGCGCCCTGCCCATGCGCTGGGTATGGGTAGGGCGCTGCCTCTTGTCGCAACAGAGCGGGGGTCACGTCGTGAGACTGATTTTGGTCGCTCTAGCACATGTGCATGCCTCCGTTGACATCGATAGTCGCCCCAGTGATGTAGCGAGCCTCATCACTAGCCAGGAAGACGGTAGCAAATCCAACATCCTTCACGTTGCCTAAGCCCAAAGGAACTGTCTCCGCCAAAGCGGCAACCTCCTCGGGCCCGTGTGTCTGGATGAGCAATTCTGTCTCTATTATCCCTGGAGCAATGCTGTTGACTGTAATTCCATAGGGAGCCGCAGTACGAGCTAGGGTCTTGGCAAGTCCCAGCTGCCCGCTTTTTGTGGCAGCATAGTGCACATGGCCAAATAGAGCCCCCCTCTGAGCTACAATAGAGCTGATGTTGATAATCCTGCCGCCCTTTTGCTCCTTCATCATCCCCATGGCATACTTAGAGCACAGGAAGGTACTCGTTAGGTTATTCCGGATAATGAACTCCCAGCTATCCAGAGCCGTGCAGAAGATATCCTCAGCCCTGGTCGTGCCAGCATTGTTCACCAGAATATCCAGGCGACCAAAGGCGTCGCGGATCGCCGAAAACAGGCCAGCTACTGCCTCTTCCTCAGCTGCGTCAGCCTGTATTACAAGGCAGCGCCTGCCCATCTGGCGAATCTCGGCTGCCACTTCCTCTGCCCGAGCCTGCGAGCTCAAGTAGTTCACCACGACATCGGCTCCAGCCGAAGCCAGCGCTCGTGCTATTCCAGCGCCCAGACCACGGGAAGCTCCCGTCACCAAGGCTATCTTCCCTGCTAACGAATACATCTACAGGCCCCCCTACCCTCTGTGATACTGCCTCAGATAGCCTGCTGCGCTAGAACCACCGACAGGCGTCCGGTGGGCGAATGCTTGTCAGGCTTCCATCGTAATGACGGAGATCCTTCGGGCTATATGGATAACGTCGGAAGACCTCTTCATGAAGCTCCACCCCCAGACCTGGCTCGCTCGGTGGCTCAAAGTATCCGTCAGCAAACCTGCAACACTCGGTAGCCACCTCCTGGCGCCACGGCGCATCAGTAACCATTGTCTCCAGCATGAGGAAACCATGGCACGATGCAGCAAAATGAAGGGTTGCTGCATGGCACACGGGCCCGTTGGGGCTATGGGGCGATATGGGAACGTGGAAAGCATCAGCTATAGCCGCCACCCGTTTCATTTCGAGCAGTCCGCCAACGTGACACACATCGGGTTGGAGAACATCTACAGCATCGGTCCGAAGCAGTTCGGCGCAATCGAAACGGGAGTAGCAGCGCTCACCTGCAGCAACCGGTATTGGGACAGCCCGACGCACTTCTGCTAGGGATTGTGCACTTCCAGGCGGGATCGGCTCCTCATACCAGTAGGGACGAAAAGGGGTCAGCTCCCTACCTAGCTGGCAGGCGGTCATCACATTGAACCGCCCGTGCGCTTCTATGAGCAGGTCAATGCTTGGACCCACAGCTTCGCGCACTGCTGCAACCTTCTGCAGTGCAGCATCGATCTCGCTGGTCGATAGGCTCAAGTATGCACTGCCGAAAGGATCCCACTTCAGAGCTCGGAACCCCAAGGCAACAGTAGCTGCTGCTCGCTCGGCAAACTCCTCAGCCGTTTGGGCCCCGGCAAACCAACCATTCGCGTAGACCTTGATACGCTCATTAGCTAGTCCACCCATCAGCTCGTAGACCGGAACTCCCAGCGACTTGCCCTTGATATCCCACAAAGCCATCTCCACGGCGCTGAGAGCTGTGCTAAGCACAGGACCACTACGCCAATAGCTATCGCGCTGCATGCGCATACTGTGTCGCTCAATCGCGAATGGATCCTGTCCGACCAGGTAGCGGCCCAACTCGCGAATGGCTTCCGCAACTGTTGGCTCGCGCCCTTCGAGCGTCGCCTCCCCTACACCTACGATCCCTTCGTCGGTCATGACCTTCACGAACACCCAATTTGTGCGATAGCAGTGCACCAGAAATGGCTTGAGTTCCGTTATTTTCATACCAACGCTTCCCCCGTTTGCGTATCGAAATGGAAATAGGCTACTTCGTGTGGCTGCAAGGGTCGATGCTCCGCATAGGGCGTACCATCAATGAGAACAGCCTGGACCAGTTCGCCATCCGCCTCAACCGTTGGAATGAGGGGCTCCTCCGTTGGATTCCATACCATGAGCCCCACACTCTGACAACCCCTAAACGCTTTCGCGACCAGGCCAGAGGTTACGCGAAACCCCTCGTTATCTTCGAAACGGCCACGTAGCAGCGAATCGCTGTACCTGCGGCGTAAGGTATTACAGACCGCCAAGGTCTGAGCATACCTGGGCATGGTCCTTAGCGTCCTACGGCCTCTCTGAACCGACATGTCAAAACGCAAGCCGTACAGGCAAGCATGACGCACAGCGGCCGCCATGTTTCGCTCATCGTAACCGCCATCGCGGTTGGTAATAACATATTCCGGAAACGTGTAGCGAAATAGCTCTGGAAAGCCCTCAGCATGTGGGGACGCCCCCATACCGCAACTGTGTAGGACATCGAAGAATTGACCATATACATCAGTCACATGCTCAGTAGCGAAGATAAAGCCCGGGTCATATTCTTGCACCATGTCTTGCAGCGCTCGCATATGAGTCACCTTATTAGGGCCCGCAGCCAATGCAGGAGATACGTGCTCGTGAGCCGCGTCGAAGCAAGGGTACGGAGACATGCCGCCAATCTGATCAATAAGTACGCCATCCGCGCCAAGAGAGATACACTCCGAAATCTGCCGCCGTATGAGTTCCCACCATTCCTCCACACCAGGGCAAGCCGGCGCAAACCATTTGGGTTTCAGCTGTCTGATCAGTGAACCCGTTCCCCAGAAATTGTACGGTTCGTGATATGGGGTACCCCAGATAGACTTGGCCGCGATATCATGCCCACGTTCAGGATAGAACGGGGTTCCTTGGTCTATGAGATGGCCCGTGAGATATAGTATGGCATGCATACCTTTGGCTCGCAGATGAGTCAGCTGGGCTGCAAGCTCATCGCGAGTACCCAAGGCCCGCCCATATTCATACATAGGATAGCGGTTATCCATGCCGCCATCCCACCATCCCAGCAAATGAAGGGTATCAAGACCAGCATCTCGAGCACTGGCACCTTGCTCAGCAATGGTACTATACGGAAACAAAACCTCCCCGTACTGATGCCTGAGAATTGTTCGTTGCCAGCCTAGAAACTTCCGAGCACGCTCGTGAGGACGCGGAGGCTGCCACCAGGTCTGTTCTGCCCAGCATCGATAGCGTTTGGCGTCCGAGTGCCAGTCGCTATCGTGTACAACCATTACATACTGAGTACTGGCCCATTCTGCGCCTGGCTGAAGAAAGAGGTACTTCACAGTACCCAACCACAAACCGCTATCCGCTGGCTGCACAGCAAGTGATGTCGTACGCCATGTCGGATCGTACGAAGCTACGTAGATCCCTCGGCCATCTCCATAGAGGCCGAACCATGACATGCACGCTCTTCCAGGATACATGAGCGCATAGACACTTCCGTCTTCGTCATCTCCCCTGTAATTGGAGAACGCACGAGAAGGTAGCCGCTGGCGAGGGCTGTGAATCCTCTGGCCAAGGCCAGCAGGCCACAGTAGTTGCTCGTCATCTGATGCGGACGCCACAACCTGGAGCCACGGAAACCACAACTCTGTGATCTCCACACGCGACGTGTTTTCGACCCTGCAGGTCCAGATGAACTCATCGCCGCTGACACTTACCTTCGCCTGCACATACAGCGGAATCCTCTGTTCCCGGGCTTGCACCTCGGTCCAAGTCATCACCAGTGCATTTGCCTTAGCGACAACCGTGGCCTTTTTCAAGTTAGTGCTAACAGGGATCTCCAAATCAGCCTCGTGACGGGCGATCGCCCGCCACAGAGAGTGGCCTTGAAGAACCTTTTCTCCGCGTTTCAAGTCCACAATGGTCATCAGGCCGGTGTCAGTGTCAATTGTTAAGCGGGCATGAGTCGTGTCCAGATGATAACCCAATGCTGTCCCCCCATGTTATGTGATTCCCCCCTCAAATAGGTCCGCAAGTGGAAGTGCCACGAGTTGAATGCCCAGTGGGAGGCCGAAGCCCCCCACTTATTCTGCCTTCACTGTGTTTCGTCGAGGATAGCCGTGACAATACGCTGCAAAGCATCAAGCCCTTCCTGTGCAGAGCGCTGCTGCCGCCATATCTGACCGAAGTGTGAGTTGATCTCACGCTCAATGTCGGGGTAACGAATTGGTTGGGGCATGGGTCTTCCTACATCCATCTCTTCCAGGAAGATCCGCATTCCCTTGGGCGGTAGGTTAGGATCAAGAAACAGCCGTGAGGTTGCGACTTCGCGAATAGAGGGCACAGCAGACGGTGTAACCGCCTCAAGACGTTGGGCTTCGGGCCCAGAAGCCCAACTGA